>NZ_CANMRL010000013.1 GCF_947500255.1 uncultured Psychroserpens sp. | reverse complement strand
TTGAGTATGCTGTCGGATCACATGATATTCCAAGAACAGATACTAATGGTTGTCCGTACAAAACGGTATTAACGGTAGCAGCTTATCCTGTGACACCAGACGACGCAGCTTCAGGAGAAGTTTGTGAAGGCGAGACGTTTAATTATGAAGGTATTGAGTATGCTGTCGGATCACATGATATTCCAAGAACAGATACTAATGGTTGTCC
>NZ_CANMRL010000012.1 GCF_947500255.1 uncultured Psychroserpens sp. | reverse complement strand
TATTTGATGTTAGTGTAGTTGAGAATGCTGCTGACTTTACCGGAACAGGTACTTTACCAACACCAGTATACCAGAGTGGAGGTGCAGACTTAGACTTAGAGGCTGATTTAGAGGATTTAGCCGTAGGAGCTGGAACAATAGTATATACAGCCACATATACCATCACACAAGATGATATAGATGCAGGAATAGTAACCAACCAAGCGACAGCTAATGGAGATGATCCTGCTGGTAATGTCATAACCGATGATAGTGATGATCCAACCGATCCAACTGATACGGATAATAATGGTGATGGTGAGCCAGATGATCCAACCGATACTGTGATTCCACAGAATCCATCGATTAGCATCATCAAAGAGAG
>NZ_CANMRL010000011.1 GCF_947500255.1 uncultured Psychroserpens sp. | reverse complement strand
TTATCTTTTCAGGGTAAAATGGGCTTTAAATTCTTTACGGTCACCTGTATTAGGTTCATTATACTCAACTACAAACCAATAGTCACTTGTTGGCATCTGGTTCCCATTATAGTTACCATTCCAACCTAATCCTGTTGGACTTAATTGCTTGAGTAATTTTCCATATCTGTCAAATATATAAATTTTTGCGTTGGGTTGATTATTTATTGCACTAATGTTCCATCTATCATTATAACCATCTCCATTTGGAGTAAAGAACTTAGGGTAATCCATAACGATAACTTCATCACTCGCCTCTCCACAGCCATTCTTATCTCTTGCCGTCACCACATGCTCTCCTAAAGATACATCCACAAATATTGGCTCATCCTGCCATGGACCACCATCTAAACTGTACTCATATTCGCCTACGCCCTCTACACTAACCTCGATAACATGCGTATCTGCAAAAGCTTCGGTCGTTACCGTTGCTGTTACTATAGGTGGATCACTCTCTATAACCTCGGTTGTATCACTACTCTCACACATCGTTACACTTGATGTCACTATATCTGTCACTGTAACACTATAAGTACCTCCCTCATTTGGCATATAACTACTATCTGTTGCTCCTACAATCTCAACGCCATTAAAGAACCATACAAAACTATAACTTGCTGTACTAAGCCCTGTATCTAATACTGGTGCATTAATAACCTCACTACCATTGGTGTCTACACATAAAATGTAACTGTCTTCCAAATCAAATACGGGTTGTGGATTCACCTGTAAGGTCAATTCTGCTACCGCATAACAAATCGATGTGTCCATACCTGCTCCATCTGGCGTATCATTGTCTACACGTGCCCAAATTACCTGAGGATTTACCAAATTCTCATATAAAAACGGTAATGGGTTAACCCCTAACTCCGCATCAGCCTCACTAGCATAGTAACTCACTATATAGTTCGCTGGATCTTGACCGTCCAGAATTAAATCATTTTGAGTCGACAAATCAAACTGGGAACTATTGTTCGTTGGATCATTATCATCATCCATCTCATCATCACAAATCTCATAAACGATAACCTCCATATCACTATTAGCCTCTGCCGCTTCCTGTACCTCTACATTAAAACTTGGAGTGCTTATAGAACATCCCGTATCGTTGTTGGTTATCGCAACAAAAATCTGTTGGGGATTGGTGACATTCGTATATGGACTTACTAAAGCGTTCATTAGATCATCTGCATCTTGCTGTGTTGCATGATAGGTTACTGTAAATAACGTCGGATCTTGTCCATTTAGTACTTCTGCATCTTTTGTCGTGAGATCAAAATCGTAAATACCATCATTATTTAGCTCACAGGCTATAAAATCGGTAACGGCTACAACATCTGGTAATGGGTTAACAATTATAGTAAAGTTTACTATTGTAAAACAACCTGTAATATCATTAGTCACTCGTACATAAATCACTTGAGGTGTACTGGTATTGGTATACATCGTCGGATCTACTATCGCATTGATACCATCCTCGGCATCCTCTTCACTCTCATGATACGTTGGTGTCACTCCGGTCTCGCCATTGAGAAGCAATACCTCATTGGTCGTCAAATCAAAGATCTCCTCCATATCTCCTGGATTGATATCATCACATAAAATTAACTCTGGTAAAACCTCTGTTGGTGTCGGGTTTGGTAACACTCGAATCGTTAAAGTAATGCTGTCTGTACAACCTGTATCGGTATCGGTAACAACAGCATATAAGGTCTGTGGATTCGCTGGTGCTCCTCCTACTGAGGTATTTGTATAAGCCTCGGCATCTACTGCATTAATACCGGCATCCGCATCGGCCTGAGTCTCATAGTAACTTACACTCCAACTCGCCTCGCCTCCTGTAATCTCATTATCCTTTACTGTCAAATCAAATACCGTAACCTCATCGGCAATATCATCATCACATAATTCTAATGGTGTTGGTTGAATGGCTACTGGTGGTAACTCTACTCGTAACTCAAACTGACCCGTATCTACACAACTATTAATATCACTTACTAGGCGTACATAGATCGTTTGTGGGTTACTCGTATTGGTATAGTTCCCTACATTTGCTATTGGATTGTTCCCTGATAAAGCATCTGCTAATGTAACATGGTAGGTCAAAGTAACATCTGTCTGAGATCCTAAAATCTCAGCATCTTTTGTCGTCAAATCAAACTGTGTAATTCCATCAGCATTCGTGTCACAAATCACATAATCATCTATCGCTACTGGAACCTCTGGTGAAGGTAAAACCCGAATAGTCAATGTCTCTGAAGCATTGTAACAACCAGTTATCGTATTGGTAAGTCTGATATAGATAACCTGCTCATCCATAACAATATTAGTATATGGACTACCTAAGGCATTATCTCCTGTCTCAGCATCTTCCTGAGTCTCATGATAGGTCACTACTGTATCTAACTCGCCGCCTATAATCTCCAGTGTACGATCTTCTAAATTAAACGACTCAAATCCATCATTGTCCTGATCACAAACCTCTAAATCTGTCGGTGGTGTCGGTGATGGTATTGGGTTTACTCGTAATAATATTGTCGCTGTGGTGCTTACAAAACAACCTGTAACATCATTGGTCGCTCGAACAAAAATCGTCTGTGGATTAACTATATTTGTATAAGGACTCGTTATTGGATTGATCCCTGCATCGGCATCCGCCTGAGTCTCATAGTATGTTAAACTAATTCCCGTCTGCCCAGCCAAAATCTCATCTGTCGCATCTTCCAAGATAAACATCTCCATCTCATCGCCTGGATTGTTATCATCACATAACTCTAATGGCGTAGGCTGCACTAAAACTGGTAATGCATTTACGATAAGCTCCAAGGTCGTCAGTTTATAACAGCCTGTAGCTGGGTCTATATCCTCTACTCGAACCCAGATAATCTGATTAAACGCTGTCGTATTGGTATAATTCGTCGGATTTGCTATAGGGTTATTTGCCATATCGGCATTCATCTCAGTCTCATAAAAACTAACCGTGTACTGTGTCGGATCTGCTAAATTCTGTAAAATCTCCGCCTCCTTACTCGTTAAATCAAACTGTCCGAATCCATCTGCAGAAAGATCATCACAAATCTCCAAAGCTGTCGGAGCTGCTCCCAACTGTGGTGTTGGATTAACAATCAAGATTAACTCCACTATCGTCGCACAATCTGTTGCTATGGTTGAACTCTCTACACGAACGTAAACCGTTTGCGTGTCTTGCATGATATTATTATATGGACTATCTAAGGCATTAACATCATTATCAGCATCGGCCATCGTTTCATGATAGCTCACCGATAAGTTCGGGTCGCCTCCTGTAATCTCTATGTCCTTACTCGTTAAATCAAATACCCCAAATCCATCACTGTCTGGATCACAATACGCTAATGGCGTCGGTGTATTGGCTATAGGTGCCTGCTCTACACACAACTCTAAGGTCGTGGTATCGTAACATCCCGTATTGATATCTTGTACTCGTACAAATACCGTCTGGCAATTGCTAATATTTGTGTAAGGTATTGGCAATGGATTTACATTCCCATCTGCATCTGCCTGTGTTAAATGATAACTCACAGAATAGTTCGCGTTATTATCCGTAATCTCTGTGTTCTTTAATGTTAAATCTATACTCGTAAGACCATCTGGAACTCCATCGTCACAAACCTCTAACGGAGTTGG
>NZ_CANMRL010000010.1 GCF_947500255.1 uncultured Psychroserpens sp. | reverse complement strand
AGTATACAAAAAACAAAAACCCCGTTCTATAAATAAGAACGGGGTTTCAAAAAAGGCGACGACCTACTCTCCCACGATTGCAGTACCATCGGCGCAAATGGGCTTAACTTCTCTGTTCGGAATGGTAAGAGGTGAGCCCCATCGCTATAATCACCTTAAATCTTTCGGTGTGTGTAGTATAATTTACTACTTAACCGTATATAATAACATATTGAAAAAAAACATCATAAAAATAATTGTAACTCTAAAAAAACAGGCGTACAATAAGCCTATGGGTTATTAGTACTACTCGGCTATGACATTACTGCCTTTACACCTATAGCCTATCAACGTGGTCATCTTCCACGACCCTTTAAAGAAATCTCATCTTGTGGTAGGTTTCGCGCTTATATGCTTTCAGCGCTTATCCTTTCCCAACGTAGCTACCCAGCAATGCTCCTGGCGGAACAACTGGTACACCAGAGGTTAGTCCAACTCGGTCCTCTCGTACTAGAGTCAGATCCACTCAAATTTCTAACGCCCACAGTAGATAGAGACCGAACTGTCTCACGACGTTCTGAACCCAGCTCGCGTGCCACTTTAATGGGCGAACAGCCCAACCCTTGGGACCTTCTCCAGCCCCAGGATGTGACGAGCCGACATCGAGGTGCCAAACCCCCCCGTCGATGTGAGCTCTTGGGGGAGATCAGCCTGTTATCCCCGGAGTACCTTTTATCCTTTGAGCGATGGCCCTTCCATGCGGAACCACCGGATCACTATGCTCTACTTTCGTACCTGATCGACCTGTATGTCTCTCAGTCAAGCTCCCTTATGCCATTGCACTCTACGCACGGTTACCAAGCGTGCTGAGGGAACCTTTAGAAGCCTCCGTTACTCTTTTGGAGGCGACCACCCCAGTCAAACTACCCACCAAGCACTGTCCCTCTATAAGAGGTTAGACTCTAGATAAGCAAAGGGTGGTATTTCAACAATGACTCCACAACGCCTAGCGACGCCACTTCATAGTCTCCCACCTATCCTACACATTACTTATCCAAAGCCAATACTAAGCTATAGTAAAGGTTCACGGGGTCTTTTCGTCCCACTGCGGGTAATCGGCATCTTCACCGATACTACAATTTCACCGAGCTCATGGCTGAGACAGTGTCCAGATCGTTACACCATTCGTGCAGGTCGGAACTTACCCGACAAGGAATTTCGCTACCTTAGGACCGTTATAGTTACGGCCGCCGTTTACTGGGGCTTCATTTCAGATCTTCGCCGAAGCTAAACCCTCCACTTAACCTTCCAGCACCGGGCAGGTGTCAGGCCCTATACATCATCTTTCGATTTAGCAGAGCCCTGTGTTTTTGATAAACAGTCGCCTGGACCTTTTCACTGCGGCCCATCCGAAGATGGGCGACCCTTCTCCCGAAGTTACGGGCCGATTTTGCCTAGTTCCTTAGCCATGAATCTCTCGAGCACCTTAGAATTCTCATCCCAACTACCTGTGTCGGTTTAGGGTACGGGCTGCTTCACTCGCTTTTCTTGGAAGTCGCTTCTCTGGATTATCACCTTGACCGTAGTCTCAGTGTACTATCGCCGTGTTACCACTGGCTTCAACGTGCATTTCCGTCAGCACGCACCAAATATACGCCTCCGTCACTTTTAACGTGAGCAGGTACAGGAATATTAACCTGTTGTCCATCCACTTCCCCTTTCGGGTTCGCGTTAGGTCCCGACTAACCCTCAGCTGATTAGCATAGCTGAGGAAACCTTAGTCTTTCGGTGTGCGGGTTTCTCGCCCGCATTATCGTTACTTATGCCTACATTTTCTTTTGTAGCTTCTCCAGCATACCTCGCAGTACACCTTCGACGACACTACAATGCTCCCCTACCACTTTTTCAAGTCCATAGCTTCGGTAGTATGTTTATGCCCGATTATTATCCATGCCGAACCGCTCGACTAGTGAGCTGTTACGCACTCTTTAAATGAATGGCTGCTTCCAAGCCAACATCCTAGCTGTCTAAGCAGTTCAACCTCGTTTATTCAACTTAACATACATTTGGGGACCTTAGCTGATGGTCTGGGTTCTTTCCCTCTCGGACATGGACCTTAGCACCCATGCCCTCACTGCTGATTAACATTTTATAGCATTCGGAGTTTGTCAGGAATTGGTAGGCGGTGAAGCCCCCGCATCCAATCAGTAGCTCTACCTCTATAAAACTATAAATCAACGCTGCACCTAAATGCATTTCGGGGAGTACGAGCTATTTCCGAGTTTGATTGGCCTTTCACCCCTACCCACAGGTCATCCGAAGACTTTTCAACGTCAACCGGTTCGGGCCTCCACTGTGTGTTACCACAGCTTCACCCTGCCCATGGGTAGATCACACGGTTTCGCGTCTACCACTACTAACTAAAGCGCCCTATTCAGACTCGCTTTCGCTACGGCTGCGGACCTGAAGTCCTTAACCTTGCTAGCAACGGTAACTCGTAGGCTCATTATGCAAAAGGCACGCCGTCACCCCAAAGGGCTCCGACCGCTTGTAAGCGTATGGTTTCAGGATCTTTTTCACTCCTTTATTCAAGGTTCTTTTCACCTTTCCCTCACGGTACTAGTTCACTATCGGTCTCTCAGGAGTATTTAGCCTTAACGGATGGTCCCGCCAGTTTCATACAGGGTTACACGTGCCCCGCACTACTCAGGATACCACTATCGATAACGATCTTTACTTATACGGGACTATCACCCTCTATGGTCACTCTTTCCAAAGTGTTCTAATTCATTACGCATCAAATATCGTGGTCCTACAACCCCAGCATTGCCGTAACAATACTGGTTTGGGCTAATCCGAGTTCGCTCGCCGCTACTATCGGAATCACTTTTGTTTTCTTCTCCTCCGGGTACTTAGATGTTTCAGTTCTCCGGGTTCGCCTCCTTACGGATAACATATCTTCAATATGCTGGGTTGCCCCATTCGGATATCTGCGGATCGATTTGTATGTGCCAATCCCCGCAGCTTTTCGCAGCTTATCACGTCCTTCATCGCCTCTGAGAGCCTAGGCATTCCCCATACGCTCTTATGTAGCTTATTGTACTTTTTGTCTTTTTAATGAGTTTATAATTAGTTAAAAGCTCGTAAACTTTAACTAATTACGATTCTGTATAACAAATCAATGTTATACTTATTTTTATGTATCTTTTTTCAATATGTCAATGAACGTTTATCTGTCCTAAAAACAGATTCGTGGAGAATACCGGAGTCGAACCGGTGACCTCCTGCGTGCAAGGCAGGCGCTCTAGCCAGCTGAGCTAATTCCCCATTTATTCCAGAACATTGTGTCCTGAACTATGAATTTAGAATTGACAACTTCTAGAATTTCCTTTATATATTATAGTTAGTAGTCTCAGGCAGACTCGAACTGCCGACCTCTACATTATCAGTGTAGCGCTCTAACCAGCTGAGCTATGAGACTCTACTATAATAGATCATTTAAATTAACAGCAAAAGAATAAACTATCTCTTTCCTTACTTAATATCGCTTAGTCGTCTTTCTCTAGAAAGGAGGTGTTCCAGCCGCACCTTCCGGTACGGCTACCTTGTTACGACTTAGCCCTAGTTACTAATTTTACCCTAGGCCGCTCCTTGCGGTGACGGACTTCAGGCACTCCCAGCTTCCATGGCTTGACGGGCGGTGTGTACAAGGCCCGGGAACGTATTCACCGCATCATGGCTGATATGCGATTACTAGCGATTCCAGCTTCACGGAGTCGAGTTGCAGACTCCGATCCGAACTGTGATAGGTTTTATAGATTCGCTCCTACTCGCGTAGTGGCTGCTCTCTGTACCTACCATTGTAGCACGTGTGTAGCCCAGGACGTAAGGGCCGTGATGATTTGACGTCATCCCCACCTTCCTCACGGTTTGCACCGGCAGTCTTGTTAGAGTTCCCATCTTTACATGCTGGCAACTAACAACAGGGGTTGCGCTCGTTATAGGACTTAACCTGACACCTCACGGCACGAGCTGACGACAACCATGCAGCACCTTGTAAAGTGTCCGAAGAAAAAACTATCTCTAGTCCTGTCACTCTACATTTAAGCCCTGGTAAGGTTCCTCGCGTATCATCGAATTAAACCACATGCTCCACCGCTTGTGCGGGCCCCCGTCAATTCCTTTGAGTTTCATTCTTGCGAACGTACTCCCCAGGTGGGTTACTTATCACTTTCGCTTAGCCACTCAGACCGAAGTCCGAACAGCTAGTAACCATCGTTTACGGCGTGGACTACCAGGGTATCTAATCCTGTTCGCTCCCCACGCTTTCGTCCATCAGTGTCAGTTGATTATTAGTAATCTGCCTTCGCAATTGGTATTCTATGTAATATCTATGCATTTCACCGCTACACTACATATTCTAACTACTTCATAATAACTCAAGATAACCAGTATCAAAGGCAATTCTACAGTTGAGCTGCAGACTTTCACCTCTGACTTAATTATCCACCTACGGACCCTTTAAACCCAATGATTCCGGATAACGCTTGGATCCTCCGTATTACCGCGGCTGCTGGCACGGAGTTAGCCGATCCTTATTCTTACAGTACCGTCAGATCCCGACACGTCGGGAGGTTTCTTCCTGTATAAAAGCAGTTTACAACCCATAGGGCAGTCTTCCTGCACGCGGCATGGCTGGATCAGAGTTGCCTCCATTGTCCAATATTCCTCACTGCTGCCTCCCGTAGGAGTCTGGTCCGTGTCTCAGTACCAGTGTGGGGGATCCCCCTCTCAGGGCCCCTATCTATCGTTGCCATGGTGTGCCGTTACCACACCATCTAGCTAATAGAACGCATACTCATCTTTTACCACCGAAGCTTTAATAATTATATGATGCCATATCATTATACCATGGAGTATTAATCTTCATTTCTAAAGGCTATCCTCCTGTAAAAGGTAGATTGTATACGCGTTACGCACCCGTGCGCCACTCGTCATCAGATTGCAAGCAATCTATGTTACCGTTCGACTTGCATGTGTTAGGCCTGCCGCTAGCGTTCATCCTGAGCCAGGATCAAACTCTTCATCGTTAAATTTTTAAGTGTTTCCACTATTATCTTAACAACTAATCGAAATTGTTTAATTTCAGTACTCAAAATGGTCTATTCTTTTGTTTGAAAATTATCGTTTCCAATAACTTCCTTACGCTGTCAATTCAATATGTTAATGAACTTTTTGTCTTCTTTTCTTAAGCGCTTTATCACTTAAGCGGGTGCAAATATAAAACCCTTTTTTTTATCCCACAATACCTTTTGTACTTTTTTTTGAAATTATTTTTTTAACCCAAATATTACACAAAATATAATCCTAGAACTACACCAACTTATCTCGTTAGCGGGTGCAAATATACAACCACTATTTTTATTACACCAAACCTTTTTTAATCTTTTTTTAAAATCTTTTTCTTAACCCTCATGAACGCCTTAATATGAAG
>NZ_CANMRL010000009.1 GCF_947500255.1 uncultured Psychroserpens sp. | reverse complement strand
TCTGTGTTCTTTAATGTTAAATCTATACTCGTAAGACCATCTGGAACTCCATCGTCACAAACCTCTAACGGAGTTGGTGCAATAACAATAGGCTGAGAAAAAGCAGTAACTGTTTCTGTACTAGTCGTCGGACAAGCTCCATTTGTAGTATAATCTACTGTATAAGTAGCATCAAATTGCCCACCAGTTATAGTACCCGTTGCAGGATCTATAACTGCTCCATCTCCAGGGTTAGGATTAAATGCAAATGTTCCTCCTGGTAATCCTGTAATAGTCGCTGTTCCTCCATCACAAGTTGGTGACATTGTAAAACTTGAATCATCTTCAGGGAAAACAGTAACTGTCAGTGTAGTCGTTGATGGACAGTTTCCAGAAGTTATATAATCAACAGAGTAAGATACTCCTGGTAATCCATTAGTAATTTCACCTGTAACTGGATCTAATATAGCTCCATCTCCTGGTTCAGGATTGAACGCAAAAACACCGCCAGCATCTCCCACTATAGTAGCCGTTGCGCCTGTGCAACTTGCCAAATACGTAAATGATGAATCTTCCGCAGGAAAAACTGTCACGCTTTCACTTGTTGTTTCAGGACAAGGTCCTGAGGTTGTATATTCTACAGTATAAGTTGTACCCGAAACTCCAGTAATTAATCCTGTATTAGTATCTATTACGGCTCCATCAGCTGGTACTGGATTAAAAGCAAAAGTACCGCCTGTATCTCCTGTAATGACCGCTGTAGCTCCCTCACAAGTTGAAGTTAATGTAAACGTAGCATCTTCAAAAGGTAATACTGTAACTGTTTCGGTAGATGATACTGGACATGCACCAGCAACAGCATATTCTACAGTATAAGTGGCGCCTTGTGTTCCGTTAGTAATAGTTCCTGTTAATAAATCTAAAATTGCTCCATCAGTTGGTACTGGATTAAAAGTAAATGTACCACCTGCATCACCTGTTATGGTTGCCGTTGCACCATCACATGTAGGTGTTAACGTAAAACTTGCATCTTGAGCAGGCAACACTGTCACTGTTTGTGTTGTACCTGGACTACAAGAACTAGCAAATTCATATACAACAGTATAAGTTGTACTTGAAACACCATTAGTAATTGTACCTGTTACAGGATCAATTACCGCGCCATCTGTAGGCTGAGGGTCTTCAAATGAAAACACGCCTCCAACATCTCCAGTTATAGTAGCGGTACCTCCATCACATGTAGGTGTCATTGTAAATGACGTATCAAATACTTGACCTACAAGAATAGTTTCAGTATCATTAACTGTTAGCGTACATGCACCAACTGTAATATCTACAAGATTAAAGACTTGATCAATCGTAGGGCCTGTGATAGTTACAGTTGCTGTTCCTGCTGCATCTAAGACGACTGTTTGCGTTGCACCAGCATTGATTGTATAATTTACTGATCCATTAGGTGAACCCGTTATTAAAAATTCAGCATCTTCACCATCACATATTGGATTTGTTACAGCTGTAACATCTGCTAAAAGCTCTTCTTCCATTGTGATGCATACCTCTTCAGTATATTCACAGCCAAAATCATCAACTACTCTAAACGTATAGCAATGCACTCCTGCAGTAGCTGGAGCTACTGTAATTGTACTTCCAGTAACATTTGTAATCGAAGGATCTGCGTCCCATGTTTCTGAAGTGATAACAGGAGTAAAAGATAATTCTGGAGGTTGAATATTAGGATCAAAGTTCAATCCCCAAGAAAATATATATCCATTATCAATAGATAAATTATCAACTATTTCGATACACCAATCACCATTAAGTGGACTTCCTACTAGGTCGTTAAAAGACTCTACAGGCAAATATGTACCTGGTTCCCATGAATTGTTTGGAGGGTTTGTTCCTGCTGTAATTGTATTGGCATTTGAAAGTAATGTTGTTGCAGACATTGAAAAACAATAATCAGCTCCAACACCTGGCGTGTTAGAATTATCATCATTGGCTCCTCCAAAGTATGTTCCTCCACCAGCTTGAGTAAATAAGTCGGCTTCTTGTCCATTAGGAGAAATTATTTTTATGTCTAAATCTCCAGAGTAAGAGTGCTCCATATTTACACAAATCTCTATGAGTTGGTTTGGATCGGTCAATAATTGATCAGACTCAAAGCAATCTACAGTAATACATGTTGTATAAACAGCACCTGAACCATCAGGTAAGAATGTGGTACCACTAACTGGTGGTGTACAATCATTAACAAAAGGAACAGCATTAACGACACCATCAATAGTTGTTGTTTCTCCAAAACACAAAGTATCATCTGCAGCTTGTGTTCCTGTGAAATCAGGCTCTGTTGCAACTTGTATGACCTGATTAATCAAATTTGTATTAGCACAACCCAAGGGGTCAGAATCTGTATTCGTATCTCTAACATTTAAATTTACAATGTAAACTCCAGGTGTATCATATGAAAATGTAGCTGTTTGACCATCTACAAAATTTCCGTTGTCTAAATCCCATTGATATGTTGCTCCTGTACCATCAAATTCGAAAACACCACTACCTGTTAAGGTAATCTCTTCATTTGGACAAACTCTTATATAACCATCAGCATTTGCTGCTGGTGTAGAAGAATCTAATTGAGACACAATTGTTTGACATGGTGTAAAACATGAAATATCTGCAGACCAACCTGTTGTCGTACCTGCACCATCAGAAACAAACTGAATGGTTAAACACCCAGAACCATTATCATCAGTAGCAGTAACAAAACCTGGATTATTTGCTCCATCAAAAGTTCCAAATGGTGGACTTGCTACACTATCGCCATTGTATATGGTCATGATATCTGCACCAAGTTGTGTATTGAAATCTGTAAACGTTAATTGTACCAATTGACCCGGACTATCAGGACAAATGGTTATTACTAAATTCTCATCACTTGAATAGGCTCCACCTGCTCCACCTGTATCAAGAAAAGTTCCAGAACAGGCAGTAACAGTACCATCTTGCATAAGAACATCTTGTGCGTAGGTATGTAATGAAAATAATGCGAAAATTATGAGTAATGCTTTTTTCATAGCTAAAGATTATAAATGGCTAATTAATTATTTTATTTATGTTGAGATTTAATAATAATGAAGTAATTCGTATTATCAACTCGATACATATGCGACCCGTAAGAATTAAAATTGAATAAGTATTTCAACGGATTGAAATTTTGCGGATTAAAATTAGTGTCACGTTGTAAATTATCAACATAGTAATCCATCAATGGTACTTCCGATAATAACGTACATGGCTTTTGGTCACTTTGATTAGGTATGTTTTTAATTTCTACTCTATTGCGTAGAATATTTTTAATGTCTTTTAATCGTTGTGGCTTACTTAGAACATTAGCGTTCGCCTTGTTTCCGTAAACTTCATTTATTAGCGCTAACTCACTATTGGTCAATGGATTATTTACGTTGGAATTGTAGTTAACTGTTTTTTGCTTTCTTGATGTATTTGTAGATTGAGAAAACATGGTAGGTGTTGTTAATAAAGCACATAACAACATGAGAGGGAACAGTAATTTTGAGTTCATGATTATTTAGGTATTTAAAGACTTGAAATTTAAGAAAATTTTAATAAACAAACTGTTAAATCGGATATCATGTACATACATTCCGATTATAGGCATATAACATCTTAAATTAATAAATCCCTACCCTAGTCTCGTTTTTTTTTATTACGTATCTTTGCATTCTCTTTTAAATAGAGATATTATATTTTTTAATTTAAATGAATTTCCGTTACTACGGAATACAAAAAATGAAAATAGATAAAGACACACAAGATATAGATGCTTTAGGAGACAATCATGTAGGAACATCTTCTGAAACTCCTATGCGTAATGATGCATTTGAATTAACGTCTTCTGAAAAAATTGATATCATCAAAGATGATGTAAGACACATCATGGAAACACTTGGTCTAGATTTAGATGACGATAGTTTAAAAGGAACTCCAAAACGTGTTGCGAAAATGTTTGTGAATGAAATCTTTGGAGGCCTCAATCCGGATAAAAAACCTAGTGCTTCTACGTTTGACAACAAATATAAATACGGAGAAATGCTCGTTGAAAAAAACATTACTGTATATTCAACTTGCGAACACCACCTATTGCCCATTGTTGGGAAAGCTCATGTAGCCTATATCTCTAATGGCACAGTGGTAGGCCTTTCTAAAATGAATCGAATTGTTGATTATTTTGCAAAACGTCCTCAAGTACAAGAACGCCTTACAATACAAATAGTAAAAGAACTTCAAAATGTTTTAAACACAGAAGATGTTGCATGCGTTATTGATGCAAAACATTTATGTGTTAATTCAAGAGGTATAAGAGATGTAGATAGCAGTACAGTTACTTCAGAGTTTGGTGGAAAATTCAAAGAAAAAGAAACGAAACGAGAATTTTTGGACTACATTAAATTAGATACTACTTTTTAAGTATACAGCCTTCCGAAGAAAAAATAAAATATTAGATTTGGGTATTGAAATTAATATCAAACCTATCAATACATTTTAAATACCTTACAGCATGCATTTGTACGAAGAGCAAAAGATTCAAATTTACAATACGCTTAGTGGAAAAAAAGAAGTTTTCAAACCTATTCAAGATGGATATGTTGGAATGTATGTTTGTGGACCAACAGTATATAGTAATGTACACTTAGGAAATGTGAGAACATTCATGTCTTTCGACATGGTATTTCGCTATCTTAAACATTTGGGTTACAAAGTTCGCTATGTAAGAAATATCACTGATGCTGGACATTTAGAAAATGATGCAGATGTTGGTGAAGATAAGATTACTAAAAAAGCACGATTAGAACAAATTGAACCCATGGAAGTCGTACAACGTTATACTGTAGATTTTCATAATATTTTAAAGACACTTAATTTTCTACCTCCTAGCATTGAACCAACAGCAACAGGTCACATCATTGAACAAATAGAACTTATCAAAATGATTATTGATAATGGATTTGCTTATGAAGTCAATGGCTCTGTTTATTTTGATGTCCACAAGTTCAATGAAAATCATGACTACGGTATTTTAAGCAAGCGTAATTTAGAAGATCTTATCCATAATACGCGAGCTTTAGATGGGCAAAGCGATAAGAAAAACCCGCAAGATTTTGCACTTTGGAAACGTGCCGAACCTCAACACATTATGAGATGGCCTTCTCCTTGGAGTGACGGTTTTCCTGGATGGCATTTAGAATGTACAGCAATGAGCACTAAATATCTTGGTGACAATTTTGATATCCATGGTGGTGGAATGGATTTAAAATTCCCTCATCACGAATGTGAAATAGCACAAAGTGAAGCAGCAAAAAAACAAGCACCAGTAAACTATTGGATGCATGCAAATATGTTACATCTAAATGGGCAACGCATGTCAAAATCGACTGGAAATGTCGTCAATCCAAATGAATTACTTTCAGGTGAGAATACATTTTTCAGTAAAGCTTTTGCACCTAGTGTCATCCGTTTTTTTAATGCACAATCGTCTTACAGAAGTGTATTAGATTTAACCGATGATGGATTACTGGCAAGTGAAAAAGGATTTTTCCGATTAATGGATGCCATTAATGTATTAGAAGAACTCAAAGCTGGAGACTCTTCTACATTTGATGTTTCAGAATGGAGACGAAAATGTTATGATGCAATGAATGACGATTTCAACTCGCCTATTTTAATCGCACATCTTTTTGAAGCTGCAAAACAGATCAATCAAATAAAAGATGGCAATGCTTCATTGGCGCCGAAAGATCTAGAGCTACTGAAAAAAACAATGAATGATTTTACATTTGACGTATTAGGATTGGTAAATGTATCTAAAGCAGATACTGGAACAGATAAATTAGCTGGAGCTGTTGAATTACTTATTGAATTACGTCAGCAAGCAAGAGCCAATAAAGATTTTGCTTTGTCTGATAAAATCCGTGATGATTTAGCAGCTAAAGGTATTCAGTTAAATGACGGCAAGGACGGAACGACTTTTACGACCAATTGATCATGAAACGTATCCTAGTTGCACCTTTTCTGTTTTTAATTAAAGTGTATCAAACTTTGATTTCTCCACTAACACCTGCAACTTGTAGATTTCAGCCAACTTGTTCACACTACTCCAAAGAAGCATTAGAAAAACATGGCCTTTGGAAAGGAGGGAGATTAGCACTTAAACGTATTTTTAGTTGTCATCCCTGGGGAAAATCTGGCTATGATCCAGTTCCGGAGAAGGATGACAACTAAAAATTTACCAGCGCACCAGCTCGCACTTTCACTAAAAATGTACACCGTACATTCTTTCCTTCGTTCAGTCGCCCTGGGGAAAATCTGGCTATGATCCAGTTCCGGAGAAAGAAGATTAAAACTATCTTAACAATACTGGTAGTTTAGACATAAATACTATCTTTATCCCAACAAAAATTAAATGTATGCTTGCTCTTCAAATGACATGGAATCCTTCTAAAGGAATAGATCTAGGCTTCTTTACTCTACATTATTATAGTATTATGTGGATTGTCGCATTCTTGTTAGGTTTCACCATTATGAAACGTATGTATAAGAATGAAAACCAAACCAATGAATCTTTAGACTCATTGTTCATTTATTCGGTTGTTGGCATCATGCTAGGCGCACGTTTGGGGCATGTTATTTTTTACCAATCTGAATTGATTTCACAAGACTTTTTTAGCATTTTTCTTCCTTTTAAATTTAAAGGGGGCTTTGAATTTACAGGATTTCAAGGTCTTGCCAGTCATGGAGCAGCTATTGGAATGATTATATCGATGTATCTCTACAATAAAAAAGTATTGAAAAAAACGGTGCTTTGGATTTTAGATCGTGTTGTTGTACCTGTAGCTTTAGGTGCTGTTTTTGTGAGATTGGGCAACTTTATTAATTCTGAAATTATTGGTAAAGTTACAGAGTCATCTTTAGGTGTACGCTTTGTTCAGGATCAATACAATAAATATGATGTTGAAAAGATTACTGGACTTAAAAATATAAAAGATGCATATAGCAAATTAGGTAGCGATCCTAAGTATGCTGAATATCTAGAAAATGTGCCTTATAGACACCCAGCTCAATTGTACGAAGCTGGGAGTTATATTTTTGTGTTTCTCATCTTATTATTTGTCTATTGGAAAACTAAAAAGAGTGAACAACAAGGCTTCTTATTTGGATTATTCTTAGTGTTATTATGGACAGTTAGATTCTTTGTTGAGTTTGTAAAAGAAGCCCAAGTCGACGGCAGGGATGATTATGTCCTATTTATGAATACAGGACAAGTACTAAGTATTCCTTTTATACTTATCGGACTTTACTTTATGTTTATTTATAAGCCTAAATCTAAATTAAGCTAAGATGAATCGTCTCTATATAAGGTTGGCTGTTATTTTGTTCTCCGGAATAATTATGCTTCAGGTATCATCTTGTAAAGAAGATAAAAAATCTTCCGAAGTTACTATAGCAAAGATCAATTTCAAAAAAGAAGGAGAATTACAATTAAAAAAAGCCGTTTCAGATTCACTTTTAGTATCGCTTGATATTGAAATAGCCGATGATGAGTACTCTACTCAAACTGGTTTAATGTATCGCGATAGCATGAAAGACAGTCATGGTATGCTTTTTATTTTTCCAAATATAGACTATCGTTCGTTTTATATGAAGAATACCGAAATTCCATTAGATATTATTTATATCGCTGAAGACAAAACTGTGGTGAGTATTCAAAAAAACGCCAAACCTTATGACGAAACCTCTTTACCATCTGAAGGTCCCGCAAAATATGTACTTGAAGTGAATGCTGGATTAAGTGATATTTGGACTCTGGAAAAAGGAGACCTTGTTGAGTTTTCAAAACAATAGCCTACAAACCAACCTCATCACTTAGCCTCCTATCAAGATTAAAACTGAGTCCTACTCTATGATTACTCACATTATTTAAATTTCCATTATTAAATGGAATGCCATAACCATACGTTAGATTAGCCCAACCTCCCATACTTATTCCCACTTCCGGAAGCACTCTGAACTCTGAGTTCCCATTTTGGAAATAATTAACTGCTGATAAGCGAATTGCAAAAACCGTTGCTGATAATTCGTATCCAATTTTGGGAGCAATAGTATGATTGCGACCATCACGTAGGTTGGTCTCAACACCAATTCTAAATCCGTCTACACCAACAATAGGAATTTTCCCATTAGTCTCTACAGTAACATCACCAATCAATACATTAACTTCTAAAAACGTTTCATGCTGAACGATAAGCCCGGGAGAAAAAATGATATCATTATAGGTTTTCTTATATTTATCTGGCTCTCCGCTTTGAGCATACGAAAACAAGGAAGTGAAAAATAATACAGAAATAAAAAGTATTTTATTCATAGTTAAATATAAACAAAAAACCACTTCAAATGAAGTGGTTTTTTAATATATAATAAAAGCAATTACTTTTTATTGTCTTCCTCTTTTGGAGGCGCAATACCTTTATTTTTTAATGTGTCATACATTAATGGTGTTGCGATAAATACCGAAGAGTAGGTACCAACAACAACACCTACGATTAAGGCAAATAATAAACCTCTAAGTGATTCGGCACCAAAGATGAACATTGCCAATAACACTACTAATGTTGTTAACGACGTATTTAATGTTCTACTTAATGTACTATTAATTGCCGAGTTGATGTTTACACCTCCTTTAAATCCTGCACGTTCAGCAAGTACTTCTCTAATTCTATCAAATACAACAACCGTATCATTTAACGAGTAACCAATAACGGTCAAAATTGCCGCAATAAATGCTTGGTCAATTTCCATACTAAATGGCATGAACTTGTATAATAATGAGAAGATACCTAATACAATAATCACATCATGGAAAACTGCCGCTACAGCTCCTAATGAGAATTGCCATCTTTTAAAACGGAATAAGATATATAAGAATACAACCACTAACGATCCTAAAACTGCTAGTAATGATTCTCTCTTAATATCATCGGCAATGGTCGGACTCACTTTACTAGAGAGCACTTTACCAATATTATTTTTACCTTCAGAGAAGTCTGCATATGACAGTCCTTCTGGCAAGTATGATTTTAATCCATTAAAAAGCATTGTTTGTACTTCTTCATCAACCTCAACAGAGTTTTCGTCGACTTTATATTTCGTAGAAATCTTTAATTGATTTGCACTACCAATTGTTTTTACTTCAACACTTTGGAACACTGCAGTTAAATCTTTAGCAACTGCCTCTGAACTTACTGCATCATCAAAACGAACTTGATATGTTCTACCTCCAACAAAATCAATACCTTGATCTAGTTTATTAGTAAATAACGATCCTAAACATACTGCAATTAAAATTCCTGAAACCACATAAGCAACTTTACGTTTACCAATAAAGTTGATCTTATTATTTTTAAATAAGTTTTTAGTAATCGATGTAGAGAAGTCCAACTTCTTACCACTATTTACATACCAATCTACTAACAAACGAGTAATAAAGATTGCTGTAAATAATGATGTTAAAATACCTATTAATAATGTTGTTGCGAAACCTTTAATTGGTCCTGTACCAAATACAAATAGGATTAATGCTGTTAAACCTGTTGTAATGTTGGCATCCAAAATTGAAGATAATGCGTTAGCGAAACCGTCTTTAACTGCTTCTTTTTGCGACTTCCCTTTACCAAGCTCTTCACGTATACGTTCAAAAATAAGTACGTTAGCATCTACCGACATACCAATTGTTAATACGATACCTGCTAAACCAGGAAGCGTTAATACAGCTCCTAATCCTGATAATACACCAAAGATTAATAAGATGTTTAATAATAAAGCGATATCTGCAAAGATACCTGCCTTTCCATAGTAAAGAATCATCCAAATCAACACTAATGATAAAGCAATTAAGAATGATTTAGTACCACTCTCTATAGCTTCTTTTCCTAAAGAAGGACCTACTTGATCAGCTTGAACAATCTCAGCTTTTGCTGGTAATTTACCAGCTCTTAAAACATTAGCTAAATCTTCAGCTTCTTTAACTGTAAAGTTTCCAGAAATCTCAGTGTTACCACCAGAAATCGCTCCATTTGATGCTGTAGGCGCAGAGTATACGATATCATCTAATACTATGGCAATCTGACTTTGGTTTTGATTGGCTCTACCAGTCATCTCTTCCCAAACCTTAGAACCTTTAGCATTCATCTGCATAGATACTGATGGCTGGTTGCTCTGGCTAAATGATTGACGCGCATCTGTTACTACACCTCCGCTTAATTCTGGTTCATTATCTCTATTTCCTTTGAGAGCATATAAATCGATATACTCAATACCAGTTTCGGCATTTGCTATATAAGGTAATCCAAATACAAACTTAGTAAAACGAGCATCTGCAGGTAATGCAGCTCTAACCTCTGGCATTTTAAGGTAAGATTCAAGCAACTCCTTGTTACTTGATTCGATAGCAAATAAACCACCTTGCGTGTTTGGATATACAGCAACGATCATATCACCTATCGGATTAACTACTGTTTGTACAGCGGTAGAATCTGTAGATGTTTCTCCTAATAAATCATCAATTGTGCTATCTTTAGTATCAGTACTATCAGTAGCTACTGTATCTTGAACTTCTACCGCCTCTTCTTTCTCATCAACATCTAATTTTGCTTTAAGTATTTCGTTAGCTTGATTTAAAAAGGTTCCTAACTCTCCCGGTTTAGCCACATCCCAAAACTGTAATTGTGCTGTGGTTGTAATTAATTCGGTAGCACGTTGTACATCTTTAACTCCTGGTAATTCAACTAATACACGACCAGAGTTTCCTAAACGTTGGATATTTGGAGATGTTACACCAAATTGATCTATACGTTTACGTAATACTTCAAATGCCGAAACGATTGATTCATCTACTTTTTCCTGTAATTTGTTTTTCACATCAGCATCTGTCATCGAAATATCAATAACATCATCTAGATCTCTATTAGCAAAAATATCTGGTGATGCTAATTTTTGATCACCTTTTACTGCCTCCCAAGCTGTAAAGAAAGACTCTAAATACGATTCTTGAGCATTTTTCTGAATTTCTTGAGCATCGCTTAGTGCTTTATTAAATGCTGGGTCTTTACTGTTATTTGATAAACCGAAAAGGATATCTCTAACAGAAATTTGAAGAATAACATTTAATCCACCTTTAAGGTCAAGACCAAGATTCATGGCTTTCTCCTTAACTTCTTTACCTGTAAAACTTGCAATACCCATATTGTAAGCTTCTATATTAGACAGCGAGTCTATATAGCGTACTTCCTCTGCATTGACATCATCTGGGTTGTCATATTTACTTTCTGCAAATGTCTTTGCAGCTTCATCGATTTGGTTGTTTTTGAATGTAAATGATAATTGGTAGATACTTACCAATCCAAATAACACTGCAAAAAGCTTAACTAGTCCTTTGTTTTGCATTGTACTTTTTTTAGGTCAAATTTTTAATCGCGCAAATATAGAATTCACACCGAATTTGACAATTGTTTTTTATAATTATATGAAATTGTTGTAAGGCTTTTCAACTTAGTTGATCACCATTTAATTGATTGAGATATATCTCAATTATATACTGAAAGTATTGTGGGAATCTTAAGCAAATTAGCTTAATAGATCACTCACATTTGTAGTAGGCCCTGCCCTAACCTCAGGGATTTTGCGTGACCTATTATCTATTGCGATTGCAATATTTTTATTGAATCTGTAAGCGACTTTAACAATTCTGCTAAGTGCTCTATCATCTATGTTCTTTGTAGATAGAAAACTATTAGGATTTGAGAATCTATCATTTTCTGCTTTAGTCTCTAAGGCCAGTTTCCCATCTAAACTTGAAGCATCATCACCTTTTAGAATTTCATAAACATCAACATTGTAAGTGATTGTTTTATCTTCGGAAGGCACTTTGTTTTGATTATCCTCTTTAGAAACATAATCTATGGAAAGGTTATCATCTTCAGAAAGCAATGCTTTTATAATGGATACATCCGAACTACTGTAGTAAGAAATTTTTAATTGTCCATTAAGCTGCTCTTGTACTTTGATATCTTTAACATCAGCCGTTTGAAGTTTCTGCTTTACAAGAGCAATCGCATGCTGCGTATCCTGAGATGTAATAGAGCTGGATGTAAACTGTAGAACAATCTCTTGATTAGGTACAGACGTTTGATCATTACTAGCTATACTACCTAGTAAAGTTAACGTTATTATGAGAATACTAATGTACCATCTCGAATTCATGCGCCAAATATATAAAAAATAAAGAATCTATTGTTACACTTAATCGTTTATAGCAGAAGAGTTGACGAACTTTAGCTTAGGAATACGTCTATGTGAATTTAAAACTAATGCTAATATTTGTGCTTTATCTAAGGTAAACCCTCCTGTGATTTCTGTTTTACCAGCACTAATTGGTCCACTTGACACTGTTGGAGCCGAGTATATAATATTATTTACTGTAATAGCTATTCGAGAACCTTTTTGATATGCTATCTCTGTCATTCTTTCCCAACGTTGTGCTCCCTTTTGATTCATTACCATACTTATGGATGGACGATCGTTGAATGAATAGATTTGTTCTGCACTAACAATATGGGTTTCATTTACAAAAGCCCTACCACTGGAAGTGGATCTAATCCCATAAACATCGCGTTCACCTATATCATTTGGCAGTCCGAATAAGAATTTTGTCTTTTTCAATTCAGCAGGTAGCAATGCTCTTATGTCTTTCCTATTCAAAAAATTACTAATGGTTGCTGTATCCTTTGTTGCTACTGAAAAGAGAGCTCCAAAATGATCAGTTGGTGCTTTGATTATATCTACCGCAGATCCTGAATCATCAACTTCACTTGCAAAAGTTCCGATGGCTTCAATTATAAATGTATTTAAGTCATTTAGTTGTAAACATTCCCAAAAATCTAATTGTCCGCGATTTTCCAAGATAAGCTGTAATCTATCTAACTTAGCATTGGAATTAATATTGATTTCAATTTGTTGTTTATTATTCAATGTCACTTCGACATCTGAAGCAAGAGGTTTTAATCGAGTAATTAATGTAGCGATGGTTCCCTGTTTATCATTAGCAGAAACCGTCTCCGAATTTTCAAATTCGTAAATGATACGATAGTGATGTTTAGGTTTTACATTTCCGCAGGAAAGAAACAATATTGTAATACTAATAATATAGAGATACTTCATAGGTTATAGAAATAATAAAGGCTGTCATATCTAATAACAGCCTTAAATATATTTAAAAATGTATTGGTATTATAATTCTAACAAACCGTTAGTTTTCTTAACACCTTCAGCACTTTCATTTAAATGAGCTTCTTCGGCATCACTCAAATTGATTTTTACAATCTCTTCAATACCATTGCGTCCTAAAATAACAGGAACACCAATGCATAGATCATTCAAGCCATATTCTCCTTCTAATAATGTAGAGCAAGGGAACATTTTCTTTTGATCGCAAGCTATAGCTTGAACTAATCCACTTACAGCAGCTCCTGGCGCATACCAAGCAGAAGTTCCTAATAATTTGGTTAGCGTTGCTCCACCAACTTTAGTATCTTCTTTCACTTGATTTAAACGTTCGTTTGATAAAAACTCCGAAACCTTCACACTATTCCTAGTTGCATGTGCAGTTAGAGGCACCATACCTTTATCGCTGTGACCTCCAATTACCATTCCATCAACATCACTAATAGGAGCTCCTAAAGCTTCTGCCAATCTGTATTTAAAACGTGCAGAATCTAGTGCACCTCCCATACCAATAATTCGGTTTTTAGGAAGATCAGTAGTTTTATGAACCAAGTAAGTCATAGTATCCATTGGGTTACTGACTACAATGATGATTGTATTTGGAGAATGTTCGATTAAACTAGAAGATACAGATTTAACGATTCCTGCATTAATGCCAATTAACTCTTCACGAGTCATACCTGGTTTACGCGGAATTCCAGAAGTAATCACACAAATATCGCTATTAGCTGTTTTTGTATAATCGTTAGTAACACCTGTAATTTTAGTATCAAAACCATTTAAAGAAGCGGTTTGCATTAAATCCATTGCTTTACCTTCTGCAAAACCTTCTTTAATGTCTAATAATACAACTTCGCTAGCAAAATCTTTAATTGCAATATATTCTGCGCAACTTGCACCTACTGCTCCTGCTCCAACTACTGTAACCTTCATATAATTTTATGTTTTAAATTGTGTTGTTATTTGAGAGTGCAAAATTACAAATTTTTAGGCTTTTAATGAAAAAAGCGTAAGATAAAATCCTACGCCTACTCATTACTTTTTAAATTTACAAAATGTTATCTGAAACTAAAGGCAATTCCTGCTGTTGCTGTATTATAGTCTTGAAACGTATAATCTGCAAAAATCTTAAAAAACCCAATATTTAATCGAGTTCCTAAAGTTGCTCGCATCCCGTTGGCTTCAAAATCTAAATTTATCGGATTACGAATTGATTCGTCAATGGTTCCGATGACATTACCGTTGCTATCTACAACATCATAGGTCAATATATAATCGCCTTTCATTTTAGCGGTCGTCTTACCTTGATTATAACCTAGACTTCCATATAGTGTAATAATTTTAAAATCTAACGAAGCAATGGCCTGGATTGTCCAAGTATTCATTTTAAATTCTGCTTCTCCGTTACTTACTGCAACCTCATCTTCGGTATTTTCATCATCAATATCATAGGTCACTTTCATATTAGTAAATGCACCTAATATAGATAAACTCAAAGGCAATTTATCTAATGGTCCCAAATACTGCATAAGATCATGTTGTAAACCAAATCCAATGAGATTAGCATTGACACTATCATCAAAATTTAATTCTGGGAATAGTCTAAGTTTTATATCTGTGTTGAAAGGGAGTCCAAATCCTAATTGTACCATTGGTGTAGGAACTGCATTAATTGGTAAGTCATCAGTAATACCTCCAGGCATATCAAAACTAGCTACTTTAAAAGTACCCTCTCCTGTTGGAATACTAATATCTATTTGGGTCTCAGCATCATTTTCGCTCATTACTGTATTTAAAGATGTTTCTCCATTAGGTAATGATAGAAATGTATAGTCTCCTGGTACAAATGCAAATAGTTGATCTTGACTAGGAACAAAAGAGGCATTGGCATTAATCATAATATCGAAACCAAATTTTTTATGAGTTTTAGCTGTCGAGTACCAACCACCATTCATACTATACATTAAACCTTCCATAGCTGGATTTAGATAGTTTTGAGTAAGTAAGCTAGCATCATCTGCAGCCAATAGAATTGTTTCGAGTTCTTGTGATTTTGAATTTTGTATCGAGAAGAGTAGTATGAATACAATCAATAGATTTTTCATAGCATTTGATTTATAGGTTATTATAAATGTAATAAAAAAACAAGAATATCTGCTTTTTATCGTCAAAAAACCACCTTTTGTCGATATGAAAATAAAGATATTGTATAAAAAAAGCAACTACAGATATGTATGTAGTTGCTTATATTTTTATACTTAAGTTTAAGTAAGTGTACTTATTTAATTATGCATCAATATTAGCATAGATAGCATTTTTCTCGATAAATTCTCTACGAGGTGGTACCTCATCTCCCATTAGCATTGAGAAAATACGATCGGCTTCTCCTCCATTATCAATTTGAACTAAACGCATAGTTCTAAACTCAGGATTCATAGTTGTATCCCAAAGTTGCTCGGCATTCATCTCACCAAGACCTTTATAACGTTGTATTTTTGATCCGTCACCAAAGCCTTCAACAATTTCATCACGCTCTTTATCACTCCAAGCATATTGTTTTTTTGCTCCCTTTTTTACTAAATACAAAGGTGGAGTAGCAATATAGATATGACCATTTTCAATTAACTCTTTCATATATCTAAAGAAGAAGGTTAAAATTAAAGTAGAAATATGGCTACCATCAATATCGGCATCACACATTATAACTACTTTATGATATCTTAATTTAGATAAGTTGAGTGCTTTACTATCTTCTTCGGTACCTATAGTCACACCAAGAGCTGTGAAGATATTTTTAATTTCTTCATTTTCAAATACCTTGTGTGTCATAGCTTTTTCAACATTTAAGATTTTTCCACGTAGTGGAAGAATCGCTTGAAATGCTCTATCACGACCTTGTTTGGCTGTTCCACCTGCCGAATCTCCCTCGACAAGAAATACTTCACATTTTGCAGGATCTTGCTCTGAGCAATCACTTAATTTCCCAGGTAATCCGCCAATACTCATAACTGTTTTACGCTGCACCATATCACGTGCTTTTTGTGCAGCATGACGTGCTTGAGCAGCAAGAATTACTTTTTGAACAATGGTTTTGGCATCATCTGGATGTTCTTCAAGATAATCGGTTAACATTTCGGATACTGCCTGACTTACAGATGCAGATACTTCCCTGTTTCCTAATTTAGTTTTGGTTTGTCCTTCAAATTGAGGCTCTTGAACTTTTACAGAAATAATCGCAGTTAATCCTTCGCGGAAATCATCACCTGCAATATCAAATTTCAGTTTATCTAACATTCCCGAAGCATCAGCATATTTCTTTAAGGTATGTGTTAGACCTCTTCTAAAACCTGATAAGTGTGTTCCACCTTCATGCGTGTTAATATTATTAACATACGAATGTAAATTTTCAGCATATGAAGTATTATAGATCATAGCTACTTCAACAGGCACGCCATTTTTCTCACCTTCAAAAGAAATCACTTCGCGCATTAAAGGCTCACGGTTTCCATCTAAGAATTTGATAAATTCTTTAAGACCTTCTTCAGAATAAAAGGTTTCACCTTCAAACTCACCATCGTCCTTTTTATGTCTTTTATCAATTAGATGTACAGTAATTCCTTTATTTAAGTAAGCTAATTCTCTAAGTCTACTAGCCAACGTATCATAGCTGTACTCTAAAGTTTGTGTAAAAATAGTAGCGTCAGGCTTAAAAGTAACGGTTGTTCCTCTTTTATCTGTATCGCCCACTGCCTTCACAGGGTACATTGCTTTACCACGTTCGTATTCTTGTTCATAAATTTTACCACCTCTGTAAACTGTAGCCTTCAAATGCTCAGATAAGGCATTTACACAACTTACACCAACACCATGCAATCCACCTGAAACCTTATAAGAGTCCTTATCGAACTTTCCACCTGCTCCAATTTTAGTCATCACAACCTCAAGTGCAGACACACCTTCCTTCTTATGGAGATCTACAGGAATACCACGACCATCATCCTCTGTAGTTATAGAATTATCTTCGTTTATGGTTACTGTAATATTATCACAATGACCTGCTAATGCTTCATCAATAGAGTTGTCTACTACTTCATATACTAAATGGTGCAAACCACGAGTACCAACATCTCCAATATACATGGAAGGACGCATACGTACATGTTCCATTCCTTCTAATGCCTGAATACTATCTGCCGAGTAATTGTGCTTGTTAAATTCTTCTTTTTTATCGCTCATAAATTGTGATTTATTTGAAATATTAAATACTTAAAATTCATTCAATTTTTTAATTCTTACTGAAATAAAAAAAGATGCTTTTATAGCATCCTTTTGAATACAAACAAAGATACGAAATAATCATGCATTTTAAAAGCTTTTTATCGATTGAAAACAATAATTATCAACATTTGTTAATTACTTAAAAATGTCTTAAATCGTCTAAAAAGTAGCTTAAAATCGATTTTCTTGCTTTTTAACACCTGTGTAAAAACACTAAAATTGAAAAAGGCTTTAGAGGTGATATTTCAGATTTAAAAAATGTCTACAACGTCTAAATTTCAGGCGTGTTTTTTCGCTTTTTAAGCCATGGGAAATCATTCCATTTCCAAATTAAATAGGTGACTGCTAAAAGGGTCAATATTAAGCGTGTTGCTATGGGATATCTAGATAACAAGTGTTTTATATTATTTGGCATTTTCCTCCTTAATGTGATTAACAAAGAGATTTGATTTAAATAAGAGCTTAAAACCTATTAGTGTCATTATAGAAGGAAAGAACCCTCTAAATAGTGAATAATAGAATTGATTCCATTCGGACAAGTCGGTTTTTGAAAGTTCGGTAAATAGCAGCTCTCCAAAAGGCTGACTTGGATAAAAGCAGGTCATTATAAAATTATAGCCTATATGAAGCCCCAAACCCAGCATGATTGATTTAGTTTTATGAAATCCATAAGCCCAAACATATCCAGTAAACCCTGTAACCAGAACAACGTATATGATAGGAACAATTCTATCATTCGTCATTCCATAAGAAAAGACATGATAAACCCCAAAGATAAATGCAGATATCAAAATTGCCCATTTACTTCCTATTCTACTTATGAGGATATACAAAAGGGCTCCTCTAAACACCAAATCTTCTGTTAAAGCAGATCTAAGGTGATAGATAAATGCACTACCCATTGATTTATAATTAATCACTTGTTGTTTCCATGTAATCGACTTTATCTGCGTTTCAATATAGATCATTAAAAGACAGATTAAGCTTATCATTATTAAGCCAATTATAAACTGGATTGTTCGATTTTTATTCGGAATGATTCCTAGAACATTTAAGTTCTTTTTCTCAATGAAATGCAACAGCACCCATGAGATTACTATTATGACTAATAATCCTAACATTTGAAATGAAATTTTAAAAAGATTAAACTTTACTTTTTGGTTTTAAAAATGGAATAGAAAGGGGATAGTAGTATGTCCCTTTGCTTAAGGCAGACATTAAACTCTTAATGCTAAATACAATACCAAAAAGAAATACAGCAACAGTTCCAAAAAAATTATACCCAGGTAATGGAAAAAACAGTAATAGTGATACAATTAACATGAGATTTAAGGTACAGTGAAAGTTAATGACTGCTCTCCCATGCTCATCATAAACTTTATTATCTTCGCTCTTGCTAACCCATA
Organism: uncultured Psychroserpens sp.; assembly: GCF_947500255.1. GTDB lineage: Bacteria > Bacteroidota > Bacteroidia > Flavobacteriales > Flavobacteriaceae > Psychroserpens. Next base: position 49,711 of record NZ_CANMRL010000009.1, on the reverse strand, counting down.
TAAATATTGGAATCAAGATGTTTGCAAATGGTATGAGCAATCCAAAAAATGGAGAACCATGAATTAACATCATCCATTTTCTTTTAAGAGTTTCTTCATTTGGATTATCTAAAACTAGTAAATCATTAACATCAATTTCTAGACCTTCTGCTAATAATTTTACAGTTTGCAAATGAGGTTGCACCTCTCCTTTTTCAATACGCTGAATTGTACGAACAGTAACTCCAGTTTGATGAGAAAGTTCTTCTTGCGTGTACCCTTTTAACTTTCGTTGGTATACTAAATTTTCTTTAAGTGTACGTTGTTTCATTTTGGTCATTTTTATTGACACAAATCTATAGCGTATTCTTGGTCTTTAACACGACATTTAAATGTCACCTATATGTCACATACAGTATCCATAAGGGTTTCAGCAAATATATAGCTTTGATTTTTAAACTAGCAAAAAAAAGATTAAGCGTGTAACTATTAAGGTTTAACCCACTATAGATCTAACCATTGTTTAAAAGAAGATGCTTTATTTTTGCCAATAACGATATCAATTTCCGAAGCAGGTTTCGTTTCTATTTTAAGAGAACTATTCCCAAATTTAATGATCTTATCTATAGCGTAGATCGACACAATTATTTGCCTATTAGCCCTAAAAAATAATTTTTGATCCAAAGACGAATAAATTTGGTCTAAACTATCATTAGCTGTATAGCGCTTTCCATCCTTTCTAACAATATAAGTAATGGTGTTTTCAACATAGATATAAGAAATGTCTTCTATTGAAACAGGCATTAATTCATTCCTAATGTAGGTAAGAAGTCTTTTTTTAGGCAATTCTTTTACTTGGTCTTCATCTTCTTTTTCAAATGCTTCAATTTCGGCCTTAGCTTGCTGTTCTTTTATAATTGCAATATTTTTTTGGTAGTTCTCCAATGACGTATTGAGCTTTGATAAATTAAGCATTCCGTCTTCTAAACGAGAAGAACGTTGTTCTAAAGCTTCATAATAATAACTACCTATATAACGTGTGATTCCTAATAGAAAAATTAAAATTATGAGTCCGAGAATAAGAAACACAAACAAAAAGCCACTTTTAAAACTATCTAGTTTGCTAATAATGTTTTTTAAATTGATATGAGTAGCAATGATCATATCAGAATTTGGTATGGGATCAAGACGAATAATCTCAGAAGTGTTTTGCTCTTTACCTTCTAAATTATAATCGCTTATAAAAGCATAGAGGTCTTCAATTGAAACTTCATTTTTTACACTAGAGACCAAAGGGTTCTCCCTAGCATCAACGGCTCCAACCTTTGTAATATCTGGATAACAAACAATCTTACCAGACCAATCGATTACTGATAAAAAAATATTTTCTTCGTTAACATCTTCGATACTTTTTTGAATTGCGTCTACAACATTATTCTTTTCTAACTTATTTTCAAGAGCTTTTGAGCTTATCAAAGAAATCTCTTTAGCTCTTCTTTTTGCTGAATTAATTTCATTTTCAATGAGCAAAATTGAACTGCTCTTAGAAATAAAGTTTATTGCTAAATAAGATATTATCAAGTATAAAACACTAAAAATGATTGATATCAGAATATAAATTCTATAATTTTTCATTGTTGGTTTGTAAGGTTATCTAATTTATACCACTAATTTAAACGTTAGGTAATCAAAACATAAAAAATTCAAAGCTCAAAATTCCACTTTAAGATTCATTTTTCCGTTTCAATTATTTTGTGCTACTATAGACGTTTTTTTGGGAGTTTAATTACATACTTTTACATTAATTATTAGAAATAGTAACCAATTTAAGGTAGTATATAATAGGTTAAATAATTAATTAGAATTATGATAAAGCGACATTTGGATAAAATTTTTGTAGCCGTGTTTTTACTTATTTCGATTACAATTATAACAATAGATTTAATAACCAAATCTGATAGTAATACGAATCAGAAACAAACTACTAAACAACTAACAACAAATGAATTGATTTTTGAATATAAAAATCAATCGCTTGGACAATTTATAGAAAAAGCTATTGAAGTTGATGGTATTTTAAAAGAGATAAAATATAAAAATGATATCTATACGCTGTATTTAACTGATGGCAATCATAAAACATATATTTTATGCGAATTACAAAGTGATCAAATTGAAAAAGTATCACAACTTAACATAGGGAAAAGAGTTAAAATTAAAGGCATATTAAAAGGTCATTTAATGGATGTTATATTATTGAATTGTGTTATTATATAAAAAGAGTATTCATGAATAAAACTTTACTATTAATTCTTATCGCTTTTATTAATTACCCTTCTCATTTTCCAAACAAAAAAGATTATAAAGAAGAGTACATTGAAAGACAAGGCGAAGTCTCTTTTTTCTCTTATACTCCAGTAGAAAACATTCAAGCAACTAACAATCAAGCCTTAAGTATCTTTGACACCAAGACAAATGAAGTTGCGGTAAGAATTTTGATGAGGGCCTTCGTTTTTAAGAAATCATTAATGCATGAACATTTCAACGAAAGTTATATTGAATCCGACCTATATCCTGAAGCAACATTTAGTGGAAAAATCATAGATTTTGACCCAAGTATTGAAACCATGCAAACTCGCATTATAAAAGGTGATTTTACATTGAAAGATGTTACCAAATCAGTCGACATTAAAGCTACCATATCCATAGTTGATGGAAATTACATTATCAAAGGAGGTCTAGACATTTTAATAGACGATTATAATATCAAAGTACCCGCTTTATTGTCACCCAATATTTCAAAAAAAATAGAAGTTACTTTTAATTTTAAATATTCTCAACATGAAAAGTAAAATACTACAGTTTGTACTTTTCTTAAGTATACCATCATGTTTATCATCTCAAAATTTGCTAGACAAATTGGCCAATGAAGATTTAGAAACAAAAAATTATGTAATGTCTACATTTAAAGGTACTCGACTTTCTATTGGTCATTCTATTGAGACTCGGAAAAAGAATACATTAGAAATTTCCTTTATGAGCCGTTATTGGAATGTTCCACAAGAGACAAGTAATTCTTTTATAGCTGATAGAATGTGCACAAGAGTAGGATTGGATTATGGGATTTCCGATCGTTTAACCTTTGGAATAGGCTCTGGAAACCCAAATGGCATAATCGATTCTTACTTAAAGTATAGGCTATTTCAACAAAGTACAACAAAAAAAGGAAGTCCTGTAGGTATAACCTTATTGCAAACAAGCACTTACCGAACGCGATCCATAAAAGGAATTGAACGTAGAAATACTTTTGGTGAAAAATTGGCTTTTACAACTCAACTATTAATTGCAAGAAAAATAACGAGAGATTTTTCGCTTCAAATATCACCGACATTCGTTCATAGAACATCTTCTAATTTTAGTGTCGATGATCATAATCATTTCGCTGTAGGTTTTGGCTCACGTTATAAAGTAAGCAATCACGTCTCTATTGTTTCAGAATATTATTATGTTGCAAATCCTCTAAAATCTATAGAAACTTTTGGTGCGTTCTCACTAGGAGCAAATTGGGAAGTTAGTGACTTATTATTACAGTTTAAAATGACCAATAATCAAATTTTCACTGAAGATGCTTTCATCACTCAAACTGCCCAAAACTTTAATTTTAGAGATGGAAATTTCTTCTTTGGCTTCCACGCTACTTATCATATTCAATTGTAATAATCCTTTTGAAATAAATAAGTCTACAAATTTTCCGTTTTAACTGGCAATTTTCCGTTTCGCACTTTTTTGTTGTCAGGATGCATAAAAACAGACGTCATTTACGGTATCAAATAATTTAAACAAATTTAAACGCAATGAAAATGAAAAATTTTTTTTTATTCATGATACTAACAGCTTTATTTGCAAGCTGTAGTTCAGATGACGACACTATTAATCCAATTGATATTGGCGAGAGTATTATTCGCATTACAGAGGTAAATGCCGACACAGACGAAATTATTATTTCAAATTTTGGTGATGCTTCAGTAGATATTGGTACTTACTGGCTATGCTTAGGTCCTGGAACTTATGTTCAAATTTCCGATGCTACAAATAGTTCAACAAACTTAAGTCCAAATCAAAACATCACTCTATCATATGATGTTAACCCTACCGCAGACGGACTTAGTATTTTTACTACCAACACATTTGGATCATCAGACCCAAACGTACTTTTAGATTATGTACAATGGGGAGCTGCCAATCAAGCTCGAGTTAACCAAGCCATAACAGCTGGACGTTGGGATAATGCTAACAACTTCGTTCAAGAAGGGTCTCCTTACATTTTTAATGGACAAGCCAATCAATTTGGATCTACTTTTTGGGAAGGAACAACTGTAGTAGTCACACCAACTCCTAGTGTTGTAAAGATTTTGGAAGTCAATACCACAACAGACCAAGTTACGATATCTAACCTTGGAGGTACAGCAATAGATATAGGAGATTACTGGTTATGTCTTGGACCTGGAACCTATGTTCAAGTTTCTAATGCGGCTTCAGGTTCAACAAACTTAGCACCTAATGCTAGTATTACATTATCTTATGATGTGAATCCAACAGCAGATGGGTTAAGTATTTTTTCTACAAATTCATTTGGATCTACAGATCCAAACGTACTAGTAGATTATGTACAATGGGGTGCTGCCAATCAAGCTCGAGTTAACCAAGCGGTAACTGCTGGACGCTGGGATAATGCCGATAATTTTTTACAAGGAGGATCCCCTTACAACTTTACTGGAGAAGCTGATGATTTTGGCTCTACATTTTGGAATTAAGCCCGATTAACGTTACCTACTTATATTTAATAACCAACCTAAAAGGCATCAATAGTATTGATGCCTTTTTTCTTTATTATAATTCCTTGTGTCTTTTAGAATAAAACTAAACTCATTTAGATTAAATACAAAAAAGTCTCACTATGGTATATTAATACAATTCACTTAAAAAAGGTTTAATTCTTCAAAATTCTTCAAATAAACGCCAATAACTTCTAAGTCGTAGTGATTTCCAAACAAAAAGATGACAACACCACTGTTTACAATACTTTCAACAATTCCGTTTTAAAGCCCCATTTTCCGCTTCGCTATAATTTAATTGTATTAAGGTTCCTTTCCTCATTTTATTTGCATCATCAAATTAATAAAACATTTTAATCACAAAAAAAATTGAATGATGAAAAAAGTACTCAAAAAGTGGCCCACGATTTCTGCCACACATTTTAACAAAGTAGTGTTTCTTTTTTTCTTTTTATTCGCAGTTAGCTTTTCACAAGCTCAAATTGTTATAAATGAAGTTAAAGAAAACGGAAGCGTAGAACTTAAAAATTTAGGTGCTACAACAATAGATGTCTCAACCTATTGGTTATGTGACTTCCCTAGTTATAGACAATTGAATAATGGTTCTATCACTGTAGAGTCCGGAAACCTTAATATGACTCCAGGAGCAATCTTAGAAATAAGCGGATTCAACTTTATCGATAGTGCCGATGGTGAATTAGGTTTATACTCAACTAACTCTTTTGGAAGTAGTTCTGCTATAGTAGATTATATTCAATGGGGATCTGGAAATCACGGTCGTGCAAACGTTGCGGTAGGCGCAGGAGTTTGGAGTATTGCAACAGATTTTATTCCTGCATTTGGAGAATCTCTATCTCTACAATATGATGGCACAGGTGATAGCCCTTCTGATTATTTTGAAGATACTGACACTCTAGGTAGTGATAATAATATTGTTATATGTAATGCGCATGCTGCAGATATTACAATTGATAATACTAATTTAAACAATACCACTACAGTTGCTGCTGACGGTTTAAACGCTGTTATTTGTGTTGATAACCAAGATGACTTCATTAATGTAAATATAGGCTCTGGCAGTGTAGGTACTAATTCAGGATTTATTATTACTGATGCCGCTACGAATGAAATCTTAGGACTTCCAAGTAGTGGGCCTTTTAATTTAAATGGCGCAGGAACTGGTATATGTGAAATTTGGTATGTACGCTACGAGAATGATTTTTCTGGAAATATAGTTGGTAATAGCTTATCAGATTTAACTGGATGCTTTGATTTATCAAATCCAGTACAAGTCATCCGTGAAGCTGCCGATGGTGGTACTGTTGCTATCGATCTTGCAGCTACTGGAAATCCTAATAATACAACTTCTTTTAATGGTGACACTGAAGCTGTTATTTGTGTTGATTCACAAGCCGATCCTTTAGTGATCATTCATGAGAATCCTGGAGCTGAGAATTTATCTTATAGATATGTGATTACCAACGAAGATGCTTCGGTAATCTTAGCTATATCTCCTTCTGCAACTATCGATCTTAATGGCGCTGGTGTTGGTACTTGTCAAATTTGGGGATGGTCATACAGAGGAATGGCTGATAATGGTGCATCGTTTATTGGTGGACCTTTAGCTGATCTTGATGCTGCTGAATGTTCAGACATCTCTGATAATGCTGTAAATGTTATCCGCGAAGCTGCCGATGGTGGTACTGTTGCTATCGATCTTGCAGCCACTGGAAATCCTAATAATACAACATCTTTTAATGGTGACACTGAAGCTGTTATTTGTGTTGATTCACAAGCCGATCCTTTAGTGATCATTCATGAGAATCCTGGAGCTGAGAATTTATCTTATAGATATGTGATTACCAACGAAGATGCTTCGGTAATCTTAGCTATATCTCCTTCTGCAACTATCGATCTTAATGGTGCTGGTGCTGGTACTTGTCAAATTTGGGGATGGTCATACAGAGGAATGGCTGACAATGGTGCATCGTTTATTGGTGGACCTTTAGCTGATCTTGATGCTGCTGAATGTTCAGACATCTCTGATAATGCTGTAAATGTTATCCGTGAAGCTGCCGATGGTGGTACTGTTGCTATCGATCTTGCAGCTACTGGAAATCCTAATAATACAACTTCTTTTAATGGTGACACTGAAGCTGTTATTTGTGTTGATTCACAAGCCGATCCTTTAGTGATCATTCATGAGAATCCTGGAGCTGAGAATTTATCTTATAGATATGTGATTACCAACGAAGATGCTTCGGTAATCTTAGCTATATCTCCTTCTGCAACTATCGATCTTAATGGTGCTGGTGTTGGTACTTGTCAAATTTGGGGATGGTCATACAGAGGAATGGCTGATAATGGTGCATCGTTTATTGGTGGACCTTTAGCTGATCTTGATGCTGCTGAATGTTCAGACATCTCTGATAATGCTGTAAATGTTATCCGTGAAGCTGCCGATGGTGGTACTGTAAGTCTTTCAAATGGAGATACAGAAATTTCAATTTGCGCAGGAGATGGCCTTCCAAACCCGTTAGACGTTATACATGAAAATCCTGGTGCTGAAAATCTATCCTATAGATATGTTATTACAGACGCAAATACTGGATTAATTTTAAATGTTGTTAATACTAACGTTATTGATTTAGACGGTGCTGGAGCAGGTGTATGTGAAATTTGGGGATGGTCTTATAGAGGTGTTCCTAATAACGGACTTGATCAAATTGGCCAACCTTTATCATCTCTTGACAACTTAGATTGTTCTGATATTTCTGATAATGCAATTATTGTAACACGCTTAACTGGAACTGACTGCGAATCATTAAGTGTAGATGATTTTAGTCTTTCTAATACACTAAATGTATTTCCTAATCCAGCTATAGATATAATTAATATTAGCAATAATTCAAGTGAGAGTATTAATGCTTCAGTAGAAATGTACGATTTAAGAGGAAGAAAAGTATATCAAAATACTTCTAATTTAAGCAATGCTTTACAAATTAATATTTCAAATTTTGAAAGTGGTATGTATCTCATAAACATTACAGATACAAATAGTAAAGCCATTGTTACTAAGAGAATAATAAAAAGATAATTAAGCTGTTAATACTTGGGAAGGTGATTGTATTAACATAGCCTTCCCTTAAAAAAATGATTATGAAAACAACTAATAAAAAACAATTTAGCTTTTATAATTTAATATGGATTATACTATTTTCTATATCTAGCTTTGTTGCAATTTTAAGTCTTATAGAAATATATAAACTCGTAATAAAATAAGTCATACTCAGGTTTATAATTTTGGGATGGAGAGATTAATAATTTTTAGGGATAAAATTATTAATCGAAAAAAAAGGAGAGCTATTAGCCTCCTTTTTTCTTTTTATTAATAAGCATCGGCATGAACTTTTGCTACTGCTCTACCAGAAGGATCATTCATGTTTTTAAATGCCTCATCCCACTCTAAAGCAATTTTTGTACTACATGCAACACTAGGCTCTTGCGGAACACTTAAGGCTGCAGCATCGCTTGGGAAGTGACTTTCAAAAATGCTTCTGTAATAGTATTCCTCTTTATTTATTGGAGTTTGGATTGGATAACGAAATTTAGCATTGTTCATTTGCTCATCAGTAACTTCTCTCTCAACAAGCGCCTTTAGCGTATCAATCCAGCTATAACCTACTCCATCACTGAACTGTTCCTTTTGCCTCCAAGCTACACTTTCTGGTATCATATCTTCAAATGCTTTACGAATAACCCATTTCTCCATACGTTCGCCATTGATCATTTTATCTTTAGGATTGATACGCATGGCAACGTCCATAAATTCTTTATCTAAAAACGGAACTCTCCCTTCAATTCCCCAAGCTGCTAAACTTTTATTTGCTCTTAAACAATCATACATATGTAATTTATCTAATTTACGAACTGTTTCTTCATGAAACTCTCTTGCATTTGGTGCCTTATGAAAATATAAATAGCCTCCAAAAATTTCATCTGCGCCTTCACCAGATAACACCATTTTAATACCCATTGATTTAATTACTCTCGCCATTAAATACATTGGTGTGGATGAACGGATTGTCGTAATATCATAAGTTTCTATATTATATATCACATCTCTTATAGCATCTAAGCCTTCTTGAATTGTAAACTTTATTTCATGATGCACTGTACCAATGTGATCAGCTACTTTTTTAGCAGCAGCCAAATCAGGAGATCCCTCTAAACCAACAGAAAATGAGTGCAGCTGTGGCCACCAAGCTTTTTCTTTATCATTAGCTTCTATACGTCTTTCAGAGTATTTTTTAGCTATGGCTGATGTTACCGAAGAGTCCAATCCACCAGACAAAAGTACTCCATAAGGCACATCACTCATAAGCTGTCTATGTACAGCATCTTCTAAAGCTTGCTTTACTTCTTCAATACTTGTATCATTATCCTTTACAGCTTCATACTCGATCCAATCACGCTTATACCACTGTACAAATTTTCCATCTTTGCTAGACATATAATGTCCAGGAGGAAACAATTCAATTTTGGTACATACGCCTTCTAATGCTTTCAATTCTGAGGCGACATAAAATGTTCCGTTTTGATCCCAACCTATATAAAGAGGAATAATTCCCATATGATCTCGAGCTATAAAATACTCATCCTTTTCAGCATCATAAATTGCAAATCCGAAGATGCCGTTCATCTCATCCACAAAATCAACACCTTTTTCTTGATATAAGGCTAAAATCACTTCACAGTCGCTTTCGGTTTGAAACTGATATTTACCTTCAAATTGTGAGCGCAATAATCTATGGTTATAAATTTCTCCATTGGCAGCCAAAATGAGTTTTTTATCTTCACTAAATAAAGGTTGTTTACCCGAAGCTGGATCAACAATAGCTAAACGTTCATGAGCCAAAATGGCTTTCTCATCACTATAAATTCCACTCCAGTCCGGTCCTCTGTGACGAATACTTTTCGCCATTTCTAATATTTGAGGTCTTAAGTCTTCCGATTTCTGTTTTAAATCAAACGCACATACAATTCCACACATAGCTTTAATCTTTATATTTTTTTAGTATTTATTTAATTTGATAAAGCAAATATGATGCTAAGATTATAATTATTAAATATAAAACAATAAAATACTTATAATTTAAAACTTTATTTGATTATTTAATGCTTTATTGTAATTATTGTAACATGATTTCATCATTTTTTAGGAAAAATTGTAAACTTTAACATCAAGGCTCGACATTTAATATAATATTAAGACCTATGCGGTTTAACTTTATACAATTCAAATTAACTAAAAAACACATCATGAAAACAAAATCAATTATTTCTGCAATTACCATGGCATTCTTAATGCTTATATCGGTAAACATGAACGCTCAAGACTTTCCAAAAATGGATAAGAGTCCGATGGATGTCGCTTCCTTTCCTACAAACTGGAGAAATGCAGACAAGCTCATTAAAATATCATATAGCAGACCGCAGCTTAAAGGACGTAGTCTTGACAAATTGGCTCCAAAGGGAGAAGTTTGGAGAACTGGAGCTAATGAAGCTGCAGAACTAACACTATACAAAGATATGATGTTAGGTTCTACAAAAGTTCCTGCTGGGACTTACACATTTTATGTTATTCCTGGTGATACAGAATGGACCGCAATAATAAGTAAAGACCTCAACGTTTGGGGAAGTTATTTCTATAAAAAAGAAAATGATGTGGCGCGACTCAACGTACCTGTGACTACTGCTAAGGACTCTCTAGAATCTTTCGCTATCGTATTTGAAGATTCTAAAGATGGCGCTCATATGCATTTAGGTTGGGGAACTGTTAGGATAGCTGTTCCGTTTACCAAATAACTACTCTATTCAAACAAAAAAGCTCTGAAAATTCAGAGCTTTTTTTATGTTTTTTTGTTCAAATGTTCTCTAGTACTTAAAATGAATTTTAGCTTACTGTAAGCAATATTCCATTTTTCGGTATTCTTGAAGTAAATAATATTGTCATTTTTTAAATCTATGTTTTCTGTTAAATCAGAAGCTTCAAATGATTCTTCACATTGATGCAAACGTTTAAGATACCCAAGTAATTCTCTTGTATCTTTCTTTTCTAATTCCAAAGAACTTAATACTACAGGGTTCTTCCTCTTTGGCATATTAAATTTGATTAACTATACTATTCTATTCTATGGTATATTTAAATACTTGTGTGTTTGCAAAGAGACTTTCCATTTAGGATTATCCATGACATAGTCAACAATTTGAGGCACTACTTTATCACGCTTGCTCCATTCTGGTTGCAAGTATAAAATACAATCCTTACTAACTCTTGCAGCTTGTTCTTCGGCAAAGCGAAAATCATCTTTATTGTAAATGATGCATTTTAACTCATCTGCTTTGGCATAAACTTCTTCTGTAGGCAGTTTCATTTTTTTTGGTGAGAGGCAAATCCAATCCCAAATTCCTGATAACTTATAGGCTCCAGAAGTTTCAATATGTGTTTGTAAGCCTTTGGCTTTGAGCTGCTCTGTCAAAGGTCCCATATCCCAAGTTAATGGCTCTCCACCAGTAACTACAATAGTTTTACTGTATTTTGCAGCATTTTCAACTATTTTTTCTGTTGCTGTTGGAGGATGCAATTCAGCCAACCAGCTTTCTTTAACATCACACCAATGACAACCTACATCACAGCCACCAATTCTTACAAAATACGCAGCCGTTCCTTTATGATATCCTTCTCCTTGAATTGTATAAAATTCCTCCATTAAAGGAAGTAACAAACCTTTGTCTATCAGTTCTTGTCGTTCTCTTCTCGTCATAGCCTGCAAATATACTTTAAAAGTTAGAAGTTATTTTATTTATTTCACTGCAATAACGTCTATTTCGATATTAGCATTAACTGCTAAACCTGAAGCAGCGAATGTTGTTCTTGCTGGTTTATTAGGAAAATAAGTTTTATATACCTCATTGAAAGCAGCAAAATCGTTAATATCTTTTAGTACAACAGTACATTTCACAACACGATCCAAGGAAGATCCATGCAGACTCAAAACGGCTTTTATGTTTTCAATACATTGTTTCGTTTCTGCTTCTATTCCACCTTCTACTAATGTACGTGTACTATGATTCATTCCTACTTGGCCAGCCAAGAACAAAAGACCATTAGCTTCAACCACATCACTAAATGGTGCTTGAGCTTTTTTAGGTTCATGCGATTTATGAAATATAACATCTTGATTATTTTGTTGGCAAGACATCATTCCGAAGAGAAATAATAAAATTATAAAAGGAGATGTGTTTTTCATTTTAGTTCATTTTAAACTTGACTAAAATTACACTATTTTTATGCAAATTTTGAATTATGAGTAGAACGGACGATTTTTTAAAAGAAATCACAGACGGAAATACTAACAAAGGCGACTACATTACGCTAGGTTCTGCTATGTTAGATGGCGAAACATTAACCAATGCTTATGTCAATGTACCATTAAAAACCATGAATAGACATGGTTTAATTGCTGGTGCTACTGGAACTGGAAAAACAAAAACGCTTCAGGTTCTAGCTGAAAATTTGAGTGAAAAGGGTGTTCCAGTACTTTTAATGGATATCAAAGGAGATTTAAGTGGGTTAGCACAACCCAGTCCTGGACATCCAAAAATTGATGAGCGTCACGAAAAAATTGGTTTACAATTTGATCCTAAGTCATTTCCAGTAGAAATTTTAACATTATCAGAACAAGATGGTGTACGCTTACGTGCTACAGTTAGTGAGTTTGGGCCTGTACTACTCTCTCGAATTCTAGACCTATCTGAAACACAATCTGGTGTGGTTGCAGTTATCTTTAAATATTGTGACGATAATAAATTACCATTATTAGATTTAAAAGATTTTAAAAAGATACTTCAATACGCAACTCAAGAAGGGAAAAAAGAATTTACCGAAGCTTATGGAAGAATTTCTACCGCTTCGACAGGAGCAATTCTAAGAAAAGTTGTTGAAATAGAGCAACAAGGTGGCGAGCTCTTCTTTGGTGAAACATCATTTGAAGTAGACGATTTACTACGTGTTGATGATGACGGAAGAGGATACATCAACATTATTCGTTTAACAGACATTCAAGACAAACCTAAGTTGTTTTCAACTTTCATGCTAAGCTTACTGGCCGAAATATACTCGACATTTCCTGAGCAAGGTGATAGTGGTCGACCAGAGTTGGTTATGTTTATTGATGAAGCGCACTTAATCTTCAATGAAGCGTCCAAAGCACTACTAAACCAAATTGAAAGTATTGTCAAATTAATTAGAAGTAAAGGTATTGGTTTATATTTCGTCACTCAAAATCCAACAGACGTTCCTGAAGCTGTTTTAGGTCAATTAGGTTTAAAAGTTCAGCATGCATTGAGAGCCTTTACTGCAAAAGACAGGAAAGCAATCAAGCTAACTGCGCAAAATTATCCTGACACCGCATATTATGACACCGCAGATGTACTTACATCACTGGGAATTGGAGAAGCTTTAGTTTCGGCATTAAATGAAAAAGGAAAACCAACGCCGCTTGCTGCCACGATGATGCGTGCACCAATGAGCAGGATGGATGTATTAACTGAAACAGAATTAGGAAGTTTACTTGGGAAATCTAAACTTGCTAAAAAATACAACGAGGAAATTGACCGAGAGAGTGCCTATGAAATGCTCAATAAAAAAATTGAAGTCGCTGAAGCCGAAGAAGCTAAAGAAAAAGCGCGCAAAGAAAAAGAAGCTCTAGAAAAAGAAGAAAGCAAACGAAAAACATCTCGTTCCAGAAGTAGAAGCACAAGACAAAACCCTATTGTTAAAGTTTTGACAAGTCCAACTGTAATAAGAAGCGTTCTTGGTATCTTAACAAAGATGCTTAAATAAAAAACACCTCAAATTAATAACCATATTTAATACTAAATTAGTGAAAACACAATTAAAATACATTTCGATCTTAACCATAGCTTCAATAGTTATAGCTAGTTGTACTAAAGAAAAAAAGCAAGATCCTTTTCAAATTAGTAAGCAACATATTGGTTTACTAACAGACTCTACAATGGTGAAGGATTTAGATATTGCATTTCCTAACGACTCAATTGTAACCTCTATAAAAGGAGATGAATTTGCTGGAGATAATAATGACATAGAAATTTATAAAGAAGGGAAAAAGTCGCTTATCTTAACACCAAGTCAGGCATTAGATTCAACGGCTGTGATTGAGAGTGTTCTTATCTTAAACGAAAAGTACAAGACCGATAAAAATATTTCTACACTAAGCACGTTTAAAGACATTAATGACAACTATAAAATCTCCAGTATCAATAATTTGATTTCTACAGTGGTTGTCACCGTAAATGAAATCAATGCCTCATTTACCATTGATAAAAAAGAATTACCAGCAAATCTAAGATTTGATATGACGTTGAATATTGAAGCTGTTCAAATTCCAGATAATGCAAAAATTAAATATTTTATAGTGCATTGGTAATTAAAAGATCTTTATGTTGAGTAAAAAACCGTACATCATTCAAAATTCGCCATTTGTGGTACCAACAACAGATGGAAAACTAATTGAAGAACACTTTGGAAATGCTACTGATGGAAACACTCAATTAAGTATTGCCCACATGGTTGCTCCTCCTGGTTGGAGCGAACCTTTTCAAACTCCAGAATTTGATGAGTACACCTATATAATTAAAGGAAAAAAACAATTTATCATTAATGATGAAATTTTGATTCTTGAAGCAGGCCAATCCATTAAGATTAATAAAAATGTAAGAGTACAATACTCTAATCCATTTACAGATGCTTGTGAGTATATAGCCATTTGTGTGCCTGCATTTTCGATGGATTTAGTAAATAGAGAAGATTAATGAAACAGGTGCTTTTCAAAGTTATTGGAATGTCTATCAACATTATTAGTGTATTCTCACGCAAAACGGCTGGAAAACTTGCTATAAGGCTATTCTCTTCTCCACGTAAAGTAAAACTTAAAGAAATAGAAGTTGATTTCTTACAGACCGCTTATACTGAAGATCTAGATTATGAAAACTTAAGTATTAGGACCTACCGTTGGCTTGGCAATAAAGAAACTATATTACTAGCTCATGGTTGGGAAAGCAATTCATTTAGATGGAAAGCTTTAATAGAGAAACTAAAGGACTTAGATTATAACATTGTCGCTTTAGACGCACCTGCTCATGGGTATTCTACAGGTAAATTATTTAATGCTATTTTATATTCTGAATGCATTAATATTGTTGCAAAAAAGTTTAGTGCCAATATAATTATTGGACATTCTGTTGGTGGAATGGCTACTGCTTTTTTTCAACAGAAGTATCAATTAGACTCTGTTGAAAAGTTGGTATTACTTGGAGCGCCTTCTAATTTTGTTGGTGTTTTTAGTAGATATGTAAACATGATGAATTATAACAATCGTGTCTCTAAAAGTATGAACGACATTATACTTGAACGTTTTAATGAAAAGCCAGAGTATTTTAATGCTGCTCGTCTATCTGAAAATATAACTGCCGACGGGCTCATTATTCATGACGAGCTTGATAAGATCATACCTTATAACGATGCAGAAGACTTTAAAAATTTCTACAAAAAATCAAGACTTATAGCTACAAAAGGTTATGGTCATAGTTTACGTGCAGAAGAAGTAAATAATCATATTCTTGATTTTATTAATCCTAATATATGACTTTAGGAAAACTTATTATTTCAATACTCACGATTTTAGTAGCGTATTCTATTTCCGAAGTCATAAGATTTGTAAACTATTTGATTTCTGTTAATTAATCTTCGTTTTCATTGTCAGTAATCTTTATTGTACTTTTGTTTCATGTCTGAGCATCTAAAACGAATCAACAAATATTTAAGTGAAGTAGGTTACTGTTCACGTCGTGAGGCCGACAGACTCATTGAAGCTGGTCATGTTACAATAAATGGCACTGTACCAGAAATGGGAACTAAAATTGCTCCTAATGATGAAGTTCGTGTCGATGGTGAATTGATAAAAAACACCAAAGAGGCATTTGTATATCTGGCTTTTAATAAACCCATTGGTATTGTATGTACTACTGATACTCGTGTTGAAAAAGATAATATTATTGACTTTATCAATTATCCAAAACGTATTTTTCCAATTGGCCGATTAGATAAGCCTAGTGAAGGTTTAATACTATTAACAGATGATGGTGATATTGTCAATAAAATTTTAAGAGCGAGTAATAATCACGAAAAAGAATACATTGTTACTGTAGATAAACCAATTTCCCAAACCTTTATCAATAGAATGTCTGGAGGGATTTATCTAGAGGAATTGGGGCAAACAACAAAAAAGTGTATTGTAAGAAAAATCAATTCACATACCTTTAGCATTATATTAACTCAAGGTTTAAACAGGCAAATTCGTCGTATGTGTGATTATTTAACTTATGATGTACAAACATTAAAGCGGGTTCGTATCATGAACATTGAATTAGACGTGCCTGTTGGTAAATATCGTGAATTGACTTCAGAGGAATTTAAAGAATTAAGTACACTTTTAGAAGATTCGCATAAAACATTTAAGTCAGTAAAACCTAAATCCTAGCGTCGTGAAAAATCTCATGAGCAAAATATCAAATTTCAAACTAAGCATCTTTATTATTGCCTTAGTTCTCATTTTTGCCGTGATTTTTGAAACCTTTCAGCAAATCTATTTTGTGACTCGATACAACATCGTCGAAAACGTTTCCTTTTTTGATGTTTTGAAAAGTCAGTTAAACAGTTGGATTATCTGGAGTATGATGTCAAGCGTTTTATTTTTCTACACGAAATCTCAATCTACAAAGAAGCTTGATAACGTCAAGATTTTTAAATATGCACTAGTTATTTTCGCACTAGTCGTTCTATGTATTTTTATTATTTCACTTAGCCGACTGCTATACTCGAATGACGATTTCAGTTTTACATTATTAATAAAAGAATACTTTACGTTCTTTATGTTTCAAAAAGCAACGCTTTATACACTGGGCTATATTGCTATAGCTATGATTTTGCACTTATATTTTGAAAATGAAAAACTACAAATTGAGGTTCAGGAACTTTCAGAACTCAAATTAACCAACGCGCGACTTTTTAAAAAATTAAACTCTACAATTGATGAAAAGGCGAAAGTGCTTAATATCAAGATAGGAAATAAACGTAAAATCATTCCTGTAGAAGACATTAGTTGGATTGAAGCCGATGATTACTGTGTAAAAGTACACACAACAACTAATGGATCTTATACCATGCGCAGTTCATTAAAAGCCTTAGAAGAAAAACTAAGTACTAACTTTCTACGAGTACATAGAAAAGCTATAGTTAATATGTCGTTCGCTAAAGAATTACACATTTCAGGATCTCCAAATCTTATCCTTGAAAACGATATGCAAATTCCTGTATCTAAGAGCAACCTAAAAACCGTAAAAGATTTTCTTAATTAGCATTTTGTTAACTCTGTTTACTGCAAATTAGATACAACTCTCTGCAATTACTTAACAACCCACTATCTTTTTTCATTGCTTTGAGATAGGTTGATTTTCAATATTAGATATTGAGTTCAATTGATTTTTTGAATTAGTCTCTCTGGGTCTATATCACATGACTAACTAACTTTATTAAGACAAAGGATAGTGAGAAGGCTCAGATAGACATTAATAACTAACACTTTATACTATGAAATATCTAGCTTACAGTTTAATTTTTGTATTTACCATCACAGTTCATGCACAATATGAATATGATGCTTCGGAAAAACATCCTTACGGACAACCAAACCCTGAAGCTCCAGAACAGGTCAAAGATTTTGAAGCTATGATTGGCTCCTGTAATTGCAAATCAACAACGAGAAAACAAGATGGTGCTTGGAACGATACCGAAGATATGATTTGGCGATGGAAATATATTATGAACGGTACAGCTGTGCAAGATGAAACCTTAAAAGCTGATGGCGCCCATACAGGTAGCATTAGACAATTCGTTAAAGATAGTAGCAGATGGTATGTACATTTTTTCTCTACTAAGTTTCCTACAACATCGTTACCAACTTGGGAAGGAAATAAAACAGAAGACAATAAAATCATCTTGTATCGCGAAGCAAAAGCTCCGAACGGTATGGATGGATTTTATAGACTTACTTTCTATGACATGAGTAAAACTGGTTATAAATGGGTAGGAGAATGGGTAGATACGACCGAAAAAATTGTTTATCCAACATGGAAAATCGAATGCACGAGAAGTGAAGACTAAATCATGATGAATCATTTTAGAACATTCATTAACTCTATAAGTTGCTTATTAATAAGCTTTACGAGTATTGCCCAAACCGATAGTATTATAAAACCATCGCAAACCAATGTTGAAATTGAATCCTATACACTAGTTTGGTCGCAAACAGTAATAGAGCCTAATGGTACTAAAAGAAAAGGCATCAATACAATGACAGATAAAGTCATTGTTAGTAATGACAGTATCACTAGATCTATGTATTGGGTAGATACATCAAATAATACATATACTAAAACAGATGTACTAAAACAGTCTACTCTTAAACCCTTATCAATTGATATTAGGTGGAATCCAGAATATGTTCAACACACTGATATAATTGATAACACATACATCACCACATCATTAACTAATAGTACCAGCAACTCAAAACTGTCCATAAACACGCTTAACGATAGTGGTTTCACTTGGTCTTCTGATGGCTTTGCATTAACAAGCATCCTTAACCGCAATATTGAAGGTACATTTTCAATGCAAGTCATTCAAGGGCTTCCAAAAAACCCTAAACTTGGTGTAAAATCCTTCAAAATCATTGATACAGAAGTGCTAGACATAAAGCAAATTGGAAAAGTAAATACAAAAAAGATAGAAGTGCTTAATAATGGAAATACTCAAACCACTTATTGGCTTTCTACATCAAAACCTTATATTGTAAAAGTGATGTTCGAACAAGATAATGGTCAAACTACAATTTGGAATATTGAATCACTTAAATAATTGAACAGGATGGCAACCAAAATAAACATCTACAGTCTAAAAGCCGTTTTTATGGCATCACTGGTTGCAATTATCCTTGGCTGTAATACTACCAAAACTGAAAACAACAAACTTAATTACCTCAATCAAAACAAAGCCAGGCTGAATGACGGTTTAAAAGCAATTAGTGATAGTACTTACGGCACTATTCATAGTGTACTAATTATGCAAAACAACGAACTCATTTTTGAAAAGTACTTTAACGGTTGGACAAAAGATTCTCTACATATGATGCAATCGGCAACAAAAAGTGTTATTGCTACACTAATGGGAATTGCTATTCAAGAAGGATATATACAAGATGTAAATCAGAAAGTGCTTTCTTTTTATGAACATAAACCTATAGAAAACATTAATACATGGAAAGAGGACATGACTATTGAAGATCTATTAACCCAACAACATGGCTTAAAGTGGCAAGAAGCACCTTGGAACTCCCCTGATAATACTTGGCGTAAACTATTGGCTACACAGGGCGACTGGTATACATCCATATTAAGTACACCAATGGAATGTGAGCCGGGTACATTATTCAATTACAGTAATGCCGCACCAGTATTAACATCAGGAATTATTCAAGAAGCGTCTAAAATGTCTATAGACAGTTTTGCAAAAAGATATTTGTTTAAACCTTTAGAAATTAATTCATATCGTTTTTGGCAAGGTAATGATGGTCCGAAAAACAATGGTCTAGCATTATTATTTTTAACATCAAGGGATATGCTTAAAATAGGTCAACTATACCTAAATAATGGCCGTTGGAATAACAAGCAAATTTTACCCACAACTTGGACAAAAAAAGCCGCTAAAACACCTATAACTGAAAACCATCGTGACAATAGATTTTATCGCTTTGGTTATGGATACTTTTGGTGGAACACTCCTAAAGCTAGTGGAAACAATCCCGAAACCAACAGCGATATCTATTTAGCCAGAGGAGATGGAGGGCAATATATTATCATAGACCCAAAGCATAAAATAGTTGCTGTTATAACCGCCTGGGATTTACAAAAAGGAAATTACATTTTCAATCTCTATACCCGCTATTTTCAACCAGAAATTCATGACGTCATAACACCAAAACTTTTTGCAGAAAGCATTCTTTCAACGCATGTCGAAATTTCAGCCACTCTTACACCTAATAATCGTGAACTCTATTTTGCAAAAAAAGATTCTTTTTATGCGAACAATCAAAAAAGTACAATTTATAAATCTATTAATATAAATGGAAATTGGTCCAAGCCTCAAATAGCCAGTTTTTCCGGCTCCTATTCCGACTCATCTCCCTTTGTAACACCAAATGGGAAAAGAATCTATTTTACTTCAAACCGCCCAATTAGCGGAGATACGGAAAAGCAAGACAGAGACATTTGGTATGTTGAAAAAGAAAATAATACATGGGGTGCTCCAAAGTACCTGTCAATTTATAATTCTGAAAAATCAGAGTATAGCCCAACTTTAGACAAATATGGGAATCTTTATTTTAGCTCATATCGCGAAGGCGGTTTGGGATCTGGTGATATCTGGGTTTCTTACTTAGAGAATAACACCTATCAAACTCCGATCAATTTGGGTTCCAATATAAATACAAATACTGGTGAATGGGGAGGTTGTATTTCTCCCAATGGTGATTTCTTTATTTATGAAGCCAGCGGAAGAGACCAAAATATAACACATGATGGCGATTTATATATCAGCTATTTTAAAAATAATAAATGGTCAAAATCACAACATTTAAATGCTCTTAATTCTGGTGGTAGCGACTTGTCACCAAAAATTCACAACAACATGTTATACTTTGCCAGCAATAGACATAGCAACTTCCAAATAGAAATGAATAACAACAATGTAGATTTATACACAATACCATTAGACTCAGTTATGGCCTTAGACAAAAACTAATTACAGTGCATACAAATGAGTTTAAATTAAAACTTAATAGTAAAAAAATGAAACACTTAACTCTTATTTTTTATCTAATCGTTATCGTGTCTTGTCAAAAAAGCCTTCCTAGTCCTCAATATCCCGAGAGTTACAAAACACCAATTAACGATACACTTTTTGACCAAGTAATAACAGATAACTATAGGTGGTTAGAAGATTTAAATGATCAAGACACTAAAACATGGATTGACAATCAAGAAGCATTCTACAATACTCAATTCTTGGCAGATAAAAATAAAGTTGATTCTGTTTATAACAGAATGGCGGCCTATCAAAATTTCACTTGGCATGAACCTGTTTTTCAAAAAGGAGGCTATTTTTTCTATAGAAGAAAAGATCCTGAACGAAAATCAGAGATCATTATTAGAAAAAAGGACTTAAATGATAAAGGAGATATCATATTCAATCCAGAGAAAGAGCTCAAAGACAATGAGTCTTTTTTAGGATTTCACGACGTTAGCGATAATGGTAAATATCTTGCCATATTACCCAGTAAAGGAAGCTCTTCTTGGCATAACATAAGAATTAAAAATATTGAAACTAATACGTATCTGAAAGAAGAGATAAACGGGATACAAACTATAGGGCCTTCCGGAAATGTGCTTTGGAATGCTGACAGTAGTGGTTTTTTCTATTTAAAATTTGACGCACCAAACGTTGAAAATGAATTATCCTCTACGCTTTCAAATGCAAGAATTATGTTTCATCAATTATATACTTCTTCGCAAGAAGATATTTTGGTGTTTAATCAGCCTAACAAACCAGATAATTATTTTATTCCTTACTTAAGTAATGACCAGCAATACATTATAATTAAAGTTGTAAACTCCGATTCACCAGGAAATGATATATATTACAAAAAAGTAACTCATTTAAAAAGTACGCCAACAAAACTTCTTGGTGATACTATGGCTCGATTTACATTTGAAGCATCAGAAGGCACGAATTGGTATTTCAGTACAAATTTACAATCCCCAAATAAAAAAATAATCAAGATCAATATTGAAAACCCTTCTCCAGAGCATTGGAAAACTACAATAAAAGAAGGTAAACACCCAATGAATACTGTAAATAGAGTTGGTAAGCGTTTTGTGATAAAATATATTATAGATGCACATCAAGAATTACATGTGTATGATTTCGATGGAAATTTTAAAAATCAGATCAATTTACCTAAACTTGGCTATATTGTATTTTACCCAGATCATATTGAATCTCCAGAAACTTTTATAGGCATTTTTGGACCGTTTTTTCCTGTTGAAATCTATAAAATAAACAGCGAAACATATACTAGCGAATTAATATATCAAGGATTTAAAGATAATTTGAATGAGACCTATGAGCTAAAGCAAGTGTTTTACAAAAGTAAAGATGGCACTACAGTTCCTATGTATCTCACTCATAAAAAAGGGATAGAATTAAACTCTAAAAACAAAGTTCTATTATTTGGCTATGGTGCCTATGGTTCTATTGGTTTTCCTGGATACTCGCCTCAAATTCTACAATGGTTGAATATGGGAGGGATTTATGCCTATGCCAATATTAGAGGAGGTGGCGAATATGGTGAGTCATGGCATCAAGGAGGTATAAAACAACATAAACAAAATGCTTTTGACGATTTTAATTCAGCAGCAGAATGGCTTATAGATAACAACTATACATCACGTAAAATGATTGCTGCTAACGGAATTAGTGCAAGTGGTAGTACAGCAATAGCAAGTGTTATGCAACGTCCAGATTTATATGGCGCAGCACTTATAAGCGTACCAACCTTAGACCTGACGAGATTTCATCTATTTACTGGTGGAAAAACTAAAATGAACGAATTTGGGAATCCTAATGTTGAAGAAGACTTAGTTAACATTTTAAAATATTCACCATATCACAACCTTAACTCTATTGAATGCTTACCGCCTACTATAGTTCAAGTTGGTGAAAACGATCAAACCGCAGTTCCTAGCCATGGTTATAAATTTGTAGCTGCAGCTCAACAAAATCAAAACTGTAGTAATCCAATACTTCTTAAAGTTTCAAGACAATCTGGTCATGGCAAAGGCACCACAATTGAAGCGAGAAATTATACAGAAGCCCAAGAACTTGTTTTTATTTCCAAATACTTAACAGAACATGACTAAGACGTTTAAAGTACTCTGCTGTATACTACAAACTTTAGTTGTATTTAGCGCCTTTGGTCAAATTCCTAATGCAAAAAAGGAAGCAATTGAATTTCAATCAACCAGAGAGGCAACACTTAGAGGAGATCTATGGATACCTAACAACGCTGTTAAAAAAATGCCTTTGATTATTGCAGTTCATGGAAGCGGAAAAACCGACAGAAATGATAGTTTCATACTTGAAATGGTTAAACATTATACAGCCAATGGTATCGCCGTTCTAACTTATGACAAAAGAGGGGTTGGAAAATCTGATGGTGTCTATATTGGAAGTTACAGTAGCTCTATGATAACTTATGCTATTGACGTTATTGCCGCATTTGACAAAATGAAATTGGATGATAGGTTTGATTCTAAGAAAATTGGCGTATCGGGAATTAGTCAGGCAGGTTTTATTATCCCAATAGTGGTCTCTATTTTAAAAAAAGAACTTGCTTTCAGTATTATCTATTCTGGTCCAACCGTAAGCATTTATGAAGAGAATGTTTACAGTAATCTTACAGGCGATGCTAATGGGGCACCTACAAAAAACAGTAAGGAATTTATAGAAGCTGAAATGAGTAAACTTAATTCGGCTGGCTATGATCCATATCCATTTATTGAAGAAATGACCATTCCCTCTCTTTGGGTTTTTGGAACTCTTGATAAAAACATTCCTGTTTATCAATCCGTAATTGATTTAAAAGCTATTAAAAAAAGATGGAATAGAGATTTTGAATGGAAGCTATTCGAAAATGCAAATCATTCGTTAAAGAAATGCAAAACAGGAGGCAGCTGGGAAAAACCTGTCCCAAATGTGACTCATGTGCTCGTATTTCCTTATGTGATCAATTGGATTAACAATCATTGATCTTAAGTAAATATTTATAATACTAAACTTAAAGCGCAACAAATTATTTACCTTAGCTTTTAAGATGCAACAAACTCCTTCTTTTGATACCTGGACATCAGGATTCTTATTTGCAGTAGCAATGGGAATCTTTTTGTTTTTGATTCTTATAGCTAAAAGAAATAAAAAAAATTATCCAATTGCTTTTTTAGTATTGGCCTTTTCGGGAATACTATTTGCTTATGTACTCTACTGGACTAAATATGCGCATCAAATCCCTTATTTTAACTCATTCCAGTATATAGGTCTTTACTCAGCAGGCCCATTAATTTACACTTATGTTTCAAACATTTATAATGTAAAACTTAAACGCTTTATTTTTCATTTTGGTTTTAGTTTTTTATGGATTGGTTTAACCTTAATATTTTGGTCTCAATATCTTTTTAAATACCGTTTAGATTTAAGAGAGATCGTGAAGTTCTTTTCTAATTATGTGCTAATAATTATGCATTTAATTGGTTATCTCTTTGCTATTATATGGCTTTTTAAAAAGAATAATACCACAGACACTGAAGTTCAAAAAATAAGACATAAATGGATTAGGGTTTTAATTGTTCTCTATGCTCTATTTGTACTATCCTATATCTCGTATTACATATTGATAAATTTTTCTTTTTTTAATAACCAATGGGATTATATGATTTCGGTAAGCATGTCTTTAGCTATTTACGCTATTGGTTATTTTGTATATAAGGAACCACAAATTTTTGATGGCGAATTCATTTCGGATTTATTTTTACCCATAGAAAACAAAAAAGATAGCTTAGAGGATCATCTCATTAATGAACTTTATAATAATTTAGTACAATACATTGAAACCGATAAGCCGTTTACGGATAATGATTTGAGGTTAGCAAACCTTGCAGATCAAGTAGGTTACTCTACGCATCTTCTCTCAAAAGTGATTAATAAAAAATCTGGCAAAAATTTCAATCACTTTATAAATGATTACCGCTTATTAGAAGCCGAAAAACTATTAACCTCCTCAAATAGTTATAGTGTAAAGACTATTTATTTTGATGTAGGCTTTAATAACAAAGTTACCTTTTATAAGGCATTCAAAGGAAAGCATAACTGCACACCAACAGAATACAAAAAGATTCATATGTATTAAAAAAAGTAAACAATTATAATTACATACGACATCTAAATTTTTTTCATCTTTTTTTGAGTAGAATCAAAAAACTACTATTATGAAAAAAATTACTCTTAATACAAGTACATGTATACTCTTATGTCTTTTTTTTGTACATACACTATTCGCACAACTGCCTGAAGGTTCTCATTTATTAGTTAGCGACATAACTGCTCAAATTAGCTCAACGTCAGCTTATAAAATTTTAAAATTTGATCACAATGGTGAAAATGGTGAAATCTTCACCGATCAACAACTTGCTTGGCCTCAAGATATCGTTATTGCTCAAATACCAAATGAAGGCTTTAGAGTACTGGTATCTAATCTTAGTAGCGGAAGAATAACCAAATATGACTTAGAAGGGAACTATGTTGGTAATTTTGCTACAGGAATTGGTGGACCAACTCGAATGCGCATCAAAGACAACATACTATATGTACTTCAATGGTTTAATCAATCAGTGCCAGAATATGTGTTGCGTTTTGCTTTAGACGGAACACCTTTATCCAATTTTACAAATACAGGAATAAGACTTAGCATTGGTATGGATTGGGATGCGAACGATAATTTCTATGTAAGCTCTTATGGTCAACCTCCTTTTAATGGTAATCCAGCTATCCCAGCTCAAGTGTATAAATACAACAGCATGGGAGTATATGAAGGTATTTTTATTAGTGAACTTTCACTTTCTGGACCTACAAATATTTGGTTTGACACATCTGGAAATGGCGATTTATTGGTTATTGACTATAATGACAACTCTATTAAACGATTTAATAATAACGGTCTTTTAATAGGCACAATAGTTAGTGGTTTAAGTACTCCTGAAGGCGTGGCCTTTTTAAGTAACGGAAATTTCCTCGTAGGAAATGGCCTTACAGGATTGATTAAAATGTATGACAACGACGGAAATTTTATTGAAAACTTTATCGATTCAACTGCATCTTCTCAAGCTAATCTTATAAATCCTAATGCCTTTTATATTATGCCATCAACATTATCAATTTCAGAAGTTAATTCGAGAGAAGAGACGTTCATAACTCCAACTGTAGGCCACCAATTTAAATTTAATCCAGAAATTATTAAGCCTTCAGACAAGATATATATCTACAATACCATTGGAAAGCTTATAGAAACTATAGTATTAGACAACAATTTAGAATGGACACCAAGTACATACAGCAGCGGTGTATATTTTGTCCATATGATTTCCAACAACAAAAAAGAAGTTCAAAAAATAGTCATCAAAAACTAAAACATCATGAAAAAAGCACTTATAACCGTATGTCTTATTATTTTTATTCCTCAGTGCGGTATATCCCAAAATAATTCACCTTACCAACCTGACTTCAACAATAAAGATTATGAGAAGGTGATAACAACTGCTAAAAAGCAACTTAAAATAAATCCTAAAGATTCTATGGCCAGCTATTTTATGGGGTTCAGCTACTCAAATCTAAAACAGCATAAAAAAGCAATAAAAAACTTAGAGGCAGTAAAGAAAAGCGGACTTACAGGACCAGCCATCTTCTTAAGACTCGCAATAAGTTATACCGCCGAAAATCAACCTGATAATGCCCTTGTACAATTGGAGACATTAGATAGCTTGCAATTCGCTTTTTATAAGCGCTTAGACAAACCCGAATTTGATGCTTTAAGAGATAACAAACGTTTTATTAAAGTAAGAGAAAGTATGTATAAACGAGCCAACCCATGCAAGTTTAGTGATAGTTATAGACAATTCGACTTCTGGTTAGGTGAATGGGATGTTTATGCTCAACATCAAAAAATTGCCGAAAGTAGCATCACAAATACTAATGGCGACTGTGGAATTCTAGAAAATTGGAGACCTATTGGCAGTAATGGTGGAAACTCTATAAGCTATTATGACAGTAATGATAAAGTATGGAAACAAAACTGGGTAGCTTCAGGAAGTGTAAGCCATTACGAGCAACCTAAAACAGAAACCGATGGAGATATGTTGATGATTGCCAAAGGACCAAACGTTTGGTTTCGAATGATCTGGTATTATAACAAAGAAGACGATACGGTAAGACAAGTCCAAGAGTCAAGCTCAGATCAAGGGCAAACATGGACGAAAGCCTTTGACGGTTTATACAAACGAAAATCAGAGTAACTAATTGATAACTTGCTAATTAAAAAAAGACTTGCTAAAAAAACAGATTGTTTTTAGTAAGTCTTTTTTGCCTTTACATTGTAGTGATTAAATGTTATTTTTACCTGTAAATTATTTTAATCATGAATAACATAGCACCATTTCACATCGCAATTCCCGTTCATAACCTTAATGAATGTCGAACATTTTATAGAGATATACTCAATTGTGACGAAGGACGAAGTAGTGAACATTGGGTAGATTTTAACCTCTTTGGTCATCAACTTGTTATTCACTATAAACCAAAATCTGAAAATGATATTCATACAAATGCTGTAGACGGAAAAGCAGTTCCTGTCCCGCATTTTGGTGTAGTACTGCCATGGGATACCTTTCACAATTTTGCATATACACTTACAAAAAAAGGTATAAAATTTGTTATCGATCCTTACATACGATTTGAAGGTCTAGCAGGAGAACAGGCAACCATGTTTTTTTTAGACCCATCTGGAAATGCTTTAGAATTTAAAGCGTTTAAAGACATCAATCAATTGTTTGCTAAATGATTTCTTCGGAAATAAAATGGCAAATAAATAATAAGAAATAAAGGAATAATTATGAGCTGACAAATAATAATATAATACGGCCACTCTCCAAAATAATCTAATACAGAAGCGGACTCTGGTTTACTATTAAGGTAAAAATAATTAGAATCCAAAAGAAAATTTGCCAAGATCATGAGTATCACATAAATCTGCAATGCAAAAAAAGACTTAAAAACACTTTTGAGCTTCGGTTTGAGCTTAAAAACAAAAATACTGTAGAAGATAACAATCAGTAATCCTAAATGAACTATCCAATATCTAAAATAATCTAAACTTGGAAAACCTTCTGAAATATCTGGTGTAATTACAGCTTGTAGAGTTCCTGCGATAATCCAAAACACTAAAATTTCAAACATCCAATAGCGTTTATAATACGTGTATACAGGAATAATCACTCCTAATAAACTACACAAATACAAAGGGAGATCATTTTTAAAATCGTAGTCGCCTAATATCATGTGATAGATATGAAATGCTACAACTGTAATAGAAATAAAAACAGCTATGAGATGAATGAAATGCTGCTGCTTTTCAGTAGAAATAGTCCTTGCATACCGTATTAAGGTAATTGTAAAAACAACAGCCATAACAATTGGCAATACATGTTCCCAACTTAAAATAAGCACACGTTCTAAAGCAGCACAGAGATTAACCATACTGCAATATAAGTAAATAAGGAGACTACATACGCTGCTCTCTAGCAAGCAATGTGTTTTTAAGTAGCATAGCGATAGTCATTGGACCAACACCTCCTGGAACAGGTGTAATATAACTTGCTTTTTTACTTACATTTTGAAAATCAACATCACCAGTTATGATATATCCTTTAGGAGAATTATCATCTGGTACTCTAGTAATTCCAACATCGATAATAACAACATCATCTTTTACCATTTCTGCTTTTAAAAAGTTTGGAACGCCTAAAGCAGATATAATAATATCGGCTTGTGATGTAATTTGAGTGATGTTTTTTGTGTGACTGTGAGTTAATGTCACTGTTGAGTTCCCAGGAAATCCTTTACGTCCCATTAAGATACTCATTGGACGACCAACAATATGACTTCTTCCAATGACAACTGTATGTTTTCCTTTAGTTTCTACTCCGTAACGATCTAATAATTCTAAAATTCCAAAAGGTGTCGCCGGAATAAAGGTACTCATATCAAGTGCCATTTTTCCAAAGTTTTCAGGGTGAAATCCATCTACATCTTTACTGGGATCTACAGCCATCAGTACTTTTTGAGTATTAATTTGAGGAGGCAATGGCAACTGAATGATAAATCCGTCGATATCATTATTTTGGTTTAATTCTTCAATCTTATCTAATAATTCTATTTCACTGGTCGTGTTTGACATGCGTACCATTGTAGACTCAAAACCTACCCGTTCGCAAGCACGTACTTTACTTCCTACATAGGTTAAACTTGCTCCATCATTTCCAACAATAACAGCAGCTAAATGAGGAACTTTCTCTCCTTTAGCCTTCATCTTGTCAACCTGTTGTTTGATTTCGTCTTTAATGTCGTTACTTACCTTTTTTCCGTCTAGAATTACCATGTGTTGATTGTTGTGTGTTTTAATTATATAAAAAAAGCATGAGTTATTATCTCATGCCTTTCATAGCTTGCATCATTGCTTTTCCTTTTCCGCCTTGCATCATCTTCATCATCTTACTCATCTGATTGAATTGCTTTAAAAGCTGATTGACTTCTTGTACCGAGGTTCCAGAACCTTTTCCAATACGCTTTTTTCTACTTGCATTTATAATAGAAGGATTAGATCGTTCTCCTGGAGTCATAGAATGAATAATAGCTTCAATACCTTTAAAAGCATCGTCATCAATATCTATATTCTTCATCATTTTTCCTGCTCCTGGAATCATTCCAATCAAATCTTTCATGTTACCCATTTTCTTGATTTGCTGTATCTGCTTCAAGAAATCATCAAATCCGAACTGATTTTTGGCAATTTTCTTTTGGATTTTACGAGCTTCCTCTTCATCATATTGTTCTTGTGCTCTTTCTACAAGAGACACCACATCTCCCATTCCTAAGATACGATCTGCCATACGTGATGGATAGAAGACATCAATAGCTTCCATCTTTTCTCCTGTACCAATAAATTTAATTGGCTTATTTACCACAGACTTAATTGAAATGGCAGCACCACCTCGAGTATCACCATCTAATTTGGTAAGGATAACACCATCAAAATTTAAGATATCATTGAAGGCTTTTGCTGTATTCACAGCATCTTGACCTGTCATAGAATCGACTACAAATAAAGTTTCCTGCGGTTGTATTGCACTGTGGATATTAGAAATTTCATCCATCATGGCTTGATCAACTGCTAAACGTCCAGCAGTATCTATAATAACCACATTAAAACCATTAGCTTTTGCGTGCGCTATACCTGCTTGAGCAATAGCTACTGGATCACTATTACCTTTATCACTATAAACCTCAACATTAATTTGCTCTCCTACAACATGTAATTGGTCAATCGCAGCAGGACGGTAAACATCACAGGCTACTAAAAGAGGGCGTTTTGTTTTTTTATTTTTGAGATAGTTTGCCAATTTACCTGAAAACGTCGTTTTACCAGAACCTTGTAAACCAGACATTAAAATCACGCTTGGGTTTCCAGAAAGGTTAATACCTTCGGCATCTCCACCCATAAGTTCAGTCAATTCATCTTTAACAAGCTTGACCATTAATTGACCTGGTTGTAAGCTCGTCAATACGTTTTGGCCTAAAGCTTTTTCCTTGACTCTATTGGTAAATTCTTTAGCTATTTTAAAGTTGACATCGGCATCTAATAAGGCTCTACGAACTTCTTTTAAAGTTTCTGCTACATTGACTTCGGTAATACTACCATGCCCTTTTAAGACGTGTAATGCTTTATCTAACTTTTCACTTAAATTATTAAACATATTCTTATAGAATTTTAAAGATGCAAATTTAACGATTTGTGATGTATTTATAAAGCGAAGTTTGAAATTAAGCCATAAAAAAAGGATTGCTATGACCAACAATCCTTTTTTACCAACTAAAAACTAAAACTAACGGTTAAGTTTGCTTAACAATTACTTATATTTTTAATAGAACATTTATATCTTAAAAATTCCTACCTCAATAATTTTTATAACTTAGCGCAACCAAGAATAAAAATGTCAAAACCACTTAAGGAACATATTTGCGAAGAACAATTGTTTTCTTCTATCTTCAGAAAGTATTCTAAAGACTTATATGACTTTCTCTACTACAAGTTTGGAAGCCAGTTCAATCCGCAAGACAAAATGCAAGAAGCGTTTGTGAAATTGTGGGAAAATTGTGCTAAAGTACCACAGGACAAAGCAAAAAGTTTTTTGTTTACGACAGCTAATAATCTCATGTTAAACGAATTTGCCCATCGAAAAGTAGTATTAAGACATCAACAAATCAAACCAAAACACAGCACCAATATCAATCCCGAGTTTCTGTTACAAGAAAAGCAATACAAAGAGAAATTAGAAAAAGCCATTGCCAATCTAACCGAAGCACAACGTGTCGCCTTTTTAATGAATAGAGTTGAAGGAAAACGCTTCAAGGAAATTGCCCAATTACTTGATATTTCTACGAAAGCTGTAGAAAAGCGTATTTATGGTGCATTAAAAAAATTAAGACAAGATATTGATGAACTATAAAAGGTAGGAATTTTTATTCTTGAACTGTTATATGAGTGAATTTATATTATGAACAGAGAAAGCCTCATACAAAAATGGTTAGATCACGATCTTAACCCTCAAGAGCTTGAAGCATTCAAGCAGCTTGAAGATTATAATGATCTCATCAAATTAGACCTACAACTTAAAGGGTTTAAAGCAAAAGCTTTAGACACTGAAGATGAGTTAGATACTGTATGGAACACCGTCAAATCAAAACCTACAAAACGCTATAAACTCATATCAATCGTGTCTAAAATTGCTGCTGTACTAGTAATTTGCTTTGGTATTTATTTTTACAGCAATAGCTTAGATACGACCACAAGAACTCTGGTATCTGAACAAAAATCTTTGGTATTACCTGATGCATCACGTGTTGAACTTAATGCTGTATCCAGTATTGTGTTTAACGCCTCTAACTGGGACGATAATCGTAATTTATCACTTCAAGGAGAAGCTTTTTTTAATGTTGCTAAAGGACAACGTTTTGATGTAAAAACCGAAATAGGAACAGTAACAGTTCTCGGTACTCAATTTAATGTTAAGCAGCGAGACAAGTATTTTGAAGTGACTTGTTATGAAGGTAAAGTTGGTGTTCACACAAATACAAAACAAACAACACTCCTACCTGGAGATACTTTTTTAATTATTGATGGGAAATATATTGCTACAGAAAAAGAAGAATTACCAAGTCCATCGTGGTTAAACCATAAGAGTACCTTTAAAAGTATTCCATATAGAGAGGTCATTGCCGAATTCGAAAGACAATATAATGTGTCTGTTGAATTTAACAATATTGACGATTCTCAAAAATTTACAGGAAGTTTTATGCATAATGATATAGAAATTGCCTTAAAATCCATTACTTTACCATTACAATTGAAGTATAGTAAAACGGATAATATCATTAGGCTAAAACGTGAGTAAAAAAGGTGTCTTCTATCTTTTTATAACCTTATTCTTTTTGAATGCTAGTCGCACTTATGCACAAACTAATTCAAAAAAGAAACTTCCGCTTGTCGAAATTATTTTACAATTAGAGCAAAAATTCAATATTAACTTTAGTTATTTAGATCAAACTGTTGAAAACAAAACTGCTGTGCTACCTGATGATGAATTATCGTTAGAAGACGTTCTAAAGTTTTTAAAATCTGAAACCAACCTAGATTTCATACGCATCAATGACACTAATGTAGTCATCTCTAAACGTTCAAATCCATTTAGTAGCTTTATTACTCAAAAGCTGGAAGAAGTCGTCATTACTAATTTCTTAACCAAAGGTATTTCCAAAAAGAGTGACGGTAAAATCAATATTAAAACTGAAGATTTTGGAATACTCCCAGGATTAATAGAATCTGATGTTTTACAAAGTATACAAGCCTTACCAGGAATTCTTAGTGTAGATGAACGTGTCTCTAGCATCAATGTTAGAGGTGGCACTCACGATCAAAACTTAATTCTTTGGGATGGTATAAAAATGTATCAATCTGGACATTTTTTTGGTTTGGTATCTGCTTTTAATCCATACCTCACAAAAGAGGTTAATATTTCAAAAAATGGTACGAGCGTAAAATTTGGTGATGGTGTATCAAGTGTGATAGATATGACACAATCTAATAGTTTGGATCAAGATTTTATCGCTGGAGCTGGCTTTAATCTTATCAATGCTGATGGTTTTGCTAAAGTCCCCTTAAATGATTACACCGAAATACAAGTCTCAGCTCGACGCTCTGTTACCGATTTTATTTTCACGCCAACCTATGATCAATATCTACAACGTGTCTTTCAGGATAG
This sequence comes from uncultured Psychroserpens sp., assembly GCF_947500255.1. Classification (GTDB taxonomy): domain Bacteria; phylum Bacteroidota; class Bacteroidia; order Flavobacteriales; family Flavobacteriaceae; genus Psychroserpens. The sequence continues at coordinate 16,436 of NZ_CANMRL010000009.1, read as the reverse complement.
TGACTTTTCTAATCCGCAACAAGGCAGCTCTGAAGTAATCTCTAATAATGAACGTTTTTACTTTTATGATATAGCGACAAAGTTTTTATACGATATCACAGATCAAGATCAATTTCGTTTTAATTTTTTAACCATAAACAACAAGCTTACCTATGACCAAAGGTCTGATGATGATTCTGGTATTCCTTTAAAAAATGAACTCATACAAAACAATTTTGCTACTGGTTTTCAATATCTAAAATACTGGAATAGTAAGCTTACGACCACAGCGCAATTTTACTATACAGGTTATGACTTAAGAGCCACAAACTTTGATATTGCAAGTAGTCAACGTACCAATCAAGACAATCGCGTTAACGATTTAGGTATTAAGATTAATGCTACAAATCATATAGATGACAATTTAAAATTACATGGTGGTTATCAATTTAGTGAGGTTATTATTAGTAATGCGGAAGACACTAATAATCCAGACTCAGAGAGTTTTATCAAAGAAGTTGTACGAACACATTCTATTTATGGTGAAGCCGAATTTACCTCAGCCAGTAAAAGCACATATGCACGAATTGGACTAAGAACTAATTACATTGAAAAATTCTCGGAATTTTTCACAGAACCGCGTTTATCGTTGAGCCACAAGCTGAGTAATGATTTTAGATTAGAATTTTTAGCCGAATTAAAAAGTCAGACTACCTCTCAAATCATCGATTTACAAAATGACTTCTTAGGTATTGAAAAACGACGTTGGATCTTATCTAATAACGAAGATATACCTATCATTAAAAGTGTTCAAGGCGCTGTTGGAATTCATTATAATAAAAACAAGCTACTTATTAGTGCCGAAGGTTTTATTAAAGATATTGACGGTATTACGTCTAGAAGTCAAGGATTTCAAAATCAGTTTCAATTCACAGATGCTATCGGAAAATATCAAGTAAGAGGTATCGATTTTTTAATCAACAAACAATTTGATTCATTTAGTACGTGGTTAAGTTATTCTTACAGCCAGAATGATTATGAATTTGACGACTTAAACAATGGTAACCCGTTTCCTAATAATATCGATGTAAGACATACCGCAACCTTTGCTGGCACTTACACTATTAATGATTTAAAATTAGCATTAGGCGTTAATTGGCATTCTGGAAAACCCCAAACATTGCCTTTATCAATGCAAGATGATACCAATTCGCAAATTGAATATACAACTCCAAATAGTAGTAGACAGAGTGATTACTTCAGAACAGATCTTTCTGCAACGTACCAGTTAAGACTTACCAATAGAATGAATGCATCTATTGGAGCGTCGATATGGAATCTATTAGACAGGGAAAATGTGATCAATACCTACTATTCAGAAAATACAAATGGTGATATTGTAACCATTGAAAATGTATCTTTAGGCATTACACCTAATATTAGTTTTAGAGTACGATTTTAAAATAAAATAATGGCATGATTTCAGAAGAATTATACAAATTACGATTTCCAATTGGTGAATTTACTGCTCCCAAAAATATCTCTTCGGAAATGATATCGGGTTGGATAAATGACATCGAACAATTTCCAAAAGCGATTAATGAAGCAATCAAAGATCTAAATGTAGACCAACTCAAATGGCAATACAGACCAGATGGATGGAACATCAAACAAGTGGTGCATCATTGTGCAGATAGTCATATGAATAGTATCATTAGGTTTAAACTTGCACTAACTGAAGATTCACCAACCATCAGACCTTATTATGAAGATCGCTGGGCAAATTTGATTGATAGCAATGATGATAGTTTAGATGATACACTAAGTTTACTCAAAGGACTACACGCCAAACTGAGTAAGCTACTTCGCAATATTTCAGAGGAAGAGTTATCTAGAGAGTTTGTACATCCAGAACATGGAAAACGGTTTAGATTAGACGAAACCATTGGTACATATGCATGGCATAGTAATCATCACTTGGCACATGTTAAACAAGCTATTAAATATAAAGGCAAGTTCAATGATTAGAATAACCATACTATTACTATTAGTTTTTTCATACACATTAAATGCACAAAATAATGAGTTTGATGACACTTTTATCTCTGAAAACTTTAAACTTTTAAATTCGGTTGATTCTGAATTGGCAATTGCTATATCTCCAATTATTGAGAAACGCTTAGTATTTGATCTTAAAGATTCAAGTAGCTTTTACAGTCCTTTGACAAAATTATCAAAATACGTGACTATAAAAACATCAGAAGATAGTTTGATAAAAACCTATAGTTGGGATAGAATAAATGGCGGAAGCTGGCATGATATGGCCTCATATGCCCAGTTTAAAACTAGTTCTGGACAAATTAAATATTTGAAATTAGATTCTGGAGATGAACATATGACTGGTGAACCAACATCGGTTATAATTTATGGCGTTTATCAAATCAAAGCCAAAAACGAATCGTTTTATTTATTACTAGGTTGGGGAACTTATGGTGGAGGACAACATCATTCATTAGCTAGGGTTTATAGATTTAAAGACAATACTTTAGAATTATGTGATTCTATGTTTGGTGGACAAAAACATTTACCCGTCTACGCAAATCGCGTCGATAAAATCAATCTTAAATACAATCCAAAATCTAAAGAACTCTCACATTTTTATTATGAATTTGATCCAGACAATGGATTTCATAAAAGAGAGCAGCAAAAAGTTACTTGGGTATTCAAGAATGGAACATTTCAAAAAAGACAAAAGTAAGGTCTACTCTACTTCAAAATCAAAATAAGTCTTGGGAAAAGGTTCCCAACGCAATGTGAAATGCCACCACTCTTTGGGATAATTTCTAAAATTATGTTTTAACATCACTTGTTGTAACATCTGCCTGTTATTCTTTTGTTCTTTGGTTAGATCTGGGTGCTCAACCCAAGATTCTTTTCCGAAGAAATCATACGGACTTCCCATATCTAATGGCTCGTTGGTATTACCATCGATAATTGTCAAATCTATAGTACTTCCTCGACTATGACCAGAGCGTGTTGCAATATACTCCTCTTTAAACAAATGTCGTTTTTCAACATCTGGATAAAACTGTTGTTTGTTAATCGTATCGTTTAAATCTTTAGCCCAACGCATAAAGTGGTTTACTGCGCGCTGAGGACGATACCCATCATAGACACGCAAACATAAATTTTGCTCTTGTAACTCATCTTGCACTTTTTTTAGAGCTTCGGCAGACTGTTTTGTTAAAATCAAAGTATTGGCCTTATAGCCTACAATAGTATCTCCAACAAAATTATTATTAGAAAAATAGCGTAGCTCCACATCAATATCTGGAATGATATCTTTAACATGTATAAACCCTTCAGGTAGCCCATTTTTTTCTTGTGCTGTAAACCCAAACACAATAGCTACAGCTATGATAATTAATATTTTGTGAATCTTCATGATATAGCTAATTTAGATAAAAATTAAGTGATGGACTTATTTTCCGAAGAAAAAACGATAATTAAACGACCAAATGCAGAACTCATTTACATTGAGGGTTTTTATAACTCGGATATTGCTAATCGTTATTTTGAAGTTTTAAAAAATACAATTAAATGGCAGCAAGACAGCATCACAATATTTGGAAAAACCCATCAACAGCCAAGATTAACAGCTCTATATGCTAATAACCACAGCACCTACTCCTACTCTGGGATTACCATGAAACCTCATCAGTTCTCTTCGGAACTATCAGAAATAAAGGCAGATATAGAACAAGAAATCAAACATCAATTTACAACTGTTCTTCTCAATTTATATCGCAATGGTAATGATAGTAATGGTTGGCATGCAGATAATGAAAAAGAGCTTGGTAAAAACCCAATAATAGCTTCGGTGAGTTTTGGGGAAATGAGACCCTTTCATTTTAAACATCGATATATAAAAGAAGAACGACATAAACTCAATTTACATCATGGAAGTTTATTGGTTATGAAAGGAGAAATGCAACATTTTTGGCTACATCAAATCGCTAAAACCAAAAAGACCATTGGTGAACGGATTAACTTGACCTTTAGAAGCATTATTTAAGTTCAACCATATAAAACGAAAAAACCAAGGTCCCTCAACCTTGGTTTTCCTAATTTGCTTTTTAAATATGTGGTAGATTTAGGGTCACTAAGCCATCACATATGCAAATATTAATTAATTAATCCATTGAACTAAAAACTAAATTTTAGTACACTTCAAATATAGAACTCTATTTCATTATACAAGTTAAAATACACAATTAATCGATGAAATACACTTAATTTTAACATTATAAGATGAAATATTGCATTTCATCGATGAAATGCAATATCGTCAAATAAAAAAAACTCATTATAAAGTCATAAAATCACATAATTTTCGTTTTAATTTTTAGTTAACTTTGGTACATCAATTATTAGGTGTTATAAAAAAACGACTATGAAATATTATATGAGTGTTCTCCTCTTTTGTTTAGGTACAATAATCTATGCCCAAGATTCTAAGTTTACATCACAAGAGGTTTCTGTAAATGAATTAATAGATGGTACTTTATTAGTACCAAAAGGCAATGAAAAACCTAAACTTGCCATTATTATTGCTGGTTCTGGGCCAACAGATAGAAATGGAAATCAAAATTTTTCGAATAACAATTCATTAAAAAAACTTGCAGAATCACTTTCTAATAGAGGTATTGCCACCTACAGATATGATAAACGTATTGTTAAACAAATTCTTAAAAAGAAAATAGACCCTAACATAACATTTGATGATTTTGTGACTGATGCCATTTCGGTTATTGATTACTTCAAAAATGAAGGTAAGTATTCAAGTATTTATGTTATTGGACATAGTCAAGGAAGCCTTGTTGGTATGTTGGCCGCTAAAGGGAAAGCAAATGGTTTTGTTTCATTAGCTGGTGCAGGACAATCTATAGACGATGTTATTACCGAACAAATTGCCGCAATGGATCCGTCATTAGTTGAAGGCACTAAAAAAGCATTTGACAGTTTAAAGGAAGGAAAATTAACTACAGAATATCCTCAGGCATTAGGATCAATTTTTAGAGCAGACGTTCAACCGTTTATCATGAATTGGATGCAATACAAACCACAAGAGATCATTAAAACTTTAGACATTCCTATACTTATAATCAATGGTACAAAGGATCTTCAGGTATCTGTAGATGAAGCAAAACTTCTAAAGCAAGGTTCTAATAAAGCAGAAATTGAAATCATTGATAATATGAACCATGTATTGTTTATTATTGCTGGTGATAAATTGGAAAACTCGAAATCTTACAATGAATCTTTTAGAAAAATTTCCGAAGATCTTATTATAAAAGTATCTGACTTTATTCTCAAAAAATAAACAACAGCATCTTATTAAAAGTTAAAAACGCATCTCAAAGTTCGAGATGCGTTTTTATTAACTAACCAACCAAATGATAAATGTTACTCCGTTATGTGAGGTAATCACTCCTCGTCTAACATCTTCATAAGCATTTACATTTTATATAAAGCAAATGGCGTGCCAAACTCAATTTGCAAATTAAAAATCTTTGATGTAAATTTGATATCAAAATAATATCATATTGAATTATTTAATTAAAACCTAATCAAATGAAAGAAGAAAAAATAATAGTTCCAGCAAACGGTTATCTTATGCTATTCATATTCCTTATACTATTCTTTGGACCAATAGCTTCAGCCATTATTACTGAAAGTGGTGAGTTTTTACTATTGCTTCCTATAGCAATTATTATTGCCCCTGGATTTATTATGGTACAACCTAATGGCTCGCGTGTATTATTACTATTTGGAAAATACATAGGTACTGTGAAGAAGAATGGCTTTTACTGGGTAAATCCATTTTATACTAAAAAGAAAATATCATTAAGGGCTCGAAATTTTGATAGCGAGCGATTAAAAGTAAACGACAAGCTGGGTAACCCTGTAATGATAAGCACTATTTTAGTATGGCGTGTTCAAAACACTTATAAAGCAGCTTTTGATGTCGATATCTACGAAAACTTTGTTCGTGTACAAACCGATGCTGCAGTACGTAAGCTAGCGAGTATGTATCCATATGACAATTTCGCAGATGAAGGGCACGATGAAGACATTACGTTACGCTCTAGTGTTAATGAAGTAAGTAACGCTTTAGAGAAAGAAATAGAAGAACGCTTGGCTATTGCTGGAATTGAAGTTTTAGAAGCACGTATTGGTTATTTAGCCTATGCACAAGAGATTGCTAATGCTATGCTAAAACGTCAGCAAGCAACAGCAATTGTAGCTGCTAGACATAAAATTGTTGAAGGTGCTGTAAGCATGGTAGAAATGGCTTTAGAAGAACTTGGTAAGAAACAAATTGTCGATTTAGATGAAGAACGCAAAGCTGCTATGGTAAGTAATTTAATGGTCATCCTTTGTGGCGACAAAGATGCCTCACCTGTTTTAAATACTGGAACATTAAACCACTAAAATGAACAAGAATCAAATTTATAGCATTGCTATTGGAAGCGCATTAGGAAGCAGCATTGGAACTACGATAGGAGCCGTTATTGGTGATGTGGCAATGGGAGTTGTTTACGGCGCTCTCATAGGGACTATTATTGGAGTTATATTAGCACTTGTGATTTTTAAAGGTGAGAATGACCCATCAGATAATGACCCACTTTAAACCCGTAAAACAAAACAGATGAAAGAATATAAAGTTGTTGTACCAAAACTCGGATTTAGAAATAGAACTAAACATTTTGAAGACTTGCTTAATCAATATTCAAGAGAGGGATGGGTAGTTAACCATATCACGCAAGGTTGGACAAGCGTAGTTTTTGAGCGAGATAAAAACAGATAAAATGAGTAATAATAGACCAAGAATAAAAGTGCCTTATGAACCCTTAGACATAGCTGTTGATTTGACATCTGTGACCCTATTGCTATTGATGATCGTATATACCATTATGTCTTATTCTGAATTACCAGACATCATCCCTTCACATCTTAATGTGAAAGGAGAAGTTGATGGTCACAGTGAAAAAAGCTTTTTATGGGTTTTACCTGGACTGGGTCTTATCATGTTTTTAGGATTGTCATATTTAAATAAGTTTCCACATATTCATAATTACATGGTGAATATCACAGAAGAAAATGCCCTCAAGAACTATCGCTTTAGTACTCGAATATTAAGGTTTACTAATTTGTTTGTTGTTCTCGTTTTTGCATGTATAGCTTATTTCACAATTCAAACAGCTAAAGGGCATGCCACTAGTATTGGTACTTGGTTTGTTCCAACTATTATAGGTCTTAGTATTATTTTACCCATTTTGGTTTTAATCTATAGTCGAAAAATTAATAAGTCATGATTATCAAAATAGTATTTTTGCTTTTAATACTTATATTAAGTTTCATAAAAGCTCTATTTATAACACAATAAAAATGGCAAAGAAAAAAGCATTTGCATTGCGAATAAACGAAGATATGCTCAAAGCGATCGAAAAATGGGCTTCTGATGAATTTAGAAGTACTAATGGCCAGATCGAATGGATGCTTATGCAATACCTTAAAGAACAAAACAGGCAACCCAAGCCAAAAAAGACCGATGAAAGCGACACTTAAAAACGTCGCTTTTTTTATGCGCTTTTATTTTGGTATTTTGCGAACTATAAAGACAACTACAATATGGACAATACACCTTTATTTACTGATGATACTATCGTTTTTGGACTTCTAATGCTCTCATTAGGGTTTGTATTCCTAACAGAATCTATAAAGACTGGCTTTTGGCCCAAGTTTTATAAAATAGTTCCTGGATTATTTATGGCTTATATGATTCCAGCAGTATTAACTACAGTTGGTCTTATATCTTCAGAATGGACAACAGTCTCTGATAGTGGAGAAGTAACAGAGCATAGTTCAAATTTGTATTATGTATCCAGTAGATATTTATTACCAGCAGCATTAGTTTTAATGACTTTAAGTATCGATTTAAAAGCCGTTTTTAATCTAGGTTGGAAAGCCTTGGTGATGTTTTTTACTGGAACTTTAGGAATTGTTATTGGTGGACCAATTGCTATTCTATTAATTGCAGCTGTCTCACCAGAAACTGTTGGTGGTGTTGGCCCAGATGCTGTTTGGAGAGGTCTTTCAACACTTGCTGGAAGCTGGATTGGTGGTGGCGCAAATCAAACTGCCATGTTAGAGATCTATGGGTATAATCAAAAACTTTATGGTGGAATGGTATTTGTCGATATCGTAGTTGCCAACATATGGATGGCTATCATATTGATTGGTATTGGAAAACGAAACAGAATTAATAAATGGTTAAAAGCTGATACATCGTCTATTGAAGAGCTTAAAGAAAAAGTATCTACATTCTCAGAAAAAGTAAAACGTAATCCGTCACTTACAGACATAATGATTATAGGAGCTATTGCGTTTGGAACAGTAAGTATTGCTCATTTATGTTCTAACTTTCTAGCGCCATTTTTTGACAACTTGGTGGCTGGCATAGAATCTCAAACTACTCGAAATATATTTACGTTCTTAGGATCAAAATTCTTTTGGATGATAAGTATAGCAACTCTTATCGCCATACTACTATCCTTTACAAAAGCTAAAAACTATGAAGGTGCAGGCGCTAGTAAATTTGGTAGTGTTTTTATCTATATCCTTGTTGCAAGTATTGGAATGAAAATGGATTTGACACTCATATTTGATAACTTGGGTCTCATAGCCATTGGTGTTGTTTGGATGACCATACATGCTCTTTTACTTATTGGAATAGCAAAACTTATCAAAGCACCATACTTCTTCTTAGCTGTTGGTAGTCAAGCAAATGTTGGTGGAGCTGCCTCTGCTCCTATTGTTGCATCTGCTTTTCACCCATCGTTAGCTACAGTTGGAGTGCTTCTTGCTGTCTTTGGTTATGCCATTGGAACTATAGCAGCTATTGGCTGTACAATTTTAATGGAATTAGCTGCTGTAAGTTAGTTTTTAATTATTTTTTATAAGATATTTGCGCACTCAAAATCAAAATTAAATGAAGCAATTTATTGTTGTATTACTAGCACTTTTATTGGTTTCCTGCGGAAAGGAAGAGCAACATGATTTCACACTTAATGGTCATGTTAAAGGTCTAAAAAAAGGAACCGTTTATTTACAGAAACAACAGGATACCATTATGGTGACTTTAGATTCTGTTGCTGTTAATGGTGATTCTAATTTTGTGCTTCATTCGAAACTACAAGAACCTGAGATTTTATTTTTAAAGCTGGATAAAAATGACAACGAAGAAGGCACTATTGCTTTTTTTGCAGATAAAGGAATTACTGAAATTAACTCTACACTTAAGAATTTTAATATTGACGCTACAGTAAAAGGATCGAAACAGCAAGCTGTTTTAGATAAATATCTAGACATGATGTCTAAGTTTAATGATAAAAATTTAGATATGATTAAGGAGAGTCTTGAGTCTCAAAAAGCAAAAGATACTAGTAAAGTTGAATCTTTAAAAACAGACTTTGACAACCTTTTAAAAAGTAAGTATCGCTACACAATTAATTTCGCCGTAAGTCATCCAGACAGTGAAGTTTCTCCTTATTTAGCTATAAGTGAAGTTCCAAATACAAGTATTAGTTATTTACAGCAAATTTACGATACACTTACGACTAATGTGAAAGCATCAAAATATGGTAAACAATTAGACGCGTTTATTAAAGAACGAAAAGCAGAAAAAGAAAAGCAAGATAAGAACAGCCAAGACTAGTTTTTATCTCATATGAATAAAAAAATCCCAAACATTACGTTTGGGATTTTTTTTGAGCCAATGGAGGGACTCGAACCCACGACCTGCTGATTACAAATCAGCTGCTCTAGCCAGCTGAGCTACATCGGCTTTTAAGAGGTGCAAATATAGTGTTGATATCTAAATTTGCAAATACACTCTCAAAAAAATTATCCTAATTTATTTAATTTATCGATCAAAGCTCTACCTTTTTCTTCGAGCTCATTATTGATCGCTTTAAAGTGTGCTTTTTTATTCTCAACACTTTTATCATTTACTTTTGCGATTAAGACGTCAAAAGTTTCGATTGCCTCATCAATAATCGCCTCACTCTTCTTTGTGTCTTTATCTGTGTTGCTATATTCCCAAACATAAACTGCTTCTATAATGTCTCCTAGAACAAAGTTAATGTCTTTTTTAAGGTCTCTAATATTTGCCATAATTACTTAATTTGTTTGCTACAAAATTAAACATAAACTTCCAATAGTTTCGCATTGTCAGATGTTATTTTATAGGTTTTTATTGCTGCGGGAAGTAGTATCGTTTCCCCTTGTTTTATAAATTCTGAAGCGTATTCGGTTTCTATGATTGCTTCACCTTCAACACACATGTATATAAAGAAGGAATCTTTGGTATTTAACTTCAAAATAGACTCAGTGACATGAAGTATACTTGTTGTAAAGTAATCACAACTCACCATTTCATTTGATATATTCTTTTCATTTGAATAATCTACTCTAAAATCGTCTTTCATTTCAAAATTAAACGCATCAATCGCTAAATCGTTATGCAGTTCTCTTTCGTTACCTTGATCATCCACACGATCCCAATCGTAAACTCTGTACGTGATATCACTTGTTTGTTGGATTTCGGCTAATAACACACCTGCACCAATGGCATGAACACGGCCAACTTCGATGAAGTAGGTATCTCCTGCTTTTACCTTATCGAAATTTAAAATTTGAGTAAGTGTTTTATCCTCAAGATGCTTCAGGTATTTTTCGGACGTCATTTCTTGATTAAAGCCAACAATTAAATTAGCATCGTCATCTGCTTGCATCACGTACCACATCTCCGTTTTTCCAAATGAATTATGGCGTTTTGCTGCAAGTTCATCATTAGGGTGCAATTGAATAGATAAATCCTCTTTAGCGTCAATAAATTTAATTAATAACGGAAATTTGTTTCCAAAGATTTTATAATTCTTTTCTCCTAATATATCTGCTTTGTAATCTTCAAGAAGTTTTTTTAAAGACTGTCCTTTTAAATCGCCATTTACAACGACTGAAGTATCTCCTTCAACATCACTAATTTCCCAACTTTCACCTACATTGGGTAAACTTGATGCTTTATTGAGTAGCGTCGCTAACTTTTGACCTCCCCAAATCTTATCTTTTAAAATGGGTTGAAACTTAATAGGATATAGTGATTTTTTCATTCTCCAGAATAGGTTACAAAATTACGAGGCGTTTCATATAATGTAATCTCTAAATCAAAATCAGTCTTAAGTTTGGGTTTGATCTTATCATAAATGACAACGACAATATTTTCGGCAGTAGGATTTAAATCTTTGAATTCTGGAACTTCTACATTCAGGTTTTTATGATCAAATGCATCTTCAATTTCAGATTTAATGATATCTTTTAATACTTTCATATCGATCACATATCCTGTTTCTGGATCTATTTCACCTGTAACACTAACAATCAATTCATAGTTGTGACCATGAAAGTTTGGATTATTACATTTTCCAAAGATCTCATCATTTTTCTCAAAACTCCAATCCTTACGATACAAGCGATGAGCTGCATTAAAATGTGCTTTTCTACTTACTGTTACTCGCATTACTTTGAAATATTAATGTGTTCGTAAAATTTATCAAAAATAATTTTAAACCACTCAGTATATTGATCTGGATTGAGTTCTATATCAACTTTAACGGCTTCTAAAGGTATCCATTTCCAAGCTTCAACTTCTTCACTGTTAATTATCGGTTCATCATTATAATGGCCTACCATCACATGATCGAGTTCATGTTCTGTTAATCCATTATCAAAAGAGGCTTTGTATATAAATGAAATCGTTTCTTTTAAATCTACAACAAACCCCATTTCTTCCATTAAACGACGTTTTCCTGCTTCAATATTAGTTTCACCTACACGCTGATGACTACAACAGGTATTGGTCCACAATAAAGGGGAATGGTATTTATGTTTTGCACGTTGCTGTAACATCAGTTCATTATCATCATTAAAGATAAATACTGAAAATGCACGATGCAATACTGCTTTTTCATGAGCTTCTAACTTTGGCATTGTACCAATTTGCTCATCATTTTCGTTTACAAGAATTACGTGTTCTTCTGCCATAGCGAACAAAAATAACAACTAAATGTTAAAAAAAATACTAGAAACAAAAAAGCTGCCTTAAAAAAGACAGCTTTTAACTTTTATTTAATAGATAATGTAATATCTAAATTAATTTTCTGGACACTTTTGACCATTAATACTAGTCACAATAAATTCACTTCTTCTATTAAGCTGATGTTCAGCTTCACTACATGACGAATTATTTGTTGGTTCACAACCACAATCGTTAACTAATCGTGATTCTCCATAACCTTTAGCTGTTAAACGCTCTGCTGCCACACCTTTATCAATTAAGTATTGACGTGTAGATTGTGCTCTATTATCAGATAATCTTTCATTGTAAGATGCAGGGCCTCTACAATCAGTATGACTTCTAACATCAATTGTTATGGTTGGGTATTTATTCATTACAGCCAATACTTTTTGCAACTCTACTTCTGCATCGTATCTAATATCATACTTATCAAAATCGAAGTAAATAATAGGAATATCTAAAATCTTAGCTAGATCTGCACAAGGCTCTAGCGCAACTACATCTTTTTCGAGTAATAATTCAATTTCTAATTTTTGTTTTTTCTTAGGAGTTGTAAAACGTTTTTCGTCTGAAGCATAGGTCTCTTTTTCTCCTCTTACCAAAAACTCCATTTCACAAGCTAATCCTTCAAATTTATATGAACCATCGTTTCCAACAGTCATTTGCTGCAATTGATTTCCTTCTCCATCAAATAAGGTAACAACAGCACCAGAGAGTAATTCCATAGTTTCTTTATCCTTAACAGTACCTTCAAGTACTTGTTCACATTCAGGAATAGTGAAACTATAAATATCATCATCTCCTTTACCTCCATCTCTATTAGATGTAAAGAATCCTTCTTTAGTTCCTAAGTTTTCGTAGTAACCAAAATCATCCATAGGACTATTAATTGGTCTACCAACATTTTCCAGTGACATTGGCTGATTTAAAGCACGTTTGTTTTCAAAATCTCTAATAACAAAAACATCCAATCCGCCTAAGCCACTAAACCCATTAGAAGATAAGTATAGGTCACCTTCTGAGTTTATAAAAGGAAAGGTTTCATGTCCTTCAGTATTTACTGAAGCTCCGAGGTTAACTGGATCTCCTAAAGAACCATCTTCATTGATATCTACTTCAAAAATATCAGACTTACCTAGCGTTCCATTCATATCTGATGCAAAGTACATTTTTGTTCCTTGTACATTAACAGTAGGATGAGCGACACTGTACTCATCACTATTAAAATGAACAGGTTCAATATCATCCCAATTGCCATTATCATTTAAAGTCGCTTTGAAGAGCTTCAATCTGTTAGTTCCATCTTCACTATTTCTATATTTCTTATTGTAATAATTATTACGTGTAAAATACATGACTTGATCATCTGGTGTGAATGCAACAGTAGATTCATGATACTTCGTATTAATACCACTATCTAATTTTGCTACATCATCGTAAGAACCATCATCTTGTTTGTTAGCTGAAAACAAATCAAGATAAGGTTGCTCATTCCATTTGTATTTTTTTCCTCCTCCACGAGAAGATGCAAATATCAATTGATCTTTATATTGTGTAGAACCAAAGTCTGAAACTTCAGAATTAATATCCAGATTATAAACTTCAAATTCTCTACTTGCTTCGTCGATCATAGATAAATAATCAACGGTAGAAGAAAATGCCCTTCCTCTTAGATCGCTTCTATCTTCAGCAGCGAACTTTTTCATCCACTTATCAGACTCGTCATAATTTTCAATAGACTTTAATGATTGTGCGTACCTGAAATAGTATTCAGGGTCTATACCATCAACATCCATTTTCATGAGTTCTCCATACCATTTAGCAGCGTCTTTCATTTGATTGTTGAAATAGAAAGAATTAGCCAATTTCTGCAATAAATCAACAGAAGTAAAGCCGTTTTCAGCAACTTCTAAAAGAATCTCACTTGTCTTTAAATAGGCCAAGTTATCATATTCTTTAGACGCTTGTCTAATTTTTCCTCTTTGCGAGTATCCCATCGAAAAAACTAAACTAAAAGCTAGGATACATATAATTTTATGTGTTTTACTCACGCCAATCTTATTGGCTATTTTGAGTTCGTGATTTAAAAAATTCATAATCATTATTTTTTAGAAGAATCTCGGTGATAATATTCTACCTACTTTCTGTAATTCAAAACGTAGCATGATCTCGTGTGAACCGCTATTATAGTTATTTAAGTTAGTGGTCGTTGCATCATAAGCATAACCTATATACAACCCATCAGTTACCTGGAAACCAGCTAAACCACTTACCGAATCATCCCATCTCCAAGCCAAGCCTAAAGTCAGTTTATTTTTAAATAAAAAGTTAGCTGAAAGATCTGCTATAAGTGGCGCTCCAGAAACTGCTTTTACAAGTGCAGCAGGTTTCAGTTTAGTATTTTCACTTAGATCAAACACATAACCAGCAATTAAGTAGTAGTTCATTCGTTCTTTAGCAACCGACTCTTGAAAATCGTCATAATGCTCGGTTGTTAAGAAGTTAGGTACAGATAAACCTACGTACCATTTTCTATTATGTAAATAAACACCTGCTCCAATTGTTGGTGAAAACCGACTAATATTTTGATTAAAAACAACATCTGGGTTTTGGAATTGACCTCTACTCCAATCAGTATCTAATAGATGTGCTCCTGCTTTCGCTCCAAATGATAATTTGGTTAGTGATTCATTTAATCGAATAGTATATGAAAAATTTGCATCTATATAGGTTTCATTTGCTGGACCTAATGCATCATTAACTATTGATAATCCCAAACCAATCTTATCATTTCTAAGTGGCGCATGGATACCTAAAGTTTGTGTTTGTGGCGCTCCATCTATGCCAACCCATTGTGTTCGATGCAAACCAGTAATACTTAATACTTCTCGCTGTCCAGCATATGCAGGATTCACACTCATTGTATTGTACATATATTGTGTATACTGCGGGTCTTGCTGCGCAAAACTAGTATTAATGGTCAGCGTACAAAACACTAACAGTATTAATCCTTTTACTAATGATGATTTTTGT
The DNA here is from genome assembly GCF_947500255.1 of uncultured Psychroserpens sp. GTDB lineage: Bacteria > Bacteroidota > Bacteroidia > Flavobacteriales > Flavobacteriaceae > Psychroserpens. Next base: position 1,222 of record NZ_CANMRL010000009.1, on the reverse strand, counting down.
ATCATTTTAATATCGTTTTTAATCTTGCCTTTATTAATTATCTGTTTATGTATAACCATCCTACTCTAGGTTCAGAACCATTTCCTAAATCAATGACATAATAATATGTACCAACTGGTAACTGATCTCCTTGACTTAAAACAGCTCTTCCGTTGGAAGTTCCGTTCCAATCATTTCTATAGCCTTTGGTTTCATAAACAATATTTCCCCATCTGTTATAAATCTCCAAAGTATTATTTGGGAATGTTTCTATACAGTCGATGACAAAGAATTCATTAACGCCATCTCCATTTGGTGAGAATTCATTGTAAATTGTTAAACATATTGGTTCTACTCCTACAGAATCACTGTTGTTATTTTCATTTTGGTCATCTCCACCAGTAAATTGAGTAATGGTAGCTGTATTTAAGTAGTCACCAAATCCTAAAACTTCAACCGTTATTTGAAGTACTTCAACTTGACCTGGATCTAATTGACCTACTGTCCATTCTCCATCTACCTCAGAATATGTTCCAGCAGTTGTTATAGCCGAAACAAATGTATATCCACTTGGTAAAATATCTTCAACTACAACACCTGTTGCAGTTACAAACCCTTCATTAGCTACTGTAATTGTAAAGGTCACTTCATCTCCAATGATAGGCTCTAAAACATCAAGTTCTTTAGTAACCGACAATTCAAAATCTGAATCAGTCATTGTTTCTGTTGGATCGTCTTCTGTATTTCCATCTGTATCATCTCCATCATCACTAGTATCAGTTGTAGTAGTTCCATCTGGATCAGTTCCATCTGCGACAACACTATTAACTAAACCTCCAGCGTCAACATCATCTTGAGTAATTGTATACGTTGCAGTATATGTAGCTGTTTCACCAACTAATAAATCACCTTCTGCACTTCCTAAATCTGAATTTACAAACGTTGGTCCAGAATCAAGAGTTAAGACAATACCGTTAGCATCTGTGAATGTATCTACAATTACTACATTATCTAATGTCACATTTCCATCATTAGTCACTGTGATGGTATAAGTAATAACGTCTCCAACACCTACAACACCATCTCCATTATCTAGGATATCTGCAACTTTAACAACATCTAACGATGCTGTCTGCGGAAGGTCTGTATCGGTTGGATCATCTGGATCACCATCACCATTGTTATCCGTATCAGTTGGATCGGTTGGATCATCACTATCATCAGTAACTCCTCCTCCTAATGG
>NZ_CANMRL010000008.1 GCF_947500255.1 uncultured Psychroserpens sp. | reverse complement strand
AAATAGTTCAAAACATATTGCTGCGTTAGCAGAAATAGTTCAAAACATATTGCTGCGTTAGCAGAAATAGTTCAAAAACATGACCGCAACAGAACAACATATAGACGAAACGTTAATCCCAATACTAGAGCAGGTCTCAGATCCTGAAATTCCAGTATTATCTATTATGGATATGGGAGTTGTACGTTCTGCTGTGATTATTAATAATAGTGTAAAAGTAGAAATCACACCAACTTATAGTGGCTGTCCTGCAATGGATGTGATTGGAGATGATATTAAAAAAGCATTAAAAGAGGCAGGTTACGAATCTCAAGTTGATTTGATTTTACATCCTGCTTGGACGACCGATTGGATTACACCAAGAGGCCGAAAAGCACTAGAAGACTATGGTATAGCAGCACCTTTGGAGGCTGAAGCCGATAAAGATGTCTTACTCCATGGAAAACGAATTGTAAAGTGCACCAATTGTGGTTCGCAAAATACACGATTGGTTAGTCAGTTTGGTTCTACAGCATGTAAAGCACAATTTCAGTGTGAGGATTGCCAAGAACCATTCGACTATTTTAAATGTTTAAAGTGACAGCTTGTTGTCATCCTGAATTTTATTTAGGATCTCATCAAGAAATAGTGAAAGTTTATTTATGGCGTTACCCAAAGGTCGCGCTTTCACTACTCGCTCTTTGCAAGGAGCTCAAACAAACCGTTCAATCGCTAACGCGAAAATGGTCAGAAATATAATAATTGACCTACTAAAGGTTGACGTAAAATTTGAATTCAAAAGAAAAATTTAGTCAAGGTTTAGTTAGTCTAGATTTTTTGTTTCTTTTTCATCAATGGAAAAAAGAAAAGAGAGAAAAATATAAGGTATGAGTAATTCGATACAACTAAGAATTGAAAACATGGTTGCGTACATCACGTTCAATAGACCAGAAGTATTTAATAGTTTCAATCGTGAGATGGCATTGAGCTTGCAATCTATAATGGACGACTGTGAAACTAATGACCAAGTGAGGGCCATTGTACTTTCTGGTAACGGAAAAGCATTTTGTGCAGGTCAAGACCTAAAAGAAGTCACAGATCCCGAATTAAATCCAGGGTTTAAAAAGATTCTCGAAGAACATTACAATCCAATCATTACTAGAATACGTGAAATTAAAAAACCAATTATTGCTGCAGTAAATGGTGTGGCAGCAGGAGCAGGAGCAAATATTGCTTTAGCCTGTGATATTGTTGTAGCCCATGAGAACGTAAGTTTTATTCAAGCATTTAGCCTAATTGGTTTGGTTCCTGATAGTGCGGGAACTTACTTTTTACCGCGATTAATCGGATTCCAAAAAGCATCAGCTTTGGCCATGCTAGGCGATAAAGTGTCTGCTGTAGAGGCAGAACGTCTAGGGATGATTTACAAAGTTATGCCTTTAGAGAACTTTGAAGATGACGTAAATAAACTGGCTTATAAACTAGCTCATATGCCAACCAAAGCTTTAGGATTTATTAAAGAGTTATTTAATCAATCCATGACCAATACATTAAAAGAACAATTAGCGCTTGAGTCAAAATTACAAATAGAAGCGGCACAGAGTGAAGATTATGCAGAAGGTGTAGCTGCATTTATTGAAAAACGTAAACCAGAATTCAAAGGGAAATAATATGAACGTAGGAATCATAGGAAGTGGAACCATGGGAAGCGGCATCGCACAAGTTGCTGCAACCGCTGGTTGTCAAGTTAAATTATACGATACCAATCAAGTTGCTTTAGATAAAGCCAAAGCCGCTCTAGAAAAAATATTATTACGTCTAATCGAAAAAGGACGTATCGATACTGTTGAAAAAGAACGAATTCAATCTAATATCTCTTATGTAGGTAGTTTAAAAGCATTGTCAGATTCAAATTTAACAATTGAAGCCATTATCGAAAATTTGGAGATCAAGAAAAAGGTGTTTTCAGAATTAGAAAGTTATGTGGCCAATGATTGTATCATCGCGTCAAATACCTCTAGTTTATCAATTGCTTCAATTGCAGCATCTTTAGAAAAACCTGAGCGTTGTATAGGTATCCATTTTTTTAACCCAGCACCTTTAATGAAATTAGTTGAGGTTATTCCAGCGATTCAAACATCTAAAGAAGTTTTAGAGACTTCGGTACAGACGATTTCCGAATGGAAAAAAGTAGTTGCTGTTGCTAAAGACACACCAGGATTTATTGTAAATCGAGTGGCGAGACCATTTTATGGTGAATCACTTAGAATCTATGAAGAAGGTATTGCCGATTTTGCAACGATTGATTGGAGTTTGAAAACTTTAGGTGGCTTCAGAATGGGACCATTTGAATTGATGGATTTTATTGGTAATGATGTTAACTATACAGTGACCGAAACGGTATTTACAGCGTTCTATTTTGATCCGAGATATAAACCAGCGTTTACACAAAAACGATTTGCTGAAGCAGGCTATTTAGGTAGAAAATCTGGTAAAGGGTATTATGATTACGCTGAAGGTGCCACCAAACCAAACCCAATAGAAGATAAGGCATTGGGACAACATATATTTGATCGTGTTTTAGTGATGCTCATCAATGAAGCAGCAGACGCTTTGTTTTTAAATATAGCATCGGCAGAAGATATAGACAATGCCATGACTAAAGGAGTGAACTATCCTAAAGGTTTATTGACTTGGGCAGATGAAAAAGGAATTGATTGGTGTGTGTCTAAACTAGATGAATTGTATAATGAGTACCATGAAGATAGATATAGATGCAGTCCGTTATTGCGTAAAATGAATAGAGAGAATAAAACGTTCTTTTAAATGAAAGGAGAACAAATTCCATATAAAATGCTAAGTCAAGATGCCTACAGTCAATGGCTAGGCATTGAGATTTTAGAATGTGAAATTGGCCGTTGCAAAGTTGCAATGACTATTCGTAAAGAAATGCTTAATAGTATGAATAAAGCACATGGAGGTATTAGCTATTCACTAGCAGATACTGCATTTGGTTTTGCAGCCAATACCCATGGTAAATATGCCGTATCTATTGAAACGAGTATTAATCACATAGAAGCCTTAGATGAAGGGGATTATTTGGTTGCAGAATCGGTTATAGAAAAAGTAAACAATAAATTAGGCTTCAATATTATAGAAGTAAAACGCGGAGAAGAATTAGTAGCCTTATTTAAAGGCATTGTATATAGAACTCAAAAAGATTGGACACATGATTAAATTAAACACAAAGTACCTCATTGTAATTGTTGCAATGTTATTTACAAGTATCGGATTTACACAAGAAGATGACGTTGTAGAAGAAGAAATCGAGATTAAAGAAGACTTTAACATGTTATTCAATTCTGTTATTGAGATGGATGTCGATAAAAGTATTTTTACTATGTCTCAAGGGAATTCTCATTTTACTGAAGATCAAAAATCAGGAATAGTTGCTATGCTTGTCCCATCGTCTTTTGAAAAGCTAGAGAAAGATTTAAAAAATGAATTATCAAAAGAAGGCACAGAAACGCTTGACAAAGGAGAGCTTAAAGATGGTGATAAACGCATCCTGTTTTTAAAGCAATCCATGGAACGTGAAGGTCAAACATTCTATATACTTATGTTTGCCAAGGAGCATAATGACGAAGCTAGTATTATGGTGACTGCGTTTTATGAGTCAAATCAAGATGCGACCTTTAAAAAGCATGGTGAAAAAGCAATAAAATCGGCTAAACTTGTCGAGAAAGAATAAAGATAAAACTACATGAAAGAAGCATATATCATTGATGGTGTTCGTACACCAATAGGAAATTATAAAGGAACTCTATCTGCTGTTCGAACAGACGATTTAGGAGCTTTAGTGATTTCAGAAGTCGTTAAACGTAACCCTAATATTCCCAAAGAAGCTTATGACGATGTGATAATGGGATGTGCTAACCAAGCAGGAGAAGACAATCGTAACGTGGCACGAATGGCATCATTATTAGCAGGATTACCATTTACAGTCCCAGGAGAGACAGTTAATCGTTTATGCAGTTCAGGATTATCTGCCATTATTCACGCCAATCGCGCTATAAAAGCTGGTGATGGCGATTTATTTATCTCTGGTGGTGTCGAAAATATGACGCGTGGTCCATACGTGATTGCAAAACCATCAACTGGATTTGGAGGTGATTCTAAAATGTATGATTCTACATTTGGATGGCGTTTTATCAATCCCAAAATGCATAAAATGTACGGAACAGATGGCATGGGAAATACCGCTGAAAATTTAGTAGAAAAATATAATATTTCACGAGAAGATCAAGATCAATTTGCCTATTGGAGTCAAATGAAAGCATCAAAAGCTCAAGAAAATGGTCGATTAGCAAAAGAAATCGTAACGGTAGAAATTCCACAGCGTAAAAAAGATCCAATTCTATTTTCAAAGGATGAATTTGTGAAACCTAATACATCACTGGAAGTTTTAGGGAAATTAAGAGCAGCCTTTAAAAAAGAAGGTGGAAGTGTAACCGCTGGAAACTCTTCAGGATTAAACGATGGTGCAGCTGCTACAATTATTGCTTCAGAGGATGCAGTTAAAAAGTATAATCTAAAACCATTGGCAAGAATTGTAAGTTCTGCTGTGGTAGGTGTAGAACCAAGAATTATGGGAATTGGTCCAGTACAAGCGTCAAACAAGGCGTTGGAAAAAGCTGGATTAACCATGGATGATATAGATGTTATAGAATTAAATGAAGCCTTTGCAGCTCAAGCGCTCGCATGCACAAGAGCATGGGGATTGGCAGATGATGATCCGCGATTAAATCCAAACGGAGGTTCGATTGCTATTGGACACCCGCTTGGAGTTACAGGAGCAAGAATCGCTTACTCAGCAGCTTTAGAGTTACATGAACAACAAAAGAAATATGCTCTAATTACTATGTGTATTGGTGTTGGTCAAGGATATGCAGCTATTATAGAACGAGTTTAGATGAAGTGGATAAACACTTTTTTTATAGTAATCGTATTTCTTTTAGTTATAAAACTAAAAGTGTCAGCTAGTGATATAGTAGAAGATGAAGTAATTGTCGAGCTCAAAGTACCGACAAAAACTAACTTTTATTTAGATACTAGAAATGATAAAAAATACGAGTTAATCAAAATAGACAAATTATGGTGGTTCAATCAAGATCTAGATTTTAAAACACCAACAAGTGACTATTTTGATTCTAAAAATGAAGCTTTTTCAAAAAGTCGTTTATACTATTATGAAGATGCAGTTAAAGTTTGTCCAAAAGGATGGAGGTTGCCAAATCTAAAGGAATTTGATGTTTTTCTTAATCAAATTTCTGAAGAAGAAGTGCATGGGATAGCTGAATTAAATTACAACTGGGATAATATTAATAAAGAGCATCCTAAGGGTTTTAAATTCAGAAAGACTGGCTTTTTGCATAAAAAAAAGAAATTGTCAAAGTCTAGCTTTAATATGTGGATTTTCAATGATAATTCTGAAGATGCATATCATGCTCATATGTATGAAAGTGATAAAGGAAATTTACAATTATTTAGACATACGCATACACACAAAAAACCAAAGAAAAATAGAAGATTTGCGGTAAGATGTGTTTGTGAAGATTCAAATTTTGAACCAAAATGAAAATTTTAATTATAGGAGGACACGGAACAATTGGTAAAAAGGTAAGTGAACGCTTAACTCAAAAACATGAAGTATTAATCGCTGGTAGAACTTCTGGTGATGTAACTGTCGATTTTTCAGATTCAGAATCTATAAAAGCTATGTTTGAGTCTGTAGGACAATTAGATGCTATTGTAGCTATTGCAGGAGATGCTAAGTGGGATAAGTTAGATAACCTTTCCGAAGACGATTTTTATATAGGAATCAAAAGCAAAATGATGGGACAGGTTAATGTGGTAAGAATTGGCAAGGACTATTTGAATTCAAATGGATCTATAACCTTGTCCACGGGAATTTTAGCCGATGACCCCGTAGATATGACCACTAGTGCAGCAATGGTAAATGGTGCTATTAATAGTTTTGTTAAAGCTGTGGCTTTAGAGTTGAACCAAGGAAAGCGTATCAATGTAGTGTGCTCTGATTTGGTAGAAGATTCATTTGAAAAATATAAGGACTATTTTCCCGGAAATACACCAGTACCAATGCATAAAATTGTTGATGGTTATGTAAAATCTATTGAAGGGAAAATTACAGGAAGAATATTAAGAATAATGGCTTAACGAGTTATAATGGAAAAAATACAACATTATGTCCAAGGCACTTGGACAACAGGAAAAGAAGAGGGTACACCAATTCATGATGCTATTACTGGTGAGGCATTCACTAGTGTTGCAATTGAAGGATTGGATATCCCAGAAATTCTAAACTACGGAAGAACCAAAGGAGGCGAACAACTGCGTAAAATGACCTTTCAAGAACGAGGAAATATGCTGAAAAAATTAGCATTGTATCTTACTAAAAGAAAAGAAGCATTTTATGAGTTAAGTTATCGTACTGGAGCAACAAAAGTAGATAGTTGGATAGATATAGAAGGAGGGTTTGGAAACTTATTTGCTAATGCATCTTTAAGAAAATTATTTCCTAATCAGCCGTATCATGTTGAAGGTGACCCAATAGATCTTTCACGTGGTGGACGCTTTATGGCACACCATATCATGGTACCTAAAAAAGGTGTGGCCGTACATATTAATGCCTTTAACTTCCCAGTTTGGGGTATGTTAGAAAAGTGTGCAGTAAATTGGATGGCAGGAGTGCCAGCGGTTGTATTACCTGCACCTTCATCTTCTTATTTAGCTGAAGCTGTCGCAAGAGAAATTATCAATTCAGGAATTTTACCTGAAGGAGCCCTTCAAATTATTAATGGTACTGTAAAAACTATTTTAGATACTGTAGAATCTCAAGATGTAGTTACATTTACAGGTTCAGCAGCTACTGGACGCTTGCTTAAGGCGCATCCAAGATTAATACAAGAATCTGTGCCATTCACTATGGAAGCCGATTCATTGAATGCTTCTATTTTAGGTGAAGATGCAATTCCTGGAACACCAGAATTCGACTTGTTTATTAAAGAAGTTCGTAAAGAAATGACAGTGAAAGCTGGACAAAAATGTACGGCGATTAGACGAATTATCGTACCTGAGAATTTAGTTGAAGATGTTCAAATCTCATTAGGAAAAGCATTAGATAAAGTCACTATTGGAGATCCGAGGTTGAAAGAAGTGAGAATGGGGTCGCTTGTGAGTCGACAACAAGTCCAAGCTGTAAGAGATTCTGTAAACGATTTGGCTAAAGAAGCACAAATTGTATATGGTGATTTGGATACTATCGAAACTGTTGGTGCTGATGCTAAAAAAGGCGCTTTTATTAGTCCTATTTTATTAAGAGCAGATCATCCGTTTCAAAATACAATCATTCATGAGCGTGAGGCTTTCGGACCAGTAAGTACCATCATGCCATACAAGAATTTAGAAGAAGCAGTTACATTAGCTCAAATGGGTAAAGGATCTTTGGTGTCTTCAATTGCTACTAATGATGATAAAATTGCAAAAGACTATGTTGTAAATGCGGCAAGTCACCATGGAAGAATATTAGTACTCAATCGTGAAAGTGCTAAAGAAAGTACTGGTCATGGCTCGCCATTACCATATTTAGTTCATGGAGGTCCTGGACGCGCAGGTGGAGGTGAAGAAATGGGAGGAATGCGAGGTATTAAGCACTATTTACAACGTACTGCCATTCAAGGCTCACCAACAACAATAACAGAAATCACAGGAATTTATCAGCAAAATGCAAAGTATAAGGAAGCTGAACAGCATCCGTTTAAGTACCATTGGGAAGATATCCAACCTGGAATGTCGCTTAAAACACATAAACGTACCTTCACTGATACTGACATCATCAACTTCGCAAACCTTACTTGGGATCATTTCTATGCGCATACAGATATTACGTCTTTGGATGGAAGTATTTTTGAAAAAAGAACGGCTCATGGCTATTTCATTATTTCTGCAGCAGCAGGACTTTTTGTATATCCAAATAAAGGACCAGTTGCAGCAAATTATGGTTTAGATAGTATTAGGTTTTTACGACCGCTGTATCATAACGATACTATCTATGTGCGATTAACTTGTAAGGAAAAGGTAGATCGAGATGTGGCTTCAGCAGAACACCCAAGTGGTATTGTAAAATGGCATGTTGAAGTGTTTGATGCCAATTTTGAAAATCGGCCTGAGAGTCAAAAAAACGAAAAAGATAGTCCTTTAGTTGCCGTTGCAACTATTTTAACCATGGTTCAGAAAAGACAAGAGACCTTTGTTGAAATGACTGATGACAAAATAGCTGAATGTTTGAGTAAGCTTACTGAAGATACAAAACCACAATGGGGAATTATGACGCCTCAACACATGATTGAGCATTTAGAGTATACCTACAAAATTGCTTCTGGCGATATTCAAGATTTTGAAGTTGCCACTCCCGAAAAAATCCTTGAGAAAGTAAAGAACAGTTTATATAATTACAGGAAGTTTCCAAAGAATTCAAATTTCCCATTACTCGAAAAGGATACGTTAGATACTTTAAAACATGAAAATTTAGCTATAGCAATTGAGAAGCTTAATAATCAAAGAGAAGCTTACTTAAATTATTTCAAAGAGAACCCAGAAGCCAAATTAAACAATATGGTATTTGGAGAATTAAATAAATATGAGTGGTATTTAATGGAAAGAAAACATTTAAATCACCACTTTGAACAATTTGGATTACTATAAATTATGACACAACCATACGTTAAGCAAACTATAGAAAACGAAGTAGGATATATCGAATTTTTTCATCCTGCTCACAATTCTCTACCTGGAGATATATTAGCAAAACTGGCACAAACAATTACTGATGCTGGCCAAAATGATGCTATTAAAGTTATTGTTCTAAAAAGTGGAGGAGATAGAACGTTTTGTGCAGGAGCAAGCTTTAAAGAGCTCATCAATATTAATGATGCTGCAACTGGGAAAGTATTTTTCTCAGGTTTTGCCAATGTGATTAATGCCATGAGAAAATGTCCAAAGTTTATTATAGGACGAATCCAAGGCAAAACTGTTGGAGGGGGTGTTGGTTTAGCGGCTTCGACCGATTATTGCATGGGAACAAAATTCGCTGCTATTAAGCTAAGTGAATTGAATATAGGTATTGGACCATTTGTAGTTGGCCCAGCCATAGAACGTAAAATGGGATTGAGCGCAATGTCTCAAATTGCTATTGACGCCAATTCGTTTTATCCTGCAGAATGGGCTAAACAAAAAGGCCTTTTTACACATATATTTGAAAGTACCGAAGAGCTTGATGAAGCTGTTAAAGCTACTGCTGAGCATTTATGTACTTACAATACCGAAGCTATGACGGAAATGAAGAAAGTATTTTGGAAAGGTACTGATGACTGGGATGAACTTTTAGCAGAACGCGCGCAAACAAGTGGTCGTTTAGTCTTGAGTGATTTTACAAAAGAAAAACTTAAAGGGTTTAAATAATAATGATTTACAGTTTTAAAGGATTTATACCAGTGGTCCACGAAAGTAGTTTCGTGCATCCTTTGGCTGCCGTTACTGGTAATGTGATTATTGGTAAAAATTGTTATATAGGTCCTGGAGCTGCCATTCGAGGTGATTGGGGACAAATCATTCTAGAAGATGGTGTTAATGTGCAAGAAAACTGCACTGTACATATGTTTCCTGGAAAATCAATTACTCTTAAAGAAAGTGCGCATGTTGGTCATGGCGCTATTATTCATGGTGCTAACTTAGGTAGAAATTGCCTTATAGGTATGAACACTGTTATTATGGATGATGCAGAAATTGGAGACGAATGTATTGTTGGAGCCATGGCATTTGTAAAGGCTGAAACTAAAATTCCAAAGCGAAGTTTAGTAGTTGGTAATCCAGCAAAGGTAATCAAAGAGATAAGTGATGATATGATTGCGTGGAAAACAAAAGGCACACAATTATATCAGCAATTACCAGCAGATTGTCATGAGAGTTTAAAAGAAGTAGAGCCCTTAAGAGAGGTGCCAAAACATATGAAAATACAGGAAGATGTGTATAAAACACTTCGTGATTTTATGAAAAAATAAGGATGTCAAAAGTAGAATTTAAAATGCCTAAATTGGGTGAAAGTATTACAGAAGCAGCTATTATCACATGGTTTAAAAGCGTTGGTGATACCATTGAAGAAGATGAAATGCTTCTAGAAGTTGCGACAGATAAAGTAGATTCTGAAGTGCCTTCAAATGTTTCTGGAGTTATTGAAGAGATTTTATTTGATGCCAATGAGGTCATTAAAATAGGGGAGACTATTGCAATTATTAAAGCTGATGGAGATGTTGCTGTATCGAAAAAGCAATCTAAAAAAGAAGATCAGAAGCCTGAACAAAGGAAAACAGAGAGATCTAAAGCACCAAAACGGCCAAAGCTTGATCCAGTAGCTTCTTCCGAACAATTTAGTGTGTCTAATTCTAATACGTTCTTCTCGCCTTTAATTATAAAAATGGCAAAGGAGCATCATATCAGCTTTGAAGAATTAGCTAGAATCCCTGCAACAGGTCATGAAGGTCGATTACGTAAAAGTGATGTGTTTCAGTATATAGAAGAAGGGCGACCGTACAAATTTGCACAGCCAGTTGCTCAACAAGACCCAACAGCTTACCGTATTCCGCAACTAAGTTTTGATAAAGGAAAAGGAAAAGTGATAGAAATGGATCGTATGCGTCAAATGATTGCAGATCATATGGTGTATTCAAAACATACTTCTCCTCATGTTACGGCTTATGTTGAAGCCGATTTGACTAATATGGTAAATTGGCGAAATGCTAATAAAAAAGCATTTCAAGAAAAATATGGAGAGCGCCTTACGTTTACACCATTATTTGTAGAAGCTGTTGCTAAAGCTGTTAAAGATTTTCCAAATATTAATGCCTCTGTCGATGGCAACACTATTATCGTTAAAGAGGACATCAACATTGGAATGGCCACAGCATTACCAAGTGGGAACTTAATTGTTCCTGTGGTCAAAAATGCAGATACAAAAGATTTGAAAGCATTAGCCGAAAATGTTAATGAACTTGCCAATAAAGCCAGAGAGAACAACTTAAAGGCTGACGATATTCAAGGGAGTACCTTCACTATTTCTAATGTAGGAACTTTTGGAAGCGTCATGGGAACACCAATTATTAATCAACCAGAAGTGGCTATTCTTGCTTTAGGAATTATTAAAAAACGTCCAGAAGTGATTACCATAGAAAAAGGTGATGAGATAGCTATTCGAAGTATGATGTACTTGTCATTATCGTTTGATCATCGTGTAGTTGATGGGTTTTTAGGCGGAAGTTTTGTACGTCGTGTTGCTGATTATTTTGAGCAATTTGATGTAGATCGAAAAATATAAATAGAAAAAGAAATACCTGTGTTTTCAGGCATTACTATGAATAAAAATATATTACAAAAAGGATTTTCAAATCTGTGCACTGCCAAAGCAATGACAGAGTTATACGAGGCTAATTTCAAACAAGTGTCTAAATATGTGCATGCAACATCAAGAGGACATGAAGCTATCCAGACGGCTTTAGGTATGCAGTTATTACCTCAGGATTATGCCTTTCCATATTATAGAGATGATGCCATGTTGTTGTCATTTGGTTTAGAACCATATGATGTCATGCTTCAATTATTAGCAAAAAAAGAGGATCCATTTTCTGGAGGGCGAACCTATTATTCACACCCGAGTTTAAAAGATACCGATAAACCAAAAATTCCACATCAGTCTTCTGCGACAGGGATGCAGGCGATTCCTGCTACAGGTGTTGCTATGGGAATGCAATATAAAGAACTTCAGGGTTTAAATGATGCATCTTTAAAAGATGCACCATTGGTGGTGTGCAGCTTGGGAGATGCTTCTGTTACCGAAGGCGAAATTGCCGAAGCTTTTCAAATGGCAGCGCTCAAGCAAATGCCTATTTTGTATTTAGTTCAAGATAATGGTTGGGATATTTCGGCTAATGCAGCAGAAACTAGAGCACAAAATGCCTATGAGTACGCACAAGGGTTTCATGGTTTAGATGCCATTTCTATAGATGGTGCGAATTTTACTGAAAGCTATGAAGCTATAGAAAAAGTGATTAAGATCATACGTAAAGAACGTCGACCATTTTTAGTTCACGCTAAAGTTCCATTACTAAATCACCATACATCAGGTGTTCGAATGGAATGGTATCGAGATGACTTAGAAGAGGCTCGATCTCGTGATCCTTATCCAGTTTTTAAGAAACAACTTGAAAATCATGGATTTACAGCTAAAGAGATAGATGCAATAGAAAATACTGCAAAAACCAAAGTGCAATCCGATTTTGAAAAAGCACTACAAGCTGAAGATCCTAAACCTGAGGATTTGTTTACGCATGATTTTGCACCTACGCCAATTTCCGAAGAGAAAGGTGAACGTACGCCAGATGGTGCTGATAAAGTAGTTATGGTAGATTGCGCCTTATTTGCTGTTGAAGAATTGATGAGAAAACATAAAGAATGCTTGCTTTATGGACAAGATGTTGGTGGACGATTAGGAGGTGTATTTAGGGAAGCAGCAACACTAGCACAAAAATTTGGTGATGATCGTGTATTCAATACGCCAATTCAAGAAGCTTTTATTGTTGGATCTACAGTTGGAATGAGTGCAGTTGGCTTAAAGCCTATTGTTGAGGTTCAGTTTGCCGATTACATTTGGCCAGGATTAAATCAATTGTTTACCGAAGTTAGCCGTAGCTGTTACCTCTCTAACGGAAAATGGCCTGTAAGTATGATTTTACGTGTGCCTATTGGTGCTTATGGTAGTGGTGGCCCTTACCATTCATCTTCAGTAGAAAGTGTGATAACCAACATACGAGGTATTAAAATAGCTTATCCTAGTAATGGAGCCGATTTAAAGGGTCTGATGAAAGCAGCCTATTACGATCCTAATCCTGTAGTGATCTTAGAGCATAAAGGTTTGTATTGGTCTAAAGTGCCAGGTACGTTAACAGCGACTTCTGTGGAGCCTTCTGAAGACTATGTATTGCCATTTGGAAAAGCTTGGGTATTGCAAGAGATTTGGAAACAAGAAGACATTGAAACTTGCACGATTGTTACCTATGGAATGGGTGTGCATTGGGCTTATAATGCTTCAGGGGAATTAGATATGCGAGATCAAATTGAAATTATCGATCTAAGAACTCTATATCCTTTAGATGAAGATACGATCATGGCTTCTGTTAAGAAAACAGGAAAGTGTTTGGTTGTCACAGAAGAACCGTCTAATAATAGTTTTGCCAGAGCACTTGCGGGAAAAATACAAGAAGAATGCTTCAAATATTTAGATGCGCCAGTCATGACCATTGGTAGTGAAAACATGCCAGCCATACCATTAAACTCGACTTTAGAGCAAACGATGATTCCTTCTACGGAAAAGGTAAAGGCTAAAATAGAAGTCTTGTTAAATTATTAAAACGAATTAATTTCAAATAAATTCTTTGTATATTGAGCCTTTAATTTATTAACTAATATCATGAAAAAACAACTACTTTTATTGTGCTTCGCCTGTTTTTTATTTGCTGGTAGCCAATTGTCATTTGCTCAAACTACAACTAAGAAACAAAATACAGCAATAACCAATTCTGATTATTCTGCTGAGAAAAGTGCGCAGAAAGTGATTAACTTATTAGAGCGTGAAGCTAAATTAGATGCGACTCAAAAAGAAAAATTACACGATGTGTTTACCGCAGTAGAGAAAAAAATGAATGGTATTGCTAGCATAGAAGATGCTACAGAGCGACAAACTAAGAAGAAAAAAATGCGCGCTTATATTGATAAAAAATTACAACAAATTTTTACACCTGCGCAATACGACATTTACAAAAAGAAGACAGCTGCTAAATAGATAGCTCTTTTTAAAATAAATGAAAAGCGACCAATATTGGTCGCTTTTTTATTACATTTTATATTCCGAAAGTGGTTTAGTGAACTTTTCTGGATCTGCTGCCAAATGATATCTTGGATCATCAATGTCTTCTATAATGACGTCTTGAAATATCGGACTGGCTTTGTATAATAATATTTTACAATCTGAACTTAAATGTTTTAATTTGATCGATTTACCTTCGGCTTTATACTTGTTCACTAAATTAAAAATAGCCTCAATAGCAGAATGATCACTCACTCTAGATTCTACAAAATCAATTTCAATATGTTTAGGATCGTTTTTAATATCGAATTTGGCATTAAAGTTCTGAATTGAACCAAAGAATAATGGTCCCCAAATTTCGTATGTTTTTGTACCATCTGCTTGAATACGCTTACGAGCCCTAATCATTGTGGCATTCTTCCAAGCAAATACCAAAGCAGAAATAATGACACCTGCAATGACAGCAATAGCTAAATCTTTCCATACAGTAATAGCCGATACAGCAATTAAAACAATGGCATCAGAAAGTGGAATTTTTCTAATAATTCTAAAGCTACTCCAAGCAAATGTTCCAATAACAACCATAAACATTACGCCAACTAAAGCAGCAATTGGGATTTGTTCAATTAAAGGAGCTCCAAACAAAATAAAGCATAGTAATGCTATAGCAGCAACGGCTCCAGATAAGCGACCACGCCCACCAGAATCTACATTTATTATAGATTGTCCAATCATGGCACATCCTCCCATACCTCCAAAGAATCCGTTGAGTATGTTAGCACCACCTTGAGCGATACATTCTCTATTACCATTTCCTCTTGTTTCAGTGATTTCATCGATGAGGTTCAAAGTCATTAGTGATTCGATAAGACCTATAGCTGCAAGTACAAAGGCCGTTGGTAGAATTGTACTTATAAAATGACCGTCTAGTGTACCAAACAAACCAAAGATTTGATCTTGAAAACTAGGTAAGCTACCTTCTAATCCTTCACCACCTTTTTCTACTATGAAAGACCCAACAGTACTCATTTCTATACCTCCAAAAATGGTAATACAAGCCACAACAATAATTGCTACTAACGCAGCAGGAACCTTTTTGGTAAGTTTAGGAAGACCAAACATAATACCCATTGTTAAGCCTATAAAAGCCATCATTTTCCAAAATACGGCATTTGAAAACAATGCTGAAAACCATTCTGAGGTATTATTTACAATAGAAATATCTTGCGGAACAGCATTAGGAAACATGCCTAATTGAGAAATAAAAATAACTATGGCTAAACCATTAACAAATCCCATCATAACTGGATGTGGAATCAGACGAACAAACTTTCCTAATTTAAAGATTCCAGCTAAAACCTGAATTCCTCCAACAAGTAGGAGAGTTATAAATAACCATTGTAAACCAAGATTTTCAATAGGTGTTTCTAGACTAAGACCAGCTTCATTTCCTTTTTGTATAAGATGCACCATAACAACAGCCATGGCACCAGTTGCGCCAGAAATCATACCTGGTCTACCACCAAAAAGAGCAGTTACGATTCCCATCATAAAAGCACCATATAGTCCAACTAATGGAGGAATACCTGCGACAAAAGCAAAGGCTACAGCTTCTGGCACTAAGGCTAGAGCTACTGTTAAACCTGAAAGAATATCATTCTTTGGGTTTTGCGTAAAGTTTTTTCGAGTTGTTTGACCTAATATCATAATTCTTGCACTTAAAAGTCGGCAAAGATAGGCTTTTAGAAATGAAGCAGAAAATGTACTGGTATAAACACATAAAAAAAGCACCAGAGAAATCTACTGGTGCTTTATAGTCTTATTAAGATAAGATTTATTGTGCAATTTGCGGTGGATATGCTTGCATAATCTTTGTCACAAATTCTTTGATTTTTTCTTCTTTCTTTTCAACACTTCTTTGTGTTAAAAGTCCAGTTCCTTTTCCTTGCCATACCAATTCCTTTTTGTTGGCATCTATTAGATCGACATATAGAGCACCTTGAGTTCTAGTAGATACTGATGGTTGGTTCCAACCCCAGCCCCAACCAGGTCCGAAGCCTCCCCAGCCTCCCCAGCCCCAAGCTCCCCAGCCCCAGGCATTATTATAAACATTGATACGTTGTTCAGATTTGGTAAAAATACTTACCAATAGATCTGGATTTTCAGATTTGGTGTAGCCTTGCGCTAATAATTCAGTTTCAATCGCTCTTAGGATTCTGCGTTTGTCCAGATCACTAATTTCTGCTTTGTCAATTCCAGTCTTAAAAAACGCGAATGTTTTGTAATTATTAAAATCTGCATTTTTATCGTAATCTGATGCAACTCTTACTGTGCTACAAGATGTGATAACCAATGTTACCATCACGATTGGTAATAATTTGAGTAGTTTTTTCATAATTCTTTTTTTTATTAAATGGTTATAACGAGTTTAATAGATCATCATCAACTTTGTTAGGTAATGTTACTTTTAAATTTGGTTCAGATTGCATAGCACGTTTAATGGCAAAAATGGCTTCGTCATTTCTTGCCCAGCTTCGTCTAGCAATTCCATTATTAACATCCCAAAAAAGCATACGTTTTAAACGTGTTGATGCTTCTTTAGTACCATCAAGAACCATACCAAATCCTCCGTTAATAACTTCTCCCCATCCAACGCCTCCACCATTGTGAATACTTACCCAAGTAGCTCCTCTAAAGCTATCTCCAATAACGTTGTGAATGGCCATATCTGCCGTAAATCTCGAACCATCATAAATATTACTTGTTTCACGATATGGTGAATCTGTTCCAGAGACATCATGGTGATCACGGCCTAAAACAACCGTTCCTATATCACCTTTATAAATAGCATCGTTAAACGCTTCAGCTATTTTCATACGTCCTTCAGCATCTGCATATAGAATTCGAGCTTGAGAACCTACGACTAGTTTGTTGTCTTGAGCGCCTTTAATCCATTGGATATTATCAGCCATTTGTTGCTGTATTTCTTCAGGAGAATTTTTCTTAATCTCTTCAAGAACATTACAAGCAATGGTGTCTGTTTTTTCTAAGTCTTCAGGTTTTCCTGAAGCACAAACCCATCTAAATGGTCCAAAGCCATAGTCAAAGCACATAGGACCCATAATATCTTGAACATACGACGGATATCTAAAATCTATACCATTGTCTGCCATAATATCTGCACCAGCACGAGATGCTTCTAAGAGAAAGGCATTTCCGTAGTCGAAAAAATAAGTACCTTTTGCTGTATGTTTGTTAATAGCATTAGCCTGTCTACGTAAACTTTCTTGAACTTTAGTTTTGAATAATTCAGGGTTTTCTGCCATCATTTCATTGGCATCCTCAAACGACAGGTCAACAGGGTAATAGCCTCCAGACCAAGGATTATGGAGAGATGTTTGATCACTTCCTAAATCGATATGTATGTGTTCTTGATCAAATTTTTCCCAGACGTCTACAATATTACCAAGGTAGGCTATAGATATAGTTTCTTTTTCGGCTTTAGCTTTATTAACACGAGTTACTAATTCATCTAAATCTGTAATCTTAACATCAATCCAACCTTGATCTAAACGTACTTGTGTAATCTTTGGATTGACCTCTGCACAAACGGTTATACAGCCAGCTATATTACCTGCTTTCGGTTGTGCTCCAGACATACCTCCAAGACCAGAAGTTACAAAAAGATGTCCCTGAGGCTCTTTTTTTATCTTTCTGAAGCCATTTAAAACAGTAATAGTTGTACCATGAACAATTCCTTGTGGGCCAATATACATATAGCTTCCAGCAGTCATTTGACCATATTGAGTGACACCCAAAGCATTAAATTTTTCCCAATCATCAGGTTGAGAATAATTAGGAATCATCATACCATTTGTAACAACAACTCTAGGTGCTTCGCTGTGACTCGGGAATAAACCCATTGGATGCCCAGAATACATGACTAAGGTTTGTTCGTCTGTCATTTCAGACAAATATTTCATCGTGAGCCTATATTGTGCCCAATTAGAAAAAACAGCACCATTACCTCCATAAGTGATTAATTCGTGAGGGTGTTGTGCCACAGCATAATCCAAATTGTTTTGAATCATTAACATAATTGCAGCTGCTTGTTTTGATTTTGCAGGATAGTCCTCGATAGGACGTGCATACATTTTATAATCAGGACGTAAGCGGTACATGTAAATTCTTCCGTAGCTATCTAATTCGTTTTTGAATTCGGGTAATAATGTATCGTGATGAGATGAATCAAAATAGCGCAATGCATTTTTAAGTGCTAGTTTTTCTTCTTCAGCAGATAAAATTGTTTTTCGTTTTGGTGCATGATTAATTGAAGGGTCGTAAGGTTTGGGTGTTGGTAAAACATTAGGTATCCCTTCTTTTATTTGATCTTTAAATGATAGTGTTGTTGCTGGCATTACTTTTTTTTTAAAGTATTTTTATCAAAACCGTATGGGCAATGTCTACATCCACTTTCACAGCAATATCCTCTTTTTAAGTGGTATTGTTCTGTGAAACAGCGGTAGCCTTCGGGTGTTAAATAATAGTCTCCTTCCTCGACCGGAATTATCTTCTTCATATCACAAAGATAATGTAAATTGGAAAGATTTTTGATTGATAATAGATATGGTTTTAATTTCTAAATATTTAGTACCAAAAGGATATGTTGGGATAACGATTTTTCCATTTGTTTTTTTGAAATATAATTACTTAAAAACTAATGAGACTTTGCTTAACCATGAACGAATTCATTTAAGACAACAGTTAGAAATGCTGGTATTTCCGTTTTACATATTTTATGTTGTTGAGTTTTTAATTAGATGGATTAGACTAAGAAATTGGAATAAAGCGTACCGTCGTATTTCATTTGAAAAGGAGGCCTATACTCAAGAAAAAAACCTTGATTATTTAAAATCAAGGCCTTTTTTTGGTTTTGTTAGTTATTTATAAACTATTGTTTTAGGATGACTTTTTGTGTGATTTCTCTTTCGTCTAAAAGCATCACTTTTACAATATAGGTAGCATTTGCTAGCTGCTTGGTTTGGATTGTAAGCTCTGTACTATTAATATTTTGTTCGTCAATAACCATTTTTCCTAATAGATCATATATTACCACAGTTTTGATAGGACAGATGGAAGAATTTATTTTCACGTATTTTCCATTAGGAGCTATAATTGTGAGTCCATCTAATGAATTAGACTCATCAACAGATAGTGTTTCATTAGTGTATCTTAGAATAAATCGATCATTAAAGGTTCCAGAATCTGAAGTAAAACTATATGGACTCAAGCGTAAATCATGAATAGTATTGGTATAAGAGTCCTCTAAAAATATGTTTTGATTCGTTGTATCAAATAAACCATCTATGTTATTGATAGCAATTGAATAGGTCCCATTCTGAGGAATCTGATATCCAAGAGGCACTGTGTCTATGTCATCAAAAGGAATTGATCGACCTTGAATTGCCATTTTTTCGTTGTTAATTAATGAGTAAAAGAGTGTATTACTTCCAGCTAATTGATCGCCATCAAATAATCTGTCTTTATCATTTGTGGCTCCTGAAATATATCCAATTAAAATAGAATTAGCATTATCATTATTATCAATTAGGTCCAACCAAATCCTATGTTTTTCAATTACAGTTTCATCATCGTTTTCAGACGGATTAGTAGTTCTATAAAATTGACTATTATTATACACGCCATTTCTCATAGTATTGTCGAATATGAGATTTGAAGGTGTAGTAGCAGCATGGTCCATTAGAACAAAAAATGCTTGACCTGCTCCAATAAATCCATTAAAACCTGCTGGTGTAGATCCTGTTAAATTATAAGCTATATAATCATTTGGATTATAGTTATACACATAATCACCATAAAACGGATCGGTCACAGCATTGCTAGGTGCAGATTGGTGTGACCAAAGATACACTGTGCCAGCTATTGCAGGATTTGCATCATCTGTTATGATGGCTGCATTTGTTGCAATGAATGTGTCTGCAAAAATTGCCGATGGGAATGGATTACCAACTAAGTTCCAATTATCATCAATTGCGGTTGCTACTGTTGATCCAGCTCCAGGGTAATTAACTCCATTGTAAGTTCCTCTAGAAATTTGTCTATTTATAATACCGTTACTTGGTCGACCAATAAATTCTGCAGTATTCACTACAGAAGTTCCAGAAAGCCCTCTAATGGCATATCCTTTTCCAACAACCATGTTTTCTGTTGTGGCTTGCCATTCTCCATAGTTTCCTGCGCCATTTCCTCCAACCGTTGGAACCCATATTAAATTAAATCCAGCATTTGTACCTGGAGAAACACCAGCGACAGCAAAATTTTCTACTGATGAAGACCAATAGACGTAATCTGAAGGGTTTAATCCAGTCACTTCTCTTTGCATCGTTATATTTCCTGTGTTATTGTTAGTAGCTACATTGGTAACCTGAACTAGGTTAGCGCTATTTCTAACCATTAGAATACCATTTGCATCGACATCAATCCAATCAGTCACGGTTAAAGATGTTGATGGTTCTAATTCCAAATTACCATTACTTTTAACAGTTAAATTTCTAGCATATGCCGGTGTAGGCGGTACAGGTGGGCCTAATATACTTGGGTCTGGAAGTGTGCCAACATCACCAACGATGACACAGTTATCACTTGTTGGAACTCCAGTAGGATACCAATTGTTTGCATCGTTCCAAGTTGATGTGCCTTGGGTGCCATTCCAAATTTTGGTATTATTAATAATTGAAATGTCTTTACTAATAGTACAGCCATTAGAAAGTGTTGCATTGGCAGTAAATGAAAAGGTCGATTGTTGTAATTGAACTATTGTAGGTTTTATATATACAGACGCGGTAGTTGCTCCTGGGGTGTATGGTATCGTAGCCGCTGCATCTGTATAGGCATCGACTGTGCCAGTCCAAGTAAATGATGGGTTAAGAGGTCTTGAACCAAATAATTGAATATTATCTACGGCTACACCATCACTCCATTGAGCAATATAATCTATTGAAATTTTTAAATTTGGTTCATTTATATAAGCTGATAAATCTAAGTTGATATTTACAAAGCTAGTTCCATAACCTACATCATCTGTATAATCTTGAATAAGTGTCCAAGTGCCTCCACCATCAGTAGATGCGTAGACCTCAATCAAGTCTGGATCTAAGCCAGTTAAATACTTCGAAAAGTACATGTCAAAATTCAGAGTTAAATCTGTAAAAGTTGATGAATCTACAGTTGGTGATTCTAATGATTCATAGACAAAACCTGTGGCAGGATTTACATCTGAAGTTGACATTGCAAACTGATTTGTCCCAAATCCAGAAGATATGGCTGGATACCAAACTAATTGACTAGGTACGAACGTACTGGTTTGGTTTTGCCAAGCACTTAAAGCGTTTGCTGCCACTCCGTTATCAATATAATTTATGTTTGTAAAAACTCCGAGTCCACCGCCTTCAAAATCTTCATCAATCAGGTAAGCAAGTTCGGTATCACCAGTTGCTGAAATTTGTATAACATCATTTTCGCCACAAATAATTGGAACTGCTGGAGAAATAGTAAGCTCAGTAATAGGGTTTAGTGTCCCGATAATTTCTAAGCGTTTCAATGATTCACAAGAACCATTTGAAGCAGTAACCCAAAAGGTAGAAGTCGAAGATATATTTGGAGACCAAGTACCTGAATTGGTTGTAGCTACAAGATTACCACCGGTTTCTGCATCATACCAATTATATGATGTCACACCAGATGTTCCAGTAACGGTCAAATCGACAGAACCTGGTCCACATGTAGAACCATTTGTTATACTCGTAATTTGAGCAGAGCAATTTTCAACAACAGTAAAAAGATAATCTTCAGCTTCTCCGTAATCTGTATAGTCATTGTTTTGACCAGGGAAATCATGATTAATAAAAGGTTCACAAGCCGTATAGTTATAAGAGCCTAATTCTGTTCCAAAGCGATCATTAAAAGCATTGTTGAATCGTAAACGAATTCTGTAATCTCCAATAGCTTGTCCCGCGGGAATTACAAAGCCAAAAGTAGTGGTTGTAGTTAATACACCTCCTGAATCATAAACTATTTCGGAAGCATCATTATTAAATACGCCATCTTTATTCCAATCTACCCATGCTTTATATCGTCCTCGTCCGGTATTCGAACCAACAAAAATATTAACACCTTCACCTTGAGCTTGAATGCTATTTGTTAATCCAGTATAATCTGAATAGCCATTAGAGGTACTTGAGGTTCCATTACCATAATTAGCTACATCATTTAAAGTGCCTATAAACTCAACGTCATTGATGTATTTAACAATAATACTACCTGTTGTACTAGGGGTACAATAACTAGATGTAGTTGTTGTTGTGTTTCCATTTAAAGGGTTGGTATTATTGTATTGTGGCCCTCCAAGACAATTATCATCATATGAGAACACATAAATATAATATGTGGTAGAAGGGTTTAAACCGGTTGCAGTGAAGTTAGTATTTGTATCAATATCTACAACTGTGTAGCCTGCACCTATATTGTCTCCTATATTGTAAGATGTTCCATTAACTGGAGTTGGAGGAACAGCTGATGCACTTTGAACCACGAGATAATTATCAGGAGTTGGCACTGCTGCAGTAAATGAGCCATTAATAGTGTCTCCGGTTGGATTTAAAACTAGTGCTGTTGGCTGGTTAGGGGTCGTACAAGCTGGGATAATATTACCTCTAACATCTATGTCATCTATTATAAAACCTGGGAATGTTCCAAATGAACCATCATTGTCCCAACCAAAAGCTAGATAGAATATTTGACCATCAACTACAGATAAGTCTAAATTAGTAACATTTTGAACAGTACTTTGACCTTGATAAGTACCAGGTAGCACAGACCATGTGTTAGCGTCAAGTGAGTATAAAACAGTTCCAAAATCAAAACCTGCTTCTCCCTCGCAAATCCAATTAAAATCTAATGTTAAATTAGTGTAATTTGTGGCATCAATGGCAGTTGTATTGTATACAAAAGTAGCTGCATTTCTGTTAGTTCTATATTCTGGAAAAGGAGCTGTAGTTACAGGATTATTTGTACTAACCGCCATAGAATAATTTCCAGAAATTACAGGGCATCTGGTGTTGTCAAATACCCAAAAGAAATTGTTATTGGTTGGAGGGGTAGTTGGAAAAAAACCATTTTGCCATCCCAAATACGGACTGGCTTCATTTTCTGATCCAGTTGCTGTCTCAAAATCTTCTGAGAAGATTGTGACCTGTGCATTCAATCCTGAGTTCAAAAATATAGTAAATACTGAGGCTAAGAGTAATTTTCTAATCATACATATTCAATTTTATACACAACAAATAAACTCATGAAATTCATGATTTTCTGTTAGGGTATGAACTGATGAATATGGGGATATGTTTAGCAATACTGCTTAATTCTTTGATTTATATTTTAATTAAGCCTAGGTATTCTAATATAAATATAGTTTTTTAAACTTTGTTTGTATAAATACAGTTATTATATTCGACTAAATGTTAAAATTTGAAGACAAAAGGAATTTAAGTATTGATAATCAGGTGTGTATAAAACCTGAATATTTGATTCATCCTTATATTTCTGGCAATAAATATCGAAAATTAAAATACAATCTTCTTGAAGCAAAGCGATTGAAAAAAAAAGTGCTATTAACTTTTGGAGGTGCATTTTCAAACCATATCGCTGCTGTAGCTTCGGCGGGAAAAGAATTTGGTTTTAATACTATTGGAGTTATTAGAGGCGAAGAGTTGATACATAAAGTTGATACAAACCCAACGTTAACTTTTGCTAGAGACTGCGGAATGATATTAAAGTTTGTGACAAGAGAAGATTTTAGGAGTAAAGCAGATAAAAATTTTATAGCTACATTAAAAAATGAATTTGGTGATTTTTACTTGATTCCTGAGGGAGGTACAAATGCATTGGCTATAAAAGGTTGTGAAGAGATATTGACTGAATCAGACGAATGTTATGATTTTGTCTGTTGCTCTGTAGGTACTGGAGGAACTATTTCCGGATTAATAAATTCAGCATTACCACATCAAAAAATTCTTGGTTTTCCTGCATTAAAAGGTGACTTTTTACAAGAAGAAATTACTAAATTTGCATTACATGAAAATTGGGAGTTAATTACCAATTATCATTTTGGTGGATATGCTAAAGTAACTGAAGAGTTAATAACATTTATTAACGAATTTAAACATTCTTATAGCATTCCATTAGACCCAATTTATACAGGGAAAATGATGTTTGGTATTTACGATTTAATTAAAAAAGGCTATTTTCCGAAGCATTCAAAAATACTAGCCATACATACTGGTGGTTTGCAAGGAATTGAAGGAATGAATACTAAATTACAACAACAAAAAAAGCCTTTAATCGTTTAATGTCTATGAAAAAAATAGGTTTCGTTTTAGTTTTAAGTGTATTTGCTTTTAGTTGTGGTTCTAAAAAGAGAATTGTCACAAAAAAAAGCAAGTCAAAACAAAAAACTGAGCAGGTTGTTGTTGTGCCAAAGACAACACCAGAAGTAAAAGAATTGCCAAAAGCTGTAGAAATACCAGAAAATTCAAAATTGAGTGCTACCGAGGTATATATTTTGAAATATAATGCGATTGCCATGGATGAAATGCGAAAGTCTAAAATCCCTGCAAGTATCACATTAGCGCAAGGTATACTAGAATCTGGTTCTGGTAAAGGGAGATTGTCGGTAGAAGCTAATAACCATTTCGGAATTAAATGTCATGGTTGGAAAGGTAAAAAGATCTATCATGATGATGATAAATCTCAAGAATGCTTTAGAAAGTATGAACATGCATTCTCTTCTTTTGAAGACCATTCAGCATTTTTAACAACTAGAGGTCGTTATTCTAAATTGTTTAAGCTAAGATCAACCGATTATAAAGGATGGGCAAAAGGACTGAGAGCTGCTGGATATGCAACAGATAGACGATATCCTCAGAAATTGATTAGCTTAATTGAGCGCTATCAATTAGATAAATATGATGACATGGTTTTAAATAATGTTGCAGTTCCAAATGACACACCCAAATCAGATTTGTCTGTAAGTCATAAAGTGGTAAAAGGCGATACTTTATATTCATTATCGAAACGATATAATACTTCTGTTGAAGAAATTAAGCGTCTTAATAGTTTGACAAACAATGACCTTTCTCTAGGTCAAATTCTTATTATAAAATCAAAATAATATGTTATATCAACGTAGTAGTGCGTTATTTAAAGATGCAGAACAGGTGATTCCTGGCGGTGTCAATTCGCCAGTAAGAGCTTTTAAAGCTGTTGGAGGAACACCAATTTTTGCAAAATCAGCAAAAGGGGCATATGTCTATGATGAGGATGATAATCGCTATATTGACTACATTAATTCTTGGGGTCCAATGTTATTGGGTCATGCTTACCAACCTGTTGTAGATGCTGTTATTGCTAAAGCAAAGCGAGGTACTTCTTTTGGAATGCCTACTGAAATTGAAACGAAAATTGCAGAGTTAGCTGTGTCAATGGTTCCAAACATTGACAAGATTCGTTTTGTAAATTCTGGAACAGAAGCTTGTATGAGTGCCGTGCGATTAGCAAGAGGATACACAGGAAAAGAGAAAATTATAAAATTTGCCGGTTGTTATCATGGACATAGCGATGCGTTTTTAATTCAAGCTGGAAGTGGAGCCGTAACTTTTGGAAGTCCTAATAGTCCAGGTGTAACACAAGGCACAGCAAAAGATACGTTATTAGCGACTTATAATGACATTGATAATGTTAACGCATTAGTTGATGCAAATAAAGGAGAAATTGCTTGTATTATCATAGAACCTGTAGCTGGTAATATGGGATGTATTCCTCCTAAAAATAATTTTTTAAAAGCATTAAGAACTATTTGTGATCAAAACGATATTTTGCTCATCTTTGATGAGGTAATGACAGGTTTCAGACTTGCTAAAGGAGGCGTTCAAGAACTCTACAATGTAGATGCCGATATTGTTTGCTTTGGTAAAGTTGTTGGAGGTGGTTTGCCTGTTGGCGCCTTTGCTGCACGTAATGAGATTATGAGCCATTTGGCACCTTTAGGAAGTGTGTATCAAGCGGGAACGCTTAGTGGAAACCCTCTGGCTATGGCTGCTGGATTAGCTATGCTCACTTCAATTAATAGTGATCAAGATTTGTTTAAAAGATTGGCTGATAAAACCAAGTATTTACACGAAGGGTGTGCCAATGCTCTTAATAAGCATCAAGTTGTTCATACAATTAACAGAAAAGGTTCAATGATTTCTATTCATTTTGCAGAAGATGAGGTTGTTGATTTTGATTCGGCTGCAAAAGGAAATAATGAGACTTTTAAAGCCTTTTTTCATGGTATGTTAAATGAAGGAATTTATATAGCGCCTAGTGCATTTGAAACTTGGTTTATTACAGATGCTTTAAGTTATGAGGATTTAGATGAAACAATAAGGGCAGTGGAAAAAGTAGCCCAAACATTATAGAAATAAAAAAGCGACTTGAAGAAGTCGCTTTTTTATTTGTCTTAAACTAAGTTAGAGTCCTCGTATGAGTTCTAAATAGTTGTGATATTGTTCTGGAGTTAATATCGTTTTTAGTTTTTCATCTAACACTTTTTCTATTTTTTCGAGACGATCTTTATTCCCTTCTAAATTACCACTTATCTTTTTATAAGCAATGCCATAGGCTTGATAAGCCTTATATACATCATCCATTTTGTTTTGCTCAAACTTGATTTTCTTTCTAAGCTCTTTAGTTTTTGTGTTTGCTACTTCATTAATTTCTAAAGTATTTTGGGCTGTGACATCTTGAGTACTAAATAAAAGTGCCATGGCAAATATGCAAAGTGTAATTAATTTTTTCATTGTCTTTGTATCATAAATAGTTCAACAGGCTTAAAATTAATGAATTTTATGATAAAAAAAAGCATCGACTGTTAAAATCGATGCTTTGCTCATAAATATCTGTGAAATGAATTAATGTCTTGGCTTGTCCTTCATTTTTTTTCTAGCACGTTTTTGGTGTTTTCCTTGTAAACTTTCCCATTTCTCATATTGCTCAGAAGTTAAAATTGACTTCATTTTCTTTTTCATGGCAATTTGGTCATCTAATCTTTGATTCATCATCTTAACACGATCTTCTTTAGATATTTTTTTTTCGCCTTTCTCTTTTTTCATTTCTTCACGTTCATTTCTTTTGGCTTTCATTGTTTCGGCTTGTGTCAACATCACTTCTTTTACTTGCGCTTGTTGTTTTTCGGTTAAATCTAAAGCAAGTGTCATTTTTTTAGTAGTAATTGTAGCGATCTCTTCTGGAGACATATCTTTCATCATTTCGGCTCTAGCTCCTCTCTCCCTTTTTAGTTCTTTTTTCTGTTTGCCTTGTGCTACAGCTTGTAGTGAGACAAATGCTAATGCGATTAAAATTAATTTCTTCATAATCTGTTTTGGTTTTAATATTATACGTTTTTAATTGATGTTTCTTTGACCATCTTCAATTAGAATGGTTTAATTGATAATAAAATTTTAACCTCTAATTAACAGTTTGTGCTCGTTTTACAAGTTCTAATGTTGTTGCATAAAGCGGTTTAGCTTCCATTTTACTTTTTAACCAAGCATAAAAACTCATAACAAAAATATCTTCTTGTTGCTCATCAATCCAAACGAATGCATTTTCAACTTTATCTTTAAATTCACTGGTTCTTATTTGTTCAGGATTTTTAAAATAAAATTCGATTAAATTTATAAAAATAATTACTCTTTCTTGGCTAATCTGCTGTAAATAATCAAAATACGACCGTTTGAAACTTAGCAATCTAGACTCTACAAGATCTAAATCTCCAAGTTCTATGTAAAGAATAATTTCTGAAAGGTTCTTTTTTATGACCCATTCTTTTCCGGCTTTTTCTATGTAGTATTTGTCAGTATGATAAAACTTAGAAAACATAGTTTTTGCACGTTTAAAATCTGATTTTTGAATATAAAACATGACCAGACCTAAATGAATGTCTAATAATGACTCAATATCAGCATGTTTTGTGTGCTTCACAGATTCTAGTAAAGCAATGGCTTCTTCCTGTCTTTCTAGATAATTGTAATTAAGGGCTATCAGTAGGTTGTATTTTAATTTAAATGTGGTGTAGTACTTTTTTCGCTGCTGAAGCATTAGTGTTTTCATTAGTTCAAGGTATATCAATGATTCTTTGAACTTTTTATTTCTAAACAATGTGTTTGCGATCATATAAATCACTTGAATATGATACACCAGTTGCTTATTATTACTCTTGTGGTGTTTAATACTTTTATAGGTGTCAATTAAAAAAGGCTCTATCTTTAAATAATCATTGGTTACAAAGGCAGAAAGACTAACGATAGTCATTAACTGATATAAAGATTTAAATGATAGTGATTTCGAAATATCAATATTGTGTTCTTCTAATGTGTCATTAAGTATGGTTTCAAAATCAAGAATTTTTCCTTTGTAATTCATATCACTTAGGGTTTGTCTAATTTTTGCATAAACCAAATTGAGCTCTTCTTCTATGAAATGCTGTTTTTGATTGTTCCTGAACTTTACTATCAAATCATCAATATCGACCAAAGGATTTAAGTAAGCATATTGGATCTTAGTGTGGTAAATTTCATTGAGTATGGGAAACAAATAATGTTCTTGAGCTAATGTTTCGGCTTTGTCTAATATTTGGTAGGCAATTTTTGGTTTTTTATGAATGAGGAATGTTCGGGAAGCAAGAATATATTTAATGATTTGCATATCTACTGAGTTCTCTTCTTCTAGATTATTATTAGCAATAAAATCAATAAGAGATTGATAAAGTCGTTTTCTTAAGGCATGGTAAGCATCTTTGCTATTACTAGTATAAATGCTTTGACACATTTCTTTTGACGTAAGTTCGTCTTGAGCTAAAAGTTTAAACAATTGGATGTTCTTCGTGTCATTTCGTTTGTTCTTCTTCTCTAAGTAATTGATAAAACGTTGCTCATCTTCCGAAGAAAAAGTGGAAACTATAGCATTTAAATCTGTCATTTAATCGTCGGTTATAATTAATTAATTTCAGTAAAAATAGTATTAAAATTCAATATAGAATGGATTATATCGTCAGTTTTTTATAAAAACTGTATTTCTAGACTTGCTAAACCGTCGCACATTTGTAGTGTAATCAACAAAACAAAATATTATGAGACAGTTTATCAAAACCACACTTTTTATAGTTGTTATTGCTACAGTAGTTGTGTTTTCTAAACAAATTCAAAACGAAATTATTGAAAGCTATAATCATTGTGTCGAACAATTAGCTAATCGATCGATTACCAATGCGAATCTTTCAAGTTTCTAAAATGAAACTCAAACAGGTTAATACCGCATTTATTGTCACTACTGGAGTATCGGTAGTTGTGTTTGTCTATTTAGTGTTTTTGGGATATGACGAGATTAAAACCTTAAAAGATGTTATCAAAATAATTGCATCTATTTTGTTTCCGTTACCCATGTTATTTTTTGTGCGTTTTCTATTGATTGAACATTTTTTACCGCAAAATACAGACGAATACAAACTGAAGAACCAAAAACCAGCTACCATACTTCTCGTAGTGAGTGTCATTATAGGTGTTGTGAGTATGCAATTAGTAGAATGGACTACGGGTCAAAAATTAGAAGACCATCTCATTTTTGCACAT
The DNA here is from genome assembly GCF_947500255.1 of uncultured Psychroserpens sp. Taxonomy (GTDB): domain Bacteria; phylum Bacteroidota; class Bacteroidia; order Flavobacteriales; family Flavobacteriaceae; genus Psychroserpens. The sequence goes on along the minus strand of NZ_CANMRL010000008.1, from coordinate 47,998 downwards.
CTCATTAACTCCACAACAATAAGTAGCTATGTACTTAATTACATTTTGTACAACAATTTGAGAGTTAACGGAATTTTAAGTGGTGTCCTTCTCTCACTAGCTATACATGTATTTTTTCTAACCGCTTAAGTAATTAAAACAAAAGTAAAATCATCAAAACCTTAAAATTATGAATCCAATTATGCAACCTCCGAAACCGAAAACCAATGTCAACAAACGAGAATTGTTATTTACATTTCAATCTATTATCGTTACTGGTTTATTGGCCTTTACAGCTATTGCGTTTTTCTTTTACTACGATTTAAGTATTGTAAAAGGTATCAAAGTTATTTTTGCTCCATTTCTATCTGTAGTACCATTACTATTTATTTTATCTATTCTCAGAGACTTGAGAAAAGGCTTTAAAGAGGGCAATTACACCAAAGATGAAATTATCAAATTCTGCCTTATTACCGCAGGAATTACAGCAGCATTTACAGGTGTTACTTATTTGCTTTCAGAAATTAAAGCGTTAGAAATATTGTTAGCAGCTATTATGGCCATCTTAAGTACTGTATTCTTTTTAAGAAGTAAAATCAAAGATATTTTAGGAATGAGCATCATTACAGGAATCGCCGAAGGGATTATCGTATATATGATTTTTTTGTTTTGATGATGGGTTGGTTAGTTACCCTAAACCTTTCAGGTGTAATGTCTGAAAGGTTTTAAATATGAAGCCTTAAAAAATGAAAGACTCTTACAAAATCGTAACTTTAGTATTCTTCGGGTTTTTAACCCTTATGATGAGACCGTTTGTGCCAGTAGGTGGAGGTGGTATATCTCTAATCTTTGTGGTTTCGATTCCCTTATTTATTATTCTCGGTTTTATATTCGCTGTACTCTATTACTTTATTTCAAAAAAGATGATGACTAAGTATAGGCATATAGTGTTTTGGTTAATGCTTTTAACCTTAGTTGCTCTTAGTTTACTGTTTTATCCTTATCGCTATTAACATGAAAACAAGACTCACCAAATATTTAACAGACTTTTCAAACTTTAGTTTAACACGACCTATTTCAGATAAGGTTAGACTTCTTGAAATTATTGCTGTAGCCTTAACTGGTATTGGGAAATTTATTTTTATGGATTATCTCAATTGGCGATTACCATTTGTAGTTGTTGCTATTTTATCGTGGTCTATTTATGTAAGCTATCGCTTTAAAAAAGATAAGTTCGTCTTAAAAGATTGGGGCTTTAGACGAGATAACTTCAAAAATGTACTAAAACTAGTACTGCCTTTTGGGATTGTCTCAATAATAGCTTTTTTAGCGATAGGTTATATACAAGGCACTTTAAACCCGACTTGGCATATATTACCATTATTGATCACGTATCCCATTTGGGGAACTGTACAGCAATTTCTAACTATTGGCTTAGTGGCAGGAAATCTAAGTACTCTAAAATCTATTAAGCTTAAGAAATTTACCGTTATTTTAATGACTGCAGTATTATTTTCTGTAGTACATTATCCCTCTGTTTGGTTAATGATCGGGACCTTTGTTTTAGCCTTGTTTTATGGCTATGTCTATCTTAAATCTAAAAACTTATATGTGCTTGGTTTGTTTCATGGTTGGCTTGGTGCATTGTTTTATTACACTGTAGTTAATCAAGACCCATTTGCCGATGTATTTCTGAAATATATACACTAGCAATTTTTTGCTATCTTGTTACAACAAAACCGCTCATATGCCATATTGGTTGTCTATTCTTATAACTGTTCTTGCTATTTATATTGCGATTAGTATAGCTTTATATTATTTGCAGGATTATATGTTGTTTAAACCAGAAAAACTACCAGCCGATTTTCAGTTTGATTATGAAAATCAGGATACTAAAGAGTATAACCTAGAAACACGTGATGGTGCCATTATTAATGGACTTCGATTTTTTCCTAAAGGAGAGAGTAAAGGTGTTGTATTATATCTCAAGGGTAATTCTAAAAGTATTAAAGGCTGGGGAAAGTTTGCTGTAGACTTTACGAGGCATGGCTATAATGTGTTAATGGTTGATTATCGCGGTTTTGGAAAGAGCACAGGGAGGCGTTCACAAAAAGCCATCAAACGTGATTTGCAATTGGTCTATAACAAGCTTAAAGAACAAACCACCGAGGATCGTATAATTCTCTATGGAAGATCCTTGGGTTCAGGTTTTGCGGCAAAATTAGCGTCGATGAATCATCCTAAGATGCTAATTCTAGATGCGCCATATTATAGTTTAACCAAAGTCACAGCGCGTTACGCTCCATTTATGCCATTATCATTATTGATAAAATACCCATTACCAACTTATAAATGGCTTAAATACGTGCAATGTCCAATTCATATTATTCATGGAACACATGATAAATTGATTCCGTTCAAAACAAGCTTGAAGCTGTCTAAGGTAAATCCAAAGCTTACCAAGTTGCATACAGTAATAGGAGGCGGACACAAAGATCTCAATAACTTCGAATCATATCACGTCATGTTAGATGATATAATAAATAAAGCGCCCAAAACCATCGATTTAGAAACCACAAGTATCAATGTCATTCACTCTTCAAAACCAACTAAGAAAAAGGCTTAAAAACCTGTTTAAGGTTGTAATAGTACTATATGTTATGATAGGCACGTCACTTTACTTTTTACAAGAAAAACTGTTGTTTCTTCCTACGACATTGGAACAGAATTATCAGTATAGTTTTGACTACCCTTTCGAAGAATTGTTTTTGAAACCTTCAACTAATGTTAGCATTAATGCTCTCCATTTTAAAACAGACAACCCTAAGGGCGTCATTTTATATTTCCACGGAAATGCAGGTGACCTAAGTCGATGGGGAAAAATCACCGAATATTTTGTTGCCAAAAACTATGATGTATTGGTGATGGATTACCGCTCCTACGGAAAGAGTACTGGCAAACTTAGTGAACAAGCATTTTATGATGATGCACAATACTGTTATGACTATTTGTTACAGCACTATTCTGAAAATGATATTACCTTATATGGACGTTCTTTAGGAACAGGGATTTCCAATTATTTAGCTTCAAAAAATAAACCAAAACAGCTCATTTTAGAAACCCCTTATTATAGTATTGTAGATGTAGCAAAACACCGATTTCCGATTCTTCCAGTATCGACATTGCTGAAATATAAGTTTCCTTCAAACGAATTTATAGTTGATGTAAACTGTCCTATTACTATTTTACATGGCACTGATGATAGTGTTGTGCCTTATGCTTCAGCAGAAAAATTGATGGCTGTTGCTCCAAAGGAACTTACAACGTTTATAACAATTAAAGGTGGTAGTCATAATGATTTGGTGGAGTTTGAAAGCTATCAAAATGCTATTGATAAGTTACTGAAATAAAAAAAAGCTCCAGAACCCTCTGAAGCTTTTTTGTTTTATATATTGAATTCTATATTATCCATTAGGATTTAATATCGCATCAATACGCTCTAAAGCATCTGCAATATGAATTCTACTCATTGAATCAGCACCACGAGCCGAACGTAATGAACGTTGTAATGATTTTAGTTCCGCTCTTACCACAGCTCTAATATCAGACTGACTTGTATTTACACCAGTCACTTTTACATACGGACTAAACGATCTTCCGCTCTGGTTTGGAGCAGTCATTAAGAATGCTAGTCTATCAATATGAGCACGTTGTAAATTACGTCTATACGTATCAATTCTTCTGCCTGATCGTAATTCACTCCACACACCATTACGTAAATCTCTCATCATTTCTGTTAATGAATACGCATTGCTATCGTAAGTATGAGCTTCAGTTAGACGTTGCATTTTTCCTAGACTCATGATATTATTAAGTGTTCTAGATTGCATAGCACGAATACGTTCAACAGATCCAGTAAACTCGATACGATCAAAAATATCTTTATTGATTAACCAATCTGGTGTTGTAAATAAGTTATCTTGAATAAATTTCATCGCTTTCTTTTGATGATCTTTATCTACAGCAGTGTAAACAGCTCCTGCTTGACCTGCAGCTTTATAATGCTCGTACACACCACCTATATTATTAGAGACGTGTCCCATGTAACGGTTAAACTGAGAAATAACATGACCATACATTTCTTGTAAATCGTCATAATCTTCGCCAGCTTCTGTAGTCCAGTTAATTAAATTAGGAACAATACGCTTAAGGTTTTTAATTCCGTAGTCACTTGCTAGCATTGCATCATCACCTAAATCTTCAGTTTGAGAACTTGGATCAACAACGTCTCCAGCTTGTTGGTGACCAAAACGATACATTGGGTCTCCAGCATGTTCCATAATCCACTGGTTAAGGATTGGTTTTTCTTCTTCAGCAGTTTTACCTAAGATAGGTCTATATCCCCAAGAAATAGCATATTTATCATATACACCAATATTTGGCATTAAAGCCACACCTTCATCTCCAGGTTGTGCTACATAATTAAAACGTGCATAATCCATAATTGATGGTGCAGTCCCATATTTTTGAGTAAATGCAGCATCACGTAATTTTTCAACAGGATAAGCAACGCTACTTCCCATATTATGAGGTAATCCTAATGTGTGTCCAACCTCGTGAGCAGAAACAAAACGAATTAAGCGTCCCATGACTTCATCTTTAAATTGTGGGCTCTGAGCATCAGGATTGATAGCTGCAGTTTGAACAAAGAACCAGCCACGTAATAGAGACATTACATTATGGTACCAGTTAATATCACTTTCTAAAATCTCACCAGTTCTTGGATCACTTACGTGAGGACCATTGGCATTTGGAATAGGAGATGCTAAATAACGTACAACAGAGTAACGTGCATCTTCTGGGCTCCATTCTGGGTCTTCTTCAACAGAAGGAGGGTCTTTAGCAATAATGGCTTCTTTAAATCCGGCAGCTTCAAAAGCAACTTGCCAGTCTTCGATACCTTGCTTGATGTATTTTCTCCATTTTACTGGAGTCGCTCTATCTATATAGTATACAATTTGTTTTTTTGGAACAACTAATTCACCTCGATTAAATTTGGCTATGTCCTCGTCTCTAACTTCTAATCTCCAACGATCTAAATACGTAAGAGATTTACTTTTTTGATCTTCTAATCCATAATCTGTAGTGTTACTTGTAAACCATCCTACACGCTCATCAAAATAACGACGCTTCATTGGGTTGTCTGGTAACAAGATCATAGAGTTATTAATTTCTATAGAAATACTTCCCGTACTAAAGTTTGATGGTGGTCTTCCTGCAGCATAAGTTTTTACATGTCTAGCTTCAATATTTCTAGGATAACTTTTAATGCCTTCAATAAAAGACTTGTCACTTTCTAAACGTGTCACTCTATAAGGTGTTCTTCTAAATTGAGGCAATCCTAAAGATTTTACATCTTTTTGGAATAGAGGTGTCGCATCAATTACTGTACTCGTTGAGTCTTTGCTATAAGCTTTGATAGGGAACGTGTACAATACAGGTTCAAAGTTTGAATTCACAACAGCTTCACTAACAGGAAGTGAATCATCAGCTACAACATTATAAGATACAACGCGCAAGATAACTTTCTTTCCTTTTCTCTGCCAACGTAAAACTTGCTCGTTTTGTTTTCCTCCACCGAAACCTAATCCGCTTGCAGTTTTAGAAATACGAGTAACCATTAGCATTTCTCTATCAAAAAGAGAATCTGGTATTTCGTAAAAATATTTGTCATCTAAAGTGTGAACAGTAAATAATCCTTTATCACTTTTTGCATCTTTAGTGATGACTTTATTGTAAGGTTTTGGATCGTTCTTTCCTGGTTTTTTTGCTGGAGGTTTAGCAGCAGTTGTGGCTGCTTTTGCTTTGCTGGCTTTTTTCGTAGATGAACACGAAACAGCAACAAAGAATACGGAAACTACTAAGAGTAGTTTAATAGAAAAATGTTTCAAAGTGGTTGATTTTTAAAATTAGTTAACGAAAATAATAAATCTCATATGAGCATAAAAAAGTAAGTTCTAGTTTTAATACTATTTTAACTATAAATGCCTAGAAATAACACAAAAAGAGCTACTTGATAGTAGCTCTTTTGATGTTTTAACACTAAAAAACTTAATTTTTATTCTAAGGTGTCTAGATACTCTAAGATTAAAGCAATACCTTCATCATGTACCATAGTTGTACCATTTAATGGCATACTAAACCCTTGATTATAGGTTGAAACTCTATTGATGATACTATTTCGTCTACTTTGAATATTAGAGTCGGCGAAAGCTCGTTCATAGTCTAATCGCAATGTAGATTGTACTTCACATAAACCACCTTCGATGTGGCAATGTGCACAATTAACATCAAAATAGGCTCTAGCACGTTCTTCTAAAGTATAGTTAACATCATCATCCCATTTTGGTAATACGCTTACCGAAGATGGGTCAGTCAGGCCATCAATAAGATCGCTATTGATTAAACTCTGTAACTGATTTAAACCACTCACATTAAAGTTAAGTGTTCTCATTTTTGGACCAATTGGTGTTTTGTCGTTACCTATTCTATGGCATGTAAAACAATCGATATCTGATGGGATTTGATAATTAACATTATTGGTATCTCCATCTGCATCAATATATGTTACAGGTACTATGCTTCCATTTGGGTCTAAGAATGCTTCCGTTTGTTCGTCGTTCCATTTGTAATCTCCAGTTTCCCAAGATCCATTTATCTTTATTAAAACTCTAGTTTCAATGATTTTGCGTCCTAAACTCAAGTCACGTTCATCATTATTATAATAGAATGTCTTTACAATTACAGTATTGTCAGGAAAAAGAGGAAGACCTTCTCCATCATAAGTTAGTTTTTCACCTTGTGGCAACACCATAAAACGTTGCTTATGAGCATAATCTGTAAATAATGCCGTGCTTAGTTCATATTGAAAGCCGTAGGTCGTTGGTCTCAACACATCTAAACTCTCAGCTCCATAAAGGTTCAGTTCTGAAAGTGTAGGCAGAAACTCAGGTACAACAAAAGGTGCATCTGTTGTAAATGTGAACACTTCAGAATACATACTCACGTTTGTTGCTGTACATATAGTTTGGATGTATACATCGTAAGTGGTGGCTGGCTCTAATCCTGATAAAACTGCATTGGTGTCAGTTTCAGATTGTGTAGTTCCACTTCCAATTGTAAATCCAGTAACGCCATATTCTAGCGTATATAAGGCTGACACACTTGAGGTATCCCATGTGATAATAGCCGAATTATTAGTAACTACAGTTGATGATACATTAGTAACGGTTTCGCAGGCTGCGACAAAGTCGTCGTCATTACTACAGTTTAGTAAAAAACTAGCGAATAATACAAGTAGACAGATTTTTTTTAACATTTGGGTTGTTTTTCTGATTAATAGCTGATTGCGAATGTAATAAAAATCTTTCTCAACAAAAAGATTTAATCGTTGTGATGATAATTTTTAGCTATCAACTTAACTATGAATTGCTTATATGAGTTATTGGTCAATGATAAACTCTGAAATCAATAGCGCATGATCTGAAGCGTCGTTGTAATACTTGATTAGGCTTTGTGGCGAATGCCTATTGGCTAGCCATATGTGGTCTAATTCAAATAAAGGAATGCCGAGTGGCCAAGTGGCAGTAAACCCATTAGTATACTCATGAAAACTTGTAAAGTCATTTTTATAAGTTTCAAAAAACACGCTTTCATAGGGTGTGTTGAAATCACCAACAACAAGATCTACATTATTATTTTTTGCAACATTAGATACAAAAGCCAAAGGATTCTTTTTGTTCACTAATATATTTGCTGTAAGGTCGGTTATAATGAGTTTTAACTTAGAATCTTTGGTATTGATTTCTAATAAATTGATCTTGTAAGCATCTTCAAGGATACTAAATTCAAGTAACTCAATGTCATGTTTAGCGGCAACCAACATCGCACCTTTAAGTGGCATGAATTTGTAATTTGGTAATGCCTTTTTTAGAGAATCAAGATTTTTTAATGTGGTATGAGGTGCTTCAACGAAAGCTAAAATTTCTGGTTGGTAAGTATTGACTTGTTTTGAAAGATAAGATACAGATAATTGTTTCCTTTTAGCTAGATTCCAAAATAAAATTTTTGACGTGTCTTTAGAGTTTTCAATTTTCGAAGACATGTAATAATCCTGCAACCAATGAAGAGATAATAGAATCACTAACGCCAAAATACTAAAACGGTATACTTTTCTGCGGAAAAATAATAGCACTAAAAACAATCCAGATAGTATAAGAATAGGAACAGGGAAAGCATAAAAAACAATGCTAAGCGGAAATATATGATCTTTCAAAATGAAATGAACAATCAACAAAAAAGCATATCCGATAAGTAGATATGCTTTATAATTCTGTTTTAGTTTTAGAGTCAAAGTCATACGGTTTGGTTTCTTAAACTCATCCAATTTATAATTATTGTGTTAGATCACTTCAACAAATAGCCCGTCATCATTTTTTACCACTTTGGCCACTTTTTTACCTGTTAAGCCTTTGATGGTCTTATCCCATTTTTTATTACTCAATCCAGATTGCGATTTAAGATCGTTTAAGTCGATTGGCGAATTAGATTTAAGCACTTTAAAAACAGCTTTTTCTTCTTCGGTCATCTCTACTTGCTTTTTCTCTGGACGCATTTGCGGAAAGAACAATACTTCTTGTATCGATTGGTTATTGGTTAAGAACATGATCAATCTATCCATTCCAATTCCCATTCCAGACGTAGGAGGCATTCCATACTCTAGAGCACGAAGGAAATCATAGTCTATAAATTCTGTAGCTTCATCATCACCTTTCGCAGCAAGTTTCAGTTGGTGTTCAAATCGTTCACGTTGATCAATTGGATCATTCAACTCAGAGTAGGCATTAGCAATCTCTTTTCCGCAGACCATCAATTCAAAACGTTCTGTTAGATCTGGATTATCGCGATGCTCTTTACATAATGGACTCATTTCCTTTGGATAATCTGTGATAAAGGTTGGCTGGATATAGTTACCTTCACATTTCTCACCAAAAATCTCATCAATAAGTTTTCCTTTACCCATAGTGTCGTCAACTTCAACGCCTAAATCTTTTGCTGCTTGACGAATTTCATCTTCTGTTTTACCAGTAATGTCAAATCCAGTAAAATGCTTGATAGAGTCAGCCATCGTTACACGAGCATAAGGTGCTTTAAAGTCGATATTGTGTTCTCCAAATGTGGCTTTGGTCGTTCCATTAACAGCCATAGCACAATGTTCTAATAAGCGTTCACAAAAATCCATCATCCAATTGTAATCCTTGTAGGATACATAGATTTCCATAGCCGTAAATTCCGGGTTATGTGTTCTATCCATACCTTCATTTCTGAAGTTTTTAGAGAACTCATACACACCATCAAAACCACCAACGATTAAACGTTTTAAGTACAACTCGTTAGCAATTCGCATATATAATGGAATATCTAAACTGTTGTGGTGTGTTACAAATGGTCGTGCTGCTGCACCACCTGGAATAGGTTGTAAAATAGGTGTTTCTACTTCAAAATAACCCGAGTTATTAAAAAATTCACGCATCGCATTGAAGAGTTTTGTGCGCTTTACAAAAACTTCTTTCACATGCGGATTTACTACCAAATCTGCATAACGTTGTCTATAGCGTTGCTCAGCATCAGTAAATGCATCGTGTACTTTTCCTTCGCTATCTACACGTGGTTGAGGTAAAGGTTTTAATGCTTTACTTAATAGCGTAAAGTCTTTTACCATTACTGTTTTTTCGCCTACTTTGGTTGTAAATAATTCGCCTTCAATACCAATGAAGTCTCCAATATCAAGCAATTTTTTATACACATCGTTGTATTTGCTTTTATCGTCTCCAGTACAGATTTCATCTCTATTAAAATACACTTGAATTCTGCCAGCGCTATCTTGTAGTTCTGCAAAACTTGCACTTCCTTGAATACGACGAGACATTAATCGACCAGCAATAATCACCTTCTTACCTTCTTCAAATAGATCTTTTACCTGTTTAGATGTTTGATCTACAGGAAATAAATCTGCAGGATAAGGGTTAATGCCTAAGTCTCTTAATTTTGCGAGTTTATCGCGTCTTACCAATTCTTGTTCTGAAAGTTGCATTCTAAATTTATTTTGAGGTGCAAAATTACATTATTTACAAGAATTAACGTAAAAAAACCATCAGGTTTTAAAATCCTGATGGTCTTAAACCCAACTGTTTCTATTATTTAGATTTTATAGCTTCAAGATTTTCGACAAGGTCTAAGTTGTTAGGAAATAATTGTATTGCTTTTTCCATAACGCTTATGGCTTTTTTTGAATCACCACTAACGCCTAATGTGTTGGCTAAACTCATGAAGGTTCTTGGGTTGTCAGGAAACAGTTTTGTATTTAGTTTAAAAACTTCAATAGCTTCATCTATGTTATTATTGGTATAAAGAACACGTCCATAAGTATTGAGTTCGAACATAGTGGATACTTTTCCTTTAAATGACTTGATTAATTTTTTGCTTTTCTTTTTTAATCCGTTTAGTCCATCTTCTTTTAGTATCTCATGTACTCTGGTAACGATTTGATAATTTGATTTATACGTGTTTGTGGTTACAATATTTAGCATATCTTTTTCTAGAGTCTCAACAGGATGTTCTACAATTCGATTGATTTCTGTTCTGTTTTTGTAAAAAATAAAAGTTGGTACGCGATGTATATTTAGTCCGGCTTCGTCATGGTTTGGACTTTGTTTGTACATATAAGGTTTTCTGCTTACTGCAATAACCGTTAATTGTTCCATAGGGAAATTGCAAGCGTCTAAGATTTTATAAAAGCGTGGAACTTCCTGCTTACTATCACCACACCAAGTTCCCATAAACAACGTAATGTTATAATCTTTTAGTTTTTGTTTTAATTCTGAAATTATCAATTCATCTATAGTGTAGTCTTTATAGTTTTTTGAAAACCATGTGTTGTAGGTGCCAGAGGTTAATCCAGTTTTATCAATCTTACCAAGTAGAAAAGGAGTTTCTCCATCTTGAGCAATTTCTTGATTAAGAGGTTGCGCATGTATTTGAGCTGTAATAACTAGTGTGATTATTATAATAGTAATGTTTTTTATCATGTTGATGGTTTAAGATTAATGAGAAAAAAATATCTACCCTTTTGATTGTAGTCGAAAGGGTAGATGCTATTTGTTATTTGGAAGCGATAATATTTCCTTTAATTTTAAGAATCTTGTTACCACCTTCAGCATTAGAGGTTACAGTAATTGTTTTGGTAAAAGCTCCAAGTCTTTTTGTATCATACTTAATACTTAGTTCTCCTGATTCACCAGGTAAAATAGGCGCTTTAGAATAACTTGGTACTGTACAACCACAACTTGCTTTCACATTTGTAATTAATAAAGGCGCATCACCTGTGTTTGTAAATGAAAAAAGTCTAGTGCCATCAGAATTTTGAGTAATGGTTCCATAGTCGACCACTTCAGTTTTAAATTTGATTACGGCTACTTTTGTACTGTAAATGTCATAATTAACAGGTGCTGCAGCATTAAAAAGACTAAATGTTAATACTAATAAGACTGCAATGTTTAATGTTCGTTTCATAATTGAAATTTTTAAATGATTAATATGAAAGCAAACATCAAAATTATCGATGTGAAATTTGTAAAAATAAGGGTTGAAATGAGTACTAGTCCCTAGGTTGAATTTTGTAACTAATTGTTAAACAGGGATTTTAGTTCGTCTCTAGAGTTCACATTTAATTTCTTGTAAACGTTGTTAACATGTGTTTTCACTGTGCTTACACTCACAAAAAGTGCATCTGCGATATCTTTATTTGTTTTATTATCTAATAAAAGATCAAGTACATTTTGTTCTTGCTTTGTGAGTTGCTCTTTGGCTTGGGTGTGCTGTTTGGCTTTTCTTTTTTTAGCTGAAATAAGAAACCAAAAATTAAATAAGAGTGATATAATTAATACTGCTATACCAACATAGATCCAGTTAAAACCAGAACTTTCTTTTAATGGAAAAGCAATAAATTTATCTGAAGTTAGCTCAGCTTCATACTGCTTTGTATAAGATGTATTTGGATATTGATCTTGTAGTCGCTCTAATAATCCATCATAGTATGAATTGGCTTTCAGATCCTCAAGGTAATAGTTATGAAACTGATTGCCACGGTCTGATAAAAACGCATAGATATACAATTCGGCTAGGGGTTCATCTAAGGTTTCTCCAAAATCCTGCAGTGTTTTAAACCACTTTTTATTATTGAGGTCTCTGCTGGCTTTGCTTCTAAATTCTGAATAAGCAAACTTCATGACTTCTTTTAGTGAATCTACTTTTATAAAAGCTGCTGTACGCGGATTAGTAGAAACAATGTCGCAAAACATTTGCGCATCAAATGATAGCGGAAATGTTATGGTATCGGTATTTTTTGCAATAAATAAAATATCGTTGCTATCCGAACAATGACCTTCAAAATGATTACTTCCTTGATTGAATGATGTACAATTATCAACATGAAGCTTATAAATTTTGTGTGCTGTGTCGAGTTGGTTTCCTGTAAATTGGAAAAAACCATCTGGACCTGTTGTGACTTTGGTTATGATTTGCTCATCATTAATCCCTTCAAGTGTTCGGTAATCTTCAATCACAGATAAATAAACTTCATTTTGCCAGCGGTCGTTATCAATATAACCTTTAAAGTTATGTTGAGCTGTGGCAACATTTCCGAAGAGAAAAAAGCTAAGAATGTAATATAAATTTCTCACAGCACTAAACTAGTATTTTTTTAATTAATAGAAAATGAAGATACATGGAATCGCCGAACTGTAACAAATTGATAAAGCCTACGTCCTAATAACTACATCATCAATCATCAAAAAAATTAAATTATGAGTTTCTGGAGAGTCATTCTCGCTATTATTTTCCCGCCTTTGTCTGTTATTGGAAAAGGCTGTGGATCAATTTTTATTGTTTTTCTATTATGGATTTGCGGCTGGGTTCCTGGCGTTATAGCTGCATTAGTTATTCTTAACAATCCTGAAAGATAAATTGTATCTTTGCGTTTCTAATTCAATTATATTTTTAAAACATGAAACGATATTTATTTGTACTAGCCAGTTTATTTTTATTAACCAGTTGCAATTTTACCGAAGAAATCACTTTTAAAGAAGACGGATCTGGAGAGTTCATGATCAGTTATGACATGGGAGAAGTTATGAAGACACTCGAAGAGCAAATGGGAGGTGGCCAAAATAGTGAAGAGAAGGAAAAAGTTAAAATGGATAGTGTGGTTTACTTCAAGGATATGTTGGTTGAAAAAGCCGATAGTATCGCCTCATTACCTCAGGAAGAGCAAGATAAACTTAAAGCGCTAGAGAATATTGTTATGCGAATGAAAATGGATGAGGAAGAAGGACTATTTAATATTGGTGTAGGATCTTCTTTTAAGAGTTTGGACGAATTACCAGAAACACTTAAAAATATTGAAGACGCAAAATCACTAAATTCAAAGTCTGATCCTTCGTTTTCAAAAATGGGAGAAAGTCAAGTGGCAAAAGCTTCAGAAGGTATGTTTGAGTATGTTGATTTTTCATATGACGGAAAAACATTTTCAAGAAGTTTAAAAGAAGGTTACGATAAATCATCAGATGATATCAATGCGCTTAACAAGGAAATATCTGAAATGGGAGAAGCTAAAGAGATGTTTGAAGCTATGAGCTATACTTTAGTTTACAACTTTCCAAAGCCTGTTAAATCTGTAACAAATAAGAATGCCGAGATTAGTAAAGATAGAAAAACGGTAAGGCTCACTATGAACTTTATTGAAATGATTAAGTCACCTGAACAGATGACTTTAGATGTGGTTTTAGAAGATTAGACTATTGAATAAAAATATAAAACTTGAAGATTTAGGAGCTAGAGATTTTAAAGATACTTGGGACTATCAAGAGCAACTCTTTAAAGGTATTTTAGATACTAAAATCAAAAATAGACGTGAGGACGCTGGATTAGACACAGATAATTATTTTCTGTTTGTTGAGCATCCTCACGTTTATACTTTAGGTAAAAGTGGTGATATGTCCAATTTGCTTTTGTCTGAAGAACAATTAACCCAAAAAGGAGCGACCTTTTACAAAATAAATAGAGGAGGAGACATTACTTACCATGGTCCTGGTCAAATTGTGGGTTACCCTATTTTGGATTTAGATAATTTCTTTACAGATATTCACAAATACCTACGTTTTCTAGAAGAAGTGATTATTCTCACTTTAGCAGAATACGGATTAAAAACCGATCGTAGTCCTGGAGAAACAGGAGTATGGTTGGATGTAGGAACACCATTTGCTCGTAAAATTTGCGCTATGGGAGTACGGGCTAGTCGTTGGGTAACTATGCATGGTTTTGCACTCAATGTGAATGCAGACCTTGGCTACTTTGATAATATTATTCCTTGTGGAATTAGAGGCAAAGCGGTGACTTCGCTTAACGTTGAGCTAGGTGCTACAGTTGTTAATGAAAATGAAGTAAAGGAAAAGTTACTCAAACATTTTAAAGCGCTTTTTGAAGCTGAGTTTATATAGTTAGTTTTTGACCTTATAACGTTTTCTGCGTTTTAATTCTTTCTTTTTATAACCTTCAAAATAAATGGGAATAGCAATATCTCTCTCCTTTCTAACTACAAAATGGAGGTGAGGTCCTCGAGTAAATCCTGTTAAACCTGAAGTGCCAATCTTTTGTCCTTTTGTGATATACTCGCCAATCTTTACAAAGCTGCCTTTATAATCTAAATGCACGTAGGATGCTATAGTTCCGTCACTATGCAATACAACAATTTTGTTTGCTTTTTTTATGTATGATCTATCACCATGTTCTGTATACCAATCAATTACCTGAACGACTAACCCCTCACGAGCAGCATGAACAGGTTCACCAATGTCCAATTGAAAATCTATGGCGTACAAAGAAGACGTTTTACTATGGGATGATTTTCCTCTAAACCCTTGGCTCACTGCATATTTTTTTCCTTTTTGGAACGGTAAACGATATTGATAAGTTGTGTCTGGGTTTATAAGTGATTTATGTCCATAATAATAACCAATTTTTAGGCGCTTATTGAATTGTTTCGCTATTAAAGTGTCTGGTTTGTTGCGAACACGAGAGACTATAGTTATACTATCTTTTGCTTTTAATAACATAGATTGCACTTCATTGTTTGTCTTTCGCTCTCTTATAATAATTTCAGTGGGGATTAGTAACTTGTTTTTTGCTTTAAGGACTAAACTATCGTTTTCTGTTTTCCAGTAAAATTCTATCTCATCATCGTATGAAAAAGGTTCGTTTTTAGCTTTTTGCCCGTAACTATTCTGAACTATAACAACGGTAAGAAGAATGATTGAGTAGTATATTTTCATATCATATAGATGATGCTGGATTCGTTTTGTTACACTTAGAATCTACCAGTGAAAATCCCTATCCTTTATAGATACACTATCAGGAACAAAGACATCAACAATTGTAGTTTCTTTAGATGAGAACTGTTTGTGTCTAAATTCTAAAACCATTTGAGTTTCACTGAGATCTAGGATTTTGAAGAATTTATAATCTACATCGAGATGCATTAGTTTTTTGAGTTGTTCGCCTTTCAGTTTGATATAAGGATAACCATCATCACTTTCGTAAAGTGCCCAATTTGTCGTTAATGTCTCACCACAATCTCTAAATGCTCCATTGTTATCATACATAATGCTATCTGTTTTGTAAGTCGCTCTGTAAGACAGAAAGCAATCTCCCATATTCATTCTTACATTGTTGTTTGTTCTTTTTGCAAGCTTCCATACTTTTGCAGAATCTCCAGCAATTAAGGCTGCTGCATTTTCTGGTATGGCAAAAGGAGCTTTCTTTTCTTTAGAACACCCAAATAGCATAACAGTAAAAAATAAAATTGATGAATACTTCATTTGATTTTAAGAATGAAGTTAATTGAAAACATATTCAATAATATTATCAGTATAAAAATCTCCTAATATAAAGGTTTTGTAAGTGTTTGTTTGCGCATAATCATCTTCTCCTAATTCATTGCTGAATTCAAATGTATATATAATGGGGTCTTCGTAAGTTGAAGCGTAACTGGACATACTGTTTTTACAAATGTTTTTTGTGTTAATCCTCCAATAGGTATCAATTAAGTCAAAATAATGAAAGAGGATATAATTTTTTTTACCAAACGAGTTTTTATTGATTTCAAATAAGGTGTTTAAACTACTATAATCATAAGTAAATGTATTTGTATATGTTACTACATTAGGGTAATTAAACGTCCTTGACTCTAATAGCATATTGTCATTAGTATCATAATTCATCTCAATAGTTGTTAAAAAGTATGAAGAATAACTATAAATATCATAATATATAAGATTATCGTTGGCATCAAATACATATTTACTTTCAGTAATAATATCTTCGGTAAGACCATCGTCATAAGTTCGGTAACGAGCCCTATAAATTGTATCATTAGTGTGGGTATATGCATACCTGTCATTAAATAAAGTGGGCTGTTGATAATGCGTTCTATTAACCTCTAATAAATTTTCTGAATCATCATATGTAAATGTGTCTTTTTCATGTAATTCATCTTCATAAAAATAAATGGTTTCACTCAGGTTGTTGCCGGTATAGTTATAAGTCTTGTTAACAGTTCTATGATTACCGCTAAACCAGATAAAACCTGAGTAATCCACAATTTTGTCATTATTTAAGGTATAGTATACAGAGTCTTTTATAGCACCATTAGAAAAGAATTCTTTGCTAGTAAATGCAGTAACAAAAATGTCTTCTTCCATTTCAGGAATTACATTTTCTGAAGTGGTGCAAGAGAAGATTAGAATAGCAGTAAGGAGTAGGTAGTAGTTTTTCATGATTAGTTTCATATCTGTTAAAATTACAATTTTTTTAAAAATATATTGTATATAGAAAATATTCTATATATTTGTATTCATGCAAGAAGCATTTCTTCATTATGTATGGAATTATAAAAAAATTGATGTTTTTGATTTAAAGACTACGCAGCATGAACCGTTGGAAATAATCTCGGGTGGAAGATTGAATTCCAATAGCGGTCCAGATTTTTTCAATGGTCAGTTGCGTATAGGGAATCAACTTTGGGCAGGCAATATAGAGATTCATATAAAATCAAGTGATTGGTTTGTTCATGGTCATGAACAAGATCCATCCTATGACAATGTTATATTGCATGTGGTTTATGAGCATGACACCGAAATCTTTAGACATGACAATTCGATAATTCCCACCCTAGAGCTTAAGTCAATTATTAATAAAGATTTATTGGATAATTATAAAACACTCTTTTCAACAAAAAACGTATGGATTAATTGTGAAAAAGACTTCGCTGATGTTTCAAATTTTGTAATGACTCATTGGTTAGAACGTTTATATTTTGAGCGCTTGGAGCATAAATCAGAGTATATTGAGCATTTGCTTAAGGCTACAAAAAATAACTGGGAGTCAGTGTTGTTTAAGTTATTGACGAAAACTTTCGGACTTAAAGTTAACGGAGATTCATTTCTTAGTTTGGCTAACTCTATGGATTTTTCGGTAATTAGAAAATCCCAAAGTAATGTACTGTCACTAGAAGCATTGTTTTTTGGACAATCAAGACTACTAAGTGGTAATTGTGATCATTCTTATTATAAAGAATTGCAGAAAGAGTATCATTTTTTGAAACAAAAATTTCAGTTAGAAAATCATGGTGTTATTCCGCTACAGTTTTTTAGATTACGACCTTTAAATTTTCCAACTATTCGATTATCACAACTGGCCAATTTGTATTTTAAAGAACATCATCTTTTTTCTAAAGCGATGTCTATTGATAAACTTTCAGATTATTACGCGCTCTTTGAAGTGCCAACATCATCATTTTGGGAATCACACTATACGTTTGGTAAAGAAACGAAACCATTAAAAAAAATAATAACCAAGTCTTTTGTCGATTTGCTTTTAATTAATGCAATACTGCCTTTAAAATTTTATCATGCAAAGCAAAAAATGGAGAGTAAAGAGGATGTGATAGTTGAAATTATTGATAAGATTGCTTCTGAAAAGAATTCTATTGTTGAAGGTTTTAATGCCTTAAAACTGGTTTCGAAATCTGCAATGACCTCTCAAGCGCTCATTCAACTTAAGCAAAATTATTGTAATAAAAACAAGTGTTTAAAATGTGCTATTGGAAATTCACTTTTAAGTAAATAAAGTTTAAATTGCAGTGTGAAAATATTTTATCAAATACTCTACTATTTCCAAAAACGTGGCTATTATGTTTGTCAGCGTATTGCTGATCGTTTAGGTATTAGAGCAAAAGTAGTTCGGACTTCATTTATGTATTTGACGTTTGCTACACTCGGATTCGGTTTTGCATTGTATTTGTTTTTTGCGTTCTGGATTAAAATCAAAGATATTGTCTATACCAAACGCTCCTCAGTATTTGATCTTTAAACTAATTAGCACGTGATAAGACCAATAAGTCCATTAATAAAGTTATTTAAAGGAAAGATATATACAGCAGTTCTTTTGTTGTTATTGCTGCTAGTTATTGGTGTGTTAGGCTTTAGAATTATATCTGATTATTCTTGGGTAGATTCATTGTATATGACCGTAATTACAGTAACTACTGTTGGGTTTGGAGAGGTTCAGCCACTAGATGAAAATGCTAAGATTTTTACCATATTTCTAATTATGGCTAGCGTTGTTATTCTTGGATATGCCATTACAGTAATTACAGAGTATATTTTAAGCAAGAACAATTTTGAAGAATTAAAACAAAAAAAGATGCAAAAGAAAATTGATAGTTTTAATAATCATATTATTATTTGTGGTTATGGAAGAAATGGAAAACAAGCAGCAAAAAAACTTCTTGCCTATAAAAAGCCTTTTGTTGTCATAGAAAAAGATAAAGAAGTACTTGAAAAGTTTCAGAGTGAGATGGTTCCTTTTGTATTTGGAAATGCTAATGAAGATGAAATTTTATTACAGGCTGGTGTTGATCGAGCAGAAACTCTGATTTCCGCTTTACCTAATGATGCTGATAATTTATTTGTTGTATTGTCGGCAAGACAGATTAATCACGAGATGAATATCATTAGTCGTGCATCACAAGAAACGTCCTATCAAAAATTAAAATTGGCAGGTGCAAATAATGTCATTTTGCCAGATATGATTGGTGGAGACCATATGGCTTCATTAGTAGTTGTGCCAGATTTGATTGAATTTATTGATAATCTGTCAATAGTTGATAAAGGAAATGTCAATATAGAAGAAGTCGGTGTAGAAATGCTATTTACAACGTCTAAAATAGAGACTTTAAGACATTTAGATCTTAGAAAGAAAACAGGTTGTACAGTAATAGGTTATAAAGATAGTTCGGGAGATTACATTGTTAACCCAGAAGCTGATATGAAATTAGAGCCGAAGTCGAAAATTATTGTTTTAGGGCGCCCGGAGCAAATACAAAAGTTGAACTCGCTTTATGGTATAGACTAATCTCATTTTCATTTTAACAGGGTGTACTTTAAAAAGTCGATTTTTTTTAGCATCTTGTGGCCTTAATAAAAACTAACTAATTTAAAATACTTCAAGTATGAAGAAATATCTTCTTTCAATTTTCGCCGTTATTTTACCATTATTAACATATGCTCAAGATGACGAAAAAGGACTTGATCAAAAAATTGACGAGGCATTTCAGCCTGTAGCAGATGGCTTTTTTGATGCAATTTTCTTTCCTGTTTATCAAAGTGATACTATTACCATTCCATTTGTATTGGTTTTATTAGTAGGTAGTGCACTATTTTTTACGATTTATTTTGGTTTTCCTAACGTTCGTTTTTTCGGAAAAGCGATTAATGTTGTTAGAGGTAAATACGATGATATAGATCATGCAACTTCAGACTCAATGTATGGTGATCCTACACCAGGTGGAGATGCTATAGAAACAATTAGAGATGAAAGTAAAGAAGGGGAGGTGAGTCATTTCCAAGCACTAGCAACCGCAGTTTCTGGTACAGTAGGTAACGGGAATATTGCAGGTGTTGCACTAGCAATTGCGCTAGGTGGACCTGGAGCTACATTTTGGATGATTATATGTGGATTGCTTGGGATGTCAACAAAATTTGTTGAATGTACTTTGGGTGTACAATATAGAGATGTGGATGAAGATGGTACAGTATATGGAGGTCCAATGTATTACATTAGTAAAGGTTTAAAATCAAAAGGATTTAAAACTTTAGGAAAAGTAGCAGCAGCTATATTTGCTGTGTTTTGTATTGGTGGATCTTTTGGTGGTGGAAATGCAGCACAATCTAATCAAGCAACTATCGTAATTAAAGAATTATTTAATTGGGAAAGTTCAGCTGCAGGTGCTATTGTAGGTGTAGTCTTAGCTATTCTAGTAGGTATCATTATTATTGGAGGTATTAAGCGTATTGCTCAAGTTACAGAAAAGGTAGTGCCATTTATGGCTGTGATGTATGTAGCTGCGTGTCTATATATCATTTTAAGCAACTTTAGTTTAATTGATGATGCCATAGGTTTAATTGTAAATGAAGCATTTAACCCAACAGCATTCGGTGTTGGTTCAATAATTGGGGTGTTATTAGTCGGATTTCAAAGAGCAGCATTCTCTAATGAAGCAGGAGCTGGTTCGGCGTCAATTGCGCATTCAGCTGTGAAAACAAAATACTCAGCTTCAGAAGGATTAGTGGCACTTTTAGAGCCGTTTATTGATACAGTTTTAATTTGTACAATGACAGCTCTAGTGATCGTGATTTTTAACTTTGGAGGTTTCTTTGAATATGGTGGAGATGGTTCAGGTGTTGTCTTTATTGATGGTCAACCATTTGAAGGTGCTGGAATTACTTCTAAAGCATTTGCTCAATACATACCTTACTCAAACATATTCTTAACTATTGCTGTAGTATTGTTCGCTGTGTCTACAATGATATCATGGTCATACTATGGTTTACAGTCTTGGAAGTTTTTATTTGGAAGAGGTAAGACAGCAGATTTAGTTTATAAAGTACTGTTTTTATTATTCGTTGTAATTGGAGCGGCGGCAAGTATGGGATCAATATGGAAATTCTCAGATGCCATGATCTTTGCTATGATCTTCCCTAATATGATTGGTCTATTCTTCTTGTTCCCTGTGGTTAGGAAGCAATTAACACGTTATTTAGATGCTATAAAAGCGAATAAATCGAAATAACATATTGCAATATGTCAAATATAAAATCCCACTTCATGTTTACTAAACAACAGCGAAGTGGGATTTTTGCATTAATACTACTCATATTAATTTTTCAAGGTATTATTTATGTTGTTGATTTTTCCTCGGAAGAATTTGAAAAGGATACATCTCTAGTACATGCATATAGAGCAGAAGTGGATTCGCTCAAACAATTAAAGTTAAAAAATAGCCAACCCAGAATATTTCCATTTAACCCCAACTTTATAACAGATTATAAAGGATATACGCTTGGTATGTCTGCTGAAGAACTTGATAGACTTCATGAGTTTAGAAAAGGAAATAAATGGATTAATTCTGCAAAGGAATTTCAAAAAGTGACTGAAGTGTCTGATGCTCTTTTAGCAGAGATCTCTCCATATTTTAAGTTTCCAGATTGGGTTACAAATCCAAAACCAAAGCGTGAATACAATAGTTCATTTTCAGATAATTCAAAACCTAAAACATTTACTGAAAAACAAGATTTAAATACAGCTTCAGCATCACAATTAAAAAAAGTAAATGGTATAGGTGAGGCACTTTCTGAACGTATCGTAAATTATAGAAGCAGAATAGGTGGATTCGTGGCAGATGTTCAACTAAAGGAAGTATATGGTTTGTCTTCAGAAGTTATTGGTCGTGTACTAAACCAGTTTACTGTTAAATCAGGAACACCTATTACTAAAATACATATTAATACGGCTACAATAGAAGAGCTGGTTACCATAAAATACATTGATTACGAAATTGCCTATAATATCATAGAACAACGTACGCTTAGAGAAGGATTTAAATCTTTAGATGAATTAACAAAAGTTAAAGGTTTTCCTGTTAAAAAAAGTGAGATAATTGAGTTATATTTGACATTCGATTAATGATTACTAAAAAAGCAGACTATGAGCAGTATGTACTTCACAGAAGAACATGAATTATTCAGACAAAGTTTAAAAGATTTTTTACAAAAAGAAGTTGTTCCTCATATCGAAAAATGGGAAGAAACTGGACATATTGAACGGTTCATATGGAAAAAGTTTGGCGAGATGGGTTTCTTTGGCTTGGCGTATCCAGAGGAATACGGAGGAATGAATCTCGATTTATTTTACACTGTTATTCTGCTTGAGGAACTTCAAAAAATTGATTCTGGAGGATTTGCAGCGGCCATTTGGGCACACGCTTATTTAGCAATGACTCATGTTAATAAAGAAGGCGATCATGCCATTAAAGAGAAATATCTGGCTCCTAGTATTGCCGGAGACAAAATAGGCTGTTTATGTATTACTGAACCTTTTGGAGGTAGTGACGTTGCAGGAATGAGAACTACAGCAGTAAAAGAAGGCGATAGTTATGTGATAAATGGCTCTAAAACATTCATTACTAATGGTGTTTATAGTGACTATCTAGTGGTTGCAGCTAAAACAAACCCAGAACTTGGAAATAAAGGAATTAGTATTTTTATTATAGATCGTGATGTGCCTGGCGTTTCAGCAACTAAATTGGATAAATTAGGATGGCGTGCATCTGATACAGGTGAAATTGCATTTGATAACGTCAAGATTCCAGCCTCAAATCTAATGGGAGAGGAAAATAAAGGATTTCCATACATCATGCAACACTTTGCTTTAGAGCGCTTAATTATGGGCGTTAATGCTCATGCAAGAGCAGAGTATGCTTTAGATTATGCAAAACAATATATGAGTGAAAGACAAGCTTTCGGAAAGTCTATTGACAAGTTTCAAGCGCTTCGTCATAGTTTTGCAGATTGTTATGCAGATATGATCATGTGTAAAGAATTTAATTATGCAGTTACTAGTCGTTTAGATAAAGGTGAATATGTAGTTAAAGAAGCAACGATCTCAAAGCTAAGATCAACTAAAATGGCAGATGAGGTGATATACCAGTGTCTTCAATTTTTAGGAGGCTATGGTTATATGGAAGAATATCCAATGGCAAGGTTATTGCGTGATAGCAGATTAGGACCAATAGGTGGTGGTACTTCGGAGATTCTCAGAGAAATCATAGCGAAGATGACAATTGACGATAAGGACTATAAACCAGCGACTTAATTTTCTTCGGAAATAGGTATGAACTAAACAGTTCGGTTAATAAATAGAATATATGGTATGGGAATTAAACATTTAAAATATTGTCTTGCATTAAGCATACTGTTTTTTACAATTACAGCAACTTCGCAAACAGAAGTTAAAAATAAGATTGTAGATTTTACAACTTTACTTCCTATTGAAAGTGCTAGTATCTATGTTAAGAATACAACAATAGGTACGGTAAGTAATTCGGATGGAAAATTTTTACTTCAAGTGCCACAAGAATTTGAAAAAGACACTTTAATTATTTCGTCAATTGGTTATAAAAGTTTCAAAGTGCCTGTCAATGAATTTGATAATTCAGTCGACGTCTACTTAGAGGAGGATGTCGCGTCATTAGATGAGATTGTCCTTATTGCCGAAACACGACCAAAAACTGGTAACGAAATAGTACTAAGAGCAATGGAAAAGCTCTCTAATAATTTACCAGATTCTGCCTACATTCAAAAAGGATTTTTAAGACATAAGGAACGTAACAAAGTAGAATTTAAATGGCTTATCGAAAGTGCGATAACCGTTTATGATTCTGGTTATGGTTCTAAAAGTTCAGATTATTTGAAGATCAATGTAGATCAAATGCGAAAGAGTTACGACTTGAGAGATGTAGATAGTATTTTTTCATATGTATCCTATAAAAATCAAACAACAAGAAGTCGTCGTTTAAAACCTAAGGATGTAAGGCGAAGTCAATTGCGTACCTCTCAATTGGTAGATGCTATAAAATGGAATGATAATCGTGTTAATGGTCTTCAGAATATATTTCAAGGGAAATTGAATCTTCTGCGTAATGCTGATGATGCTAAAGCATTATTTGGAGAAAATATCCTAGATAAACATCAATTTGAATTGGATACAATACTAGTAGATAACGACCGAAAAATCTATAAAATTAAAATTTCAGAAAGTACAGATTTCGTAGGACTTGGTACTAAAGGTATTTTTAATGAGGGTTATGTTGCTAATGGATGGTTATATATTTATTATGACAATTACGCGATCAAAAAGATAGAGTATGAACTCATAGCTGCTTCTGATGCTCAAAAGGTAAGAAGCAAACGGTTATTCGATACACAGGTTAATCATAAGTTGGTGATTACTTATATTGAATATGAAGATAAAATGTATCCCAACTATATTTATTATGAAACACCTAAATTGGTGAATGTTGGTTTTAAAGCTGATGAGAAAGTAAGTGACGAAGAGAAGGAACGTTATAATAAAGAAGAACGCTATTATTATACTGTACAGGAAATACTATTCTCCGAAATAATTTTAGATAAAGAAGTTATTAAAACAACTCTTAATGATAAATGGGATATGGATATCTTCTCTCCAAAGCCATATAATAAAGACTTTTGGAAAAACTATAATATTCTTCTAGAAAGTGAAGAAGATGAAAAGCTCATTGAAGATTTGAGTACTCGTGCTTCGCTGTTTAAAGACAATTAAAAATATTTAAAAAAATTAATTGGACATTTTAAATTAGTTTCTATATTTGCAGCCTTAAAAATTCTAAAAGAGAGGAGGTTAAGAACTATGTTAATAATTCCAGTTAAAGAAGGAGAAAATATAGATAGAGCGTTAAAACGTTACAAGCGTAAGTTTGTGAAAACAACGGTTAAAAACCAGTTGCAAGAACGTAAGCAATTTACCAAACCTTCAATCGCACGTAGAGCACAAATACAAAAAGCACAGTATGTTCAAGGTCTTAGAGATCAAGAAGCTGTATAATTCGTGTTTTTTATACTATATAAATCCTGCTAGAACTAGCAGGATTTTTTTTGCGATCAAATGAAATACAAATAAAAGGTTGTACATTTATTATATACTTCAAGAGTAAATATTATTTATATGGCTTTTAAAGCGTTTTCAGATTATTTATTGTTAGAGAAAAATTATTCTAAGCTAACACTGAAAGCTTATGTAAACGATTTAGAAGATTTTCAGCTTTTTATAACTTCAGAATTTGATGCAGATTCTATAATATATATTAATTACCAACAAATTAGACATTGGATAGTCAATTTAGTGGAGAGCGGAATCTCAAATAGAAGTATCAACAGGAAAGTATCTTCTCTAAACACTTATTATAAATTTCTAATTAAAACAAAAAGTATTGAAGTCAATCCATTGGCAAAACATAAAGCTCTTAAGGTAAGTAAAAAAGTACAGGTTCCTTTTTCAGAAGTTGAAATGAAACAAGTTTTAGAGGCGCTAAATTCTGCCAAAGATTTTGAAGGGTTAAGAAACCGATTAGTTATAGAACTATTTTATGCAACTGGTATTCGTCGTATTGAATTGGTTCAATTAAAAATATCTGACGTAGATCTATCCAATAACACATTAAAAGTTTTAGGTAAACGAAATAAGGAACGATTGATACCTCTAATAGATTCTGTTGTAAAAACTATTGAAGACTATTTGCATCTAAGAAATAATTTAGAAACCATTGTAGATAATTCCCATTTGTTTTTAACAAAAAAAGGGGTTAAAATTTATGAAACTCTTGTTTACAGAATTATAAATGATTACTTTAGTAATGTATCTACCAAAGTAAAAAGGAGTCCGCATATTTTAAGGCACTCATTTGCGACTCATTTGCTTAATCAAGGTGCAAACCTAAATGCTGTAAAAGAGCTTCTTGGTCATTCAAGTTTAGCAGCAACTCAAGTCTATACACATAATAGTATAGCCGAATTAAAGAAAGTGTATTCTAATACACATCCAAGAAGTAAAAAATAATATTGTCTAACCAATAAAAGAACGATTATGAAGGTAAACACACAATCTGTAAATTTCACCGCAGACAGAAAGCTAATTGATTTCATTCAAAAACGAATGGATAAGTTAGATATGTTCTATGATAAAGTCATACAATCTGATGTGTATTTGAAAGTTGAAAATACAAGCGATAAGGAGAATAAAGTTTTTGAAGCACGAGTTAGAGTACCAGGCGATAGTTTTATTGTAAAAAAACAGTGCAAAACATTTGAAGAAGGAACAGATATGGCAGTTTCCTCTCTAGAAAGACAGTTAAAAAAGCGAAAAGAAAAATTAAGAGCACATATCTGATAAAATTTTTCAAAAAATGTTTTGAATAAATAAATAAATCTTTACATTTGCAGTCCGTTAGAAATAGCGGGCTTTTTTTATAGCGAAAAAGTTATAGAAAAGCCGATGTAGCTCAGCTGGCTAGAGCAGCTGATTTGTAATCAGCAGGTCGTGGGTTCGAGTCCCTCCATCGGCTCTAAAAAAGTCTAAAAATAACAGGTGTTAATTTTAGCAAAAGTTCTTTAAAATTGGGGAGATACTCAAGCGGCCAACGAGGGCAGACTGTAAATCTGCTGACTACGTCTTCGCAGGTTCGAATCCTGCTCTCCCCACAAAGAATTTTTTAATAGGAGTTGTCAAAAGTTTTCTTTTGTGAAACTACATTTAAAAGTTCTTTGGATTGGTTCACCAATCCATAAAAATTATTTTTAGAAAGCTTGATTCTAAAAATAGACTTTGAAATATTGAAACCTTATAATTGATAAAGCAATTATTAAATGCGAGAGTAGCTCAGTTGGTAGAGCGTCAGCCTTCCAAGCTGAATGTCGCCGGTTCGAACCCGGTCTCTCGCTCAAAAAATTCCTGCGAAGGCAGGAATCTCATTTAGTTTAAATGAGGAAGTAAACACTTTACGCCGGTGTAGCTCAGGGGTAGAGCGTTTCCTTGGTAAGGAAGAGGTCACGAGTTCAAATCTCGTCATTGGCTCTTTTTTTAGAAAGAAAATTAAATTGAACACTAATATAAATTAAGATTAAATAAATTAAACATGGCAAAGGCAACTTTCGATCGTTCAAAACCACACCTTAATATAGGTACAATTGGACACGTAGATCACGGTAAAACAACTTTAACTGCTGCTATTACTAAAGTATTAGCTGATGCAGGTTTATCTGAAGCAAAAGATTTCGATCAAATTGATAACGCTCCAGAGGAGAAAGAAAGAGGTATTACAATTAATACATCACACGTTGAATATGCAACAGCTAATCGTCATTACGCTCACGTTGACTGTCCAGGTCACGCCGATTACGTAAAGAACATGGTTACTGGTGCTGCTCAAATGGATGGTGCAATATTAGTTGTAGCTGCTACAGATGGTCCAATGCCACAAACTCGTGAGCACATCCTTTTAGGACGTCAGGTAGGTATTCCACGTATCGTTGTATTCATGAATAAAGTGGATATGGTTGATGATGATGAGTTATTAGAATTAGTAGAAATGGAAATCAGAGATTTATTATCTTTCTATGAGTATGATGGAGATAATGGTCCTGTAATTGCTGGTTCTGCTTTAGGTGCACTTAACGGTGAGCAAAAATGGGTAGATACAGTAATGGAATTAATGGAAGCTGTTGATGCTTGGATTGAAGAGCCAGTGCGTGATATGGACAAGCCTTTCTTAATGCCAATTGAAGATGTATTCTCAATTACTGGTCGTGGAACTGTTGCTACAGGTCGTATCGAAACTGGTGTTGCTAATACGGGTGATCCAGTTGAGATTATTGGTATGGGTGCTGAGAAATTAAATTCAACCATTACAGGTATCGAGATGTTCCGTCAAATCCTTGATAGAGGAGAAGCTGGAGATAACGCTGGTATCTTATTAAGAGGTATTGAGAAAACTCAAATCTCTAGAGGTATGGTAATTACTAAGCCAGGATCTGTAACTCCACACAAAAACTTCAAAGCTGAGGTTTATATCCTTAAGAAAGAAGAAGGTGGACGTCACACTCCATTCCATAATAACTACCGTCCACAGTTCTACGTACGTACAACTGATGTTACTGGAAACATTGCGCTTCCTGATGGAGTTGAAATGGTAATGCCTGGAGATAACCTTACTATTAAAGTTGAATTAATTCAACCAATTGCAATGAACGTTGGTTTACGTTTCGCAATTCGTGAAGGTGGTAGAACAGTAGGTGCTGGACAGGTTACTGAAATTTTAGACTAAATATTTATTAAATAAATATTAATTAAGGTGTTCCGATTTGTCGGAACGCCTTGATTTATATTTACGGGTTTAGCTCAGTTGGTAGAGCACTGGTCTCCAAAACCAGGTGTCGGGAGTTCGAGTCTCTCAACCCGTGCAAATACAAAACAAATGGCAGGAATTGTAAATTATATAAAAGAATCTTTTGACGAGTTAAAGAATAATGTGTCTTGGCCAACATTGGCAGAAGGGCAAAGCTTAACCGTTTTAGTGGCTGTATTTTCAATCATATTCTCATTAGCTATTTGGGGAGTTGATACTGTTTTTAGTAAAGTAATTAAGGCTTACTTTGATTTAATATAACTAAAACAACACAGAGAATGTCTGAAACTAATACAAATAAAAAGTGGTACGTTGTTAGAGCCGTAAGTGGTCAAGAAAACAAAATCAAAACCTATATCGAGAATGAAATTTCTAGATTAGGTTTAGAAGATTATGTAGATCAAGTACTCGTTCCAACAGAAAAAGTTATCCAGATTCGTAACGGAAAGAAAATAAATAAAGAACGTGTTTATTTTCCTGGATATATTATGATTCAGGCAAATTTAAGTGGTGAGATTCCTCATATTATTAAATCTATTACAAATGTAATTGGATTTTTAGGAGAAACTAAAGGAGGAGATCCAGTACCATTAAGACAATCTGAGGTAAACAGAATGTTAGGTAAAGTAGATGAATTAGCTGTAGATGCCGATGCAAATGTTGCTATACCTTACACACTTGGAGAAACAGTAAAAGTTATAGATGGACCATTCAATGGATTTGATGGTACAATCGAAAAGATAAATGAAGAAAAGCGTAAACTTGAAGTTATGGTTAAGATTTTCGGAAGAAAAACACCATTAGAATTAAGTTATATGCAAGTTGAAAAAGTATAATAATTGTTACAAATATAGATAGTATGTCTTTTTTGCTTCCACATGAAAGATATGCAAAACTAAAATTTTTAAAATGGCAAAAGAATTAGGTAAAGTAGTTAAATTACAAGTTCGGGGAGGTGCTGCGAATCCATCGCCACCGGTTGGACCCGCTTTAGGAGCTGCTGGAGTTAATATCATGGAATTTTGTAAGCAATTCAACGCTAGAACTCAGGATAAACCTGGTAAAGTTCTTCCAGTTGTAATATCTGTTTACAAAGACAAGTCTTTCGACTTTGTTATTAAAACTCCTCCAGCTGCGGTACAATTATTGGAAGCGGCCAAAGTAAAAAAAGGATCTGGTGAACCGAACAGAAAAAAAGTAGCAAAAGTAACTTGGGATCAAGTGAAAGCTATCGCAGAAGACAAAATGCAAGATTTAAATGCATTTAGCGTAAACTCTGCAATGAAGATGGTTGCAGGAACTGCAAGATCAATGGGTATCACTGTTAGAGGCGGAGAAGCTCCTAACTAAAAACGTTTTGAAATGGCAATGACAAAAAAACAAAAAGAAGCAAGAGCTAAAGTAGAGAAGAATAAATTATATTCTCTTGAAGAAGCTTCAGCACTATTAAAAGAAATTACGTATACAAAGTTTGATGCCTCTGTTGATTTAGCGGTTAGACTTGGAGTTGATCCTCGTAAAGCTAATCAAATGGTAAGAGGGGTTGTATCTCTTCCTCACGGAACAGGTAAAGACATGAAGGTACTAGCATTAGTAACTCCAGATAAAGAAGAGGAAGCTAAAGCTGCAGGTGCTGATTACGTAGGATTAGATGAATACCTAGAAAAAATCAAAGGTGGTTGGACAGATGTTGACGTTATCGTTACTATGCCAGCTATTATGGGTAAACTAGGTCCATTAGGTAGAGTATTAGGTCCAAGAGGTTTAATGCCAAATCCAAAAACAGGAACAGTAACAATGGATGTTGCAAAAGCAGTATCTGAAGTTAAAGCTGGTAAGATCGATTTTAAAGTAGACAAGACAGGAATTGTACACGCTCCAATTGGAAAAGCATCATTTAGTGCTGATAAAATTAAGGACAACGCAATGGAATTGTTAACGACTTTAAACAAACTGAAACCAACTGCTGCAAAGGGTGTTTACATGAAAAGTGTATTTATATCTAGTACAATGAGCCCAAGTATTGCGATTGACGTAAAATTCGCATAAGTAGTTAAATCTTTAATATTATGACAAGAGAAGAAAAATCACAAGTAATTGAAGAGTTAACTGCACAGTTAGCAGATAATACAAATATCTATTTAACAGATATCTCTGGATTAAATGCAGGTAGCACTTCAGATTTACGTCGCGCTTGTTTCAAAGCAGATGTAAAATTAAATGTAGTAAAAAATACATTATTAACTAAAGCTATGGAAGCTTCTGAAAGAGATTTCGGAGACCTTCCAACAGTTTTAAAAGGTAATACCTCTGTAATGTATTCTGAAACTGGTAATGCTCCAGCTAAAGTAATTAAAGCCTTCCGTAAAAAATCTGAAAAGCCTTTGCTTAAAGGAGCTTTTATTGAAGAAGCAATTTACTTAGGAGACGATCAATTAGACATGTTAGTTGATATCAAGTCTAAAGAAGAATTGATTGGAGAGATTGTGACATTATTACAATCACCAGCTAAGAATGTTATTTCAGCACTTAAATCAGGTGGTGGAACATTAGCAGGTATCATCAAAACATTATCCGAAAAAGAAGGATAATCAAATAAGTACGCACTTAAACAAATTATATTTTATTAAAATTATTAAAAACGATAGAAATGGCAGATTTAAAAGATTTCGCAGAACAATTAGTTAATTTAACAGTAAAAGAAGTTAATGAATTAGCTACAATATTAAAAGACGAATATGGTATCGAACCAGCAGCAGCAGCAGTAGCAGTAGCAGCAGGTGGAGCAGCAGCAGGTGGAGACGCAGCTGAAGAAAAATCAGAATTCGACGTAATCCTTAAAGCAGCAGGTGGTTCTAAATTAGCTGTTGTAAAATTAGTTAAAGAATTAACTGGTTTAGGATTAAAAGAAGCTAAAGGTTTAGTAGACGAAGCACCAAGTGCTATCAAAGAAGGTGTTGCTAAAGACGAAGCTGAAGCTCTAAAATCTCAATTAGAGGAAGCAGGAGCAGAGGTTGAGCTTAAGTAAGCTTAACAAACCTACAAATTATGGTTTAGGTCTTCCGAAACACTCGGAATGACCTAAACCCTTTTGTGTATAAAAAAGGTGCACAAATAAACTAGTTATTTTTTTAATCAAAATCTCGTTCATCGATGTTAGCAAATACAGCTGAAAGATTAAATTTCTCTTCCATAGTAAACAGAACTGAATATCCAGATTTCTTGGATATTCAAATCAAATCCTTCCAGGATTTTTTCCAGTTAGAGACAAAATCAGAAGAAAGAGGAAATGAAGGACTGTACAATACCTTCATGGAAAACTTTCCAATTACAGATACTCGTAATCAATTCGTACTAGAGTTCTTGGATTATTTTATCGATCCACCTAGATATACAATTGAAGAATGTATCGAAAGAGGACTTACATACAGTGTGCCATTAAAAGCGCGTTTAAAACTGTACTGTACAGATCCAGAACATGAAGACTTTGAGACGATTGTTCAAGATGTATATTTAGGAACAATCCCTTACATGACTCCAAGCGGAACTTTCTGTATCAATGGTGCAGAACGTGTAGTTGTTTCTCAATTACACAGATCTCCTGGTGTATTCTTTAGTCAATCATTTCACGCAAATGGTACTAAATTATACTCAGCAAGAGTTATTCCTTTTAAAGGATCTTGGATAGAATTCGCTACAGATATCAATCAGGTAATGTATGCTTACATTGACAGAAAGAAAAAGTTACCTGTTACTACGCTTTTTAGAGCTATCGGTTTTGAGCGTGATAAAGATATTCTTGAGATTTTTGATCTTGCCGAAGAGGTTAAAGTATCAAAATCTGGACTTAAAAAAGTAATCGATCGTAAACTTGCCGCTCGTGTATTGAATACATGGCATGAAGATTTCGTTGATGAAGATACAGGAGAAGTTGTATCTATCGAACGTAACGAAATTGTTTTAGATCGTGATACAGTTATAGACAAAGATAATATTGAAGAAATCCTTGAAGCTGGTGTAAAAACTATTTTGTTACACAAAGAAACATCTCAACAAGGAGATTACGCAATTATTCACAATACATTACAAAAAGATCCAACAAACTCTGAGAAAGAAGCTGTTGAACATATCTACCGTCAATTACGTAATGCTGAGCCGCCAGATGAGGAAACAGCACGTGGTATAATTGACAAATTATTCTTCTCTGACCAACGTTACTCTTTAGGTGAAGTAGGTCGTTACAGAATGAACAAAAAATTAGGTTTGGATATTGGAATGGATAAGCAAGTGCTTACTAAAGAAGATATCATTACCATCATTAAATACTTAATTGAGTTAATCAACTCTAAAGCAGAGATTGATGATATTGATCACTTATCTAACCGTCGTGTACGTACTGTAGGTGAACAGTTATCTTCTCAATTTGGTGTTGGTTTGGCACGTATGGCTCGTACTATTCGTGAACGTATGAATGTTCGTGACAACGAAGTATTTACGCCGATTGATTTGATTAATGCTAAGACCTTATCGTCTGTTATTAATTCATTCTTCGGAACAAACCAGTTGTCTCAGTTTATGGATCAAACTAATCCATTAGCAGAGATTACACACAAACGTCGTTTATCAGCTTTAGGACCTGGAGGTTTATCTAGAGAAAGAGCAGGTTTCGAGGTTCGAGATGTTCACTATACTCACTACGGAAGATTATGTCCAATTGAAACTCCTGAAGGACCAAATATTGGATTAATTTCATCTCTATCTGTATACGCTAAGGTAAACTCAATGGGATTCATTGAAACACCTTATAGAAAAGCTGATGGTGGTGTTGTAGATATCAAGAATGCGCCTACGTATTTAAGTGCAGAGGAAGAGGAAGACATGTTAATCGCTCAAGCGAATATTAGTGTTGATGATAATGGAAAAATTCTTGAAGATAAAATTATTGCACGTCAAGAAGGTGATTTCCCAGTAATAGATCCTGCTAACGTTCATTATACTGATGTTGCTCCTAACCAGATTGCATCTATTTCGGCATCGTTGATTCCGTTCTTAGAGCATGATGATGCCAACCGTGCATTGATGGGGTCTAACATGATGCGTCAAGCTGTACCTTTATTACGCCCTCAAGCGCCTATCGTTGGAACAGGTCTTGAGCGTCAAGTGGCTTCAGATTCTAGAGTATTAATTAATGCTGAAGGAAATGGAGTTGTTGAGTATGTTGATGCTAATGAAATTACAATTAAGTACGAACGTACCGATGAGGAAGCAATGGTAAGTTTTGATAGTGATACTAAAACGTATCCACTAGTGAAATTTAGAAAAACAAACCAAGGAACTTCTATTAACTTAAAGCCTATCGTTGAGAAAGGTGATAAAGTTAAAAAAGGACAGGTACTTTGTCAAGGTTATGCTACCGAAAATGGAGAATTAGCTCTAGGTCGTAACATGAAAGTGGCCTTTATGCCATGGAAAGGTTATAACTTTGAGGATGCAATCGTAATCTCAGAAAAAGTTGTTCGTGACGATATATTTACATCTATTCATATTGATGAGTATTCATTAGAAGTTAGAGATACCAAATTAGGTAACGAAGAATTGACTAATGATATTCCTAACGTTTCTGAAGAGGCAACAAAAGACCTTGATGAAAATGGTATGATTAGAATTGGTGCAGAGATTAAGCCAGGTGATATTCTTATTGGTAAGATTACTCCAAAAGGTGAATCTGATCCTACACCAGAAGAAAAATTATTACGTGCTATTTTTGGTGATAAAGCTGGTGATGTAAAAGATGCATCTTTAAAAGCATCTCCTTCATTACACGGTGTTGTTATTGAGAAGAAATTATTCTCAAGAGCCATCAAAGATAAACGTAAGAGAGCAAAAGATAAAGAAGATATTGAAGCATTAGAAAATATCTACTATAAGAAGTTCGATGATTTACAAGCTGTTTTAGTTGAAAAACTATTCGCTCTTGTAAATGGTAAAACTGCTCAAGGTATCTATAATGACTTAGGTGAAGAAATTATTCCTAAAGGGAAGAAATATACACTTAAGATGTTAAATGCTGTTGACGATTATACGCATTTAACTTCAGGAACTTGGACAACTGATGACCACTTAAACACCTTAGTTGCAGATTTAATTCACAACTATAAGATTAAGGAAAATGACCTTCAAGGATCATTGCGTCGTGAGAAGTTTACAATTTCTGTAGGTGATGAATTACCAGCAGGTATTATCAAATTAGCTAAGGTTTATGTTGCTAAGAAACGTAAATTAAAAGTTGGTGATAAAATGGCAGGACGTCACGGTAACAAAGGTATTGTTGCTCGTATTGTTCGTCAAGAAGATATGCCGTTCTTAGAGGATGGAACACCTGTTGATATCGTATTAAATCCGTTAGGTGTACCATCGCGTATGAACATCGGACAGATTTATGAAACTGTTTTAGGTTGGGCAGGACAAAAATTAGGACGTACATATGCGACGCCAATTTTTGATGGTGCAACTCTAGATCAGATCAATGGCTTTACAGACGAAGCCGGTGTACCAAGATTTGGTCATACATACTTATATGATGGTGGAACAGGAGATCGTTTCGATCAACCAGCAACAGTAGGTGTGATTTATATGATTAAACTAGGTCACATGATTGACGATAAGATGCACGCACGTTCTATTGGACCTTACTCATTAATTACACAACAACCATTAGGTGGTAAAGCACAGTTTGGTGGTCAGCGTTTTGGTGAGATGGAGGTTTGGGCACTTGAAGCTTATGGAGCATCAAGTACTTTACGTGAAATCTTAACAGTAAAATCTGATGATGTTATTGGTAGAGCTAAAACTTACGAAGCTATCGTAAAAGGAGAGCCAATGCCAGAACCAGGACTACCTGAATCTTTCAACGTACTTATGCACGAATTGAAAGGATTAGGATTAGATATTAGATTAGAAGAATAATTTGAAAAATTTTGCTAGTGAGGGCAACTCTTGAGTTGCCCAAACGGTAACCACATAATATTATGGCAAGAAGACAAGATAAGAATACAGTACAGAGATTTAATAAAATCTCAATTGGTTTAGCATCTCCTGAATCTGTTTTAGCAGCATCTCGTGGTGAGGTTTTAAAACCAGAAACTATTAATTATCGAACACATAAACCAGAAAGAGATGGTTTATTCTGTGAGCGTATTTTTGGTCCTGTTAAGGATTTTGAATGTGCTTGTGGTAAATACAAAAGAATACGTTACAAAGGTATTGTTTGTGACCGTTGTGGTGTTGAAGTAACAGAAAAGAAAGTACGTCGTGATCGCGTTGGACACATCAACCTTGTTGTGCCTGTCGCTCATATCTGGTACTTCCGTTCGTTACCAAATAAAATTGGATACTTACTTGGTTTACCATCTAAGCGTTTAGATATGATTATCTACTACGAAAGATACGTGGTAATTCAACCAGGTGAGGCTAAAAATGCCGAAGGAGAACCATTACAAAAAATGGATTTCCTTACTGAAGAAGAGTACCTTAATATCATGGAAGCTCTTCCACAAGAAAACAGACATCTAGATGATACAGATCCTAACAAGTTTATTGCTAAAATGGGAGCTGAATGTTTAATCGAGTTATTATCAAGAATCGATTTAAACGAATTATCATTTGAATTGCGTCATAAAGCAAACACTGAAACCTCTAAACAACGTAAAACTGAAGCATTAAAACGTTTACAAGTTGTCGAAGCGTTTAGAGATTCTAATGCCAATAGAGAGAATAAGCCAGAGTGGATGATCATGAAGGCTATTCCAATCATTCCACCAGAATTAAGACCTTTAGTGCCTTTAGATGGTGGGCGTTTTGCAACATCTGATTTAAATGACCTTTATCGTCGTGTTATTATCCGTAACAACCGTTTAAAGCGTTTAGTTGAAATCAAAGCTCCTGAAGTTATCTTACGTAATGAGAAACGTATGTTACAAGAATCGGTAGATTCATTATTTGATAATACACGTAAAGCTTCTGCAGTTAAAACAGATTCTAACAGACCATTAAAATCATTATCCGATTCATTAAAAGGTAAGCAAGGACGTTTCCGTCAGAACTTACTTGGTAAACGTGTAGATTATTCAGCACGTTCGGTAATTGTTGTTGGACCAGAATTAAAATTATTCGAATGCGGATTGCCTAAAAATATGGCAGCAGAACTTTATAAGCCATTCATCATTAGAAAACTGATAGAAAGAGGTATCGTAAAGACTGTAAAATCTGCAAAGAAAATTATAGATAGAAAAGAGCCTGTTGTTTGGGATATCTTAGAGAATGTTCTTAAAGGACATCCAGTATTACTAAACCGTGCTCCTACATTACACAGACTTGGTATTCAAGCATTCCAACCAAAATTAATTGAAGGGAAAGCAATTCAGTTACACCCATTAGTGTGTACTGCATTTAATGCCGATTTTGATGGTGACCAAATGGCCGTTCATTTACCATTAGGTCCTGAAGCAATTTTAGAAGCGCAACTATTAATGTTAGCGTCTCATAATATTTTGAACCCAGCTAATGGTTCTCCTGTAACTGTACCTTCTCAGGATATGGTACTTGGTCTTTACTATATGACTAAGCATCGTAAAACAGATAAGGATTATACGGTTAAAGGTGAAGGATTAACATTCTACTCTCCTGAGGAAGTAACTATTGCTTACAATGAGAAGAAAGTTGACCTTAATGCTGGTATTAAAGTTCGTACGAAAGATTTTAACGACGAAGGTGAGTTAACAACTCAAATCATTGAGACAACTGTTGGTCGTGTACTTTTTAATGAAAAAGTACCTGAAGCTGCAGGATATATTAATGAAGTATTAACTAAGAAATCATTAAGAGATATTATTCATGGTATCTTAAAAGTGACTAGTGTACCAGAAACTGCTGCTTTCTTAGATGAAATTAAAACATTAGGATATAAGTTCGCATTCCAAGGTGGTTTATCATTTAGTTTAGGAGATATTATTATTCCTGCTGAAAAACAAGGTATGATTGACAAAGCCAATGGCTTAGTTGATGGTATTATGGGTAACTATAACATGGGATTAATTACAAATAACGAACGTTATAACCAAGTTATTGATATTTGGACTTCTACCAATGCTGAATTAACAGAGTTATCTATGAAACGTATCCGTGAGGATCAACAAGGATTTAACTCAGTGTTTATGATGCTTGATTCTGGAGCTCGTGGATCTAAAGAACAGATTCGTCAGTTGACAGGTATGCGTGGATTGATGGCAAAGCCTAAAAAATCGAATGCAGGAGGCGGGGAAATTATTGAAAATCCGATTCTTTCTAACTTTAAGGAAGGTCTTTCAATTTTAGAATACTTTATCTCAACTCACGGTGCTCGTAAAGGTCTTGCCGATACAGCACTTAAAACTGCCGATGCTGGTTACTTAACACGTCGTTTAGTTGATGTATCTCAAGATGTAATTATCTACACCGAAGATTGTGGAACCTTAAGAGGTATTGAAGTTAATCCGTTGAAGAAGAATGAAGAAGTTATCGAAACTCTTGAGGCGAGAATTGTTGGTCGTACATCTTTAAATGATGTTTATGATCCATTAACAGAAGAGTTGCTAATTGAAGCTGGTGGTCATATTGATGATGCCATTGCAAAACGAATTGGAGCATCTGCTTTAGATTCAATCGAAGTGCGTTCAGCATTAACTTGTGAAGCTAAAAAAGGTATTTGTTCTAAGTGTTACGGTCGTAACCTTGCTACTGGTAAAATGGTACAAAGAGGTGAGGCTGTTGGTGTAGTTGCTGCACAATCAATTGGTGAGCCTGGTACGCAGTTAACATTACGTACATTCCACGTAGGTGGTATTGCAGGTAACATTTCAGAAGAAAATAAATTAACAGTGAAATTCGATGGAATTGCAGAAATCGAAGATTTAAAAATTGTTAAGAGTACTGATAATGATGGAAAAGAAGTAGATGTTGTTATATCTCGTACATCTGAATTAAAATTAGTTGACGCCAAAACAGGTATCACATTAAGTACTAATAATATTCCTTATGGATCATTCATCTATGTAAAACCAGGTGATAAAGTGAAGTCTGGTGATACGATTTGTCAATGGGATCCATATAACGGTGTAATTATTTCAGAATTTGCTGGTAAAGTAAAGTATGAAAACATCGAACAAGGTGTCACTTATCAAGTAGAAATTGATGAGCAAACTGGTTTCCAAGAGAAGGTAATTTCTGAATCTAGAAACAAGAAATTAATTCCTACACTTCATATTGAAGATTCTAAAGGAGAAACAATACGTTCTTATAACTTACCAGTAGGAGCTCACCTTATGATTGATGATGGAGAGAAAATTAAGGTTGGTAAAATCTTAGTTAAAATCCCTCGTAAATCTGCTAAAGCTGGTGATATCACAGGTGGTTTACCTCGTGTAACTGAGTTATTCGAAGCACGTAACCCGTCTAATCCTGCCGTTGTAAGTGAAATTGATGGTGTTGTATCTTTTGGAAAAATCAAAAGAGGTAACCGTGAAATCATTATTGAATCTAAGCTTGGTGAGATCAAGAAATATTTAGTGAAATTATCTAATCAGATTCTTGTTCAAGAAAATGATTATGTAAAAGCTGGTATGCCTTTATCTGATGGTTCTATTACACCTAACGATATTTTAAATATTAAAGGACCAGCTGCTGTACAACAATACTTAGTGAATGAAGTTCAAGAAGTATACCGTTTACAAGGTGTAAAGATTAATGATAAGCACTTTGAGGTTGTTGTTAGACAGATGATGCGTAAAGTGAAAATTATTGATTCTGGTGATACTATTTTCTTAGAGGATCAATTGGTTCATAAATCAGATTTCATAGAAGAAAATGATAAGATTTTCGGAATGAAAGTGGTTGAAGAAGCTGGAGATTCTGAGAATTTAAAAGCTGGTCAGATTTTAACATCAAGAGAGTTAAGAGATGAGAACTCAATATTACGTAGAGAAGATAAAGCATTAGTAACTGCACGTGATGCACAACCTGCTACTGCTACACCTATCTTACAAGGTATTACAAGAGCCTCATTACAAACTAAGTCATTTATATCTGCAGCATCGTTCCAGGAAACAACAAAAGTTCTTAACGAAGCAGCTGTAAATGCTAAAGTAGATGATCTTGAAGGATTGAAAGAAAATGTAATCGTTGGTCATAGAATTCCGGCAGGAACAGGTGTTAGAAAATTTGATAACATCATCGTAGGTTCTAAAGAAGAATTCAATGAAATGATGAAAGCAAAAGAAGAGATGAACTATAATTAATTAGTGGTCTAAATCCTGCGGAGGCAGGAGTTTATAAAATAAAGCCTTCACGCATTAATTTGTTTGAAGGCTTTTTTAATAGAATATGTATAATCATAAACTTTCCGTACCACGGAAATACAAACAATTTTGTTATGGCAGAAGAAAATAAAAATAAAAAACCAGGAATAAACATCGAATTAGATGAAAAAATAGCAGAAGGGACTTATTCCAACCTAGCAATCATAAATCATTCGGTTTCAGAATTTGTAATCGATTTTGTAAGTATTATGCCAGGAACTCCTAAAAGCAAGGTGAAGTCGAGAATTATCTTGACACCACAGCATGCAAAACGCTTGTTAAAGGCTCTCGGAGATAATGTAAATCGCTTCGAAAAGGCTCATGGAGAAATTAAAGATTACGAGCAACCTCCAATTCCTTTAAATTTTGGTCCAACAGGACAGGCTTAAGTTTTTAAGCATAAAGTCCAGATAAAAGACATTTTTATGGTTGCTCGAAATGTCCCATGAGCAACCTCCAATTCCTTTAAATTTTGGTCCAACAGGACAGGCATAACTGTAAAAAAGCCTTTGAAATTTTGTTTCAAAGGCTTTTTTATTGAAATAATGTAGGTAGTTAAGCATGGTTGTTTATTTCGGAATGCTTAGTATCCGAATAAGAGGTCGTTAAGCTACTTTAGCAAGCTTTGTTCTTCGCAAATACTTATTTCTTAGAAAATTGTATAGCAACTTCAATAAGACAAAAATCATTGATTTATGCCACTTCTTGGTTTAAATGAAACTGTAAAGCACCTGAAGGACACTTCTTAACTTGTTTAATAATCTTTTTTGTAGATGCGCCATCTAAATCTATCCAAGGAATAACGGATTGGCGGAATACATTCGAAAGTTCTTTGGCACAACGCTCAGCGTTAATGCACTTGCACGGATTGTATGTTACAGTAATATCGCTATTACTGAAAACATTGGGATTTGTTTTCATGAGTAGATCAATTTTGGGGTTTTAATCTATATTAAATTTAGATAACTAAAATGTTATCGTAACCTAATCATCGATTAAAAGTATAAAAACATCGTTAAAAAACAAATTTATTCTGAAATTTTAGATGAACAGCACTTTTTTTAACTTAATTATACTCTGAAGTAAAATGAAAGATGATATTTGGGTATTTTTGCTGTGTCATCTGTAAAGAAAAGGCTGAATCCGCTAAAAAGACCAATTGCCCATGCTTATCTTTAGCCAAGAACCGCTGTTTTACTCTTAAAAATTCTTTATATTCTTCACTTTTAATATCATCAGCTTCTACCCAACAAGCTTTGTGCACATTTAAATTTTCATATGTACATTTTGCACCATACTCATGTTCTAATCTATATTGAATAACCTCATATTGCAGTGCACCAACTGTACCAATTACTTTTCTTCCATTGAGTTCTAGTGTAAATAACTGCGCGACTCCCTCATCCATAAGCTGATCTATACCCTTATAAAGTTGTTTTGACTTAAGAGGATCTGCGTTATTGATGTATCTAAAGTGCTCTGGTGAAAAGCTGGGTATTCCTTTATAATTTAAGACTTCACCTTCAGTTAAAGTGTCACCAATTTTGAAATTACCTGTGTCTTGCAGGCCCACGATATCACCTGGATAGGAAACATCAACAATTTCTTTCTTTTCAGCAAAAAAAGCATTTGGACTTGAAAACTTTAATTTTTTATTGTGTCTCACATGGAGATAAGGTGTATTACGCTTAAATTCACCAGAAACAATTTTTATGAAGGCCAGTCGGTTTCTGTGATTTGGATCCATATTTGCATGAATTTTAAATACAAATCCAGAAAATTTGTCTTCATCAGGTAGTACCAATCGCTCTTCACTGTTTTTTGGTCTTGGTTTTGGAGCAATATTAACGAAACAATCTAAAAGCTCTCTAACTCCAAAATTATTTAAAGCCGAGCCAAAAAAGACAGGCTGTAACTGTCCACTTAGGTAGTCGTCTTTATTAAATTGAGGATAGATACCATCTACTAATTCTATTTCTTCTCTTAAAGTTTCTGCAGCTACATCGCCTACAAGCGTATCAAGTTCTGAAGATGCTAAATCATTAACCTCAATCGTTTCTTCTATGTCTTTTCTACTATCTCCACTAAAAAGGTTGATGTTTTTTTCCCAGATGTTGTAGATTCCTTTAAAATCATATCCCATTCCAATAGGAAAACTCAGCGGAACAACTTTTAGACCCAGTTTTTGCTCAATTTCATCTAAGAGATCAAAAGCATCCTTACCTTCACGATCCATTTTGTTAATAAAAACGATCATTGGTATATTACGCATTCTACAAACTTCAACAAGCTTTTCCGTCTGTTCCTCAACACCTTTTGCAACATCAATAACTACAATAACACTATCAACCGCAGTGAGAGTTCTAAATGTGTCTTCAGCAAAATCCTTGTGACCAGGTGTGTCAAGAATATTAATTTTTATACCATTATACTCAAAGGCCAAAACAGAAGTGGCTACCGATATACCTCTTTGACGTTCTATTTCCATAAAGTCACTAGTAGCACCTTTTTTGATCTTATTACTTTTTACAGCACCTGCTTCCTGAATGGCACCTCCAAATAGAAGTAATTTTTCGGTTAAAGTTGTTTTACCAGCATCTGGATGTGAAATGATTCCAAATGTACGTCGTCTATTGATTTCCTCTTTAAAAGTCATAGTCATTTTTAGTAGGTGCAAATATAATTTTAATAAATTATTTAAGATTAAAAACCATTGATATTATTATAATTTATCTATCGTTAGCATACAGTATTCATAATAAAACAAAGGTTTTTTGAGCTTTGTAGATTGGCAATTGGTATTTCATCGATAATTTTTAAACCATGAACGAAAAGAAATTACTTGTTAAAATATTCTTAAGGAGAATCATTATTTTTGGTTTCCATTGTCCCTCTAGATGGTTTTCCATAAATAATAATAGATTAATAGCACTATTTTGAACCTACAAAAAATAAGATATTCCTTCTTACATACTTGTGTATGTGACTAGGTTTTTTTGTTTAAAATTTTAAGGTGTTGTTATTAGTCTAGTGTTTAGAATAATAAAATTTTATATAGATATAAATAATTTTACCTTAAGATAATATGAAAATCTTTACTCGATTCTCGTTTACAAACGTTTCAATGGTGTCCAGAGCTTTAATCTTTGTGGCCATTTTATTTTCTTGGAACGGTAATTCACAAAATATTCTAACAAATCCTGGTCTTGATCAAGCAGCAGCAGACTGTACAGGTATTGATGCCGATAGAGATGAAGCACCAGATGGTTGGATTAAAACTAATACACCAGATAGATCAACAGAAGGAGAGCGATCTTGGGATGGTACTTATTTTCCAAGAACAGCATCACCTAGTGGTGGTTGTTATTTTGGATTTAGAGCCTTAGGAGGTGGTGAAGAAGGTATTGGTCAAAATGTTACTCTAATTGGAGGTGAGACTTATAGTTTTTCTTTTGATTATTTAATTGAAACAAGACCAGGAAGTACAGCATGTACTCCTGAATTACAAATTAGACTTGATGGAGTTGTGTTTTTAACATTTGCTGCACCTCCAACTGAAAATGTTTGGACTAGACCGACTGCTACCTTCGTAGCACCTTCTAGTGGTACGTTCTTATTTGAATTTTTCTCAGGAGGGACTTGCGCTAGAACATGGAACTTTGTCGATGCACTTAATTTATCCCTTGTATGCGAGGTAACAAATATTAGTACATCAAATGAATCAGTTTGTAATGATAATGGAACACCTTTAAATACCAGTGATGATTTCTTTACTGCTGATGTCTCAGTTATTTTTGCTAATGCACCTACAACTGGAACTTTAGATTTAAGTGGAGATGGAACAGCATCTGTAGCGGTTGGTAGTTTAGATGACCCTACATTTCATACGTTTATTGGTGTGCAATTACCTGCAGATGGAGGCGCCATTGATTTAACAGCTGCCTTTTCTGACGATGCTGGATGTACATTGACTAATTCAAATGTAACTACTGCGCCAGCCTCATGTAGCTTTACTATTACGGCAGAGAACGATGACTTTAGTGGAACACCTATTGATTCAGCAGCAGGCGGTACAACAGCAAGTGTATTTGCAGATAATGGTAATGGTATAGATACAGCCGATGGCGTAGCTGCAACCGATGGTAATATCGCAGATAACATCAATATCACCAATGATGGAGGCTTAACAGGAGTAACAATCAATACCGATGGAACGATCAATGTTCCAGGAGGTAGTACAGCAGGCACGTATACAGTAACTTATGAGATTTGCTTAGATGTAGATCCAACAATTTGTGATACAGCCGATGTAACTATAGATGTAGATCCAAGCATCAATGCAGAGAACGATGACTTTAGTGGAACACCTATTGATTCAGCAGCAGGCGGTACAACAGCAAGTGTATTTGCAGATAATGGTAATGGTATAGATACAGCCGATGGCGTAGCTGCAACCGATGGAAACATCGCAGATAACATCAATATCACCAATGATGGAGGCTTAACAGGAGTAACAATCAACACAGATGGAACTATAGACGTTCCAGCAAATACACCAGCAGGAAGTTATACAGTAACATACCAGATTTGTTTGGATGTAGATCCAACAATTTGTGATACAGCC
Source organism: uncultured Psychroserpens sp. (assembly GCF_947500255.1). Lineage (GTDB taxonomy): Bacteria > Bacteroidota > Bacteroidia > Flavobacteriales > Flavobacteriaceae > Psychroserpens. The sequence goes on along the minus strand of NZ_CANMRL010000008.1, from coordinate 3,495 downwards.
GATGTAACTATAGATGTAGACCCAAGCATCAATGCAGAGAATGATGACTTTAGTGGAACACCTATTGATTCAGCAGCAGGAGGTACAACAGCAAGTGTATTTGATGATAACGGCAACGGACCAGATACAGCTAATGGCGTAGCTGCAACCGATGGTAATATCGCAGATAACATCAATATCACCAATGATGGAGGCTTAACAGGAGTAACAATCAATACCGATGGAACGATCAATGTTCCAGGAGGTAGTACAGCAGGCACGTATACAGTAACTTATGAGATTTGCTTAGATGTAGATCCAACGATTTGTGACACGGCAGATGTGACTATAGATGTAGATCCAAGTATCAACGCAGAGAACGATGACTTTAGTGGAACACCTATTGATTCAGCAGCAGGCGGTACAACAGCAAGTGTATTTGCAGATAATGGTAATGGTATAGATACAGCTGATGGCGTAGCTGCAACCGATGGAAACATCGCAGATAACATCAATATCACCAATGATGGAGGCTTAACAGGAGTAACAATCAACACAGATGGAACTATAGACGTTCCAGCAAATACACCAGCAGGAAGTTATACAGTAACATACCAGATTTGTTTGGATGTAGATCCAACAATTTGTGATACAGCCGATGTAACTATAGATGTAGACCCAAGCATCAATGCAGAGAATGATGACTTTAGTGGAACACCTATTGATTCTGCAGCAGGAGGTACAACAGCAAGTGTATTTGATGATAACGGCAACGGACCAGATACAGCTAATGGCGTAGCTGCAACCGATGGTAATATCGCAGATAACATCAATATCACCAATGATGGAGGCTTAACAGGAGTAACAATCAATACCGATGGAACGATCAATGTTCCAGGAGGTAGTACAGCAGGCACGTATACAGTAACTTATGAGATTTGCTTAGATGTAGATCCAACAATTTGTGACACGGCAGATGTGACTATAGATGTAGATCCAAGTATCAACGCAGAGAACGATGACTTTAGTGGAACACCTATTGATTCAGCAGCAGGTGGGACAACAGCAAGTGTATTTGATGATAACGGCAACGGACCAGATACAGCGGATGGTGTTGCAGCTACAGATGGTAATATCGCAGATAACATCAGCATCACCAATGATGGTGGTTTGACAGGAGTAACAATCAACACAGATGGAACTATAGACGTTCCAGCAAATACACCAGCAGGAAGTTATACAGTAACATACCAGATTTGTTTGGATGTAGATCCAACAATTTGTGATACAGCCGATGTAACTATAGATGTAGATCCAAGCATCAATGCAGAGAATGATGATTTCAGTGGAACACCAATTGATTCTGCATCAGGTGGGACAACAGCAAGTGTATTTGATGATAACGGCAACGGACCAGATACAGCGGATGGTGTTGCAGCTACAGATGGTAATATCGCAGATAATATCAGCATCACCAATGATGGTGGTTTGACAGGAGTAACAATCAACACAGATGGAACTATAGACGTTCCAGCAAATACACCAGCAGGAAGTTATACAGTAACATACCAGATTTGTTTGGATGTAGATCCAACAATTTGTGACACAGCAGATGTAACTATAGATGTAGATCCAAGCATCAATGCAGAGAATGATGATTTCAGTGGAACACCAATTGATTCTGCATCAGGTGGGACAACAGCAAGTGTATTTGATGATAACGGCAACGGACCAGATACAGCGGATGGTGTTGCAGCTACAGATGGTAACATTGCAGATAATATCAGCATCACCAATGATGGTGGTTTAACAGGAGTAACAATCAATACAGATGGAACTATAGACGTTCCAGCAAATACACCAGCAGGAAGTTATACAGTAACATACCAGATTTGTTTGGATGTAGATCCAACGATTTGTGACACAGCAGATGTAACTATAGATGTAGATCCAAGTATCAACGCAGAGAACGATGACTTTAGTGGAACACAATTCAATCCGGTAACAGGCGGCACAACGACAAGTGTATTTGCAGATAATGGTAATGGTATAGATACAGCCGATGGCGTAGCTGCAACCGATGGTAATATCGCAGATAACATCAATATCACCAATGATGGAGGCTTAACAGGAGTAACAATCAATACCGATGGAACAATCAATGTTCCAGCAGATTCAGTTCCTGGAACATACACAGTAACATATCAGATCTGCTTGGATGTAGATCCAACAATTTGTGACACAGCAGATGTGACTATAGTGGTAGGTGCTTGTGCAGATTTTCCAACTAATGATTGTGACAATGATGGCGTTATAAACGCTGCAGATATATGTAATGGTTTTGACGATAACGCAGATGCAGATGGTGATTTAGTACCAGATGGTTGTGATGATGATGATGACAATGATGGTTTACTAGATGTTGATGAACGAGGAGAGACAGTAAGTGCTCCACCAGCCTGTGGCAGTCAAGCAGTATTTGATTTTAGTGCAATTCCTACTGAAGAAACAGGTGATGGAAACCTAGCAACGTTACTAGAAGGAGAAGTATTCAGGTTTGCAAATGTTACAGCGGGTACAGATGCTTTAGTAACATTAGTAGATTTTAACAACGCTACTGTAGATATTTTAGATGATAATTCATCTAATCCAGAATACTTCAAACCTGGTTCAAGAATTGCTTATTTAAACCCAGGTGAAGAAGGTTATATTGAGTATAATATTCAGTTGGTTCAATCAGGTACATCGATTCCAGTGAGTTTTCCGGAAGTTTTTGTTGGATATAATGATATGGATGGAACTCCAGATTTATCTGAGCGTAATAGAATACCTTATCCTTTAAGTTATGCAGTTGATAACCCAACAACTTTAACTATTACATCAGAACCTAACTTTTTAGTAGCGACTTCTGGAAGTGTTAATTTTCCTGGATCTTCGAATAGTAACCCGTTCCTAAATATCACAGCGAATTATAATAATTTTTCAAGTTATACATTTAGATTGGGAACAGTAGCTAACAATACAATTACGGATGTTGTGAGATATCATAGTCTTTTATTTGATTGTGCAACTAATTTTGTTGACCCACAAACAACAGATCCAGATACAGATGATGATGGTATTCCAGATTATATTGATACAGATAGTGATGCAGATGGTTGTCCAGATGCATTAGAAGGTGATGGAGGTTATACTTTGGCGGATTTAGATGGAGATGATAGTCTAGGCGATAATGTTGATGCTAATGGAATCCCTCAAGATATTTCGAATAATTCGTTACAACAAAATGATGTCAGTTCTACTGACGCTACAGTTAGTTTATGTTCTGAGATTAGTATCATCAAAGAGAGCAGTTTAGACTTAGGAGCAGATGGTGTAGTGAGTGTAGGAGATGTGATTACGTACACCTATACAGTAAGTAACCTAGGTGGTGTGACCTTATTTGATGTTAGTGTAGTTGAGAATGCTGCTGACTTTACCGGAACAGGTACTTTACCAACACCAGTATACCAGAGT
>NZ_CANMRL010000007.1 GCF_947500255.1 uncultured Psychroserpens sp. | reverse complement strand
AATATGGACAGCCATTCACATCTATCAAATCTAATTCTACTGGTGAGTCGGACACAGTATATGTTTGTCCGTCTACCACCCACAAATAAGAATCACCCTCACAGATTGTAACATCATCTTCTATATCTGGCGTCACAGGATAAGCTGTTACTGTTAATACCGTTTTATACGGACAACCATTAGTATCTGTTCTTGGAATATCATGTGATCCGACAGCATATTCAATACCTTCATAGTTAAACGTCTCGCCTTCGCACACTTCTCCTGAAGCTGCGTCATCTGGTGTCACAGGGTAAGCTGTTACTGTTAATACCGTTTTATACGGACAACCATTAGTATCTGTTCTTGGAATATCATAAACTCCAACTTCGTATTCAACACCTTCATATGTATACTTATCATCTTCACAAACTTCTCCTGAAGCTGCGTCATCTAGTGTGACTGGATAAGCTGTTACTGTTAATACCGTTTTGTATGGACAACCATTAGTATCTGTTCTTGGAATATCATGTGATCCGACAGCATACTCAATACCTTCATAATTAAACGTCTCACCTTCACAAACTTCTCCCGAAGCCGCATCATCTGGTGTGACTGGATAAGCTGTTACTGTTAATACTGTTTTGTACGGACAACCATTAGTATCTGTTCTTGGAATATCATGTGACCCTACAGCATACTCAATACCTTCGTAGTTAAACGTCTCGCCTTCACAAACTTCTCCTGAAGCCGCATCATCTGGTGTGACAGGATAAGCTGTTACTGTTAATACTGTTTTGTACGGACAACCATTAGTATCTATCTTGGCAATATCATGTGATCCTACAGCATATTCAATACCTTCATAATTAAACGTCTCGCCTTCACAAACTTCTCCTGAAGCTGCGTCATCTGGTGTGACTGGATAAGCTGTTACTGTTAATACCGTTTTGTACGGACAACCATTAGTATCTGTTCTTGGAATATCATGTGATCCGACAGCATACTCAATACCTTCATAATTAAACGTCTCTCCTTCACAAACTTCTCCTGAAGCTACGTCATCTGGTGTGACTGGATAAGCTGTTACTGTTAATACCGTTTTATATGGACAACCATTAGTATCTGTTCTTGGAATATCATGTGACCCTACAGCATACTCAATACCTTCGTAATTAAACGTTTCACCTTCACACACTTCTCCTGAAGCTGCGTCATCTGGTGTGACTGGATAAGCTGTTACTGTTAATACCGTTTTATATGGACAACCATTAGTATCTGTTCTTGGAATATCATGTGATCCGACAGCATACTCAATACCTTCGTAATTAAACGTCTCTCCTTCACAAACTTCTCCTGAAGCCGCATCATCTGGTGTGATTGGATATTCAGAAATGGTCAAAGTCGCAGTATATGGACAGCCATTAGCATCAATTAAATTCAATTCTACGGGAGAGTCCGCAATAGAATAACTATTACCATCAATAGACCATAAATAAGAATCTTCAGAACAAACTGTAGCGGTATCTAGTATGTCATCAGTTCCTGGCGGAGGACTAACACCTGCAACATTTTGAGTGCATTGTGTTGGATTTATTGGGTCTTCACAACCATTTGTAGATGGAATAACTGGAGATATGTCAATATTGTAGTCAGTACCTTGATTGTAAGTTAACGTAAACGAACCCGAAATTGCTCCTCCTCCTAAATTACCTAGACATACATCGCTAGAAATTGAAATCGCATTTGAATCAATCGCTGTGTATTGACCATTCGCTCCATTAATCGGTACAGTTACAGAATACGTTCCATTTTCTGCACATGAAACAACAGGGGCTTCAACACCTAGTGAGCAAATAACCACATCGCTATCGCCACAACCAAACCTCGCCTTAAAATTATTTATGGCTAAATCTCCATCTGCATCTTGATCCCATACTGCAAGATACATATTTGCAGGTTCAAGAAAATCTTCTCCTTCGATAGGTATTGAATTCCACGTGCTAGAGCTTTCGACACCACAAGCTATTCGCTTAAGGTCTCCACAATCTCCACTTAACTCCTGTCCATTGGGAGCAGGGCTTGTTCCCGCCTGATGAACGTTTGAAGAGTATAAAGCCCAAGCTATGGTGTCTCCTGAATTATCATTTATTTGAATTTCAAAACTACCAGCGAATGCCCTCACATCAAAGTTTAACCATATTATAGGCTGTCCATTGGTTGGGTTATCCGGAAACACTGTAGTTTGCGTACTAAGATCAAAACAAGGAATCCCTGAGATGTCTATTTCGAATTGAGTAGCATCATAAATTGAGTTATTGTAAGGCATTATCTGTGATTGCGTTTCCGCCGAACTACCACATCTGATGATACCATTTGGGAAAGCAGCATTAGGAGCATCATCGATTGAACCATCTGGGAGCCATGTAGAACCTTGAGTCCAACGCTGTGCACCTTCACAGGGTGTGTCTGCCTGAGCAAAAGACATCTGAAACCCTAATAAAAACGCTATCATTAGCGCTATTTTTTTTAATCTTAAATAATTGCTTGAATTAATAACATACAAATTCATAATGTAATTGGTTTAATTAATTAAACCATAACACTATAGACACTACACGTGTAGACATTGGGTTGATGAGAGCTATTAACCAACCGCAATTAAAATGCTATTATATTATACTAGTATTCTCAACAAAACTAGTGATGTGGGAGTTTGATTAAATATAGAAGTATTATTTTTTAATGCTATAATTAAATCGTTGAAATACAATCTTTTGATGAGGAAAGGTATTTGAATTGCAAAACACATTCACTATACGAGTTATAATTTTATTTTCGGCTCTAATGAATTTTTGAATACTTTTACTTTTCAATTTAAGTTTAAGATTTATGCAAATTTCTTCTCTTGAAACTGAGCGTGTTAGATTAACGCCTCTTACATTGAATAACTATCATAATTTAATTGATATTGCTCAAGAAAAAGACCTTATCTACTATTCTCCAAGTGATATTTCTTCTCCAGAAAAATTGAAAAACTATGTCAATGTTGCCTTAGATGGTTATCAACGTAAAGCAACCATACCGTTTATCATTTTTGACAAAGACAAACAGCAATATGCTGGAAGTACACGGTTTGGTTTGATTAATTGGAAAAACAAAGTTTTGCATATTGGTTGGACATGGATTGGACATGAGTTTCAAGGCACTGGATTAAACCTGCACATGAAATTTTTAATGCTTCAGTATGCGTTTGAGAGGTTAGCTTTTGAAAAAGTAGAATTCAGAATTGATGAACGCAATCAAAAGTCAAGAAAGGCTGTTGAAAAAATAGGTGCCAGACTTGAAGGCATCTTACGAAAAGATACTATTATGAATGATGGGTTTAGACGAAGCACTTGTTGCTATGGAATTTTAAAAGAAGAATGGAAAACTATTAGATCTGAAGTTTTTAGAACACTATAGACTATAGTTCTTCTTTTAACCAATTAGATTTCTTCTTTTCTAAAAAACCTCTCTCAAGAACATTCGTAACAGTTTCTAAAGCCTTCTCGATATGTTTTAGAGCATTTTTCAAATCATTTATTTCTGCATAATAATCTGCTTTAGCCGCATAGTATAAATATGCTCGTTGCTCTAAATCTTTAGGATTGAGTTGTTCAAAATATGTATTAGCTTTTTTATAGTTTCCGTTTTGAATGCAAATAACAGCTAAGGTAAGTAGATGTGATGGCATAGGTTGTAATTGATAAAGCGCTTCATACCATTGTGAAATTTTGTCCCAATTAGTAGCTTCAAAAGTTTTGGCTCGGAAATGTTCTGCCGCAATCGCTGCTTCATAATGATAACTTGAAAACTCATCAGTTTCTACTGCTTTATTCATCATAGTATTCCCTAATTCTATTAATGGCAAGTGCCATAAACTTCTATCTTGATTTTTCAGATCTAACAGCTGGTTTTCAGAATTAATCTTAGCATCCAATCGAGATGAATGAAAACACATTAATGCAAATAGTGCATAAACCTTCGGAAAACGCATTGTTTTTTGTTTCAGTAATAACTGACATAAGCGCATTGCTTCACCACACAGATCAGTGCGTATTAATTGTTCTTTTGTATTAGAATGAAACCCTTCATTAAAAACAAGATATAGAACTTCCATAACACTCTCTAAGCGATCGTAAAGCATTTTCCCTTGAGGAATGTTGAATTTTAAATCTGCTTTTTGTATTGATTTACGCGCTCTAGAAAGGCGTTTTTTTATCGTATTTTCTTTAGTTAATAATGCTGAGGCAATTTCTTTGGTACTAAAACCTGATACCGTTTTTAAGGCAAAAGAGATACGATCACGAGCATCTAACTTTGGGTGACATGCTGTGAAGATCATTCGAAGTTGTGCATCTTCAATCTCGTTATCTAAAAACAGGTCATTAATAGCAATTGCATGTGTGCCTTGAGTAAGATTTGGAAGAAGATTTCTTTCGGTCTTGAGCTTTCTAAAAATATCTATAACTCTATGTTTAGCAGACTGGGTTAACCAAGCTTCAGGATTTTTGGGTTGTTTTAATCGCCAACTAAGACTCGCTTTTAAGAATGTATCTTGAACCGCATCTTCAATAAGATCAAGATGTTTGAGTCCAAAAATACGTGTTAAAACAGAGACCATCTTTCCACTATGATGGCGAAACAGATGATCTATGTTTTTTGACTCCATTAACGATCAAATACCATTACTTCACGTATCTCAACTGTTCCTCCTAAATCATAGTCAGGAAAATCTCGAGCTATTTCTTGAACAGCATCAAAGTCTTTGGCCTCTACTGTGTAGTAACCACCAACGATTTCTTTAACTTCTGCAGATGTTACATCTGTGACCGTTCTGTTTTCTCCTGTAATTCTTCTTATTTGGGAAGTTAGTGCCTCACCTCCTCGCAATATTCCTGCTTGCTCCATTTTGTTTCCCCAAGCAAACCATTTTCCCATTCGGTTTTGAAGTTCTTCAGGAGATAGTCCTAAATCGGCATAATCAGCGCCAATAAAAATCATCATAAAATTTTTCATAATCTTAAAAATTAAATTGTTTATATATGTAAGACGTATTCAATTAATAAAAAGGGACAACTTTTATAAAAATAATCAATATAGAGTATTGAGCAAGTTTGGAAAAGTGATTCTTTTATTTTCATGTTACTTTTGAAATATTAAGATTAGATAAATGAGTTCGAAAAAAACAAACCTAGCATTTTATGAAGAGCGATTAAATATCATCATAGAATATATACAAGCCAATTTAGATCGAAAAATTGATATTAAAACTCTAGCGGAAATTTCACATTTTTCTCCATTTCATTTTCATCGCATTAGTAGAGCTTTATTGGGAGAGCCTATTGGCGCATATATTTCAAGAATGCGTGTGGAGACTGCGGCAAAGCTCCTTTGCTTTTCGAAATCTTCTATTGAAGAGATTGCATATACAGTAGGTTTTGAGTCTCCTTCATCTTTATCAAAAAAATTTAAATCGCACTTTGGTGTATCTCCCTCTACATATAGAACAACAAAAAATCATACAATCAAAAAAACGACACTTATGACACGAGAATTGAACATTAAAAAACCGAAAATTTTAAACTTAGAAGACAAAAACTGCTTGTATTACAGAATGCAAGGAGCTTATCAAACATTAGATTATGCTGGTGCCTGGGAAAAACTTTGGGCGCAAATAAAAGCACAAAAACTATTTACAAAAGGAATTCAAATGTTTGGTTTGCCATATGATGACCCAAATGTTACTCCAGCCGATAAACTACGATATGATGCTTGTTTAATTATTCATAAAAATGCTGAGGCAGTTGGTGATATTGGTGTAAAAACACTTAAAGGCGGAAAGTTTGCTGTCTTTTTATATCAAGGCAGTTATAAATATTTTGCTGATGTATATAATTATATGTTTGAAGAATGGCTCATTAATACAGATTACGAACTTCGGGATGAACCTGTTAGAGAACGCTATATAAGTCATCCTGACCGTGTAGCTGAAAACAAATTAAAAACAGAATTTTACATTCCCATAAAATAGATAATACTTAAATGCCCAAGCACTAATCATGCTTGGGCATTTAACAATACATCTAAAATAGATTAACTGGTTTTTTGTAATGTTTTATTTTTTTCTTTTAAAATAGCTAATTGCTTTTCTACAAATGTAATTGCTTGTTCTGTCTTGTAACTTGTTTTAGAAGCAAAATCTCCAAATTTTTGTTTGAATTTTTCCTTACCTGAAGATGCTGCTTTAGACACATCCTCTTTAACTTCTGAAAAATCTTTAACTATTTGATCTTTTATATCCTTACCTTCTTTTTTAAGTTTAGCTCTTGTAGTGCTTCCCTTTTCTGGTGCTAATAACACTCCTGCAGCGGCTCCTATTAATACACCTAATACTATGGCTCCTTTATGAATCATCCTGTTTATATTTTTATGATTAAACGTTGTTTTATTTATACGTCTTAAAATTTGCGATTTTGTTACAAACGAATTCAAAATCAATGATTTAAATTCCTTTTTAATCATTACGCTTATACGTTCTAATTTCTATTGAAACAACACTATCATTTTCGATTAAATGACGTTTTATCCATTGCGCATCATTATTAAACTAAATATATTTATATAGTAGGTTAGGTTAATGGATGCAAATTAATCATAAAAGCTTTAGCCAGAACTATGCAGTCAAATTTGCAACAATAGCTTTTACAGGAAGAATTTCTTTGGTATGTTCAATACTAGGCCCAGCCACCCAAACAGTTTTGTATGTTGCTTTTTTTGCTGCATTTTCGGTTGCTTTCATTCCAATTGAAAATCGCACCATTTTAACCCATTTTTTGAGTTTTCTGTTTTTATTGAGAAGGTTCTCAATCCATGTAGCTTTGGTGCCAATTTTTTGAACATATGGCGTGTTGATTACTGTACATGGAGTTCCAGAAATGCGTTCGGTCATAATAATATCTTCAGCACCATAATCGACGCAGGCCTGTTTATACTCATGAGTGACTCCTGCCTCTTCTGAGGCAATAAATGGGCTACCAACAGAAACGCCTTCAGCACCATAGCTCAACATTTTATCAATATCTGCTTTACATCCAACACCACCTGCAGAAATAACAGGAATAGATAAGTTCTCATTTAGTTGCTTGATTAATTCTTCAGGAGATAAATTTCCACGATGACCACCTGCCTCATTATTAACAGCTATAGCAGCATCTGCACCTAAGCCTTCAACTTTTTTAGCAAAACGCAAATCGGTAACATCACAAAATACTTTTATTCCAACAGCATGTGCTTGATTAATGGTTTCTTCAGGACTACCAAGAGATGTTATAATAAAGTCACAACCCTCTTCACATAGCACTTCTAATTGTCCTTTATATTTGATATTTGATTTGTTGACAATTAAATTAAACCCAAATGAACCTCCTTCTACTTTATTTGCTTTTAATTCCCTAATCGCAGCTCTTAACTCATCTAAAGTTCTATAGTTTAACGCAGGAATACATCCAGCAATACCACTTTTCATAGCTTCAGTAACCATAGCTACATTAGACACTAAAAACATTGGTGCCTGTATGATTGGATATTTAATTTTTAGAAGTTGAGTGAGTCTAGTTTCCATATATTGAGTATTATGAAAGACAAATATAATAAAATATTATGCACGCATAACACTTTGTTAGTCTAAGAACCTATAATAACCACATTTTAAATAGGCACCTTCAGAAAATCCAATGGGATGATCACTATCATGCTGCGTTTTTTGTATGATAGAAAAGGGACGTCTTGTAGACTTTAAAGTCTGTTCATTACCATCATAAAAAACAGTAGCTGTAACTCTAGACGAACAAGATGCCAAAACCAGCAAACCTTCTCTAGCTGTTAATTGTTCGCCTAATCGTGCGAGTTGAGCATATTTTTTCTTTGCCAATTGAATTTCTGATTGTTGCTTAGCAAAACTTGGAGGATCAATAACCACAACATCGTAAGTTTTACCTTCTAAAATGAGTTGCTCCAAAATTTTAAAAGCATCTCCAGCTAGTGTATAATGCTTTCCAGAATACACATTTAGTTTTCCATTTTGTTTTGCAATCTCAAGAGCTTGCGCACTAATATCCAAGCTTGTGACTTCCTTCGCTCCATTAGCCAAAGCATGTACTGAAAATCCACCAGCATATGAAAACACATCCAAAACAGTTTTCCCTTTACTCAACAAACCTACTTGCTTTCTGTTTTCTCTATGATCTAAAAAATAGCCTGTTTTATGACCTTTAATCACATTAGCCGAAAAATTAATACCGTGTTCTTTAAATTCAATGACTTCATTATCTAGTGTTCCGTAAATAACGTCGCCATCTTTTAATTGATGAGCCTCAGAATTTTGCAAACCACGACTCAATCGCAGTACAACTGTATCACAGCTTGACGTTTCAATTAAACTTTCTAAGATGGTTTTAAGGTAAGGCAACCAAATTTCAGAATAAAGCTTAACCACTAAAATAGAATCATATACATCAGCAATGAGCGATGGAAAACCATCATTTTCACCAAAAATTAACCGATAACTTGTCGTATTAGTTTTTAATAGTGTTAATCGTTTTTTATAAGCATGTTGAATTTTCCGAAGAAAAAAAGTATCATCAATTGTTACTGATTTACTATCGTTATAAATCATTTTAATACGTATAGGTGACTTAGCATCATAAAGTCCAATCCCTATCATCCCATTGTTTCGCTTTCCGAAGATAATTGCTAAATCGCCAGTTTTCGCATCGGTATTGATTTTAGTAATACTATCAGAAAACACCCAAGGATGCCCTTGTTGCACATAGTTTTCGCCTTTTGTAGTGAGTTTAACCGCTAAACGATTGTGTTTACTATTTGATTCTAAATGGTTTAAATCTAACATGTATTGCTATTGAAATGAAGTTGGAAAATACAAAAACACAATTAATATCTTGAAATCTTCACAACAATACTATAACTTTAAAACATTATTAGTCTAACTTAATCAACCAATCATGAAAAAAAAATTACTATTCGCGTTACTGTTTTTATTTAGCATACCCGTTTTATTGGCCCAAGGTATTTTTGATAGTAGTATCCATACTGCTGTCAACTTTGGTAGTGTAAATTCTCCAGGCGGAGAAGCGGTACAAAATGTTATTGATCAAAACTCCAATACTAAATTCTTAGATTTTAATGCTTTTGATGGTATTGGATTTGATATAGACTTATTAGGAGACTCCAAAATAGCAGTAGCGATAGAATTCGTTACAGCAAATGATGCTCCTGAAAGAGATCCTACAGATTATGAAGTATTTGGTTCCAACGATGGAACAAGTTACACAAGTATTGCCACTGGTAATATACCATGTATCTCAGATCGATTTTTTCCAAGAACATTCTCATTTACTAATACCACAGGATATACATATTACAGAGTAAATTTTACTGGAACTTGTGCTGCTAGTAGCATAAATCAAATAGCCGATGTGCAACTTTATGAAACTATTGGTACAGCACCAGTTATTACCTGTCCTAGCGATATTAATGTAAACAATGACGCTGGTTTATGTGGAGCAATTGTAAATTACAGTCTTTCTGCTAACGATAATGAAGATGGCGCTTTAACTCCTACAATTACTTCTGGATTAGCATCTGGTGAAACCTTTCCAGTTGGAATCACCCAAGTTTTCGCTAGTGTTACAGATAGCGATAATAATACCGTAAGCTGTAGTTTTATAGTAACAGTAACCGATACAGAATTACCAGTTGCAAATTGTCCAAGTGATATTACTCAAACCGCTGCTAATTTTGGCGACACCAGTGCAGTTGTAAACTTTAGTCTAAGTCCAACCGATAATTGTGATCTTATTAATCCGCTAACCGGATTTACACCATTGGCAAATATCAATAACAAAGCTTATTATTTATCAGACGCCACGTTCACTCCTCAAGATGCCTTCGCCGATGCTTTGGTACAAGGTGGTTTTGTGGGTACGATAAGAAATAGTTCAGATAATGATTTACTGGTTAATGCTATTAGTACAATTGGAGCTGCAGGAAATGTATTAATTGGCTTCAATGATTTAACAACAGAAGGTGATTTTGTATGGCAAAGTGGAGATTCGGCGACATTTAACAATTGGAATGGCGGTGAACCAAATAATGCAGGGAACGAAGATTATGTTGTTGTACAGTCTAATGGTGGTTGGAATGATGTTACTAATGGTAATACTTTTAGGTATCTTTTAGAAATTGATTATATGCCTTTACAAACAGCCGGTTTACCTAGCGGAAGTGATTTTCCAATAGGTACAACTACAAATACATTTGATGTTATAGATATTTCAGGTAACTCTGTTTCATGCTCTTTTGATATCACAGTTGACGAAAACCTAAGTGTTGATGATAATATATTTAATAGAAATATACTTATATATCCTAATCCAACAAACGCTGTTATCACTTTACAAGCAAATACATCAACATCTATAGATGATGTAAGGATAATAGATTTAAATGGAAGAATTCTACACGTATTTACCAATATTGAATTCGTAGAATCAGAAAAACAATTTGACGTCTCTCAATTATCTGCAGGCCTTTATTTCATGTCTGTGAGAAGTGAAGATGGTCGATCTGTATTAAAACAATTTATAAAACAATAATAATAGTTATATATCTAATAAAAAAACGCAATCAAATTCATGATTGCGTTTTTTTAATGTTAAGATATTTGTCTTATTTCACTTCTTCGAAGTCAACATCTTCCACATCATTTCCTTCTGTTTGTCCATTCTGACTTGCATCTGGTCCTGGTGCTTCTGCTCCACCTTGCTGTGCTTCGGCTTGTGCTTTGTACATTTCTTCAGAAGCTACTTTCCAAGCTTCATTAATTTTCTCTAAAGCTGGTTCTATAACAGCAACATCTTTAGTTTCATAAGCTTTCTTTAATTCTTCAAGCGCTTCCTCGATTGGCTTTTTCTTATCATCAGATAATTTATCACCAAATTCTTTAAGTTGATTTTCTGTTTGGAAAATCATAGCATCTGCTTGATTTAATTTATCAGCCGTTTCTTTCGCTTTAGCATCTGCATCTGCATTAGCTTCAGCCTCCTGCTTCATTTTAGTAATTTCTTCTTCTGTTAATCCTGAAGAGGCTTCAATTCTGATATCTTGTTTTTTACCAGTTGCTTTATCTTCAGCAGATACTTTAATGATACCATTAGCATCAATATCAAAAATCACTTCAATCTGAGGCACTCCTCTTTGTGCTGGTGGAATTCCATCTAAATGGAAACGACCAATTGTTTTATTGTCTGCTGCCATTGGACGTTCACCTTGCAATACGTGAATTTCTACAGATGGCTGATTATCTGCTGCTGTTGAGAATACTTGCGATTTCTTAGTAGGAATTGTTGTATTAGCTTCGATCAACTTGGTCATTACATTACCCATAGTTTCAATGCCAAGAGATAATGGAGTTACGTCTAATAGAAGAACGTCTTTTACATCTCCTGTTAATACACCACCTTGAATTCCTGCTCCTAGAGATACAACTTCATCTGGGTTTACACCTTTGCTTGGTGTTTTTCCAAAGAATTTTTCAACAGCTGCTTGAACTGCTGGAATACGTGTTGAACCACCTACTAATATAACTTCGTCAATATCACTCTTAGATAAACCTGCAGCTTTTAATGCCGATTCACATGGTTCAATTGTACGTTTTACTAAATCATCTATTAATTGTTCAAACTTTGAACGTGTCAATGTGCGAACTAAGTGTTTTGGTCCACTTGCCGTAGCAGTAACATATGGTAAATTAATTTCTGTTTGAGCTGAAGACGATAATTCAATCTTCGCTTTTTCAGAAGCTTCTTTTAAACGTTGTAATGCCATTGGATCTTTACGTAAGTCAATACCTTCTTCAGTATTAAACTCTTCAGCCAACCAGTTAATGATTTTCTCATCAACATCGTCACCACCTAAATGTGTATCTCCATCGGTAGATAATACTTCAAATACTCCATCTCCTAATTCTAAGATAGATACATCATGCGTTCCTCCACCAAAATCAAACACTACGATTTTTTGATCTATTCCTTTTTTGTCTAAACCATAAGCCAAAGCTGCTGCAGTAGGTTCGTTGATAATTCTACGAACTTTTAAACCTGCGATCTCTCCTGCTTCTTTAGTTGCTTGACGTTGAGAATCATTAAAGTAAGCTGGTACTGTAATTACGGCTTCACTTACTGATGTTCCTAAGTAATCTTCGGCAGTTTTCTTCATTTTTTGAAGTACCATAGCCGATAATTCTTGAGGTGTATATAAACGACCGTCAATATCAACTCTTGGTGTATCATTGTCTCCTTTTACTACCTTATAAGGTACACGTTCTGCTTCTTTTTTAGATTCAGAATATTTATTACCCATAAAACGTTTAATAGAATAAACTGTTTTTGTTGGGTTAGTTACCGCTTGTCTTTTCGCTGGATCACCAACTTTAATTTCACCACCTTCTACAAAGGCAATAACAGAAGGTGTTGTTCTTTTACCTTCAGCGTTTGGGATAACCACTGGCTCATTACCTTCCATCACCGAAACGCAAGAGTTTGTAGTTCCTAAATCGATTCCAATAATCTTACTCATAATTTTATATTTTGTGTTTTTATTTCCTTTGATTCGGAAATGTTATGTCATTTTAAATTCGTTATCTATATGACAATGATTATGCCATGACAAAAAATATGACATGATGTCACAACTCTGTAAATGGAAATTCAGTAAAAAAGTATATCTTTAAATTGACATAATTATATACCAACCCTAAGCCTATGATTGATTATTACGATGTTAATTTCAATTTCATGTGTTCTCTATCTCCCTTATCTAAGAAAACTTATGATAAACTATATGCTATTGCCGAATTAAAAGAATTCAAATCAGGCTCTAAACTCGTAGAGATTGGCGAGGTGAGTAAAAAACTCTATCTTATAAATAAAGGTGTATTACGTTCTTATCTTATTATGGAAAATGGTAAGGAATTAACCAAATCATTATTTACACCAATAGAATTTTTTGCTTCGTTTACTTCTATGCTCACAAATAAACCTTCTGAGTTTATTTATGAAACACTTACAGACTGTCATATTTATGAGATCAATTATAAAGCGTTTATCTCTTTATGTGATACTAATGCTGAAGTATTAAAATTCTATACACGTTATCTAGAGTTTCTATTTATGGCTGGCGAAGGTATTTTTATTGAAATTTCATCAATGAATGCGAAAGAGCGTTATCTAAAATTAAAAGAATTAATTCCTAATATCGATCAACTTATTCCGCAATATCAAATCGCCTCTTATCTTAACATTACACCTGTTCAATTAAGTCGTATTCGATCAAAACTTTATTAACGTATATGTCTTAATAAGAATTATATTTGCCAGACTAAATTGATATAAAACATGGAATGTATTTCTGTTTTTGATATGCTTAAAATTGGAGTTGGCCCATCCAGCTCTCATACATTGGGACCATGGCGTGCTGCCGAACGTTGGATCAATGAGCTTAAAACCACAAAGAAGTTTGATAAAGTAGACAAAGTAACTGTTGATCTTTATGGTTCTCTTTCGCTAACAGGAAAAGGGCACGCAACAGATTATGCTGTGCTCCTAGGTTTAAGTGGTACCGATCCTGAACGCATTCCTGTTGAAACGATTGATGCTACTATTGCCACTATTAAAAACACCAATACATTAGTTTTTAATAATGAAAAACCAATTGATTTTGATATCAAAACCGATATTGTTTTTAACAGAAAGTTTTTACCATTTCATGCAAACGCGTTGACTTTTACAGCTACTATTAATGGTAGAAATTATAAATCTACCTTCTACTCCATAGGTGGTGGATTTGTTGTTAAAGAAGAGCGTACAAACCACAAGAAGAATTTTGAAATCAAATGCTCATTTCCTTATCCCATAGAAAAAGGCACAGAACTTTTAAAGTTTTGCAAGGATTTAAATAAGTCAATCTCTCAAGTCGTTTTAGAAAATGAAAAATCTATTCATTCTGAAGCCCATATCAACGCTGAGCTTAAGAGAATTTGGGACACTATGTTAGAATGCATGTATACAGGTTGTCATACAGAAGGTAATCTTCCTGGCGGACTCAATGTAAGACGTCGTGCTTATGATATGCATCAAAGTTTAAAAGGTGAAACCGCATATTCAAATCCTGTAGAATGGCTTTATGCTATACGAAACACCGAAGTAAAATTTAGACAAATCCTCAAATGGGTGAGCTGTTTTGCGCTTGCAGTAAATGAAGTCAATGCGTCTTTAGGTCGTGTGGTTACAGCACCAACCAATGGAAGTGCTGGAGTTATTCCAGCAGTATTAATGTATTACCTTGTGATTGAGAATCACGATGGTAATTTTGATGATATCAAACGATTTTTATTAGTTGCTGGCGAAATAGGAAGCATCTTTAAAAAAGGGGCAACCATTAGTGCTGCAATGGGTGGATGTCAAGCAGAAATTGGTGTATCTTCTGCAATGGCAGCAGGTGCGCTTTGTGAACTTTCGGGAGGAACACCTGAACAAGTTTTAGTTGCTGCCGAAATTGCTATGGAACATCATTTGGGACTTACTTGTGATCCTATTGGCGGATTGGTTCAAATCCCTTGTATTGAGCGTAATGCAATGGGAGCTATAAAAGCCATCAACGCTTGCGAATTGGCTTTAGATACAGATCCAAACAATGTTAAAGTGCCTTTGGACAAAGTAGTAAATACGATGTGGGAAACAGCTAAAGACATGAATACAAAGTACAAGGAAACCTCTGAAGGTGGTTTAGCTATTGGAGTAAATATGGCAGATTGCTAAATTCAAGCATTTAATATTAGATTAATCTAGCTAACATAGACATAACTATTTTTTCATACCACAAACTCCTTTTTTACATTTTATTAAATTTTAGTTTAGTTTCGGGTTAAGTCATATGCAGATATTTATACCTATTAAATACATGCAAAATGAAACATCTAAAGCCTTTACTACTTTTACCAATATTATTAATTTTTGTACTCCTCATCGAAGGAAAAAAACAAAAGCTTGAGACTGGAGACATCGCATTTTCCTCATTTCATTCAAAACATAATGACAGCTTTTCTATATTCACTTTAGAAGACATCCCAGCACATACTAAGATATATTTTACAGATTCTGAATGGAATGGTAATCGCTTTGGAATTGATGAGGGTAATCTCGTTTGGAATTCTGGATCCCAATCAATTTTATCGCATACAGAAATTGAATTTTCAGATATAAATAACACGCCAAAAACCAATATAGGTCTTGTACATGGAAGTTTAAATCTAAATCATAAAGAAGATGCCATTTTTGCGTACTCTGGGGAAAGCATAAAACAACCAACAGTTTTTATTGCTGCGGTATCTAACCATGCAAAAAGCTATGGAACTTTAATAAATACAAATTTAAAAGAAGGGCAAACCGCCATTACATATCCAAAAAATACATTCTCTGCAATCTATATAGGTGATCTAAAAGATGTTGAGAAAGTAGATGTATTAAAATCACTCAATGATTTTGATAACTACAAATTGAATCAGTTTAGTGACGGATTAGCAAAAAAATAAGACAAAAAAACTATTAGTCTTGCTTACAATCTCGTCTTCGCGTATCTATCAGGTAAATAATTTTCCATGTCCCTTCTTGCTTGAATAATTGGAATGAATTGACGCCACAATGACTAAAGTTTTTATCAAACCAAAAGTTATAAGGTGTCCACGCATGAGCCATATCACCATCTACTTGAATATTAAAACCTAGAAGTTCTTCCTTAAATGTTTTTTCTTTGGGAATAGATACAATTGAATTTAAAAACTTTTTAAATTCAGACGTGTTTAAAACAGCTTTACCTTCTCTGTTTTTTCCAATAGATTGCATTTTTATATCCTTGCCAACTGTTTCTAAAATGATTGTACTGTCCTGTTTATGAAAGCCTTCAAAAAAACGTTCGATAGTCGCTTTTACATTATCACTTTCTGAAGATTGAGAAAATGAAAATGACGTAATCATGATAGCAATAAAAAAGATATAATTTTTCATGTGTTTAAAATTTCAGTTAAATTATAAAATTAATAGTTTTTAGACGCTAGAATAAATAAAGTTTAACAAAACTCTGTATTTTTACACATAATTAATTTTCACACTATGTCTGTAGCAAAAAAAGATTACAAAAGAATTACAGTGAAGTCTCTTGTTGATATGAAAAAAAACAACGAGAAAATATCCATGCTTACTGCTTACGATTATACCATGGCCAAAATCGTTGATGAGGCTGGCGTTGATGTTATTTTAGTCGGTGATTCGGCAAGTAATGTGATGGCAGGACATGAAACCACTTTACCAATTACTTTAGATCAAATGATTTATCACGCGTCTTCGGTAGTAAGAGCTATTGACAGAGCCTTGGTTGTTGTTGACTTACCATTTGGAAGTTATCAAAGTGATCCTAAAGAAGCTTTACGCTCTGCTATTAGGATTATGAAAGAATCTGGTGGTCATGCAGTGAAAATGGAAGGCGGTAAAGAAGTCAAAGAATCTATTAAACGTATTCTAAATGCTGGTATTCCTGTAATGGGACATTTAGGATTAACTCCTCAATCCATATATAAATTTGGTACTTATACGGTTAGAGCTAAGGAAGAACAAGAAGCAAAGCAACTAAAAGAAGACGCCTTAATGCTAGAAAAAGCAGGTTGCTTTGGAATTGTACTTGAAAAAATTCCTGCAAAACTAGCTCAAGAAGTTGCTGAAAGTGTATCGATACCTGTTATTGGTATTGGTGCTGGTGCTGGAGTTGATGGTCAAGTTTTGGTTTTACATGATATGATTGGTATGACTCATGAGTTTAATCCTCGTTTCTTACGTCGTTATATGAACCTTTACGAAGATATGACAACAGCGATTGGTCAATATGTTGATGACGTAAAAGCAGTTAGCTTTCCAAACGAAAAAGAACAATATTAATTAAGATTTCTAGAATTGTCTAAAGGTAAGATCCTTTCAAATACATTTAATTTACAAGTACTCTACGAAGACAACCACATCATCATCGTAAATAAGCGCGCAGGTGATATTGTACAAGGCGATAAAACTGGTGACAAGCCGCTTAGTGATGTTGTCAAAGATTATATTAAAGACAAATACAATAAGCCAGGCAATGTCTATTTAGGTGTTGTACATCGTCTAGACAGACCAACAACTGGTGTTGTGTTGTTTTCCAAAACGAGTAAGGCTCTACCACGACTCAACAAATTGTTTGCTGAAAAAAAAGCAAATAAAACCTATTGGGCCATCGTAAAGAATCGTCCTAAAGTATCTCAAGACACTCTAATCCATTGGCTCAAAAAAAATCCAAAAAATAATAAATCTACAGCCTATCATAAAGAAATTAAAGACAGTAAAAAAGCCATTCTGCATTATAAACTGATTAAATCCTTAGACAATTATCATGTATTAGAAATTGAATTAGAGACTGGTAGACATCATCAAATTAGGAGCCAGTTGTCAACTATTGGGTCTCCAATAAAAGGAGATTTAAAGTATGGTTTTGATCGTAGTAATAAAGATGCGAGTATTAGTTTACATGCAAGACAACTACGGTTTATTCATCCTGTCTCAAAAGTTGAAATTGATGTTACTGCGCCATTACCAAAAGATGCTATTTGGCAGGCTTGCGAGCATTAATCATTAAATGGATATTTGATTCTAAGTTGAACACCTTCATTAGGTCGTGAAGTGATATCAAAAGTCGCATCAATCAATTCGGCTCTACTTTTCATATTAATAAGTCCTGACCCCTTTTCTGCGGAAGCTACATCAAATCCATTACCATCATCAGAAGCAATTATGGTCAATTGATTGGGTGTGTAACTTAAAACAACTTTTAAGCTATCGGCTTCAGAATATTTGACCGAATTAGAAAAGAACTCTTGAAGAATTCTAAAAATAATAATTTCATGTTTTTTCTCACTGAAATCTCTTTTTGAACCTTTGACTTCCAATTCTGCCGAAGAAAACTTCATACGTTTTAAACGGTTGAGCTCATTGTTAATAGATTCTTCAAAACCCATATTTAGTAGTACATCGTTATTTAAAGATTTGGACAACGCACGCACTTCCTTAAGACTATCCTTAACAATATCTGATGTTTCTTGTACTTTAGACTTAATATCTTCTGGGACTTTTGTGCCTAGCATGTTTAATTGCATACTGGCATAAGCGAGCAACTGACCAACATTATCGTGTAGTTCCCATCCAACATGTTTTAAGGTTTGTTCTTGTATTTCGGTTTGGGTACGAGAAAGTTCTTCATCAAACTCTTGCTGCTGTTTTATTTTATCTAAAAGCAATTTATTTTTTCGCTTCTGAAAGGTTACAAAAAACAATATCACCATTACAGATAGTAATAATAAGGCAAAAATGACATAACTAATTAAAGCAATTTGTTCTTCATTTATTGCTTGCTCTTCTTGAGCGAATACCAAAATCCAAAGGTGTAACATGAATAAGTAAATATGTTTATAATTAACAAAAACGAACTTCTAAACTCAACAAATTTCGTGTTAATTGCATAAAAATATGAGTCAAAGATAAATAATGGTGTAGCGCATAGATACCATAAAAGTAGCGCAACACTTATATAAAATGATGGTAATTTATTGTACACAAGAATATAATCACTTCTTATCAATTCAATAAAATACAAGACCACAAAAAGGCATATTATTATTGAACCTAAAACGTCATCGTATGGTATAGTTCTATAAAAAAACGCATCAGTAAAGGTATAAAAAAACACAGAGAATGCACTGTAGGCTATAACAATAGAGCGTATTAAAATTTTGAAATTTTTATTAGTGAGTAAATTAGAATAAAAGATTCCTAAAAGCCCTATACTCAAAAAACCATAAAGATTATACAACCATCTATTTCTGCAGAATACACTATTTTTCAGGTTTATATACCATTCATAATCATAGTTATTCTGCAGAATATATGAATACCTACCTATTAATTCAACGGCCACAATAAGCCATAAATAATTAACAAATAGTCTGAGCTTCTCATTTTTTGTTTTTCTTAGATAGATTGTCCCTGATATTGCAGCGATTATCTCCAGTGCATAATAGGTAAGAAAATCTAAGTTATTGAGAAGAAATTGCTTCAATCTAATTTTATATTATTGAGGGTAATTTGCTCCAGGTGGTTTACCTTCTCCTCCCATGTCTAATCCATTTCCATCAGGCATATCATCTCCTCCGCCTCCTTGCTTGAGACTGATCATATTACCTTCAGATTTGTCTAAATAGCCTGTTGGTACAAATAAAAATGTGGTATATCCTGGTCGTCCAGTTATAGCTGGAAGTGCTCCTGGATATATTCTTACACCATCCATAGTATATCCTTGCTCTGCCGCTTGTTTTTCTGCAAGCGTTAGATAGTTGCGTAAATCTTCTAAAGAATACCATGATGATCTGTTATCACCGCCTTCAACGCCTCTAAAAACAGTATTATTAATACTGTCATACCTAGAATTATAAGCTTCAGTTAATACTTTAATTTCTTTAGGCGAAATTATACCTTTTGGTGTTGGTGTGTCACTCATACCGTCAACATTTTTAATATTATGAAAGTAAAAATACATGGCAACAGCGCCAATAACAATCCCTAAAATAATTGGTCCTAATTTTTTCATAATTTGGTTAGTTTTGAATTAATTGTATCGTAATGTATTGAAAATCTAAATACAAAACCATTATTTATGTTAAAATTTAGGTTTTTTCTTACTATTTTATACGTTTAAACCGAATCATGTCACCCAAAAACTTTTGAGATAATACATTTATTGAGGCTTCTGTAAGTTGCAAAATTCTTGGATATCCACCTGTTATTTGACAGTCTCTCATTAAGACTATAACCTGCCCAGAAGGTGTTAATTGTATTGTTCCTGGTAACACCAAAGATGTGATGATACCTTCTAAAGAATTATGTAGGGTTTCGTTAAATTGATAAGCCATTCGGTTACTATTCACAGAGATTGTAAACTCTTGATTAACTAACAACTCTTGCAAATGTGTATCAAGTTTTTCATATTCAGGACCAATAGTTACCTCTATACTTTCATTATAAAAATGTGTCTTGTCAACTTTTATTGAAGAGAACATCTTCGAATCCACATAATGTCGCCCTACAATTGGCAGTATATCACCTTTTTTTAATTTTACATCATCAGTAATTCCCTTATACATACTCCTGCTATTCATAACCTTTTTAGTCTGAAAGCCTCCAGCAACGGCTATATAGATTCTGCAGCCATATTCCTTTTTTCCAAAACTTAATATATCATTTACTTTAACCGAAATTTCAATATTGTTTCTAACGGCATTTCCGTTTATAGCAGGCTGCATCTGAGCTCCTGTAATACAAATTGAAGTGTCTGCATGAAATTTTAGTTTAGGTCCGACTATCGTAGATTCGATAACTGCAGCATCACTAGGATTACCTAAGATAGAATTTGCCAATGCATATGAATAGTTATCCATTGCACCTGAAAACGGAACTCCAAACTCTTGGGAACCCACTCTGCCACTATCTTGAACAGTATCTAACAACCCAGCTTTAAGCACTTCAATCATCAACCACCTCACTTTCTAATTGATATGTACCCAAATCTATTTGAGTCAAGATATTTTGATATTCGTTCCTGTCTATTGGAAAAAACTGAATTTTATCACCTGAATTTGCAAAACATGGTCTGTCTTTGCTTAAATCAAAAAACTCTAAAGGTGTATTCCCAATGATATGCCATCCACCAGGACTCGAATTAGGATAGATTCCTGTTTGTTGTCCTCCTATTGCTACTGCTCCTTTTCTAACCTCAAATCTTGGACTCTTTTTCCTCGGAACATGTAAGCGTTTATCCAATCCGCCCAAGTATAAAAAGCCTGGTAAAAAGCCAATAAAAAAAACCGTATAATCAGCTTTAGAATGCAAAGAAACAATGTCAGTTTTTGAGCACTTTTTTTCTTCGGAAATTTCATCTAAATCCAATCCAAATTCATCATCATAGCACACAGGAATCTTCCATCGTCTTGTGATGTGCTTAGTTTTACTATTTCTACTGAAATAGAGTCTTTTTAAGATCGATATTTCATCATAGATTTTATCAATAGTGAAATTATAAATAACTAAAATCGAGCTATATGCGTTATTTACCTGAAGTATAGATTTAATATTTGAATTTTCTATATGATCTTTAAATATTAAGACATCGTTAAGGATGTTTAGAGCTATTTCGGCAGGCCATTCTATCAAAATAGAGCGCTCAGAAAATGGTTTATATTTAAGTTCAAAATCCATAACTCCCATTAAGTAATTTCGATATTATTTTGCTTCAATCTATGAATCAAATACTCTAAGTTTTGGACTACATTTTTCCCGTCTCCATGCACGCAAAACGTATCTGCTTTTAAGGCTACTTCTACTCCATTTATAACTGTCACTTTTTCGTCTAAAACAATCTGACTAACTTGCTGAAACATGACTTCCGCATCATGGATTAATGCATTTTCTTTGCGCCTTGACACTAAAGTCAAGTCTTGGTTATAATTTCTATCAGCAAAAGCTTCAAACTTGACTTGCAATCCTACTTGAGAAGCGATTTCTGCAATAACCGATTTATAAGGCGCATATAAAATCAAGCTCTTATCAATATCTCTAATCACATTAACAACGACCTTCGCTACTTCTTTGTTTGCTGAAACCCTATTATACAATGCGCCATGTGGTTTAACATGATGCAAACTAAGCTGTTTTTTGTCTAGGATTCTTTTTAAGCTCTTTATTTGATCATATAGAGTGTTATAGAGTGCTTCATCAGACATGTTCATTTCCTTTCGGCCAAAGTTATCTCTATCTGGAAATGAAGGGTGTGCTCCAATTTTGACTTTAAATTTTCGAGCCAAATCAGCAACAAAACTCATTGTAGCCTTATCTCCTGCATGACCACCACAAGCAATATTACATGAAGAAATTAAAGGCATAAGTAAATCTTCATTACCAATACCTTCGCCCAAATCACAATTGATATCTACTAGAATCATTACAATAGATTAAACACTTTTAGAATACTCTTTACACCTAAGAACAACGCTATTCCGAAAATAATGATTCCGAGACCATTTTGCAGAACCGAATTCTTATGCTTACCAAGAATCGATGATTTATTCATGATCCAAATTAAAAAGCCAGCAATAATAGGCAGTAATAAGCCATTAGCCACTTGAGCGAACTTTATAATTTCTATGGATTTAAACCCTACAGATGAAAATAACACACCTAAACCTAGAATAAACATCCAAACCGCTCTAAAACGAACAGATTTCATATCTGACTTCCATCCTAAACATCCAGAAGCAACATAAGCTGCTGCCAAAGGCGCCGTAATGGCACTAGTAATACCAGCGGCAAATAAACCAATCGATAAAAAATAGGATGCAAAATCGCCAAACAAAGGTTCTAAACCTTTAGCAAGATCTACTGCTCCATTAACTTCATACGTTTTTATTGCTGCAGCTGAAATAATAATACTCATCGAAACTATTCCTCCCAGAACAACAGCAATAATGGTATCTTTTCGAGCAAATTTTAGGTCGGATTCTTTTTTCCATTTTTCTTTTACCAAAGCCGCATGAAGAAATAAATTATAAGGAACCACTGTTGTTCCTACCAATGCAATGACTGTCAATACACTTTCTCCTGAAAACTTTGGTATAAATAACCCTCTAAATATCTCAGTTATGTTAGGCTTTGTAACTATCGCAGTAATTAAAAAGGCTAAACTCATTAAAATCACTAAAGTGATTAATGCTTTCTCTAAAACTTTATAATTTCCTATAAACAGTAACACAAAAGCAATAACGCCAATTATCACGCTGTATACAGCACTCGAATTAAATGATGAGCTTCCAAATAATGCTTCTAGACCTAATACACTACCGCTTATATTCCCTGCTTCATATGCGGCATTCCCAACAACTATTGCCGACAAAATTAAAATGATAGCCAAAGTCCTAAACAACGGGTTTTTAATTTCAGTTCTAATCACTTCCGACAACCCTTTTTGGGATACAATACCTAAACGTGCCGACATTTCCTGTAAAACAATTGTTGCAAAAATTGACAATAGCATTGCCCAAAGCAGTGAAAATCCAAAATTGACACCAGCAAGTGTGCAAACGGTCACCGTTCCTGGCCCAATAAAAGCTGCAGCAACCAGAGGCCCTGGACCAATATTTTTAAACCAACTCTTAATCACGATCTACAGAATTTAAAGCATAAATCGCAAAACTCCCTAGCCAGTGTCCGCCTTCATAGCTATCACCAACAATACTTGGCAACGAATAATTAATGTGCTGATTGGCTATGTTTTTAAGATGATTGTATTCTGGTAAATCGCGAGCAATTTCATTTAAACTCCATGCTCTTGAAAAATTCACACCATCTAAGTGTACTAGTTTTCCATCTGTTCTATCGCTTACTTTTCCAGTTTCAATACTGAAAGTATTATCTTTTAATTGTGGAAGAAATGAGTTAGCCCAAGTTTTAAAATCTTCTGTTGGCAATACACGTTTCATTAAAGCTGCTTCTTCAAGACAAGGTGACAAAAAATCAAAACCACTTGGCTCCCAAGATAGCGGACAATCAGCATCATTACTATAGAAATCTTTTGCGCGTTGCTCGATTATAGACTTTAAAGGTTCATGTCCAACGGTTTTAGCATAATCGTATGCAAATGAGAGTCCGAAAGCCGTATTAGGATGTTCACCTACGCGAATTGGATAATTCAGTTTGGGCAAGAATTCTAGATATTTGTTCACAATTAAATCGGTTAGCGGTTGTAGATTAGCTTCCAATGCTCTTGCGATAGGATCATCCCATGTATGCAACTCTTCAGCCAATTTTAAAAGCCAAGCCCAACCATAGGTGCGCTCATATGTTCCATTATATTTTCCGAAGAAATATGCTACCTCAGCTTTGATATTTGCCTCAGACATATTGTCAAGCAACATTTTTTTTGATTGCTCAGCAGACTCTAACTCAGGAAATTGTTTTAATAAGCTCACGAGACTCCAATGACCATGAACAGCCGAATGCCAATCAAAGCATCCATAAAAGGCTGGATGTAAATCTTGAGGTGATTGCAAATCGGCATCACTCCCAATTGTTTGATTGAGTTTATTTGGATATTCGGTTTGAATACAATGAATAGGCAATTGTGCTAAGCGATTGGCTTGCTCTAAATCAATTGTTGGAACCTGTGCTTGTTCAATTTTTGGTTTTACTTCAGAGGTTTCAGTAGTATTTTTTTCCGAAGTATTACAACTAAAAAAGCATAACAGCAGAACGAATAGCAAACTATAAGATTTCATTTAAAAAGGTATGGGTTAGTCAAGTAAAAATACAATTAAAATGTTCGTTTTATTAACTTTTAAAAACTATACCTATGAATTTTATGAATAGTGCTTATATTTACTTGTAAATTGAAATCATATTTTTAATTAGCTATTAAACATCTGAACAATGTCTACAGAGCCAAAAAGACAAAAGAAATGGATTAAGACCTTAAAAATTCTAGCAGCTTACCTTGTTGCCGCTTGGACCTTTTTACAATTTGTAGATTGGGTTTTAAATCGATATAATATTTCTCCTCATTGGGTTGATGTTTTACTTTGGTTATTTATTGGCATCATTCCTTCTCTTGCTATTTATCTGTATCACCAAGAACGCATTAATAAACGCATATTAAAGCTTCGCGAGAAAATACTCTTCCCTTTAAATATAGTTATCCTATGCATCGTCGTCTATTTTGGCTTTGGAAATAGTGACTTAGGTGCAACCACCAAGGAAATAAAATATACAAATGAAAGCGGACAAACAGAAAGCAAAACAATCACAAAAGAAGAGTTTAGAATAGGTATTCCGATTTTTGCATTTGAAAATTTGACCAATGATGACTCTCAAGAATGGTTACGTTATGGTATTGGCAGACTACTATATCAAGATCTGACGCAAAACAAAAGTTTGAGTCCAGATTTCGCTGACATCTCAAATACAACATCCAAGATTAAAGAGGCCAGTTTGTTCTATGACTTTTATGTAGATGGTACGTTTAATAAAATAGGTGATGATTATGAAATTAAAACATTCATAAAAAAATCTACCAATGGAAAAACCTTAAAAGAGCAAACATTTAAAGGACCAAATTTACTTGTGCTACTTGACGACATTAGCGTATTTATAACCAACCAGTCTGGTTTTGTAGAATCCAATACACTCAAGTATTTGGATTTTCCAATTAACGAATTTATGAGTAATTCTATGGAGGCTCTAAAAGAATTTATCCATGGAAATTATGACAAAGCCACATCTATAGACAATCGGTTTGCAATGGCTTATTTAGAAGACGCCAAACGTGCATTGCGTTTTAATCGTGGGAAATTAGAAACTCAAGATATTGCAGACAAAGCTTTCGCTCACAGAAACAAACTACCACTACAACGACAACTAGAAGTCAATATACAGCGTAATCTCGCTTATGAAAATTATGATTTAGCCGAAGAACAGGTAAAGCTTCAACTTGAAGTCGACCCAAACAACGACTTCTATAATCAGGTGCTATACGCCATTTATGGCGAAACACGTCAAACCAATAAATATTTAGAAACTACAGAACGCCTATTTACAAACGAACCAAATCCTGATAACGGTATTAACCTTGCTGTAGCATCAATGGTAAGAGGTGATGATGACCGACTGATCGCTGAGATTAAAAAATATGAAATTATTAATCCTTCGTTAAGCATATTTAAATTGCAACCTTTATTATTTAAAGGGAAGTTCACAGAGGCTAAAAACCTATTAAAGGACATTAAAACACTTCATCCAGGCTATGAAAACCGATGGCAAGTTTATGACACTGCTATTGCCTACCTAATAAAAAACAAGCTAGACACAGAACTCTATAAAGATTTTGTTGGTCGTTATCGCTATGATTACAATGAACAAACGCTCGATCTATGGATTGAAAATGACAGAATTATAAGATATGTCAAAAACCAGAGTATGGCGCCTTTACTTCTTGCTGGACCAAAATCTATTGTTGGTGGATTTATAAACAGTAGAACATGGCGATATGATTTAGTTTACAATAGTTCAGGGAAAGTAATTGCTATGAAAAATGCACAACATGATTATAAAAACTCTGTTTCCACTTGGTATTGGAAAGAAGACCAAAGTATACTCGATGCACACAGTGCTTTTGATGAAGGTAATTTAGAGGACGCCGAGAAGTTATATGAAATCGCGGTAAAAGAAAATCCAGAACACGCTTATCTCAAAAACATAGTTAAACATTTACAATACAGAAAAGCAATGACTCCCGATTCGTTACAGCTTCAGAACAAACATTTTGAAGGCAGTTATGGTCCACGCAAGTTTTGGGTTGAAAATGGAAAGTTTTATTATAAACGTAAGGAAGAGAATGTGAACTTGCCAAAGGTAGAGCTCCTACCAATTTCGGAGAATACCTATATGAACAATACAAAATTAGGAACGTTGATGACCTTTGAAACGACTGACGAAGGTAGGCTTGCGTCTGTACCCTATTCATTTAATACCGAGACCATGACATGGGATCGACTGGCTGATGAGACTAACAATTATTATGTAAAGGATAAGGATTAACTAACTCAGTCAATCTTCTCTATCTATTTGCCATATTTAATGACTAAGAAAATATGAACTCTTAAATCTGTAAACAGGAACAAAATGTCCTGATTACGGGAACATAGACCCAAAAACGCGTATATTTATCTCCATATAACGAGTTACCTGCAAGCTAAACAAACTATGTTCCAAGATTCAATAACACTGAAAAACCGACATCTGAAATTCATAAAAACTGTATCTGAAACGGAGATAGTTTACGGTTTGAAAAGTAAAAGTGGATTCGCCACATCTAGTTCAACTCAATATGAGGACGACGATGGAAATCCAATTGGAATGATATGCTTTTGGTCAGAAAAGGTAAGAGCTAAATCTTGTGCTAAAGACGAATGGAAAAAATATGAAGTGACTGAAATTTCACTATCTGAATTTATGGAAAACTGGTGTATTGGAATGGCAAATGACGAACTACTAATCGGAACTCAATTTGACCAAAATCTATTTGGATACGAAACTGAACCATTGGAATTGATTATAGAGTTAATTAATGAATTAAAATCAATCGGAAAAGAATTGAACTTTAGAAAGTTTAATGGAATTGTAGACTTGGAAAAACAAGTCAAAAAAGTAACTGAATGAAAAAAGTGGAACAAAAGATAGAAACACCTTTTAATGAGAAATTCTGCACTAAATTAGAGTTCAGGATTTGTAATGAATTAGAAAAATCGACTGACCCAGAATTAAAAGGGTTTTGGTGTGATGGAATTTCCTGGTTTCCAACTGAAAATCAGCTGACTAAAAAACACGTTAATGACAAGCGAAAGATAGAAACTAAAGCGTGGCTTGGAAAAACTGGACAAACAGAATTTAAAGCGATAATTAATTTCGGACAAAAAGCATTGAGCAAATATGCCAAAGAAATGGATTTAACAGAGTGCATTCCTGATTTGGAATCTCAAGCTGAATGGATTGAAATTGATATTGAGAGTAAAACAATAAAAATTGAACTGAATTAAAAAGCCAGCAGGTAACAACGTGTATAATTCATGCTTTACTCCTACTTCAATGAAAATTTGATATATTTAACTATCTGATTTGCTACATCTGAAAATCCTGTGGATTCTCAGCCGCACAAATCATACATAAGCACGTTAGCAAACATTTGATGAAACAATCCCAAATCATATTTATTCTATTTTTTTTATGCATAATCGCGTGCAAAAAGACATCGGAAAAAATTGTCGAAAAAGCAGATGTGAATAAAACGAAAACTGACACTACAAAGCGTTATCAAAGGATTACAATACAACAAGGTAATGAAAATGAATTGACAGCTGAATTCGAGGCTTATGTAACTAAGGAACATGACACATTTTGGAATACTTCGAAATATTATAAAAATGGAGTGATTGATAGTTCTAGAAGTAGTTTTTTTACTTACAAAATTGATAGACAAAAAGAAACAGACTCAATATTTAAAGGCGAAATTAAATTTTTCTCACCTGCTGACAGTATTCCTGATTCAAGGATAGACTCAAGAAATGTGACCTTCGTGTATTTACAAAAAGAAAAAGATTCTGTGTACGTAAAAGAAATTTATACTGATAAAAATACGATTGAATTTGAGTATAAAAACTATGAAAACTATAGCTTTGAAGGGCACATTATGGATTTACGGTTTATCAAAATGGATTCACTACCAGATGAATTGCTTTTAAACAGGAACTATTTCACAATTGATACCAAAGCTTGGACTGATAATATATTTGTAGACCTATTAAAAGAATAACGGAATATAAAAACGATTTGCTAACAACGTCTATAATCAATTGTTTGATTATAACTTACTCGGAAAATCCTGCGGATTTCCCTAACGGTTCGTTCCCTTTTATTATCTTAGACCTAGCCAACGCAACAACTATTAAAGCTAGTAGATTTTTGTTCGGCATTTTGAAAAAATGACGTTAACAAAAACGAACTAGGGAAAATAATCACCGAAGGTAAACCATACACGAACACGTTGGCAACAAGATGACAAACAGAATCGTAATGAATAATAATTTGAATATAATAATCTTATCTCTACTCGTTGTAAGTTTATTTTTTAGTTGTAAAACTGAAAATAAAAAGTCATCTGAATCAAAAAAAGGCTTTTACTCTATTAAAGCTGTTGGAAAGAAAAAAGACGCATCCTATACATTTTGCGGAGCTGTTGGTACAGAAGTAAACTATTCTTATCGGATTGGCACTTGGACATTTAAAACCAAAGACAATATTAAAATTGCGGAAGGGGAATATGACACGGTTATTAAAGTAAGTGATAGTACAAGTGGTAGTGGTTGCGAATTTACATACGTAGAAAATACTACTGATCCAGAAAAATGGAGATTTTGGAATAAAGATGGACAAATAATTGAACCAACAAATAGGCTAATTAATTTAATTGAATCTAATCAAGAAGAGCATAGTTTTTACTTGGAATAAACCCAGTTGCCAACAACGTGTATAACTAATTGCTAGTTCCGCTTGCACTCGCAAAACTCAACGGATTTTCATCTGGTTCGTTTTCTTTTACTAAATTAGTTCTAACCAACGTAACTATCCATAAACAAACACGTTAGCTGCACTATTCAAAAACCAACAACTGAATAAAATGATAAAAATTACTACTTTAATCACCTTTCTTTTAATGTCAAATAACATTTTATCTCAAACGCCTAAAAAATCCGGATCCGTTTCTGTAAATGGAAAAAATCTGTATTACGAAGTTTATGGAAAAGGGAAACCTTTACTTTTATTACATGGTTATACACAATCCTCTAAATCATGGAAACCTTATGTAAAAGAGTATACAAAAGAGCATGAAGTATATTTAATTGATTTAACAGGACATGGGAAATCAGAGCCATTTAAGGAGGATTTATCTATAAAATCTGTTGCCCAAGACCTTAACTCCTTAATTCAATATTTGCAATTGGAAAAAATCAAAGCCATTGGATTTAGTTTTGGTGGAGATGTGCTTTATCAACTAGCTTTAATCAATCCATCTCTAATAGAATCTATGATAACTATAGGTGCAGTTGGAACATGGACAATCAATGATTTTCCTGAATATTTAAAAGCTTTTACTTTTGAAAACCGAAATGATTTTCCTTGGCTAAAGATATCACACGATGGAGATGAGCACATAAAAGCAATGATGAATCAGTTTAAAAATTATACTATCAAAGTAAGTGATGAAGAGTTACAAAGCATAAAACCTGAGGTATTAATCATGATAGGTGATAATGATGAAGGTATGGATTTAGAAGAAGTGGTTCGCGTTAGGAAAAATCTACCCAAATCTGACCTTTGGATATTACCAAATGTAGCACATGGAGCTCACGAAGGTGAAACCAAAGATGAATTTATAATAAAATCAAAAACTTTTTTGTCAAAAAAATAATACAATGAATATTGAAATAAAACCTTTGACTAAAGATTTAAAAGAGGATTACCTGTTTCTCTTTGATAATATGGTCCACAAAGAAAACCCTGATTGGTCAAAATGCTATTGTAATGACTATCATTTCCTTGGAGATGTAGAAACATGTACGCGTGATACTAGTCGTTCTTTGATAATTAATCGTATCAATGAAAATGAGCTGCAAGGTTATTTGATTTTTGAAAATGATAACCCAATTGGATGGTGCAATGCAAACGACAGATTAAATTATCAAAGGTTATTGAGAGACTATGATTTGATTGATAATCCTGATGATAAAGTGTGTTCTGTTGTTTGTTTTTTAATACATCCTGATTACAGAAGGCAAGGGATATCCCAAAAGATTCTTGAAAAAGTTATTGCGGATTATTCAAATACAGACTATGATTATATTGAATCATATCCAAGGAAAGGAAAATCGAGCGCGAGTAATTTTAAAGGTCCCATAGAATTATATAAAAGAAACGGTTTCAAATTGCACAAAGAGTATGATGGTTATTATGTAATGAGAAAGACACTAAAATAATTACTGTGCAAAGTAGAGACCGTTGTATAACATTTGACCAAACGCCATAAGTTATAAAAGAATTATGTCGGCATTAGGCGAACTTATTATTTTCGGAATTTATGGGATATTAACTATTCCAATCATTCTGACTTTTATTGTGTTTATTAAACGAAAAAAGAAATGGAATGGCTTTATTTACTTGCTCATTTCTTCAATACCTCTAATGCTTTTTAGTTACAGTCAATATCAAAACAATAGAGAATCAGAATTACTATATGTTGGAACATATTATTTAACCGATTATTATGAGTGTAAATCCTGCATAATAAAACTAAAAGAAGATAATACGTATTCAGTAATTAATAATGATCACGAAATTGAAAGCGGAAAATGGAATTATAGAAGTGGTGGAGATTATTGGATTGTCGACTTGGGAGATTATGGACAACTAGGAAGCGGAAAATTTAAGTATACAAAATATAAAAACGGATTCTCAAAGGACTAAAAATAATTTATAAGCGTAAATCATAATTCAATACAATTTTGTTAATACCCTTGAATTCTTTATATTAGATCAATAAAGTGATTGACCTACAATCATTTAGCTTTATCGAACCCAAATCTGTGTCTTATGAAAACCTATTACACTATAGTCTTGTTTTCCCTATTGTCGTTTAATATTATTTCTGCAACCGACTATCACGTTGGTCCTGGACAACCTCTAACTAATATTTCCGAAGTGCCTTGGGATGCATTACAAGCTGGAGATAAAATATATATCCACTGGAAAAGCACGCCTTATTATGAAAAATGGGTCATAAATGCTCAAGGTACCGCACAAAATAGAATTGAAATTATTGGTGTGAGTGGTCCTAGCGGACAAAAACCTATAATTGACGGAAATGGAGCCGTCACTCCTACCTATTTAAATTATTGGAATGAAGTAAGAGGACTCATAAAAATAGGTGGTTCTAGTGTGCCTTCAGATGGTTTACCAAGCTATATTACTATAGAGAATTTAGAACTACGATCTGTAAGACCTGCCTACACCTTTACCACAGATAATGGTCAAACAGACACCTATGCTAGTAATGCTGCTTCCATTTATATAGAAAAAGGTGAGCATATCATTATTAGAGACTGCATTATTTACGATTCTGGGAATGGTATCTTTATTGGTGCTAATAATGGACAGTCAAAAGATATTCTCATTGCCAATAATTACATATACGATAATGGAATCGTCGGAAGTATTTTTGAGCACAACACCTATACAGAAGCTCTAGGAATTACTTACGAATACAATAGATTTGGTCCTTTAAGAGCTGGTGCCAATGGTAACAACCTTAAAGATAGGTCGGCCGGACTAGTAGTTAGATACAATTGGATTGAAAGCGGAAATCGTCAACTGGATCTTGTCGAATCTGGTACATCAGCATTGTATAACGATCCTTCGTATTCTACAACTTATGTTTATGGTAACATTCTCATAGAACCTAATGGTGCAGGAAACTCTCAAATCATCCATTATGGAGGAGATAATGGAACCACCTCACAATATAGAAAAGGTGATTTTTATTTTTATAATAATACAGTGATATCTACAAGAAACTCTAATACAACTCTAGCTCGACTTTCCACTCAGGATGAAACCATGCACAGTTTTAATAATATTATATATACGTCCAATAATGGGAGTAGTATGGCGATGATTAATGGTGATGGGACTATAAATAGTTATTACAATTGGATCAAAACAAATTGGGTAGATTCACACAGTGGATCGGGTACAGTAAACGATCAAGGTAATAATCTAACGGGCTCAGAGCCATTATTTGTAGATTTTAATAATCAAGATTTTAACTTACAAGACACATCTTTATTAATTGATGCAGGCAGTGCAATTCCGTCCATTCATCTTCCAGATCATGATCTGTTGAATGAATATGTTATGCACACCAATAGTGTTGCCAAACAGGTTGTAAATACGTTGGATATAGGTGCATTTGAAAACCTATCGGCTTTATCTGTTAGCGACTTTCCTCAAGAGCGCATCCTATTGTATCCCAATCCGAGTGCATCGTTGGTTTTTTTAAAAAACATTGAACCCAATACAATTAAGAGCATTGCATTTTATTCAGTGAGTGGGCAATTAGTTTTAACATCAACAGACACAGCTATTGATGTAAGAGCAATTGCTAGTGGGATTTATTTTGTAAAAGTTAATGCTTTAGATACTCAAGCCATATTCCGGTTTATAAAACAATAAACCCGTTGAATCCATCTTTAATATAGTTTTACGAAATAATTAGAATTCGCGGTATTATAAATTTGTAAACGGGAACAAAAGGTCCTGTTTATGGGAGTATAGACCCTAAAAACGCGTATATTTATCTCTATATAACGAGTTGGCAATCAATAAATAAGGAATATGAGTGAAATACACACAACAGAAGAATTAATTACTGCTATTGAGAAAGCGCCAGATTTCTTAGGTAGAAAATTAGTCAAGCTTGCTCCTAATAGAGTATTTGAAATCAATGAAACCATTTGGATTAGGCGTCGTATTATTTTAGAGGGGCAAGGTTCAGTATTACAATTTAAAGGAGAAGGAAACTGTCTAAAAATTGGAGAAGATTATAGTATAAATGACCCAAATCGTCCTGAACCAAAATTTGATTCAACATTGTCCACAATTCGTGACTTAGATATATTAGGAGACCCTACTATATATAATCCAGAAAATGACACTGGTTCTGGAATAGGAATCCTTTGTTGGTCTAATGGATTAAGAGTTTCTAATGTTCGTTTTTTGTATTGGAAAACTGGGATTGAGGTTTCTGGTTCAAACAATCAAAGAAATTCGAACAATACAGTTTTTAGGGATTTGTGGTTCGGTCAATGTAATACTGCCTTAAAGTATCTAGGCGGAGATGCACATGAAGGAATTTTAGATGGATGTCAAATAAGGTCTTGTCAAAATGGTATAGAATTAAGAGATATTTTTCACATGCTCTTTAGCGGAGTCTATGTAGATGGGACAGCAAAGCCAATCATAAATTCTCATGATTACTCTACTTGGATCGGTTGTAGTCCAGATGGTGCTGCTTTATCTAAAGATTTTAAAGGAGGTGGCGCAATCGTTGGTGGAGCTATGGTTTCGGCAGCAAGGAAGATAAAAGCCAAAGGAGACAGAATCGGACGAGGTGATAGTCAGCTTGCATTCACTGTTTTAAATGCAGATGATCCAACAAAAGGAATAAGAGTATTCGTTCCTGGAGAATATAATATAAAGGGAGAAATTGTTCAAGCTCCTATAAAATTTATACAAATTGAAAACCAGAATCCACCTGATGGCCCTAATTATGAATATCATGGAATAGTCTATAATCCAAGTGAAAAAAAATATTATTTAGGTAGTCAAAGATTTATCCCTACTTCTGTTCCTCCGTATGATCCAACTCTAAAAATTGGCGCAAAATGGGATGTAGAATAAAATCGATTGCTAACAACGTGTATAATTCATTGCGAAGCTGGTTAAGCAAAAGAAAAATTCCTACTTTTAATGAAAATCAAATCTAGCGGAAAATAACGTACGTTCTTTTCCGCAACTAATCATACACAAACACGTTACCCAACATTTCCGAAAAAAGTTAAATAAAAACTTAATTCTTAGTACTATATAATTTGATTTCTCTTTCAAAGTAAACTTTTTCTTTTTCATCTGGCTGATCTAACACATCACAATAGTAAACTTTACGAGCAAAAACTCTAACCTTTAAAGGCGTTTTTGGATTAACTTTCGCACAGACTATGTCACCTGATTTAAATTTATTTTCCATGATGATTTTTAAATTTTAATTTTTGCATATTTTCCTAATCATTCTTAATTGTAGTACAAATCATTTTAAACGGTTGGTTAGCCTCAATTGAACTGTTAACCGTACCTGGAATAAGGATTGAACTGCCCTTTTGCAAAAATGTAGAATTATTATTAATAACGACTTCGGCTTTCCCTTCGATTATATAAATAAATCTAGAGAACGGTGACTTTTTATATACCTGAACTTTCCCGAAATCAAAGAGCAATACTTGAATGACACACGTATTTCTAACCAATATATTTTTAACAACAATATTATTAGAAATATATTGTACTATATCAGACAGGTTAAATGTAACGTTTTCCTCAAACTCACCATTTTTCATCTTCCTTTTCTATTCTGAATGTTTTTTTAAATTTCTCTTCAAAATTTTGGCTGCTCTTTTTTCTTTGGCGGTTTTAGCCGCTGGAGTTTTTCCATTTTTTTGTTTCCCTTTTTCCTCTCTAGACATTGTTTTTAATTATTTAATGTGTTTGCCTTAAGTTAATATAAATATCCTTTATTATGTTATAATAAAAACTAAATAAGTTGCATACATCACAGATTGTCTTAGTGGTATAAATTTAAAAAGCAGACTGATTAGTCTGCTTTCTAATGCCAAATAAACTTATTACTTGGACTTCCCTAATTGATTAATAGCAACACAAATATGGTAATGAATTGCTCTACTTTAGTTACATACTTATTTCATTTAGTTACACATAATACTGATTTTATAATAATGAGAAATAATACATTCTTTTATCTTACAGAGTAATTATTCATTTTATAAATTTTCAAGATTACGTTTTCTTTTTTTACCTATTTTTTTGTAGTAAGAAGCTGTATGACCTGTCACTTTTTTAAATTGATTAGATAAATGTGCTGTACTACTATAATTCAGTTTAAAAGCAATTTCGGTGAGATTAAGTTCGTTATAAAGAATCAACTCTTTTGCCCTTTCAATTTTATGCTTAATAATAAAATGTTGAATAGTGATTCCTTTAACTTCAGAAAAAAGATTTGATAAATATGTATAATCATAGTCCAATTTTCCTGCAATATAATCTGAATAATTAGTTTTTGGTATTTCATCAGAATAATGAATCATTTCTATAATTATGTTTTTTATCTTATCAACTAGAATGCTTTTTTTATCATCTAATAATTCTAAACCTGACTTAGCTAAATTTGATTTTAGTTCTTGTCTTTGAGGTTCGGAAATATCTTCTTTTATTTCAATCATACCAAGTTCAACAATTATATAATGTAATCCTAGTTCCTCTAATTCATGTTTTACCATAAGCTTGCACCTTAAACTTACCATGTACTTGATATATAATTTCATTATACTATAACTTTACAATCTTAATTTCTTTTATATAATTTAGGTTGATTATACAAGAAAACCATCTTAATAGATGGTTTTTTCTTTTTAGACTTAGGTAAATTAAACTACACTTACTTTTATAGCGCTTAAGCCTTTTTCGCCTTTTTCCACATCGAATGTTACATTATCGTTCTCTTTTATTTGATCTATAAGATTTGATGTATGAACGAATATTTCTTCTTCAGAGTCTTTTACTGTAATAAAACCAAACCCTTTGGCGTTATTGAAAAATTTTACTGTACCTTCTTTCATAATTGTTTCTTTATTAGTTTTAATTAATTTATTTATAAATCTTTTTACCATAATTTCTAGTTTTAATTAATAACTATTATTAACCCAAATATTTTATTAATAGATGAGATTTGTTTGAGTTTTTGATTCTAAATATCGCTGACTCTTTGATTTGTCTAACTCGTTCTCTCGTTATTCCAAATAACTGAGCTATTTCTACTAAGGTCATTGACGATTCAAAACCTATACCATAATGAAGCTTAATGATGTCTGATTCTCTCTCTGATAGAGAATTCAGTACAGCTACTAAGTCTGTATGGAGCGAGTCTAATAATAACACATTATCTGGTGGAGGATACATATCTGTAATAATAATATTTTGCATATTAATATCTGTTTCTGGAGATAAAGGCGCGTCTATAGAAACACCATATGCTGAACTCTTAATGCAAATATCCACCTCTTCAACAGATACTTCAATAATTTTAGAAATTTCATATGAAGTAGGCTTACGGCCTTGTTTTTGTTCAAAAAAAGTTACTGCTTTTTTTATTTTGTTAATAACACCTATCTTATTTAGTGGCAACCTAACCATTCTTGAGTTTTCTGATAAAGATTGTACTATACCTTGTCTAATCCACCATACGGCATAAGATATAAATTTAAACCCACGAGTTTCATCAAATCGCTTAGCAGCTTTTAACAAACCTAAATTGCCTTCATTTATTAAATCAGGAAGTGACAACCCCTTATTTTGATACTGTTTCGCAACTGATACTACGAATCTTAAATTAGCTTTTGTGAGTTCATCTAAAGCAAGTTTATTACCTGCTTTGATTTGTATTGCTAACTCAACTTCTCTTTCTAATGATATTAAGCTAATTTTACTAATATCATTTAAGTATTTATTAAGTGAATCTTCATTTCTAATTGTAATTTGCTCAATTATTTTAAGTGATTTCATTTAAAACAAGGTTTTATTGAATCGTCCGAATAATAATGAGCCACCATTCTCAAAGGAACTTTTGTCATGAAAAGCATAAATTAACCACAAAATAACCTAGTAACAAATCTGGTTAGGAAGGAAAGTCATAAGTAAATATTATGCAATCTGAGTAAAGAAACGTCTTATTAATGGATTAATATGAGTAAGTCACTTTTATTTTCAGAAAATATCAAAACGTACAAATTAAATTTAAGCAAGCTCAACTATTTTAGGTTCAAAAATGATGAGTCTTAAGAATTATATTAAACGTTTCGAAAATACAGTATTGAATGAATAGGATCTAATATTAAACTGATTTAGAAACTGAAAGCCAATACTGAAATAAACTGTAGGTAACACCGTGTATAATTAACGACTAGTACAGCTTGTACTCAGAAAATCCTGCGAATTTTCCTAATGGTTAGTTCCCTTTTACTATCTTAGACCTAGCCAACATAAATAACCATACACGAACACGTTAGCATTCATTGCAAGCGAGAGAAAATTGAGCAATATAAATTTGAAAACTATGAACACTAATATCTTGCCTCATCACCAGCGTGCAATCAATAACCTTGTGAAAGAATACCAGAACGATAAGCGGTTTAAGGCTTTAATCATCGGCGGATCTGTTGCCAAAGGATGCGCCAGGCCGGATTCAGATATCGATTTTATGATGGTTGCTGCAGATGAAGAATTTATAAATCGACAAAAAGTAGGAGACTTTTTTATCAACCGAACAGACTTGACAGATTATCCCGGTGGCTTTGTGGATGGAAAAGTCATCGATATGCATTACCTCAGGCAAGTTGTTGACAGAGGAAATGAACCCACCCGATCGGCATTTGATCAAGCAATCATAGCTTTTTCAAAAGTAGATAAACTGGCTAGCATCATCCATTCTATCCAGCAATACCCAGAAGCTGACCGAGACCAAAAAATACGAAAATTCTATTCGATGACCTTTATTCAAAATTGGCTAATGGGTGAAGCAGAGCGGCATGGTAACATTTATACGAAAAGCCGAGCCGCATCACAGCTTGTCCTATTTGCCGGAAGGTTGATTCTCACATACAATCGCGTATTTTTCCCATATCATAAGTGGTTTTACGAATATTTGTCAAAATGTAATGCTAAACCCAAGAACCTGATCAAAGAAATGAATCAGGTTTTAAGCCAGCCTACTGTGGAAAATGCTAGTCGGCTGTTCGAAAACATCCGAGGATTTAGGAATTGGAATGTAACTGACATTGAAGCTTTTCGATGGTTTATGGAAGATGTAGAATGGTCCTGGAGAGATAACAAATCACCCCTTGAGGATTGGTAGTATATAAGAAAACGAACAACGAAATGCCAATAACGTGTATAGCTAATTGCTTGTTCTGTGTGTACTCGGACACAAGCGTAGCGAACTGGCGCTAGCAAAATCCTACAGATTTTCCTCTAATTCGTTTTCTATTTACTAACTTAGTCCTAGCCT
The DNA here is from genome assembly GCF_947500255.1 of uncultured Psychroserpens sp. Lineage (GTDB taxonomy): Bacteria > Bacteroidota > Bacteroidia > Flavobacteriales > Flavobacteriaceae > Psychroserpens. The sequence goes on along the minus strand of NZ_CANMRL010000007.1, from coordinate 205,424 downwards.
ACTCAACAACTATTAAAGCTAGTAGATTTTTGTTCGGCATTTTGAAAAAATGACGTTAACAAAAACGAACTAGGGAAAATAATCACCGAAGGTAAACCATACACGAACACGTTGTAGATAATTATTAGTATGAACGACTCTCCTGAAATAATAAGAAATAAAGCAACAGGAGACAGCATTGAATTTATTCAAACCGACAAAGGAACTGAAGGACGCATATCTGAATTCATTATGACATTATCACCCAAATCCTCTTGGGCTAAAAGCCCGAAGCACTTTCACGCTTTTCAAACAGAAACATTTAAAGTTATTTTTGGAGAATTAAATTTGAATGTAGGTAAAGAACATCTCGTTTTAACACCTAATCACAATAAAGTAACTGTAGATAAATTTGTGCTTCATAGCTTCTGGAATGACACTAATGAAGAGGTGAAATTCATTGCTGAAATTTACCCTCCTAGAAATATAGAAAAAGGTATTCGAATGACATATGAACTTGCTGGTAAAGGAAAAATCAATAAAAGAAATATTCCATACAACCCTTTTTATAGTTTGATATTGATGAAGCAATTTGATTCCTACTTCCCTTACATACCTTGGAAATTTCAAAGGCTGGTTTTTAATTTTGGCGCTGGAATCGCATCAATGTTCGGATATAAATAATTAATAATGAGTACAATCACAGTTAAAAATACCATCAACATTAAATCCACTAAAGAAAATGTCTGGGGTTTCACCCAAAACTTTGATAACAGAAAAGCTTGGGACGAGTCGATTTTGGAATGTCATGTTCTACAAAAAAAACCTTTTAAACTGATTTCGATAAAAACAATTGGTGGAATTAAAGCCAAACTGAAATATAAAATCTGTGATAAAGCGAATAAAACAACATTGAAACTTATAGATGTTAAATCCTTTATTATTAAAGGTGGTGGTGGATCTTGGAAATATGAAACAGAAAACAATGAAACAAAGTGGTCGCAAGTAAATTCACTGGTTTTTAAAAACAAGTTTTGGTTTTTAATCTTAGGCAATATTTTAAGAAATAGACTCGAAGCTAACACAAAAAAATCAATGGTGATTGCAAAGACTATGATAGAAAATAATAACAACCTACAACAACGTGTATAATTAATCACTTGTTCTGTGCATACTCGGACACGAGTGCAGCGAACTAGCGCTAGCAAAATCCTACAGATTTTCCTCTGGTTCGTTTTTGTTTACTAACTTAGTCCTAGCCAACGCAACTGAACCATACACGAACACGTTGGCAGCAATTACCAATTAAACTTTCGAATTTAATACCTGAATTATTTTTTGCAAAAAAAATTTGCGTAACCAAATAGTTACACATATATTTGTAACCGAATAGTTACATAATTTATGAGAAGAGATGTTTTTCAAGCGATTGCAGACCCAGTTAGAAGAGATATTATCGAATTACTAGCAAAGGATACTTTAAGCGTAAACGAAATAGCTGAACAATTTGACATTAGTAGGCCCGCAATCTCTAAACATTTAAAAATATTAAATGAGTGCGGAATAATAGATTATAACCAAATAGGAAGAGAACGTATATGTTTAATTCAACCACAAAAATTGATTCCTGCTTTTCTATGGATAAAACAATACAATAAACTTTGGGAAGATAGAATAGACTCTTTTGAAAATTATATTAATGAAATTCAAGCAAAACAAAAAAATGAATGATTTAAAAAACAGAACATTAACAATTGAAAAAAACTTTAATGCACCTTTACAGTTGGTTTGGGATGCTTGGACACAATCTGATCACATTATGAAATGGTGGGCACCAAAAGGAATCGACATTAAGGTTATCGAACACAACTTTAAAACTGGTGGAAAATGGAAATATTCTTCCATAATGCCTGATGGCAACGAATTTATAACAGAGGGGGTTTATACAGAAATTGTTAAGCTCAAAAAAATTGTTACTACTGCAGATTTTAAACCAATGACTGAGAATGTAATAATACAAGTATATTTTGAAGAAGATGGAGAAAGAACAAAATTTACTTTCAGTGTAGTCCACCCTACACAAGAATACTGCAAGCAACAAGAAGAATTAGGATTCTACAATGGTTGGGGTTCTGTTTTGAATAGATTAGATGAATTTTTAAATAACTACAAATAACTAAAAACATACAATTATGAAAACAATGACTTGTAACCAATTAGGGGGAGCATGTGAAAAAGAGTTTACTGCCAACACTTTTGAAGAAATAGCAGAAATGAGTAAAAAACACGGTATGGAAATGTTTCAGAAAAACGACAAACCTCATTTAGAAGCCATGGATAAAATGAAAGAATTAATGAAATCTCCAAACGCTATGAAAGAATTTCATGAAAGCAAAATAAGAGAATTTAACAATCTTCCTGAAAAATAATAACCACAAAACGAACTAGGGGAAATAATCACCGAAGGTAAACCATACAAGAACACGTAGGGTGTCATTATGAAAAAACTGATAGATAAAATATTTGGGGAAAAAAATAATATTGAAAAAACATCTTTTTTGACAGTTTCGGATAAGGATTTGACTATATCTGAACGATTTTCAAAATGGATTAATTTAATTGAATCTGGAAATCTGCCAACAGAAAAAATTCAGGGATTGAATTTTGGATTATTCCAATCATCTGATTCTTATATGATGTACTTGATTGGAGCCGAAATATTTGATGAGAAAGATGAAAATTGGGCGTGCGAAGTTGACTATGAACCTGAATATAAGTATTTGGATTTAAACGATTTAAAATTGAACGATTCTGATTGGAAATATGTATTAGATTACTCGGTTGAGTTGATATCGAACTACTTAAAACTTAACGATAGTTTTTTGAGTAAAATAGAAAATATCACGACTGGATTTGACAATGGAAATTTAATACGATTGAAATAAATAACGAACACGTTAGTATACATTAAAAATGACACTCTCCGAAGTTTACTTTTATATGATAATTATAATCTATCAGTTTTTAAGTCTTGTAATTTTGGTATTTACTGAAGATTTGAAAGATGAAAAGCGTTATAAGAAATATTTCAAAATTTCTTTTCTGATTGGGTTACTCGGAATTATTATGGAAGTATTGAATTGGAATTATTTCTGCCGATTTAATTGTGTTCTTATGACTTTTACTCCTTTTCTGACTTTGAATATAGCAAAAGGAACTATGATACTTTTCGAAAAGATTTTTAAAAAAGTTCCATATCAAACCCATCGTGGAAAATTGTCTGACGGAATTTGGATTGAAAACAAGGGAGATATTAAGTATAGAAATTATTACAACAAATACACTTTCAGTATTATGATTTTGCCGATTTTTATAATTACTGGATTATTCATACTGATTAAAGAAAACGTATGCTAATAACGTATATAACTCATTGCTAACTCTGTGTGTACTCGGACACAAACGCAGCGAACTGACGCTAGCAAAATTCTACGGATTTTCCCCTGGTTCGTTTTCTTTTGCTAAATTTAAACTAGCCAACGCATTTGAATGAATAAAACAATATTTGAAATTACCAAAATGGACTGTCCATCGGAGGAAAATTTAATCCGAATGAAATTGGACGGAATTTCAAGTATTGCCAATTTGGACTTTGACATTCAGAATCGAAAATTGATCGTTTTTCACAGCGGAGAAATTGACCAAATCGAAAAGTCCATTATCGAACTGAATTTAGGCGGAAAGAAAATTTCGACCGAACAAACAGACCAAACACAATTCAAAGAAAATACAAACCAAAAAAAATTACTTTGGTCTGTCCTTACCATAAATTTTGCCTTTTTTATTATCGAAATGACGACAGGAATTATATCTAAATCAATGGGATTAGTTGCCGACAGTTTGGATATGCTTGCCGATAGTTTTGTGTACGGAATTAGCTTATTTGCGGTTGGTGGAACGATAATAAAGAAAAAGCGGATTGCGAAACTTGCTGGATATTTTCAAATAATACTTGCTGTCATTGGGTTTGTTGAAGTTCTGCGGCGGTTTTTCGGAGCGGAAAAACTTCCTAATTTTTCGACAATGATTATCGTTTCAATTTTTGCACTTATCGCAAATGGAATCTGTCTTTATATTTTGCAAAAGTCAAAAAGTAAAGAAGAGGCTCATATGAAAGCGAGTATGATTTTCACATCAAACGATGTGATTATCAATTTAGGAGTAATAATAGCTGGACTTTTGGTAAATTGGATGAGTTCAAACAAACCTGATTTAATTATCGGAACAATCGTTTTTGTACTGGTAATTCAAGGAGCATTTAGAATATTAAAATTAAGTAAATAACACTAACCACAACAACGTATATAACTCATTGCGACTGATTTCATAATCGGAATTCATTGCAATTTGCTATCTTTCGGTTACGGTGGAAAATCATACTGATTTTTCTGAAACGAGCCATACGCAAAACCCTTAGCAACAAGCTAAAAAAACAATGCAAGATTATATTGATTTAGCCAAAAAAAATGGAGTGACTTTACTAGACCAAGGAAAATGTCAATTTTGTGGAGCAAATACGAAAAGAGGTATTCATGAATGCTTGGATATATTCAATCTTGGTTTTAAAGACATCGATTTTTCTAAAACAGAAAATCATATGTACAGATTTCTAATCGTTGACTCACATACTTTACAACATCCTGAAATACACGGAAGGTGGAACAACCACTTCCATCTTTCGAGATTGCATTTGATTTTTAAGTATGATGTTGAATGGACATACAGTTTATCACCAAAATTAAGTGCGTATCTTAATCAATATAAGATTTATAAGCAAGATGAATATTTGAATCCTCCTAAAGTTCTTGAAAGAGGAAATATAACAACCACTGACATTCTTGACAAACCCGTAAATGAAATAGAACGCAAGGATTTAATAAAAAAATGGGCATTAGAAGTATATGAGAAATGGGGTATTCATCAAAGTATCGTTGATAATATTGCAAAAGAGTTTTTAAAATTGAATTAAAGACTATCCCAACCAACCTACTCGATCCATACTTCGGTATTGAATGGCTTTAGAAATCTAGCATAATCAACAGCAGCTAACAAATTTGCAATCAGCAAATTTTGCTCCTGATTACGGGAACATAGAACCCAAAAACGCGTATATTTATCTTCATATAAAGCTATACGTTACTCAAGGAAACAGATTAAATAGATGAACTATCAGACATATAAACCAAATAGTAAATTAGAATCCATAGTCAAATTTTATTGGACTTTGGAAGTACCTTTTGACCCAAAAAATCAAAAGCAAAAAATTGTACCTGATGGCTGTATAGAAATGACTTTCAATTTTGGCGACAAGATTAAAAGATATACTTCAGAAAACGACTTTATCCTTCATCCTAATGCAATGCTAATGGGACAGAGAACAAAATCGTACTACATTTTGCCAGTTGGTAATGTTGAAACTTTCGCAATCTGTTTCTATCCTATCGGATTTATAAACTTCATAAAAACATCGCTTGAAAATTTAGTTAACAAGGAAACGCCTATTTCAAAACTTTTTGAACCAACAGAGGCTAATGATTTAGAGAAGCAAATGACTCAAGCTACTGATACTCAAGAAAGGATTAAAATTATTGAAACTTTTCTACTTAAAAAACTTAATGATAAAGATACGGTTAGCAACATTGTAAAATCTACAGTTGATGCTCTTCTCAAAACAAATGGGACAACTTCCATAAATGCTATTTTGAAAGATAATGTTTCAAAGAGAAGACAACTTGAAAGGTATTTTAGAAAACAAGTTGGAATTAGCCCTAAGCAATTAGGTAAGGCTATTCGATTGCAAACCACTTTAAATTTGTTGCTCAACAAAAAATCAGAAACTTTAACTGATATTGCATATGAGAATGAGTATTTCGATCAAAACCATTTCATAAAAGACTTTAAAGACCTTGTAGGAATTACACCAAAAGAGTTTTTAGGAAATGAACATATGGCTCTGTCTGCACTTTTCTACAAATAAATTTTATAGTGTCGCATTTCTACTATTTTGACTTTTAGCTTACCATTAATTTTGTATTTGAATTAAAATTAGCGCATCAATGACAGTCAAAAAAATAATTTTAGCTGCAATTGTTTCTGTAATGTGTTTTGCTTCCTGCAAAAATCCAAACAAAACAAATCCTGAAACAGCAACAAAAGACACTATAACAAAAGCAGAAGATATGAAAAATTACATTTCAATATTTGAGATTCCAGCAACGGACATTTCACGAGCGATCAACTTTTACAAGGAAATTTTAGAAGTAGAAATTGAAAAGTTAGATTTCCCAGAGATGGAAATGGGCTTATTGCCTTACCAAGACCAAATGGTTACAGGAGTAATTATGAAAGGTGAAGGTTACGAACCTTCTGTCAACGGAGTCACTATTTACCTGAATGGTGGAGATAATTTGCAAACTATTCTTGATAAGGTAGAAGAACATGGAGGAAAAATAATGATTCCTAAAACACCTCACGCTGACGAGAGTGGATATTTTGCTATTTTCCATGACTCAGAAGGAAACAAAATTGGACTTCATTCACCAAATTGAAATAGAGCGAATACACAACAATGTGCATAAGCAAAAGCGGTTTAAGTGCATACTTGAACCGTTTTTCATTTTATTAAAGTATATTGTATTTCGAAGCGTTGTCGTATAAAATCCGCCACTGCGCATACACCAACACGTTGTAATTAATCTTTTAAATTAAGTCTTATGCTGAAACTAATTTTTATAGCACTAGCATTTTCAACAAATCTGGTGTATTCACAGACAGAAAACAAGCCGTGTCCAAGAAATCAACCCGTTACAGCATATCATTCTAAGGAAAGTAAAATTTTCCTTTTCGGAGGTTATTGCAGTAGTGAAAAAAAAAGATTAAACGACTTTTGGAAATTTGACGGAAAAACTTGGAATGCTATACAAACAGATGTAGCTCCTGAACCTAGAAGCGGACATTCGATGATTTATGATTCAGCTAACAATCGTCTTTTAGTATTTGGTGGCAAAAATGAAAATGGAACTATTCTGAACGATTTATGGTCATGGAATGGTGATAATTGGAAAAAACTGAACGAATCCGGCCCAATTCCTAGGCAGTCACATAGAATGGTATTTAATACCGATAATGGTGATGTTTTTCTTTTCGGCGGATCAAACGCTTTAGGTCAGTCACTAAATGATACTTGGGTTTTCAGGAATGAAAAATGGTTGGAATTGAAATCAAAGGACTTACCTCCTCCTCGCTTACAACATACAATGGCTTATGATCAACAACAAAAAAAAGTAGTCCTTTTTGGAGGTTTCAGTAAAAATGGAACTGATAAAACTATTTACGGAGACACCTGGGAATGGCAATTACTAGAAGGTTGGAAACTAATTAATAAAAATGATCTATTGGCTAGAGACCACCATGCTATGGCATATGATGCAAAATCTAAAAGGATAATCCTATTTGGAGGATATAACAAACAATATTTAGGTGACACCCTGAGTTGGAATGGTAACAAATGGGTTTTAATTACAAATGAAGGTCCATCCAAAAGAGCAGGAAAACCAGCCTTGATGTATAGCTTTAAAGATGAATCATTAATTTTATTTGGAGGATGGGATAAAACTAATAAGCCGCTAATGGATTTTTGGAAATTTAATTCATATTCAAACTATTGGGAAGTCTACAATAAAAAATAAAAATCACTGACTATATAAAACAATTTAAAACTATGAGAGGAATAAGTATGTACCTCACGTTAAATACAGAAAAAAAGTAAATGAGTTTTTGGGTAATAACTTTTGGTATGATAACAGCGGATCCTTAGCAAATCGTGTTTTATTGCATCGAATTGAGAACAAATTAACAATGAGTAAATTGGTTAAATTATTGAATATAAGGTATCATACTATTGAACGGATTGAAAAAAAAGAAGTAATCAATTCCGAAACTATGAGGCAAACAGTTAACAATTTTATTAGTTAAATATTCATGAAAAGGTTATAGATTTCAAAACAATAATTAAAAAGGGCATGTTCTTAAATCCTTCGCTGAATGTCAATACATAGTAAAAAAGATGTTCATTTGAATATAGTCATTATTTTTATTCAGTTCTCTTATAATTCTGACCACTTTTAAACCCACAGTATGTTAGAAATATTAGTAATACTATTTGTGCTATTAAGAAGACACTAGATAATATTCCAAAATCATTTTCACTAGTATTATTAGTAGGAGGCTCAACTCCTTCCACACTCAAAGGCGGATAGATTGTCCAACCTGATACTCTATGCATTTCAGAATCTAAAATTGAAGTAATTTTACTTACCAATAAAATCAAAATAATTGTCACGGTAATTAAAATTATGTTTACCGTTAAATTTCTAAATTTCCAACGTAGCGTTCTGAAAAGATAAACTCCAAAAAACACAATAACGGCAAGAAGCAAAATAAAATTGATATTAGGAATTACAAAATAAGTATCGTGAACATTTATATCAAATACTGAATCAGATTTATAGCCACGAGTTCCAAAAGCAATGAGGTTAACGATTAATGCTAAGACGATGGTTCCGATCACCCAAAAAACTTCCTTTCTTTTTGATGAATTATTTAAGCATTTCTTTTCTGACATTATGTATAACGTGTTTGTATATGGTTAGCCTTTTAATTCTTCGAGTTTAAATTCAATATCACCTACTATATCAATAGAGTTATCATGAACACTGTATTTTTTAGATTAATAATTAATTTTTTGAAATAAACTCGGGTACGACAAATAAAATGATTTGTTCAATACAAAATATACGTAGAACTACGTATATTTATTTCAATACTTAACCCAACCAACCTTCTCTATCCATACTTCGGTATTGAATGGCTTCGGAAATGTGAGTTCCCATAATTTCCTCTGAAGCTTCTAAATCGGCAATAGTTCGCGATACTTTTAGAATACGATCATAAGCTCTCGCAGATAAGTTTAACTGCTCCATAGCATGTTTCAAAAGATCTAATGAAGCTTTATCGAGTTTGCAATACTTACGAATGTGCTTGACAGTCATTTGTGCATTATAATGCACTGTTTCCGAATTTGCAAAACGTAGGGTTTGTACCACTCTAGCTTCTGTCACACGCCTTCTTATCTCTACTGAAGATTCGCCTTTTCTATCATCGGATAATTTATCAAAAGGCACAGGTGTCACCTCTATATGTATATCGATACGATCCAATAATGGTCCAGACACCTTACTCAAATATCGTTGCATTTCCGCAGGCGATGATGTCACAGGAGCATTGGGATCATTAAAATAACCTCCCGGACTCGGGTTCATGCTGGCAACTAGCATAAATGATGATGGATAAGTTACCGTGAATTTTGCTCTGGAGATGGTGACTTCTCTATCTTCTAAGGGTTGTCGCATTACTTCTAGAACTTCACGCTTAAATTCTGGTAGCTCATCTAAAAACAACACACCATTATGAGACAACGATATTTCTCCTGGTTGTGGATAACTGCCGCCTCCAACTAGAGCGACATTGGAAATGGTATGATGCGGACTGCGAAACGGACGCTGTGACATGAGTCCTGTATGTGCTTTTACACGTCCAACAACCGAATGTATTTTAGTCGTCTCTAAAGCTTCGTGTAATGTCATTGGCGGCAAAATACTAGGCAATCGTTTGGCGAGCATGGTCTTCCCTGCTCCTGGTGGTCCAATCAAAATGATGTTATGTCCGCCAGCTGCTGCGATTTCCATACAACGCTTTATGCTTTCTTGTCCTTTGACATCGCTAAAATCAAATTCTGGAAAGTCTAAATTCTTATAAAATTCTTCTCGAGTATTGATAATAGTTTGTTCCAAAGGTTCTTCTTTATCAAAATAGTCAATGACTTGCTTGATATTATCTACACCATAAACATCTAAACCATCTACAATTGCTGCTTCTTTAGCATTCTGCTTCGGAAGGATAAATCCTTTAAAACCCTCTTCCCTAGCTTTAACTGCTATAGGCAAAGCGCCTTTTATAGGTTGTAGGTTTCCGTCGAGAGATAATTCACCCATAATAAGATAGTCATCAAGGTACTTGGCTTTAATTTGTTTGGATGCTACAAGAATACCAATAGCCAATGTAAGATCGTAAGCAGAACCCTCTTTACGTAGGTCGGCTGGAGACATGTTAATAATGATCTTCTTCCCTGGAATTTTATAACCGTTATTTTGAAGTGCAGCAGCAATACGAAAATTACTTTCTTTAATTGCATTATCTGGCAAACCTACCAAATGATAGCCAATACCAGAATCGACATTAACTTCTACAGTTATCGTGGTAGCTTCAACACCAAAGACAGCACTACCAAAAACTTTTTTAAGCATAAACAGAATATTTTTCTAAATATAGAAAATATTCTATAAATTATATAAATAGAAGTTATTTAATCAGATAGGTGAGATCACCTTTTATTTTTGAGCGCATCTGTAGGTTTAGGAACAAAGTGTCCTTTTCCACCTGCTCTATCATCATCAAACGTTACAGGAATATCATCATTAAGTGTGCGTTCATCCCAAGTTATATGTTGGGTACCATCATCCTTTTTGACCATTGTAATACAGTCTTCAACTGGGCAAACCAAAGAACACAAATTACATCCTACGCAGTTTTCTTCAATAATACTCGGAATTCTATTTGCTGGATCATCAGATAATGCAATGGCCTGATGCGCACCATCATCACAAGCTATATAACATAAATCACAGCCAATACATTTATCAGCATTAATTTCGGCTATGACCTTATGCTTTAAATTAAGGTGTTTCCACTCTGTAACATTTGGCAATGCTTTACCTGCAAAGTCATAAATGGTGTTGTATCCTTTGTCTTCCATAAACTGACGTAAACCAGCTTCCATCTCACGTACAATACCAAAGCCATAATGCATTACAGCAGTACACACCTGAACAGATGTAGCTCCTAACAAGATAAACTCTACAACATCACGCCATGTTTCAATGCCACCAATACCAGATAATGGTACTTTTCCAATTTCAGGATGCTGTGCTAAATCTTTTAGCATGTGCATAGCAATCGGTTTAACTGCTGGACCACAGTAACCACCATTTGTCCCTTTTCCATCTACAATTGGATATGGTGCATAGGAATCTAAGTCAATACCAACAATACTCTTAATTGTATTGATTAACGAAATAGAGTCTGTTCCACCTTGAACCGCAGCTAATCCAGGATCGGTGATATGAGATATATTTGGTGATAGCTTTGTAATTACAGGGATTTTAGCGGCCTCTTTAACCCAACCAACAATTGTTTTTAACACTTCTGGCTCTTGACCAACAGCAGATCCCATTCCTCTTTCACACATACCATGAGGACAACCAAAATTAAGTTCTATTCCATCGGCTCCTGCATTTTCAACATCCTTGATAATTTGTTCCCACTCTGCTCTGCTCTCCACCATTAAAGATGCGATAACAGCATGATCTGGAAAATATTTTTTTACTTCTTCGATTTCCCTGAGATTATCAGCTAAAGGTCTATCTGTAATTAACTCAATATTATTGAAACCCATCATTCTGGTATTTCTATAATTTACAGAACCGTAACGACTAGACACATTAACAACTGGCACACCTAATGTTTTCCATACTGCTCCTCCCCAACCTGCTTCAAAGGCCTTCATAATTTGGTATCCAGAATTTGTTGGTGGCGCTGAGGCCAACCAAAAAGGGTTAGGTGCTTTTATACCTGCAAAATTTATTGATAAATCTACCATGTCTATATCTTATTTATTTAACCAATTATGAATTCCTTGCGCTGCCATTTTACCATCATAGGCTGCATTTACAACTTCGGCTCCTCCATTTACGGCATCTCCTCCTGCAAAATACTTAGCATTGGATGTTTGAAATTCACTATTGATTTTAATTCTTGTTTTCTTATCTACATCTAAGCCATCAATTAAATCATATAAATGACCTTGTTTGGCTTGACCTGTTGCTTTGATAACCATATCACATCTAACAATGAATGTGTTATTCATATTTGTTTGCAATTTGCCTTCAACCAATTCTGTCTTGGCAAACTTCACACCTTCTACATGTCCGTTTCCAACAATTCCAATAGGTGTCACATTGAACAGGCTATCTACTCCAGCACTAATAGCTAAATCATATTCAAAACCATAAGCGCCCATATTTTCTTTCGAATTTCTATACGCCAAAACTGTTTTACGCGCTCCCATTCTAGCCGCTTCAGACGCAGCATCCATAGCTGTATTTCCACCACCAATAACCACAACTTTAGCTGGAACCTTAGTGTTATGATGTTTCATACGTAACTTTTCAATAAATTCAACTGCGCCAACAACACCTTTCTTATCCTCTCCTTCCAAACCTAAATGTCTAGTAGCTCCTAAACCGACACCAATAAATATGGCATCATAATTAGTTTCGAGCATTGTCAATTCGTCTTTTGAGTCAATTGTAGCATTATATTTAATGTTGAAACCTAACTGGTTTTGTAAATACTCAACTTCTTTTAATACTTCTTCATTAGTGATTTTATAAGGTGCAATACCATGAACCGTCAATCCAGAAGGCTTGTCTTTAGCTTCAAATAAATCAACCTCATACCCTAAAGTTCTTGCCTCACAAGCACAAGCTAGTCCTGCAGGTCCAGCACCAATAACGGCTATTTTCTTTCCATTAGATGCACCAACTTTAAATAGTGTTTTATTAGCATCTATTGTTTTATTGGTGGCATAATTTTGCAACCTACCTATTTGAATTGGTGGCACATCCTGATGGTTATATACACAGGCACCTTCACATAAAACACCAGTAGGACAAACGACACCACAAGCATTTCCTAACCAATTAGAATCAAAAATTGTTTTGGATGCACCTGTCACATTATCAGTATGAATTTGCTTTATAAATAACGGAATATCAATATGCGTCGGACAAGCCTGAATACAGGGTGCATCGTAACAAAATAGACATCGAGAAGCTTCATAATAAGCTTCAGTATCATTCATTAGCGGTTTTTTCTGCTTAAAATTCTTATCGAATTCGGCTTTTGTTGTTGGTCTTTTATATTCTGCCATATCTATAAATCTGTTAATCTACCATAAGTTTCTGGGCGTCTGTCTCTAAAAAATTGCCATGTAGAACGTACTTCTTCAATGAGATCCAAATCAAACTCGGCAACAAGCAACTCATCATCATCACGAGATGCTTCTGCAAAAATTTGTCCACGAGGATCAACGAAATAAGATTGTCCGTAAAACTTTCCAAGGTTCCAAGGTTTTTCTTCTCCAACACGATTAATACAACCCATAAAATAACCATTAGCTGCGGCATGTGCTGGCTGCTCTAGCTTCCATAAATACTCACTTAAGCCAGCAACTGTTGCCGAAGGATTATAAACGATCTCTGCGCCATTTAGCCCTAATGCTCTCGCTCCATCTGGAAAATGTCTGTCGTAACAGATATAAACACCAACTTTAGCGTACTTGGTTTGAAATACTGGGTATCCTAAATTTCCAGGTTTAAAGAAAAATTTCTCCCAAAATCCTGTTGTATGCGGAATATGATTTTTTCTGTATTTTCCTAAATAGGTTCCATCTGCATCAATTACTGCTGCAGTATTATACAAAACACCAGGCTGCTCTTTTTCATATATCGGAACAATAATGACCATATTATGTTTTTTTGCTAAAACTTGCATTTTCTCAGTAGTTGGACCTGGGACAGACTCGGCAGATTCGTACCATTTTCGGTCTTGGCCAGGGCAAAAATATGGTGTGTTAAAAATTTCTTGTAAACATAAAATTTGTACCCCTTGTCGTCCTGCTTCTTCTATGTAAGGAATATGTTTATCATACATAGCATCCATTATTTCTTGAATTGTTCCTTCTCCTTCAGTCATTGGAAGACTCATTTGTATCAATCCTGATTTTACTTTTCTTGGCATAATAGTTTAATTCTAAATTACTGTTTTTGATGTTTTTCCTCTCGGAATAAATTGTCCGTGACCTGCATTTAAAAGGCATTCTTCATTTTTGATAGCAACTTGACCTCTTAAAATTACAGTTTCAGTTTTTCCTGTTACTTTTTGACCCTCATAAGCAGAGTAATCACAATTCATATGATGGGTTTCTACAGAAATAGTATGTTCTTTTTTAGGGTCGAATATCACAATATCTGCATCACTGCCGATAGCAATAGTTCCTTTTCTAGGATACATTCCAAAAATTTTAGCTGCATTAGTTGAGCTCACTTCAACATATTTTGTCAAGGAGATCTTTCCTTTATGAACACCTTCTGAAAACAACAATTCCATACGGTGTTCTATTGCTGGATGTCCATTAGGTATTTTTGAAAAATCATCCTTCCCCATTTTCTTCTGTTCCCACATAAAAGGGCAATGATCTGTACCGACCACTTGAACCAAGCCTTGATTTATACCTGACCATAATGCAGCTTGATCTTTCTTTTCTCTTAATGGTGGACTCATCACCCATTTAGCGCCTTCAAAGTCATTTTCATATAAAGACGCATCTAGCATTAAATATTGTGTACATGTTTCAACAAAAACTTTTTGATTACGTTGTGTCGCCTTTCTAACAGCATTTAGAGCACCTTCACAAGTCATATGGACAATATAACCAGGGCAACCAGTATAATTTAGCATATCTGCAAAACGGGCAGATGCCTCCGCCTCGGTTACTTCGGGCTGAGACAAATAATGATATAATGGAGATAAATTTCCAAGAGCTCTATTTTTAGCAATTAATGAGTCAATCATATCACCATTAGTCGCATGTACAGTGACTAAACCGCCATGCTTTTTAACAACCTTCATGAGTTGTACCATTTGACCATCATCAATCATCAAAGCACCTTTATAAGCCATAAAGGTCTTAAAGGAGGAAATACCTTCCTCTTCAATCATCTCCACAACTTCTTTTGCAACATCATCATTAAAATCGGTCACAGCCATATGATATGAATAATCACCTATTGCTTTTCCATGAGATTTCTGTTGCCAGGTCTTTAATGCATTGTGAAGTGTATCACCTTGAGTTTGCAAAATAAAATCTATAACCATTGTAGTACCTCCATGAAGCGCAGCTCGTGTTCCTGTCTCGTAATCGTCACTTGAATAGGTCCCCATAAATGGCATATCTAAATGCACATGAGGATCAATACCTCCAGGAAACACAAGTTTATGAGTAGCATCAATTATCTTATCTGCTTGATAATTTAAATCTTTACCAATAGCGATAATCTTTTCAGCTTCGATATAAACATCTGCTATATAACTTTCAGAAGCTGTTACTATTTGGCCGTTTTTTATTAAAATTGACATGTCCGATATTAAATTTATAAGTTAATCGATTTCTTAAATTTACAAGTTTTTAATGAGTATCATCACTATTTAATTGACTTATTGATGTATTCTTTTCTGAAATTTTGCTCACGATTACTCCAACTATTATGGCTAAAATAAATGAAGGTCCTAGTTCTCCAAGTTTTTCAAAATAAACACCTATAGTATCTAAAGAGGCAAAGCCAAATTTAAAGAGTGGAACAGACAAAAATCCTGTAATCATAGAAGCAATGGCACCTTTTTCATTGAATCTATCCCAAAAGAGAGATAAAATAATTGTTGGGCAAAACGTAGCAGCAATACCAGACCAGCCAAAAATGACAAACCAAAATATGGTGCGTTCGGGAGTTGTAACTGCAACAATCATTGCAATCAATAGTGCGAATATTGCTAACAAAAATGTAATGCCTTTAGATATTTTCGCCAGTTCTTTTTCAGTTTTATTAGGCTTAAATATTTGCTGATAAAAATCCCTAGATATGGCACTAGACGCCACAACTAATAGAGAATCGATTGTAGACATAATTGCAGATAAAACAGCTGCAATATAAATCCCAATTAATGTAAGCGGCATTATTCTTTCAACTAAAAGTGGTAACACATTTTGCGCTCCATTACCTAAAATCACCTCAGGATCTGCATCGACAGATGTCAAAAGGTATCTACCAAAAATTCCAATAAGTACAGCACATGAATCTGTTAAGATGGTAAACACAAAAGCCACCCAACGTCCTTTTTTTATTTCTATTGTGCTTTTTATAGACATAAATCGCACAAATAATTGAGGAGATCCCATAAAGCCTAAACCAATACATAGAAACCCTAAAATTGTAAAGAGGTTTATTAAACTAAAGCCTCCTTCTCCCCAAATATTTAAAAATGAGGGGTCTAAAGCTATCAAACCTTCAGATATAGATACATTAGATGAAATTGAAAAATAGGCAACTATAGGCAATCCTACTAAGCCCAAAAGCATAATTAAGCCTTGGAATAAATCAGACCAAGCAACAGCCACAAAACCTCCTGAAAAAATATAAGCTAAGACTATAAAAAAGCCTACAATTGCTCCAGTAAAATAATTCCAGCCCAGAAACGATTCGAATGCTGATCCTGTGGCATCAATTTGTGCACTAACATATATCACTACAAATAATGACAATGCTGTTGCCGCAACAATGCGCAACGTGTTTGTTTTAGATTTAAATCGGCTTACTAAATAGTCTGGGATTGTTATTGAGTTATAGTCATCTGAAAGTTTTTTGAATTTCTCAGCCATAAAAAACCAGGAGACTGTTACTCCAATAACTTCTCCTAATACGACCCAAAATGCTGAAACACCGACCATAGCACCTAAACCAGTAAGTCCTAAAAGTAACCAAGCCGATTCTCCAGTAGCTCTTGCAGAAAATGCAACAACCCAAAAATTCAATTTCTTCCCTCCTACATAATAATCTTTAGTAGTCTTAATTCTTTTAGAAGCGATGTATCCAATAAAAAAGAGGATTGAAAAATAGATGAATAATATGATATACTTTGTAATCACTTTAGATAGTTTTTTTCATTAGAATACAGTACAAAACAAAAGAAATGATAAACCCTGTGAACCAAGATAATGAATACAAAAAGTTCAATGCTGGAACCCAGTATCCAATCAGAGCTGCAAATACACCAATAAACAATGCAATCATTGCCGCTTTATTAAATCCAGTTTTTTTATAAGAATAAATCCCATCTTCTTTATACAGTTCGGAGAGTTTCAACCGTTTTTTTCTTACTACGTAATAGTCTGCAATCAAAATCCCTAAAACAGGCCCTAGAAGTCCACTAACAAAAATTAAGAAGCCAGAAATTTCATTTAGTAACCACCAAGGCATAATAAGTATGCCAATAATTCCTGTAATCGTCCCTCCTTTTTTGAAGCTTATTTTTTTTGGCCATAGATTTGAAAATGCATTTGATGGTGCTATAACATTTGCTGCAATATTTGTACTCAAGGTTGCAATAATCATAAAAACTTGTGCTACAATTACAACTACTGGATTTTTAAACTTTGCGATTAATGACACTGGATCCCAAGGCGCATCATCAGCAATTAAGATCTCTTTAAAATTAATGATTGCAGCGCAAGTCACGAAGATACCAACAAAAGAGTACAACATCATTGTTGCTGGTAATCCAATAAACTGTCCTGCAATTTGGTCTTTTTGCGTTGCTGCATAGCGTGTAATATCTGCAATACTAATTGACATTGTTGCCCAAAATCCCACCATAGCAGTAAGCCACAGTAAATAACTCCACAATTTACTCCCAGAGTTTTCTGAAATTGCATTTGCAGTTACAACACTCGATAAAACATCATTGTTTCTAAATTGCACTTGGATATTTTCAGCAGAAGGAATTAGAATAGGATTTGAAGTAAATGTTTCCCAAGTTGAACTTTTATCTGATACGATATTATACTCTGAAGCTTTTAGCGCACCTTCTTTACTTTTTAAAACATTTAAATTAAGATAAAACTTATCGTCTTTTTCAGTGATGGTAGCTGCTGTTTTTTCTAATTGTACACTTTGATCCAAAACTACTGAAAAGCCTTCTGCCTTTGAATAACTCCAATAAATCAGAATCAATCCCATTATGATGAGTATTGGTGCAGAATAGGTTTCGAGCCATTTAATACTTTCTGTACCTTTCCAGATGAAGTACATGTTAACAAACCAAAATATAGCAAAGCCCACAAACTTACCAATAGACAATCCGAGCTCACCTGTAGAACCAGTTATAGCATTGAAAATAGCATAGATAGCCAAACCTCCTATCCATGTTTGAACACCAAACCAACCACAAGCAATAACACCACGAGTTACTGAAGCCAAATGGACACCTTTTGTTCCAAAAGCAGCACGACCTATCACTGGGAACGGTACACCATACTTCACTCCTGCGTGACCATTGAGCACCATTGGTATGGTAATAATTAAATTAGCTAAACCAATAATAATCAAAGCTTCATACCAATTTAATCCCGTTTTTATCATATAAGATGCTAACAGGTAGGTAGGAATGCATACAGCCATACCAACCCAAATAGCAGCTAAATGCCATTTACTCCAAGTACGTTGATTTGAAGGAACAGGAGCTAAATCATCACTGTATAAAGGTGAATCGGAAACGTCTTCGTGTAATTCTACTATATCTTTATTCATTTAGAAACAGGTATCTATTCTAATTTTCTTTTTCAAACCAAAGATTTCTTACACGACCATTTGTAACATAAAAACCTTGTATCTGATCCTTGGAATTTCGCTTAACCTTTATAACCACTCCCGGAACCATTTGCAATATATTTTTACCTATAAATTGCACAGGAAATTCTCCATGCCTTATATGCCTCCACTTTAAGTCACCATTTTCTAAGTAAAAACGATACTGTGTTTCTAATTCTGGACTATAATAGGTACCTACATAGGCTTTTTTGTCATTACTAGATGGTGAAACAGTATCAAATGCTTCCATGGTTATTGGTGCATCATCATCAATTAACACTAGCATTTCTTGCAGTTTATTGTTTTTAAAAACAAACTCTGTAACTAGGTCTACTTGAACATCTAACATTTTAAATTTAGACTTACCAATGGGTACAAGTTTATTTTCGTTTCCAGGCGCACGGTGATACATTAGCGTATCATTTTTAATATAGATTTTTCGTGCGTAACTTTCTTTATTGTTCCAAAATTGTCCTTCATACTTTTTCAGGTCTTTAGAATTGGAAGTTATAGCATCTGGAAGTTTAGATTTGAATTCATTTGTTTGATTATTTGCCTCTATAAATAATTGAGATAATGCATTATTCTTACCACCAATATTAGAAGACGAAAAATTAGATAAAATCACAATATTCAATTTTTCCTCAGGAAATGAACTAGCTGAGGCCCTGAATCCTCCAACAGCTCCATTATGCTGAATACGTTTTTTACCATTAAAGTCATCGATTACAACTCCGAAGGCATAGTTATTTGGTTTCCCATTATTAAATGTATCAAGGGTTTCCAACATTTTAAATGCGCTTTCCCATCCTTCCTTAGGCGCGTAAAAATTAGATAACCAACTTAACAACTCATTGGTATTAGAATGTACATTACCAGAACCCACATAACCCCAATATTCAACTGCACGTTCAAAAGCCTCTCCGTTATAATTATAAGACGTAGCATTATTAGGCACTATTCTATTATACTTATCTTCAGCATAAGAGTTAGTCATTCCTAAAGGATCAAATACTGACTTCTTCATCCAATCTGAAAATTTATCACCAGTAACTTCTTCAATAATATCTGCCATAAACATATAACCTGTGTTACAATACAAATATTCATCGCCAGGTTTAAAATTTAAATCTGTTTGATACTTCATAACTCGCCTTAAATCTGCATTAGTTTTAGAGTCATCATCACGCCATCCTGCAATTCCAAATAGCGCATGTAAACTTCTTAAACCACTTGTATGATGCAATAAATGTCTAATGGTGATTTTATGACCAAAATCTGGCAAATCAGTTAAGTATTTGCGAATATCGTCATCAACCGACAATTTGCCCTGTTCATGAAGTAATACGATACCCATGGCAGTAAATTGTTTGGAGACAGAACCAATATTAAATAAGGTTTCTGGAGAATTTGGAATATTGTATTCTAAGCTAGCTGCACCAAATGCCTTGGAATAAATTACTTCTCCATTTTTCATAACTCCAACGGCTCCGCCTGCCGATTTTGGATTATCCCATGACGCAAATATTTCATCTATTTGATCTTCAAGCGTAGTGGGTTTTTCTTTGACCTTTTCTGTTCGTTTAAAGGTTAGTGGTAAACTATTTCCATTCTGAGTGAACGTTCCATTAATTTCTTTACCCTTCAACTCTCCATTATAAATCACTTGAAGATCGGTAACTTCAACAGTTAGTTTAGGATTCTCAAAAGACAGGGATGATACAGGAATTTCTTGATTGCTTTGATCTGGGCTCATCATTATCGCTGAATAGTTATCGGCCGATTTATTAATTGTAAGATGAATTCGCAGTGAATTTCCTGGTATTTCTAAAAGGCCATACCATTTTCCTGTAATGTCTTGAGCATTTAGCGTTGTAGTAATAAATAATACAGCTAAGGTTTTTAAAAGTGTTTTCATGACCTATCAGATTTTAAATTAATTAGATTTAATCCGTTTTCTACTTAAGTAGAAATGTATTTAATTACAATATTCGTCAGCTATAGAAATTGCCTGGGAAATAATTTTTAAGCCTTCGTCCACTTCTTCTTTGGTTACATTTAATGGAGGCGCAATAAAAATCCAATTCCATCTCACAAATGTGAACATACCTAACTCTCTAATTTTAGAAGCCATTCTTTGTGTAGCTTCCATTTCATGAGGTTTAGCATTCCAAGGTGTAGTAGGTTCCTTGGTATTTCGATTTTTAACCAGTTCTATACATCCTAAAAGCCCAGTGTTTCTAAAATCACCAATAGAAGGATGTTTTGCTTTTAATTTTTCTACTTCTGCTTCAATATATAATCCCATTTCAGCAGCACGATTAACTAAGTTTTCTTCCTGTATAATTCGTATATTTTCTAGAGCAGCAGCACATAATGTTGGATGCGCAGAGTACGTTAGTCCAATAATCATTGGATTATCATTAAAATGCTCTGCAATTTTATCGGTCACTACAACACCACCTAGTGGTAAGTAACCTGAAGTTAAACCTTTAGCTAAACACATGATATCTGGTGTGACACCATGGTGATCAATTCCGAACATTTTTCCTGTACGACCAAACCCGCTCATGACCTCATCATCAATCATCATAATGCCATATTTATCACAAAGTTCACGAACATGTTTCAAATACATAGGCGGATATTTTAAGCAGCCGGAAGAACCAGACTCGCCTTCAAATAGAATAGCTGCAACACTATCTGGGTTTTCAAATTGGATGACACGTTCTAGGTGAGCTAAAGCGCGCTCACCGCATTCTTTTATTGAAGAAGAATTCCATGGACAACGATAAGCATAAGGATTTTCCACATGCACCACACTTGGCATTGCTTGTCCATCTACCGGAAATCTTCTAGGATCTCCTCCAGCAGTTATTGCTCCATATGTAGCGCCATGATATGCTCTGTAATGCGTAATAATCTTGTGACGACCTGTAACCATCCGAGCTAATTTGATACCATTTTCTATAGCCTCTGCGCCTCCAAGGGTAAAAAATGTCTTGGTTAAATTTCCAGGTGTTATTTCAGCTAGTTTTTTGCCCAAACGACCACGAATGTCAGTTGCCATTCCAGGGTAGACATAACTAACTTCTTGCATTTGTTTTGTTACTGCTTCTGTAATTCGTTGATCACCATGGCCAATATTTACATTCATTAACTGCGAAGTGAAATCTAGATATTTCTTTCCATCTCTATCGTATACATATGAGCCTTTAGCATGAGAAGCATTTATTGGGTTCAATCCTCCTTGTTTCCCCCAAGAGAATAAAGTGTAGTCTAAATTATCCTTTACGATTTGTTTATTATTCATTCATTTAAATAGTTGATTAATAGAGTCTTATTTGTTTTTATCTAAACAATAAATTAACTCATCCAGTTCGTTTGTGCTTCTGGATTCCATTTAGTAGTTGTCTTTTTATTCTGCGTCCAGAATTCAATTGAGCTACGTCCAGTAATATCGCCAACTCCAAATTTGGATTCATTCCATCCACCAAAAGAAAAAGGCTCTCTAGGCACTGGAACTCCAATATTAACACCAATCATTCCAGCACTTGCACGTTTCATGACTTGTTTTGCTAATCCGCCACTTTGTGTAAAAACAGCAGCAGCATTACCATAATTGGAACCATTTTCAATTTCAATAGCTTCATCCAAATCTTTAGCACGAATGATAGAAATTACTGGTCCGAAAATTTCCTCACGAGCCACAGACATATCTGTCGTAACATGATCTATAATAGTAGGCCCTACATAAAAGCCGCCTTCTTTACCAGGAACTGTTGCATGACGTCCATCTAATAATATCTTAGCTCCATTTCTTTCAGCTTCATCAATATAGCCTTCAATACGCTTTTTAGCCTCAGCAGTAATGACAGATCCGAGATTATCTCCAGGAACAATAGCTTTTGCATCTTCAACCATACGATCAATAATATGCTGTACTTTATCCACACCTACCATTACTGATGCTGCCATACAGCGCTGGCCAGCACAACCAGACATTGAAGCTACAACGTTAGACGCTGTCATTTCTGGGTTGGCATCAGGTAGCACCAACAAGTGATTTTTAGCTCCACCTAAAGCCACGCATCGTTTTAAATTAGACGTAGCGCGTTTGTAAACAATTTTGGCTACTTTGGTGGATCCAACAAAAGAAACAGCCTCTATTGAAGGATGATCGCAAATAGCTTCAACAACTTCTTTACCTCCATTGACAATATTAAACACACCATCGGGAAGACCTGCCTCCTTAAGAAGTTCGGCCATACGAACAGTGCTTAATGGCACCATTTCTGATGGCTTCATAACCATCGTATTTCCCAAAACTAAAGCGTTAGGAAGTGTCCAATGCGGTACCATATTTGGAAAATTAAAAGGCGTAATAGAAGCAACAACTCCTAGAGGTTTACGTTCAATTCGGCACTCTACACCCTTACTGACTTCCTGAACTTCATTAACAACAATTTGCGGCATAGATACAGCAAATTCACAAAGCTCCATGCTTTTTTCTACTTCTGCTTTGGCCTCACCATATGTTTTCCCGTTTTCAAGTTGCACTAAATTGGTAAGCTCCTCTATGTTTTGTTCTAATAGATTTCTATATCTAAAGAATATTTGAACCCGCTCTTTAAAGGTCATTTCTGACCAGCCTGGAAATGCTTTTTTAGCCGCTTGAACAGCAGCATCAACATCTTGTGTTGTAGATAATGGAATTGAAGAAATTTTGCTACCATCTAACGGACTTAAAACATCCATCGTATGTTGTTCATTTCTTTCAAATTTGCCATTTATATAATTTTTTACTTCGGAAAGTGTATCACTAACATTCATCATCAGCTTATCAGATTAATTTCATTAATAATTGAACAAAAAATAAGAATGCTATAAAAACCCCTTAGTTTTAAGGATTTCTAATCACACTCTAATCAAATATATGAAATATATATTGAAATACACCTTTTAGTGAAGTATCAATAATAATTTAAAAATTATACTGAATAATTATTAATTAAAACTTGATTTTCAAAAAATGTAATACAGACTTTTTGGCTCTATTATGCAATTACATCATCAATAATTGATTCTAAATCGTGATCATCATTGAGACTATTTAACCATGTAGAGGTATCTTGATGCATGACAAAGGAATTAAGAGCCTGACTTACACCATGCTTATTATCAGTTGGTAAGTTTTCAACCACAGTTTCTAAGTTTTCTAAGAGTTGTAATGGCGATACCTTTTCTTCACTTAGTTTAAAAGCTATCTTACCAGTAAGGTCTAAAAATTTCAGATAGTTGACCTTAGTTGTTATTGGTGAACTCACTCCTAACCTATCAAATACTTCTCTTGTAGCTGCTCTTGTTTGTGGTCCCGAAATACCATCAACAATAATTGATTTTCCGTAGATATATTTTAAAACCATTTGTAAATACAAGGTTTCAGATTTTGACGATTCGTTATAGTCTACATTAACACTAGTATCAAAGTGCCAATGATCGGCATGATTTGGGTACAAGTAATTGAGTACTATTCCGAAGTGTTTCCGCAAATAAGACTCTATACCTAAATACAGTTCTTTTTGGTGAATAAAATTATTGGTAATCAATGTATGATCGTCCCAAAAAATAGCATCTAAATCAAATGCCTTTCCTAAACCATGATGACCTGGTTTGTTTACTAAAATTCCAGCGCAAGTAATTACATTTGGTTTTCCTAATGGGCAATTTGTAAAGACCTCATCAAAAGCAGTCTTTAAAATTTCAAAGAAACCCTCTTCTACTTTAAAATCTTGTGGTCTTCCAATAGTTCCGTAAGGGTGTTGTGGCAATCTCGCATAATGCAAGGCAATACCATTAATAGCATTAATAGTTTTCATAACAAATGATTTAAAAGATTAATTATCTACTAATTAGTATTGTAAGGGAGAACTTAAATTTACGAAAAAGTTTTCAAGTTCAGGCTATAAAAGCATCCATTTAGATGGATTTAGTGATAAACTCTAAAGCTCGTTTTTCGTTGTAATAGATATTTCCGCGTTGTACAAACCCAACATGTCCACCATACTTTGGCATTTCTAAATAGAGATGTTTATTAGCTTTAGCCTCTTTAACAGGAAAACATTCATGAGACAAAAAGGAATCGTTAAGCGCATTGATAAGCAATGTTGGTGTTTGAATAGCTTTTAAAAACTGAAGGCTACTACATTTTTCATAATAATCAAGCGCGTTTTTAAATCCGTGAGCTTTCGACGTATACACTTCATCAAAATCTCTAAGGGTTTTAATAGAACGTATCTCTTCTTGAGAAATGTGATTAGGAAATGTCTTAATCTTATTTTTAAGTTTATCTACCAAATGTTTTCTAAATCTGATAGCAAAAGCCTTATTTTTTAATGTATGTAACTCTCTAGCCGAACCTGTAAGATGCACAGGAACAGATATCGCTATTGCTCTTTTAACCTCTTTGGGAATTAGTCGATCCTCTCCTAAAAATTTGAGTGTGATATTTCCACCTAAACTAATACCTTTAATATAAATCTTGGAATATCCTTTTTTCTTAATGCAATATTGAACCACATCATCTAGATCATTTGTTGCTCCAGAATGGTAACTATTATAAAACCGATTATCTTCTCCACTACAGCCTCTAAAATTTACTGAAGCTGCATCAATTCCATTCTCGTTGAATAATTTAGCTGTTCCAGTAATATAAGGTCGTTGTGCATGACCTTCTAAGCCATGAAGCAAGATCACTACTTCGTTTGATGTTTTTTTGGCATAACTCCAATCAATATCCAAAAAATCTTTGTCTCGGGTTTCTATGCGTTCACGCTCTTGTTTTAGTCCATTGACCTTGCGAAATAAACCTGAATATACTGTAGCTATAAATCCGTTTCTAAACAAAAACGGCACCTTATAGGTCGATTCTACTATAGGCATGCAGTTTGATCTATTATTTTAAAATAGTGAATTCAATTGACGAATCGTTATATACTTTATGAGTTTGCGTTTTGAAATCTTCTTCCTTCGCCTGAAAAATATTGTCGACATAGGTTTGCGGATTAGCATCTATATAAGGAAAAAATGTACTTTGAACTTGCACCTGTATTTTATGTCCTTTTTTAAAAGTATGAAATACATCCTGCAGCTCAATATTCACAGCTGTTTTTTGATTAGGAACAAAAGGTTCTGGATTACTCATGCTATTTCTAAAACGACCACGCATGGTTTCACTTCTCACCATCAAGTGATAATTACTAAGCTTCAAATGGTCTTGAACATCTTCATTATCATCAGGTGTTTCCATATCTGATGGATACACATCAATAACTTTCACAATCCAATCTGCTGCAGTCCCAGTTGTAGATACATTAAGTTTAGCCAAAATATCTCCAGCTAAGGTGATATCAGTTTCTAAAATTTCAGTTTCAAATACCAATACATCTGGACGCCGAGCTGCAAAACGCTGATCATCAGTCATAAACTTACGTGGTGTAAAGACGACCTTTATATCTTCGGTGTAAGGCACAGGTTTTTTGGGATCACTCACAAAATCTGATGTTGCAATCCTACGATTTGCTTGTTGTGTTAATCGTTCATAAGGCTGCATAAAATAACTTTCCTTTGTTGTATTCTCTGGTGGCCAAGTATCAAAACTCGACCATTCTTTTTTACCTGTATCAAACATATGTGCCTCTGGCAAGTTTACATTTTCACTAGCATCTCCTTTTAGAAAATGATTAAAGAAAGGCGTTTCTATGTCCTTCTGGAAATAATCTGAAAGGTTATCTCCAAAATGAATATTACCAATCACTTGTCGCTCTTTTGTTCTAGCCCAATCACCATGACTCCAAGGTCCAAATACAACAGAATTGAAATTGTCACTATTTTCCTCAATACTCGAATAGGTATTAAATGGGCCATATAGATCTTCAGCATCAAACAAACCTCCTACAATAAGTGTGGCTGGTTTGATATCTTTTAAATGTTGAATAATTCCTCTACTCTGCCAAAACTCATCATAGTTAGGATGCGCTTTTATTTGTTCATAAAATACGTTGTCTTCATCATAATATGTATCAAGATTGCTTAAAGGTCCAGCATCTAAAAAGAACTGATATTGATCTTCAGTTCCTATATCAGGGAACTCATACCAAGCTTCCTTTGTTGGAGTATCTTTCATATAACCAAAAACAGAGGTTGCTCTCCAATAACTCAATAAAAAAGCACCATTATGAATAAAATCATCAAAATAAAAATCACCAATACAGGCTTGAGGGGACGATGCTTTTAACGCTGGGTGTCCAGACAGTACAGAATATGTCGCATAAAACCCAGGATATGAAATACCGTAAGTACCAACATTGCCGTTGTTGTTATCTACATTATTGATTAACCATTCTATGGTATCATAAGTATCACTAGCTTCATCTGTTTGATCTCCAGTTTTATTTGGAATAAATGCTCTCATGTTATCATAAACACCTTCACTATTCCAGCGACCACGTACATCTTGGTAGACCATTATATTGCCTTCTTCCATAAGATATCTATTTGGTCCTACTTTTTTACTGAACTTATCTTCTCCGTAAGGTCGGCAACTATATGGCGTACGTTTCAAAAGAATTGGATACACTTTCGATGTGTCCTTTGGAGAATAGATAGTCGTATGGAGTTTGATTCCATCACGCATTTCTATCATGACTTCTTTTTTAGTGTAGTTATCTTTCGAATACGTATCTTCTACTTCTGTGGTTTCCGATCCCTCTACAACAGGTGTTTCAGTACGCTTACAATTAGTGAATATAATAGCTATTAAAGCAAGGATAATTAGTTTTTTCATTATAGTTGGAAATTTTTAAAGCTTAAAGATAATCTATTCTAAATTTATTAGAACACTAATTTATGATTAGATGATTCAAAAAAAAGCATATGTCGATTAATAGTTTAAATTTGCCAAATAATTTTAATTTATGGCAATTCTATCTTCTCTTGGCTTAATACTCATCACTTGTCTTGTTATTTGGCGTGCTTGTGATGGTTTTGAAATGGCTTCTAACTATTTAGGAAGGCATATGAAGGATGGTATTAAAGGTGCAACAATCAATGCCATTGGAAGTAGTCTACCAGAATTGTTCACCACTATATTTTTTCTATTTGTATTGAAAGATAAAGATGGATTTTCTGGAGGTATTGGAACCACTGCAGGAAGTGCCGTTTTTAATGCCATGATTATACCTGCAGTTGTAATTATGGTTGTGAAGGCAAAAGGTATTACATCAAAAATTAATATCTCACAAAAAGTAATTTTACGTGATGGTATTGCTTTGATCCTTGCCGAATTAGCGTTAATTTTTGTCATCACAGGTACTACTCTTAATTGGATTCATGGATTAGTTTTAATGCTTCTGTACATAGTTTATGTGAGTTATATGCTCTTAAGCCAAGGTGCAGGAGATGTTGAGAATGAGTATGAAGATGAAGCCGATGGTGGTAATAGAACTGTAGCACTGTTTAAAGGTGATCTAGCCACAGCTATACTTGGTGATTCTAAAATTAATACAACTAAAGCTGTTTTATTATTAATCGTTTCTGTTTTTTTTATAGGAATAGCATGCTTCTGGTTGGTTGAGGCTTGTGAGCAATTTGGGACTGCAATTGGAATGCCTATCTATTTTGTGTCAGTAGTATTAGCCTCTGCAGCAACTAGCGTACCAGACACTATAATTTCTTATAAAGATGCTATGAAAGGGAATTATGACGATGCCGTTGCCAATGCCTTAGGAAGTAATATTTTTGATGTTTGCTTTGCTTTAGGTTTTCCTCTTTTTCTATTCACACTTATTTACGGTCCGATAGAAATGAGTCCTGAAACCATAGAAAATGTAGGGCAGTTAAGGGTGTTATTACTTTTGTTAACTATCGTTGTGTTTTTGGTTTTCGTCTTCGCTAAAAAAGGGGTGGAACGCTCTCACGCCAAACTATTGATCACACTATATTTTATATTTGTAGCATATTCTATAGGAAAAGGAATCAACTATGACCTACCAGTTATTAGAGAAATTTCAGCATTCCTATCGGCTATATCACATTGGCTGACCTCATTGTTTTAACTGCTAGTTACAATTCGTCTTCACTCAATACAATGAGAAAGTCATTTTCATTGAGTTCAATCTCCATATTTTTATCTGGATTTAAAGTAATTCCAAAGTTGTCGTCAAGAGATTTACACTGATGTCCTTTCCTAATACCTAAACACACTTCATCTCGTTGCTGGGCACAAAATATAGCATCTACAAATTTGATATTCTGCGGAAAGGTATCAAAATACAAACTCGCAGGTTTCACATAAATCTCACTACCATCTTCTGAAAAGATATCATCATAAAATGCCTTCATCAAAGACTCCTCACTAAGCTGTGCTAAAATCATAGTAATCAACTTATTACTAATAATAAAGTCATCTACATTTGTTTGTGTTATGATTTCTTGATTTTCTGAATTTAATACTTGAGTTATAATTTGCAAGCCATCCTCTTCACTTACTACTTTTCTCAATAATAGCAAAATAATTAGTGTGTCAGAATCAATTTTATCAGCAGACTGTTCTTCCACACTTTGTGATAAAATAACAATGGTATCATAGCTTCCTGGATTTATATTCTCCAGATTTTCAAGATCCAAAGGATTAGAATCATGAAGCGAAATATTAAAATCTGAAAATTCTGAAGCGATGTCATCTATAGCTTCTTTTAATTCTTCAGTAGGCGCATTGAACATGATATCAAAATCTGAACCCTCTAACAAATAATCGGTAGCCTCTTCAATAAACACTTCCGCTACCTTGTGCCAACCTAAAATGAGAATACGTTTCTTGACTTGATCTAAGCGCTTATCGATAATTCTTTTCTCTTTATCAGGAAAGTAATACTGTTTGTTTTCATAAGCTATTGTAGAATCATCTTCTGCCAAAATAACGACACTGTCACCATCTTTTACAATGGTATCTTTTGCTGGTCTTAAGACTAAACCATCGTCTTCAGAATAAATTCCGAGAGGAATCCCATCTTTTAAATAATAGCTTAAATCGCTAAACAGTACATTATTCCAATTGTCTTCATAAAAATATACTTCACAACCATCAAAGGATAGAATTTCCTTATAGACAGTATCCAAACCACTAGTTAAAGATGTCTGAATGAGTAGTTTACCCATAATATTCCAACTATCAATCGCAATGATATTATCATCTTCAAAAAAGCTTATGATATCTCTTTTTTCTTTAGTAAATATTTCGGCAATAATTGGTAATTCATTGGTTCCATTTTGACATGCTGTTATAGCCAATATCGATTTCACTGATTGCACATCACTAGCAACTTTTTTATCGTTGGTAGCGCTTTCAGAACAATTCGCTAAAATAATAATAGACCTTGCTTGCTCTAAATTGATACGTTTCAACTCATTAATATTAGCGTAATCACCTTGCGTTGTAATCACTTCTGTTGTCATCATATCTGGAAGACGCTTAGTGATTAAATTATCCATGATCTCTTTATCTTCGCGAGATAAAATAACCACCGACGCTTTAGATTCACTCTCATTAGCCAAAATAAGTTCTCTAATTACATCTACCACACGTTCATTCCAACCTAAAATTATAGTATGGTTGCTTTCTATAACCTTTCCTCTACCCTTTCTGAAATCATACAGCATTGTATCTAAAGCAGTGGTAATAAAACCAATTAGCATGGAGAGCAAAATAACACCTGTTAATCCTGAAAGTACTGTTAATACTTTTAGATATGTTGGTGCCTCATTATCTTGATTCATATTACCTGGATCGGTCATCTCAAGGAAGGTTACCCATATATCTCTAAAAACATTGCCTGTATAATTTAAGCTTGGAAATATATTGATAAGTAATAGACGTAGCCCAACTAGGACAATAAATACGATAATGAAAATTATGAGCAAGCTTTTAAATATAGACGAACCGCCTTTACTTAAAAAACGTTCTGCTCTATAGTTCAAACGTTCTCTAAACGAATTTTTCATAAATAATGGTTAGTTAGTTTAATAGAAGATTAGTTGAGTTGCTCGACAAATTCTGCCATAATACCTTTAATGTGAGCTGATGACATTTCCATGATAGTTCCCATGTCTAGAATCATTTTTCGTTCAGACTCATCAAAATGACCATCAGAATAAGCCACATCAAGTGCACACTTAATTAAAAGTTCTTTTCCATGTTGATTTAAAGCTGGACCAACGTGTTTTAAATAGGTAGATATGTCACTACTATCTGCCTGAACTTCTTTGATATAATCATCTAATTGAAATGACGACATATCATTATGACCATACTTATTAATAATAGCTAAAACAGCTACTTTTTCATTGTTATCGATTACGCCATCTGCCAGCATGATTTTTACCATGACATGTCTAATAGCCTGTTCATACATAGCCATAAATGCTTCTTTATCTGTAGATTTAGAAGTGTCTAGAACACGAGTAATGAACGTTCCTTTACAGTGATTACATTCTACATATTCTCCTTTATTACCTAAAGGAATTAACGGAATAAAATATAATGTAAAAAATTGAGTGACTTTTCTGTGTCTGTAGCCTCTATCAGCTTCACATTGTGGACAATTAAAACTTCCAGTAGCTTTAGTAGAACGAACTCCGCGTGTTCCAAATATGATCATAAGTTAGATTTTTTTAGGTAAAAGTTAGATGTTAAATATAATAATCTTAATTATAATATCTAAACTTCTAAACTTACAAACTTAAAATCCTTACCATTAAATAATCCTTTATCACTTAGTTTTAATGAGGGAATAACTAATAATGCCATAAACGACAATGTCATATATGGTGCATTTAGAGAGCTCCCTAAGTCTTTCGCCATACGATCTAAAACTGCATAATCTTTTCCAATTGTTTGGCCGTCTTTATCACTCATAATTCCGGCTACAGGAAGTGGCACAATATGCTCTTCAGAATTGGAAACCGCGCAAATACCTCCTTTATGTGCTATGATAAGATTAACGGCCTTGCATATCATATCATCTGAGACACCAACAGCAATAATGTTATGTGAATCATGACCTACCGAAGATGCTATAGCGCCTTCTTTTAATCCGAAATTTTTAATAAATGCTAAAGCGGGTTTATCATTGTTGTAACGATTAACAACAGTCATTTTCAAAATATCTTGGTCTATATTAGACACTAGGTTACCGTTTTCGGTTTTTGTAGATGCTATCAATTCATTGGTAACCAATTGTCCTTCTTGCGCTTCAATAACTCGTATTTGTTTTGCTTCTGAAGGCACTCTAAAATCTGAAGACTCCTTTGGTAGAGTATTGAAGTTATTAAGAACTTCAAAAGGCACCGACTCTAAATTTGACACCCCATTTTCACTTACTAGTTGTCCATCAATATAGGTTTGCAGGACTTTAAACTCTTTTAAATCTTCAACAATAATACAGTCGGCTTGATCACCAACTTCTAATAAACCAACATCAAGACCATAATGCACAACTGGATTGACACAAGCCACTTGCAATACCTTAAACACATCTATACCATTGGCAACAGCTCTAGCGCAAAGTTTATTAATATGATCGACGATAAGATCGTCTGGATGTTTATCATCACTACAAAACATCATTCGTTCATAATCATCTGGCAACAGGTCTATCAAAGCATCAAAATTTTTGGCTGCACTACCCTCTCTAATCAAGACCTTCATACCTTTTTGAAGTTTCTCTAACCCTTCTTCATAAGTAAAACATTCATGATCGGTAGAGATGCCAGCATTGATGTATTTGGTAATATCATCACCAACCACACCAGGCGCATGGCCATCTATTGGCTTTTTATAATGTTTAGCCCAAGCTAATTTTTTAAGTACTTCTTCATCATCATAAATGACACCAGGATAATTCATCATTTCGGCTAGATACTTAATATCCGGATTAGCCATAAGTTGTTTAATTCCATCAGAATCTATAACAGCACCTGCTGATTCAAAAGAAGTAGCAGGAACACAAGAAGGTGCTCCAAAATTAAATTTGAATGGTGTCTTCTTGCCATTGTCAATCATAAAATTCACACCTTCAATACCAAGAACATTAGCAATTTCATGTGGATCAGAAACTGTAGCGACTGTGCCGTGATTTACGGCCAAACGCGCAAACTCACTAGGTACCAACATCGAGCTTTCAATATGAATGTGTGCATCAACAAAGCCTGGGAGAATGTACTGTTCATTTTGGTGTTCTTTTTCCATTATGGAGGTAATTTTCCCTTGAGAAATAAACACTTCTCCTTTAAAAATTCTATTGTTTTTTATATCGACTATCTGCCCTTGTAACTTTTTCATTTGAATCTTTTAATCTAAATCCATAGTAATTTTTAAAATACGCCTTGTTTGGTCTGTCACTTTGAAGCGATTGTCGGCACGCATTCCTACAACCCAAACAATAGCATTGTCAGAGCATAGCAACCAAGTATTTTCTTTATCTACCAAAGACAACTTTTCATCTTTAAAGTACTTACTAAGTTTCTTCTTGCCTGTCATTCCTAAAGGGTAGAACGTATCTCCTTCTTGCCAGTGACGCAATACTAAAGGGAACTTCAACATATCCTTATCAACAAAAATAGACATATCTATAGTTTTGGTTGCGGCATCTACATCATTAAATAATAGCATTCCCATAGGTGTTTGCAAACTCAAATCATCATCATGGATTAAAAAGGACTGCTCATTTTCAGAAGGCAATTCTGTTAAAATAAGATGCATTCTGTCTTTTATGAGTCGGTGCGTTTTAGAGTGCACTTGTTTCCCAGATTGGGCATCTAATAAGTGAACGATGTCACTCCATTCTGTAAACCCGTAATCTTTGAACATCTCATACATATAGGCTTTAGTATTATTCACCTTTTTAAATTCTGAAATTTTAAAGGTTATCTGTTGTTCATTAATAGTGTCAATAGCTCTTTTTGCAACCGCATTAAGACTTTCATCTACAATATCGGCAGTATCATTTAAGTTCTCTAAGGTTTGTTTGAAATTGGTTAGTAATTCTGGATTCACTTCTTTTAAAACTGGAATTACATGATGACGCAACTTATTTCGAAGGTACTTATCTGACGCATTGCTACTATCTTCTCGCCACTCATAATTATTGGCTTTAGCATATTTTTCTAAGTCTTCTCTAGAAAACGGAAGCAATGGTCTTACAATGGTATCATTTATTTCAGGAATTCCTGTTAACCCGCTTAAGCCTGTGCCTCTTGTGAGGTTGATTATAAACGTCTCGAGGTTATCATCAGCATGGTGTGCTGTGAGTATATAATCAAATTTGAGATCTTCAGCTAGATTATAGAACCAATCATAACGCAGTTCTCGAGCTGCCATTTGAGTAGACAATTTTTGCTGCTTAGCATAGGCTTCTGTATTAAAATGTTGTATAAACACTTCTAAGTTTAGTTGCTCAGCCAAGTTAACTACAAAAGTTTCATCTGCATCACTTTCGATACCACGTAAATTAAAATTACAGTGCGCTAATGCAACATTTAGCTTAAGCTGATGACATAGATGAGTTAGCACTACGCTATCTAATCCTCCAGAAATCGCAATTAAGAGTTTAGTTTCATTAAGAAACGGAAGGTTTTTATTAATATGACTATTAAAACTATGTAACATCCACCCAAAGGTATATTTTTAACAACTAACACAAAACTTTAGTTCTCCAAAACTTCGCGCATGGCTTTTGCCTTAACCAAACACTCCTCATATTCTTTTAAAGGATCGCTCTTGGCAGTTATTGCACCTCCTACAGAATAAGACACATAGTTATTGGTTGCATTATATAAAATACTACGTATCACGACATTAAAATCGAAATCATCATCAGGAGAAAAGTAACCCACAGCTCCAGAGTATAGTCCGCGTTTGGTCTCTTCCAAATCTTCTATAATTTTCATAGCTGAAATTTTCGGAGCACCAGTCATACTTCCCATTGGGAATGTAGTCTTGATAACATCTACAGGATGTGTACTACCATTAACATTTGAGGTTACCGTAGAAATCATTTGATGCACTTGATCAAATGTATATACTTTGCACAATTCCTCAACAACAACACTCCCTTTTGTTGCTGTTTTTGATAGATCGTTCCGTACCAAATCTACAATCATCACATTTTCGCTACGTTCCTTTATATCTTCGGAAAGTTCCTGTTTCAGACGTTTGTCTTCACTTTTATCTATTGAGCGTTTAGCTGTACCTTTGATAGGTTGTGATGTTATTTTTGAACCCTCTTTCTTGATGTAGCGTTCAGGCGAAGCCGACAATAAATATTTATCGTACACTTTTAAAAATGTGGCAAAAGGAGGTTTCGAAATCGCGTTGAGCTTATGATAGGTTTCTATGGGATTAATAATAGTGTCTTCAGCATAAAACTCTTGACAAAAATTAGCTTCATAAATATCACCTCTATGAATATGAGCTAACACGGTATTAATCTTTTTAAAGTAATCGTCTTTATGTATTCTTAGTTTTATCTTAACATGATGATCTTCTGAGGTTTTAGCATTCTCATTAACATGCGTCTCAGCTTCGATGTTCTTAAAATCTTGATCTAGTTCGTTTGCAACAACATTGAGATAGTGGGTTTCTAGCGTATTTCCTTTTAGAAAAAAGAGTTTTTTGGGTTGAAAAAACAACAACTCAGGGAACTGTAAACCATCAAAATTTCGTGACGTTAATTGCTCCACATCATTCTTTAAATCATATGAGAAATATCCAAAAATCCAATCGTTAACAGAAGACTGATACT
Source organism: uncultured Psychroserpens sp. (assembly GCF_947500255.1). Taxonomy (GTDB): domain Bacteria; phylum Bacteroidota; class Bacteroidia; order Flavobacteriales; family Flavobacteriaceae; genus Psychroserpens. The sequence goes on along the minus strand of NZ_CANMRL010000007.1, from coordinate 169,867 downwards.
CTTTAAACTGATTAAATGCATCATAATGATCGGTTTGGAAAACGGTTAGTGCTTCTACTGCTAAAACCGCATCATAACTAGTGTATGTTTGATGATAATCATTACTATCCAACCAAACGACTTCATCAAATTGCTGACTCCAATTTAAGAGTTGTACTTTAAATAATTCTGGATTTAAAATATGTTGTTTAGTGTGCGTTCTCAACTGAAAAATTTTGTGTAACAAATAACCGAATTAAAGCTGTGATTAACAAGTCTGTTTTTTCGAAGTAAAAAATTTACCTTTGCCACATGGAACAGCAAATTTCTTTTACCGATTTAAACTTGAACACACCATTGTATAATGCTTTGGATGACTTAGGTTTTGAAACCCCAACACCAATACAAGCACAAGCATTTAATGTGGTTGCTTCTGGTAAAGATGTGGTTGGTATTGCACAAACTGGAACTGGTAAGACATTTGCTTATATGCTGCCTATTCTACGTCACCTCAAATACTCTACTCAAGATCATCCACGAGTTTTAATTTTGGTTCCAACTCGAGAATTGGTAGTTCAAGTCGTTGATGAAATTGAAAAGTTAGCAGCTTATATCAATGTACGAGTGTTAGGTGTGTTTGGAGGCACCAATATCAATACACAAAAACAAGCTGTTGCTCAAGGTCAAGATATCATAGTAGCGACACCTGGACGCTTATTTGATTTAGCCGTAAGTCGTGTGTTACAATTAAAATCTATACAAAAATTAGTGATTGATGAAGTAGATGTGATGTTAGACTTAGGTTTTAGACACCAGCTTCTCAATATCTTTGATGTCTTACCAGAACGTCGACAAAACATTATGTTTTCTGCAACAATGACTGAAGATGTTGATGAGTTAATTAGTGATTTTTTCATAAAACCACAACGTGTTACAGTAGCAGTTTCGGGAACACCACTTCATAATATAGAACAGCAACGTTATAATGTGACTAATTTTTACACTAAAGTAAACTTACTAGATCATTTATTACATGATTCTGATATCTATGATAAAGTATTAATTTTTGTTGCATACAAGAAACTAGCTGATATGCTTTTTGATCAACTGGAAGAACATTTTCCAAATCAAACCTGTGTCATTCATTCTAATAAAACACAAAATTATAGATTGAGAAGTATAGAACAATTTCGATCGGGAGAACATCGTATTTTAATAGCTACTGATGTCATGGCTCGTGGGTTGGATATTGAAAACATTAGTCATGTCATTAATTTTGATACGCCTAAATACCCTGAAAACTACATGCATCGTATTGGTAGAACTGGACGTGCAGAGCAGCAAGGTCACGCTCTAACTTTTTCTACTGAAAAAGAACAAGAAGCCATACAGACTATTGAAAGTTACATGGACAAAACAATTACGCTTCTTGATTTTCCTGAAACTGTAGAAGTTTCTAAACAACTCATTGAAGAAGAGCGCCCGCAAATTAGAGAACGTAATAATCCAACAAAACGAAAAAAAGATGAAGATGCACCAGGACCAGCTTTTCATGAGAAAAAAGATAAAAACAAAAAAGAAAATCTAGGTGGCTCGTATAAGTTTAAAATTGCTGCAAAATACAAGAAACCTAAAACTAGAGGCGACAAAAATTACAACAAGAGAAATAAGCGTAAATAATATAGCTTTCAGTAACACTCAATTCCGTACAATGAAAATACAGTTTCTTACCTTACTTTTTTTAATATCAACATTTACGCTACACGCAACAACTCAGCCTGTTTGGGGAAAAACAGGTCATCGTGTAGTTGGTGCTATTGCTGATGATTATTTAAAAGGCCGAACCAAACGAAAATTAAAAAAATTACTCAATCACAAATCGTTAGCTTTAATCTCGACGTTTGCAGATGAGATAAAAACTGATGAACGCTATAAAAAATTTTATACATGGCATTTTTTGAATATGCCTTTGGATGGCACATATGAAACATCTAAAAAAAACCCAGAAGGTGATCTCGTAACAGGAATTGCATATTGTAAAAAAATAATTACTGATAAAACCTCTTCGGATGATGATAAAGCATTTTATTTAAAAATGCTTATTCATCTTGTTGGCGACTTACACCAACCTATGCATTTAGGACTACTAGAAGATCGTGGTGGGAATGATTTCAATGTGCAATGGCAATACAAGGATTCTAATTTACATCGCGTTTGGGATACCCAAATGATTGAATCGTATGGTATGAGTTTTTCTGAACTTGCTGATAATGCAGATCATCTTTCAAAAGCTGAAATAAAGCGTATTAGAAAGGGAACAGTATTAGATTGGATAGCAGAAACGCATCAATTAACTAAAGAGGTCTATACTTCGGTAAAGAAAGGGGATAATCTGCGTAATTCCTATTCTTACAAATATTTAAATGTTGCAAGACAACAAATGCAAAAGGCAGGTATACGCTTAGCTGAACTATTAAATACTATTCTTTAGGTACACTTATAATAGAAAACAATAAGGTTATGTGGCAAAAAATCCCTTTTCAAATTAATGAAAAGGGACCATGGAAAGCCCGGTAGATTAGATCATGTAATTGACATAATTAATCTATAACCCTAGATATCTAGTCTACAACCTTAATGTGGCTCTCCACTATATCTTTAACAGGGACTATAAGCTTTCCTTCTGAGTTCTTCAACACTACTGAGATATTTTCAATAGCATCAATTTCATATATTTTATTTTGAAACTCTATTTTTTTTCCAACTTCAAAAGTTTTTCTAGTATAAAATGTTTTTAATAAGCTACCAACTACTTCTTTGGCTCCAAAACCAAAAGCCAAGGCAAAAGCAGTTAAAAACGCTCCAAGTATTAATGTTAAGTTACTTGTAATAATATCTGTATTAATACCAGCTTGATTTAATGCTGTAATTGAGATAAATATGAGCAATAAAAAAAACACTAACTGACTTAGCATCTTACCACCAGATAAGTCCATAGACTCGAACAATGATTTCAGTCCGTTTTTGACAAAATTAGCAAAGAGTAATCCTATCATGAAAATTACAAGAGCAACTAGTAACTGAGGCAAATAACTTAAAAATTCGCCGATTTTTTCTGATAACATGTTAAGACCTAAAACATCAGAAATCACAACTATTATCATGATATATATGATGAACTTAACAAATTTGGTAACAACTTTTATTGTATTAAAATTAAGTTGCTTCCCTTCTACTATTTCAATCTCATTGATTTTTTCGTCTAGTTTGTGAACTTGAGCAAGTTTTAGAGCTTTTTTGATGATTTTTGTGACGATTTTTGTAACCAGCCAACCTATAACAAGAATAATAATCGCTATGACTACGTTCATTGCCCCATTAATTACATCTGGCCACATACTAGATAGTGAACTCAATGCAGTGTCTTTAAATTCTGATAACTTATCCATGATTAATTATTATTTATTTAATAGCTTATTTATATTATTTTTTATCTCTTCTACTCATAACCGTTTCTATAACATCTCCAAAATTATAAGAGAAAAGCTCTGCTAACTCCATAATCAATTTGGCAATGGCGATGTCATTCATAACCTTTGCTTTCAATTCCTCAGGAACCGATTTCAATGGCTTATCTATGTCTTTAAAAGGATTTTCCATCACTTAAAATTGTTAGCGTAAACGGTTAATAATTTATCTTTAGCACGCTTGATTCTCATCTTTACAGCGCTCTCCCCAACACCTAAAACCATCTCGATTTCCTTTATAGAAAGGTTATCTTGATATTTTAGTAAAAGTATCATCTTCTCATCAGGTGATACAAGTTCCAATGCTTTCTTGAGTTTATCAACTCTCATATCGCTAAAATCGGTCTCATCTGTTTCTTCAGATATGTTTTCTATATCGGCATAGTCAACAGATTGCTTTTCAAACTTTTTAGCAGTACTTCTCGTCACATAATTCACACAATGATTATATGTGAAAGCATATAACCAGGTTGAAAATTTAGACTTCCCCTTAAAACTGGCTAACTTTACAAAGAGCTTTAAAAATACATCTTGTGTTAAATCCTTAGCTTCATCTTCATCTCTTGCAAAACCGTAACATTTATTGTATACCAGAGTAGCAAAACGATCATACAGGACTTCGAAAAGTAATGTATCATTATTCTTTACTATAGCACTAACCAGCTCTTCGTCTGATAAATTTAAAATGTCACTAGAGGGTTGCAAAAATGTATTAGATTGGTTTAAGTGGTTTTTATTAAGACACCTGCCTTAGTATTAAGTCACATCTTTTTGAACTTGTATGTTAAATTTATGAAATTTAACAGTTGCAAACATTAAATATTTAAGATAAAAAAAGCGAACTCAATTGAGTTCGCTAAAGATGTCTATTTATCTCTTTATTTTTTTAAATCATCTAGCCTATCTTTATGATAAGAATTACCACTTATCATATAGGCTTTTTCCAAATAATCTATTGCGCTTACAGTATCACTTTTACTTATATAATAATCAGCCATGGCATCATAAGCATTGGCACTTTCGGGATAGTACTTAATAGCCATACTAAAAAACAAAAAGGCCTTTTCTGGTTGCCCCATTTGTAAATTCATGTAACCATAACCATTAAATAGTTCTTCAATCATTGGAGGCACTTTATACCTAAAGTTTTGGTTATAAACAATTTCTTGCTTATGAAGCAAAGCTTTAAGTTCACTTATAGTAGTTTTTGGATTATTATAAGTTTGAGGAGATTTAAATTGATACCATTTAAACAATGTTACAAGTCCGTCTCTCATAGCTGGTAATGGAATTGTTCCATGTAGATCTTCAGGATAGACTTTCCAATGAAAATTCAATTCATTTTGTGTTTCTGAGGTCACCAATTGTGAAAATTCAATTATTGATCGTGAAAACAGGCTAAATTCGGATGTATCCTCCATTAAATTCTCAATGGTCACTGAAGCATCTTGCATATGTAATTGTTCTGCTGCCAAAGCAACAAACAGGCCTTTGCCTTCTAAATTTTTAGTTTTCAATGTTTCTTTAGCTTCTTTCAAAAGTTTTTGATTATCCCAATCCAAACTTGGATCAATAGCAATATAATTGGTAAACAAGTGCGAATGGTTTAGTAACACGTTAATTGTAAATAAACCTGCATATGAATGTCCTATTAAAGTGCGATAAGTCGTTGTTGGATAGTTTTTATCGATATGAGTTATCAATTCATTCTCTAGAAATGACGTAAACATTTCAGCGTCTCCTGTCTCAGAATGCATAGCACTGCCACGGCGCATTTCAACTTTTGAAGTCGTTAAATCTCGTGTTCTATTTGATCTATTTGAAATACCTACCAAAATCATATGAGGCATGTAATGTCCCCAATAATTATCATAAACGACTTCCAAATTAGATTTTAACGAAAACCCATCCAATAAGTAAATCACAGGATATGTCATCTTGTTTTTTGGATTGTAATTATCTGGTAATTTCACCCAAAAATGGCGATAAGCACCTAATGTTTCAGAATAAATACTATCGGTAATCTCTCGATCTATTGGCTGAGATTCATTTTGATTTGTTTGCGCAAATAATGACAGACTAGAAACAATAAATAGGACTAAAATAATGTGTTGAAATGTTCGCTTCATGATATAAAATGTAATATTAGAAAATTATACTATAAGTTACCTCCATAAGATACAACAGCAGAACACATAACTTCTACGGCTTCGCCATTTTGGGTAGCAGGTTTCATAAGAGGTAGTTGTTTTATCACTCTAATAACTTCAGCTTGAATGACCACATTAGCTTTTCTCACCTTAAGTTTTGACGTTTTTCCGTCTCTACCAATTTTAAAAAACACCTCAACGTTTTGTGGTTCTGTAATTCCTAGATTTTTTGAAATATCAGAATTAAATTGAGTACCAACAAATGTATTAATACTCTCAATAAAACACGCTTTTAATTCTTGTTTAGAAAGACCTTCACAACCAGGGTAAATAGGACCATTTTCTACATCATCAAATTGAATGACATCTGTTATATCACTTTTGTAATTAACAAAACTATCATCAGCGAAAAGACTGGCAAGACTCAATATGGCTTGTTTTTCTTCTTCAGTTACATTGCCTTGAATCATAATTTGTTCATGAACAGCATTAATTCTATGTATCAGTTCACTATCAGAAGATTTAGTGCTATCCTTACAGGACAATAAGATGAATGTTATTAAAAATAGTAAACATCTAATATTTACTATCTTAAACTTTGGTAAATACGTCATACTGCTTTTGAATAACTATTCTGAAATATCTTCCGATTTCAATTTGAGTCTTAAAGCTATAATCCCAATTCTAGTAATGATAAACGTGAATAGTCCAAATGTCGCAGTTAATAATGATATTTTAAGTCCGGCCGCAAACATAGAAGGTTCAGCATTTCCCATTGCCTCTAAAGTATCAAACGCAGAGATCAACCCAATAATTGATGCAAAAAAGCCCATGACTAAGCCTAACAACCCAAAATCAATAGCTAGTTTTAATGATTTATGAGCTATAGATAATGATGTGTTTGCTTTTAAAAATCCTCTTATTACAAAGGCTAATGATGTTAGTAAACATATTAGAATGAGCGTCATAAACAATGGTCCACCATCTACATAAATATTTGCGCCTATTGGCATAAAACAAAAGTTTTTAATTGTGAGTGTTAGTGTATTCATAATGTATAAATTTAGTTATAGTTTTTTAAATAATAATGGTTTGTTATCGCCTCTTGTAAACCTTACGAGTCCGGTATCTGGATAAAAGTCAAGTACAACTCCTAAAGAGTCAAAGGTGAATTGATGTTGTTTGGTAGGAGTTAATTCTTTTAGATTGCTTTGTTCTGGTGCTCCAAGTAATATATTGCCTTTAGCTTTAAAAATAAGTTTGTATGGTACATCATCACATGCATATTCGCCTACATATAATTTAACCTGTTCTTCGGTAAGGTCAATATGCGTAAAGTTTGGAAGTGTAATTGGTTGTCCGTGACTAGACCCAAAAGCTGCGAGCATGATTCGCATTTTGCTAAAATCCAGACCATTACTCACTAGTGCAATAGTCGTTTTTGTTACAGGCACATGCACTAACATAGATTGAAATCCGTCAATACCACCTTCACTTGCATATAGATCGACCCCATTCATATTAGCATAAAAAAGTCCATGACAAACCTCTTTATTGTTGCTTTTTTTCATGGCTTCCAAACTTGATTTAGATATGAGATCACCATTAAAAAGTGCATCCATAAATTTTGTCAAATCACCAGATGTAGACACTATAGCTCCTGCACCTCCTGGATTAGACATATTGGTCTCAGGTTGAATCATCCAATCTTTATTCTCAATTTCGTATGAATTACTTTCATTAGCTTTAATATATATTTCACCACCATAATAGGTATGTTCCAAACCTATTTTCTTTACAATTCTTCTATCCAGACATTGCGAATACATATCTTTATCTAAACCTTCAATGATATAACCTAGTAACAGATAATTGGTATTACTATATGCTGTCTTTTCTCCTGGCTCAAAATCTAAAGTGTATTTTTTAATTCTCGATAACATTTGTCTTTTAGTAGAGGGGTTTAACATCCATTTACCAAAATCAGGATCATTAGTAATATTATACAATCCGCTACTATGATTTAACAGATTTGAGATTTTGATCTTTTCTGAACCAGGTACTTTTGGGTAAAACATTGAGAGCGGTGTTTCCAAAGTGATTTTTCCTTCATCTATAAGTTGAAAAACCATCACAGCCGTAAAAGCCTTAGTAATTGAGCCTATTCTAAATTTTGTGTTTGCACTATTTTTTGTTTTGGTTGCTACTTCAGAAAAACCAACAGCCTTATTATAAATTTCTTGATTATTTTTTGAGATAGTCATTGTAGCCATAAGTTTATTATTCTCCTCAAGAATATTTAAAAACTCATCTAATTGACTAAAGTTTGACTCTTGTGCTAAGCAACAATTGGAGAGTATTAAAATGATTAGAGTTAGCTTTTTGATTACTGATATCATCATCTGTTGTTTTTTGATTACTTACCAAAACTAAACACAAGATTCTAGCAAAATTATATTTTGCGACCAACTACCATTTTAAAACCCGATATGACGTTAATGTCAAAACCCTTGCTAAATTGGTCGTTCATCTCTAATTAGTGCTTATGCCTATAAAATTGTAGTATTATTGTATTGAGAATATTACATATGTTTACAAAACGGTTCATTCTAAAAAAAATCAGACAAGTCCTTTTACATCTTCTCTTTTGGGTTGGTGTTCTATTTTTCTACACCTATTTTTTTGGAGTTAACAATTCCACGTTTGATGACACATTACAGTTTTCGCTTTTTCTAATGCCAATAACAATAGCAACAACTTATGTTGCTACCTATAAATTAATTCCAGAATATCTCATTACAAAACAATATTGGCGTTTTACACTATACAGTTTATATACAATTATCATTTCTGTTTATTTATTAATGGTATCCATTTTTTTTAGTTTGATCTATCTATCAAATTTTGAATATGACGACATGAATCCTGCAACTAAAAATATCATCTTCATTTGCACAGCAGTATATTTGGTTGTTATTGTTGTTAGTGCATTTAAACTACTAAAACTTAATTTAGATCAAGCGTCTAGAACAAAGCAGCTAGAAACTAAAATATTAGACACCCAACTTAAATTAAAAGAGCAAGAACTTAACTATTTGAAGATGCAGATTCATCCACATTTTCTATTTAACACTTTAAATACCATGTACGGCTTTGCATTAAAAAAAGCAGAGCAAACACCAGATATGATATTAAAATTATCAAATCTATTAGACTATCTTTTGTACCAAGCCGAGAAACCTTTTGTTTTACTTACTGAAGAAATTGCGCATATTAAAGACTATATAGAATTGGAAAAAATGCGATTTCATAATACGCTAAACGTAGACATAAAAGTATCGGCAACTTCAGACGCTATAACAATCGCACCAATGTTACTAATACCTTTTATTGAAAACAGTTTTAAACACGGAAGTATTGTTAATGGTACTTTAAATATTGATATTCAATTAACCGCAAGTCTAGAGCATATCCATTTCAGTATAAAAAATTCAAATTCTGAAAACAACACCTCAAAGCCAGGTATTGGATTAGAAAACATTAAAAAGCGTTTAGAGCTTTTATACCCTGACAAGCATGAGCTTTCTATACAAAATGAGCAACATACTTTTGATGTCGAATTACAATTAAAAACCACGAGTAATGCCTAAAACACATCCCATTAATTGTTTAATTGTAGACGATGAAGCTATTGCAAGAGAGATTATTGAAACACATCTTTCTAACATTGAAAACATACATGTACTAGCCAGTTGTAGTAGTGCCATTGAGGCTTTTAACTATATAAGCAATCACACTATTGATCTTGTTTTTTTAGACATTAATATGCCTGAAATTTCTGGTATATCATTCGCAAAATCAATTAATACTGATATAAAAGTCATTTTCACGACAGCCTATAGAGACTATGCCGTAGAAGGGTTCGAGCTTAAAGCTGTTGATTACTTATTAAAGCCTATTTCATTTGAGCGCCTACAAAAAGCAATTCATAATTATTTTGAAATCTACGGAAAGACGGAAGAAAAAACCGCTCCAGCCATTGAGGAATCTAACTTTATGTTTGTGCGTTCTGAGCGCAAAATGATAAAAATAGATTATGAGGCTATTATATTTATTGAAAGTTATAGTGACTACCTAAAAATTCATTTAGATGATAAAATTATAGTCACAAGAGAAACCATAAGTGCCATTGAAGCTAAGCTACCAAAACTACAATTTCTAAGAATACACAGATCGTACATTATTTCGATAAATTCGATACAATCGTTTACAAACGAACACATTACAATTAGCAATCAATCTCTACCGATTAGCAGAAGTTATAAGAAAGATGTCTTAACGCATTTAGAAAAATTTTAGAAGTTATTCAATAAAAACGTATATTAGACGTTGCCTTATAAATCACTTTTTTTAAAAGTCCGCTAAATGAAAGAATACCTACACAAGACTATTCCTAATTTGAAGCCATTTGATTATGCACGTCATCACGATGATTTGTTTATCAATCAGCAGTGGGTTCTAGTTAACGGTATTTCCAAAAAGAAATCTATATATACGTTCAGAAAAGACAATATTCTTGAAATATCCAGAAAACGGTCTGTTATAGAAACCTCGTGGACTATTGATATTCAGAATGTCTTCTCTATTGAAACCGAAGACGGATTAATTACAGTTAAAGCCTATTTTAAGGATGATGATATCTTAGTACTTAATCACCAAAACAAGAAGGAATTTGCGTTGTTTATTAATACCACGAATTACGATGAAAATTTAAATTCAATTGAAGACGTACAAGCCTTTTTAAAAGAAAAATATAGGCAGAAAGTGGCCAATTTAATTTACGGTCATGAGTTTTATTACATTGAAAAATCTGAAGAATTTGGTCCCTTTACGGTTGAAGAGCTTGAAGAAAAGGCAAAAAAGGAAGAAATAAGTATGTATTGCTTCGTGAGAGATATTAACGAAAATGATTATAGTAAGCGCTTACGAATTTACGATCTCATAAAAGAGCTTTAAGACTCTTTATTTCTTCTTCAAATGGCTTTCTATGTCTCTTAAATGTAAACTCAGTGCCTGTGTAGATATTTGAATTTCTTTAACCAGCAGCGCCAAAGATAAAATCAATAGAATCAAAGCAATACCAAACACGTAGATAGCAAAAACGTGATAGTCAATGTATATCAAGAACATTGTCAATACACAGAGTAGTAAACTTGTGATTCCTAATATTTGCATCCATCTCGTTAGGCTTAGTCTTAATTTTAAGTTCTTAATTTGTTCAATTAGCGACTCATCCATTTTCTCCAAATATTTGTCGTGCAAATTTCTAATCACTGCAGCATAAGCCAAAAATCGGTTTGTATATGCCAGCATAATCAATGAAATTGCCGAAAACAGTAATGCTGGTGTGGTAAGTGTTAATTCTTCCATATGGTTTGTATAGATTATTTAGGAGGCAAAGTCATTACGTAATTGTAGCTTTCATTGAAATAGTCAACTAGTAACTGTATTTCAGTGTATAAAGCCTCAGGAACTTTTACATAATCACGCATCACAGCACCATACGATCTGTATTCTGTAGCATTATATTTCTCTTTAAATGCCTTTTGCGATGCTTTTGATAAACGAATACCTATTTCTGCATCTTTATTTAACAAAGTAAACATGTAGCCATTAGCAGAGGTGTAAATCATCTTCTTACCTTTTCGTTCAAAATCTGGACATTGTTCGACAATGCTATCGTAAAATTTCAATTGTTCTTCCCACATGATTGCTTATTTTGAATCTTAAATATAATAAAACCAAATATATAAGTTGGTCTTTTAGTTCCAACTATCATTCATTTCATTCCAACCATACATAAGCTCTTGTATATGAGCGAAACCATAGTTATTTTTAAAGTTCTTATATTAAGGGTAGAACTAATTTTAACTAAAACAACAAAGATGAAAACTAGATTTCTTTTTCTGCTTTGCCTCACCTTATCTTTTACATCCTGCAAAACCGATAAAGCTTCTAATGAAGAGGTTACCATTAAAACTCCTCCGCTACCAAAATATACCTGTGCACCAAGAATTACAGATGCAGATTGGTATAAAATAGACAATAAAGCCCCTTTGTTTGAAGGTCTTGGAACTCTTAATTATCCAATCACCACAACTAACGATTTGGTTCAAAAATATTTCAACCAAGGATTAACTTTGGCTTATGCTTTTAATCATGCCGAAGCTGCTCGTTCATTTTTTTATGCAACCAAATTAGATCCAAACTGCGCTATGGCTTTTTGGGGTTATGCCTACGTATTAGGACCAAATTACAATGGTGGTATGGAAGATAACCACTATGAGCGCGCTTATAATGCCATTCAAGAAGCAAAAAAACTATCCAATACTGTTACTGAAAAGGAAAAGGCTATGATTAATGCTATGGCTGAGCGGTATTCGGCTACACCTCCAGAAGATCGCTCACAATTAGATATTAATTATTCAAATGCCTTGAAAACGGTTCATGATACATATCCAGATGATTTAGAAATAGCAACAATGTATGCCGAATCTGTTATGAACCTACACCCTTGGGATTTAAATGAAAAAGACGGTACCGAAAAACCGTGGACACCAGAAATTGTAGCTCTATTAGAAAGCATTATAAAGGCTTATCCTACGCATCCTGGAGCTAATCATTTTTATATTCATGCTGTTGAAGCCTCTAGTACACCAGAGCGAGCCTATGCTTCTGCTAAAGTTTTTGATGATGGGACAATTCCTGGCGCTGGACATCTCGTACATATGCCTTCACATGTCTACATACGTACAGGCGATTATCATAAAGGGACTGTGTCAAATATCAATGCCGTAAAAGCCGATAGTACTTATGTAACGCTTTGTCATGCACAAGGTGCTTATCCGCTCGCCTATTATCCGCATAACTACCATTTTATGGCAGCTACAGCAGCTTTAGAAGGTAACAAGCATTGGGCAATGATTGGCGCAAATAAAGTATCAAAGCATGTTCATCCAGATATTATGGCCGAGCCAGGTTGGGGAACATTACAGCACTATTATGTGATTCCTTACTATTCTATGGTGAAATTTGGAATGTGGGATGAGATATTAGCGCATAAAGAATTGAGTAGCCTAAAATATCCTCTAGCGATGCAGCATTATGCTAGTGGTATGGCTTACGTTGCAAAGAATGAATTGGATAAAGCGAAGACCGAACTAGAAGCACTAAAAGTATATGCTAGCGACGAGGGTATGAATGAAATTACCATTTGGGATATAAACACAGTAGGCACCTTAATTGGTTTAGCTGATATGGTTTTAGAGGCCGAATTATTAGCTGCCCAAGGTGATTATAAAACGAGTATTGATCTACTTAAAGATGCTGTAGTTATTGAAGATGCTTTGAATTACAACGAACCTCCAGATTGGTTTTTCTCTATTCGTCATCATTTGGGAGATGTATTGATCAAAGATGGACAATATCAAGAGGCTGTTACTACCTATCAAGACGATTTAAAACGATTGCCAAAAAATGGTTGGGCTCATCACGGACTTAAACTCGCCTATGAAAAATTAGGTGACACCGAAAATGCATCTAAAATGGAAACTGCTTTAAAAAGTAGTTGGGCAACTGCTGATATTGAATTAGTTGGATCTAAGGTGAAATAAAAAAGATAATATCTTAAATATAAAGAGCGAATCATCGGATTCGCTCTTTATATTTTATTCTATTCTTTCAATTTAAGACCAAATGTTTCTCGCCCATTTTGGTTCAAGGTCATACTTTCAATATCTCCATTCGCATTTCTATTAAAAGTGACTTCTGCTTTTACTTCATCTACAAAGAATTTATCTTCAGACATTGGAATAAGCATAACCATACTTTGTCCTGTTGGTGTTGCAGTTAATTTATTTTCATCTCTTGCTATAGTAACTATAAACTCTGCTGCTAACTGATACTTACCAATGTAATCATCTAATTTAGCCGTATCAATTTCAAATGCTTTTGGTAAATTACTTATATCAACGTTTAGATTTTTTAATACCTGAACACCATTGGTATTTGCTGGATTGAGTTCCACCGATTTTTTGTAATTTATAATTGCTTCTTCTTTATTGCCATTGGTTAGGAGCGCTTCACCATAACTATCATAAACGTTTGATGATTCAGGAAATTGATCGACATTTAACTTAAAAATTGCCATAGCCTTATCAATCTCTTTTCTACTCATATAGTAGTAACCAAAACTATTCAATATGTCTTCGGAAAAATTATAAGCATCTGCATTATTTAGTTTTAGATTGTTATAAGCAGAAGCCAGATTATCGATACCTTCAGCATCTATAATTGTTTTTAGTTTGGCTGCAATAGATGGTTTGATAATACACCTATTCCCCATTGAAGCACCTGTTTTCCATTGAATCCAATCACAAAATACTTGTCTGTAAATATTATGACCAGAACCACCATTGGTAATCATAATAAAACCATCATTGGTATCTGGGTTGACTCTAAAAAATGCATGCCAACCTGTATTAGCGCCTCCATGGCCTTTTAAGGTATACGATACACCAGGAATACTCTGCACCTGATATCCTAAACCATAGCTGTCATTTGAAGCTGGAGCCGGTTGCATCATGTCTTTAAGAGTGCTCGACGTCAAAACACTATTGTATTTTTTGTTGTTTTTGTAGGCAAAAAGACTTGCATAAGCAAACCGTGTAAAATCTTCAATCGTTGTGTGCAATCCCGCTGCAGCTTGTGCTGTAAACAATTCAAAATCTATTCGTTCTCCAAAATTATCGTATTCAAAAGATGAGTTTTTAAGTATGGTTTTATCAATTTTATAGCTACTATTGGTCATGCCTAATGGCTTTAAAATTTGTGCTTGCATATAATCTTCAAACTTTTGCCCTGTGACTTCTTCCATAATGAGTTGCAAGATGGTATATCCGCCTCCAGAATACTTCCATTTTGTTCCTGGTTCCATAATCATTTCTACTCTGCCTGGTCCATTATTGCGACCATTTAAAGATTCTTCTATAGTAGATAAACGATCATCAGGTGTCCATCCAGGATAACCATGTAACGATAAACCAGCTGTATGACTTAACAATCGCCTTACGGTTACTTGTTTAGAATCAAACTCTGATTCTGGCAATTTCCAACGTGTTAAATAGTTTTCGGCTGGTGCGTCTAAGTCAATCTTACCTTCTTCTACTAGTTTCATAATTCCCCAAGCTGCAATTGTTTTGGAGATAGAACCAATATTAAAGCCCGTTTGCGCTGTTACTTTTGTTTTTGTATCTACATCGGCATAACCATAGGCTTTTTGTAATACCAATTCGCCATTTTCGATAATAGCAATTGCTGTACCTGGTACTGTAAATTCTTGCAGTAATTTTGGGATTTTTTGATCTAGATCTTTCGTAAAACTATTAATCTCTTGAGCGTTTTTTTGTCCGTAAAGCGCTAAAGACATTAAAAAGAAGAGAAGTGTGATTTTTTTAAACATGTCAATTGGATTAAAATGATTAGCAAAAGATAGTATACATCATATGACGACAGTATAACACTTTAGTTACAATAACTATCTGTCATTAAAGATAATATAATGTTACAGACCAAAGAAATATCCATAAAAAAAGCGAACCATGTGGTTCGCTTTAAATTGTTATGATGTTGACCTATGAGATTCCTCGACTACGCTTGGAATGACAGTCG
Source organism: uncultured Psychroserpens sp. (assembly GCF_947500255.1). Lineage (GTDB taxonomy): Bacteria > Bacteroidota > Bacteroidia > Flavobacteriales > Flavobacteriaceae > Psychroserpens. The sequence continues at coordinate 154,482 of NZ_CANMRL010000007.1, read as the reverse complement.
TGGTGTTCTAAATATGCAACGGTCTGTCATCTGTTGCTGCTAAAGCCGCTTCTTTAACTGCTTCTGCAAACGTTGGGTGTGCATGAGACATACGCGAGATATCTTCAGCAGAGGCTCTGTATTCCATTGCTACAACAGCTTCAGCAATTAAATCGGCACAGCGAGCACCAATCATATGAATTCCTAAAACTTCGTCTGTAGTTTTATCGGCTAATATTTTTACAAACCCATCAAGGTCTCCTCCTGCTCTAGCACGACCTAGCGCTCTAAACGGAAACTGTCCAGCTTTATAGGCTACTCCTGCTTCTTTCAATTCTTCTTCCGTTTTACCAACAGCTGCAACTTCTGGCCATGTATATACAACTCCAGGAATTAAATTGTAATTGATATGTGGTTTTTGTCCGGCTAAAGTTTCAGCAACAAACACACCTTCTTCTTCAGCTTTATGTGCTAACATAGCACCTTTAACTACATCACCAATCGCGTAGATATTAGACACATTGGTTTGCAAATGATTGTTAACTTCTACTTGGCCTCTATCATTTAGCTTCACACCTGCAGCTTCAGCATTTAATCCATCAGTATATGGACGACGACCTACAGACACTAAACAGTAATCACCTTTAAACTCAACAACTTCACCTTTTTTGTTTTCAGCTTTTACGATAACCTCATCACCGTTTCGTTCAACCGATTGCACTTTGTGAGACATCATCATTTTGAATTTTGCCTTTTTAAAGACCTTATTCAATTCTTTTGAAAGTCCTGCATCCATTGTTGGAAGAATGCGATCCATATATTCAATAACGGTCACCTCTGCTCCTAAACGTCTATAAACTTGCCCAAGTTCCAATCCAATAACACCACCACCAATTACGATCATGTGCTTTGGAATTTCTTTAAGCTTCAACGCTTCAGTAGACGTAATGATACGTTCTTTATCTAAAGTGATAAACGGTAAATTTGATGGTTTCGAACCTGTAGCAATGATAATATTCTTTGCTTCAATCTCGCCAGCATCCTTTCCGTCGATCTTAATATGCGTTGCGTCTTTAAAGCTACCTAAACCTTCATAGACGTCTATCTTATTTTTTTTCATTAAGAAATCAATTCCGCCAGTAGTTTGATCAACAACAGCTTGCTTGCGTCCGATCATTTTTTCTAGGTTGACTTTTATATCTCCAGGAATTTCAATTCCATGGTCTTCAAAATGCTTTGTTGCTTCTTCATAATGATGAGAAGACGCTAAAAGCGCTTTACTTGGAATACAACCAACATTTAAACATGTACCTCCTAGTGTAGAATATTTCTCGATTATTGCTGTTTTCATGCCTAGTTGTGCACAACGAATTGCTGCCACATATCCACCAGGACCAGAACCTATTACTGCTACATCGTATGATTTCATAAGAAAATATTTATCAGTTTTAATAAAATGAGTACAAAAATACGACTATTTTTAACTGATAGCAATAGATTATTGGAGTAATGCTTTTGCCTTTTTTCTTACTATTGCCAAATTGATATTATTTCGATCATTTAAGGTCAATATTTTATTAAGATACAGTGTTGCTTCGGCCTTTTTATTTTGTTCTATCAACGCTCTAGCTAACCAATATTGTGTCAATGGATCGTTAGTATCGCATTCAAGCAATTGTTGAACAGCCATATCATAAGACGCTTTAGCAAACAACAATTTTGCTCTTAATAGTTTGGCAGCTTCTGTATCTTCTCCATGCGCCAAATTGAAGGCTTCTAGTTTACTCATGGCTCGATTAAAATCACCATCTATAAAGGCACTATAACTCTCATAATATAACCCTAGATCTAAAATACGCTTCTTTGTTTTTTCATTTTTAATTGTATTCTGAACGTAAGTGTTCCATTGTTGATACTCATTCCACCCTTCATCACTCTGACTATTCTCAAAATACAAACGTGTTTTCCTTAGGAAAGCGTAATAGATGTGAAATATAGGTTCTCGTTTATTCTTACCAGATAAACTTTCCTGTTTTTGTGCTTCGAGTGTTTTTGTAGCATTTTTATAATCGCCTTCATCCAAATAGGACACTATTTCTGAACGCCAACGGTGTCTATATTCATAATCACTCAGGGTTGATATATCTAAATCCTTAAGAGTCTGTCTTGCCTCTTTATGCTTGTCTAAGAAATTGAGATTAGCCGCAATTCCCATAATAGCCCATGGAAATTTTGTGTCAATTTCTAGAACATTATTGTAATATTCTATCGATTTTTGATATTCACCATTTCGCATAAAAATTTCGGCATACGTATCTAATGGGTTTACAGAATTAGGTAGTAATTCAATGTATACTTTTGCAATATCTTTTGCTTTTTCATAGTCTTTAACATCCATATATGCATAGGTTAATTCGTTATATGCAGCGGTGTATTGAGAGTTAATATCTATTGCTTTTTTAAAGTGTTTAATTGCCAACTTGGGGTTATGACCTCCATGATGCACATTAACAAATCCAAATAAATAATTGGCTTCCTCATCTTCTGGATACAATGCGACCAATTCTTTAAAGTAACCATACTCTTTTGACCCATCATATCCTAAAGAATAAAAATCTACGCGGCCTTTAATTAAGAGCTGTTCTCCCTCAGAAATTAAATCAATATATTTCAAAGCGTCATTTAGTTTTTCTCTTCGATAATCATAATTATCTCTCAGCATCGCCAAACGGAAATGTGCCATTGCAAATGTTGAATCTAATTGCAATGCGTTTTGATATAAGGTTTCTGCCTGATCTAAATTTAGTTCATTTTCAAATGTTCTTGCTTGATTATAGTGTCTAATAGCCTCAGTAGAATGTGATGTTATCGGAATTTTTGGCGATTGTCTAATTGCTGTAAAATCATCCCAACCTCGTTTAATCCATTTACCATCAATTAATAACTCTGTGTACCAATCTATGGCATTGTTAGATTTAGGTGTAAATGTTTCACGAAAGGTTCTTACCCAACCGTCTTTCTCGGGAAATGGAATGGTACTATCTCCTTTAGGATAATACACTTTGTACTCACGTCTTACCTTATTATCACCAAGCAATTGGTATTCGCCTTCAAAAAGCATGGAACCATCAATTTGATATTCTATCCAAACAATCTTATCTGTAGTTGGATTATAAGTAATGAGACCTTCTGACATTACTTTCTTTTTAGTAGCCGAATAGAATCCTGTCTTAGAATAGATAACCTTCCTGTCTGTTCCCCATTCAAAATCTATAACCTTTAGGTCTTTCATTTTAGGTTTCTTTTCTAACATTGGATGATCTGGAGAAGGCTGCCAAATGCCGATATAGTATGATAATTCTTCTAGCTTATTTTTATGATTTTGAGCGTTTGTATATGGGCTAAAACATCCTGTAATAATAAAGCATAGCGCTATTTTGGTTAATAAATTCATGTTCCTAATTTTTATATCTATTCAAATAAGACATTACATTGGTTTTTTCTTTTTCATTTTTAGTTAACAACAAAGCTTCATTAAAAGCTTTAATAGCCATTTCTTTTTCTCCCATCCATCCATGAGCATTCCCAATAAGCATTTTTGCTTTATAAGATTCTGGGAAATACTTTAAGGTAATTTTAAATAATTCTATAGCTTTTTTAGGTGAATTGTGATGTCCTAACGCTTCTCGACCTACATATAGAAACATATTTTCATTTCCTAGTTTTAAGGCTTCTTCCATTAAGATACTGGATTCATTGCCCTTACCCATTGAAGCCAAGATGAGTGCTTTTTGATACATGTTCTCAAACCTTCTTTCATAACTAATAGACCTATTAATTAACTCTAAAGCCAGATCAAGATGAGTATTATGTAACCAACAATATAATGCGGCTTCTCTGTTCCCTCTCCAAGAAAATCGTGGCAGAGTTCTTAATTCATCTTTAATAACATCTAGAGTGCTATTGATTTCATCAACTTCAATCTTAAAAGATACTTTTGTACTTGCCCAAAGCAAAGCAATATTTACACTATTCTCTTTTAAATTTTCAAAGTCATATTTTAAATACTCGATATGAGCATGTTCTTCAGGCTTGACCTGTATTCTTAGTGCATCTTCATTTTGATCGTAGTAAAAGCTTCCCCATTGCACATGATTGTTGGAAAAAATAATAGTCCATTCCGTTTTATTAGGAATCATATGTATCCCATAAACCCCTCTTTTTAGTTTGTTTCCATTAATAATCACATCATCTTGAAACTTAATGGTAGTAGATTCATTTGCTCCAGCTCTCCAAACCTTTCCATACGGAATGAGATTTCCAAATATTTGTCTGTTTCTAACAGCTGGTCTATGGTATTTAATGTCAATTTCAGTAATACCTATTGTTTGAGATATTTTAGCCAACTTACTGGTCTCAGGATAAGTAATATTATCATTAGTTATTATGTCTCTCGATTCCCACTGTGAAAATGCAAATTGAGATATGATCAAGAAAAAAACGAAGTAGACTTTTTTAGCTGTCATGATTAATTAAGAAATGTTTTCGAATACTTTAAAATAAAAACCTGATTGTCTGTAAAAGGCAATCTAGGGTTCAAACTATCTCGATTAATATTTGCATTGTGATTATAAACAATATATAAATCGGTTCCTTCTATTGGATTAAATCTAAATCGCAGATTTAGACCTAATTTTTCAGTTCTTGTATCATACTGAAAAAATGAATTCAATGAAGATTTTGATGAGAAGTTAAACTTTAGTCTAGTAAAATAGCGACTTAAATTAATTTTTCTTGATGTATCTACGGCGTAACTTTCTGGGAAACGAAGTTGATTATAAGTTCCTCCAATTTCGGCCTTGAATAGCTGACTAAAATCGTAAGACACATTAAGATTTGTTGTGAATTGGTTACCACCATAAAACTCTCCAACTTCTATGTCTAAGTTTGCGCGATACGCTCTAGCTCTTCCTGTATCAAAAATGGGATTAATTTTCCACATCACATACTGATTGGCAGGAATAGTAATGCCTTCGGAAATATTCCAATCTTGATATAAGTTATCTTCTTGGTATATTGGAAAAAACATTGTAAAACGTGCACCTTTTTTATGAATTGCAGTGAGGTAAATATTAGTTTGAAAAAATTCATGCTGACCAGTTGAGGACACCCAAAATTTATTGAAATAATGCCCTAAGGTTAGATATCTTAAAAACGTTGAATTGGTGTATGTTCTTCTCCAACCATTGTTTAACGTAAGCCGTTTTGTATCTGGTCTTGGTACAAAACCTAATTCTGGATTAAAATCTTTCGTGTATTCTCTAAACCTATAATTGATACCAAAGCCATTGGCTCGAAAGGTATTAATTTCGGCCCCATACATAGATTTCCAATTTCCTGTTACATCATCAAATGTCGACCCTACAGTAAAACGTGTTCTAATATTATCTGAAAATCTAATATTAGCATCAATAGCTACCAAATGATTACTCTTATCTCTATTAATTTTATTGGTGTTTATTATACCTATGTTGGAACCAAAATTCCCAATAGTATGCCTCAATCTGGTCACACTCATATTATTTGATAAAGCGATGCCCTCAACCTTATGTGTTTGCATACTTAACAAACCATATTGCCATTTTGATGAATTACCAGCATACCTCAACCCTGCTATAATTGGAATTGCTTGACCATCTTCAATACCAATACGTCGAGAATTAAACAAACGATGTCCGAACAGATTAGAATTGAATAAGTCTGCATTTTCGAGAAAGAACAGACGCTTTTCGGGTAAAAAAATAGGAAACCTAGAAATATTAATTATTCTATCGTCTGCTTCAACTTCGGCAAAATCTGTATTGATACTAAAATCTATGGTTTGATTAGCATTAGGTTTATATTTAATATCTAAACCTAAATTACTCAATACTTTATCAAGTACTTCATTTGAAGCATAGCCTTTTTCTTCTAAAAAAGTAGTCTCGTTTTCATAGGCTGTTTCATCTGCATTTAATTGATTTTGACTAATTACATTTGCTTTCACATACGGCGTGATATATAATGGCTTTGATCTAGGTAAGTTTTTAAAACGTACTTCCTCAGAGTTACTAAAGTGGTATTGAGCTGAAGCTAATTCGGTGTTATTTTGAGGTGCTATAACACGTTCGTTTTTTTGCTTATAATTAACTATTGCTTTAATTCGCATTATATTTTCCGAAGACACATTATAACGCAATGACGAGAAAGGAATACGCATTTCTGCACTCCAACCATCATCATTTATTTTTGATTTGGCATCCCAAAATGTGTTCCAAGACAAGTTAAATACATCGCCATTTCTATTAACTTCAAAATCTTGTCTTGCACTCAATGGGTTTGTTCTAAACACCAAAGTATTGAGCTTATCATTATAACTATCAATATGAACCTCAATATAATCATCATTATCAAGTGTTTTGTCACGTTCTAATGTTGCTGCAAAGATTTGATTTGGATCTTTAAAATAACAGTAAGCACCAACATATAAATATTGATCGTCATACATAAATTTCACAATCACCTTTTCAGTAGTATTTGCGCCAAGGTTTGGTTCTATCTGCTTAAAACCATTAAACTCAAATGCACTATCCCAACTTGTCTCATTTAATACGCCATCAAGTTGAATTGATGCATTAGATTTTGGCAGATCATCTTGTGAAAATGCAAGAAAACTGATTAAAAAAAAGAAAATAAACGTTTGTCTATAAAGCATTTCACAGAAATATTTGATTGATTTAATTATGGTTATGAGGTTATACTTTCTTTGCTACTAGTACCAAATCTGGTTCATGAACTGTCAATGACTTCACTCTATTGTTTTCAAGCTGAAATGTGATGTATACTGACGAAATACCATTGTATAAAAACTTATGCTCTTCTATTCTAATTAAACCACCTCCTGACTTTCCTAATTTCCCAAGAGATATCATTTTTCTCATATTAAGAGAGATCGAAAACCCATCATTCTCACCATCTCCATATCTATAATCACCAAGATATTTCTGCTTTTCAGATTCACTTAATGCGGTATATGTTTTAGTATCTGGAGCTTTAAAAGACCTTAAAAAATCGATCAGTTTTTCAGAGTTATTGATATTATCTTTAGACATGGTATCCTTCATTCGCAAACCAGCTCGTGCATGTTGAAGTAAGCTAATTCCATGAGGTCCTGGTTGTGACTCAATTCCAGGTGTCATGGTTATCATAGCTTTTACAATATCAAATGCACCAAGCATCGCATAGGTATACATAGTTGGTCTAGCACCTTTGCTCATTAGGTAGTATACTATGTCTCTTCTTCCAACATGTGATGCAGCGCCTATAGCAGATTCCCAATCTCCAAAACTCCAATCCCAGCTTGCTCTAGCTAATTCTGGTCTTTTATCAACTAACTTCTTAACTGTGTCGATATCAAAATGAGATTTACCAACAACCTCATTAACAACTTCATCATCAATTGAAGGGTAACGATTGTTTGGTTGTGGGTTTAATTTATCATCAGAAACTATAGATGATGCGTAAGTGACATTTGGGATAGATACTGCTAGAAGTCCAAAAATTGAACTTCCAACAAATTGACGTCTAGAACTTTTTAAATTATTCATCTAACTTGATTTTTAATACTATGGGCTGATATAATTTATTCATTGGAAATAAGTTGCCTTGTTCATCAAAACTTCCAAATTGTGCGTTAGCGATATAATAAAGACTACTGTTATGAAGCACTCCAGTTGTTGGATTATTCATCATTGGGTGACCAACTTCTAATAATGTATTGCCAATTATGGTGTCTAAGTTTTCATTAAGTATCAGTTTTTGCACCGATTTAATATCTGGATGTACACTAATTAATGTATTCATATAAAAATACACGCCATCTATACTTTCTCTCTTAGCTATTTTTACTGAGTTTGGGTTCTTAATCTCTTGGTGTTTTTTAGAGTCAACCTCAATACGCATAATGCCTTCAGAATGCGCTACAAATAAAAATCTATCGTCATTTGTGATTGTAATCCCGTTTGGATATTTAAGTCCGTTTGGAGTTAAAAACAGTGATAACGTATCATCTTTTTTCTGAATAGTATAAATTGAATGTTCATCAAACATATGCGTTACGTATACATTTCCTTCAGAATCTATAACGAGGTCATTAAAAAAATGCACCTCTCCTCTTTTATCTAATACATACCTCTTGATCAATTTACCTGTATCCAAATTGAATTTGAAAACACCAGCTGGTCTTCCGTCTAAGTCGTCCTTTAAATTATAACCTACTAGATTATCTCCTCCAGAGCTACAAACCCAAAGCCAACGATTATTTGTATCTATTTTCATACCTATAACCATCCACAAACCACCTTGCTTTGGGCTAATAAACTCAGTTTCGTTTCCGTTTTTATCTATTTTAACGACTTTTCCTTTTCTGGTACTTCCAACATAGTAGGTTTCCGTTTTCGGGTCGTATGCTATATTTTCTGGAAGCAAGTCTTTTTCTTCAAGATTGAATGCTATCTCACTATTGTTAATCGCATTTGATTTCTCTTGTCCTATCAGTAATAATGGGAAAGCTAGAAACCATAAAAAATAAAGATGTTTTCTCATGTGTTAATGGTATACCTTCAAATTTAGAGTTAACTTAAAATCTCTTTATAAAATTTATCTCAAACACATTTTTACTTATGCAAAACAAGCCTTTTCCTCAAATCGTCTTATTTACATAAAGAATTAAGGACTTTGCATAAATTTTAAGGCAAGCAATAAATAAACCATTATAAATCCAATAGATTTGTGCTATGAAAAGTTTGAACATTTGGTTTCATATAGGATTTTGGATAGCCTATACTCTTATCTATACGTTAATTCAAGCGAGCTATAAAGGTGATTACGAAGGTGCTTTTATTTACGAGTTAATGAACCTTCCTTTACGATTGGCTGTTGTCTACTTTAATTATTTCTATTTATTACCTAGGTTTTTACTGAAAGGAAAGGTGGTGAACTATTTTGTTTACACCATAATAACTTTATGTATTGCTGGCTTTTTTCAACGCATAATTAATTATGAACTCCTAAATATTCTAAATCCTGAAATGCGAGATTATGGTTTGTGGTTGCCATACAAATTTTTACAATCAACTGTTATTATAGCCTCTCCTCTCATTTTTGTAATAGGAATTTCAGTGGTATGGAAAGTATCTCAGTTACAGAAACGCACCAATGAACTTGAAAATGAAAAACTTCAATCTGAATTAAAATATTTAAAATCACAGATCAACCCACATTTTTTGTTCAATACATTAAACAACATCTATGGGCTATCACTAGAGAACTCAAAAAAAACACCAGAGCTTATTTTAAAGCTTTCTGATTTCTTAAGTTTCTCATTATATGAAAGCAACCAGAAGATGATTCCATTAGATAAGGAGATTGCACTAATGACCGATTTCATCACGCTAGAGAAAAGTCGGTTCGAAGATCGTGTTGCAATTGATTTTAGTAAGCCAAAATCTACCGAGAATATTTCTATACCTCCACTAATCTTAGTACCTTTTGTTGAGAATGCATTTAAGCATAGTTTAAAAGATGAAACAAAGATTGCAGATATCGCAATTGATCTTAAAATAGATAACGATATGTTGTTATTTGAAGTAAAGAACTCAAAATCGCATAATATAACTGAATCCAATACTAAAAAAGGTCTTGGATTAGAAAACATAAAAAAACGATTAGATATACTTTATGGAAGTGATTATGAGTTAGCCATAAATGACAGTAAACACCTGTTCTCTATTAATCTTAAAATCAAGTATTTATGAACACAAAGTGTGCTATAGTTGATGATGAACAAACGGCAAGAAATATATTGAGAACATATGTTAATGATGTTCCTCACCTAGAGGTTGTCAACGAATCAAAAAATGCACTTGAAGCTTTAGACTATATACAAAACAATGAGATAGACCTTATTTTTTTGGATATCGAAATGCCTAAATTATCTGGATTGAATTTTGCCAAACTCATTAATAAGAATACCAAGATTATATTTACAACTGCACATAGAGAATTTGCTATCGAAAGTTATGAATTAAATGCCACAGATTATCTACTCAAACCTTTTTCATTTGAACGTTTTCTAAAAGCTGTACAAAAAGTAGCTAAGCCAGTTTCTAAACATGTTGAGTCAAAAAACAGTACATACATTTATGTAAAAGTGAATAAGCAAATGGTAAAGGTGTCCTTTTTAGATCTATTGTATGTTGAAGGTATGAGCAATTATATCAAAGTGCATACAACTACTGAAGTTTTAGTAGTCTACGAAAAGCTAAGTACTATCATTAACAATTTGCCATCAAGCATGTTTGCTAGAATACATAAATCTTACATTGTTAACATTTCAGAAATTGAAGCCTACACAAAAGAATATGTCGTTGTTAATAAAAAACATATTCCAATAGGTCAAACCTATAGAAAAACTGTTTTAGAAGCTCTTAGATAAAAAGCTATAATAATTACCAAATACGTTCTTATTGTATGCCTATTATTCTTTAATAATTTTTATCACTCTTTGATCTCCATTCTCATGACTTACAACAAGGAAATTTAACCCAAAATTAAACACTTCTGCTTTTAATTTAAGTACGTTAATTCCATTTTTTACATAGTTCTCTTGAGTTGAACTGACAATACCATTTATGCTCTTGATAGTAATGGTTGCTTTACCTGAGTTTAAAGCAGTATATTCAACATTAAGAAATTCCTTATCCGTTGGTATTGGATTAGGGTAAGCAGACAACCTTGAATGATTACCATTTGCAATTTTATTTTGATCACAATTAATTTCATTAATATCAATAAGAAATTCTGATAAACTCTGGTGAGTTACTTCACCAAAGTCTGTAGAAATTCGCTCAGGGCTAAACACCAAATTATTTTCGACGTTTCCACTTTTCATTTCCAAATTGTTGGCACAAATTAGATTGCCATTAGCTATAACTGAGCTTAATGTATATCCTCTTTGATAAAAGAGCCTAAATGAAGATATCCCTTTTAAAATATATTTATTGTTGTCCATTGCAGGTACCATCGTCGTTGGATATGTGCCAAAAACAACTTGTTGTTCATAGTTTTGACGTTGAGATTTTATAATATTTCCATTATCGTCTACAGTCATTAAGATTGGTGATGCTGTATGATTGTTCCATGAGCCTAAAAGAATGTCGTAATTAGTATTCGTAATAGAGTTTCTCTTATAAATACTTGCACCATAGTATGCGAGCATACCTTCTTGCGCTGAATATCGTTTGCTCCAAACGGGCTCTCTGTTTTCATTCAACTTTGTCAATACCGCAAACTGAAATGTTTCCTCTACTAGATCTCTAATTAAATCATATGAGGCATAGGTAACTAAGAAACCATCTTCAACTGCTGTAATAGCTCCCATATGAGATATAGTACTAAAATGTCCAAACCTTTTATATAGGTTAGTTATGTTTCCATTTACAGGGTTAACGCCTAAGGTAAATAAACCTGCAGTTTCAAATTCATCATTAAAATTACCAATAAGAATAAGGTTTCCGTCGTCATCAAAAACAGCATCGTTTGGAACATCTCCTGTATTATCCCAAGGTGAGGTCTCAACATATCTCTTTTTCCAATATATGGTTCCATTTCCGTTCATTGAAAACGCCATTGTTCTTTGGCTAGCATCATTAGAGCCGTAATCTGCCGCTTCACCCAAAACAATAAATTTTGAATGTATTCCATCTTCTGTGATTTTCTTAATAGACCAAGCTCTGTCAATACTTTTTGGTTCTCCAAAACTTTTAGACCATACGATATCACCATTTTGTGTGTCAATAAGTAACATCAATACATCAAAATCTTTTAGGAGATGTCCAAATTGTGAATTAAAAAATCCGACTTCAATTTGTCCAACAATTAATGCATAATTGTCTTGAGCAAATACGCTTACACTATTTGCTGATTCTGTTTTCCCAGGTGTTCCATATCTTCTTTTCCAAATAACTTCTCCATTGGTACCAATTTTAGAAATCAAAACATCTGTATTCTCAAAGCCATCTTCCAAAACACCATCAACATTTATAACCTCACCTGATTGCATTGGTGCTATTGAAATTGTTGCTGGTTTACTGTATTCTAGAAATTGACTAGTTTGGTATGTACGAGCATATTGCTGTGCATTTACAGTAATACCACACAGAACTAAGAGTATTCTAAGGGTTATATTTTTTTTCATAGGTTTAGCTAATTACAAGGATAATGTTAGTGAAAATGCAGTGAATTCAATTTAATGTACTTCTCAAAAGAGTAACAGTTAGCGACATGCAACTCTTTTGATTTTTTCTACCGTTTTGTCTATTTTGTTAATCATAACATCAGTCATCCTTTTGGTAACACAACACATGGTATTGGTCACGGTTTTACCTATTTAAGAACAGACACAAAAGTGTTTTAGAATTCCTGACACATTATTATACAGACTCTTACAATTAAAACAAAAACCTCTTTTATTACTGTCCTTTAAAATAATTATATGCTTTGGTAATGGATTCAATCAATTTTTCGTACTCATCATTCATTTGTTTGTAACTGAGTTTATTAGTTACAATAGTCTCCATTCCTCGAACTCTACTCGTGTGAATTAAATAATCTGGATCGTTCTCTGGCATTGCATTTCTTCTATTATCAAGGGCATTTTGGAGGCCGTTTTTTGCTTTTTCAAGAAGTGAAAGAGCAGTATCTCCTTTACCTAAGACTTTATATGAGTTAAATTGGTAGGCAGGTAATAAAAAAGACTGATATGCACCATTATAGTCTATGGTTTTTAACTCTTCCTCTACCAACTCTACGACTTTTTTATGATTATTTTCACCTGCATGTTTGCCACAAACATTATTTACGGGTTCAAACATATAGTATTGATCTTTAGGGTTGGGTTTGAAATGCTTTCTAAATTCTGAAATCTGCTTTTCAACTTCCCCATGCTTTTCAAAAGCTCTGAAATTAATTTGCATAATTCGTTGCCATGCCGCTCTACTAATCTCGTCGTTACCATCCTTTACTTTAGAAAATGCGTCTAATGATTCTTGCGGCATAAAATTCCAAAAATAGACATCCCCTAAATAGAACTGTTCTTCTCGTGACAGTTCGGTAGTGATAACCCTTGGCAGATAGGGCTTAGTTGCATCAATCCTCTTCTTTTCTGGATGCATATTCACCTCATTCATCATAAGTGTTAATGCTTCAGAAGGTAACAGCATATTAGAGTTTGAATCTTCGTCTTGGGCAATTGCATTTGCATTAAAAAGTAGTATAAGGCATAGCAATAGTTTTGATAATTGATTTGCAGTTTTCATTTTGTCTTGTTTTAAATTATTAGGTAAATTAATAGTATCCTAATCACTTTAAGCGCTAATTTTAAGCCAAAACAAGTATCATTTTACGAAATGCAACCTTATCTTCTTTCGAGCAAGTATTTAAGTATATTATGATTTATTTTTCAGTCTATAGTTATAAGGAGTTGTTTCAACAATTCTCTTAAAGGTTCTATGAAAGCTAGCTTTGTTAGAAAACCCAGAATCTAAAGCCACGGCCAATATCTTAATATTTGTAGTTAATAGTAAGTGTTTTGCGTGTTCAACTCTAAATTCATTAACATATCTAAAAAATGTTTTATTAAATCCATTATTAATAATCTTAGATACAACATAAGCAGGCATTTCTAATTCCTCGGCCAAGTCATTAATAGTAAAATCAAAATCGAGAAATAATTGCTTTTGAGTCATTATGAAATTAATCCTATCCAGGTTTTTTTGATCAATGTTTATATTGGTCTCGTCAGGTTTATCTACGCTGTTTTCATTTTCTATTATAGATAATTCAAAGGGAATGATTTTATTTTGCATGATTACTATAACGGTTAATGCTATTAAGTTTATCGTTAATAGTAAGGACATTATATAGAAGAGGTTTGACGCGTCAAAAATTTGTAATTGTCTCAGAAAAACGGCTATAACGTAACCAAAGAGCACAATCAGACAAATAAATGAAAACCTTTGAAAATAGAATACCCAAATTCCTCTCTCGTTACTATGATATTGTTCTGTTAACCGTCTGTACTTTGCAATTTTTCTGACACTTACAAGAACATAAGCAAACATGCTTACCACTGACACCATAGAAATCAACGATGTTTTTATAAATAAACTATTGCCAAATGGCACATAATTCGAGAATAGATTCGCCTTATCTGTCTGACCTAGGAAGAAGAGGGGGAAAAACAAAATTACAGATATGAAGGCAGGTATAAAATGTACAGCGACTTTCCAAACGCTTAATTTATTTCTTTGCGTTAGTTTTATAGTGTAAAGCAAAAATAATGGTCCAATACTTAGTCGTATAGGATATCTGTAGCCAAATAAGTCAATCGCATTAAAAAAACCATTAGGAGTTAGAAAGAGGCTGTATTCGATTAAATGTATGCTAAACAAAAGAATAAGAAGCCCAAAAATTCGCTTATGACTATTCTCTTTACTCGAGAAAAGTAAAACTAATCCCATAAGCAGTCCTTGAGCTGCTCCTGCAAATAAAATGACACTTTTCCAATCAAATAACATTAAACGCGTAATTAAAGTTTTTCAAAAATGACTTTTAATGAAGTTCAGTAACATCTATTTGCATAATTACTCCATTCAACTCATAAAAAAAGTAATGTCCATCTGGGGACAAAGTTGGTGTTAACTCCCAATCATCAGGAGAGTTTATTTTATCAAGTCTCTTTGGCACTTTCCAAACATTTCCTTCTTTATATGATATATATAAATCAATTTCATTACTCGAATCGATATACCGATTAAATATTATAAACCGTTCATTAGGATCAATTACTAGATCATTCTCTGAATGAGTTGAGTTTATTTCTTTAATATTAATTGGCTTTTGGTATACACCATTATCATAATATGAAACGTATATATCCATTCCGCCTTTACCACCTGGTCTGTCAGAATTAAAATATAGATTATTACTACTAGCTATTGATGGATAGGAATCATAACTCGAAGAGTTTATTTGTTCTAGCAATCTTGGTTTAGACCAACCTTTAGGTGTTTTTTCAGAACACCAAATATTATGAGGAACAGATATGTTTATAGAATCTGGATGAGACCTAGAGTTAAAAAACAGTTTTTGATTATCAGTTGATAGTACCGGATGATAGGCATCTATCATAAAATCTATATTCAATGGAGTACTCCAACGTCCTTCATCATACTTATATTGGACTATTCCCATAAACGATTTACCGTTTTTAAATGTTTTGGCTTTAGGTTTAGATACGTATAAATCTTTTCCATTTTTGGAAAAATTGATTCCATTATTTGTAGTTATTTCTCCGTTTGCAAACTTAATGGGTGTTTTTAGTTCATAAGACAAACAATACGATGCATGACAATTGGTTCGATTATCCGAATGCTTACAACCTATAAATAAATATATTAATAGTAAGTATGATAAATACCTCATATTAGTTGAATTGTTATAATAAAATCTGTTATTACAAACGTATGTTTAATTTAATTATTAATGAATTCTGATAAAATCAAATCTAAGACAAATTTTGAGTTAGCCGTTTCCTCTCTAGATAGGAGTTTATCTGGTATACACCCATTACCTTCTAAGCGTTGATTGCTAAGCCTTAAATATTCTCCTGTAGGATAAAACAAGACCATACCATTATTTAATTTATAGCTTTCTCCAGATAGCACTTGTCCTGCTGTTTTATTCCCAATAATTTTTCCTCTTTGAACATCTTGCACACATGACGGAAAAACATCTCCACCACTACCAGAACGCTCATCTACTATAACAAAAATATTTCCAGAATATACTTTTAAGCTTGATTTTAATTTTAAAGGTTTAAATTCTCTACCATTATAATTTATGAGTTCAATTAAGGATTTTGGATTGCGATTATGTTTTTTAACAAATGCCTCATGATCTTCCCGATGCATGAAGTATTGACAAACTCTATCGCGAGGGATAATCATACTTAATAGATGCTGTACATTTTCAGAATTACCTCCTCCATTACTTCTTAAATCTAATATAATATTTTCAGTATGTTTAGCTTTGTCAAAAAAAGACTCAATAGCTCGCCTATCGTATACATTTGAAATAAATGAATTCACAGTAATTACAGTTGTATTTGCGTTTAGAGCGTACATAGAATCCTTAGAAAAAGATCTGAACGAAAAGTATTCTATATTCAACTTTAATAAGGTATCATTTCTAATAACTGATACTGTATCGACTTGACCATTATATCCTTTCAACAGGTCTTTAAATTTAATTTTTTTACTATTAACTTCTATAATATAATCGCCAGTTTTAATGCCAGATTTTTGAGCAGGACTATTGTCTACGATCTTTGTTACAAAGTATCCCAATTCTGTTTTTGCAAGATTCGCTCCTAAACCAAAGCTTGAATTATCTTTTAGTTCTTTGATCTCATCTGGTGTCCAAATCCAAAAATGCGACAATCCGTAAGAATCAAAAATTTCATTCATTGTTAGGACAAAAGTCTTAACTGTTGTCGTAGTATCAATATATTTTTGATGTTCTACAATTCTATCTTCAAAGTCATCAAAAGTTTGATTAAAGGCATAGCCTTCTTTTTTTACTTTTTTAATTGTCTTTGCAATTGCTTTTTGTTTTTCAGAAGTGTTCACGCTATTTTGAGGAGATACATAGCAACAATAAAAACATACAAAAATCAATACGATTGATTTGTTTTTCATAAATAAAACGCTTCTTATTCCAAGTTTACAATAATGTCATTTAATAAAACTAGCACAAATTCTTCTTACGAAAGTTATTTGAAAATAAAAACAGTTGCACTTTACAAAATGTGACCAAACTGTATTTTTAATCACATGAGTATACCAAAATATTTACTCGGTCTCTATAGCCTTCTTAGCGTTAATTTCGCTAAGAGTTTTCCAATTACCTTCTTCTGTAACTATCTCGTATTTCCATTGGAAAGAATCGTTAGTTATATTGTGAAAAGTTATTTGCCAAGTTTTAGTTGTATCACTTATTTTCAGATTATCATCCATTCGGTTCCCTTGAAATTGAGATGATAATTTATGTGGTCTGGAATTCATGACTGTAATCTCCCAAAGTGCTGTCTCTGGATTAAAAATAAACACTCCAGATGCAAAATACTCTTTTGTAACTGCATTCGGAGAATTGTCTTCTTGCCACCAATTGTTGAGTATAGCATGACCTCCTAAAATATACTCCCATTTCCAAAACGCTTTATTAGTATACCACTTTTCATTTCCATTTTCATCCTTTACCAAATCTTTTGAAACACAATCCCATAAGCCGACAAGTTGCCCAAACTCAATGGTTTGTTTTGGAGCTTCAGGATTAATCATTCCATAGTCGTAATTGTATGGATCATTATTATTCTCAGTTTCAATTTCCGTTGTTTCTTTTTTACCATTTGAAGTACCATTACAATTTAGCAAGCTTAATACTAATATGGCCATAAAATATCGTTTCATATATTCTAAATTGATTGTTAGACTACTTTCATTAAATAGCTATAACTGATTAAATTAAATGCTGTGTTAAAACTAAAGTTTAGTAGTTTAAAGTTCCGTTTTTATCATCTGGTGGTATTAAAACAAAATCGTAGCTAATCAAACCAAAGGCAACAATTTCATTCTTGGTATTGAGCTGTCCTTCAAGCATCATTTTTCTAATTGGTCTTAGATCTATTAGTGTCCATTTATTCTTTTTTCCTAAACTTAATACTATAGATAAGCTTTTAAATTGGTCATTATTAATAAGATCTTCACCATTCTTGTAACGTGGTAAATAGAAAAAAGATAAAAATTCGGTGTTATTGGCCTTTGCCTTTTCGCTTAAAAATTTCCCAATATCATTTACACCTAACTGAGAGGTTGAATGGGTTAAGTGCACACTACCAAGTTTTAAAACAACTTTTGGTTTGGCTTCTTTTTTAAGCAGTTGATTATACTTTATCATGAAATTAGATTTCATGTAATCTGCTCGCTCTTGGTTACCACCTGAAGCTGTTTCTTGTTTACAATAAATACCCATACTTGTTTTAAGAGCATTAATGTATTTAATTGCGGAATCGTTGCTATCAAACTTTGAAAAAAAAGCATTGAGTGTCTCATTATCTTTTAGCCAACAATTTGATGTTTCGCCCTTAGGTAATTTATTTTTGAATATGGCATTCTCAAGCACTACTTTGCTTGCATTATAAAGTTGTATAAATTCTGGTGTCTTATTATTATAGTGCTCATAGAGTCTATCTAGATGCATTTCATACGAAAAGAGATACTCTTGATCCAAGCCCCAAAAATTATAACCTAGAGACGAGGCTGTATTGATAAATTTGACATCTTCAACTTTATCAACAAAAATCAAAGGGATTTTCGGGAATTCTTTCTTACCATATAACCTATTCAGTTTATTAATATTTAATCGAGTGTCTTCAGGGTTAACAGATATTTCTGCAAGTATTTTGGCAGAATACGGACCTAATTCAAGTGCAAAATTATTAAAACATTGCTCACTCAATAGTTCTAAAAAGCTGGATGTAAAATAGCTTAATTGCTCTGATTGATGAACTTCTGCAATACCAATGAATTGTGCATTTTTAGTAATTTGTTTTAATTTTTTATACATCTTATTTCCTTGAAACTGATGATCCTTACTAAGACTGAAATACGTGGTATGATCTTTAAAATCATTTGTAGTCATACTGTTTTGAGAAAAACTATAATGAGAGCAAATGATTAGAGCAACAAATCTAATTATGTTATGTAGTACTTTATTTTTCATAATTCATCTTACTTAAATATTTTTTTGTGATTCCTTTTAACTCGCTTTACAAATTTTTCGGCATCGTCATTTGAAATTATGGAATAGTTAGAGAGCCATTTAACAATGTCAATTTCTAGATAAGGATATCTACTTTTTTGATCATTAATATCATTAAATGAGTGATCTAAATTTTTATATTCTATGTAGGTAAGGTCAATTTTCTCATTGAGCTTATTATTTAAAGTTCTAGCAGACTCAACTGGGACATTAGTATCTTTACTACCATGTAGAAGCAAAACAGGTATTTTAATATGTTCTAAATAATTAATGCTAGGATCGTTCCAAAATGATTTCCACCTCTTATAAGGTAATCCAGCCCATAATAAACTATCGTCTTTTGAATTATTGATCTCTTTAACCTTCCGTTTGAGATCATTTTCAGATTTTAGGTTTAAATAACCTGGCTCTTCTTTAACTAAGATTTCTAATTCTTCAATTTGAGATATTCCTCCTCCACTACCAATTAAAATCAAATGGGTAACCTTGTTACTTTTTGCTGCTATCTTTGCTGCGATATCTCCACCTTCACTACCTCCTATTAGAATAATAGGAATATCATTTACATCTTTTGAAAAATACTCGATAACTCTCAAATGGTCAGACAAGCGCGTGTCTTTATCATAAAACCGATGGCACTCTTTTGTGTTAATTTTATCAGGCAAACAGCCACGTTTTTCCATAACTATGGCTCGCCCTCCCATTATGATTGCACTGGCAAGGAAATTTATTTTATCTGTGACACTATTACATCCAGAACCCTGAATGTAAAAAAATAGCGCTGTCGTTTTGTTACTTAGTTTTTGCTTCGTTATGAGTTCATACGTATTGAGTTGATATCCATCATTGGCCACAACGATTTGATCTTTAGCATAAATTTTAACTTGAGAAAATACACTGTACGAAAAAGTCAAAATAAAGCATAATAGTAGTGTTCTAAACATATGATCAATATTTGAAGGTTAATTAAATGAGAGAAGCATAGATTAACACATGAAAATCTAATCTTAAAAAATTTTAACTAAAACAAACCTTACTTCTCTCATTACTACTCTATAAATTAATAGTTATAGTTTTTAATCTGAGTATTATCCGCTAGCAGTTGTTATACAATAATAAATAATCATTAAATCAAATACTTATGAGAATACTTCAATTGAGTCACTTATTATAAAGTGTGACTCATTTAAAACACTTTATTTAGTTTCCAAGTTCCACCAGCTCCTTTAGTTTTCATTTTCACGGCATAACCCAGATCTTTACTAATCCAAATTGTTTTCTCTCTTATTCCAATTGATGAAACTTTCCAAGTATCATATTTCTTTCCAGCTACTTTTACGATTTCTTCATCTACTACTTTAATATTTGCCCAAATCATTGATGATTCACCGTTTAGATCAAATGTAGGAATAGAAGCTGTATAGCCCATTTTTAGTGGTAATGCTGCTATATAATAATTAATTATAGCTGGTTCGAAGCCGTTATGAGGATATTCTTTATTGTAATCGACTGGTTTATAATCTGATCCTCCCTTAGGTTTTAAATTCCCTTTAAATACACTTTCTTTAAAACTAACATCAATGATATAATCCTTAAGATCTAATACTCTTCCTACATATTCAAGTGAATTAATATCAAAATAGATTTTGTCTGGAGTACCAGACTCATTTCCAAAATAAATATTCATTTCATAAACCTCTTTGTCATACTTATTTACTTTTTTTAGGTCATAAATCATTTTGCCTCCCATTTTTTTGTATTCAATTTTATGAGGCTGGATTTTTGAATATTCAATTTCGGCTTGTCCTGGAATTACTTTGTCATAAATAGGCCCTTCACTTACTTGTCCATTAGAACAAGAAAACATGAACATACAGCAAACAAGTACAATTATATATTTAGCTTTCATTTTTATAGTTTTTAGTCATTATTTATAGGATTAAAATTTCCAGCTACCTGCTGCAGGTGGTTTAATTCCTTTCGCTCTCAGATACATCATGGTTTTACCGTGTTCGCGTTGCAAATGGCTAAAAACAATCAAGATACCTTTAAGTCTGGTAATTTTAATTCCACTCCCTTGTCTTCCCCAACTTATAGTTT
Organism: uncultured Psychroserpens sp.; assembly: GCF_947500255.1. GTDB lineage: Bacteria > Bacteroidota > Bacteroidia > Flavobacteriales > Flavobacteriaceae > Psychroserpens. The sequence goes on along the minus strand of NZ_CANMRL010000007.1, from coordinate 133,425 downwards.
CAGACAAGCTTTCATCACTAAGAGCTTCTATGTTTTCCTTGAAATACTCAAAAGATTTCTCAAGTATATCAACTACCGCTTTTTTCTCTTGAGGTGGATTTTGAGGATTTGGCATTTTAAATGAAGGCATTTTCCCAAAAATCATAGACCCTAAACCAATATTGGATTTTGTTGTATGATTTAATTGATTAGCAAAGTTTCTAATAGGTTCTCCTGGGGAATAATTAAAATCATCGGCTGGCATAGCTTTAGCAGATTCGACCACCATGGCCGACATAATCTCCCAAGAATCCACCAAGTCTTTTTTCGTTATTGCTTGATTTTGAGAATACATAAATGAGGTGCATATAAATGCAAAAATCATTGTAATTGAACGTTTCATTTTTTTATAAGTTTTAAGTTTAAAATAAAACTAGCGACATTGAGATTCAACAAAAAAGAAATGTTATAACTGGAACTAATCTTGTTATAAACTTCAAGTCTAAAGTTGAGGCACTTTGTTAGGATTTAAATCATGTGTTGACGTTCACAACAACAAAAGAGTTTTTCATAACAATAAATTCTATATCATTTGATTTTTTATAATTTAGAGACTTACTATCTAGATGAAAAGACTAATCGAAATTATATTGAATGTTGTTTTGTGGGCTCTTGCTATGCATTTCATAATTAGAATATTTAGCTTTGAGACTGAAAACGTAACCTATTATGACATTGGCGGCTTAGAGTCTATTACTAAGACATACAATTACAAACTCCAATATGCTTTAAAGACGACATTTATCTTTAAAATTGTGTTTTTCTATTTAAACCTCTTTTACTTTTCTAAATTATTCTTTCTTAAAAAGTATCTTAAATATATTCTACTATTAATAGTAAGTATAGCTATACTTCTTGTTGCAGAGTGGATATTACTATCTTATACATGCGAAATTTTATGTTTTGAAAGCTATAAAAACATAGGCATTGGTCTTTATATTTTTTTAGTTGTAATATCATTAATTTATAGTTCGTTTTTGCAATGGAAAAAAGATTTGAAAATCAAAAATCAGTTAGAGCAGCAAACCACTAAAACTGAGCTTAAACTTCTGAGATCTCAATTAAATCCACATTTCCTGTTCAACAACTTAAACAACTTACTATATATTTCAAGAAAAGAGAAACAAACTGAAGTTTCAAAAGGCATTAAAGGACTATCAGAATTGTTGCGTTTTATGCTATATGACAATAGTCAAGAAAAGATTTTTTTAAAAAAGGAAATCCAATTCATTAACAGCTTTATTGATTTAAACAAACTAAGATTTGAAAAAACCGATGATATCAAAATCACTTTTGATATTTATGGTGATACAGAAAACATTAAAATCACGCCATCTCTGCTCATTCCATTTGTAGAAAATGCTTTTAAACATGGGATTGACATTTATCAAAAATCCTATATAGCTATTACTTTGACAGTAGAAAAAAACAACATTATATTTACAGTGACAAACTCTATAAGTACCGAAGTGCCTATTGCTAGAGAAGACTCAGGTGTTGGATTGGAAAATGTAAAAAAGAGACTAAATATCCTTTATAAAAATAAACATAACTTAAAGATTATTAAAGCCCCAAATACCTTTACAATAAAGCTACAATTAGAAGTTGACATATGTTAAATACAATAATCATAGATGATGAGCCAAATGCAATTAATTTGCTAAAAGACTATAGTAGTAACATAGGCAAAATAAACCTTATGGCGTCTTTTAGAAATGCCATAGATGGTATGAATTTTATTGAAAATAATGTTGTTGATTTGGTGTTATTAGATATAAACATGCCAAAGTTATCAGGTATTTCATTGGCGAAACTTATCAATACAAAAGTTGGAGTTATCTTCACAACTGCTTATTCTGAATATGCCGTTGAAAGCTATAAACTAAATGCCATGGACTATTTATTAAAACCCATAGATTTTGACAGATTCATTGAAGCTATAAACAAAGCAGATAATATTATCAATAGCGCTCCCTCAAACGACACAATAATTATCAAAAGTGGTTATAAAATATTTCAAGTTCATTTAAATGACATTTTATATTTAGAGAAAGAAGGCAATTATATCACTTATCATCTTAAGGGCAAATCAATTTTAGTGAGAGAAAATGTTGGTACAACTTTAGATAACTTACCAAACTATTTTAAGCAAATACATAAATCGTATATAGTTCCACTTAGCAAAATTGAAATCATTGAACAAAATCATGTGCTCATTGGCTCTAAAAAAATTCCAATAGGTAGAAGTTATAAAAACGAAATTGATCGTTTTTTTAAAAGTGATCATAAATCATGACCTATTAGTTATCTAAAATCTTCATCAAGTCAACAATAGAAATATTCTTCTTTACTATCTTTCCTTCTAAATCAATTAAAAAAGTTGTAGGTAATTCTGTTATTCCATATTTAAAAGCTGTACTTGGATTTTCTTGTTCATTAATGAGATTAATCCATGGTATACTATTCTTACTAATTGCTTGTTTCCAACTTTCTAAATTTTTATCTGTAGAAATAGAAATAATTTCCAATCCTTTTCCTACATCCTTATATTTATCATATATATTTTTATATACAGGAATTTCTTTAATACAAGGTCCGCACCAAGATGCCCAAAAATCTATCAAGATGTATTTTTTACCAATATAATCTTTAATATCAATTAGGTTTGACGAGCTGTCTTTTAAAACAAAGTTTATGACAGGCCTATTTAAAATAATTCTCGATTTTAATTTTTTAGCTTCTTCAATAATTATTGGTGTAATAAATGAATTTAGCTTATCTCTTTTAAACCTATGAAGTACAGTGTCGACTAACTCTAAATGTGTTTCATCCCATGTTTGCATTACTTGATACAAACTAATCGAAGATCCCATTTTATTTATAACAATATTTTTAGTGATCTCGTACTGCTCTTTTTTATATGTTTTTAATAGAGTGTTGAGGCTATCCAATTGTTTTGAATGTTTTGATTCATCTTGTTTAGAGAGTTGATTAATTTGCTTTTTTATTGGAGATATATAATTCATGTAATAAGTGCTTCCAATTGAAAAATATTCATTGGCGAGATCATTATCTATGGAACCATGAATACCAACTTGTTTATTATTTGAATTACGCCATTTTTGAAAAGGAAGGTTTATAGAATCGATTGTAACATATATTTTTGTTGCATTTTTATTAAAATACAAAGGTGTTGATGCTGAGCACGTAGAATCCTTATACCTAATCGCATAATAACCTGGCTCTACCAAAGGCAATGAAAACTTAAAAGTCCCATCCTCATTTGGTACTAGCGAATCAATAATTAAGTAATCCAATTTTGGCATTAAGCGCTTCTCTAAAAAAACCTGACTGCTACTTATTGAATTAACAACCTTACCAGATATGAATGCTTTTTTGTTATCATCTATAAGATACTTTTCATAGAGTATATAACCTCCCATTATAAATATCAATATAAAAATCACATAATATAACAATCTGTTAGTTCGCTTATTCTTCATCTTTAGTTTATTATAGGTGATTCTTCCCATTTAATGAGTTCGTGATAGCAATTGCCAACATATACATTAATTATGGTTAATTTAAGTCGTATATCATATTTGGATAAAAACCATTGGTCATAATCATCTACATAGAGTTCCGATACTTGATTTCCATTTTCATCCTCCATAAAGGCGTCATCACTAACGCGTATTAATAGTCTACCAAGATCAAGATTATCAGAAAATAAAATTTCAATCTCACCATCTTGTGTTTCAATATCAGACATTGGACACGCATTATCTGGATTTAACTGCTCCTGAGCTGGTTCAGTTTGCTCGCAACTAAAAAGGTCGTCAAAATTAAATATCCATGAAGGCGATTCACAACTAATATATATAGCTCCAATTCTTTGATTCTGATTGTCATTGGAAGGACTCTCTTGAGTGTTTTCTGAACATGATAGCATTAGAAAGAAAGCCAGTACAAATGCTATTTTTTTAAAATCATTTTTCATAATAACAGTTTTTACTTCTTAAATATTTTAAACTAAGGACTTATAATTATCTTCATCAATCATTTATCAAAAACAACTTAGATATATCATAAACCTCTTGCAAATCAAAGTTTTGAGGTCTCAAAATACCTGTATCACTATTAGCACATATCGCAACTACAATATCATCTTCAACAAGCTTTAAAAGAAATGCTCTTCCGCCAATTGAACTGCCTCCATGGTGTATTAATGTACGTCCTGTGTTACTAAGATAGGTATTCCTAAAGCCAAGAGCATAGTCTGAAGCAGTATCATCTCCATTCTTAAACTTTTGAATTTCAAATAGTTTTGATTGCGACTCTTTGGAAAGCAGACTATCTAAATTTTGCATCATGAGCACTAAATCTTTAGCCGTTGAAATATAGCCTCCACCAGCATATTTATTACTTAAATCCACCTCTATTGCATTTTTAATTTTAGTAGAATTTATTCCAGAAGAATACCCCATTATAGAATCTGATTTCTTTTCTGGAAACGTTGATAGCATTTGTAATGGTAAAAAGACCTCTTGACTCATGAAATTGATATAGTTAGACGATGTAATAGTTTCAATCAAACGACTTAAGAGCACATAATTATATGTACTGTACTTATAGTTAGTCCCAGGTTCAAAAAGCAATTGATCATTTACAAAAGGTTCTAAACTTTCTTTAACGCTGTTGTAGTGTTTATTAGACAACATTTCAAAACCGTTATAATGTCTTATACCACTTTGATGAGACGCCAAATATTTTACTGGGATAGTATATTCTTTTTTTGGAAATTGAGAATAGTAATGAGATACGTTTTGATTGAGATCTATTTTGCCATCCTGAACAAGCTTCAATACACCTATAGCCGTCATACTTTTAGAAATACTGCCTATTCTAAATAAAGTTTCATTAGTAACAGGACGGTTATTTTCAATATCTGAACAACCGAAACCTTGATTCCAAATAATTTCACCCTGAATTGATACACAAATTGAAAGTCCAGGGATATTGTATGTTTTCTTTAATTTCAGAATGCTATCTCTCGCCTCAACAATTACTTCTTGAAAGCGACCGTCTTGCAATGTATATTTATTATCACTACCCAAATCACAGTTTGCTTGAGTATATGTATAGGACTCTCCTCTTTGAATTAGGCGATAAAATGTATCATAATTAAAAAGAATTACACCAAAAATAACAACCAGAAGTAATAAAAATATTCTTTTTATCAGTCTACTAACAAATCGTCTTCTATTTAATTTAAAGGTCATTCTTTTATCTTTTAAAGTGGAGGTTTACGTTCAAACTAAAAGAAATAGTTGCGTATTCCTTGGTATCTATTTCTATGTCTGTTGTTTCTTGTTCTATGCCTTTCTTTTCTTAACTTGTTTCTTAATTCAATATTTTCACCTGTAATCGTCTCCACTTGATACTCAGAATTTTTCGAATTATCTGTGACTTTAGGTCCACAAGACCAAATACACGCTATAGTTATGGCTATAACAATTAATAAATAAAATAAGGTTCTCATAATTTTATGTGTTTAGTTTGTGCTGATTATCATTCAATCATCATTCCTGCAAATTTTAATTGACCTTCATTATTATTTTCAATATTTATAATTAACGTTTCCGTACTATTTTCAGTTTTAACAGTTACAATTACCTCATCCAAATCAATGTTTATTCCAACAACTTTCCCTCCTTTTATTTTCTGATGGAACTTTTTAAAATAATTAAGATGCAATTCCATAGGAGCCATATTAATAAAATGATTGGTTCCATTGTTTTGTATGAAGGATGTCCACTTATTTTCATCGTTTTGGTTTAACGTTTTGACAACTAATTCTACCAAATCATCAACTTCATCTTCATTAAAATCTTCCATTTCTATATCTCTGTTTTCAGGATACATAGGTTCAAAATCTTTAAGTATGTACAAAGCTCCAATTTGAGAAGCTATAATCTCGGAATAACGCGTGGCCTTATTATTTAATACGATAATCACCATATCATCGTCCAAATATCTCCAGAAGTCGGCAAAGAAAATACCATTCCCTCCATTATGAGCTGCAAGTGTTGTGCCTCGTGAAGTTTTGTACATTGCCCAACCATAAGCATAATAGGATTGAGCATCACCTTCTTTAACATAAGGCGTGAAATATTTAGTAATTGCCTCTTTTGATAAAACCACATTAGATTTTAAAGCGTTATGCCATTTGTACATATCATTAGCCGTAGATAGTATGCCTCCATTTGCTTTTAAATGCCAATACGGTGCATCTATATCCCAAGTTAACTCATTTGGCTTACCAAGAGCTTTGTCTTTTATATCATATCCATATGCTACATTTTGATCTGAAAAAGTAGGTCGAGTATATCCCGTTTGTTCCATTTTTGATGGTTTCCACAAATTGGTATATAAATAATTTTCATAGGATTGTCCTGATACCTTTTCTATAATCATTCCCAACAGGGAATAACCAACATTTGAATATTCATAGGCGCTACCTGGTTCAAATAAAAGTCTTTTCTTAAAAGCTCGGTTAATAAAACCTTGGGATGTAATAGCCTCGTAATCATCACCAATTCCAGATAAGAATCCCGAAGAATGTGTTAACAATTGATGAATAGTAATGCTTTTTTTATCCTCTGGTATATTATCAAAATATTTAGTAATCTTATCATCAACCGATAGCTTTCCTTGCATTTCTAATTTTAATATCCCAGCCGCAGTGAATTGTTTTGTAATAGAACCTATATCAAAAACAGTTTGAGACGCATTTTTTATTTGTTTACTCCTGTCACTAAAGCCGTATCCCTTATTAATTAAGACCTTGTCATTTTTAGCAAATAAAATAGAACCTGAAAACCCACTTTCTTCAAGTTTAGATAGGTAAGCTTCTATACGATTCACTGGGTTATTTACATTTGAGCTTTGAGCCATATGAGCTTCCTTTTGTTTGTCTTGTGATTGACAGCCAAGTGTTAACAAGACAGACAATACCATTGTTTTTAAAATTGTATGTTTCATGACGTTAAATTTTAATTCAAAACTAAAAGGATGTGCTCGCTTTTCTTAAAATAGTTTATTTAACCCACAATATTTGTTATGAAATTCTTTCTGTTTTAAATATTTAATAGTTCATCACAAAAAATATTCATTTGATAACATTTCATTTACCGCACTATTATTTTACTTACTATGGTTTCAAGGTTATACTCATTTTTAAAAACAATGATATAATAACCTAAGGCTAGATTATGTGTTATTCTATTCAAACCTTTGTGTATTGGTTTTGTAAAAACCAAGCTTCCTAGGTTGTTATAGATGCTAATTTTTCCTGATTCATTAGACTTTAGATTGAAAGTTGATTTTGAAGGGTTGGGATAGATAGTAAATGTATTTAGAGCTAATTCTTCTTCATCAATAGACAATGATGATTCATTTAGATGAAATGACAATAAACCACTCCATATGATATCGGGTAAACCGTCATTATTTAAATCATTAGTATTAGTTGTTCTAATAGTGATAATGTCATTTTGAAATACTAAAGTTCTAGGTCCAAAATCACCTCCTCCAAGGTTTTCATACCATACAGCAATTGCCAATTGAGGAATCACTGTAAAAATATCTGTATCTCCATCATTATCGAAGTCGGCTGTAGCAAATGATTTTGACCTTGAGTTAGTATCAAAAACATTGGGTAAGCTATTAAAAAAGCCGTTTCCTAAGTTTTCATACCATCGAAAATCTGAATTAGAATTTCCATTTATGAGCAAGTCTTCGTCTCCATCATTATCTAAATCATCTAAATGAACCTCTAGTAAAACCAAATTGTCTTCAGGTAAAATAGTAGCACTTCGAGCAGCGTCATACATTAGGGCTCCATTTACATTCATAAAAATGAATAATTCTAATGATGCGATCAATACATCTTCATCTCCATCATTATCAATATCGCTTAATTCAAAACCATAATACTCTGCTAAAACTGGTAACTCTGTAATCGCCCAAGTAGTACTACCTATATTATTGTATATTCTAAAATTAACATCACCTAATGCCAAAATTTCCTTCACTCCGTCGTCATCTACATCTGTGATTTTTATACCAGCAGGATATGGCAATGGTGTCATATTAATAATTTGATAAGATGAAAAAGCACCTTCATCATTGTAAAACACATAAACAAGGCTATCATTAATTAATGGTCCTGTAGCCACAATATCAATCCACCCATCATTATTTAGATCGCCAGCGTCTAAGTAAGTAAAACTCGTAATTTCAATATCATCAAAATGCACGATTGTGAAATTATTATCTCCTTGATTCATGTACAAGGATATACCTTCATTACTACCATTTTTAGCAATTGCAATGTCATTAAAACCATTATTATCAAAATCATGACTTATGATTTCGTTTGTCAAAACTGAAGAGTTCACCAAATCCAATTGTGTTCTTGCACCAAATTGAGCATAACAACTAAACGTCATTAATAAAGAATACAATACTATTGCGCATTTTAGACAATTTATTTTCATAACATTTACTCTAAACGAATTATATAACTGTTATTTAATGTCTTCAAAAGATTCCTTAGGTACCAATTGTTATTGTGATTATTTGTGCAAGAAAACACAGCGAAAGACATAAATATTAGCGCAATAACTTTATCCGTTTTCATATTTTTTCACTAAGTAACAACAAAAGCTATTGTTTTTAAGCTATTGTGTTCTTAACAGGATTACAATTTGCAAAGTGTGACTTCTTTTCAATTACTACGTCTTATAATAGATTTCAAAATTTCATAACATGAAAAAGTAGTTTCATAACAAAGACTATAAAAGAGCATTTAACTTATTAGTAAAAACCTATTTTTACTAAACTTTGTAGTATGAAACGAACATTAGAAATAGTATTAAATATTATCTTTTGGGCAATATGTGGTTATGCCATCTTAACCATATTTGTTCCTCAAAGTATTGATGTGGATATTGTTAATGATAAAGAAATAGTAAAAAATATATATGGTTACGATAAGTTTGAGAATCGTATTCTAATAACAAACATATTAAGCATCCTCATAACCATAATTTTCTATTATTTTAATGTTTATTTTCTTTCAAGATACTTTTTCAAGCAACAGCATAAAAAATATATCAAATTCTTAGTACTGTATATTGGTATTGTCTTTTTAATTAAACTAATAATAAATGTTCTATTCTTTGGGTCTGAATTTCTCGCGGTCAAAAGTCTAATCATAAGTCTATTAATTCTACTTTTCTTTGCTGGTATTTCCTTTGTTCATATTATCATACTGAGATGGCAAAAGGAAGAAGCTCTTAAGCAAAAATTAAAGGAAGATAAACTCACTGCCGAATTGCAATTACTAAAATCGCAAATCAATCCGCACTTCTTATTTAATGCGCTAAACAACTTACTATCCATTGCCGAAAAACACAAACAAACTGAAGTCTCTTCTGGCATAGCGCAGCTCTCAGAATTATTGCGTTTTCTATTACATGACACCTCAGATGAAACCATTCTTTTATCAAAAGAGATTGAGTTTATAGAACATTATATTCAGCTCAACAAACTGAGATTTGATACTAATGACCCAATATCAATAGCATTTAAAAAAGAAGGCGATTTAAGCAATATACATATTGCTCCTGCTCTATTAATTCCATTTGTAGAAAATGCTTTTAAACATGGTATTGATATTTATAACAAGTCATTTATAGATATAAATTTAACGGCGAGTAATAATACCATACACTTTGTATGCAGAAATTCATTAAAAGAAACGAGTAATACAGATACGATGTTAGCTAAAAACTCTGGAATTGGCTTACAAAATGTGAAGCGAAGATTGGACATTTTATATCCAAATAAACACGATTTAAATATTTCAATAACCGATAATACTTATATTGTTGATCTTAAATTAGCTTATGATTGAAGCCATAATCATAGACGATGAGCCAAAAGCCATTGAACTATTGGAGAATTACTGCAATAGGTCCAGTGCAATTTCATGTATAAAATCATTTAGAAACCCTATTGAAGCTTTACAATTTATAGAACAAAAAACACCTCAAGTCATATTTCTTGATATTAATATGCCCAATTTATCTGGCACGCAATTAGCCAAACTAATTCCGTCTAATTGTCATATTATATTTACAACTGCTTATCCAGAGTATGCTGTAGAAAGCTACAATTTAAATGCCACGGATTATTTGCTCAAACCCATAACATATCAGCGGTTTTTTAAAGCTGTAGATAAGGTATCAATAGCTTTAAAAAAAGAAACAGAACTTAAAAACAAAAGTACTAAGCCCACTATTATTGTAAAAAGTGGGTACGAGAAACATCAAATTTCTATAGATGACATTCTGTATTTAGAAAAAGACGGTAATTATATGGTGTATCATACTCTCAAAAAGAAGATTTTAGCCAGAGAAACTATAAATACAGCTCTTGAGCGATTACCTGAAATGTTTATTCAAACTCATAAATCTTTTATCGTATCTATACAACATATAGAAGTACTAGAATCAAAGTATATATATATTAGCGATGTTAAAATTCCTGTGAGTCATCGCTATAAAGCCAATCTGGAGCAAAAACTATCCTAAGACGGAAAACCAAGCATTTCTCCCATTCCAACTGTAAATAACCAACAGCCATATATGGCATGCTCAATAGAAACTAAAAGTGTTGACTTTGTTTTCTGAAATGTTAATGCGAAAAGAATTCCTCCAATAAAAGTCAATATCATAACCAGTCCGTTTCTAAAAAAAATATGTGCTAATGAAAACAGTGCTGCATTGATACATATGAACAATGTATTACTTTTAAATAGTTTTCTATAACGCTGAAAAAAGAAGGTTCTATAAATTAATTCCTGCGGATATACCGAAAAAAAACTGTACACAAATAGAATCATTAACCATAAAAGTGGTTTGTTTAAAAGTACCACAAAGAGGTTCTCAGTATCGACAAACCACATATAAAGTGTTGTCAAAACAGCTATACCTACCAATTGAATTAATGTACGCTTAAAAAAGGTATTCCAATCCAAGGTTGGTGACATTTTAAACATCAATTTTTCAATTTTCAGCAAAACAAAAATCACATATAAAAAACCTAAAAGTCCTATGACCATTTTTATCCATAACGGATAATGTATAGCAAAACTTACTGGGACTAAAATGAAAATGATAAAAAACTCTGAAAGTTTATAACGTGTTGATTGCATGATCTAAATATAGGCAATTATTAGTGTTAGATACTAATAGCTGTTGTATGTTTTACTTCATTGATCATGAAAGCGCTATGTGTACTTCCAATATGGCTAATACTGGTAAGCTTTTTCACCATAAACTCTCTAAATTCGTCCATGTCTGCTACTAAAACTTTTAATAAATAATCATAATCACCACTAATATGATAACACTCTAATACTTCATCTAATTTAGTTACTTCCTTTTCAAAATCAACGACATAGTTCTTAGTATGTTGGAGCAACTTTATACTACAAAAGGTCACAAACCCTTTATCTACAATTTTTTTATCGATAAGTGTAACATATTTGGAAATAACACCCTCTCGCTCTAATTTTTTAATTCGCTCATAGACCGCTGTTACAGAAAGGTTTAATTTATTAGATAATTCCTTATTTGTTTGTTTGCTATCCTCTTGAAGAAAATGCAATAATTTTTTATCAATAGCATCCAATTGTATCATTTTGAAAAATTTTCAGTTTTGTAAATCGAAACTCAATAACCTAAACAAAAATAACTATTAAATGGCAATTATATAGTTTTATTTTCTAAATATGACTTTAATCATTGATATATAATCTAAATAGAACGACTTTTGATGTCATATAAACTAGGCTTCGATTATATTTAGCCAACTAAACGATACTCTAATGGCTTTTAAACCAGCTAACAACATTCAAGACTTACAATATTTTGGTGAATTTGGAGGTGTTAATCCTTCCATATCAGATTCATCTACTTATACATTTTTATCTGCAAAAACGATGTTCGATACATTTGAAGGTAATGCAGATGGTTGTTATTTATATTCACGTCACTCCTCACCTTCCAATTTATATTTAGGTGAAGCTTTAGCTGCAATGGAGGGTACCGAAACTGCTAATGTTTCAGCTTCAGGAATGGGAGCTATAACACCTGTATTAATGCAACTTTGTGGAGCTGGAGACCATATCGTATCTAGTAGAACAATTTATGGTGGCACCTATGCTTTTCTTAAAAATTTTACACCTCGATTTGGTATTGAAACCTCTTTTGTAGACATCACAAAACTGGATATTGTAGAGTCAGCAATCACTAAAAACACGAAAGTATTATACTGCGAATCTGTAAGTAACCCATTATTAGAAGTTGCAGATATAAAAGGACTTGCAGAGATTGCTAAACGTCATAATTTAAAACTTGTAGTCGATAACACCTTTTCTCCTTTGTCTATTTCTCCAGCTAAATTAGGAGCAGATGTGGTGATACACAGTTTGACTAAATTTATTAATGGGTCTAGTGATACCGTTGGCGGAGTGGTATGTGGTACTCAAGAATTCATCGATGATTTAAGAAATGTTAATGATGGCGCCTCAATGTTACTAGGATCAACAATGGATAGTTTACGCGCATCTTCAGTATTAAAAAACTTAAGAACATTACATATCCGTATGCAACAGCATAGCTATAATGCTACATATCTTGCAGAAAAATTTGAACAAGATGGACTAAAAACCGTGTATCCAGGATTGGCTTCACATCCATCTCATGAGTTATTTAAGTCAATGATGAATGAAAAATATGGTTATGGAGGTATGTTAACCATTGATGTTGGGAGCTTAGATAAAGCTAATGAGCTCATGGAAATGATGCAAGAGAAGAACCTTGGTTATCTTGCCGTAAGCTTAGGGTTTTATAAAACACTATTCTCGGCTCCAGGAAGCTCAACATCTTCTGAAATTCCTGAAGAAGAGCAAAAGGAAATGGGATTAAGTGATGGCTTAATACGTTTCTCAATTGGTTTAGATGCCGATATTGAGCGTACTTACCAAATTATGAAGAGCTGTATGATTGAACTAAACATTCTAATTCCTGAATTAGTATAGTCTACTTCAATCCAGTCATTTTTAGGCACATTTAGTTTGTAAAGATTTGTAGTAAGCTAATTCATTAGATAACTCTACTGTTTTACTTTGTACATCTTTCTTTAGGTCATAATATTCTTGAATAACCGAAGGCAAGGTATTCTCTTCTTGATATCGAGATTCTAATTCTGAAAGAAATATCAATGTTTCTAAGTTCTTTTTTAGTTTCCAATTCAATAAACGTATTTGAGAATCATAATCGTATTGTTTAAAAGAATCTAAATATAAAGTGGGTAACATACTGATAGCTAATTAATTATTGTTACTATTTGGACACCATAATTAATGAAGGTCACAACAATTCGATATAAAGTAAATTTCAATGTTTAAAGGATAGGAAAATCCGACAAAGTGCTGATACTAAGTACAAATCTTTCATTAAAGACGGGTGAAAACAGTTTAATACATCGTAATTATTTTCCTTTGAGTCGTTCCCAAAGTGCTGACATGGTAAAACTAAAATCCTCCATTTCTGGTTCAAAAGGTTTCATATCTAAACGTCCTTCAGACTCGTAAAGTTTTAAATTAAAAACAGATTTATAACCTTCACGTGTTTTTACCAAAGGATATCTTAGGTCATTATATATAAACTCTCCATTGTCTAGTTCCTGAACATTATAATAATGGTTACTAAACCATGACAAATATTCTATATCACTATCATAACGTGTATTTAACAATCGTTTTTTAGAAATAGTTCTCCATTCTGAAAACTGATTAGATTTGTCCAGTAATGAATAAAAAGCAACTTGATAATCGGTTTCGGTTTCGGCTATGCCATACCATAAAATATTATTCAAAATAGAAGGTTGAGCACTGAAACGCTTATATGTAATATTTTGCTCGGCTAAAGACGTCTCAAATACATTATCAATATGAAGTTTATTAAAAATCGTAAATATCATATAAGCCGAACTTATACCTATACCTAGCTTAAGCCATAGTCGGCGTGTATTATTTTGTCGATTAAAAAACATCAAAATAATCATACATAATAAAAATGGTGTAGTATATAGTAAATCGGCCACCGCAATATTATTAAACGCTACACGGTAATTTGAAAATGGTGCGAAGAGCTGTGTGCCATAAGGTGTGAAGCAATCCAAAATTGGATGCGTAAATAACGACCAGAAAAATAATGATATCCAATCTTTTTGGGTCGTTGTATCCAATCGTTTACCTCTATCATATAATTTATGAACTAGCCATCCTAACAGAAAAGCTGCCAAAACAGAAAACAAAATAGAATGCATAAAGCCTCTATGGAACAACATGGCATCAATCTCATTGTTATGTAAAAGACTTCCAATAAATACGTCCAAATCGGGAATGGTTCCACCAATAGCACCAAACAATAAAGCTTTATTTCCAATTTTTTTACCTAAAACTGCCTCTCCGCAAGCAGCACCTAAAACAATCTGAGTTAATGAATCCATTTACATTTTGAGAATTGAAATGTAAAAGTACGGAACAATTATGATTTGCAGAATAGACAACATTATCGTAACATTACAAGCACAAATAGTCACTAAAACCAAATGAGCGAAGACAATAATATCTCAGAATTTAAAGCTAAAGATCAGAACATCGTTGAAAATAAGGAACTTAATTTCTATGAGGCTCTGATTCCTGTTGTTATACTAATGGCACTACTTGCTTACAACATCTTTTTTGTTGAGAGCCAAGAGTGGTTTGGCACTTACACTAATCAAATAATTTTATTGCTTGGAGGGCTAGTTGCAGCAGCAGTAGGCTTTTTTAATAAAGTGACTTTGGGAGGTATGATCAAAGAAATTTGGGAAAACCTCAAAAGTGTTTTTGTACCTATCATGATTTTATTTTTAGTTGGAGCACTTGCAGGCACTTGGCTTATTAGTGGTGTTATTCCTGCTATGGTCTATTATGGTCTTCAAGTGTTAAGCCCAGAAATATTCTTGCCAGCTTCAGTTGTGATTGCCGCTGTGATTTCGATTGCTACTGGAAGCTCATGGACAACCTCTGCAACTGTTGGTATTGCCCTTGTTGGTATTGGAACAGCATTAGGTATTAATCCAGGAATGATTGCTGGTGCTGTTATTTCAGGCGCCTATTTTGGAGATAAAATGTCTCCTTTAAGTGATACTACAAACCTCGCTCCTGCTATGGCTGGAACAGATTTGTTTACGCATATAAAATACATGGCTTTTACAACGGTTCCAACAATTATTGTGACATTGATTGTTTTCGGAATTATAAGCGTTTCTATAGAATCTACAGGAAGTTCAGACACGACATTTATATTAGGTGCAATAGATAACTATTTCAATATTACACCTTGGTTATTCTTGGTTCCGGTTGCTGTAGTTGGGTTAATTTTACTCAAAACAAAACCCTTAGTCGCGCTCGCTTCTGGTGTAGTTTTAGCTATCGTTTTTGCGTTTATTTTTCAACCAAAACTTATTGATACAATAACAGATTCTTCAACCAAAACTGTTGTGAATTCTATATTTACAGATACAAATATTGAAATTTCTGATAAAGAATACTTAGCAGCCTTATCTGAAACCGATTTAGAAAGAATCAATAATGATGAAGGTCGGCTAGCTAATCTTTTTTCAGATGACGATCTAAAAGGACTTTATACAATTGAAAGTTTAAAAGAATTTTTCTCTTCCGATTATCAAGATGCTTCTATTATTCAGACCAAAGCTGAAAATTTAGACAAATTAATAACGATTAAGCGACTTAAAAAACTTTTTAGTTCTGGTGGAATGAATGGAATGATTTGGACTATCTTACTAATTGTTTGTGCTATGGTGTTTGGAGGTATCATGGATGCCATTGGAGCCTTAGCTAGAATTACCAAAGCTTTATTATCGGTTGCTACAACAGTATTTGGATTATTTGCAAGCACAGTTATTAGTTGCCTTGGGCTTAATGTTATTGCTTCAGACCAATACCTTGCACTTGTTATCCCTGGAAAAATGTTTAAGCAAGCCTATGAGGACAGAGGTTTAGCTCCTGAAAATTTAAGTAGAACTCTTGAAGATTCTGGAACTGTAACTTCGGTATTAGTTCCATGGAACACCTGTGGTGCATACCAATCTGGAGTTTTAGGTGTAGATGTGAGTCAGTATTTCATGTATGCTATCTTCAACTGGTTAAGTCCGTTCACGACATTATTATTTGCCGCTTTCCGAATAAAAATTAGACAAATTTCAGGTAAATTGAACTAAACTATAGTGAGATAAAATTAAATGATATGCATCATTTTTTTGAACAGTTCGATTGACTATATTTGCAGCCAAATTTAAAATTTAACTCAAAAAAAACATATTAAAAAATGGCTGTATTAGTAGGAAAAAAAGCACCTCAATTTAATGCACAAGCGGTTGTAAACGGTCGCGAATTTGTAACTAACTTTTCTTTAGATCAATTCATTGGTAAAAAACACGTTGTCTTATTCTTTTACCCAAAAGATTTTACATTTGTTTGTCCAACTGAACTACATGCATTTCAAGAAAAATTAGATGAATTCAAATCTAGAAATACTGAAGTAATAGCTGTTTCAACAGATACAGAACAATCACACTATGGTTGGTTACAGATGGATAAAAACAACGGAGGTATTAAAGGTATAACATATCCTCTAGTTGCAGATACGAACAAAACGATTTCTAAAAATTATGACGTTTTAGCTGGAGATTACTTCTATGATGAAGATGATATGCTTCAAGCTGAAGGCGAATTAATTGCTTATCGTGGATTATTCTTAATTGATAAGGAAGGGATTGTACGTCACCAAATCGTAAATGACTTACCATTAGGTAGAAATGTAGATGAAGCCTTACGTATGGTAGATGCTTTACAATTTGTTGAAGAGAATGGTGAAGTTTGTCCAGCAAACTGGAATAAAGGAAAAACTGGAATGCAAGCAACTCATGAAGGTGTTGCAGAATTTTTAGAAAAGCACGTTAACTAAATTGCATTATCACTTATAAAAAAAGCTACTTAAACTAAGTGGCTTTTTTTTATTAAGAATATATTATATTTTCAAAAGCTTGACCAGATTTTTGAATCCTTTCTCAACGGCATGATCATAAGCTGTTCGTCCTTCATTGTCTTTTATATTTTTATCAGCACCTGTCTCCAATAGCAATTTTATGATTTCTTCTTTATTATACATTGTCGCAAATATCAATGGTGTCGTTCCCATATTATTAACAACATTAATATTAGCTCCATGTTGAATTAGAGTTCTTGCTAATTTTTCATTCCCTTTAAAACAAACACCAATTAATGCTGTATTACCTGTAGCATCTTGGTCATCAATTTCAGCATTATTATCTAATAAAACTTTAGTCGCTTTTTCATTATCAAAATATGTTGCAAAAATTAATGGTGTAAAGCCACGTGAGTCTTTTGCATTGACCAACTGCGGATTGATATTTAAAAAGGCCTGAAGCCTATCTGGTTCTCCAGCACGTATAGCATTGAAAAACAAATCTGTATCTTTCATTATAGTAAATTTTAATTAAAAAAGGATGAGTTAATAACCCATCCTTATTCTTAATTTAGCGTTATAATTATTTTAAATCGAAACGGTCTAAATTCATCACTTTAGACCAAGCAGCAACAAAATCATTTACAAATCGTTGTTCTCCATCATTTGCGCCATATACTTCACATACAGCTCTCAATTCTGTATTAGAACCAAATATAAGGTCTGCTCGTGTTCCTTTAAATTTAACTTGTCCCGTTCTACGATCTTTTCCTTCAAAAATTCTATCGTCCTCAGAAGTGGCACTCCATGTATAGGTGAAATCTAAAATATTGACAAAAAAGTCATTAGTTAAACGTCCTACTGTGTCAGTGAACACGCCATAATTAGACCCATCATAATTTGCTCCTAAAACTCTTAACCCTCCAACTAAAGCGGTCATTTCAGGAATAGAAAGCGTTAATAGATTTGCTCTATCAACTAATAAGTCTTCTGCAGCTACTTCAAGATTAGCTTTGATATAATTTCTAAAGCCGTCAGCTAAAGGTTCTAAATAACCAAATGATTCTAGATCTGTTTGGTCTTGTGAAGCATCACCTCTTCCTTGAGTAAAATCAACTGAAATATCATGACCTGCCTGCCTTGCAGCTTCTTCGACGCCAGCATTACCAGCTAAGACTATTAAATCTGCCATAGAAATTGTACCACTAAACTCATTTTGTATAGCCTCAAGTACATTTAAAACTTTATTTAATTCTGATGGGTTATTTACTTCCCAACTGCGTTGTGGTTCCAATCGTAATCGACCACCATTAGCTCCTCCTCTCATATCAGAACCTCTAAATGTAGAAGCCGAAGCCCAAGCAGTAGTCACTAATTGTGATACTGAAAGCTCAGAAGCCAAAACCATTTTCTTTAATGAGGATATATCAGAATCTGATAAGTTATAATTTACTGATGGAATAGGATCTTGCCACAAGAGCTCTTCTTGAGGAACCTCAGGACCAAGATAACGTGAAATAGGTCCCATATCTCTATGAGTTAATTTATACCAAGCTCTAGCAAATGCATCTTCAAAAGCTTTATGGTCGTTATGGAAACGCTTAGATATTTCTAAAAATCCAGGGTCTATTTTTAAGGCCATATCTGCTGTAGACATCATTAAGGCTTGTTTGCCATTTGGATCACCCGCTTTAGGTGCCATAGGAGCTCCTGAATTTGCCGTTGGTGTCCATTGATGTGCTCCAGCTGGGCTTTTTGTTAATTCCCAATCATAATTTAACAACACATCAAAATACTCATCATCCCATCGCGTTGGATGTGGTGTCCAAGCACCTTCCAATCCACTTGTAATAGTATCATCCAAAACACCAGTCCCAAAAGTATTCTTCCATCCAGTACTCATTTCTTCTATTGATGCTCCATGAGGCTCTGTTCCAACATATTGATCGGGATCAGCAGCTCCGTGTGCTTTTCCAAAAGTATGTCCGCCAGCTACCAAAGCAACAGTTTCTTCATCATTCATCGCCATACGACCAAAAGTAATACGAATATCATGAGCCGATTTTAAAGGGTCTGGATTTCCGTTTGGACCTTCAGGATTTACATAAATCAATCCCATATGAACAGCACCTAGATGTCCTTCTAAATCACCATCACTTGTATCATAGCGTTCATCATTATCTAACCAACCTGTCTCACTTCCCCAATATATATCTTGTTCTGGTTCCCAAACATCTTCTCGTCCTCCAGCAAAACCAAATGTTGGGAATCCCATAGATTCTAAAGCACAGTTTCCTGCTAAAATCATTAAATCTGACCATGAAATTTTATTTCCGTATTTCTTTTTTACTGGCCATAATAACAAACGTGCCTTGTCTAAGTTGCCATTATCTGGCCAACTATTTAATGGTGCAAAACGGTGAGTCCCTGTACCAGCTCCTCCTCTTCCATCACCAACACGATATGTACCTGCACTATGCCAAGCCATTCTAATCATAAACCCTCCATAATGCCCATAATCTGCTGGCCACCAATCTTGAGAATCTGTCATTAAATCAATGACATCCTGTTTTAAAGCCTTGAAATCAAGACTATTAAATGCCTTTGCGTAATCAAAATCGTCTCCCAATGGATTGGATTTAGGTGCATGCTGACGTAAAATATTTAGCTTTAATTCGTTAGGCCACCAATCGCGATTTTTGGTTCCTCCTCCTGCTGTTTTCTTTTGTGTTCCACTTAAAAAAGGGCATTGACTTGCATCACCATTCATATGGTGATCTTCGTTGTTATTCATGATTATATTGTTTAGATGATTCTTTGATTCTATAAAGTTAGAAAATTTACGTCCTAAATTAAAGGAGTTATACATTTTTTAAAATTATATCATGATAGGTAAAATTTATCAATATGTGATTTTTTCATTAATATAATCTATGCCTAACAATATATAAAACTAAAATAGAGAACATGAAAAAAGCCACATTCATTCCGAACGTGGCTTTTTAACAACCTAACTAAATCAATCAAAATATTATCTAGCGATAATTACTTTATTTGTTTAACAAATTTAAAAATTAATTAAACAAAAATATAATCATTATAAAAATTTTAACGTTTAAATTAAGTATCTAAAGATTCAACAAGTGGTACATTTTTTGTAACTTATAGATTAAATAGAATACTAATATATGAACCATAACATTTAAAATTATGTCAGATACAACCTATACAAAAATATTTTCAGGAAATTTCATTATTGTCCAATTAGCATTAGACAGATTAAAAAGCGCTGGTATTAATGCCATTATAAAAGACGAATCTGAATCTGGAAGATTAGCTGGATTTGGTGCTTCAATACAAGGTTACCAAGAACTTTATGTAAGTGATGAAGAATTAGAACAAGCGAAAGCCATCATTGATAGCGTCAACGAAGAACTAAAATCTTAACATAGCTTGATATCAATTAAGCCGTTACCGCGTACATTTTTTCTCGTAGCTCCTTTATCTTTTTATCGCTCATGTATTCATCAAAAGTCATATAGCGATCAATAATACCGCTCGGAGTTAACTCGATAACTCTATTGGCTACTGTTTGTGCAAACTCATGATCATGTGTTGTAAACATTACAGTACCTTTAAAGTTCTTAAGAGAATTATTAAATGCTGTAATACTTTCTAAGTCCAAGTGGTTAGTTGGCTCATCTAGCATAAGCACGTTAGCTCTTACCATCATCATACGACTAAGCATACAACGTACTTTTTCTCCACCAGATAGTACATCTGCAGTTTTTAAAGCTTCTTCTCCACTAAAAATCATCTTTCCTAAGAAACCTCTAATATATACTTCCTCTCGCTCCTCTTCAGTTGTTGCCCATTGTCTTAACCAATCGACTAATGTTAATTTATTATTGAAGTATTCACTGTTGTCAAGTGGAAGATAAGATTGAGATGTTGTCACTCCCCAAGCATATTTACCAGCATCAGCTTTTTCTTTATTATTTATAATCTGATAGAACGCCGTAGTAGCTCTAGAATCTTTTGAATATACAACCACCTTGTCTCCTTTAGTCAGGTTGATATCTATATTTTGAAATAAGACTTCACCATCAATAGATCCTGCTAAGCCTTCAACATTTAATATTTGATCTCCTGCTTCTCTTTCACGCTCAAAAATAATGGCAGGATAACGTCTACTAGATGGTTTAATATCTGATATATTAAGCTTATCGATCATTTTTTTTCTACTTGTAGCTTGTTTTGATTTTGCTACATTAGCAGAGAAACGTCTAATAAATTCTTCTAATTCCTTTTTCTTTTCTTCCGCTTTTTTGTTTTGTTGTGCACGTTGTCTGGCTGCCAATTGAGACGATTCGTACCAAAATGTATAGTTACCTGAGAAGTGATTTATTTTTCCAAAATCAATATCAGAGATATGAGTACATACAGCATCTAAAAAGTGTCTATCGTGTGATACAACAATTACACAGTTATCATAATTAGCTAAAAAGTTTTCTAGCCATGAAATTGTTTCATAATCAAGATCATTGGTAGGCTCATCCATAATAAGCACATCAGGGTTTCCAAAAAGAGCTTGCGCTAATAGCACACGAACTTTTTGCTTACCATCTAGGTCATTCATTAAAGTGTAATGGAAATCTTCCTTAATACCAAGATTTGATAACATTGCCGCTGCATCACTATCAGCATTCCAGCCATTCATTTCTTCAAACGTAACTTGTAGTTCTCCTATTTTCTCAGCATTTTCATCTGTATAGTCCGCATAAAGCGCATCGATTTCAGATTTCAACTTAAACAAAGGTTTATTACCCATAATTACTGTTTCTAAAACAGTATGCTCATCATATAAGTTGTGATTTTGTTCCAAAACAGACATACGCTTACCAGGTTCTAAATGAACATGACCAGAAGTAGCATCTTGCTTTCCAGCAAGAATCTTTAAAAATGTAGATTTTCCGGCACCATTGGCTCCTATAATCCCATAGCAATTCCCATTGTTGAACGTCGTATTAACTTCATCAAAAAGAACTCTTTTTCCAAATTGAACCGAAAGGTTTGATACTGATAACATAATGCGTGTTTTAATTTCGCTGCAAAAGTAGAAAATTATGTTCATTGAGAGAAACTAAAAGCCCTTAATTTTATGAGTTCATTCGTTTCATAATTACAGTAAAATCAACATTTAACAACGTATTAACAAGACTTACTATTCGCAACGTTTATTTTTGTTGCAAATAGATAATGCCGACGATTTTAAATACTTATGAAACTATATTTAGTTACATTCTTAATATCATCTCTTTTTTTTGGTTGTAATTCTAATACTGAAAAAGGAGATACAGCCTATTTTGGTGGTGAAATAATTAATCCAAACAACAACTATATTACGATTTACTGTAATGAAAAAGAGCGTGATACAATTTATTTGGATCGAAACAATCGATTTCTCCACAAAATAGAAAACCTACAAACTGGTTTATATTCATTCACTCATGGCGGTGAGTATCAATCACTACTTATTGAACCTAATGACAGTATTCTATTTAGATTGAATACTAACGATTTTGATGAGTCACTTGTATATACTGGAGAAGGTTCAAAAAAGAACAATTACTTTATCAAAGCATTTTTACATGATGAAAATGAGAGTAAGAAATTTAGAAAACTTCAACATTTAGAGCCTGAAGAATTTGAAGTTCATATTAAAATGCAAAGGCAACAAAAAATTGAAAATTTAGAGCAATTTTTAGCGTCTCATCAAACCTCATCCTTATTTGCTAAAATAGCAAGAGCGAGTATCAATTATGATTATTATGCTTATAAAGAGCTATACCCGTTTGGTTACTTTGGTAATAATCAACTCATACACTTTAAAGATTTACCAGAAGGCTTTTACAGTTATCGCACTGATGTAAATTTTAATGATGCTAGCCTTAGCGGAATGTACTCATACAATCGCTTCTTACTTTGGTATTTTCAAAATATAGGACTTCAAAAATACTATGAAGATGGTTCACATCTTGCTTTTAATAGACATTCTTTAGACTATAATCTCGATAAACTTACAATGATTGATAGTGTTGTTCACAATGAGACCATCAAAAACTATCTCCTCATGTACGCAACTCGAGAGTTTGTTTTCAACAGTACAAATGCTGAAAAATCTAAAAGTATGTTAGATGCTTTTCTCGAAAAAAGTACCGACAATAAGAATGATGAATACTTAAGTGACCTAGTCGCTTCTACTATAAATCTATTCCCTGGAAATACAATTCCTACTATAGAGATTGTCGATTTTAAAAACAATGTATTGGATTTACATTCGGTAATCAATGAACCTACAGTTATTTATTGCTGGTCGTCAAATTTTAAATGGAGTTATAGAAATAATCATTATATGATGACAAAACTCAAAAAGGACTATCCGGAAATGAATTTTATTGCCATCAACATCAATGATATGAATACGGCTTCTTGGAAGAAAACATTGGAACTTTTAAAATTTCCTACTGCAAATGAATATATGTTCAAAAATCCAAATGAAGCCAAAAAGACATTCGCTATTGTTTATTCTCAAAAAGTAATTATTGTTGATAAAGACGGTACCATTGTAAAATCAAATGCCGACTTATTAAATGATAAAATTGCCTACCATATAGAAAAGGCTTTAGCATCTGATAAAAAAGCCTCAAAGAAATACACTTTGAAATAAAAAACTCCTGATTAATTCAAATCAAGAGTTTCTTATCTTTTTTTCTATTCTGAAATTTGTTTAGTTTCCCTTCTTATAATCTGCAAGAAACTTCTCTAAACCTATATCTGTTAATGGATGTTTTAATAAGCCCATTATCGAACTTAACGGTCCAGTCATAACATCAGCTCCTAATTTAGCACAATCGATTACGTGCATTGTATGACGAACTGAGGCTGCTAATATTTCGGTATCGAAACCATAATTATCATAGATCATTCTAATTTCGGCTATAAGATTTAAGCCATCTGTAGAAATATCATCCAAACGACCAATAAAAGGAGACACATAGGTTGCACCTGCTTTTGCTGCCAATAGGGCTTGACCAGGAGAAAACACCAACGTTACATTTGTCTTAATACCTTTATCTGTAAAATATTTGCATGCTTTTACACCATCTTTAATCATTGGTAATTTCACTACAATTTGGTCGTGAAGATCGGCTAGCGCTTCACCTTCTCTAATCATGCCTTCAAAATCGGTAGAAATCACCTCAGCTGAAACGTCGCCATCAACAATATTGCAAATATTAACGTAATGCTTCATAATATTATCATGACCTGTGATGCCTTCTTTGGCCATTAATGACGGATTGGTAGTTACACCATCCAAAATACCAAGATCTTGTGCTTCTTTGATTTGATCTAAGTTAGCTGTATCAATAAAAAATTTCATGTGTAGTTATGTTATAGTTGTGATTAAAATTACGGGACGAATTTACAATTTTATCACACCTTTATGAGAACATATTATCAAATGATATTAACAATACACCATCTAAGGGTTAATGCTTATCATATACTCTTTTGAAGTCGATTCAGAACATAAGGGATCATCATATTGATCTGTTTCGTAATCATAACTAACAGGTGGATCGACAAACAGAAGTACAGTAAATCTATATGTTCCGGGATTTGTAGGCAATCCTTCTATTGAGACCGTTCTGTAATTCACAAACATTTCTAAGCCTTCTGGTAATTCACCATCAATTTCAAAGAAATAGCCATAATCATCATCGCGTGGTTCATTTTTAATTTCTGCTTTGAATTCTTCGTAATAGTAAGTCTCTAATTCTCCAACACCAAAAGATTTGTTGGGCAACTCTGGTCGTCGATTAATAATGCAGTCAAGGAAATCCTCGCAACCAGATAGTGTAAATAAGCTTAAAACTAATAGTAGAGGTAATAGTCGTTTCATGATGATGAGTTTTTCAATTCATATCAAAAAACATACCAGAGACTATAATTTATAATGATTCATAAGTAATTTTTCATAAATCTTATCAGGAAGAATTCGTTTCAATACAATTGAAAATTTTTGCATAAAGGCACCAACCTTGTAATGAATTTTAGGGTTTGGAGTATTAATAATTTTGTAGATCATATGTGACACCATAATTGGATCGTCACCACTATCAACATGGTCATCAATAGATTTTAAAACTGCTCCATATTGCTTTTCATAGGGAGAGCCAACTACAACAGGAGCATGATAACGACCAGCCGCTATATTAGTTGCAAAATCTCCCGGAGCAACATTGGTCATATGAATATTAAATGCTTTAATTTCCATTCTAAAGGCTTCAGTAATTAATTCGAGAGCGCCTTTACTTGCACTATAAATACCACGATATGGTAGTCCCATATATCCAGCAATAGAAGTAACGTTTATAATAAGCCCTGAGTTTTGCTTACGCATTTGAGGTAAAACTGCTTTGATGACGTTTATTGGTCCGAAAAGATTAGTTTCAAAATTACGTTTGATCTCATCGTTAGGAACTTCTTCAATTGGACCTGTAATACCAGCACCTGCATTATTGATAACAACATCTATTTTACCAGAGCTTTCAATAACGGTTTTAATTGCAGTATCAATAGAACTAGTATCTGCGACATCTAAAGCGACCAACTTGATTTTAGAATTTGGATAACGTTCGGGAGACCGACTTGTACCATAGACTATAAATCCTTTTTGGGATAAAAATTCTCCTATGGATTTACCAATTCCTGAAGATCCGCCTGTAATTAAAATAACTTTAGACATAAAACGATGGGCTAATTTGACTTTAAAAGTACAATAAAATAGGAAAGTATTGGGTACAAAAAAAGGCAAGCTACCTACATCACACCGCTACGACCGCATACCTTTGCTTCGTTCCCGACCTGGAGGATTAAGCAGGAGCTGGTTGTGTAGGACTTGCCCGGCTGCAAAGATACAATCTTTTAATACTTATGCAATGATTTTTTAAACTGAATTTTATTAAATAACTTGCATCAAAATCAAATAAAAAATGCGCTCAATTAAAGCTTTCATAATCACTGTTTTAAGTGTAATATTAATCTCTTGTGGAAACTCAGGTACTCAGAAAACGAGCTTATCTATTGTTACAGACGCAAAAAAAAATGTAGCCAAACTTGGTGAGACTGTTAAGTTATCGATTAAAAACCCTAAAGGTCTTGAAATTTCTTCTGTTGATTATACATTAAATGGGATAGCTGTAGGTGAGACATTTACACTTGATGATGAGCGACTAGGTGTTCAAACCATTACCGCTACTGTAACATATGCTGATACTTCTGAAGACATTACTACCAAACTTACTATTTTAAATAACCAAACACCTAAAGTATATGGTTATAATATCATTAACACCTATTCTCATGATATTACTTCTTATACTCAAGGTCTCGAGTTTCATAATGGAGAACTCTACGAGAGTACAGGTCAGTACGGTGAATCAAAATTGAGAAAAGTAGACTATAAAACTGGTGAGGTTTTGCAAAATATAGATTTAGCAGATCAATATTTTGGTGAAGGTCTTACTATTTTCAACAATACTATTTATCAATTAACTTGGCAAGAAGGCATTGGTTTTATTTATGATGTTAATACGTTTGAAAAAACGGGTAGTTTCTCCTACGGAAAAAGCAAAGAAGGTTGGGGAATTTGTAATGATGGAAAGAACATATACAAAACTGATGGTACTGAGCAAATCTGGTTTTTAAATCCCGACACCTTAGTCGAGGAAGGAAAACTCCAAGCATATACCAATAAAGGTAAAATTGTTGAACTTAACGAATTAGAATGGGTAAACGGAAAAATATATGCCAATCGCTACCAAAAAAATGGTGTGGCCATTATTAATCCAAAAAATGGAGCCATTGAAGGTGTAATCGATTTTTCCCCTTTAAAAAAATTAGTTAAGCAGCATAGTGGTTTAGATGTACTTAACGGGATTGCATACAATCCAGAAACAAAGACCTTATTTGTTACAGGAAAACATTGGGATAAATTATTTGAAGTAGAAGTTTTTGAAAAGTAGGCTTCACTCATTCAAAGGACACGTTCACTCATTAACCATTTCATATTTCTAATTTCTTTTGGTTCTTTGAATCATGAGAACATCTATAAGCGTTAATATTCCTGAGCCATGTCATAAAAGTTGGGATCAGATGACAGCTAATGAAAAAGGTCGTCATTGTAATTCATGCAACAAAACAGTTTTAGACTTCACAAGTAAAACTGATGAGCAAATCGTCAAAACATTTCAAACCGAAACAAATCTCTGTGGACGATTCAAATCGTCACAACTAAAAAGAGAACTGGTATTAAATCGAAAAGAAAAAAACAACTACTTATCCTACATCGCCTCTACCCTTTTTGCTTTTTTAACTTTAGGAACTCAAGATGTTCAAGCGCAAGGTAAACCTCGAATGATAAAGGTTGATTCTTCTCAGCACAATAGCCTGAGAGGAAAAGTAGGCGTTTCTGTTCTTAGAAATAAGATGATTTCAATAACCGTTTTTGGAAAATCTAAACACAGACTTCCTAATGCTTTTGTTTCATTAAAAGGAAGCTCTAATAAGAAAAAAACCAACATGGCTGGAGATGCTTCTTTAAAGTGCGGAATAGGAGATATATTAATCATTGAATGTCAAGGTTATGAAACAATAACTATTACGATTAAACAATCGAGTACTTATAAAGTAACATTAATACCAGAAGCTAAAGTAAATTCCAATTTAACTGGCATGGTTTCTTCAGTAAATCCTGAGAAAAGACAACCAAATGCGTCTAATATTTTAATTCTCGGAGGCGTTCGCTCTATATCGCAGACAAATTCAAGAAGAAAAGAACGTCGAAAACTTATTAGAAAAGGAACTATTGAGCGCACTTCTATTGGAAACTTCTTATATAATATAAGTTCTATTTTCAGAAGGAAAGAATAATATCTACTTTTAAGTTTTTATTTCAATAATGAAAATATGCAAATCCACGAGCAAAAACTTACGGTTACTAAAGATCATTTAGATTCACGCCAGCATGTTAACAATGTACATTATGTACAATGGGTTCAAGATATTGCCGAAGCACATTGGATCTTAAAGTCTTCAGAAACAATTAGAAGTGATTATTATTGGGTTATGATAAGTCACCATATTCAATATAAAGCTCAAGCCGTATTAGGAGAGACCTTGTTACTTAAAACTTTTGTTACAAAATCTCAAGGCGTAAGGTCTACAAGGATCGTTGAGATTTATAATGCAACAACAAAGCAATTACTTACCACTTCAGAAACTATTTGGTGTTTTATGTCTCATGATACTAACAAACCAACACGCATTCCTGAAAGCATAAATGTCTTATTTAGTTAAAAGAACATTAAAGTGGCTGTTAAAGTCTCTTAATAAGAATACGCCTACGCATAAATTTCTCTTAATTTGAGATAACAACCATCAACAATTATTCTTGAAATCACTAAGATTATTTTTCTTTATACTTATTCCTATATTTTCTGGAGCTCAAACAATTAAAGGGGTTATATATGATGCAGAGGCCACAGTAAAAGGTGCGAAATTTGTCAATAAAACTCAAAATATTTTAACCTATTCTGACGGTAAAGGTCTTTTTGAAATTCAAGCAAAACTTAATGACACAATTGTAGTAAGTTCCTATTTCCATCATGAGCAAAGCATTACAGTGACACAAGATTACTTTGGTCAAGATGTGGTTATCGAGCTTAAAAAAATCACCAATAAATTAGATGAAGTTGAAGTCACCAAAATCAACGAAAAAAAAGTGGATACTTTGGCGTTATCAAGTACAACTGCAAAACAAGGACAAATAGCTTTTAAAAAAAGAGTCTTTGGTAGTGGAAAAAACCTCCAGCCCACTCTTGATTTGATTGGTTTAGCAAAAGCTATAGGCAAACTCTTTAAAAAGAAAACAGTAGAAGTAAAAGTTATTGAAGTTGAAGATCTTCTGAAGCTATTTGAAAAGGGCGCACTATTCAATACGGTTTTTTTGCGCAACGAACTTAACATTCAAGAAGCCTACGACTATTTGTTTTTTGAATATTGTAGTGCCCAACAGCTAAGCCCTTCTCTACTCTTAAAAGATAATGAGTTCATGTTGCTAGACGAACTACTCAAACATAGTAAAGCTTTCAACATACTTCTCGAAGAACACAAAAAAGATTAAATTTCTAATATTTTTTTACTATCTATACTAAAAGATGACTTCAAAAGTTATACTTTTAGCACATAATATGCATTAGTTTTTCTCACTCATGCGTAATAGAGACAGAATACATTTATGAAACGAATATTATACTTTCTTTTAACTATTTCTATATTGGTCTTTTGGAGTTCATGTCGCAAAGATTTTGATTTTTCTCCAAGCACTGGAAATCTAACATTTTCTAAGGATACCATCTATTTAGATACTGTATTTACTAATATTGGATCAAGTACTTACAATTTAAAAGTCTACAATAGAAGCGACGAAGATATTTCAATTCCAACTGTTCGCCTCAGTCAAGGAGAAGCCTCAAATTATAGGCTTAATGTTGACGGGCTTCCAGGCAAAGAATTTCAAAATGTAGAACTTTTAGCGAATGATAGCCTCTTTATTTTTGTTGAAACTACTGCAGACATCCAAACACTAGCTCAAAACAGTTTAGAATTTTTATATACAGATGCTATCGAATTTGATAGTGGAGCAAATCTTCAGAAAGTAGAATTAGTCACCTTAATAAAAGATGCTGTTTTTATCTATCCTGATAGAGACAACACCACTGGCGTCATTGAAACATTAACTTTTGATGCTAATGGAGACGGTACTCCAGATGAAACAACACTCCAAGGTCGTTTTCTTGAGGATTCAGAACTTACATTTACTAATGAGAAACCTTATGTAATATATGGCTATGCAGCTGTTGATGAAGGTGATGTTCTTACAATTGAAGCTGGAGCACGAGTTCATTTTCATGCGAATTCAGGTTTACTCGTTACAAATAATGCCTCACTAAAAGTTAATGGTGCCCCAAGTAACGATCAAGACTTGTTAGAAAATGAAGTTATTTTTGAAAGTGACCGACTGGAACCTGTTTTCTCTGATGTTCCTGGGCAATGGGAAACCATCTGGTTATTTGATGGAAGTATTGATAATGATATTAATTATGCCACTATAAAAAATGGTACAGTTGGTATTGTTTCTGACGGAAATGCTGCAGCAACAGATGATAAATTAACAATCACCAACTCGCAGATATACAACTCTAGTAATTATGGTATTCTAGCAAGAGGAAGCTCTGTTAGAGGTGAAAATCTAGTCATAAATAATTCTGGACAATCTTCATTTGCAGGTATTTTTGGCGGAAAATATAATTTCACCCATTGTACATTAGCGAATTACTGGAACAATAGTTTTAGACAATTTCCATCGGTATTGGTCAATAACTTCTTTACAGATGAAAATGGTATTGATAATGGTGTTGACTTGATAGAGGCTAATTTCAATAATTGTATCATCTTCGGAAATGATAATCCTGAAGTGATTTTAGACGATATTGATAATGGTACATTGTTTAACTTCAAGTTTACTAATTGCTTGATTCGCTTTCAGGACAGTAACAATAACTTTCCTCAAGATCAATACAATTTCAATAATGAAACTTTATATGACGATTGTATTTTCAATAGCGATCCCGATTTCAAATTACCCTTTGAAAATAAGCTTATGATTGGTGATAATTCTGCAGCTATCGATGAAGGTGATCCTTTATTTTTGATTACTACAGATATTTTGGGAACTAACCGAACATTTACTCCAGGTGAAGGTCCAGATCTAGGCGCTTATCAGCATGTGACCTTTGATGAGGATTAACAAGCACTTAACATCAATACATCATATAATTGAGTAATTTAGAGGCAACAATCAATCTCTTATAATTATGAAACGACTATTATGCATTCTAACGTTATGCTTGTTTAGCTACACAGCTTTTTCTCAATCTTCAGCATCTGGTGTTACTAAAGCCTGTATAAATTATCTTGAAGGCTTTTATGAAGGTGATACATTAAAACTTAAAGCTAGCTTACAACCTACGCTCCATAAATTTGGCTTTTGGAAAGACAAAGGAAAGGATGATTACAGACAAGTAAATCATATGTCGTTCGAAGCGGCATTGGCATTTGCAAAAGACGTTAAAGAGAATAAAAAATTTCCTGCAAAAGATGCACCAAAAGAGGTGACCATATTAGATATTGGTGATACAATTGCCGCTGCTAGAGTTACTGCTTGGTGGGGAATTGACTTTATTCTTTTGTCCAAAAGAGGAGACAAATGGATGATAGAACAAGTCCTTTGGGAAGGTCCATTAAAAAAGGAACATCAAGGAAAAAACTAAATAAAAAACCCTTTCAAATTGAAAGGGTTTTTTATGTATAATTTCAAATGTATTACGAGGTAAATAAAGGCTTACCACTCATCATGACATTAACTTGTTCTGCGATAGATTCTAGCTTAGCCTCTTCTTGATAATTCATTATTGCTTCATCCATAAAACCAACAATAGTTTCCATATCTGTCTCTTTCAAGCCTCTAGTTGTAATAGCTGCTGTACCTACTCTAATTCCTGAAGTAACGAACGGACTCTTATCATCAAAAGGGACCATGTTCTTATTTACAGTAATATCTGCCTTTCCTAATGCTTCTTCAGCATCTTTACCAGTGATATCCTTATTTCTTAAATCTATAAGCATCATATGATTGTCTGTTCCTCCAGAAATAATATGATAACCTCTATCTACAAATGCTTTGGCCATAGCCGCTGCATTTCGTTTCACTTGCAACATATAATGCATAAACTCATCAGAAAGCGCTTCTCCAAAAGCGATAGCCTTAGCAGCTATAATATGTTCTAAAGGCCCTCCTTGATTACCAGGAAAAACTCCAGAATCTAATAGACCTGACATTTTTCTCAGATTTCCATTTTTAAGTCGTAAACCAAATGGATTCTCAAAATTCTCTCCCATCATAATTAAACCTCCACGGGGACCACGTAAGGTTTTATGCGTTGTTGTGGTCACAATATGACAATGTGGTAATGGATCGTTTAAGATGCCTTTAGCAATCAAACCAGAAGGGTGAGAAATATCGGCAAGCAAAATGGCACCAACATTATCAGCCACTTCTCTAAATTTGGCAAAGTCCATATCTCTAGAATAGGCCGATGCTCCTGCAATGATTAATTTTGGTTTTTCTTGTTCAGCAACATCAGACAACATATCATAATCGATAAGCCCAGTGTCTTTTTTAACACCATAAAATGTTGGATTATATAATTTACCTGAGAAATTTACTGGAGAACCATGAGTTAAATGACCACCATGTGATAAATCAAATCCTAAAATGGTGTCACCAGGTTTTAAGCAAGCTGCAAACACTGCAGTATTGGCTTGACTTCCAGAATGAGGTTGTACATTGGCATAGGCTGCTCCAAACAAAGTCTTTGCTCTATCAATTGCAATTTGTTCAACCTCATCTACAACTTCACAACCTCCATAATAACGCTTTCCAGGATAACCTTCGGCGTATTTATTGGTTAATACAGAACCTGCAGCTTCCATAACTTGGTCACTTACAAAGTTTTCAGAAGCAATAAGCTCCAAACCATTTATTTGTCTATCTTTTTCAGCATTGATGAGTTCGAAAATCTGTGAATCGCGTTGCATATATCAAGTTTAAATTAAATTTTACCAAAAATAAGAAATCATTATCGCAAAAAGATTCAAAAAATTCAGTTTAACGCTATCTTTTATGAGCATGTTATCAACAGGTAAAATTAGTTCGAATTTTTATGGTTTTATGCAATTAAATATGTAGGTTTGAATAGAAAACAAAAACATTTAAACTCTCTACAATATGCCTTTATCTGCAAATAATCCTGATCGCTCATCTTGGTTGCACGTTGGAAAAAACTCAGATTTCCCAATTCAAAACATTCCATTTGGTGTTTTTCTTACACGTGATGATATCATTACTATTGGAACTCGAATTGGAGATACAGCAATAGATCTTGGAGCACTACATCAACTAGGGTATTTTGATGGTATTCCATTAACTGATGATATTTTCCTTCAAGATACACTGAATGATTTTATTGCTGATGGTAGAAAAACTTGGCGTTTGGTTCGTAATCGTATAGCTGAAATTTTTGATGCTGAGAGTGATAAATTAAAAAACAACAATCCACATAAAGAAATTGTATTGTTTCGTTTAGATGAAATTGAAATGCAATTGCCAATTCAAATTGGTGATTATACAGATTTTTATGCGAGTAAAGAACATGCTACAAATGTAGGTACCATGTTTAGAGATCCAGACAATGCTTTAATGCCGAACTGGTTGCATTTACCTGTAGGTTATCATGGTCGTAGCTCGTCCATTATTCCTTCTGGAATCCCAATTCACCGTCCGCAAGGTCAAACCATGCCTGAAGGTGCTAAAAAACCTGTTTTTGGCCCATCAAATCTTGTAGACTTTGAATTAGAAATGGCTTTTGTTACCACAGACGCTAATGATTTGGGAGAGCCAATTCCTATTGAAGAAGCTGAAGAATATATCTTTGGATTAGTATTGTTTAATGACTGGTCAGCTCGTGATATTCAAAAATGGGAGTATGTACCATTAGGTCCTTTCTTAGGAAAAAACTTTGCATCTTCTATGTCGCCATGGATTGTAACCCTTGATGCCTTAGAACCTTTTAGAGTTGAGAGTCCGAAACAAGACCCAAAACCTTTAGAGTATTTACAATCGAAGGGTAAAAAGAGCTTTGATATTCATTTAGAAGCAGCAATTCAACCAAAAGGTGCAAAAGAAACAACGGTTTGTAAGTCTAATTTCAAATATATGTACTGGAATATGTCTCAGCAATTGGCGCACCATACAGTTAATGGTTGCCCTGTAAATTCTGGAGATATGATGGGAAGTGGAACCATTTCTGGTCCGACAGAAGATTCGTACGGCTCAATGCTAGAGTTATCATGGAAAGGAACTAAACCATTAAAAATGAAAGATGGTAGCGAACGCAAATTTATCAATGATTATGATACTGTTATCATGAGAGGATATTGTGAAAATGATGGTACTCGAATTGGATTTGGCTCTGTTAAAACACAATTACTACCTGTTTTTAATCCTAAGAAAAAGAAGTAAAAAAACACTTATAAACGCTAGAAAAACTCGAAGTAGAAAAGAACAATTTCTACTTCGAGTTTTTTGTTTGGCATCATATTTGGTTTTAATGATATAAATAATCAATAAAATCCAGAATTATGAAGCAATTACTACTCACAACAGTACTTCTTCTGGTACTAACATCGTGTAGCGGAAGAAAACAAATTGAACAAGCAATTAGTCATGGTAATTATGACCAAGCGATCAATGATGCGTTACGAAAACTCGAAAACAACAAAGACAAAAAACGTAAGCAAGATTATATCGTCATGCTTGAAGATGCGTATTACAAAGTTTTAGAGGAAGACCTACAAGACATCCAACATTTAAAAAAAGATGGCAACCCTGAACAATATAGAACCATCTATGAAATCTATTTAGATCTAGAAGCAAGACAAGATGCAATTAAACGTGTATTGCCATTACAAATCAATGGTAGAAACCTAAATTTAAAATTCAATGATTATACTTCGGAGATTGTCGATTATAGATATAAGACCTCTGAATATTTAATTGATGAAGGAATTACACTTTTAGATTCTGAAGACAAATACAATGCTAGAGAAGCATATAACATCTTTAAGTATATCGAAAACATTAATCCAAACTTTGAAGAGACTAGAAGTTTAATGACTGAGGCTCATCAAAAAGGAACAGATTATGTGATCGTGTCTATCGAAAATCAAACTCGTCAAATCATTCCACAACAATTGGAAGCTGATCTTTTAAACTTTGATACCTATGGATTAAATCAGTTTTGGACAGTATATCATGCAAATCAAGTATCAGATTTAAATTATGATTTTGCAATGCAACTGCAATTAAAACGAATTAATATTTCTCCAGAGCAGGTCAATACTGTACAAAAGCTAAGGCAAAAAAATATTGTTGATGGTTGGGAATACCAAACAGATAGCAATGGAAATGTGATGGTGGATAGTCTAGGAAACAAAATAAAAGTTGACAAGATCGTAAATGTGAGAGCTCGTTACTTTGAAGTGAATCAGTTCAAATCAACTCAAGTTATTGCAGATGTGGTTTACACCAACTTAAAAACAAGTCAGACACTTGATGCTTTTCCAATTGACAGTGAGTTTGTATTTGAACACTTTTATGCAACAGTTAGAGGTGATAAAAGAGCCCTAAATAGAAGAGAATATGACCTAACCAGAAATAGAAGAGTTCACTTCCCTAGTGATGCTCAAATGGTTTATGATACAGGTGAAGATTTAAAACTGAAATTAAAAAACATCATTAACTCTTATCGTATGAGAAGAAGTTAATTCATTTATATATCCAAAAAAAACTCCCAAAGTGATGCTTTGGGAGTTTTTGTTTGTAATTTGACGCAACCTTTTGTAAGAAAGTTCATCTATTAAAAAAACTCTAATGTCAACTATGAAAAAATTAGCTCTTCTTACACTTATCGCTTTATCGTCTGCTTTTTGCTTTTCACAAGATCCAACAGTTTATATTACAAATGGTGGTTTTAATTATGCTGTCATTGAGGGAAACACCTATACATTTTCAGTAAATTTATATAGTGCTGCAGCAACTGATGTCATTGTTGATGTTGTTACTATCGATGATTCTGCAGATGCTTCAGATTATACGCCTTTAAATACAACTGTGACTATTCCTGCCGGACAATTGAGTAGTAACTTACTAACTATTCCAACAGGAAATGATTCAACTGTAGAAGATAATGAGTCTTTTACAATTCAAGCAACTGTTACTAGTAATAATACTGAAAACACTGAAATCAACAGATTAATTTACATCTTTGATAATGACGCTACTCCAACAATAAATATTTCAACTAGCACTAATCTAATAGAAGGACAAGGCTATAATTATAGTATAAGCTTAAGCAATTATTTTAACTCAGATGTGACTATAGATTTCACAACATCGTCTGGAACAGCTGAGCCATCAGATTATATTGAAACCAACACTTCAGTGACTTTTTTAGCTGGCGAACGCTTTGCTCAATTTCCTATAACCTCAGTAGAAGATGCTTTAATTGAACCCGACGAAACCTATACCATAACTGCAACTGTAACATCTGCAAATACTACAAATAATTTAATTTCCATAACGGTGACCATTATTGATAATGATACCACACCAACTCTAAATGTTTATAGTTATGAAGTCAATGAGGGTAATACTATAAATGTTAGCACAAATTTAAACAGAACGTTTAGCAGTGATGTGATTGTAGAGCTTGTAACCACAAATGGAACCGCAAGTAACGCTGATTATACAAATATCAATCAAACTAAAACCATTGTTGCAGGAGATTATGGTGTTAATTTTCAAATTCCCACGGTAGATGACACTTTAGATGAGCCAATCGAATCAATTAACTATACAATTACTGTAACATCTGCGAATACAACAAATACTTCGGAAACTGGAACCGTTGACATTATTGATAATGATGGGTTTCCCGATTTGCGCTTAAGATCAGTTTATAATTTTGATGGTACTCAAAATTATGGAGATAGTATAGCTGTTGAGGAAGGCTTTCCGCTTAAATTTAGACCAGGACTCACACACCCAAGTCCTGTAGATACTGAAATTACAATCACATCAACCAATGGAACGGCAGACGCCTCAGATTATACAACGTCTACCATAACAACAATTATTCCTGCAGGTCAATATTTTAATTATCAAGATCAATTAAGCTATCCTACTATTTTAGATCAATTGGATGAAGACGATGAGAACCTCTTTATTACGGCCCAAGTGACATCTGGAAATACGTTCAATACAAGTACTACAGAAGAAGGCATTATTTTAGACAATTACAATATTAACGCTCAACCCGATGTAATTACTTCTATTTTAGAAGTTGGCACTACGTTTCAAGTGCTTGATAATGATACATTTGAAGGATTACCAGTCGACGCTTCCAACTTAAATATCACCATACTTGGAACAAACTCCGTCGGTATTACATTAAGTGCCACAGGTGTTTTAACTATTCCATCTACTGCTCCATTGGGTAATTATTTTTTATACTATGAAATCTGTGAATCTGCAAATCCAAATAGTTGTGATGTCGCTAGTCTAACAGTTAGAGTAGAATCTCCTCTGGAGGCAAGCTATACTGTTGCATATGTTGATTTTAATGGTGACGGATTTACGAGCGTTGGTGATACCATCGAATATGAGTTTACAGTCACAAACAACGGAAATGCAGTTATATCTGATATTTATGCAGACGTGTCCTTTCCAGATTTGAACATTGTTGGAGGTCCTTTGGCAAGTTTAGCACCTAGTCAAACAGACAGTACAACATTTACAGCAACGCATATCATAACACAAGATGATATTAATTTTGGATATTTTGACGGTGGTCTAGAAGGTGTAAACTTTTTTGGGACTTACTACGGTTATGAGGTTCAAGATAATGTGTACAATTCTAATGAGATTTTTCAATTACAACAATCTGATGGTCTAAAACTAAACGCTTTTGTAGATACCAATGGCAATGGAACGCAAGATGATGGAGAAATCAACTTTCCGTTAGGTCAATTTAATTATGAAGTGAACAATGATGGTATAGAGCATAATTTATATGTGTCACCACATTACTTATACGAATCTAATCCTAGTACTACTTATAATCTAAGTTATACTGTAAATACAGAATATGCCGCAAATAATACAACCACTGCTAGTTATTCCAATATAACCGTCCCTATTGGTTCTGGTATTACGACTTATGATTTTCCAATTACAGTGACTCCTTATAACGATTTGTCGGTTAATATTTCGTCAAATTTAGAGGCTGCTGTTCCAGGTTTTAATTATTCTAATTACATCACATATACAAACAATTCTAATATTGCCGTCCCATCTGGAACTATTGATTTTACTATGGATAGTGCACTAAACTTACTTGGTGTATCTGAAAGTTGGCTTACGCTAAATTCTGCTAATATTACAGCAACACCAACTGGTTTCTCATATACATTTTCAAATTTAGAACCCTATCAAACTCGCTATCTTTGGGTAAGAATGGGCGTTCCTACACTTCCAACAGTAAGTCTGGGGCAATTAGTTACAAACTCTGTAGATATAACTATGCTTACAGGAGACATTTTACCATTAAACAATTCATCGAGTTTAACACAAACTATTGTAGGTTCATATGATCCAAATGATATTACCGAACGTCATGGTCCTGAGATTGTATTTTCCCAATTTACAACAGATGATTATTTGACTTATACCATACGATTTGAAAATACGGGAACTGCAAATGCAATCAATATAAGAGTTGAAGATGTTTTAGACGAGCAACTGGATGAGTCCACACTTAGAATGGTGGATGCTAGCCATGCCTACAGCTTAGAACGTGTAAATAAAGATTTGGTGTGGAATTTCTTCGGAATTAATCTACCACCTTCAGAAGATGATGACTCTACTACAGGACATGGTTATATCACTTTTAAAATAAAACCATTCCCAGATTATGCCATAGGAGATATTATTCTTAATACAGCAGAAATTTACTTTGATTTCAATCCAGCTATAATTACCAATACTTGGATGACAGAATTTGTGGAAGAAAACTTAAGTACTGAAAATGGAACATTTTCAAATCTATCCATCTACCCAAACCCAGTAAAAGATAAGCTGTTTCTATCAAATAATACACCAATTGAAACTGTAAAAATCACATCGCTATTAGGGCGAGAAATTTTAACCAAAGACATTAATAGTCTTGATGGAAGTCTAGATTTAAAAGCTATTTCAAATGGCATATACTTGATCACAATTACGTCTAATGCACAAGAAAAAACAATAAAGATTATTAAGGAATAAACTCAATGTAAATCACGTATTTCAATTAAAAGTTTTTCTAAATTCTAATGGCGATTGTTCCGTTTTACTTTTGAAAAGCTTTGTAAATGATGCAGGACGTTCAAAACCCAAACCGTAAGCAATTTCACTAACTGAAAGCATAGATGTTGATAGTTGCTCTTTGGCTTTTTCTATCAATTTATTATGAATGTGCTGCTGCGTGCTTTGTCCAGTAAGTGATTTAAGTATGCCGCTCAAATAGTTTGGCGACAAGTTAAGGTTTTCTGCAACCCATTGTACTGTAGGTAATCCTTTATCAATCAAATTATCATCTTCAAAATAATCTGATAATAGTATTTCCAAACGCGTTAAGATTCCATGATTTGTAATTTGTCGTGTAATAAACTGACGTTCATAGAACCGTTCAGCATAATTAAGCAGTAACTCCAATTGTGAGATAATAATATTCTGACTAAACTTATCAATATTAGATTGGTATTCTCGTTGTATATTTTTCAGAAGATCAACCATCATCTGCTCTTCTTTTTCAGAAAGAAATAAACCTTCGTTAATAGCATAACCAAAAAACTCATAGTCCTTAATGCGTTTGGACAAAGATGTATGCCATAAAAAATCGGGATGCACCAACAACAACCAACCAGAAGGTTTATCACTAGTTACATTAGGATTACTCCCTAAACTCATGACTTGATGTGGTGCCACGAATGTCATGACACCTTCATCAAAATCATATTCTTGCTGACCATAAAAAAACTTATAAGGTATGTTACGCTTTAATCCGATGGTATAGTAATCCTGTTTCCATTTTAAAGTATGTATATCTTCTGGATACTGTACCTCACTATAATCTACTAGACTAATCAACGGATGCTCAGGTGCTGCAATATTTGCCAAATTATGGTAATCTCCTATTCTTTTAAAATGCTTTAGGTCTTTCATCATTATAAATTTATGGAAAAGATCTTACACTAACATGCCACCAGAGACTTCAATACGTTGTCCGTTAACCCATCCTGCTCTATCCGAACATAAGAAAGCGACAGTGCCTCCAATATCTTCGGCTTCACCTACACGTCCTAGAGCTGTAATACTAGCTATCAAGGCTCCTTTTTCTGGATCACGATTACTACCTCCTGCAAAATCAGTTGCTATAGCTCCAGGAGCAATCACATTAGCTGTGATTTGTCTTGATCCCAATTCTTTTGCCAAATAACGTGTAAACACCTCTAATCCGCCTTTCATCATGGCGTAAGCCGACATACCTGGTAAACTAAAACGTGCCAATCCACTAGAGATATTGATAATTCGGCCGCCTTCGTTGATATGTGGTAATGCTACCTGTGTCAAAAAATAGATGCTTTTAAGATGCACATTCATCATGTCGTCAAATTGTGCTACTGTAGTATCAGTAATGAGATTATATGTTCCTGTGCCTGCATTATTAATCAAAAAATCGAAATTTGGGCTCCCATACTCTTCATTTAAATATGCAGTAGCCTTGCTAATGAATTCTTTTCCGCTATTATAGTCATTCGCATCAAAAGGAAAAGCAATTGCTTTTTGCCCGAGCGATTCAATCTCTGAAATCACTTCCTTTGCTTTCGCTTCATTACTGTGGTATGAAAATATAATATTCGCTCCATCTTTTGCGAGATTAAGTGCCATATCGCGACCCAATCCTCGGCTTGCTCCTGTAATAATTGCTGTTTTTTGTCTCATTTTTTATATTGTTTTTTAATTACAATACAAAGTTGAGTCTATCTCCATTACTATACTTTTCCAAATCTATGATTGTCTTATCCTAATCTCAGCTCTAGTGTTTTAATGGTGTTAATTAGCAACGTACACGACTGGTATATCACACGCCATACAACAACTACCAATCTTCATTTGGTGGCCTTCCAATACCATTGTATTTTTTACATGAGTAGTAACTAATTCATCACTTATTGGTGTGATGGATAGAAGTAGATCTCTAAATCAGTCTCTTATTTTTTTCAGAATTGCAAAATGTCCATATATGTTCTCTGGAATAAATACCTCATAGACACCAGTATGCTGCTTAGTAAATTCATCAACAGCTGTTTTCGCTCCTGTTGAAAAGAAATCATAATCATCAATCATAAAAATAGCGCCTTTCTTAGAGACTTTATGCAGAAAATCTAGAGCAATTTGAATTGGTTCGTAGAAATCGAAATCGACATAAGCAAATGACACACACTTAGGAAAGGATTCAAATTTGGTCTTTATTAATTCTTCAATAAATCCTTTATGAACCACAAACCTGTCTTCTGGGAATTTCATTTTGTCTAGTCCGTTCCTTACTAAAGTTTCGGGATTACTAATAGTACCAGCATAAGCTTTAATATCTCCTAAATTAAAAATATCATCTTTAAGTACATCTTTTTCTGTAGGTTCAGGAAGACCTTCGAATGAATCAAATAAATGAAGTTTTTTAGTCCAATCTCTTATTTCATTAGCGATGAGTTGAGAGGTTTTTCCTTGTGCCACACCAAACTCACAAACCTCCCCTTCAATAGTTCTGGTCTTGTGTAATGAGTTGATAATGAAATAGGCCTCAGATGGTGGCGTTCCAGATAAATCTTTGATGAGCTCAGATCGTGTTTCATTTTCAGGAATCTCACCAAACTTTTGACCAAACAAGCTTTCAAAATTAGAGACTAGGTTTTCGAAGTTTTTATTCAATGCATAAACATCTCCTTTGAAACTGTTTGATCGAACAATGTCTAATCCAAATTTGCCCAAAATAACTCGTATTAGTTTCTTCATAATTTAATTTTAATAGAAGCATACAAATACACTGTACTTTCAACTCAAATTTAAAGACCTATAGATGTATTGAACCAAAATAAGTATTTATATTTAATTAGCACTATTTAGCTCTTCAAAAATTTAAGCAAACCGCTCTAAATCAAGATCATTGATTGCTCCATGAGAGGCATGTGCCACAGTAGTACCATTTTTAATAATCAATAATTGTGGAGATTGATGTATCACCTGAAACTTATATCCTACTTCATTAGACACTTCTCTATAACTTAAGAGATCGAGATAATAGAGATCAAGATTAGCATCAACGTTATAAGCACTTACAAATTGGTTCATCACCATACTGCTAATTCCACAGCGAGTTGAATGCTTAAAAATAACTTGCGTTTTCGCTTGCGAACGTTGTGCGATCTCAGCAAGTTGCGCAACATTAGTTAATGCTTGCCAAGGCAATACTTTTTCTTCTTTTGGCTCAGACGATCCGAATATACTCTTTAAAAATCCCATAGTTAATCTTTACATAAATTTCACATGCGTTAAGCACGTTTCCATAGTATAAGTCGTACCTTTAGTATAAACTTACAAACTGACGAAAAGTCACGCTATCACACACTAAATCGGTCATTTTGTCGTTTAATTTTCATCTTTTATAATTGGTAAGGTTATTGACCTATAGCTTCCGAAAAATACTAATAAAATAATAGTTCAAGATATATGAATTTTAATAATTATACTATAAAATCCCAAGAGGCGATTCAGCAGGCACAACAGCTGGCGCAAAGCATGGGACATCAACAAATAGAAAATGAGCACATTATTAAGGCCATTTTCGATGTTGATGAGAATGTATTACCATTCATTTTGAAGAAACTGAATGTTAATATAGACGTATTAAAGTTAGCCTTAGATAAGCAATTGGAAAGTTTTGCGAAAGTATCAGGAGCAGATCTCATGATCTCGCGTGAAGCTAGCAAATCTCTTAACGAAGCATCTATCATTGCTAAAAAAATGAATGATGAGTTCGTTTCCGTAGAACATTTGATATTGGCAGTTTTTAAGTCGAAAAGCAAAATTGCCCAAATGCTCAAGGATCAAGGTGTCACTGAAAATGCATTAAATGTAGCTATTGAAGAGCTGCGTAAAGGTGACCGAGTGACTTCTCAAAGTCAGGAAGACACTTATAATTCACTTAATAAATACGCTAAGAATCTCAATCAGTTAGCCAAAGACGGTAAACTCGATCCTGTGATTGGTCGCGATGAAGAAATACGACGAATTCTTCAAATTTTATCAAGACGTACTAAGAACAATCCGATTTTGGTTGGAGAACCAGGTACTGGTAAAACAGCTATAGCAGAAGGTTTAGCACATCGTATCATTGATGGCGATATTCCAGAAAATTTGATTGATAAGCAAATCTACGCACTGGATATGGGTGCTTTAATTGCTGGTGCGAAATTTAAAGGCGAATTTGAAGAACGTTTAAAAGCCGTGATTAAAGAAGTGACGACCAGCGAGGGAGATATCGTTTTATTTATTGATGAGATCCACACGTTGGTTGGTGCTGGAGGCGGTCAAGGTGCTATGGATGCAGCAAATATCCTGAAACCTGCTTTAGCTCGTGGTGAACTGCGTGCTATTGGTGCAACCACACTAGATGAATACCAAAAGTATTTTGAAAAGGATAAAGCCTTAGAGCGTCGTTTTCAAAAAGTCATGGTCGATGAGCCTGATACTGAAAGTGCAATCTCTATTCTACGAGGTATTAAAGAAAAGTATGAAACCCATCATAAAGTACGTATTAAAGATGAAGCTATTATTGGAGCTGTAGAGCTTTCAGAACGTTACATCACGAATCGTTTTCTTCCAGATAAAGCTATTGATCTTATGGATGAAGCTGCCTCTAAATTACGCATGGAAATCAATTCAAAACCTGAAGAACTTGATGTATTAGATCGAAAGATTATGCAACTGGAAATTGAAATTGAAGCCATTAAGCGAGAAAAAGATGAAGTGAAATTAAAATCTTTACGTTCAGATCTGGCGAACCTTAAGGAAGAGCGCAACGAGATTAATGCGAAATGGAAAAGTGAAAAGGAAGTGGTTGATAATATTCAAACCACAAAATCAAATATTGAAGAGTACAAACTTGAAGCCGAACGTGCAGAGCGTGAAGGTGACTATGAAAAAGTAGCTGAAATTCGCTACGGAAAAATTAAAGAGGCACAAGAGGCTCTTGAAGGCTTTCAGAAAGAATTACAAAAAAATCAGAGTGAAAGTTCACTAATCAAAGAAGAGGTTACTTACGATGATATAGCTGAAGTTGTAGCAAAATGGACAGGTATTCCTGTAACAAAGATGCTACAGAGTGAGCGAGATAAATTACTGAAACTGGAGGACGAATTACACAAACGTGTTGTTGGACAAGAAGAGGCTATAACTGCCGTTAGTGATGCTGTAAGACGTTCAAGGGCAGG
The DNA here is from genome assembly GCF_947500255.1 of uncultured Psychroserpens sp. Lineage (GTDB taxonomy): Bacteria > Bacteroidota > Bacteroidia > Flavobacteriales > Flavobacteriaceae > Psychroserpens. The sequence continues at coordinate 88,792 of NZ_CANMRL010000007.1, read as the reverse complement.
TTTACAAAATCCACAAAAACCAGTCGGCACCTTTTTATTCTTGGGAACAACAGGTGTTGGTAAGACTGAATTAGCAAAAGCGTTAGCAGAATACTTGTTTGATGATGAGAATGCGATGACTAGAATTGACATGAGTGAGTTTCAAGAAAGTCATAGTGTAAGTCGATTAGTTGGTGCGCCTCCAGGATATGTTGGTTATGATGAAGGCGGACAATTAACTGAAGCTGTTCGTAGGAAACCTTATTCTGTAGTATTGCTAGATGAAATCGAAAAAGCACACCCTGATACGTTCAATATTTTATTACAAGTATTGGATGAAGGTCGATTAACAGACAATAAAGGTCGTGTGGCTGATTTCAAAAATACCATCATAATCATGACATCTAATTTAGGAAGTCATATTATACAAGAACGATTTGAAGCAATAAAAGATATAGATTCAGCAATTGAAGCCGCTAAAATTGATGTCTTAGGCTTATTAAAGCAAAGTGTTCGTCCGGAGTTTTTAAACCGAATTGATGATACTATTATGTTTACACCGTTAAGCAAAGCCAATATTAAAGACATTGTTGGTCTGCAGCTAAAAGGTGTTCAAAAAATGATTGCAAAACAAGGCATCACTTTTGACGCAACTCCTGAGGCTATAGGGTATTTAGCTGAAAAAGGATTTAATCCAGAATATGGAGCAAGACCTGTAAAACGAGTGATTCAAAAAGAAGTATTAAATGCTTTGAGCAAAGAAATTTTATCAGGAAAAGTAACAACAGATAGTATTATTTTACTGGATTCGTTTGACGATAAACTCGTATTTAGAAACGAAGCAAGTTTTGTTTCAGAAGAAATTTAAATATTCGTGTAACAAAATGATTATATAACAGTCTTTTAAGTGGTTGGTTAGTTGAAAAGCAACGTAAGTTTTAGAAATAAAACGAGCGTTGCTTTTCCGTTATAAGTGTTATAGATAATTAATTTTTATTAGAATTTCATACCTACTCCAAACCCAATTATTAAAGGATCTATATCTACTTTAGCTTCAGTAGATGCATCATTATTTAAAGTCACATCTGTATTAAGAAATAACTTCTTGACATCTAGGTTCAAGAACCATTTGTCGTTTAAGTTGTAATCTAATCCTGCCTGTAGTGAAAAACCAATTGTATTTTCATAATCAATATCATCCAAATCACCTGCGTCTTCTGCATAGAATATGGTATAATTTATTCCTGCCCCAACATAAGGCTTAAACTCATCGGCATAAAAATGATATTGTAAATTTAGCGTTGGTGGCAATAACCAAACATATCCTAAATCTGGACCATTCTCTACCTCTACCTCATGCTTTGTCGTTGCTAAAATTAACTCTGCAGCAAGATTTCTATTAAAGAAATATGTAAAATCCACCTCAGGAACAAAAGTTGTAGAAATATCAACATCTGCACCATCGATATCATCATCTGGAGAAGGGATTACTGCAACCACTCTAAAGCGTGCTTGCCATCTATTAAAACTTGTGTCATCAGTTGAATTTGTCTCTTGAGCATTGACATTGGTCATCGTAAAAAGACCTGTCATTAGTAATGCGAAAATTATTTTTTTCATGTTATATCTATTTAAGATTTACACAAAATTAGATTGAAAAAACATTAAGATTTATGACAAAAATCATAGTCTAAAAACTTTGTTTTAAAAGCTGTTTTAAACTCGCTTATTTAAAACTATTTTAGATTTAGAAATCACTGAAAAACAACCTGTTACTGTTTATTTCTAATAAAATGATTATTTTTAAAAGATGAATCTTAGTATATATCAAATTGATCGTGTTCTTTAAACAGATTTTCTTTAACCTATAAAACCCTCAACCATGAAAACAAAATACACTTTCCTACTTCTATTTACTTTTATTTACTCTAGTACCAGTGCACAATGGGTGAATTTTGATGATGAAACCGATACACGTATTGTTATTACTAATGTCACTGGAAATACTGATGTTAATGCTGTTGATGATCAAGAAAAAGATTTAGCAGTTGGCGATTTTGACAAAGATTCAAAAATGGACCTAGTTGTCGTGAGAAAATCACCGTTTTCCGCTCCTGGAGCTAAAACAGATTTGCTATTTATGAATAGAGATGGTGTTTTAACAGACGAAACTAATCTTTATGCTCCAGATTTTTTATCAGATGTTACAGATTCAAGAGATGTGGTTTGTGTTGATGTGAATAATGATGAATGGTTAGACCTCTTTATCATTAGTACCTTTGGCGATCAACCAAAACTCTTTATCAATCAAGGAAATGATGCATCTGGTGATTGGCAAGGCTTTGCAGACGAATCCAGTACACGATTGCCTACAATTACAGTAAACCCAATACAATTTTGCGCAGGTTGGGGAGGCGATTTAACAGGAAATAATTCCAACGATCTATATATGATAAATTATGCACCTTCTGGGAATGCAAGAGACGTACTATTAATTAATGATGGTACAGGAAATTTCACCGATGAGACCGTAAGTCGATTAGGTGATCTAAGGAATTCTAGTTTTGGAACTGGTGTAGAATTTCATGATGTAGATAATGATCTTGATTTAGATATCGTCAAAAATTTAGGCTTAAATGACATCGCTCCCTTTAATACCAAAGGCACTATAATTTTATACAATAATGGTGATGCAACATTTACCAATTGGCAAAGATTACCTGGTCCAAATCCATACATGTTTACAGCAGGTGATTTAGATGATAATGGCTTTCTTGATTTTTATTTAGTCGATGATGCAGCCGATTATGTTGATAAGGTCACAAGTGTCATTATAGACCAAAGCGTTAGCGCTACGCAATATACTATGCCAACGAATAGAACTGATGGTTTTGGCGGAAATGTAAAAATGATTGACTTAGATGATGATGGCGATTTAGATATTGGTCTATCTAGTGTAGATACAGATCTCCCACCTTGTGAAACTAGTGAAATTAGACGATTTATTATTTTTGAAAATGACGGCCTTCACAGTGGTAATTTAATACATCCTTATGGAAGCACAATTAATGCTTGGAATGTCTCAACCTATGATCATGATTATATAGACATTAACGACGATGGTTTTATGGATATCATTCTTGGTACATGTGATGGCTATAAAATTTTTATGCAAGAAAACACCTCACTTTCTAATCAAGAATTTAATAATGAAGATCTCGTTAGCATTATTCCTAATCCAAGTAATGGGGTAATCACTGTCACATTAGATGATCGTATTTCATCCAATTTTTCAATTCAAATCTATAGTATTAATGGCAAAAAACTACTCCGTATAGATGATAGCAATAGAGTTTCCAACAAGATTACCATTGATATTAGAGATCAAATTAGTAGCGGATTATATATTTTCGAAATAAAATCTGACAAAGGAATGACAACTAAAAAACTAATCATTGATTAGGTATTCATTAAAGGTTTGCACTCTGTTTTTCTTATAAGTGCATCCAAATAAAAATTCTTTTTGTTTTTTAATATACCAATTGGTATATTTTATATATATTTGTTGTCATGCAAACCAAAGCAGAACTTACAAAGCAGTTTATTTTAGAGACAGTAGCACCAATTTTTAATCAAAATGGTTATGCTGCAACAAGCATGAGCGATATAACACAAGCTACTGGTTTAACTAAAGGAGCAATCTATGGCAACTTTAAAAATAAAGAAGAACTTGCCATTTCTGCATTTAAATTTACTGTGAAAGCCTTAATGAAACGCATTGCTAGACATTTAGAACTCAGCGATTCGCCTATTCAGAAGTTATTTTTAATTTCAGATTTTTACAGAAATTATTATGATTATAGTAAACAACTTGGTGGTTGTCCTGTACTTAACATTGGTGTAGATGCGAATAATCAAAATACACCTCTATTGGAAAATGTAAAAATAGTAATTGAGAAAATTCAAGACCAAGTCGCTACAATTATAGAAAATGGTATAGAAGCAGGTGAAATTTCAACCGAAATAAACGCCATGCAGTATGCTAAACGATTGGATACTATGATTCAAGGTGCAGTGTTTATGACCTACACCATGGATGACGAATTTTATATGAAAGACACTATGAATCAAATCGATCAAATGATTCATAACGAATTAAAAGTTTAAAAAAATTTAACCAATAATATACCGTTTGGTATATTTTAAAAAATGATAATTATGGAATTACCAAAAATTGTAAGTAGTAAAACAAAAATTAGATTTCAAGATTGTGATCCTTTCAATCATTTAAATAATGGAAGCTATATTAATTATTTCATGAACCATCGTGAAGATCAATTAGTAGAGCATTATAATGTAGATATCTATAAAATGGCACAGCAAATTGGAAAGAGTTGGGTCTCAAGCAGTAATCAAATTGCCTATTTAAAACCTGCTTTTTTAATGGAAACTGTAACTATAGAATCACAATTAATATACTATGATTCTAGTCAGTTGAAAGTAGAAATGCGAATGTACAATGAAGATAAATCACAGTTAAAAGCTGTCATATGGTGTAGTTTTGTGCATTTTAATCTTCTCAAGCAATCTAGAGAAACACATTCCGAAGATCTTATAGGTCTATTCAAGAGTATTGTTACACCTATAAATGCTGATAAATTTGAAGATCGCCTATTAGAATTTAAAAGAATAAAGGCTGAAATTTAAAATAGATGTAACATTTTGGTAGCTACTCATACATATTATAAAATCTAAACTTTAATTATGAAAAAACTACTATTATGTTTGGCGCTATGTCTTGGTGTATTTAATCTATCATGTGCCCAAGAACTTGAAAAGTCATTACTATGGGAAATATCTGGTAACGGTTTAAAAGAATCATCATTTCTTTATGGCACAATACATATGACCTGTAATGCAACTTTAGACGAAGATGTTCAAAAAGCCATGAAAGACACGAAACTTTTAGTTTTAGAGCTAGATATAGACGACCCATCTATGCAAACCACCATGATGAGTGGGCTTTATATGAAAGATGGCAAAACCATTAAAGACTTAGTTAGTGCTGAAGAATATGAGACATTATCGAAATTTATTAAAGAACAAATGGGAATGCCTCTAGAATCTCTCGGAAACGTTAAACCATTCTTTATAAGTGCTATGTTTCTTCCAAAATTACTAGGCTGCCCAATCCAATCATACGAGGAGGAATTAATGAAAGTAGCTCATGAACAAGAGGAAGAAATTCTAGGTCTGGAAACAGTTGAAGAACAATTAAACGTTTTTGATGAAATCCCTTATAAAGATCAGGTGGCTGATTTATTACGTTCAGCAAAAGATAATTTAGCTCACGACAAAGAATCTTTTGATAAAATGCTCAAACTCTATGATACAGAAGATATTGAAGGTATGGATACCATGATGAAAGAAGATAAAAATTTGTCAACGACTAAGCATAGAGATAAACTTCTTGACAACAGAAATAAGAATTGGATTTCAAAAATTGAAGACTTTTCTAAGAAACAACCTACTTTTTTTGGAGTTGGAGCAGGCCATCTTGCAGGAGAAAATGGCGTTATAAAGCTATTGCGCAAAGCTGGATATACTGTAAAAGCAGTAAACTAAATCAATACAAATTAAGCGTTAAGCCTCTAATTTAGAGGCTTTTTTGTTAAAAAACTGTTTAAAACTCATTGTTTACACAATAAAACTTTAGTAATTAAGGTTATGATTGTTAGATTTAATTACTAACTTTGAACCGCTATTAATTCCCAAATTTACATTAGTTAAAAGCGTACTAGTTCTTCTTCAAATCAAGGATTAGTAAAAATTTGCCTACTTTAATATGAATATTAACTCATATATTGACCACACACTCTTAAGTGCATCTGCCACTGAACGTGACATTATCGATCATTGCAATCAAGCCAAGAAACATAAATTTTATGCTGTATGTATCAACAGTTGCTATGTCCCTTTAGCAAAACAATTATTAAAAGATACCAAAATAAAAATATGTACAGTTGTTGGATTCCCTTTAGGCGCCTCTTCTACTGAGGCAAAGGTTTTTGAAGCCAAACAAGCAATAAATGATGGTGCGCATGAAATAGACATGGTTATGAACATTGGAGTTTTTAAAAGCAAGAACTATGTTGAAGTTTTTAAAGACATCAAAGACGTTAAAACCGCAATTGGAAAAACCCCATTAAAAGTTATTATAGAAATTAGCGAACTTTCAAAAAACGGAATCGTAAAAGCTTCTGAAATTTGTCTTGACGCAAAAGTTGATTTTGTAAAAACATCAACAGGATTCACAAAAAGCGGAGCTACTCTTACTGCTGTGAAGATTATTAGAAAAACCGTTAGAGATAAATGCAAAATAAAAGCCTCTGGTGGCATAAGTGATTACGAAACTGCTCGAAAATATACAGATATTGGTGTTGAACGTATTGGAACATCAAAAGGTGTAGCAATTTCTAATGGTGAGTTTTCACGTGCTAATTACTAGTAGCTGTACTGTACTCTATCACAATATAAGATTTAACATAGTTTTTTCAGTTTTAGAATTAGAGTCATTTATATTTGATTATCACTAAAAACTCTAAAATGAAATCTTCCGTTTTCATCTTTATTAGTCTATTAACTCTCCTATTTGCCTGTAATGGTGATGTGAAAACAGAGAACACTACATCTGAAAACAATGACAATCGTGTTCGTTTCTATACAACAGACAGTATTCAAATCCAAGGTAAACTGTTTAAAACCAATAAAGAGGCTTCTATAATTCTATTATTCCATCAAGGTGGATCTAATTGGGAAGCCGAATATCATACCATTATACCCAAATTAACGAACAAAGGTTTTAATGTTCTTGCTATAGACCAGCGAGTAGGCGGACAAATTTATGGTAATCATAATAAAACCGTTTCTGATATATCTACCAATAATTACGGATACTGTGATGCTTATCCAGATTTAGAACGTACTCTAGATTATGTGATTTCTGAAGGGTTTACTGGCAAAAAATTAGTTTGGGGAAGTAGCTATAGTGCTTCGTTAGCTATCCAGTTAGCTCATAATAGATCAAAAGATATCGACGCAGTTTTGGCATTCTCACCAGCTTCAGGTGATCAATTAAAAGATTGCCTTCCTAATCCGTATTTTGAAACCTTGAAAGTTCCAATGCTGTTATTGCGGCCTCAAAGAGAAGCCGAATTTCAAAGCGTGAAAGATCAACTAGCATTGGCACAATCTTTCGGACATAAAACCTATGTGGCTCAATATGGTGTTCATGGCTCATCAATGTTAGTTGAAAGTCGAGTAGATCATGATGTCACAGACAATTGGAATGTTGTAAATGAATTTATAGACCCTTTTAAAAATTAAAACCTAATGAAACATATTTTTACACTTTTACTTATCGTTGCTATCTCTTTACCTTCATTTTCTCAAGAAAAAACTAAAGTAGAGTCTGAGACCACAACTTATTATTTTATTCGTCATGCCGAAAAAGATAGAAGTGATAAAACAAACAGAAATCCAGACTTAACTCAAACTGGTAAAACAAGAGCTATCCATTGGAGTGAAATTCTTCAGCATGTGAAATTTGATGCTGTATACTCAACACAATACAACCGAACTATGCAAACAGCAGCTCCAACAGCTGAGAAAAATAAAGTTGAAATTCAATTTTACGATCCTAGAGCATTATATTCTGAAGACTTCGCTACAGCAACAAAAGGTCAAACAGTCTTAGTTGTAGGTCATAGCAACACCACACCTGCTTTTGTCAATATGGTTTTGAAGGAAAAAAAATATGAAGATATTGATGACAATAATAACGGAAACTTATATATCGTTACTATTTCCAATGGAAAAACGATAGATCAAGTCCTAACTATTAATTAACCGTCACATTTTCCAATTCTATCTTAGATAAGAGTTTCAAGGCACCTTGATCAAATAGCTCTGCCAATTTGATCAATGGTATTGAAGGATTTTCAGGTTTGTAATTATTATAATCTACAAAGCGAATTCCCTCAACATAGCGTTCATTATACGCTTCTCTAAACCGTAATCCCAATCCGTCACTCTCATCATAGGAATAAGCGAGATAATCGACTTTAAAAGTATCTTTATTGATCCAATAGATAAAAACATCTTCATAGTCCTCTCCTCCTCCATCTTCGTTGAATGTGACTTTAATTGTATGATAAGTCTTATTTTTGATTGTTGTGTCATCTAACAATTCCTTATTAACAGCCTTGTCATTTAAACCATATGGCAATACAGAAAAATAATGAACAGAGTTCACTGAAGCTGAATATTTAACAGCCATTGAATCTCTAACAGCCATAGGAAAGTTATTTATAAGTCTCATGAATCCTTTATTGTTAAGGATATCCTTAGTCTCGTTAACCGAATCTTTAAATCTACGCTCTAAGTGGAAAACACCTTTGTTTCTAAAAGACATATAATGCTTGTCTCTAAAATCAAAATCTATGATAGTAGAATCTATTAAATGCCCTCCAGATACTTCAATACTTCTATCAATAAGTGATTGAGCAGACATATCTTCACGAACATCCTGTTTACAATTTAGAAAACAAAAAGACAAAATAACAACTACTAGATATTTCATATACGATTGGTTTAAAACTAAGTCGGAAAACTAATCATTTCATAACAGCTATAAAAGTTAAAAATAATTACCTTTGCTCTCCATGCAAAAACCGGTTAACATAAAGAATAAAAAAGCAAAATTTGAGTACGAAATTCTCGACACTTATACTGCTGGTATTGTGCTTACTGGAACTGAAATTAAATCCATTAGAGATAGCAAAGCTTCTATAGCCGAAAGTTTTTGTGAGTTTAATGATCGTGGTGAGTTATTTGTCATTAATATGACGATTCAAGAATATATCTACGGCAACTACTACAACCACAAACCTAAAGCCGAGCGTAAGCTTCTACTTAATAAACGTGAACTTAAAAAGTTAGAAAAAGAAGTTAATGTTAAAGGAAATGCAATTATTCCACTGCGTTTATTTATCAATGAAAAAGGCTTAGCAAAATTAGAAATTGCATTAGGAAAAGGTAAAAAACTCTTCGATAAACGTGACACCATTAAAGATCGTGACAATAAGCGAAACCTAGATCGTATTAAAAAAATCTACAAATAACACATTGTAAATTACCATGTATTCCAAGGCAATATTTAACAGTAAACTTGGTTTTATTTATGATTGTTTAACAAAAGTCATTTAAATTAATGGCTATGTTTGGCATCGCTTAGGCAACCTTTTTATAAAAAAATGCGTCTATATAAAAAAACCATCAATCAATTCTTATGAAACAAAATTTACTCCTTGCATTTACCCTTTTATTTAGTATTCACAGTTTTTCCCAAGTTAAAGGAACAGTAACAGACAATAATGACAAAGCCTTACCTTTTGTAAATATTTACATTGAAAACACATATACAGGAACCACTAGCAATGAAGACGGAAACTATGAGCTCAATATTACCAAATCTGGAAATTACACTGTTGTATTTCAGTATTTAGGTTACAAAACAGTAAAGAAAAAAGTAGACATCAATTCGTTTCCATATACTTTGGATGCAACTTTGTTAGATGAGGAAATCTCCCTAAATGAAGTAATTGTTAATGCCGAAGAAAACCCTGCAAATATCATCATGCGTCAGGCTATTGCCAAACGAAAAGAAAACCAAGCGAAAATACAGAGCTACAAATCAGATTTTTATTCTCGCGGATTGATCCGAATTAAAGATGCTCCAGAAAAAATTCTCGGTGCCGAAGTTGGTGATCTCGGAGGTGGATTAGACTCAACAAGAAGTGGTGTCATCTATTTATCTGAAACCGTTTCTAAATTAGAATTTTTAAGACCAAGTAAACTCAAAGAAAAAATATTAGCCTCTAAAGTGAGTGGTGATGATAATGGTTTTAGTTTTAATAATGCTATTGATGTCGATTATGATCTTTACAATAATACAGTAGAAATAGGAAATCAAATCATTACACCTATTGCAAATAATGCTTTTGGATATTATCGCTATAAATTAGAAGGTATCTTTTATGATGATAGAGGAAACCTCATCAATAAGATTAAAGCAACGCCAAGACGTGAAAATGACCCTGTTTTTGAAGGCTATATCTATATTGTTGAAGATCAATGGACTATATATGCGGCCGAATTAGATATCACAGGAACACAAGCCCGAATTCCTGCAGTTGATAAAATTACTATTACTCAAAACTTTTCGTTTTCTGAAAAAGATAATATTTGGGCAAAGATCTCTCAAAATATTGATTTCAAGTATGGTATCTTAGGAATTAAAGGAGATGGTCGATTTACTGCTGTATACAGTAGTTATGAATTCAATCCTGGTCTAACACGTAAGGATTTTACTCGAGAAATAGTATCGTTTGCAGACGAAGCCAATAAAAAAGATTCTACCTTTTGGAATACCATAAGACCTGTACCATTGACACTTGAAGAAGTCACAGATTATGTCAAAAAAGATAGCATCCAAATTGTAAGAGAATCTAAAACCTATAAAGATTCTGTAGACAGCGTTAATAATAAGTTTAAACTCGGTGATGTTATTGGAGGTTATACCTATAGAAATTCTTATGAAAACTGGAGCGCTGGCATTTCTTCTCCTATAGAAGCTATTAGTTTTAATACTGTTCAAGGTTGGAATGCCAATATTGGTGCGTTCTACACAAAAAGTTTTGATGACTTTGAGCGCTTCTTCTCTATAAGAGGAAATATTAATTATGGGTTTAGTGATGATCGCTTAAGAGGAACACTTTCTGCTACATACAAATTTAACAATAAGAGTAGACCATTCTTAACACTTTCTGGTGGTGTTACAACGCAACAGTTTAATGCGAGTAACCCTATTTCTAAAGCATTGAATACTGGTTTTTCTTTATTTTCTGAAGAAAATTACATGAAGATCTATGAGAATAGTTATGTTCAAGCCTCCTACTCTAATGAGTTATTTAACGGATTTAGAATTAATGCAAATTTAGGTTACCAAAGGCGCAAAGCATTATTCAATACCACAGATCAAGCTTGGTACCCTAAAGACGATAAGGTGTATACTAGTAATAATCCATTAGATGAAACGGCATATGGTGTAGCTCCTTTTGATACACATAACATTATGAAGTTTAATCTTACTGCACGTATCAATTTTGCACAAGATTATTTGAGTTATCCTAATGGAAAATTTAATGTCCCTAATTCTAAATACCCAACAGTTATTTTAGGTTATGAAAAAGGATTTGCATCATCTGTAGATGACTATAATTTTGATCAAGTAAAGCTTAGAGTTACACAAGGACTTAATTTAGGAGACAAAGGACGTTTTAGGTATAATGCGAAAGCTGGCAAATTCTTTGGTGGTGATGATATCGCTTTTGTTGATTTCCAGCACTTTAATGGCAACCAAACCCAGGTTGGTTCTGGCTCATATCTAAATGTATTTAATAATTTACCATACTATACAGCGAGTACAAATGATTCTTATTTAGAAATGCATGCCGAGCATGATTTTAATGGCTTCTTGCTAGGAAGAGTTCCGCTTTTAAAGAAACTTAATTTTAATTTAATTGTTGGTGCTCATGCTCTATCTACTCCAGACAACAAACCGTATCAAGAATATACAATAGGTTTAGACAATATTGGTTGGGGAAAATTTAGATTTTTACGTTTAGATTACGTACGTTCGTATCAAAGCGGATTTCAAAGCGATGCGATTTTGTTTGGTTTGAAATTCTTCTAATCTAAACATTATGAAAAATTTAGTTCTAATTGTTTTTGTTGTTGGTCTATTTAGTTATGGTCAAAACAATGACTATGCAAAAAAAGTTGAATCATTAGATAGCACAATAGAAACCCTTTACAGTGTAATCTCTGGCGATAAAGGTGAAGCTCGGAATTGGGAACTATTCAAATACCTTTTCCATAAAGACGCAAAGCTCATTCCTACTGGTAAGACTAAAGAAGGTGTACATGGTGCGACTTTCATGACGCCAGATGATTATATTCAACGTGCTGGTAAATGGCTTGTTGAAAATGGGTTCCACGAAGTTGAAATAGGTCGTAATGTGCAAACCTTTGGAAATATCACTCAAGTATTTAGCACCTATGAATCCTTTAGAAATAAAAGCGATACAGAACCTTTTATGCGAGGCATTAATAGTATTCAACTGCTTAATGATGGTAGTCGTTGGTGGATTATCAATATTTATTGGCAACAAGAAACAGATGATAACCAAATACCAAAAAAGTATCTTAAAAACAAATAAGATGATGAAGCTTATATTATGTATTTGTTTATCAATTTTTACCTATAAAAGTGTATATTCCCAAGAGAAAAAGACACTTACCCAAACCCTAGCAAAGCAAGATACCCGAAGCGCTAAACTAAAGGATATTTTAAATAAAAAAGTGGATTCAATAAATAGTCATTTCTCTAATACAGCATTAAGACAAAAGTTGAGCTCTAAATTAAATACTATTGGAAAAATCAAAACACAATATCAGCTTTCCGCTATCACAAAGCTAGATGACGATGAAATTAAAGAACTCTTTAGCAGAATGGCATTTATAGCACAACAATTCTATAAAGAACATGATTTTTATCTATTTGAATATTCTGTTGGATGGGCCGCTCCTTTTCTAATAAAAGAAAAAACAATCAATAACAAATCCGTAAGTATTATAAATGTACATGGCGGTTGTGTCGTAGGTGAGAAAACTAAAAAAGAAGCAGAAATTCTTGAGGTTTTCAACTATGAGATGAAACAACTACTATCAAAAGGTTAAATCATTTCAGTTTAGACATTTTACTTCTTATTTTTATCAAAACATTATTATCACATTAGCTATGACATTTTCATTTAAATCAAATACTCTTACACTATTAGCATTGTCTATAGGTTTTTTGACCTCTGCTCAAGATACTTCAATTAAAGCTCAACCTGTTTTTAAAGATGGTGAAGCTCAGATTGTCAAAGCATTCAGTGATTCGGGAAATTGGATCAGGCATGATCTCTGGGTCGAAACAAATTTTGATACTGATGGTGATGGTAAACCAGATCGCATGCATGTTGATGTAACACGACCTGAGCAAACTGACAGTGAAGGTTTAAAACTTCCTGTAATTTATGAAACTAGTCCATACTATGCTGGAGTTGCAGCCGATGTTGAAGGTGTATTCTGGAATGTAAAAGTAGAACTAGGAGAAGCTGCTGAAGAACGAGTGCATCCCGAAGTAAAGCGTCGCGGAAAACGTCCGATTATTTCCAATTCATTAATTAGAACTTGGTTGCCACGCGGTTATATAGTAGTACATTCATCATCGCCTGGAACAGGGCTGTCGCAAGGTGCTCCAACCGTTGGAGGTGATAATGAATCATTAGCACCAAAAGCTGTGATCGATTGGCTAAATGGTCGAGCAAAAGGTTACACCTCTCCTTACGGAACAGAGGAAGTAGAAGCATTTTGGTCTACAGGTAAGGTTGGCATGACTGGAACATCTTACAATGGAACTTTACCTCTAGCTGCAGCCACAACTGGCGTAGAAGGTTTAGAAGTGATTATTCCTGTAGCTCCTAATACATCCTATTATCATTACTACAGATCTAACGGATTGGTACGTTCTCCAGGTGGTTATTTAGGAGAAGATATAGATGTACTTTACGATTATATTCATAGTGGAGATGAAAGTAAACGTCCTTATAACAACAAAACAGTTAGAGATACAGAAATGGCAAATGGTATAGACAGAATTACTGGAGACTATAATGACTTTTGGGCTGGACGTGACTATCTTAATAAAATGAAATCAATGAAAGCTGCTTTATTAATGTCTCATGGATTTAACGATTGGAATGTTATGCCAGAACATAGCTTTCGTATCTATAAAGCTGCAAAAGAAAAAGGATTACCAACACAAATATATTACCATCAAAATGGACATGGTGGTCCTCCTCCAACTGCTATGATGAACCGTTGGTTTACACGATACTTACATGGCATTGAAAATGGTGTTGAAAATGAAGAGAACAAAGCATATATTGTTAGAGAGGATGATAAAAGAGCAAATCCAACAGCTTATAAGGATTATCCAAACCCAGATGCTACAAATGTTATTTTACATCTCTCTTCTGGTGGAAATAACGTTGGAGGCTTGACTACATCCAAAACTAAAGGTAAGGTAAAAACCGAACAACTCATTGATAATGTAAGCTTCTCTGGAAAAGATTTAGCGAAAGCTGAAAGTTCAAAAAACAGATTGTTATATGTCTCTCCAACACTTACTGAAGATATACATATCTCAGGATTAGCAAACATAACTATTGAATTAAGTAGTAGTAAACCTGCAGCAAACCTATCGGTTTGGCTAGTTGCATTACCTTGGGATGGCGGAAAAATTACTAACGACATTATTACTCGTGGTTGGGCAGATCCTCAAAACCATAAGTCGCTTAGCGAAAGTGAACCGTTACAACCCAATAAAACATATAGCTTAAATTTTGACTTGCAACCAGATGACCAAATCATTAAGAAAGGCCAGCAAATAGGATTAATGATCTTTTCAAGCGATCAAGAATTTACACTGCATCCAGATTCGGGAACTCAGTTAACAATTAACATTAAAAACACCAATTTAAAGCTTCCAATAGTTGGAGGAATAAAGGCTTATAAGAAAGCTACAAACAAATAAATGACAGAAATTCGTATTGTAAAAAATAAAGATGACTGCCATACTATTGCACAGTTAGCCAACCTCATTTGGCATGAGCATTACACACCTATAATTGGAGTTGACCAAGTCGAATACATGTTAGCTAAATTTCAGTCTCCTGAAGCCATTAGTACGCAAATTGAGAATGGTTATATGTATTATATCATCAGTCACAATCAAAACCTAGCAGGTTACTTATCTATTAAAAAGAAAAACACTTCCTTATTTCTAAGTAAAATATATGTATCAAAAGACCTTAGAGGTCTTGGTATTGGAAAAACAGCATTAAACTTTATTGAACAAGAAGCAATTAATAATAGATGCCAATCTATAACGCTAACTATAAATAGACATAATACGCATTCTATTAAAGCCTATGAGAAATTAGGGTTCATAAAAACAGGAACAGTAGTTCAAGATATAGGCCAAGGGTATGTTATGGACGATTATACAATGGAAAGGTTCTTATAAGACTAGTTTTTGCAAAAATCCGTGACTTATACCTACTTTTTAATCAACTTAAACATATCTTCAACACCATTTGAAGCCACTGTAAAAAAGTATAATCCTGAAGCTAAACCAGTAGTTTCAATACTTTCTGGATTTTGAAATTCAATTTAATTCTTATCCTCTAACAAAGGCACAAATCGAAATTCTCCAAACTCATGTTGTTCAAACTCTTTGAGACCTTTTCTAATGAAGAGTGTCATAATTTGTATGTCATCTCCAACTGGAATAACCAACCGACCTCCTATTTTTAATTGACTTAATAATGGTTTTGGGACAAAAGGCGCTCCAGCCGTGACAATAATACTATCAAAAGGTGCTTCAGATTCTAAACCTATATAACCGTCTCCAAAAATGAATTTTTTGGCTCTATATCCTAACTTTGGTAAAAACTTACTGGTTTTTTTATATAGTTCATGCTGACGTTCAATACTAAACACCTTTGCTCCTAACACACACAATACAGCAGTTTGGTAGCCACTTCCAGTTCCAATTTCTAAAACTTTATCGCCAGATTTAACTTGTAATAATTCGGTTTGAAAAGCCACTGTATAAGGCTGTGAAATCGTTTGATCTGCTGCAATAGGAAAAGCTTTATCTTGATAGGCATGATCTAAAAACCCAGAATCCATAAATAGGTGTCTAGGAATTTTACCAATAGCATTTAACACCTGTTCGTTGGTAATCCCTTTCTTTTTAATCGTTGCGACCAGTTTTTGTCGTAGTCCTTGATGTTTAAGCGTGTCTTTCAAAGTAGTTAAGTTTACTATGCTAAAATAACTGAAACATTTTTATACTGAAAGTTAAATCTAATTGATTTATCAACTACATAAAAACAACTATTTTTTATTATTCATTTCACACAAAAAAACTCTGAAAAATCTTATTTTTGTTGAAAACATAAAATAATGCTAAAAGCAGGTGTTCTTGGTGCTGGTCACCTTGGTAAAATTCATTTAAGACTTCTTAATCAATCTGATAAATATAATCTTGTTGGGTTTTATGATGCAGACGAAACCAATGCAAAAAAGGTAGAAGCAGAATTTGGTTACAAATATTTTGATTCAATTGAAGGGCTTATAGAAGCTGTAGATATGGTAGATATCGTTACGCCAACCTTATCTCACTATGATTGTGCTAAAAAAGCCATTGCCAAAGGCAAGCATATTTTTATTGAGAAACCTATTACGAATACAGTTGAAGAAGCAGAGCACATTAGGTCTTTATTAGCTGAACATGATATTAGAGGGCAAGTTGGGCATGTAGAGCGTTTTAATCCTGCATTTATTGCGGTGAGAGATCAAGTAAACAATCCAATGTTTATTGAAACACATCGATTAGCTGAATTCAACCCTCGTGGTACAGATGTTCCTGTTGTTCTTGACTTAATGATTCATGATATTGATATTATCTTGAGCGTAGTGAAGTCTAAAGTAAAGAACGTCTCAGCTAGTGGTGTTTCAGTTATTAGTGATACTCCTGATATTGCAAATGCACGTATTGAATTCGAAAATGGCTGTGTTGCCAATTTAACAGCCAGTCGTATTTCACTAAAGAATATGAGAAAAACACGTTTCTTTCAAAAAGATGCTTATATCTCTGTAGATTTTCTTGAAAAGAAATGTGAAGTTGTAAAAATGAAAGATGCACCTGAACAACCTGGAGATTTTGATATGATACTCCAAAATGCTGAAGGTATAAAAAAGCAAATCTATTTTGATAACCCTGAAATAGCTAACAATAATGCTATTTTAGATGAGCTAGAAACCTTTGCCGATGCTATTAACAATAATACCACGCCTATCGTGACATTACACGATGGTACCGAAGCATTACGAGTTGCAACGATGATTATAGATCAATTTTAATCTCCTTTGAAGAAGGAAACCTCAATACTTAAAAAAAAACAATAATACGATTTCCAATCTTATGGAAATAAAAACTAATTTTCAATGAAAAATGTAGCAGTAATTGGAGCTGGAACTATGGGAAACGGAATTGCCCACACCTTCGCTCAATCTGGATTTAAAGTTCAATTAATAGATATCAGCGAAGACTCTCTTAAACGAGGCATGGCTACCATTTCTAAAAATTTAGATAGAATGGTTGCTAAGGAGAAAATTTCCGAAGCCGATAAGCAAGCCACTTTAGATAATATTACAACGTTTACTAATATCACCGAAGGAGTAGAATATGCTGGTCTTGTCGTTGAAGCTGCCACAGAAAATATTGATTTAAAACTAAACATCTTTAAACAGTTAGATGACGCTTGTCCAGATGATACTATTTTAGCTACTAATACGTCTTCGATTTCTATTACGCAAATTGCTGCCGTGACCTCTCGTCCAGATATGGTTATTGGGATGCATTTTATGAATCCTGTACCAATCATGAAGCTTGTTGAGATTATTCGTGGCTACAATACTAGTGATGATGTAACTAATACGATTATGGAATTGTCAAGAACTCTAGGTAAAACACCTACAGAAGTTAATGATTATCCTGGATTTGTAGCTAATCGTATTTTAATGCCAATGCTCAATGAGTCTATCGAGACCTTGTATAATGGTGTTGCTGGTGTCGAAGAAATAGATACGGTTATGAAATTAGGTATGGCACATCCAATGGGTCCTCTACAACTAGCCGATTTTATTGGACTTGACGTGTGCTTATCTATTTTGAACGTAATGTACGACGGGTTCAAAAACCCAAAATACGCACCTTGCCCTTTACTTGTTAATATGGTAAGAGCAGGAAAGCTAGGTGTTAAATCTGGTGAAGGGTTTTATGATTATTCTGAAAGCCGAAAAGCAGAAACAGTAGCAAAACAGTTTGTAAAGTAACTTCCTTTTTTAGTATTTGTATGAAGCGTTTGTTTATTTGTGGTGTTATCTTTTTTTGTACAATGGCATGCAAACAAGATAACAAAACAATATCTAAACCAGTGATATCTGTAACTAAAGTAGATAGTAAACAAGATTCTGTTTTAGTTACTGAGAAAAAAACAGACTATTATAAACTCTTCGAGGACCAACTAAATTACAACTCAGACGGTTTTGACTTTCCAGTTGGAAAACCCAATGCTCGTGGTTATTACAATGCTCAAAAATTTCAAGATAATGATCATCTTGGTGATGATTGGAATGGTGTTGGTGGCGGAAATTCAGACTTAGGAGACCCTATATATTCTTTAGCAAATGGTTATATTAGTGAAGTAAAAGATTATGAAGGTGGTTGGGGTAATGTCGTTAGAATAGTGCACTTACATAACAATAAACTATACGAATCCTTATATGCACATTGTGATACTATCATGGTGTCTGAGAATCAATTCGTAAAAAAAGGTGAGCAAATTGCTACTATTGGCAACTGTAATGGTAACTACCTCGCTCATTTACATTTAGAGTTAAGGGATTCGGTTGGCTTAAGTATTGGTCCTGGATATTCTTCAGATACAACAGGATATTTAGACCCTACAGATTTTATAAATAAAAACAGAAACTAATTGGCAAAAATACTTCCATTTAAAGCAGTTCGACCTACACGAGATAAAGTGAGTTTGGTGGCTTCTCGCTCGTACCAAACTTATACACAAGCTGAACGTGAAGCTCGCTTAGATTATAATCCTTTTTCATTTTTACATATTGTAAATCCAGGTTATAAGTACGCAAGAGAAATTACAGGTACCGAACGCTATACTCTGGTAAGAAACCGTTATTTAGAATTTAAGGAAGATAATGTATTTGTACATGACAAAACACCCTCATTTTACATTTACAAGATTGTAGATAGAGACCATCAAGTATTTAATGGAATTGTGGCAGCCGCTAGTGCTGAAGATTATGAAAATGACGTTATAAAAAAGCATGAAGATACTATAGAGTACCGTGAGCGTATTTTTAAAGATTACCTAAAAACTGTAGGTTTTAATGCAGAGCCTGTGCTCCTTACCTATCCTGACAATAAGGTCATCTCAACAATTATCGCTAAAGCACAGAAGGAGCGCGCAGAATTTGAATTTACTACCACCTACAGAGATACACATTATCTTTGGAAATTGGATGATCCAAACCTCATTGAGGTTGTAAAAAATGAGTTTGAAAAGATGTCGACCATTTACATAGCCGATGGACATCATCGCTCTGCGTCGTCTTACTTATTATACCAAGACGAAAAAAGTAATAATCCAGACCATAAAGGTGATGAATCTTATAACCAATTTATGACCTTTCTCATACCTGAGTCTGAATTGCGTATTCATGAATTCAATAGACTGGTTAAAGATTTAAATGGTCTTACAAAAGAAGAATTCTTAATTGAATTAGATACCATATTCAGAATAGAAAACAGAGGTATTATGCCATATAAACCATCTAAAAAGCATCACTTCAGCATGTATCTTGATGGTGAATTCTATTCCTTATACCTAAGAAAATCGCTATACAATTTCAAAACCTCCTTGGACGCTCTAGACCCTCAGATCTTATACAATACTATTCTCAAACCCATTTTAGGTATTGATGATTTACGAAACGATGTACGTATTGATTATGTTAACGGAAAGAAAGACATCATTAATGTAAAAGATCGTATTGACAATGGCGAATTTGCTGTTGGTTTTGGTATGGTTCCTGTAGATATCAATGAAATGAAGCATATTGCTGATGACGGACTCAAAATGCCACCGAAGAGTACATTTATTGAACCAAAACTACGAAGCGGTGTTACTATATACGAATTCTAAAAATGAGCATACAAGACAACCTAAATAAAATAAACTCTCAACTCCCAGAACATATCACGCTTGTTGCCGTGTCTAAAACCAAACCTGTAAGTGATTTGATGGAAGCCTATAAAGCTGGTCAACGGATTTTTGGAGAAAATAAAATCCAAGAAATGGTTGAGAAACATGAGCAAATGCCAAATGATATTGAATGGCATATGATAGGTCATGTGCAACGCAATAAAGTCAAATACATGGCTGAATTTGTACATTTAATTCATGGAATAGACAGTTTAAAATTACTCAAGGAAGTTGATAAACAAGCTAAAAAACATGACAGAATCATTAATTGTCTACTTCAAATTAAAATTGCAGAAGAAGACAGTAAATTTGGTCTGTCTTTAAGCGATGCTAAAGAATTATTGACATCAGAAGAATTTTCACAATTAAACAACGTTAACATTAGTGGTGTTATGGGAATGGCAACATTTACTACTAACAATTCACAGATTGAACAAGAATTTAAGAGACTTAAAACGACGTTCGATGAATTAAAAAGCATACAGCATTCAATTGAAATTATAAGCATGGGCATGAGTGGAGATTACCAATTAGCGATTGATTGTGGAAGTACTATGATTCGTGTAGGAAGTAGTATATTTGGTAGTCGTAATTATTCAAATTAAAAACAGAGATATATCTACGCAATTTTAGACATAGAGACCACTGGAGGAAAATACAATGAAGAAGGTATTACAGAGATTGCTATTTATAAGTTTGATGGTCACCAAGTACTTGACAAATTTATTAGTTTGGTCAATCCTGAACGAGAAATTCAACCCTTTGTAGTTAATCTAACAGGTATAAACAATAATATGCTTAAAAGTGCACCAAAGTTCTATGAGGTAGCCAAGCGTATTGTTGAAATTACTGAAGATTGTATTATTGTTGCCCATAATGCACAATTTGATTATAGAATTTTACGCACCGAGTTTAAGCGTTTAGGCTTTGGCTTTAAGCGAAAAACATTATGCACAGTAGAACTTTCAAAGCAATTAATTCCAGATCAACCGTCTTATAGTTTAGGCAAATTAACGCGTGCTCTTGGCATTCCTGTTAGTGATAGACATAGAGCCAATGGTGATGCTATGGCAACAGTAAAGCTTTTTAAAATGTTACTGTCAAAAGATTTGGATAAGCACATCATAAAAGACAATATAAAAACGGAAATCATCAAACGTCTTAATGATAACCACCGCGTAATTATTGATAAGTTACCATCCATTACAGGTGTTTATTACATTCATGATGAAAATGGTGAAATCATATACATTGGAAAAAGTAAAAATATCAAGCATCGTATTAATCAGCATTTCACAAATAATAGTACCAAGTCAAAAAAACTACAACTCTTAGCTAAGTCTGTGACCTATGAAGCTACAGGTAGTGAACTAGTTGCATTGCTAAAAGAAAGCGAAGAAATAAAAAGAAATAAACCTCTGTATAACAGGGCGTTAAGAAGAACTATATTTACTCATGCTTTATATCATTTTATTGACGAAAATGGTTATATCAATTTAAAAATTGACAAAACAAATACTAAAGAAAAACCTGTCACCACATTTAGCAATATGCAAAGTGCCAAAAGTTTCATGTTCAAAGTTGTGGAACATTATGGGCTTTGTCAAAAACTAACAGGATTATATTCTACAAAATCAAATTGTTTCAACTACACCATTAAAAGCTGTAATGGCGCATGCCTTAACGAAGAATCCCCTGAAGACTATAACAAACGTGTTCATGAGCTCATTTCAAAAAATAGCTATGAAAATAAAAATATGGTCATTATAGATCAAGGTCGCGACATTGATGAAAAAAGTGTAATCTATATAGAAAATGGAGTCTTTAAAGGTTTAGGTTTTTATGACCTCAATCACCAGATTAATACTATCGAAGTCCTTGAATCTATAATTACACCTATGGAAAATAATAGAGACA
Organism: uncultured Psychroserpens sp.; assembly: GCF_947500255.1. Lineage (GTDB taxonomy): Bacteria > Bacteroidota > Bacteroidia > Flavobacteriales > Flavobacteriaceae > Psychroserpens. The sequence continues at coordinate 66,800 of NZ_CANMRL010000007.1, read as the reverse complement.
CGCAGCACATTATACAAAGCTACTTAAGACGAAACAAGAAAGTTAAGACAATTTCACTCAACAGTATATGAAATATATTACTCTTATCTTACTTTTATTTTTTTTAACAGCAAATGCCCAAAATGAGTATCACTCTGAAGGCTTCGAAGTAACAAAACCTGATATTGAGCAAAAAATTTTCGCAAAAGACTCTACGGCGAATGCCTTGGTTATATATGAATATGGAAATAGTTATGTGGACAAATCTTCTTATAAACTAAACACTGAAGTCAAGCGAAAAATAAAAATTCTAAACCGAAATGGTTTTGAACATGCCGAAATCTCAATTTTTCTCTATGATGACAAAAAAGGAGGTAAAGAAAAAATTAAAGACATTAATGCTACGGTTTATAATATCAAAAATGGTGAAGTTATAACGACCAAACTTGAAAAAGCTGCCATTTTTGAAGAGCAATACAACGACAAATACAAACTTGTAAAATTTGCTTTTCCAAGTATCAAAGAAGGCTCTGTAATTAACTATAGCTATACCTTAGAATCTCCGTTTATGTTTAAGTATAAAGGTTGGAATTTCCAAGATGATATCCCAGTATTGTATAGTGAGTATAACGCCAGCATACCTGCAAATTGGGAATATAATATTAAACTAGTCGGCGGACAAAAATTAACTACCAACTATTCTGGAGTAAAAAAGAATTGCTTACAAGGTGGCGGAGGTGCTAATGCAAATTGTGGTGTATATAAATATGTTATGAAGAATATTCCTGCTTTTATTGAAGAAGGTTATATGACAACTAAAGATAATTATCTGGCAAGAATTGAATATGAATTGAAAGTATTTAGAGGTTTTAATGGGTCTATTGATAATATAACCAAAACATGGAAGTCTACAGATAATGAAATTGAAAAAGATACCGATTTAGGCATTCAACTTAGAAAAACCAAAACTGTAAAAAACGCAATAGATTATGATTTTAATATTGAATCTGACGATTTAAAAAAAGCACAAAGTATATTTAAATACGTCCAAGAAAATTTTGTTTGGAATGAAAAGTTTAGGGTTTTAGAAAATATTTCGATCAAAGATCTTATCAAAGAAAAATCTGGAAATGTTGGAGAAATCAACACTTTTCTAAATAACCTTTTAATTGCCTATGGTATAGATGCCAAACCAATCTTATTGTCAACAAGAAGAAATGGCTTTGCTACAAAGATATATCCTGTATTATCAGATTTCAATTACCTTATTGTTAAGGTAGACATAGACGGAAAAACATATCTTTTAGATGCCACTGACGACTATCTAACATTTGGTCAAATTCCATTTAGATGCCTTAATCAATATGGTAGATTACTAGATTTTGACAAAGGAAGTCAATGGTATGATATCGATATTAAGGATTTTAGTTTAGCCGAATACAGTTATACTCTAGATTTTGATGCCAATCAACAATTAAAAGGTAATGTCAACTATAAGACTACTGGTTATAATGCATTAAGTGATCGTAAAAACTACTTTAACAATACCGCTGCTTATGTAGATCGTATTAAAAGTCGATATGCGTCGGTAGATATTTCGGATTCAAAAATTATAAGTACTGATAAAAAAAGTTCTGATTTTTATTTTAATTTCAAAGTAGAAACAACACCTGACATTGTTGGCAATACAGTTTACCTTAACCCGTTTCTGTTTAAGTTTTTTACAGAAAACCCATTCAAACTTCAAGAAAGAACGTATCCCATTGACTTTGGGTACAAAGACGTTTTTATTCATAAGATCAAAGTCAATATTGATGAGTCCTATCAAATTAATGAAATTCCAGAATCTTTTAATTTAAAGTTACCGGAAAACAAAGGTTCTCTTTTTGTGTCTACACAGCAAAATGGAAATTCAGTAACCTTATATTTAAAATTATCGTTCAATGAGTCCATATACGACTCTATTTATTATGACGCCTTAAAAACGATTATGACTAAAGTCATCGATACTCAAAACAATGCACTTATTGTTTTAGAGAAAAAACAATAAACTTTTTAGTATTTTTGAATTAATGAGCAACCTAACATCAAAGTGGCAAAAAAAACTTCATGAAATAATTTATGAAGCAGACACACCTGCTGGAAAATTATTTGATGTGGTTCTGCTTATTGTTATTCTTACTAGCATTATTTTAGTTATGCTAGAAAGTGTTGACAGTATTGATACAAAATATCATAACTTTCTTGTTGTTTCTGAATGGATTATTACTATTTTATTTTCTATAGAATATATTGCTAGGGTCATCACTGTTAAAAAACCATGGAAGTATGTTTTTAGTTTCTATGGCATTGTAGACCTCTTATCTACAATACCTATGTATCTATCATTCTTTTTTGTAAGTTCTAGTTCATTTGTTGCGTTTAGAGCTTTACGACTATTACGAGTCTTTAGAATTTTAAAACTTACTCGCTATATAGGTGCTTCAACAAATTTTGTTCGCGCCTTAAAAACGAGTCGTGCAAAAATTGCCGTTTTTCTTTCATTCGTGATCATTCTTTGTATCATTTTAGGTACAGTCATGTATTTGGTTGAAAGTGAAGAAGGTAGTGGGTTTACAAGTATTCCTAGAAGTGTCTATTGGGCTATTGTCACCTTAACTACTGTAGGTTATGGAGACATTGCTCCCGCAACACCTTTAGGTCAATTCATTGCATCCTTAATAATGATAATGGGTTACGGGATTATTGCTATACCAACTGGAATCGTTTCATCTGAAATGACAAAAATAAAAAAGCATGATGTACACACAAACACACAATCCTGCCCAAACTGTTTAGCTGGTAATCACCGCGATGGTGCTCACTTTTGCCATAATTGTGGTAATATTTTAAATGAAGAATAAATATTTAATATCTATTGTTGGTCCTACTGCCATAGGAAAAACAGCACTTAGTATTAAACTAGCTAATTATTTTAATACGGAAATCATATCGGCAGATTCTAGACAATTCTACAAAGAAATGCAAATTGGAACTGCAGCGCCAACGCCATCAGAATTAGCAGCCGCTCCACATCATTTTATTAAACATTTATCTGTAGAGAATTATTACAATGTTGGTGCTTTTGAAAATGACGCTATTGCCTTACTTAAAACACTTCATGAAGAACATCAAGTTGTTATTATGGTTGGCGGCTCTGGGTTATATGTTAATGCGGTCACAAAAGGTTTAGATGAATTGCCAAAGGTTGATATAGCCATAAGAGAGCAACTTAATACTAGACTACAAACCGACGGACTTGAAGCCTTACAATTTCAGCTGAAACAATTAGACCCAAAAGCTTATCAATCTATTGCTATAAATAATCCACAACGTGTGATAAGAGCTTTGGAGGTTTGCTTATCTAGCGGAAAGCCCTACTCTTCCTTTTTAAAAGGTCAGGATAAATCGAGAGTCTTTAAAACAATTACAATTGGTTTAACAGCCGATCGAGCTGTTATATATGATAGAATTAATAGACGTGTTGATTTAATGATTGATGAAGGACTAATTGATGAGGTCAAAAGCTTACAATCTAAGCAGAACCTTAATGCTTTAAATACGGTTGGTTATAAAGAGTTATTTAAGTATTTGAATGGAGAATGGGATCTAAATTTTGCCATTTCAGAAATAAAAAAGAATACGAGACGCTTTGCAAAACGACAACTTACTTGGTTTAAAAAAAATGAAGATACACTTTGGTTTGATTATGAATACGACCTAGAGGCTATTATAAAAGCCATCAAAACACAAATTTAACCAATAAAAAAGCCAATCATTAAATGACTGGCTTTTTGTTTTATAACTAATTCTCTTTAAGCATCTTGATTAACTACTAATCTAAAGCCTTCACCATGAATATTTAAAATTTCAACGTTTTCATCTAATTTTAAATACTTTCTTAGTTTAGCGATATATACATCCATACTACGTGATGTAAAATAGTTATCGTCTCTCCATATTTTGGTTAACGCTAATTCACGAGGCATTAAATCATTTTCATGCAATGCTAACATACGGAGTAATTCATTTTCTTTTGGAGATAATTTAATAGGATCTTTACCATTAAATTTCAAGAAACGCAACTTAGAGTTTAAATCAAATCTTCCAATTTTGAATTCAAATTGCTTACTATCTGCGATTGTATCTGTAGCTTTTCTTTGCATGATCGCCTTGATCTTCATTAAAAGTACTTCGCTATCAAATGGCTTATTTAAATAGTCGTCTGCTCCTACTTTATAACCTTTAAGCACGTCCTCTTTCATAGCCTTGGCTGTTAAGAAAATAATCGGTACATCAGTATTCTTTTCTCTAATCTCTTTGGCTAGAGTAAATCCATCTTTGTAAGGCATCATTACATCTAAGATACACAGATCGTAATCATCCTTTTTGAATTTTTCGAAACCTTCCATTCCGTTTTTAGCATGAACCACATCATAGTCGTTCATATTTAAATAATCTTTTAAAACAGTTCCAAAATTTGGATCGTCTTCTACTAAAAGTATTTTCTTATTTTGCTCTTCCATAATTTATGATATTAATGGTAGCTTTATTGTGAATGTGCTACCTTTTCCCTTTTCACTTTCTACTGATATATGACCTTGATGGTCGTCTACAATTCGTTTAACATATGCCAAACCTAAACCATGACCTTTTACATTGTGTACATTTCCTGTGTGCTCTCTATAAAACTTCTCGAACACTCGCTTTTGAACTAACTTAGACATTCCATTTCCTTGATCTGAAATCTTAAGTAGTACATTATTACCAATATTTTCAGTATAAACATCAATTTTAGGAGCATCATCACTATATTTAATAGCATTGTCTAAAATATTGACAATCACATTTGTAAAGTGAGTTTCGTTAGCTAAAACTGACGATTTATCTGCTTCTAGATGTGTCTTAACATAGCCTTTTCTATCTTCAACTATCAGTTCTACATGAGTGACTGCATCTTCAACTAGGTCGTGTAACTTTACACGTTCCTTACTAATATTAAGTTCATTTTTTTCTAACTTAGAAATTCGCAATACATTTTCTACTTGAGCGTGCATTCGCTTATTTTCATCTTTAATCATTTTCAAGTAGCGCATGACTTTATCTTGATCTCCTATTATTTTTGGGTTTCTAATAGAGTCTAAAGCTAAATTTATTGTCGCAATTGGTGTTTTAAACTCATGCGTCATATTGTTTATAAAATCTGTTTTTATTTGAGAAATTTGACGCTGTCTAATTAATTGATAAATGGCGCTTGAATATGCCAAAATGATTATTGATGTAAAAATGATAGATAATACAATCATTCCTAATATAGAAGACAACAAATACTTTCTTCGCTCCGGAAAATCTACATAGAGCGAAAATTTACTTCTTCCTTTATCGTCCAGAAAAACTGGAATTCCAATAGTTGATTCTGGGTTTAATTCGAAATTATCTGATCTAATCTTCGTGGATAAATCCTTATCATAAATCGCGTATTCAAAAGCTGTTTTAATACCGCTTATAGAAAACTGCGATTGCAAAAAATCTGAAACTTCATCATTAGTAATACGCTTGTAAATTGGATAATTTTTATATACAGCGCGATAGTTTTTTTTGTAAAAACTACGACCTAAATCATCCATTGTACTATAATCTCTGAATGTTTGTGTTGGGCTTAAGCTAATTTTACCATCTATAGGACTGCGGTCATAAACTTTGGTTTCACTTATATTAGTAAACCTACTTATGTTTATACTGTCTGTACCAATGTCAAAGAACAATGATGGCACTTTAAAGCTTTCTTCCGCAATCGCATTTTTAAATCGAATCGCCTGATTTGTGTCTTCATCAAAAGAATCATAAATCAAGAGTTGCTTGATTTCTGTTGTATCAGGTGTTCGACCATTTTTAGTTACCTCTTTATATAATCTATCGTAACTAAGAAGCTCTTTATCTTCTATCGCTTTAGACACTAAACTTAGAGATCGAATTACGTCAGACGTAAATTGTTTCTCCTCGTTTTTTAAGGTATTATTAATAAAAAATGCTTGAACGAAAATGATGCCGATGAGTGACAAACTCATCAAAACCACCAATAAAATGAATAGCTTTTTGCCCATCGTTCAAATTTAGTATTTTAACATTTAGAACGATTGCCATTTAACCTTACATTAACAAATATGTTAAAATTGAAGTTTTTTGATTTTTTTAAGGATAGATTGATGAATTTTTTGAACTTGTTTTTTCACATCTTCTAAATCATCGTTAACAATCACAAAATGAGACTTTTCTATTTTTTCTTGATCACTCATTTGATTATTTAAAATCGCCATGATTTTTGATCTACTGCTATTATCTCGCTTGATAACACGTTTAATCCGTTCTTCAATATCTGCAGTTACTGTAATAATAAAGTCGTATTGTTCTTCTTTACCTTGTTCAAAAATGATAGCTGCTTCTTTAATAACGTATTCAGATTTTTGTTTAGCCATCCATCTTTTAAAATGTGAAGCCACTTTAGGATGCACTATAGCATTCATTCTTTCTAAGTACGTTTTATCATTGAAGATTTTCGATGCAATATATGCTCTATTAAGTTCATTGTCTACATAAGCCTCTTCTCCAAAAAGAGCAATGAGCTTGCGCCTAATTACTTTAGATCTACCCATAAGTAGTTTAGCTTCTACATCTGCAATATAAATAGGAACATCTAAGGCTTTAAAAAAAGCTGCCACCGTAGTTTTACCACTACCAATACCTCCTGTAAGTCCAACTATCGTCATTTAATGATTATATATTCTACTTTATTCTGCTTCATTTTTGCAGACTTCACTTTACTCGAATTGACAATTAATTTAGGTGTGAAATATGGATTTCCAGATTTTAAGACTTCATTGTAGTCACACTCAATCTTAAAGTCATTTGGCGTCACATGCTTATAGTCTTTCAAACTAATATAATATGAGACTGTTATATGCTTCGGAAAAAAATTAACATCCTTTTTATTAGGCTTATTTAATATGGTGATCGGAATTTTGAATGTTCCTTCTGTAAACTTGTCGACCTCTGCTTTAATTCTTATTTTTTCTGCTGAAAGCTTCAAATGTTTTGAGGCATTTACGAATTCTAGATCGACCAAAGTATTTATATTAGTTTTTACATCGCTTAAATCAAAAGGTTTGGTTTCAATAAATTCAATTTCAGAAATTTCCTCTTCAGCACCAATGATTTTAACAGAATCTGGAATAAGAACTATCTCGTTTAAGACATCATATCCACTACGAAAATTGATCTTCGATTTTAAGATAACTGGTACTTTCTTAGTACTTAACTTTCCAAACGGAAATACTAAGGTATCTGGTTTTACCGAAACAATTTCAACCGAATTTCCAAATTGTTCTTTAATCGCATATCTTCCTTTTTCGGCAACCCACAGATACGTATTATCTTTTAAATCAGTACTATTTTCAAAATCTAGTATATAAGTCTTGTCATAAAAATAATAAGAGAATAAGTTAAACCCATGTGTAGACACCGTAACATTCACCTTAGGAATACTATCTAATGTAATAACATTAGTCTCTGGTAAATTTTTATACTCGATACTTAGAGGGATTGTTTCTACATAGTTTTCTGAAAGTTTGGTCACCACTAATATTAAAAATGCTATTAAAAAGAAAAGTCCAAAAACATTTAATTTCTTGTTTCTAATTGACTGTCCTATTTTTAGTTTTATACTATTTAGCATTTTTAAAAAATAATTTAGGAAATCTCTGTTCAGGACGTTTATTTAAAACCGAAATGGCAAATGTAGATTTTAAAAATCCATAACCATAACCAAAGAACTGAATAAAAATAGCCAAAATGGATTGAATGGCCACACTAAGATTTAATGTTTTGGTATATGCGAGAATAAATGCCAATGCAAGATAAAAGATATAAATACCCAAAAAGAATTGATAATCTAATAAGAACAATACAATAGAAACAATAAAACCTATTGAAAACAATGTAGGGAACCAATATGTTAGACGTGATGTTTTTGGATGCCACTTATTAAGGATTGGCCTTACCAAACCAAACTTATGAACTTGTTGATAGAATTTTTTCCAAGAAATTCGTCGTTTATGATAGACGTAAGCTTCATTAATTAATATGGTCTCATAACCTAGATTATTTAATCTTATCGATAAGTCAGGGTCTTCGCCTGGATGAATCACACCAAAACCTCCAGATTTCAAAAAGGCTTCCTTTGACAGCCCCATATTAAAACTACGAGGTTGAAATTTATCGCCAGATATACGACCTCCACGTATACCACCTGTTGTAATAAAGGATGTCATTGCAAAGTTTATAGCTTTTTGCAAATCTGTAAAAGAACTATGAGCTGCATCTGGACCTCCATAGCAATGCACAAAATTAGAGGACAAATAGTTATTTACAATGGTCAAGTATTGTTTAGGTAATAAACAGTCAGAATCTAAAATAATAAAGTAATTCCCTTTAGCTTTTTGCATTCCGAAATTTCTAGAATCTCCAGGTCCAGAATTTTCCTTGTAGTAATATGCAATATTTAAATCATCAAAATTTTCAACAATGGTCTTACAATCAATGCTAGAACCGTCTTCTACAATAACAATCTCAAACGACAAATCGCCATCCAAACTACTAAAACTACTAAGGAGTTCCTGTACTTCATCTGGTCTATTAAATACAGGAATTATAAAGGAAAATTGCAATGCTTTCATACCTCACAAAGGTAAGTAAAGAAAATACAAAAGCCACCTTTAAGGTGGCTTTTGAATAAGTATTTAAGTTTAAGCTTATTGCTTAATAATTCTCACAGTTTCTGTAACATCACCAATTGTAACCTGAACGAAGTAAGCACCTTGGCTTAATGCATTCATGTTAATAGTGCTTTCAACAGCATTAGGAGCAGTTCTAAGAACTTCTTGTCCTAACATGTTAAATACAGCAACATTTTGAATATCTTTTTGTGCATTTAATGTTAACTCACCTTTCACTGGGTTAGGGAAATATGTAAATGCATTTTCATTTTCAAATTCTTCAGTACTTAATGTAGCATCTGCAACAACATCAAATGTTCCTTCGATACGAGCTTCGGTAGGAGCTTCTCCAGAAAGTCTTGGTGCAACACCATCACTCCAAACACGGATTAAGTAAGTTGTACCTGCTGGCGCAGCAATTGTTAATGTTTCACCTGCAACTCCACCTGTATCATCACAAGCTAAAATATTAGCATCAAGAATGTTACAGTCATTTGGATAAATTGCTAAGTTAGCTTCAGAAGATGTACCAGAAACAGTAGTCGTTACATTTAAAGTATTTGTTCCAACTGGCATTGTGAATGAGTACCAAACATCAGCAATAGTACCAAATGGATCACACCCTGGCTTCTCATGAGAAAGGTCTTCTGTAGCACCTGCTGTAGTTCCACTTTCAGGAGTTAAAAGGGTTAATCCAATAGCATTAGCACACTCATCATTTGCTGGAGGAGGTATAGTTCCAGCACATTCTACTAACAATTCGAATGCACCATTATTAGCATTAAATCCTTCGACAGCTATATAATAAGTTGACGTTCCATCTGCAGTAAACGTTGTAGAAGAACGTGTACCACAAGAATCATCATTAGAAGCAATTTCTGAACCACCACAAGCATCAAATACTCTAATAAAAGTATCATAGCTTGAGTTACATAAACTTACAGTAATATCTCCTGCAGGACCAGCATAAGAATACCATAAATCATTTGATGGGTTACCAACTGTATCCGTAACACCGCTAACTGAAGTATCTCCTGTTACAACATCATCACAGTTTACAGCAATAGCATTTGCACAATCATCATTTGATGGAGGTGGTGTATCATAAGCAGATGCTTGGAATGTATCTGTAATACCTCCATTATACTCCCATACTCTTACATATAGTACTTCTCCAGGTGTTCTTCCTGTTAACTGCACTAAAGAAAAAGCACCAGGTCCACCGTCATCGTTACAGCCTTCTGACACGAAAGCTCCAATAGCTCCAGAATACACCTCAAGAACTGTATCAGTCATAGTAGATCCAGCATTTGCATCAGTTCCTAGACTAACGTTACCTGTAGCAGGAACTGTAACTGTAAACCATACATCTTCTCCAGCATATGCTCCACACGTCGTAGTAGGAATTGAAGGATCTGCTACTTCAGAATCCGTAGAGGCTACATTAGTTGCAACAACTGCGTTATCTGCAAATACAACACCTACAGTCAAAGCTGTAGCTCCAGAAGGATCATCATTTGCAGGTTGTGCAAAACAAAAACCGCTTACCAAAGCAAACATTAATAATAAAGTAATTTTTTTCATATTTAGTCGAATTTAATTAATAAGTCTTAAAATTATGATATTTCTCTAATAAACAGAAATGTATATTATATAATCGATAAAAAGAAAAAAACACCGATGAAAAGAGGTATTAGTTTTGAAATCAATGGATTAAAAAATCTGATTGACCTCAATAAAAAATAATCAAAAAATTTTGGTTAAAAATGTCACTATCTAAATCATTTTTATTCAAGTTAAATTATAAGCGATTATTACTGTTTTAGCACTTGGATAACTTCTATTTTATTTTTGATAGAAGCTTTTAAGATATAGGCTCCAGATTGCAAACTAGACATGTCTATGTTTTGGATTGTATGTTGGCCATCAACAGCAATGATTCGCTGTCCTAAAACAGTAAATACTTCAATTGTATCAATAACTTCAGTAGACTCAAGTTTCAATAGATTTGTTACTGGGTTTGGAGAAGCAGTCAAACCATAATCAATCGCATTCTCATCAACCCCTAAAGCGCTACCCTCTAAAAGAGTAAGTATTTGATTAGATTGAATATTAAAATATGTTTCCTCTAAGCCACTTGGCCAAAATACTTTAATATAATCAATCAACACATTGTCATCTAATCCAAAATGCATTATGTTAGAGTTTTGTCCTAGATAACCTTCGCCGCATAACTTATATCCATATTGTTTTTCTCCATTGACAGAAACCTCAACCCTTGCTCCTATCGCATTTTTATTACTTTGAGTTCCTTCTAACTTCAGTTTTATCCAATGTAATGAATTAAGCGTCATGTTTTTCCACAGAAATATATCTTGACCATCATTACTAACAACGATATCCAACAATCCATCATTATCAATATCACCAACAGCATTAGAATAGCTTGTCCCATTGTCTCCTGGAAAACAACTATTATTTAAGGTAAATGTATTGTTATTGTTGTTTTCATAAAATGCCGCAGACAATAATCCTACTTGACTTCCGTTTAATTGTCCGCTTACATACAAATCGAGGTCACTATCATTATCAGCTTCAAAAAATACAGCTCCCCAACCAATACTATCAAAGCTAGTTCCTGTAGACACTGCTACATTCTGAAAGGTTTCATCTCCATTATTTTTCAATAGATAATTCCCAGAGGGACTATTTGTTATATAAATATCGAAGTAGCCATCTTTATTATAATCGCCAACAGTAGTAGACATAGCATCAATAGCAATATTTGTTCCAGATGATACACTTATATCGGTAAAGGTTCCGTCACCATTGTTCTTATAAAGTTTATTCTCATAACTAAACTTATCATTGGAAACATAAATGTCTTGATGACCATCATTATTAATATCTAAAAATGCAGAACAAAATGAAAATACAGGGCTACCGTTTATTCCTGCTAGTATGGTAACATCTGTAAATGTTCCATCTCCATTATTCTTATAAAGTATATTAGAAAATATTGATGTCCTATTACTTAAAAACACATCTAAATATCCATCATTATCATAATCTCCCCAAGACGCACCGAAGGTAAACACATTGCCAGTTACCATACCAGTAGTAGCAGAAATATCTTCAAAGACCATATTCCCTTGGTTTCTTAGCAGTTTATTTCCATTTGTATCACTAGTCACAAATAAATCGTTGTCTCCATCATTATCGAAATCTACCCATACAACACATCGGGTTTGATAATTTATATAAGACAAATTAAAATCTTGTTCTACAAAAACGCCATATATATTTTTAAAAAACCTAAGTTCATTATTATCTGCCGTACTTATAGTAATATCGTCCCATCCATCATTATTATAATCGAAAAATGAAATCCCATTACCATAGGATGTCAATCCTGGTGAAATGTCAGCACCAAGATCATTAGCTACATTTGCAAATTGTATTTGAGAATACATCAAAGAGACTAAAAAGAAACAAAATAGAGAGGGAAAATATGTTTTTCTCATAATCTAAAAATTAACTTATACAATATATGAATAAAAAAGAGGTCCATACAGACCTCTTTTAATTTTATCAAATAACAATACGATTATTATTCTTTCAGCACTCTTATCGCTTTGGTTTGACTTTCAATAGAAACCTTAACGATATATGCTCCCGATTGTAAATTAGACATATCAATGTTTTGGATTGTATTTTGACTATCAATAGCAATAATACGTTGTCCTAAAACATTAAATACTTCAATTTTATCAATTGCTCTATTAGGAGAATCAAGTGTTAATACATCTTTAACTGGGTTTGGATAATAATTAAATCCAGCAAACGTATCGTCTTCCACTCCTAAACTCGTTGGAGACCATGCACAAATATTAAAGTTTCCTTTAGTATCATCGCCAAATTCCCAAACACGCACTAAGAGCACATCTCCTGGAGTAAGGCCAGATAATGCTACTTGAGAGAATAATCCAGCTGCACCATCATCATCACATCCAACTTCTACTAAAGCTCCAGATGTTCCAGAATACACTGCCATTACTGTATCAGTAATAGAACTAGCGTCTCCAGAATTTGAAGTTTCAATAGTTAACTCTCCTGTAAATGGAACCATGACTTTAAACCAAACGTCTCCTTCTGGTGTACCACAAGAAGCTCCTTCATTTTCTGCTGAAGTTGTAGAAGCAACATTAGTTCCTAATACCGTAGTTTCACAAAGCGTATTACCTACTGGCAAATCAATAGCACCTGCAACGTCATCATTTTCTGGTGGATTTGCTGGTTCCTCACATGAAATGGTTAATTCATAATCACCCGAATTAGAACCAAAACCTTCAACTCTAATAATATAGGTAGTTGCACCATCTGATGCGAATGTTAATTCAGATTGCAGCCCACATGAATCATCATTTGAAGCTACTATATTTCCATCACAAGCATCAAATACTTCTAATCTTGTGTCAAACGATGAACCACATAAGCTAACAGTTACCACTTCATCTAAAGCTGTACCTGATAATGAATAGAATACATCTGGTGAAGCAGTTCCTCCACTATCGGTAGCATTTGCTGTTGAACCTGTTACCGTATCGCCGCATGCTATAGCTGTCGCATCAATACAATCATCATTATCTGGACCAGGTAATGGGCACGTAAACTCAAATGTTCCAACAGTTGAACTACATGCTGGGTCTAAAGCTGTTAATTCTATCGTAACTGAATCACCACTATCATATGGCCCCATCGTTACTGTACCAGCTACAACTGCCTCAGTTGGGTTTATACCATCATCAAATACACTTCCTGCGTCTCCAGCATCAGAAACAACAATATCTACCGTAAAGGTTCCTGTACCATCTGGATTACAACTATCAACTACCGTTGAACTATCTATTGTTGCAGGTGTACATGCTGGTGGTGGCACACATGATACTGCTAAAGCATAATCACCAGAATTAGATCCAAAACCTTCAACCCTTACAATATATGTTGTTGCTCCATCTGAAGTAAATGTCAATTCAGATTGTAAACTACATGAGTCATCGTTGGTTGCTACCACATTTCCACTGCAGGCATCAAATACGTTTAGTACTGTATCAAATGAAGAGCCGCATAAACTAACTGTAATTTCTTCACCATTAGCTGTTCCTGCTATTGAATAAAATACATCTGGCGCAGCATTACCTTCGCTATCTGTTGCACTTGCTGTTGATCCTGTTACAGAATCCCCACAAGCAATTGCTGTTGCATTGACACAATCGTCATTATCTGGTGCTGGTTGCGGACATGTAAACTCAAATGTTCCAACAGTTGAACTACATGCTGGGTCTAAAGCTGTTAATTCTATCGTAACTGAATCACCGCTATCATATGGCCCCATCGTTACTGTACCAGCTACAACTGCCTCTGTTGGGTTTATACCATCATCAAATACACTTCCTGCGTCTCCAGCATCAGAAACAACAATATCTACCGTAAAGGTTCCTGTACCATCTGGATTACAACTATCAACTACCGTTGAACTATCTATTGTTGCAGGTGTGCATTCTGGTGGTGGCACACATGATACTGCTAAAGCATAATCACCAGAATTAGATCCAAAACCTTCAACCCTTACAATATATGTTGTTGCTCCATCTGAAGTAAATGTCAATTCAGATTGTAAACTACATGAGTCATCGTTGGTTGCTACCACATTTCCTCCACAGGCATCAAATACGTTTAGTACTGTATCAAATGAAGAACCACATAAGCTAACTGTTACTTCTTCCCCATTGTCAGTTCCAGATATTGAATAGAACACATCAGGTGCTGCATTACCTTCACTATCTGTTGCAGCTGCTGTTGATCCTGTTACAGAATCCCCACAAGCAATTGCTATTGCGTTAACACAATCGTCATTATCTGGTGCAGAAGGAGGGTCTTGTACTACCCATTCGAGTGTAAAGGTACCTGATCCTGTAGAAAATGCAGACTGAGTCCAAAAAACAGTTTGATCAGATCCAGTATCATTATCCCAAGTTATTGTTTGAGTGTCTGGGTCATCAGTACAATCAATAAGTATTTCTCCTGGACAAGTACCATAAGCGACTCTATGCTTAGAGTCATAACCATTAGCAGATTGCCCAATAACTAGTTGTTGTCCTGCTGGAACAAGAATTGAGAACACCTGATCTGGTGCATCAGCATTGGTTAAACAATCCTGTCCGAAATCATTAATAGCGCCCGTCGTATCCCCATTATATGGACTTGTCAAAGCGCTTAAATCTACTACTCCAGCACAATCCTCTTGGGAGAATGTAAAACTGGTGACCAGTAGAAAAATCAATAAAGTAATTTTCTTCATTTTTTGTTGGTTTTTAGTTAAAGAATTAATTAATGCCTTGTAAATTATTCATATTAAAAGCTTTAGGCTGAAAAAGAACTTAACAAGATATTAACAATTCGATGAATCTTAATAAAAAGCCGACAAATGGTTACACCATACTTTATAAATTTTAAAGTTTTAACATAAAAACTGAAAATAATTCTATTTTTTAGTGTTTTTATTAAAAAACAATAGTCATTTACAAATAATTATATCGAAAAAAAAAGCATTTCATCTATTCAACGAGTGAATTATTTTATAAAGTAGACACTTCTAAAATAAAAAAAACCGATGCGTTAACATCGGTTATAAGTTATATGTATTGAGAGCTTATTGATTATCCACAAAAGTATCCATAACTGCATCACTCACACCCATATTACTAAACCCTCCATCATTGTATAAGTTTTGTAATGTCACTCGCTTTGTTAAATCACTAAATAAAGTTACTGTGTAATTCGCACAATCTAGAGCTGTTGCATTTCCTAATGGTGACATTTTTTCTGCATAAGCTATAAATCCGTCAAAACCTTTTACACCTTGTCCAGCGGTAGTTGGAGTTGGTGATTGAGAAATGGTATTGACTCTTACCTTTTTATCTCTTCCGAAGAAATAACCAAAACTACGTGCTATACTTTCTAAATACGCTTTGTTATCAGCCATATCATTATAATCAGGAAATACACGTTGAGCAGCCATATATGTTAAGGCGACAATACTTCCCCATTCGTTCATAGCATCTGCTTTGTATAAGGTTTGCATAACTTTATGAAATGACATTGCAGATACATCTGTTCCTTTTTGTGTCCAATCGTATTTTTGATCAGTATAAGCCCTACCTTTTCTTACATTTATAGACATCCCAATAGAATGCAATACAAAATCAAGCTTACCGCCAAGAATCTCCATAGACTTAGCAACTAAATTTTCTAAATCCTCCTCAGAGGTTGCATCAGCCGGAATAATTTGTGATCCAGTTTTTTCTGCTAAATCATTGATTTGTCCCATTCGCATTGCAATTGGTGCATTTGTTAATACAAACGTACCTCCTTCTTCATGAACACGCTCTGCTGTTTTCCAAGCGATTGAATTTGGGTCTAATGCGCCGAAGATAATTCCGCGTTTTCCTTTTAATAAATTGTATGACATGCGTATATAATTAAGATGTTAGTTGATTATTTATGGTTCAAAGATAGTATTAATTGAGTAATTGTTTTGCATGCTCTATAGCTGAATTTGTAACATCTATACCTCCAAGCATCTCTGCGATCTCAACAATACGTTCATCTGGATTTAATTTTTTAAGCTGGGTTTGAGTCACATTATCTATATCTGTTTTATAGACTTTAAAATGAGAATCGCCCTTTGCTGCTATTTGTGGTAAATGTGTAATGGTAAATACTTGCATCGTTTTACTCATCTGCTGCATAATACCAGCCATTTTATTCGAAATTTCACCAGATACACCAGTATCTATTTCGTCAAACATTATGGTTGGCAACTGTTTGTATTTTGATAAAACCGATTTAATAGCCAACATGATTCTTGATAATTCTCCTCCAGAAGCTGATTTTTTAAGATCATTAAACTGACCACCTTTATTTGCTGAAAATAAAAATCGCAGACGATCGGTACCGTTTGTTAAAAATGAATCTGAGGTTTCCAATTCTATTTTGAATTTAGCATTAAGCATTCCCAATGTTGATAAAATCGTTTCCAATTGCTGAATTAACTCTGGAATAATTGCTGCTCGATTATCGTGAATAGAAATAGCCATAGACTTTAATTGCCTTTCTAAATCATTTATTTCGTTTTCTTTTTCAATAATGACAGCATCTAAGCTTTCAGTCATAGAAACGTTTTGAGATAGCTTCTCTTTAATAGTAATGAGTTCTTCCACAGATGATACGGTATGTTTTTGCATCAAGTTGTGAATGACCTGTAATTTAGTATTGACACTATCCAGGCGATTTGGATCTGCCTCTAACTGATCTTCAAGCTGTTCAATTTCCGAAAAAATATCATCTAATTCAATTAAAGTACTAGCAACACGCTGAGAAACATCTTCATATTGCTTTCCATAGCCAGATAATTTACCTAATAGATTTTTGACCTCTGTGAGATGATTTATAATGCCTACATCATCATTATTTAACAACTGATGAGAATGGGCTAATTTTTCCTTTATCTCCTCAACATTATTGAGCGTTTCGTACTCACTTTCTAATGCTTCCAGTTCTCCAGACACCAATTTAGCTTCATCCAATTCCCTTAATAAAAACAAATTATAGTCAAATTCTTTTATAGACTCTGCTTTTTGCTTTTGCACAGCTTCTAACTGAAATTTTAAATCTTTGTAACTGTTAAGCGCTTCGGAGTAGGCAGTCAAACTATTTGAATTATCTGCTAAAGCATCAATAATTTGAAATTGAAAATCATCATTGGTAAGCTGCAAAGTTTGATGCTGCGAATGAATATCTAATAAGTGCTCACCTATAACCTGGAGGTTATTTAAATTTACTGGAGTATCATTAATAAATGCTCTAGACTTCCCTGAAGGTAAAATCTCCCTTCTAATAATAGTGAAAGCCTCATAATCTAAATCTTCAGTATCAAATAAAGACTTCAAATTATATTTAGCAACGTCAAAAGTCGCTTCAATTATACACTTTTTTGACGAGTCTTTAATACTACTAAGGTCTGCTCGTTTACCTAAAATTAAGGACAGTCCTCCTAACAAAATAGACTTTCCAGCTCCGGTTTCCCCTGTAATAATAGACAAACCGTTATTGAAACTTACATGAAGTTCATCAATAAGCGCATAATTTTTTATGGTAAGTTGTGTTAGCATTTAAGCAGTAATAATTACAGTATGAAAATACTGAAATTAAGTATAAAACAAGTGAAAGCTTAGAAATTTATTTTACGCCATTTGGCAGCATGGAAAGGTGCAATCTTAGTTAATGTAGATATAAGATCAGATACATTAACCGAAGGCCCATCACTAAATATGTCCTGAATCTCATCTGATTTAGCATCAAAAAACACACGCATTAAATACGAGTTTGGACGACGATTATTTAGAGTCTGTAAATCTGTAATTGTTTTTGCAATGGTTTGTTTGCCCTCTTTTGCATCATTACTCATTTCATCCAAGCCTTTGCGATGGTAATTATACATAACATCTCTAAACTCTTTAAACGTTGGTGACAGCACATTATCTATCAAAACAAAACGTGTTTGTTGACCATCAGACAACTTCCAACCTTTTGCATTATTTTGCTGTGAATAATTAACAATAGTTTGAGCTTGTTTGTAATATTCTTCTCCTCCTTTAAGAGAGAATGTATCTGCATCCAACCCTAACATCATGTATATATGAAACGTAATCATCGATACTAAATTAGACTCAAATTGATTTGGATTGTAGACGAAGTTCTGAAACTCTAAATATTGAAAGTTAAAATCTTTATCATTATAATTATAGATAGGTGTTCCATAGGTAGAACCAAAAACAGGGCGTGTACTTTGTACCTGTAGTGTAGCCTGAAACAAATCGGTATCATAATTTTCGATAGTAATCACCATCCCGCAATCTATACGCTCTTGAGGCTTAAAGGACTTGTCTGTCCATTTGGTATTATTAATAAATTCTGTTAGCTGACGTTCTAGTGTTTTAAACACTTGCACATTTTCGTTACCAGTTTTTTGTGCATTTACTACAACATTACAATTTAGTTCTTGCGACCAAGACACCGTTGTCATTAAAGCTAATAGAATATATATGAAATTACGCATCTGTTTGTTTTAAAATTTGTTGCATTAAGTCTTTCGCTACTTCTGCCTTAGATTTTAACTCATGAGCTATAATCTCATGAGAAGCTGTTATAAAAGTAACTTTATTTGTTGAACCACCAAAACCTGCTCCTTTATCATTTAAAGAATTAAGAACAATCAAATCTAGATTCTTAGATTCAAGTTTACCTTTAGCATGCTCTAATTCGTTATTGGTTTCTAATGCAAAACCTACGAGAAATTGTAGCTTTTTAATAGCACCTAAAGACTTTAAAATATCTTTAGTCTTCTCTAACTCGATAGTAAACGTTGTTTCCTTCTTTTTTATTTTTTGATCTGCCACATTTTTTGGTCTATAGTCGGCTACAGCAGCAGAAAGTATAGCAATATCAACTGAAGCAAAATATTTATGTACTTCATCATACATCTCTTGCGCACTCTTTACTCTAATCACATTGATCAAACTATGAGTTACCACTTGCGATGACGGACCAGAAACAAGAGTCACTTCAGCTCCAAGATTAGCTGCTGCTTTGGCAATTTCAAATCCCATTGTACCACTAGAATGATTTCCTATAAATCGTACAGGGTCTATTGCTTCATAAGTTGGACCAGCAGTTATCAATACTTTTTTTCCTCTTAGAGGCAATTTATCTAAAACATCATTTTCTATAAAAGAAACAATATCTTCAGGTTCTGCCATTCGACCTTCACCCACAAGACCACTTGCTAATTCTCCTGATGTAGCAGGTATCATCACATTTCCGAAGGCATTCAACTTTTCAAAAGAATTTATAGTAGATTGGTGTTTATACATATCTAGGTCCATCGCTGGTGCAAAATAGACAGGGCATTTTGCAGAAAGATAGGTCGCCAACAATAGATTATCACAAGTGCCATTTACCATTTTTGACATGGTATTTGCCGTTGCTGGTGCGATAATAAATAGATCAGCCCAGAGTCCTAGCTCTACATGATTATTCCACATAGCATTATCATCATCTTCATTAGTAAATGATGAATAGACGGGATTTTTTGATAAAGTTGAAAGTGTTAAAGGTGTGATGAAGTCTTTAGAAGCAGGTGTCATAACGACCTTTACGTTAGCACCTGCTTTTATAAATAGCCTTACTAGGCTAGCTGTCTTGTAAGCAGCGATACCAGCAGTTATGCCTAATAGTATATTTTTGCCGCTTAATATTGACATGCTTGTATTATTCCTGAACGTCGTCTTCAGTATTTCTGTAATAAATCTTGTCGTCTAACCATTCTTGAACAGCTAAAGCGTGTGGCTTAGGCAATTTTTCGTAGAACTTAGACACTTCGATTTGCTCTTTATTTTCAAAGATTTCCTCAAGACTATCGTTATATGTTGCGAACTCTTCAAGTTTGTCAACTAACTCACGTCTGATATCAGTGTTGATCTGTTCTGCTCTTTTTGAGATCACAGAAATTGCTTCATAGATATTATCTGTTGGAGCGTCAATGACATTTCTATCATAAGTTTCTGTTGTAACAGGAGCATTGGTTTTCTTTAAATCCATTATATATGTAAATTAACTTTTTGTATTAAATTGTTGTACCGCTGTTGTCATTTCTTCATTCATCTTATCTGCATCTTTCAGCAATTCTGAATTTGGAAAAAACTTTTTAAAACTATCATAATAATTGATAGCTGTATTTAATCTTGCTTCTTTTTTAGCATCAATACTGTTGATTCCTAATTTGTATGCAGAATCTAACCTATAAAACATCGCTTGTTCTTTGAAAGATGTTCCAGGGAAATCTGCCAAGAAATTATCAAAAGCTTTTATTGCTGCTTCATAATCTGAAGATTCAAAATAAGCAACTCTATTATATTGTTTTGCAATTTCAAATGCTTTGCGTTCTAATTTATAATCTAATTCTTTGATCAACTTATTCGCTTCTGGCAAGAGTTCAGAATTAGGATATTTATTTACAAATAATTGAAGTTTTTCTAGAGCTTCCACAGTCTCTTGCTGTTCTTTACTGTAAACAGGAGACACTTGATAATAACTTTTAGCAGCTAAAAATGCTATTTCTTCAACCTTTTCACTGTTTGGATATGCATTTTCAAATCGACCTAATTGATAACCGGCTTCTATGTAACTTTTCATTTCATAAAATGATCTCGCATACATATACATCAATTTTTCTGCTTGAGGTTTCCCTCTATAATTGGGTACTATTTGAGCGAAAATTCTATTGGCCTTAGACCATTTACCAGCATCATACATTTGAGTACCAACCTCAAACTTAGTTTTTATATCCTCAGACTTTAATGCCTTTTGATATTCACTACATGAACTAAATGCTAAAAGAATTGCTAATAAGTAAACTAATTTCTTCATAAATAAAAAACAGGTTGCAAAAGTACGTATTTCTAACGTATTATAAAAACTAAATTTCATGCTAAAATAACGGTTGAAATTAGGCTGCTATTATGTTTAAGTAATATTTAACTATTTATCTCGCCTTCTATTTTTTGAAGTGCCATTTTAATCTTTTGTTTAAGATCACTTGTTGCTTCAACTAATGGCAATCTAACAGTAGATTTTGATAAGTCCAATGCTTCTAAAACTGCTTTTATACCAGCAGGATTATTTTCAGAAAAAATAAGTGATGTCATTTCCATAAGACCAAAATGAATCTTATAGGCTTCTTTGGCCTTTCCTTCCAATCCTAGATTTATCATTGTCGTAAATTGCTTAGGTAACGCTTGACCTAAAACCGATATAACGCCAGCTCCTCCAGCTAATACAACACCAAGTACAAGATCATCATCTCCAGATATGATTAAAAAATCTTCTGGCTTATCTCTTAATAATGTTAAGTACTGGTGCACATTATTTCCAGCTTCTTTTACCGCAATAATGTTTTTAAAATCTCTTGCTAAGCGCAAGGTTGTTTCTGGCGTCATATTTGATGACGTACGACCAGGAACATTATACAAAATAATATCAACAGGAGATGCTTCAGAGATAGCTTTAAAGTGTTGATAAATTCCTTCTTGCTGTGGCTTACTGTAGTAAGGTGAGACTGATAAAAGTGCATCTATAGCACTTAAATCTGTTGTTTTAATTTCATCAATAACCTGAGCTGTATTATTCCCACCAATACCTAAAACCAAAGGCACTCGCCCATTATTGGCTTCTACAATTGTTTTAATAATAGCCTGTTTTTCATGTTTAGTGATAGTCACACTTTCTCCAGTTGTACCGCTAATTACTATATAATTGGTGCCATTGTCTATGTTAAAGTTTACCAAGTTTGCTAATGCATTGTGATCTACGGTAAGATCTGCATTAAAAGGTGTAATAATAGCCACACCTGTACCATGAAATTTAGTCATTATAATTTATTTAGAACTGTTAAATATTTTTTCATTTCTGTTTTAAAAACTGAAAACTCTTTCGGTTTTATATCAATCATCAAATCGTAAAAACGTTGATCATCATTTGTTAAACCCACTTTAAAATTTGCTTTAGATAGCGCTGTGATCATGTCAAGCTCTAAATGATGCTCTTCATAATAGCAAATCAATACATCAAACTTTGTGTCTATAAAGGTTTGTAAGTCGATATTATTTATCTTTCCTTTCCAACCAAAATCTTTAGGGTTGAAATAGGTATCCCAAAGCACATTAGAATCTTTAGGATCTTCGACAAAAGCGATAATTTTGGTTTTTGCCTCATGAATTCCCAACTCTTTAAAATATATTCTAAACGACTCAAAATCTGAATATTCACTCATATTCAGAATAACACCAACAGTATTCATTTTGGTGTTACTAACTGCAACACTCCTAGCACTTAACAATTTGTTGATGTATTTTTGATTTGATTTTGTCTTAAATGCCTTTAAAATCATTTATATTTATGCTTTGTACAAATGTAGTAAAAACACATCGTACGATATTCTAAACATTTCACAATAAATTCTATGAATTATAAACATTTTATACTTCTCGTTTGCCTAGTTGCTTTTAGCTCTTGTAAAAAAGAGGTGCATCTCAATAAAGTTGAAGGAAAGCAAATTAATATTTCTGACAGCCTAGACATAGATCAAGCTGTTGAAGACTTTATCAAGCCTTACAGAGACCATGTTAATGCTAACCTAGATAGTGTTTTAACCTACGCTGTAGATACCTATTCTAAAGGAGATGGTGAATATAATACAGCCATTGGCAACATGATGGCAGATGCCGTTTACGAACAATCCAACCCAATTTTTAAAGGCAGAACTGGAGAAGATATTGATTTTGTATTACTAAATCACGGTGGTATACGTGCTATTATTTCTAAAGGAAATGTGACTACAAGAACCGCTTACGAAGTGATGCCATTTGACAACTCCACTGTAGTTGTCAAATTAAAAGGCGCACAAGTAAAAGAACTTATTGACTATCTCGTCAAAGCTAAACGAGCACATCCTATTTCAAAATTGAATATAGTTTTGGATGTCAATGGTAATTTTAAATCTGCTGGTCTTAATGGACAAAATATAGATTTTAATAAGACCTATAATGTTGCCACTAACGATTATTTATACAACGGAGGAGACCGCATGGATTTCTTTAAAACTAATGACAGCCTTTATGTTTTGGATTATAAAATTAGAAATGTCCTTATTGACTACTTTACTAAGATAGACACCCTTAATCCTGTTATTGATAACCGCTTTATTCAGCTAAAAAACTAATGACTATGAAAAGAAGAGAGTTTATACAACAAACAGCTGCAGCATCGGCTTTAATTGGTCTTGGAGGAATGGGCTTAACATCATTCGCTCCTGCAACAAAAAAGATTACCATATTACATACTAATGATGTTCACAGTCATATTGATGCTTTTGGACCAGATGATGGACGAAATCCAAATCAAGGTGGTGTTGCTAGACGTGCAAGCTTAATAGCTGCAATTAGAAAGGAGAATCCAAATACATTATTATTAGATGCTGGCGATATTTTTCAAGGCACACCTTATTTTAATTACTATGGTGGAGAACTTGAGTTTAAACTTATGAGTATGCTTAAATATGATGTAGCTACCATAGGAAACCATGATTTCGACAATGGTATTGATGGTCTTTATGCACAATTACCGCATGCTGAGTTTGATTTTGTTTCAGCTAATTACGACTTTACAAATACGATTATGGATACCCATGTTAAACCTTATCGCATCATTGTTAAAGACGGTATTAAAATTGGGGTTTTTGGACTAGGCATTGAATTGAGCGGACTTGTAGACAAAAAAATGTATAAAGAAACTAAGTATTTAGACCCGACAGAAGCCGCTCAAGAAATGACAAGAATATTGAAACAAGACGAACAATGTGATCTCATCATCTGCCTCTCTCATTTAGGGTATAATTACCGTAATCGTCCAGAAAAAATTAGTGATCTTAAATTAGCGGAAGTCACAAAAGATATTGATTTAATAATTGGAGGTCATACACATACATTTCTAAAAAAACCTACAGTTGTTAAAAATTCTATAGGAGAAAACCTTTTGGTAAACCAAGTTGGCTGTTATGGTATTAATTTAGGACGAATAGATTTTTACTTTGATGCCGATAAGAATAAAGCAGCAAATGGTAAGTCTATAATTGTCTAACTATAGATTGACTTGTATTTCGCGTAAGGATTCTGTGGTAGGGATGAAGTACTCAGAAAAATTAATTCGTTTATCACTATTCCTATTCATATGATGGTCAAATACATATTTATACAAAAGAAACAATCCTGCTGTATGAAGCACTTTTTCAAACACCTCAAAAATCCAAAAGTACACATACAAATTACAGATATAGTTTAATACATCTGAAAACACAAAACAAAAGACCATTAATAAAAATGTAATTGATTGTGCTGTTTCTCTACTTAAATAAACCGCAAAAGCAAAATAAGTCATAGCTATAAGTGTAATTCCGTGGCATACATACAAAACCAAATTCACAGTATCTACAAAATTTTCTTTAGCTACACCATATAAAGTATACAAGAAATATGAGTTGAGCATTAATACAAGCACTAAATATACGCTAACCAAACCTTCAAATTTAACACGCTTCAACTTCCCAAGAAGTACAAAAATGAGTAATAGGTAAGCTCCAATGTACATGGATTTAGACAATTTGGAAGATAGTGCTCCAAAATCAAACACAGATAACGCATCACCAATAAAAAAGACTAAAAACAGAGTTAAAAATACATTAGCCATCTTGTTAAGCTGACAAAAATAAAATGTAAGCAAAACCGTAACTGTTATTAACTTAGCTATTTTTGTTACAATAACATAGTCAAAATAAGTCGCAATAGATGTAGCCAATAGCAACACAAATAAGACTATAACTAAAGCCATATTTGGCCTTATTTTTTGCTTTTTTTGCATGGTAGATTTTTAATTGGGTGAGACAAATATAATAAAAATTATGTATTTCAACGTATAAAATGTGCGTTTTGTCGATTTTTTGTCAAATTTTAGAAATCTGTGTAGGGTTTATTTTTCTAATCGTCTAATACACAATACAATTATATTATGAAAAAACATTTTCCACTCATTTTAAGAATTATCGTAGCTGTAATTTTAATCCAAACATTACGATTTAAATTTACAGGACATGAAGACAGTATTTATATTTTCACAAAAGTTGGATTAGAACCTGTAGGAAGAATAGGAATAGGAATTACCGAATTAATTGCTGGGATCTTATTACTGTTCAAAAAAACTGCTTGGGCTGGTGCAACTTTAACCTTAGGTGTTATTGGTGGCGCTATATTAATGCACTTAACTCAACTAGGTATTGAAATAAAAGGTGATGGAGGCGTGCTATTTTATACCGCTGTTGCAACGTTTATCTTATCATTTGTTGTTCTTTATATCTACAGAAAAGATATTCCAATAATTGGAAAGAAGTTAAGCTTTTAATTCTTGATGTTGTTCATAGACAGCATTGTACTCATGGGCTAACCTTGACTGAAGGTAAAAGAATACAAATGCACCTACTAAAAAGAATGAGTAGATAACACTTAAAGTATTATCAAAATCTGAAATATAGTAGTAAGCTATTTGAATGACTTCGGAAAACACTATACATATACAACCTATAAGTAGATTCATAGATTTTTTGCTATCATTATACATATAGTTAACCAATGCTAAGCAGACTAAAAACATGATAATAGAATTATACACCATTTCTACAGTATAACCATAGTCAAGCCCTATCCCCTCTTTAGATAAATCAGTAATCATGTAAACTACAAAAATACCTAAAGCGAAAAGAAGCAACGTCTGCATTGAAAACCTCAAAATCGCTTTTTTGAAGTTCATAATGGATAAAATTCTAGCTATTAAAAATAAATATGCCGAAATGTAAAGTCCGTTTCCAATAAGATAATGAATATCATAAGTCGCATTTTCTGGAGGAAAGTGATTGTAAGTAAAATAATTATGTATTTCGGCAGCAGCATAAGTCACTAAAAACAGTATAAATAAAATATGCTTTCGTTTTACATTGACGAAATACAAAATAGTCAATAACATCATAGCCAGAGCTTTGACACCAAAAGCATCAAACTCTTTTCCTAAAGACTGTAGTCCTAGAAATAGTATACTCAGCAGTATGAGTATAATCCCTAAAATTTTACTTGAGTACATAATTTATTCCTTAATAGCAAAGCAAATATATACAAAAAATACATATAAACGTTAAAAAATGCATTTAATCGATAAAAAATAACTTTTTGTAGGATTTTTATTTCAACTTTAATAAGAAGTCTTTTTCTGTAATTATCTCCACACCTAATGTTTCTGCCTTAGTACGCTTACTTGGTCCCATTTTATCACCAGCCACTAAAAAATTGGTCTTAGAAGAGATTGAAGACGAGACCTTTCCGCCATTATCCTCAATTAGTTTTTTGAGTTCAGTTCTTGAAACTGTTTCAAATACTCCAGAAACGACTATAGACAACCCTTTTAGTTTATCGGTTTGATTTGCCAGCTTATCCGCAGACACTTCTAGTTGCAATCCATGATTTCTCAGTTTTTGAATAATCGTCTTATTTTCTTCTGAAGCAAAGAACTCCACAACACTATCGGCTATTCGATCGCCAATTTCATCAACTGATACCAAGTCTTCAACTGTAGCTTCAACAATCGCATCTATACTCTTATAATGTTTCGCTAGTTTTTTTGCAACAGTCTCACCTACATATCTAATACCAATAGCGAATAAAACCCGTTCAAAAGGGATTTGCTTGGATGCTTCTATACCATTAATCAAGTTTTCTGCACTTTTTTCAGCCATTCGCTCTAATGGCATCACTTCATCCTTTTTTAAGGTATATAGATCTGAATAGTTAGAAATCAAACCCTCGTTAACCAATAACGCTACAGTTTCACCTCCCAAACCCTCAATATCCATAGCTTTTCTAGAAATATAATGTTGTATACGCCCAATAATCTGAGGATTACATCCATTATAATTAGGACAATAGTGCTTAGCGTCTCCTTCCTGTCTTATAAGTTCGGTTTGACATTCAGGACAATGCGTTATATACTGTGTTGGTACAGAGTTTACTGGTCGCTTACTCATATCAACAGCAATAATCTTCGGAATAATCTCTCCTCCTTTTTCAACAAACACTTCATCACCTTCCCTAATATCCAGCTTTTCTATTTGATCCGCGTTGTGTAATGATGCACGCTTTACAGTAGTACCTGCCAATTCTACGGGTTCTAAATTAGCAACAGGCGTAATCGCTCCAGTTCTTCCCACTTGATAGGTGATTTCATTTAAACGAGTAGATACTTGCTCTGCTTTAAACTTATAAGCCATGGCCCAACGTGGTGCTTTTGCTGTATATCCTAACTCTTCCTGTTGTTGAAGATTATTCACTTTAATTACAACACCATCAGTTTCATAAGGCAAATCATGACGATGTACATCCCAATAAGCTATGAATTCTAATACCTCATCAATAGAAGTTGCTAGTTTCGCAGCGTCTGGAACTTTAAAACCCATTTGTCTAGCTTTGTCTAGAGTTTCAAATTGCGTATTAAATCCAAGGTTATGCCCTGTAATATTGTATAATAAACATTCTAAAGGGCGTTTCGCTACTTCGGCACTATCTTGAAGTTTTAAACTTCCAGAAGCTGTATTTCTCGGATTTCGATAAGGCTCCTCTCCTGCTTCTAAACGTTCTTCATTCATTTTATTGAATCCTTCAAAAGGCAATACAATTTCTCCTCTAATATCAAACTTAGGTGGAAAATCACCCTTCAGCTGTAATGGTACAGATTTAATTGTTTTGATATTAGCAGTAACCTCATCGCCTTGAGTGCCATCACCTCGAGTCACTGCTCGTAGTAAATTTCCGTTTTCATAAGTCAAACTTATTGAAGCGCCATCATATTTTAATTCACAAGTGTAATACACCTCTCCATCCACAAGTTTCTTAATTCGTTTTTCCCAATCCAACAAATCTTCCTTCGAATACGAATTATCCAATGAATACATACGATGCTCATGAACAATCGTATTGAAATTTTTAGTCACCTCTCCACCAACTCGTAATGTAGGGGAATTTGGATCATAAAATTCTGGGTGTTGTGCTTCTAATCCCTGTAGTTCCTTGAGTTTCACATCAAACTCGTAATCACTTATTGTGGCATTATCAAGAACGTAATAATTATAGTTATGCTCGCGTAATTCATTGCGAAGGTCTTGAATTTTTTGTTGTATACTCATTAAAATTGTCGTGAAAAAGTTATCTTTTTACCTTATATTTAAAGCACACTAATATACTAAAATGTCATTCAAAAAAATTGTAGCACTCAGTGTTTTTATCAGCTTTTTATTCAATTGTAAAAACGAAGAACTACCTTACGTAAACCCACAAATAATTCCTGCTCCTAATCACCAAATCATAACCGATGGTTTTTTTATGTTAACACGTACAACAGGCTTATCTTATGATTCAAAATTTGAAGTTTCCGGAACATTTTTAAAGTCTTTTATTGAAAACAATAGCAATATCACGCTTACAAATTCTGATGACATCCTGTTTATATATGATGCTTCAATTGACAATAGTGAAGGCTATAAGCTAGATGTTGGCACTAAATCTATTACTATTAAAGCAAAAACAGATCAAGGCGCATTCTATGCCGTACAATCACTAAGGCAGTTGTTACCTATTGGTTTCGAAAATAAAACGCATGCGGATATTCGTGTTCCTATTAAATGTATTTCTATTGAAGACGCTCCTCAATTCAAATATCGAGGTATGCATTTAGATGTTGGACGACATATGTTTTCTGTAGATTTTATCAAAAAGTACATAGATGCTTTAGCCATGTTAAAGATGAATACTTTTCATTGGCATTTAACCGAAGATCAAGGTTGGCGTATAGAGATTAAAAAATATCCAAAACTTCAAGAGGTTGCTGCTTTTAGAAATGAAACACTAATTGGCCATTATAGCGACCAACCACATCAATTTGATGGAAAGCGTTATGGTGGATTTTATACTCAAGAGGAAGTCAAAGATATAGTTACCTATGCTCAAAGTCGTCATGTAACTGTTATTCCTGAAATTGAATTACCTGGTCATGCTCAAGCAGCTATTTCGGCATATCCAGATCTAGGTTGCACTGGCGAACAAGTAGATGTTGCCACAAAATGGGGTGTTTTTGAACATATTTATTGTTCTAAAGATGAAACCTTTAATTTTCTAGAAGATGTACTTGATGAAGTTGTTGCCCTTTTTCCAAGTGAGTATATTCATATTGGTGGAGACGAAGCGCCAAAAACGAAATGGAAAACCTGCCAGCAATGCCAAAATCGCATCAAGTCTGAAGGTTTAAAAGATGAGCACGAGCTTCAAAACTATTTTATTACACGAATAGAAACTTACCTAAACGCTAAAGGCAAACAAATTATAGGTTGGGACGAAATCTTAGAAGGCGGCTTAGCCCCTAATGCCACAGTCATGTCATGGCGAGGAACTAAAGGTGCTGTGGAAGCAGCCAAACAAAAACACAATGTCGTCATGACACCTACATCACATTGCTATTTTGATTATTACCAATCAACCAATACCGATGAACCCACTGCTATTGGTGGATTTCTACCTCTTGAAAAAGTCTATAATTTTAACCCTATTCCTGAAGAATTAGATCAAGAGGAATCAAAATATATCTTAGGCGCTCAAGGAAACATATGGACAGAATATATGCCAACTCAAGAGCACGTAGAATATATGGCATTCCCAAGGATGTTAGCCATGAGCGAGGTCGTTTGGTCAAAAGACAACAATAAAGATTACACAAATTTTACTCAACGTGTTGAACATTTTAATGAACGACTAGACGCATTAAACATAAACTATGCTAACCATCTCTATGAGATTTCTGGGGAACTCGTTTCAAAAAACAATACCACATCTTATCACCTTTCAACAACAATACAGGATAAACATATTAGATTCACATTAGATGGTTCTGAGCCCAATTTAACTTCGGAAATATACACACAAGCTATTCCTATAGATACAAGCCAAACTATTAAAGCTGCAGTGTTTAATTCTGAAAAACAATTAGGTACAGTATTTTCTGAAACCATCAACTATCACAAAGCGGTTGGCAAAACAATCACCATTAACAAAACACCACATAAGTCTTACTCTGGAAGTGGACCTGAAGGATTGATTAATGGAATTTCTGGAAGTGACTCGCGATATGGAGACAAAGAATGGTTAGGGTTTTGGGGAGAGGATATTGAGATTATGATTGATTTGGGCGAAGACACTGAAATTAATTCAATTCAAACTAGGTTTTATAATGGTAATGGACAATGGATCTATATTCCAAGTGAGATCAAAGTAGATCTTTTCAAAACTGAAACAGAAAGTCTTTATGGTAATGGTTTAACACTTATATTTTCACCTGATTCAAAAAACATTGCGTCTGCGGGAATGGGTTTTGAAGGTGTAACAACAAGATATATAAAACTATATATCAAAAATTACGGAACCATTCCAGATGGTAAACAAGGTGCTGGTAATAAAGCTTGGACTTTTATAGACGAAATCATAATCAACTAGTATGCTATTAGAAATCTGTACCAACTCCTACCAATCTGCTAAACATGCTCAAGAAGCTGGAGCACATCGCATTGAGCTTTGCAGTGAATTATCCATTGGAGGCATTACACCTAGTTTTGGGTTGATAAAAGAAGTTATGTCAACATTAGATATTGAAACTTTCGTGCTCGTTAGACCTCGAAGCGGTAACTTTTGCTATACTGAAAAAGAATTCGAGATTATTAAAAGTGATATTCAAATCTGTAAAGACTTAGGATGTCATGGTATTGTATCTGGTGTTTTAAATCCTGATCACACTATAGACATTGGACGTACGCAAGCACTCGTCGAATTATCAAAACCTTTATCATTTACCTTTCATCGTGCCTTTGATATGGTTCCAAACGCAAAAGAAGCCTTAGAGCAACTTATTGATCTTGGTATTGAAAGGGTTTTGACCTCTGGTCAACAACCAAAAGCTATTAATGGATTAGATCTTTTGAAAACATTAAATCAACAAGCAGATAACCGAATCACGATTTTAATTGGAAGTGGTGTCTCTTCTAAAAACACAAAGGCTTTTAAAGATGCTGGTTTTAAAGAATTACATGCGTCTGCTTCAGAAGTCATAACTACCGAAAGTTCTGTCCATTTTGGAAATACACCTCAAACCGTTTCTAGCATAAATGAAATAAAAGCCATTTTAAAAACAATTAATGAAAACCTATAGTATTCTAGTCATAACGGTATTAATGTTGATGAGCTGTCGACCAAAACATGATGTCCCAGTAGCAATAGATCTACATAGCAATTGGTCTTTTAAAGCCGTTAATGATTCTTTATGGAAGCCGGCTTCAGTTCCTGGAAATGTACATTCAGATCTTTTAAACAATAAGCGGATTGAGCATCCATTTATTGGTGCTAATGAAGACAGTTTGCAATGGATTTCTGATACTGACTGGGAATACAAAACATCATTTTCAGTAGCTAAAGAAACACTCAATAAAAAACACCTTTCGCTAAACTTTAAAGGTTTAGACACGTATGCTTCTGTCTTTTTAAATGATAGCTTAATTCTCAAAACAAATAATGCATTTCGAGAATTTTCAGTTGATGTGAAATCGATTTTGGCATCAGAAAACAACTTACGCATTGTATTTGAACGTACGTCTATTTCCGAAGAACACGATAAAGAAAAACTCAATTATCAATTACCTGAAGGAAATCGTATTTTTACTAGAAAAGCACAATTTCAATATGGTTGGGATTGGGGACCAAAACTTAATACTAGTGGAATTTGGCGACCTGTGACATTAAATGCCTGGAATGACTTTAAACTAGAAAGCATCCAAGTTACACATCAAAAATCTGCAAATTCAATCACTAAATTATTCCTAGATATAAAAAAAATATCATCTGTTGAATTAGATAAAAACCTAACTTATGAAATTTACATTAATGATGAATTATATAAAACTTCAAAAGACGTTTTTAAAGGTTACAGTTGGACAACACAAGTAGATATTAAAAACCCTAATCTCTGGTGGCCACATAATTTAGGTGACCCTTATTTATACGATATCAAAGTTGTTGTAAAAAACGGCAATAGCATTCTTGATAGTATTTCAACAAAAAAAGGGATTAGAACGGTTGAGCTTGTTACTGAAAAAGATAACCATGGGGAATCTTTTTATTTCAAAGTTAATGGTATTGATGTCTATATGAAAGGTGCAAACTACATTCCGCAAAACAGCATGCAGAACCAAGTGACTGATGCACATTATGAAAAACTTTTAGATGATGTTGTTGATGCTAATATGAATATGCTTAGAGTTTGGGGAGGTGGTATCTATGAAAATGACATCTTCTATGATCTGTGTGATGAAAAAGGTATTTTAGTATGGCAAGATTTCATGTTCGCCTGTGCTATGTATCCAGGAGACAACGCATTTCTTGAAAACATACAACTGGAAGCCACTCAAAATGTAAAACGATTGAGAAACCACGCTTCCATTGTCTTATGGTGCGGCAACAATGAAAACTCCGAAGGTTGGCATCGTTGGGGTTGGCAAGCTAACCGAAGTGATGAAGAAAAAGAGGACATTTGGAATAACTACCTTAAAGTCTTTGATTCTATTTTACCTAATACTGTTAAAGGTCTTACTGATATTCCATACTGGGAGTCTTCACCAAAATACGGTCGCGGAAACCCGAAATACAAAACAGAGGGTGACGCTCATGATTGGTGGATTTGGCATGACGCTTATCCTTTTGAACATCTTGAAAAAAATGTCCCAAGATTTATGAGTGAGTTTGGATTTCAATCGTTTCCTAGTTATGAAGCTATTCGTTATATCAACCAGAGCGATACTATAAATATTACTTCAGAAAGCTTTAAAAACCATCAAAAGCATGTGCGCGGATTTCAACTCATTGACGAATATATGCAACGTGATTTTCCTGTTCCAACTAATGCTGAAGATTACGTATATGTGAGTCAGTTATTACAAGCTTACGGTATCACAAAAGGCATTGAGGCTCATCGTAGAGCTAGACCTTACAATATGGGTACTTTGTATTGGCAACTTAATGATTGTTGGCCAGCTGTATCTTGGTCGAGTATTGATTACTTCGGAAATTGGAAAGCGTTGCATTATCATGCTAAGAAAAGTTTTGATAATATAATAGTATCAACTAGTGTTGAAAACAATAGTTTAAAAACGTATTTGATAAATGATGGTTTGAAACAAATAGATGTACATAATGAGTTTCAAATGATATTCAATTTTGATGGCGATATGCTTTGGACACGTAATTTTGACGCCACACTATATAATACTTCAAGTATTTTAATTAATGAACTTGATTTAAAGGATTTAGATATTGACTATGAAGACGTTTATGTGTTAACGACATTAAACGGCAAAAGCTATATCTCTTACTTAGCAAAACCCAAAGATCTAAAACTTAAAAAAGCGCCAGTAAATCAAACCATTGCTAAAACCCAAAAAGGATTCAAAATCTTTTTACACAGCACTACACTTCAAAAGAATGTATTTCTTCAAGCCAATGCCAAGGGGCATTTTAGTGATAACTATTTTGATTTGAAACCTGGTGAAATACTAGAAATTGAATTTGAGACTGATGCAGAACATTTAGATGATTTAAAGATAAAGACCTTAAATGACTTGATAGACTAATCACTTAACACCTTTTATCATTCGGTCCTTACCAAACAAGTCTTGTTTTAATTCAATGTCTTTAAAATTGAAATTAGTTAAGAGCTTAACCATTTCCTTACCGAGATACTCATTAATCTCAAAATATAAAACGCCACTCTCTTTTAAGTGTGTTTGCGCAAATTCACAAATCGCTTTGTAGAATTGTAACGGATTTTCATCATCTACAAACAACGCGAGGTGCGGCTCATGATCTAGTACATTAGGTTTTATTTCTGTTTTCTCCATATGTCGTACATAAGGCGGATTAGAGACAATAGCATCATAATCATGAGATCCAGAAATAGATTCGGTATGGCGAGAATTTAAAATATCATCTGTTATAAAGTTTATATCTACAGTATTAATCTCGGCATTTTGTTTTGCTATGATTATAGCATCTTCGGAAATATCAACAGCAGATACACTTGCATATTCATTATGCTTTGCCAATGAAATAGCAATACAACCTGTACCTGTTCCTATATCAAGAATCTTACAAGATCGTCCTTTAAAATCTTCCAAGATTAAAGCCACTAGCTCCTCTGTTTCTGGTCTCGGAATTAATGTATATTTATTAACCTTAAAGGGCAAACCAAAAAACTCAGTTTCTCCTAAAATATATTGGATAGGTTTCTCTAATTTCAACTGACTCAAAGTCTCAAATAGTGGCTGCTCTTCTATTTTTGTAATCGAATAATCAGGCTCCATTAAAAGATGTACCCTATCGAGTTTCAAATAATAATCAATAGCAAGATTAAAGAACGCATCTACTTCATTTTTTCCGTAGATAGCATCTAACTCTTTATGATAAATATCCTGAATATCCTTTAACCTCATAGTGCTTTAGTCATCCAAACACCACAAGAATAGTGTCCTGTGTTACCTAAAGGCTCATTCCTGTGCTCAAATCCGAATTGCTCATAGATATGGATAGCCGCTTTAAGTTGCGATGCCGATTCTAAATAGCAAGTCTCAAAACCAAAATCTTTGGCAGCCTCTAAACATTTGGTAAACATTTTTTTACCAAACCCCTTCCCTCTAACTTTAGGCGAGAAATACATTTTTTGAAGCTCACAAACATTGCCATCGTAGTCTTTTAATGGCTTGATTCCCCCTCCACCTAAAACTTCTTTATCATTTGCAACCACATAATATATTTCTTTATCACCTTGATAAGATTCATACATAAAGGGTGTTTCGGCATCTTCATAAGCCGTGCCTTTCAACGGAATTTTAAATTCTGGAAAACAACCTTTGATTATGGCTTCAATTTGCGGATTATCTTCTGGACGAATTTCTCTAATAATGATATTATCTTGACTCACTTTATTGTAGTATTTTTGCTTTCTAATTTCGGTATGAAGATACAGATAAATCTATTTTAAAGAGATGAGAAAATTCATTTTATTATTAACAGTATCACTAGTATGTTTTAATTGTAGTGTTAATGAAAAACCCTTGTTTGTTGCTATTGAAGATATTAAACTTGATGAGTCTACATCAAAAACAATAACATTAAAGGCTAATGCGATTTTTCAAAACCCTAATGATGTAGGCGGCCGATTAGAAAGTGATAACATTTCGGTATATGTTAATGATGTGAAAGTTGCCCATGTATCTTCTGAAAGTTTCAAAGTACCAGCAAAAAAAGAATTCACCATTCCTCTAAAAGTTAAAGTAGATACAGATAGTATTTTAAGAAGCGACAATAAGAATATACTTGGAAATATTTTAAACAGTGTCATTAATAAAGAGATCAAAGTTCAATATAAAGGTGATATTATCTACAAAACGCTAGGATTCTCATATACTTATCCTGTAGATGAAACAGAAATGGTAAAAATTAAATTTTGACCGCACACGAAAACTACATAAAACGTTGCATCGCTATTGCAAAAAAAGGGTTAGGCACAACAGCGCCAAACCCAATGGTTGGTTGCGTGATCGTATATCAAAATCAAATTATTGGCGAAGGTTACACTAGTGCTTATGGCGGCGCACATGCAGAGGTAAATGCTATTAATTCGGTTCAGGACAAAAGCTTGCTCAAAGAAGCTACACTATATGTAACTCTAGAGCCTTGTGCTCACTTTGGAAAAACACCTCCTTGCAGTGACCTCATTATTAAACATAATATTCCCAATGTAGTGATTGGATGTATTGACGATAATGAGCAAGTAGCTGGACAAGGTATTGCTAAACTAAAAGCAGCTGGATGTGATGTGACTGTTGGTGTTTTAGAACATGAATGCAAAACGCATCACAAACGTTTTTTTACATTTCACAATAAAAAGAGACCTTATATCATATTGAAATGGGCCGAAACCAAAGACGGTTTTATTGCACCTATTTCGAAAGATAAAAAACAACCTGTTTGGATTACAAATGTGCGTTCTAGACAACTCGTGCACAAATGGCGAGCAGAAGAGCAAGCCATTTTAGTTGGTACAAGTACAGTTCTAGAAGATAATCCGAGTTTGACGGTTAGAGATTGGACAGGAACACACCCAATTAGGATTGTCATTGACAGAATAACTAAATTATCCAAAGATCATTTGGTATTTGACTCAAAAGCTAAAACATTAGTTATTTCAGAAGCAAACACAGATTTCGAAAAACCGCTTCCGCAACAAATTGGAGCATTCTTACATTCAAAAAATATTAATTCAGTCATTATAGAAGGTGGTGCAAAAACGCTTCAAGCATTTATAGATGAAAATTTCTGGGATGAAGCCAGAGTGTTCACTGGGACTTCAATTTTCTCTAAAGGAACTAAAGCTCCACAATGTTCAGGACAGCTCATTTCAGAAACACCTATTATTGAAGATTCTTTAAAAATATATGTCAACAATTAAAACTATTATTTTCGATTTTGGAGATGTCTTTATCAATTTAGATAAACAAGGTGCTATGCAGAATGCACTAAATCTATTTCAGTTGGAAGATCTTCCAGAGGATCTGGTTGCTATAAATACTTTGTATGAACAAGGTCTGATATCTACAAAAGAGTTCATAGAATTTTATACTGATAACTTTCCTCATTTATCTCAAAAAGACATTGTTGATGCTTGGAATTTCATATTGAAAGACTTTCCTATTCATCGTCTAGAGTTTATCAAATCACTAGTAAAAGATAATAACTACCAACTCATTTTACTGAGCAATACTAATGATTTGCACATCACATGGATTAAAGACAAGGTTTCATTCTATGATGAATTTAAAGCCTGCTTTCATAAATTTTATCTGTCTCATGAAATCAAATTAAGAAAACCCAATAGAGATATTTACGAATTTGTATTAACCGAAAACGATCTAAAAGCAGAAGCCTGCTTATTTGTTGATGATACTAAAGTCAATACAGATGCCGCTTCTAAACTAGGTATCCACACATGGAATATTGATGAAACCAAAGAGGATGTCATCAATCTATTCAACATTAAAAAAGAATTATTTTGATATATCTCTTACTTAGTATTGCAGCGTCTACAGGTATATTCATACTATTTAAACTTTTCAACACATATAGAATCAATACGCTCCAGGCCATTGTTGTTAATTATCTCACAGCTTGTTTATTTGGATTATGGATCTATGACGAGCCTATTATTATTAAAGATATTATAAGGTCTGAGTGGATTTATGGCGCAGTAGGTTTAGGGTT
Organism: uncultured Psychroserpens sp.; assembly: GCF_947500255.1. Lineage (GTDB taxonomy): Bacteria > Bacteroidota > Bacteroidia > Flavobacteriales > Flavobacteriaceae > Psychroserpens. Next base: position 28,837 of record NZ_CANMRL010000007.1, on the reverse strand, counting down.
CTTATTTATTGCAGTTTTTAACATTATGGCTTTAACAGCCCAACGCAACGGACTCTCAGTAGCCTCTGTTGCAGCTAAGATGAGCGTGATTATTCCTGTAATCTTTGGAATTTATGTTTATAATGAAGGGGTTGGTTTTCAGAAAATTTCGGGTATTATTCTAGCGCTTGTAGCAGTATACCTTGCTTCAGTAAAACCAAAAACATCAGATAATATAACAAAAGGTCTATGGTTACCTCTATTATTATTTATAGGTACTGGAGTTATAGACACTTCGATAAAATATGTGGAAACCACATACTTACCTGAAAACGGAATTCCTATCTTTTCGGCAACAATTTTTTCCTTTGCTTTTTGTATTGGCGCCATTTTGTTATGTATCAAAAGCGCTAAGAGCTTAGAAAAATTCCAACTCAAAACAATTTTAGGAGGAGCAATTTTAGGTATTATCAATTATTTCTCCATTTATTATTTACTCAAAGCACTTAATCACGAAAATCTGGAAAGCTCTACCCTATTTACAATTAATAATGTAGCGATAGTAATGGTATCAACACTATTAGGTGTTTACATATTTAAGGAAAAAATTTCTAAAATGAATTGGATTGGAATAGCGCTCGCTATTATTTCGATAGTAATAGTAACTTTGGCCTAAATGAAAGATACCGATATTTACAAAACAATAACCAAGCCTTCTCCTGAGGTTTTATTTAAAGATCGTAATAGTAAGTTTTTTGGTTATGCCTTTCCAGTGACTTCTGAAGACGAAGTAAAACACCATATAGATGTTCTAAAAAAACAACACCACCAAGCAAGACATTGGTGTTATGCTTATCAATTTGGTATGCAAGAAGAAGATCTAGTCTATAGAGCTAATGATGATGGTGAGCCAAATAATAGTGCCGGAATGCCAATCTATGGTCAAATTCAATCTTTTGAAGTAACCAACATACTGATTGTCGTTGTTCGCTATTTTGGAGGTACAAAATTAGGTGTAGGCGGATTAATAAATGCATACAAAACTGGAGCTCAACTTGCGCTTGAGGCTTCTACAATTATATCAAAAACGGTCAATATAGACTATGCTATCTCTTTTGATTACAAAAACATGAATAAAGTGATGAGGATTGTAAAAGAGAAGCATCTAAATATTATAAATCAAACACTAGAATTGAGTTGTGAAATTATAATTTCTGTAAGATTAAAAGACGCACAATCTATTTTTGAAATTTTTGATGCACTTTACGAGATTAACATTAAGAAGTTGAACGATTAAATTTGCAGTTTGTCTAAAATATAATCTGGACATCTTGTAGGCCGATTCTTATGAATATCCATAAATACCAAAATAGAATTTCCCGTAGTTAAAATTTCATCGTTTTCATTTACAATTTCATAATCAAATTCTATTTTCGCAGTTGGCTTTTTAACAAGTTTAGTTTTTACTTTAATGAGGTCGTCATAACACGCTGACTTTTTGTAATTTATATGCAATGAAATTACAGGCAACATTATTCCGTCATCTTCCATTTCTTTATAAGAAAATCCCATTTTACGCAACCATTCTGTTCTTCCCATCTCAAAATATTGTGCATAATTACCATGATACACAACTCCCATTTGATCTGTTTCGCCATAACGCACTCTAAATTGTATTTCATCAGATTTGGAAACATTCACCATAGTTTTTGATATTTTTTTTGTATTTTCGAATCGATTTAAACATGAGGAAAAAATTCTAGAAAATCAACCCATTTTGATTTTTTTATTAAAAAATTTGTTCACATATTTGTCATGTTAAAATTACACAGAGAAACTCGAATTTCTCTTTTTTTTGCTAACTAACTAACAATACAAAAATTAACTTAGAGAATGGATGTAACTGCGCAATCGGTTTGGACTAACTGTCTGTCATTTATAAAAGACAACATACAACCTCAAGCCTATAAAACTTGGTTTGAGCCTATAGTAGCAGTAAAACTTACAGATAACGCTTTAAGTATTCAAGTACCAAGTAAATTTTTCTATGAGTGGTTAGAAGAACACTACGTAAAAATTTTAAAAGTAGCCCTTACCAAACAATTAGGTGAAACCGCCAAATTAGTTTACGTTATCAAAATGGAAAACACTTACGGCAATAAACAACCGTTTACAGAAAAGATTCCTAGTTCTAATCGTGGTGCTTTGAAATCTCAAGATGTAGATGTTCCATTGAACAATAAAAACCCTGAACTCAAAAATCCATTTGTAATTCCTGGAATTAGAAATGTAAAAATTGAGTCTCAACTTAATCCAAACTACAGTTTCGAAAATTTCTTAGAAGGTGATTCGAACCGTTTAGCTAGAAATGCTGGTTTAGCAGTAGCAAATAAGCCTGGTGGCACATCGTTCAATCCTTTATTAATATTTGGAGGTGTAGGACTTGGAAAAACACACTTAGCTCATGCTATTGGTGTTGATATTAAAGATAAGTATCCTGAAAAAACAGTATTATATATCTCTGCTGAAAAATTCACACAGCAGTATATTGATTCTGTAAAGAAGAATAATAGGAATGATTTTATTCATTTCTACCAAATTATAGATGTTCTTATCATTGATGATGTACAATTCTTATCTGGAAAATCAGGAACGCAAGATGTATTCTTCCATATTTTTAATCATTTACATCAAAACGGAAAGCAAGTTATCCTAACAAGTGATAAAGCTCCTGTTGATATGCAAGATATTGAACAACGCTTGCTGTCTCGTTTTAAATGGGGACTTTCTGCAGAATTACAGAGCCCTGATTTTGAAACACGAGTATCAATTCTTAAAAATAAATTATATCGCGATGGTGTTGAGATGCCAGACGAAATCATTGAATATGTCGCAAAACATATCAAAACCAATGTACGCGAATTAGAAGGCGCAATAATTTCTTTAATTGCACAATCGTCGTTCAATAAAAAAGAAATCACAGTTAACCTCGCTAAAGAGATTGTTGAAAAATTCGTCAAAAACACCAAACGTGAAGTCTCTATAGATTACATCCAAAAAGTTGTTTCTGATTATTTCCAAATGGATGTGAGCACACTTCAATCTAAAACGAGAAAACGTCACATTGTTCAAGCCAGACAATTAGCTATGTTCTTTGCTAAAAAATACACCAAAGCATCACTAGCAAGTATTGGTTCTCAAATTGGAAAACGTGACCACGCAACGGTTCTTCACGCTTGTAAAACTGTAGACAACTTATCTTCTACAGACAAGCAGTTTAGAAAATATGTTGAAGATCTTTCAAAAAAATTATCGCTTTAAACTAATATCATGACTAGTATTCTAATGGTATGTTTAGGCAATATTTGTCGCTCACCATTAGCTCATGGTATTTTGCAATCTAAACTCTCTCAAGACCATTTTTATGTCGATTCGGCTGGAACTGCCAACTACCATGTTGGGGATTCGCCAGACAATTGTTCGATTGCTGTAGCCAAATCACATGGTATAGACATTTCAAATCAGCGCGGTCGACAGTTTAAAGTATCAGACTTTGACACCTTCGACTTTATTTATGTTATGGATCAATCTAATTTTGACAATGTGGCAAAACTCGCCAGAAACAATAAAGACATTGCAAAAATTAAGCTTATTCTAGAAGTTGATAGTTCTGTTAATGATAAAAGAGTTCCTGATCCATATTATGGTGATATTTTAGATTTCGAACATGTATTTTCCCTTCTTGATAGTGCCTGCGAGATTCTTTCTAAGGAGTTGACAAACAGTTCTAGATAACGAATTTGTAAATAAACTCTTATTTTTTTTCGTACTTTGTAAAAAAAATTCCTTAAAATCTAGAAAAATGAAAAATTTAACTCTTTTCCTAGCCTGCTTTATTGTATCCCTAAGTTACGCACAAAATATCAACTTAGAAGTTTATGCATCAGGCTTTTCGTCTCCAGTAAACATCAAACATGCTGGTGACGACAGACTTTTTGTCGCCGAACGCGGTGGTGTAATCAAAATCCTAAATACAGATGGTACTGTAAACACATCTCCCTTTTTAGATATTGATCCAATTGTTACTAATAATGGTGGTGAACAAGGATTGCTCGCTATAGCATTTCATCCAAACTATGCCACTAATGGTTTCTTTTACGTAAATTATATTGATAATGGTGGAGATACCGTTATTTCAAGATTCACAAGGAGTACAGCAACTTCCGCAGACCCAAATTCTGAAGTGGTTTTACTAAACATCTCACAACCTTTTGGAAATCACAATGGAGGTGATATGCATTTTGGACCAAATGATGGCTATTTATACATTTCTACTGGTGATGGTGGATCTGGCGGAGACCCAGGAAACAGAGCTCAAAATCTAACATTATTATTAGGTAAAATACTAAGATTAGATGTCGATGTCACACAAGCACAAATAGATGCTGGTACCACATATCTTATTCCAACAGATAATCCTTTTGTTAGTGACTCTGCTGTTCTAGATGAAATTTGGTCTTATGGATTAAGAAATCCGTGGAAGTTTTCTTTCGATAGATCTAATGGAGATATATGGATTGCAGATGTTGGACAAAGTAATAGAGAAGAAATAAATAGAGTTCCTTCTACATCTCCAGGTGGAGAAAATTATGGCTGGAAATGCTATGAAGGCACCTCAACTTTTAGTAACGTATCTGGTTGTAGCACAATAACACACACAACTCCTGTAGCCGAATACAACTATGGTGGAAGTCCGTTTAAATGTTCAATTACTGGTGGTTACCGTTATAGAGGTACCATGCAGACTGGTTTACAAGGCCTCTACTTTTTTGGAGACTATTGCAGTGATGAAATTGGAGTTGTACAGGAAACAGGACCTGGAACCTTTGCTTTAAATTTTGTTGATGATTTTTCTGGCCAAGGCTGGTCAGGCTTTGCCGAAGATATCAACGGAGAGCTATTTGTATTTGGTTTACTTTCTGGAACGGTATACAGAATTACCGATGACAACTTAAGTGTAAATGAGCAAACAATTGATGCTATTAAAATGTATCCAAATCCAGCAAAAAACACACTCACTTTTGATTTCCTAAATGCTTCTGGCCAAATAAGCAATATCAACATACATGATATTCAAGGTAAGTTGGTACAATCACAATCTAATTTTAATGAACAATTGGTAACCATAACTACAAAATCTTTAACGAGCGGATTGTATATTGTAGAAATCATGGGAACTAATGGTAAGAAGAGTGTGCGTAAACTAATTGTAGAATAACTAATGAATTCAAACTTTGGAAAGCTATATCTTATTCCAACGCGTCTTGGCGATAATCCTCCACTTGAGGTTTTACCCATTTCAGTAAAAAAAATTATTGAACTAGTAGACGACTATATTGTTGAAAATGAAAAGACAGCAAGACGATTTATAAAAAAGGTAGATTCGCGGAAACAACAATCTACCTTAAACTTTAAGATTTTAAATAAGTACACACAACCAGAAGAAATTGAAAATTTTCTTGATGATTGTAAAAGTGGCAAACCTATGGGATTACTTTCTGAAGCTGGTTGTCCTGGAATAGCAGATCCTGGATCAGATATTGTAAAATTGGCTCACAATAATAACATTCAAGTAGTACCACTGGTTGGTCCTTCCTCTATAGTATTAGCATTAATGAGTTCAGGAATGAATGGACAAAGTTTTGCTTTTAATGGCTACATTCCTATCGATAAACAAGAACGAAAAGCCACTTTAAAACGATTGGAGCGCTTATCATTTGAACAAAATCAAACGCAATTATTTATTGAAACACCATATCGTAATAATAAGATCTTAGAAGACATATGCACGACACTTCATAAGAATACACGTGTATGTGTGGCTTGCGATATCACCCTACCTACAGAATATATTAAAACTATGACTGTTGGTGAGTGGAAACACACCAATATTGACCTACATAAACGTCCAGCTATTTTTGTGATTCATAAGGATTGAGAGAACGTAATTCTTGTCACTCAAATTAGATATCAAATCATAATAGCACCAAATAAAAAATACACCTGATGAAAAAAAACGTAACCATTATTTTAGTCTCAGTATTTATTACACTAAGCTTCTCATGTAAACAAAATGTAAATAATGTGACAACGATTAATGAAGACACGTTTGAGGTTAATGCCGAGAATGAAAAGATCAAATTGGCAGTAAAAGAAGCACAAGAAACTCTTGATTATTTCATTGAAGAACTAAGTAAACATGCAAAAGACACTAACTATTGGTTTGTTGTAAAAACTAAATTTGAAAGTGCCGATTATAATGAACATATGTGGGTAAGCACATTAGGTTTTGATACTAATCATTTTACTGGAATTTTAATTAACGAACCATATTGGGTACAAAATGTAAGCATTGGCGATACCGTTAAAATTATTAGAACTGATATTGAAGATTGGGTAATCACCAATGATGTAAAACAGATTTCCGAAGGTGATTTTACGGAAAAATATCTGTTTGAAGAACAGTAATAGTTTAGAAGTTATAGATAGGAAAAATAATTTTCAATCTATAGATCACCATTTCTCTCTAATAAAACACCAACATCTTATCTGAATTCAGCGTGATTCACACTAATTTTACACTTTTTTGACATTTCAAATAAAGCTTAATCTGCTTCATATCATATATTTATAACTATGAATCAATAGATATATGTCATATGAAAAAGAATAGTATAATTATTAGCATAGCCCTTATTGTTTTGAGCTTAGTGGCTTATGGAGTATTAAACGTTGATACTAAAGTAACGGATCAAACTGAAGTTTCTGAAGATAATCGACTTGCTTCTATTAATGGTACTGGAGTTTCTAAAAACATGAAAAAAAATAGTCCTCGCTTTTTTTACTCAGTAGGCACTAGATATGATGCTATTAAAAAATCAGACCTCATCAAAGCCAGTTCTATAAATGATTTCTTATCAAAACAACAAATGCCTCCTTTAGAATCTTACCAGTCCGTAAGTATTGTTGTAGTTAAAGATAACAAGCAAACCAATATTGTTGCACTAAGCAAGGATGATAAATTATCTAAATCTCAAATCGAGCTATTAAAAGCAGCAGACTTTTCAACAAATATTTTAGTAAGAGGAGATTATGAACAAATAAGCGAAGAAACATTGCAAACCAAACACGAATATTGGTGTCCGCACTTTACAATCGTTCCCAATCAACAAGCTAAATATATAGATGGTGAAGACGCACTTATAGCATATCTCGAAGAACGTGGGCATGATCTATTAGGACATATAGACCAAGAAAAACTCAATTTTGCAAAGGTTTACTTTACAGTAACACAGCAAGGCAAGATTACTAATACTAGGATAGAATCAAAATCAAGCTACCCAGATATTGACAAGAAGATAATTGAAGTAATTAATACAACATCAGGAGCATGGAAACCAGCAAAGAATGTTAATGGAGAGTATGTGGATCAAGAACTCGTATTTACTTTTAGCACAGGATGTTAAGCTCACACGATACATATTTAAACTAAAAAAAGCCACATATAATATGTGGCTTTTTTAACTATTTATTATCAATCTATTATAATGTCGCTTTCGCTTTCTTATCTGCTTCTATAAATGATGTATCATAACCTGAAAACTTCTTCATGTAATGTCTTACTGTTGTTCCATAAGCATCAGAGAAATTATTACCTCCATAGCTTCTTAAAAACTTCTTCACACTACCAGGACCTGCTAGGTGAGCTGCAGCTAAAATACCAGATTCTGTGATCTCTACACCACTAATTTTCTTTCCTACAAAACGCTTAATATCCTTTCTTAAAATCCACTTATTACGCTCTGCGTTCGCTAAAAACGCCTTTTCCTGTAACTCTGGATTATATAAAAATTGTGTTGGATTGTAAATTCCTATCATTTTTAAAGTTTCAGCTCCAAACTGATATTTACCCAAATAACCAAGTGTATTTACTGTAAAGTAATTCCCTCTAGATTCTTTAAATGCTAAAGCCTCCTTAAACCCATGATATGATTTACCTAAATATGGGAAATAAGTATGAGTTGATTGAAACGGGTTAGATAATTCTGCTGAAGTATTTACATCATCAGAAGCATCTTCAGTAAAAGCCATTTCCTTAGATATGTTGTAATCAAGTTCTAAACCTTCAGTTGAATAATCGGCATAATTGATCGATTGTTCAGGTTTAAGTGCCATATAAAGTGTGACACAAATAGCTAATGGTACAACAAAATAATTACCTACTTTTTTAATCATAATAGCTAATTTTAGTAAGTCAAAAATGTCCCCTTGTATGACTTACAAATTGCGCCTGCAAATATACGCTTTTTTCTATATATTTGAAAATAAGCTGTTAAAGTGTTGTTAAAAGTAGATATAGTGGAGCTTTATGCCGTTTTTTCCGTTGAATTCAATAGCCGGAAATGGCACCTTAATCACGTTCAAAACGTCAAATACAGTCCTCAACACTCGAGAATTTGTCTGTATTTTAGACAAATCTACGTCTAAACTCAGGAAGAATTGTCGTCTCCTGTCTTGAGTTATAAATATGTTATCAACATTTTCATTTTTTCCAGTGAGCATTCCTTCTGCACTATAGCCAACAGCAACATTGATCCACTTAGGAATTTTACTTTCTTTAAAGAACGAATGTAAATTAGCACTTAACCAATACGTTTGACCATTATAATCCTTTAGCATTTCCTCAAGAAACCCTTCGCCTAATTTATCTGGTCGCTGACTGGCGTATTGTGTTTGATGAAATGAATATTTCATTGTGATACGTTGTTCATCCCAAAGTAATTCTTGCCCAATATATAATCCAGTTCCCAATCCGTTAGCAACCATATCTGACCATGAAAATCCCCATTCTTCAGAATAACCATCAAAGATTTCTACTGCAGTCAAAAATCCGAAACCCAATGTCGCACCAAAGATGAGCTGATCTTTTTCACCTACTCCACTCCATCGCAGTGTATTAGCACCTATTCGTCCGAGTTGATATGAAGAAAACACATGACCCAATTTGTCCATTTGCAGCCATTCATCTGTATCATCAATGGTTTTAAATTTTGATCTCGGAAAATCGGCATACCACAATTGATCCAAGCCTACTAAAGTTAAAGAGGCTAAAGAGGCTTGTGTAATGACAACAGCATTACGTCTTGACTTATTTAATGTATCACTAGGTTTTAAAAAAGAATCGATCTTGGATTGCGAACTTACTGAAAGCGCTACCATACAGCAAAAACAAATAAGAATGTAACGACTTATAGACATTATTTATTTATCCCTTGTGACGATAAGTAACGTTGATATTCTCTTGCATTTACATTATGCTGCGTTAATGTTTTTGCAAACTTATGAAACCCAAGTTTTTTTGCATTAGCAGCAAAATAAAGGTAATTGTGTTTTTCGTAGTTCAGCACAGCATTAATTGCTGAAATATCAGGCATTGCAATCAGGCCTGGAGGCAAACCTGCGTTCATGTAAGTATTGTAAGGTGATTTGATCTCTTTATGTTTATTTAGTACACGTTTAATCACTGTATTCTTATATTCTGGTAATTGGTATGCAGCAAATTTCAATGTAGGATCTGCTTGAAGTGGCATTCCAATGCGAATACGGTTCATATATACACCAGCTATCCTCGGTTGCTCACTGGCTTGCTTCGATTCTTCATGTACTATAGATGCTAATGTCATCACTTGGTCTCTGGTCAAGCCAATAGCTTTTGCTTTTGCATTTCTGTTACCATTCCAAAAACTATTATACTCTTTTAGCATTCGGTCTCTAAAACCTTCTGGTGACGTATTCCAGAAAAACTCATAGCTATTAGGAATATACATTCCTAAGGCCGTTTGTTTTGCAAATCCGCTCGCTTTCAAGAACGTATCATCGGTCATCGCAGCAATAAGTGATATACTATCTGCATCGATTTGAGCACTAATACGACCTGCTAATTTCTCTATGCTCTCTTGATTATTAAAAGATATCCTAATAGGAATATTATTGCTTCTAATAGAATTGATAATATCGTTATTACTCATTCCTTTCTTAATCACAAATCGACCTGCTTTTAAATTGGTTGTGTATTTTTTTCGTTCTGCTAATGCATCAAAATTGTCTATATCCTTAAGTAAAGGCTCTAACTGTATTCTAACATCTTTATAGGTATCATTTTTAGAGACAAAAATATAGGCTTCGTCATTATTAAAATTTGTATTAGGTGCTATCATAGCATTGTATACATAAAAACCAAAATATGCAGCAACAACCAAACCGACTAAAGCAATAGCCCAAAGTATTTTTTTTAAGTACATTTAATTAAATAGTATTTGTAATAGGTATTCATTCTTATAAGAACCGTTCACGTAGTTCCAATCTTTTTTTAGTCCGATGATTTCAAATCCTTGATTTTCAAATAGTTTCAAACTTATAGTATTGTCTTCGGAAATATTACAAAATAACTGATGCATATCTAAATGAGATGTACAATAGTTTATTAATAATTGTAAGGCTTCCTTTCCATAACCTTTCTGCCTATTGGCAGATTCTTTGATCAAAATACCAACACCAGCTCGCCTGTTTTTAAAATCAAAATCAAACAAATCTATCATACCAAGCGCTTTATCATTAGTATCACAGATAACCAAGCGCAATTGCTTGACTTCAAAAATATCTTTATGCGCTTGTTCCAAATATTGTTTAATTAAGAACTTAGAATATGGTGTAATCGTATTACTAATCTCCCAAATATCTTGATTATTCTCAATCTCATGAATAAATTCGAGATCTTCTGGCTCAAGTGCCCTTAAATAAATATGCGTGCCTTTAAGTGTTTTCATTAGATTTCACCTTTAAAAACTAGAGTTGCTGGACCTATAAGCCATATATTTTTATAAGCATTTTCATACCTTTCAAACGACACTTGAAGAATTCCTCCTTCAGTTTGCAAAGTAATCATATCCTTAGTGGTCTCACCAATATAGTTCATTGCCAAAGCAACAGCAGTAACTCCTGTTCCGCATGAATAGGTCTCATCTTCAACACCTCTTTCATAGGTTCTAACAGAAAAATTATCATCAGTATTTTTACTAACAAAATTCACATTACTACCTGCTTCGTTGTAAGGTGGACTTGTTCTAATTTGCCTTCCGTAAGTTTTTACATCAAACTCACTTAAACTATCTGTCATCTGAACATGATGCGGTGAACCTGTATCCAAAAACGTATGTGACTCATGCACATCGATATCATCAACATCTTGCATTTGTATGCTTACCAAGCCATCTTCTATTTTAGCTTTATGTAAACCATCAATAGCTTCAAAAGTAGCTTCATTCTCTATAACACCCAAATAGTTAGCAAAAGCTGTGATGCAGCGACCACCATTTCCACACATTGAACTTTCATTTCCATCAGCATTAAAATATACCATTTTAAAATCACATGATTCATGATCTTCTAAAAGAATCAAACCATCTGCTCCAATACCAAAACGTCTATCACACAAAAAGGCAATACGCTTGGTATCTTTTTTGTTGAAAGTTTGCCGACGATTATCAATTATTACAAAGTCGTTTCCTGTTCCTTGATATTTATAAAATGTAAATGCCATAAGTGTTGCAAATATATAAATAATGACGCGATAATTGTGCTGTTAAATGAGCGTTAAATTCAACGTTAAAAATCGTTAAAGTTGAATTTCAATTTCAATAAATAACTAAATTTAATCGTTAAATATTCTATTAAACATTTTAAAAACCTAATAACTTATGAAAAAGATTTTAACCCTAGTATTTGTGTCTGTTTTAGGTGGAATTATTGCATTAGCTACCTACACTCACTTTATAGAAAAAGAACAAACCATAACTGTAACTGAAAGTTCAAATGAACCTCAGTTTTTAAACGCAAGCTACAATACAAAAACAGCTAATCTCTTTAATGGTGAGCAATCAGACTTCTCATTAGCTGCTGAGAATACTATAAACTCTGTAGTTCATGTAAAGAATACCTCAATTGTGAGTGGTGCTCTTACTTTTGAAGATTTATTCTACGGAAGACGCTCTCAACGTGCTCAAGTTGGAACTGGAAGTGGTGTTATCATTGATAAAAATGGATATATTATCACCAACAACCATGTCATAGCTGGTGCAAGCAACATTTCAATTACCTTAAATGATAATAGAGTGTTTGAAGCAGAGCTAATTGGTACTGATGAAAAAACTGATATTGCACTTTTGAAAATTGATGCAGAAGAAGATTTACCAGCTATTGAGTTTGGTGATTCAGATCATGCAAAAGTAGGTGAATGGGTTTTAGCTGTTGGTAATCCTTTTAACTTAACATCTACAGTTACTGCAGGAATTATTAGCGCTAAATCTAGAGACTTATCTGGACGAAATTCTCAATCCTTTATTCAAACGGATGCTGCTGTAAATCCAGGAAATTCTGGAGGTGCTTTAGTGAATTCTAACGGACGACTTATAGGTATTAACACAGCGATTAGCTCAAGAACAGGTTCGTATATAGGGTATTCATTTGCAGTACCAAGTAATATTGCCAGAAAAGTAGTTCAAGACATTATGGAATATGGCGATGTTCAAGAAGGTGTTCTTGGTGTGTCTATTTTAAATAGAAACTCAGATGAAGCTAAAGAATTAGGTGTTAGTGAAATTCAAGGAGTATACATTAGTAATGTTGAAGATAACTCTGGTGCTAAAAAGGCTGGTATTAAAAATGGAGATATCATCAGAAAGTTAGATAATGTAGAAATTTCGAAGTTTTCAGATTTAAGTGGCTATATTAAAACCAAACGCCCAAATGATGTTGTTAATGTAGAAATTGAAAGAGACAGTAAAGTAAAGATTATACCTGTAACACTATCTAAAAGTGATATTATAACTGTTGAGTTTATTAATATGGAATTACGTAACCTTCCATCTAAATTAAAAAAGGACTATGATATTAAAAATGGAGTTATAGTACAAGACAATAAAAATAAATTTCTCTATTCTAAATTAGGCATCAGACGTGGTTATATCATTACAGGAATAAATGATATTACAATACATAGTGTTGACGATATTACAAAGTTTACAAAAAAGTATGGCGATAATGCTCAAGAAAACATTTTCAAACTAGAATATTTAAATACAGATCTAGAACGAAAAGAAGTCATCTTTAGATAGATAAAAATTAAACGTATACAAACCCCTTCAGAACATAAAATTTTGAAGGGGTTTTTATTTTATCAAAAAACGTTACGAAAACGTTTGAAATATATTATTTTTGCAAAAATTTTTAAACACACAACACACTAAATCATTTACAATGGGTTTGAACGGAACTTATGAAAAAGAACTTGCTTTTCAGGCAGATCGTAGAAGAGCTACAGTTGAATTTATTAAAATTGTTAGCGACCTTTGGTACGATAAATCAATAGAATTGGTGCTATTTAGAAACCAATTAATTGATCGCAATGTGAGCGAAATTTTAAATCTTCACGAATATGCTGGAGAATTTGTACAGAAACCAATTTCAATTTTTGACTCTGTAGAAATTGCCCAAGCAATTAAAACTCTAGACCTTCCTCCTGCTAAATTAGACATTGGAAAGTTAACTTATGAGTTTCATTTAGAAGATCAAAAATATAGCAATGCTACAGGTTTTGTTGCGGCTAAACTTAAAGACGCAAAGAAAAATAAAGCCATACAACCTAAGGATGTTGTACTTTATGGTTTTGGTAGAATTGGTCGTCTAGTAGCAAGAGAATTAATGACTCGAACTGGAAAAGGGAGTCAACTACGTTTAAGAGCTATTGTTACTCGCGGTGCTATAGATCAGGTTGTTTTAGAAAAAAGAGCGTCGTTACTACGTAATGATTCTGTACATGGAGATTTTCCTGGTACTGTTGTTGCAGATGCTAAAAACAGCGCCTTAATTATTAATGGAACTACTGTAAATGTTATTTCGGCAAATGCTCCAGAAGACATCGACTATACTAAATTAGGTATCAATAATGCCTTAGTTATTGATAACACTGGTGCTTTTAGAGATGACGAAGCTTTAGGAAGGCATTTAAAATCTAAAGGTGTAGAGAAAGTATTATTAACAGCTCCAGGTAAAGGTGTTCCTAATATTGTTCATGGTGTAAATCACCTTGAAAACAATCCTGATAAAGTAGATATCTTTTCAGCAGCATCTTGTACTACAAATGCAATTACGCCTGTTTTAAAAGCTATGGAAGATACATTTGGAGTTGTAAGTGGACATTTAGAAACGATTCATGCCTATACAAATGACCAAAATTTAGTTGATAATTTCCATAAAAAATACCGTCGTGGAAGAGCTGCGGCACTCAACATGGTTATTACTGAAACTGGTGCTGGTAAAGCGGTGTCAAAAGCCTTACCTTCTCTTGAAGGTAAACTAACTTCTAATGCGATTAGAGTTCCTGTTCCAAATGGTTCTTTAGCTATTTTAAATTTAGAATTAGAAAAAGAAGCCTCTGTAGAAGGTATTAATACCATCATGAAAAAATATGCACTTGAAGGTGATTTGGTTGAACAAATTAAATATGAAATGAGTGACGAATTAGTATCTAGTGATATCGTTGGAAGTTCTGCGCCTTCAATATATGATAGCAAAGCTACAATTGTTCGTGGTGATGGAAAAAATGCCATTCTTTATATCTGGTATGATAACGAATATGGTTATAGTCATCAAGTTATTAGGCTTGCAAAATACATTGCTAAAGTAAGACGTTTTTCATACTACTAGTCTGTATAATACTATTGATAAAAATCCCATTTTGAATAAAATGGGATTTTTTTGTTTATCGAAGCAACCTTTTAAGGGTTTCTGCATCTAGTAATTAGAACTATTAAATCAATTGCTATGAAAATGAAACCTTTTGTGATGCTAATGCTCTTATGCTTTAGCCTCAGCTTCCAGTCTTGCTGGTTTTTAAATCCAGAGGATGACGATATTATTCTCACACAAGTTGAAGATTACTACGAACCGGTGATTATGCAACGTTCAAATTTTGAAAACACTACAAGCCTCCAATCTACACCTGAAGTCATTGTTAATTCAGGGAAAATTTACGTAAAAGACAATTATATTTTTGTCAATGAACGTAATAAAGGATTTCATATCATTAATAATACTGACCCTTCAAACCCACAAAATGTAGCTTTTCTTAATGTATTAGGTTCTTCAGATCTGACTATTAAAGGAGAATCAATTTATGTCAATAATGCAACCGATTTATTAGCACTTACTTTAGATCCTCAAAATGGAACTATGGAAATCACCAAACGCATTCCTAATGCATTTCCTCAACTAAGATCTCCGTTTGGGGCTTATTTCTATGGGATACAAGAGAATGAAATTATTGTAGACTGGACTATAAATGAAAACAACTAAAACGCAAAACCTAACAATTATGAAAAAATATATCATTTTATTAGTAGTAGGACTTATGTTGAGTTGTGATTCCGACAGTACAAGCAACTCAGATAGCGCTTCAAATGACACTGGAAAAGCAGGCTCATTAGCACGCTTTACAACATATAATGACTATTTATACACTGTTGATAATCAAAACCTAAATGTATTTAGCATCGTTAATCGCGAAGAACCTGTAAAAGTTAATGAACTTATCATTGGCTTTGAAATTGAGACCTTATTCAATTACAAAGAATACCTGTACATAGGTTCTCAAAACGGCATGTACATTTATAGTGTTCAAAATCCGGAACAACCAGAATATCTGTCTGATGTACAACATTTCACCGCATGTGATCCTGTAGTAGCCAATGCTACTCATGCCTATGTAACCTTACATGCCGATATTGGTTGTGGTACTACTATTAATATTCTAGAGATTTACGATGTTACAGATGTAGTTAACCCTGTTTTAATTTCTAGTAGAAACTTAACCAAACCTATCGGATTAGGATTATACAATGATTATCTCATCGTATGTGATGATGAAGTGAAAATTTTTGATGTGTCAGATCCTGAAAATTCGGTCTTAGTTCATGCTATTAATCGAGATGCTTTTGATGTTATTATTAACAACGACACTTTAATACTTATTGGCGAAAATGGATTATACCAATACAGCCTCAACCCAAATAGTATTCAAAACACAGAAGAATTAAGCACTATCAACATCTAAAATCAACTTTCATTCGTATATAATTTAGCCTCGCATTTAGTGAGGCTTAATGTTTATATCAACATCCTGATTTACACCTAAATTATCATATAAATTATTATATTGCTACCATAAATTAAGCTATTAAAACTCAACCAAACCAAAATGAAATTTTTTAAGACGCTATTATTCACAGCCCTCACAGTATTATGTTTCTCTACGGCTTCTGCACAAACAGCCAATAATGAAGAAAAATTATCATTAAATAGTGGGACGATCGACAATCAGTTTGAATATGTTATTAGACGTTCAAACAGTTGGCAAGATTATAAAACGGTAAAGAAAACTTGGTTATACGCACTTAAGGCGCACACTATTGATTCACTTAATGCAGTTCATAAAGATTTAAACGACACACGTGCTGTTGTTCAAACTCAAGCTAAAGAGATTGAAGGTTTAAAAGCTAATCTTGCAAACACCAAAACAAGTTTAGATAATACCATTGCTGAAAAAGATAGCATGGTACTTTTTGGAATGCAAACGAGTAAACCTAACTACAGCTTGATTTTATGGAGCATTGTTGGTGTATTATCGGCTTTATTATTATTTTTTATTTACAAGTTCAAAAACAGTAATGCCATCACTAAGCAAGCCAAAAAGACCTTGGCCGAAACCGAAGAGGAATTTGAAGAACACCGACGTGTCGCATTAGAGCGTGAGCAAAAAGTAAGACGTCAATTACAAGACGAAATCAATAAACAGAAGAATAACGGATAATCGTTTCTTCAGAACTATGAAATCTCTAAAGATTTTAAATAAAAATCTGTAACTTTAGGTTACAGATTTTTTTTATGACCATATATCACGCACAACTTAGAGATTTAGAAGGATTGATTAATTTATTTGATGGCTATCGTGTCTTCTATAAGCAGGATTCTAATCCAGCTGCGGTAAAACGCTTTTTAACACAACGCATCGTTAAAAATGACTCTATTATCTATATTGCCTATATTAATGATGAAGCTGCCGGATTTACCCAACTGTATCCTCTATTGTCATCTGTATCTATGAAGCCAATGTATTTGCTTAATGACTTATATGTACATTCAAAGTTTAGAGGTCAAGGGATTGGTGAAGCCCTCATCAATCGTGCAAAACATTTATGCCAATCTGAAAATAATAAAGGCATGGCTATACAAACAGCTTTTGACAATCCTGCGCAAAATTTGTATGAGCGTCTCGGTTTTGTAAAGGATAGCGATTTACATTTTTTTTGGAGTAATAAATGATAAGTCAATATGGAGTCGAGGTATTCATGCTTATAGCATTATTGATTACCCAAGAAATGATCAAAGGCTAAAAAAAATGCTAATTTTAAATAAAACTAACTCTATTAATCATTACATTAATTTTAAGTTTTAGCTGTCAAACTGAAAATCAAATGAAGGCAAAGCAAAAAGACATCGTAAAAAACTATGTCGCATCTTATAACAATTTTGATGTAGATGGTATGATTAAAGATTGTCACCATGATGTTATTTTTGAAAACACATCTAATGGAGTTGTGGATTTAAGAACCGAGGGATTAAAAGCGTTTAAAGTTCAGGCCGAATCGGCAAAGCAGTATTTCAAAGAGCGAACACAAACGATAACGTCTTGGATGCATAAAAACACAACTGTCACTATTGATATTGATTATAAAGCCATATTGGCTTTGGACTTACCAAACGGACTTAAAGCTGGAGACTCTTTAGAATTAAAAGGACAATCTGAATTTGAATTTCTCGACGGAAAGATCAAAAAAATTACAGATAAGAGTTAATTCATCTATCTTTGCTGTCTTAATTATCATCCATGCGTATAGACATTATAACCGTTCTACCAGAATTATTGAGAAGTCCGTTCGAAGCTTCAATCCTTAAGCGTGCTATCGAAGCTAATTTGGTAAGCGTCCATTTTCACAATTTACGAGACTATGCTACAGGTGGTTACAAAGCTATAGACGACACTCAATTTGGTGGTGGTGCAGGTATGGTTATGATGATCGAACCTATTGATAAATGTATTTCAAAATTACAAAGTGAACGTACATATGATGAGATCATTTATATGACACCAGATGGCGAACGTCTCAACCAAAGTATTGCCAATCAAATCTCACTAAAAAAGAATATCATCATTTTATGTGGTCATTACAAAGGAGTTGATGAACGTGTTCGTGATAAATTTATTACACGAGAAATCTCTATAGGTGACTATGTTCTGTCTGGTGGTGAATTAGGTGCAGCAGTCTTATGTGATGCTATTATTAGATTGATTCCTGGTGTATTGGGAAATGAAACCTCTGCCCTAACCGATTCGTTTCAAGATGGATTATTAGCGCCTCCTATCTATACTAAGCCAAGAGAATATGATGGTATGAAAGTACCTGAAGTATTATTTAGCGGAAATTTTCCTGAAATAGAAAAATGGCGAGAAGAACAAGCGTATAAACGAACCAAAGAGCGTCGACCTGATTTATTGGACGACTAACTCTTCATTAAATATAATCATCATGTTAGAATCGACAGAATATTTATATACCATTAGTGCGATTGTAAATGTCTTTGCAATACTTTTAGTGACAGCTGCCAGTATCATTATCTTTATTAAAAATAGAACCATAACTACGACTATCATATTTATTGGTGCCATTCTAATGGTGATAACGACAATAATTGGCTTTCTAATAAATATATCTTCAACAAGTGATAACTTTGAAATGATGTTCAAAGTAAGAGGAGCCATCGCTATTTTATCTAGTTTATCTTATGGACTCTTTTGTTTTGGTTTATTCTTTTTTGCTCTTGAGTATTTTAAAAAGCCAATGCCCAAAAATGAATTCTTGGACTAACGCGTTAAGGATTGGCAGCATTGTTGGAGCTCCTCGCAGAGAGCGACTGCAAAAAGCCTGGCGTTTGGCTTGGTGAAAAAGCCAAACGAAACGCCCAAAAAATTATTGATTAATAATTGCGCATTATCAATTATTAATTATCTTTGCACCACTTTTGGATTAACCTCTGGCGAGAATCGTGAATGTTGGTTTGAAACAACTTTATAAACACAATAAAATGAGTTCTTTAGTAAAATTTGTACAAGACGAATTTGTAACAAAAAAAGATTTTCCAGAATTTGGAGCAGGTGATACAATCACAGTGTATTACGAAATTAAAGAAGGAAACAAAACACGTACACAGTTCTTTAAAGGTGTTGTACTGCAAGTAAAAGGATCTGGTACTTCTCAAACATTTACCATTAGAAAAATGTCTGGAACTATTGGAGTAGAACGTATCTTCCCAATTAACTTACCTGCACTTCAAAAAATTGAAGTGAATAAAAGAGGTAAAGTTAGAAGAGCAAGAATCTACTACTTTAGAGGTCTTACTGGTAAGAAAGCTAGAATTAAAGAAGTTAGAAGATAGTAAGCTTCGACCACATAATTTCAAAAGAGCCTTGACAAATGTCAAGGCTTTTTTAGTTATGAACTTTTGTTAATAACTATGGTTTATAAAATGTGAATATCTAAATCGGTCAAAAATTTGGAATTCTCAAACAAAAACATACTTTAGCTAAACAATTAACAACAAACCTAGTTTGGTTTTGAATTAAGTTTCGAATTTATGTTAAATTGTAATAAAGCAACGTTCTTTATATAGTATTGTTTTTTGAGGTTTTGAAAACTGCAGGTGTAAGCGTGTAAGTAGCAGAATCATGAAACTTGAGGTAAATTAGATGTGTAAGCAGGTGATTTGGTTGAAGTGGAAAGCTTTGAAAAAGTAACAGGAGCGAAAGTGAATGTGAAAAGGATGAGCAATGTTTATTGAGGCATTCCAACACGAAAGTGAAAGATTAAGAGAAATAAACATCAAGGAAAACAATCTAAAACGAAACTGATTAGTAACAGGTCAATACATTTTGAAAGTTATGAAACGTTTCATTGAAATAGTGAAGCTTGAACCGAAAAAGACAAGAGAGCGCAAGCTCAGTTGTTTTGATTTTAACAGTGATGTTAAATAGGTCACGTGTAGCTATCTCAAAAAAGCCATGTCAAAGTAGTTCTGCTACAGTGATATGGCTTTTGTTTTTTATATGCTCTCCTTTTTATAACTTTGATTAATAAACTATAGCATATATGAACTTTCCTTTTATTAGTGATAAAACCTACAAGAATGTAAACTACACCAACACTAATCTTCCTAAGGCTGAATACGATAACTGCACTTTTATTAATTGTAATTTTTCAGAATCCTATATCTCTACTATTAGTTTTATGGATTGTGAATTTATAGATTGCAATTTTAGCATGGTGAAAGCAAAAGATGCCATTTTTAAAGACGTCTTATTTAATAATTGTAAGTTGGTAGGTTTTCCATTTCATGAATGCAATTCTTTCTTAATGTCCATGACCTTTAAATCATCGCAATTAAACTTCGCTTCTTTTCAAGATTTGAAATTAAAAGAGACCACTTTTGACCAATGTAAGTTAGAACAAAGCGATTTTACCAATACAGATCTAAGTGGTTCTAAATTCAATAATTGTAATTTACATCAAGTCGTTTTTAATCACTCTAATTTGACAAAAGTTGATTTCACCAATTCATATCATCTATCAATTAATCCAGAAATCAATATAATTAAACATGCTATATTCTCTAAAGAAAATGTGCTAGGACTCTTAGATACTTATCAAATTAAGATTGAGGCCTAATTTTTAACTCCTTTTTCTGAAATTGATAAAAGTAACGTCATAAATTATCGATTTCATAATTTCTTACATAAAAGAACACACTTCAATAAAAAGCACTGTTTATGCGAGTTTTACATTTCTAAGAAACTTTAGTTTTTTGTATATTTGCACAGCTTAAAAACTAAGCGTTTTCTATACACTAAATACTAAACATTTTTATGGCAAATACTCCTACAATCATTTATACGAAAACAGATGAAGCTCCAGCATTAGCAACACATTCATTATTACCCATTATAAAATCGTTTACAAAATCTTCAAACATCAATATCGAAAGTAGAGATATTTCTCTTGCTGGACGTATTTTAGCAAATTTTCCAGATTTTTTAAATGAATCTCAACGTGTTCCTGACGCCTTGGCAGAATTAGGAGAACTGGCAAAAAACCCAGAGGCTAATATTATTAAACTTCCAAATATTAGTGCCTCTATTCCACAGCTAAAAGCAGCGATAAAAGAATTACAAGCACAAGGTTATGGATTACCAGACTATCCTGATGAACCAGAAAATGATAATGAAAAAGCAATCAAGTCTCGTTATGACAAAATAAAAGGTAGTGCCGTAAACCCTGTACTTCGAGAAGGAAATTCAGATAGACGTGCACCAAAAGCAGTAAAGAATTTTGCAAAAATGAATCCGCATTCTATGGGAACATGGTCTTCAGACTCTAAAAGTCATGTAGCTACTATGTCTCATGGTGATTTTGCACATAACGAAGTTTCTGTAACTTTAGCCAAAGCTACTTCAGTAAGCATTGTTCATAAGGATACTGATGGAAACGCTACAGTACTAAAAGACAACTTAGCATTATTAGAAGGTGAAATTATCGATGCTACAGTTATGAGTAAAAAAGCCTTATTGGCATTTTTAGATGAGCAAGTAAAAGATGCTAAAGCACAAGGTGTTTTATTTTCATTGCATATGAAAGCAACAATGATGAAAGTATCTGATCCCATTATTTTTGGTCATGCGGTTCGTGTGTTTTTTGCAGATTTATTTGAAAAACATGGTGATACATTCGAAGAGATTGGTGTTGATGTTAATAACGGATTTGGAAACCTTATCAGTAAATTAAATGAATTGCCAGAGGCCAAACGTTTAGAAATACAAGCAGATATTACTTCAGCATTTACAAATGCGCCAGATGTGGCTATGGTCAATTCTGATAAAGGAATTACAAATTTACACGTACCTAGTGATGTCATTATTGATGCCTCTATGCCAGCAATGATTCGTACTTCAGGTCAAATGTGGAATGCCGAAGGTAAACAACAAGATACAAAAGCAGTTATCCCAGATAGTAGCTATTCAGGTATTTATACAGCAACTATCAATTTTTGTAAACAACATGGCGCTTTCGACCCAACTACAATGGGAACTGTTCCCAATGTTGGATTGATGGCTCAAAAAGCTGAAGAGTATGGCTCTCATGATAAAACCTTTGAAATCTCTTCAAATGGAACAGTAGAAGTTATTGATGCTTCTGGAACTGTATTGACATCCCATAATGTTGAAGAAGGTGATATTTGGAGAATGTGCCAGGTAAAGGATGCTCCAATACAAGACTGGGTCAAACTTGCTGTTACAAGAGCACGAGCATCACAAACACCAGCTGTATTTTGGTTAGACGAAAATAGAGCTCATGATGCTGAGTTAATTAAAAAAGTAAACACATATTTACCAAATCACGATACTTCTGGATTAGACATTAGAATCCTCTCTCCTATTAAAGCCACTGAATTTACCTTAGAGCGTATCAAAGATGGAAAGGACACTATTTCTGTTACAGGAAATGTATTACGTGATTATTTAACCGATTTATTTCCAATTTTAGAATTAGGGACTAGTGCTAAAATGTTGTCAATTGTCCCACTTATGAATGGTGGTGGCTTATTTGAAACTGGAGCAGGTGGTTCTGCACCAAAGCATGTTCAGCAATTCACAAAGGAAAATCATTTACGTTGGGATTCTCTTGGTGAATTTTTAGCACTTGCTGTGTCTTTAGAACACTACGGAAATGTAAATAATAATTCTAAAGCCATTATTTTATCAGAAGCATTGGATGATGCAACCGAAAAATTATTGACTAATGGAAAATCACCATCAAGAAAAGTTAATGAACTTGATAATAGAGGAAGCCACTTTTATTTGGCTTTATTTTGGGCAGAAGCTTTAGCTAACCAGACAAAAGATGACGATTTAAAAAATGAGTTTGCTCAATTGTTTGAAGAGTTAAAAGCGCATGAAACAACAATTGTGAATGAATTGAATGATGTTCAAGGACAAGCCATGGATATTGGAGGTTATTACGAGTCTAACGACGATTTGACTTCTAAAGCTATGCGACCAAGTGACACTTTAAATAAGATCATAGGATAAATGTTAAGCTAAATATAAAATCAAAGACTGTCTTAAAAGACAGTCTTTTTTTTGTATCAAACAAGTTGTAAATTTACAGAATGACAAAAGAAAACCTTACAGCTTGCCATAATAGAATTAGACCGTTTATTCATAATACACCTGTTTTGAGTTCCAGACTCATTAATAAATTAGTTGGAGCTCAACTTTTTTTTAAATGTGAAAACTTTCAGAAAACAGGTGCTTATAAAATGCGTGGTGCTACAAATGCAATTATGCAATTAACCGATGCACAAAAAGCTAAAGGTGTTGTGACGCATTCTTCAGGAAATTTTGCTCAGGCCTTATCTTTTGCAGCACAGAGTTTGGGAGTTAAAGCGACCATTGTGATGCCATCTAATTCTCCTTCTGTAAAAAAGAATGCTGTATCAGAATATGGAGGATATATCATAGAATGTGAACCTAATATTGAAGCACGACAAAATGCGGCCAACAGTATAGTTAATGATACAGATGCAACTTTTATACATCCATCTAATGATCCAGATGTAATTCTAGGTCAAGGAACAGCATGTATTGAACTACTTAACGAACAACCTGATCTAGATGCTGTGTTTTGTCCTGTAGGTGGAGGTGGTCTAATCGCTGGTTCAGCATTAGCTGCTCATTATTTTGGAAATGACTGTAATGTGTTTGGAGGCGAGCCGTTTGAAGCTGATGACGCCTATCGTTCGTTACAATCAGGAAAAATAGAAACTAACGATACTGCAAATACTATTGCAGATGGTTTACGAACACAATTAGGACATCATAATTTTCCTATTATACTAAAACACGTTAAACACATCATAAGAGTTACCGAAAATGAAATTATTGAAGCCATGCGTTATGTTTGGGAACGCATGAAAATTATTATAGAACCTTCAAGTGCAGTAGCCTTAGCTGCTGTTATAAAAGAGAAAGATCAATTTAAAAACAGAAAAGTTGGAATCATTATTTCTGGCGGAAATGTTGATGTTAATGCGCTCCCTTTTTAATAATTAATTAACTTTTAATGCTGTAATTGTCAGATAGTTCTTTCTTAATTTTGTTTTATGATGTTAATTAAGAAAAGCCTCCTCCTTCTATTTCTGTTTATTACCAATTGTATATATGCCCAAGAAAAGTTCACACTAAGTGGTACAATTACCGATAGTAATAGTAACGAAACTCTAATTGGAGTGAATATTATTTTTCCTGAACTTCAAACTGGAACGAATACTAATGAATATGGTTTCTACTCTATTTCACTTCCCAAAGGTGACTATAAAATACAGATTAGCTATTTAGGCTTTACGACCATTTCTGAAACTATTTCTTTTTCCGAAGATAAAACCATCAATTATAAATTAACAGAAAGCTCTGAAAGTCTTGATGAGGTCGTCATTGAACAAGATGTAGAAAAGCTTAATATAAAGAAGCCACAGATGAGCGTTAATGCCTTATCTATTAACACTATCAAACAAATGCCTGTGGTTTTAGGTGAAGTAGATATCATTAAATCAATAACTCTTTTACCTGGTGTAACGAATGCTGGTGAAGGTGCCTCTGGATTTAACGTAAGAGGAGGTTCGGCTGATCAAAATTTAATTTTATTAGACGAAGCGATTATATTTAATTCATCACACCTATTTGGATTTTTCTCTGTGTTTAATCCTGACGCAATTAAAGATTTAAAATTGTATAAAGGTGGAATTCCTGCACGTTATGGTGGACGAGTGTCCTCAGTATTGGATATCTATCAAAAAGAAGGGAACAGCAAAAATTATAAACTTAGTGGTGGAATTGGAGCTGTATCCAGTCGTTTATTAGCTCAAGGACCTATTGTTAAAGATAAAGGTGCTTTTCTTATTGGAGGAAGAGCGTCTTATGCACACTTATTCTTGCCTATTATCGATGACGAAAATAATAATGTGGCGTATTTCTATGATTTAAATACCAAACTCAATTATAAAATAAATGATAATAACAACCTATATTTGTCTGGTTATTTTGGTCGTGATGTTTTCAGTATTGATGATAATTTTGAAAACACTTACGGAAATACAGTCGTTAATTTGAGATGGAATCATTTATTTTCAGATAAGATCTTTTCAAATCTTTCGTTGATATATTCAGACTATTTTTATGGACTTGAACTTGACTTTGTAGGGTTTGAATGGGATTCTGGTATAAGAAATTTTAATCTAAAGTATGATTTCAAACATTACCTTAATACTAAATTCCAACTGAGTTACGGTATCAATAATATTTACTATAAATTTAATCCTGGTGAAATAAAACCTAACCGTGAAGACTCAGGAATTGTTAGAGAAAAACTTATAGATAAATATGCTAATGAATTTGCAGGTTATTTTGATGTGGAACACAAAATATCAAATAAACTCATTTTAAGATACGGAATTCGCTTAAGCAATTTTATTCGATTAGGACAAGATGAATTAAATGTATATCAAGACGATAATCCGCTCTTATTCAATGAAGAACTTCAAATTTATGAAGCAGCAGAACCAATAGATATAAACCGATTTAGTAGGAGTGATAGAATTGAAACCTTCACAAATTTAGAACCAAGGCTTTCTGTAGCCTATGCCTTCAATGACAATACTTCAATAAAAGCTAGTTATAATCGTATGGCCCAATACCTACATTTATTGTCAAATACGAGTTCTCCAACCCCTCTTGATGTTTGGACACCTAGTGGAAAATATATCAAACCGCAATTACTAAATCAGTATGCCTTTGGGTATTTCAAAAATATCAAAGACAATACATACTCTTTAGAAACCGAAGTGTTTTATAAGGATATAAAAAATCGTATTGACTATATAGATGGTGCAAATCTAATCGCAAATAATGCCATTGAACAAGACATTTTAAATGGTGAAGCTCGGGCTTATGGTTTAGAAATTTTACTACGGAAAAATGAAGGAAAATTAAAAGGATGGCTAGCTTATACCTTATCAAAATCTGAACAAAGAACACCTGGAAGAACGTCTCTTGAAACAGGAATAAACAATAGTGAATGGTACAATACAGGTTATGATAAAACCCATGATATTTCTTTCAATGGAAATTATGAACTTAATGATAAATGGACATTTGGAGCGAATTTCATATTTCAAACAGGACAGCCTACAAATTATCCCTCTGGACAATTTCAATTTCAAGGTTTAACAGTTCCAATTTATGAAGGAGCTAGAAATAGTGAACGCTTACCTGCATATCATCGTATTGACATTTCTGCAACTTTAACTCCTAGAAAAAATAAAAATAGAAAATGGAAAGGTGAATGGGTCTTTAGCATTTACAACTTATATAACAGAAGAAATGCAGCCTCAATTAATTTTGCAAGAAATCAAGATACCTTTGTAAACGAAGCAACTCGAACCTCCATTTTTGGAATCATACCAGCGTTTACTTATAATTTTAAATTTTAACGTATGAATCGGTTAATATATATTTTGATAATACTTTTTACATTCACAAGTTGTGAAGATGTAATTGATGTTGAAGTTCCTAACAGCGACCCTCGTTTGGTCGTTGATGCATCTTTTGAATTTTATTTTAATGAAAATCCTATTACTATAGATGGTTATTTACGTTTAACAATGTCTGCTCCATTTTTTGACGATAGTGTGCCTGCAGTTAATAATGCGACCGTATTTATAACAAATTTAGAAGACAATTCAATCGTAAATTTTGAAGCCTCAGGGGATCAAGGGTTTTATACGCCAATTGCTAACTCTGTAATAGTTCCTGAATTTGATGTTCTATATGAATTAACAGTGATTTATAACAATGAAACCTTTAAAGCGACAACTCAACTTTATCCAACTACCTCTATAGATAGTGTTGAACAAGGTGATGGAACATTATTCGAGGGTGACGAAACTGAAGTAAAAATCACTTTTACTGATGATGGTACTCGAGACGATTTTTATCTATTTGATTTTGATTTCGACTTATTAGAAGTAAGTGAAGATAGATTTTACCAAGGGGAAAGTTTCACATTCTCCTATTTTTATGAAGATATGCTTCCTGGTCAAGAATTAACTATTAAAATCTTAGGAATTGACGAACGCTATTTCAATTACGCTGGTTTACTTATTGAACAAAGTGAACAAGAAGGAGGCAATCCTTTTCAAACTACTCCAGCATTATTGCGTGGTAATATTATAAATACAACAAATCCAGACAATTATGCCTTGGGTTACTTTAATCTTTCTGAAGCCAATAGAATTAATTTCACGATTCAAGAATAGCTTTATTCAAAATATATAGATAGAAGTCAAAAATACTTTATTTTTGATTTATGACATTTATAAAAACAACTGAACAAGATTCTAATTACAATCATTTGGAAAAAATGAATGTTAATGAACTCTTGATCCATATGAATAATGAGGATAAAACTGTTCCTCTTGCTGTAGAAAAAGCTATTCCACAAATTGAAATTTTAGTTGAGCAGATTGTCTCAAAGCTAAAAAATGGCGGGAGATTATTTTACATTGGAGCAGGTACAAGTGGTCGATTAGGCATTTTAGACGCTTCTGAATGCCCTCCAACCTTTGGCGTTTCTCACGACTTAGTTATTGGTCTTATTGCTGGTGGAGATTCAGCTATTAGAAAAGCTGTTGAGTTTGCTGAAGACTCTACAAGTCAAGGTTGGAAGGACTTACAATACTATGGTATTTCTAAAAACGATGTTGTAATTGGTATTGCTGCATCAGGAACTACTCCATATGTTATTGGAGCATTAGAGCAATGTAATAAAGAACATATCATTACGGGTTGTATTACTTGTAATAAAAACAGTCCATTATCAAACGTGTCAAAATATCCAATTGAAGTTGTTGTAGGTCCCGAATTCGTAACAGGTAGCTCTCGTATGAAAGCTGGAACAGCCCAAAAATTGGTTCTTAATATGATTTCCACTTCTACTATGATTAAACTCAATAAGGTAAAAGGAAATAAAATGGTAGATATGCAATTGAGTAATAATAAGTTGGTAGATAGAGGTATTAAAATGCTTATAAAAGAATTGAATATCAGCTTTAAAGAAGCAGAGCATTTATTAGAAAAGCACAAAAATGTTAGAACCGCAATACAACACTATACTAATGGAAACAAAAAGAACTAATAAAGAACTATTAGTAAAAGGGATTAAAACTATGGGATTAACTTTAGTTTTAATGTTCTTAGGGCCAACGCTCTTTTATGTTGGTCTTTCCAATCCAGAAAAAACCTTATACATTCCAATTTTAATTGTAGCTTCGATTCTTTGTATTCTAGCCATATACTTTGCTTTTAAAGGATTAAAAACTATAATGGATAGTATGTTCAAAAATTCTTAGATACTTTTTTTTCTAGATCTTTTATAAAAATAATAAGTATACAAAAAACAAAAACCCCGTTCTATAAATAAGAACGGGGTTTCAAAAAAGGCGACGACCTACTCTCCCACGA
>NZ_CANMRL010000006.1 GCF_947500255.1 uncultured Psychroserpens sp. | reverse complement strand
GGTTTGTAGTTGAGTATAATGAACCTAATACAGGTGACCGTAAAGAATTTAAAGCCCATTTTACCCTGAAAAGATAAGTTGGGAATAATAATAAATAAATCAATAAAAAAGCTATGCGCACATGCATGGCTTTTTTATTTATAACCTAATACCTTTTCGAGATAACATACTGTTTTAATAAACCAATATTATGATGTGATATGCTCTTTTATCTTAGTGTTACTAGTTTTATTTGGGTTTGGAATAAGAACTCTGGAAAAGTAATGTATTTATATACTATGTCTTATCAAATAAAAATGCCGAACAAACGTTCGGCATTTTTAATCTATGTTTTGTTTTTTAGATTACAAGTTAAAACCTAAGGTCAGCGTAATGTTAGAATTGTTTGTGTCTAAGGTCGCTGCATCAGTTAATCCAACAGAATATAACTGATTATTAGTTGTTCTCTCAGCTTGGTCATATGTAATGTCTAGTCTGGTGTTTCCAAAGTTATAACCTAAACCTAAAGAATAACCTGTTAAGTCTCCATAGAACGTATCGTCTTCGTAAGGACTTTCTTCAAACCTATATCCACCTCTAAAGCTAAATTGCTTAACTTTATATTCGCCACCAACTCTGTATGTATTCGCGATTTTGAAAACATCATCTATAATATCATTTTGAGTTGCAAAAAAGGCATCTGAAGTAGGTCTGAACTTAGTGTTTTTAAAATTCCTTCTTGAATAGTCGAAACTTAGTAACCCTTGTTCAGCAAAAACGTAAGCTAAACTTCCTGTAATTTTGCCAGGAGACTGTAGTCTATAATCTGGAAAGATATTTATGATATTTGGATTTATAAATGTGGAAATATTACCGCTTCCATCATTTCTTACCGTTTCTACATATTGCGAAGTTTCTTCTGTGATGGTCAACCATGTTGGTGAATTATATGTAAAACCAGCTCTTAATTCATTTGTAAGTTTTAAAATGGCTCCTAATTGAAAGGAAAACCCATTTCCAGTTGTCAGTAAATTATTGTCAAAGCCTACATTTGTTACTAAAGAACCAGCGTTAGAATTAGATTCATTAAAAGATGTGAATCTTTCATAATTGATGAAATGTGTATTTAAGTTTATACCCAAATACAGCCTATCATCATATTGAGCAGAAGCATTAAAACTAACTTTTCCATTATATCCTCTTGAGGTATAGTTATAATTTTGATTGAAAGTACCAGGAGCTATATTGGACGTGTATATTGTATTTTCATCAGTATTTGCATCTGGTTCTAAAATAAAAGATTCATATCCTAAAAATGCTTGTTGATTTCCAAAACCAAAAAACGCACCAATTTCTCCATATGCCTCAGATATGGTTTCGCCAGGAAAAGCAGATATTTCATCAAGTCTTTTGCCTTGTGCAAAAGCTAAAAAGTAGCTATCTATAGAATTTGTATTCTGTCCATTTGCTGACCACTGGTCATCATAGTTTGCAGTTTTATCATAAGCTACACTTAGTACAAATTTACGCCATGGTGAATTTTCATTATTGTTAGAAAAAACAAAAGCCGCACCACCTTGGTTTATGTCTGTTTTAGAATCTGAAGACGTGCTTTGTCCATTAAAATAGGTTACATCATTATCGATATTTAAACCCGAAAGTGATATCGATGCATGACTTCTACTAAAAATTGCAGAACCTGCTGGATTAATACTAACTGCAGACATATCGCCTCCAAGTGCACCAAAAGCACCACTTAGAGCTCTAAATCGAGCAGAACCTTGAATTTCATCTTGTGAATATCTTAGGGCATCAGAGATATCTTGAGCCATAATATTAGACATAGAAAGTACACCTATGACTAGTATAGTTAATTTTTTCATAGTAAAATTTTATAATTTTTCGATAAATAAATTTGGATTATCCTCTACGTCCACCACCTCTAGATGATGACCTAGATGAACCAGACGATCTTGAAGAGCCACCAGAACTTCTTACGGAGCTTCCTCTACTAGAAGATCTACTACTTCTTACGCTAGAGTTATTACTTCTACTCGGTCTAGTTCTTACACTAGAGTTATTACTTCTACCTGGACGCGTTCTAACATTGGAGTTGTTCCGCGTATTTGGTCTAGTTCTAATTCGAGTATTAGGTCTAGTTGTTCTAATTCGAGTGTTAGGTCTAGTTGTTCTAATCCTGGTATTACTTCTTGTATTACTTCTTATGCTTGTATTATTTCGTCGCGTATTTGCTCTTGTTAATGCTGCATTTGATCTGCTGCTATAAGCGCCTCTTCGTGTGGTTGCTCTATTGAGTCCATTAATAGATCCTCTTCTTCCATAGTTATAGGCTACATTATTGTAATAACCGTTGTTGAAGCCATATCCATAATACCCTGGAGGGCACCATGCGTTCCAGCCCCAGCCAAAACCTGCATTCCAGCCCCAGCCATTACCATAAAAGCCCCAGCCATTGTAAAAACCACCACCAAAACCATTATTGAAGCCGCCCCAAGGAGACCAACCAAACCTGTTCCATCTATTCCATCTATTCCATCCCCAATTATTCCAACCCCAATTGTTCCAACCCCAACCGTTGTTGATAATATTAATACTTACATTATCAGGATCTTGTCCCCAACCAGCATTACCAGTTTGAACTTCATCAGAAGGTTCATCATCATACTCGCCTACATATGAATCTATATCAGTGAATATCGCACTACCATCATCGGGAATGTTATCATACTGATCTGATTTTTCTGTAAAATAATCTTTAAAATAACTATTGTTTTCTGCAGGAACGGTTCTTGTTTCTTCATACACTACCTCACTGTCACTGTAGATACCATCACTGTCATAACCAACATATTGGTATGAACCACAAGAAGCCAACAGAAATGTTAAGCTTAGTGCAACAAAAAATGGAAATTTGTTCTGTATGTAATTGTTTAATTGCATATCTCTTGATTTTTATTGTTGAACATTACAAAAATAGTTAGTTTTGTTGAACTATTTTTTTATTTAACATTATCACAAATTTTGTGCCAAAACACTTAAAATGAGTAAAAACCTTACAAGTAGAGCAGAAGACTATTCGAAATGGTATAATGAATTGGTCGTAAAGGCCGATTTAGCTGAGAATTCAGCGGTAAGAGGATGTATGGTTATTAAACCTTATGGCTTTGCAATCTGGGAAAAAATGCAAGCAGAATTAGATAGAATGTTTAAAGAAACAGGACATCAAAATGCTTATTTTCCTCTTTTTGTGCCAAAAAGCTTGTTTGAAGCTGAAGAAAAAAATGCTGAAGGCTTTGCAAAAGAGTGTGCAGTGGTTACACATTACAGGCTGCAAAATGATCCAGATAATAAAGGAAAGCTTCGAGTTGATCCTGAGGCTAAACTAGAAGAAGAACTTGTTGTTAGACCTACAAGTGAAGCTATTATATGGAATACATATAAAGGATGGATTCAAAGTTATAGAGACTTACCAATTTTAATTAACCAATGGGCCAATGTGGTACGTTGGGAAATGAGAACGCGGTTATTTTTACGTACTGCTGAATTTTTATGGCAAGAGGGACATACTGCTCATGCGACTAAAAAAGAAGCACTAGTTGAAGCAGAACTCATGAATAATGTCTACGCAGAATTTGCTGAAAATTTTATGGCTATACCAGTTATAAAAGGTGTGAAAACAGAAAGTGAGCGTTTTGCAGGTGCTGAAGAAACCTATTGTATTGAGGCTTTAATGCAAGACGGAAAGGCATTACAGGCTGGAACATCTCATTTCTTAGGGCAAAATTTTGCTAAGGCCTTTGATGTTAAATTTACTAACAATGAAGGGAAGTTGGATCATGTTTGGGCAACGTCGTGGGGTGTTTCAACGCGATTAATGGGAGCTTTAATTATGACACACAGTGATGATAAAGGTTTGGTGTTACCTCCAAATTTAGCACCTTTTCAAGTGGTGATTGTTCCTATTTATAAAAATGACGAGCAGCTAGATACTATTACTGAAAAGGCAAATGGTATCATAAAAGAATTAAAAACTCTAGGCGTCACTTGTAAATTTGATTCTAGAACAACGCATAGACCAGGGGCTAAGTTTGCGCAGCATGAATTGCAAGGAGTACCTTTAAGAATAGCTATTGGTCCTAAAGATCTAGAAAATGGAACAGTAGAATTAGCTAGGCGTGATACTTTAAGCAAAGAAACTGTGTCAATGTCTGAACTGTCATCTACAATAAGTTCATTATTAGGAGTGATTCAAGATGAACTATTTAATAAAGCGCTTAATTTTAGAGATACGCATATCACTGAAGTTGATGATTTTGAAACATTCAAAGATGTTTTAGAGTCCAAAACTGGTTTTATTTCTGCACATTGGGATGGTACTGCGGAGACAGAACAAAAAATAAAAGAGTTGACAAAGGCGACCATTAGATGTATACCAATGGATGCTAAAACTATAGATGGAGTCTGCGTTTACAGTGGGAAACCATCAACGAAAAGGGTGTTATTTGCTAAGGCGTATTAAATTTTTTTTAAAAAAGTTTATTTAGGTGTTGCAACATTTAAAAATAGTTGTATTTTTGCATCCGCAATGAGTAATTGCATGTTCATTTGAAATTGTAGTTAGAACACTAATAAAATGTCCAACTACAAATGAAATAACTCAAATGGCCCGTTCGTCTATCGGCTAGGACGCCAGGTTTTCATCCTGGTAAGAGGGGTTCGATTCCCCTACGGGCTACAATTTTTAATAAGAAAGAAAATACAATGGCAAATCATAAGTCAGCATTAAAAAGAATTAGAAGTAACGAAGCTAAACGTTTACGTAATAGATACCAACACAAAACTACTCGTGGAGCTATCAAGAGATTACGTGATATGGAAAAGGCTAAAGACGCAAAAGAGTACTTGCCTTCAGTTATTTCAATGATAGATAAATTAGCTAAGAACAATATCATTCATGATAATAAAGCAGCTAATTTGAAGTCGAAATTAACTAAGCATGTAGCTTCCCTAAGCTAACAAGAACTTATTATAATTAAAATTATAAAAGCTTCTCATTGTGAGAAGCTTTTTTTATGTGATGTATTCTCAACAAACGAGTTATTTGTTTTTATTCATAAAAAAAACTCTTAATACTATATTAAGAGTTTTTTGTTGTATTAAGTTTTTATGTATTTAGCCATTCATAGATACCAAAAACTCTTCATTATTTCTTGTTTGTTTAAATCTATCGTTAATAAATTCCATAGCTTCTACAGGATTCATATCGGCAAGATATTTTCTCATTACCCACATTCTTTGAATTGTAGTTTCATCTAATAGGATATCATCACGACGTGTACTAGATGATGTTAAATCAATTGCAGGGAAAATACGACGGTTAGATATCTTACGATCTAATTGCAATTCCATATTACCTGTTCCTTTAAATTCTTCGAAGATAACTTCGTCCATTTTAGAGCCAGTTTCTGTTAATGCTGTAGCAATTATAGTTAATGAACCACCATTTTCTATATTACGGGCAGCACCAAAAAATCGTTTTGGTTTATGAAGCGCATTTGCGTCTACACCACCACTTAATATTTTTCCAGATGCTGGTTGAACTGTATTGTAAGCTCTTGCCAAACGTGTAATTGAATCTAATAAGATGACTACATCATGACCACACTCTACAAGGCGTTTCGCTTTTTCTAATACAATATTCGCAATTTTCACATGCTCATGTGCTTCCTTATCAAAGGTAGAAGCAATTACTTCACCACGAACATTACGTTGCATATCTGTTACCTCTTCTGGGCGTTCGTCAATTAATAAAATCATTTGATATACTTCAGGATGATTTGCAGCAATAGCATTTGCAACATCCTTTAATAACATGGTCTTACCAGTTTTTGGCTGAGAAACAATCATACCACGTTGTCCTTTTCCGATAGGAGAAAACAAATCCATGATACGTGTTGAAATCGTACTTTGCTTTTCTGCAATATTGAATTTTTCCTGAGGAAACAGAGGTGTTAAATGTTCAAAAGATACACGATCTCTTACAACTTCTGGTTTTTGACCATTAATTTTACTAACCTTGATTAAGGGGAAATATTTCTCGCCTTCTTTTGGTGGTCTTACATGACCTAGAACTGTATCTCCTGTTTTTAATCCAAATAGACGAATTTGAGACTGAGATACGTAAATATCATCGGGTGACGATAGATAGTTATAATCAGATGAACGTAAAAATCCGTAACCATCTTGCATAATATCTAATACACCTTCACTTTCAATGATAGCATCAAATTCAAAATCTGGCTCTCTATAACGGTTGCGACTGTCTTTGTTACCGTTGTTTTTATGTTGATTACCATCTTTAGAGCGCGGATTGTTCTGTTTATTATCATTCTTCTGACGATTATTTTGCTTATTGTCATTAGAGTTTTTAGAACGATTATCACCTCTCTGATTATTGTTTCTATTGTCTTTTTTGTCCTTAGGATGAGATTTAGGAGAGTTATCCTCTTTTTTCTCTTCTAGGTTCATCTTCTGCTGCTGTGCAGGTTTTTGATCCTGTTTTTGATCATCTTGTTTTTTTTCAACACGAGCTCTAGGCTTTCTTTGTTGCGGTGCAGGTTTCTTCTGTTCCTGTTTCTGAGCAGGAGCTGCTACTTCTTTTTTTACAGCATCTGGATTGGCTGCTTGGAAGTCTAAGATTTGGTAAACGAGATCCAGTTTTTTTAACGAACGGTATTTAGGAACGTTCAATTTTTGAGCGATTTCCTGAAGTTCAGGAAGCTTCTTTGCTTTTAATTCGGAAATTTCGAACATGTATAATGTGTACTAATTAAGTTTATTCTTTGAAATGGATTAGTTTCTTACTTTTCTGAAAAATATAAAATGGGAAAAATTTGAAAAAAATCTGAAGATTAACAACCTGCTACACTGTAGGTAACGCATTGTTTATGCAATAATACAATTTTATTTTTAAAATTTAATACTACTTTTAAAAAGAAACTATTAATTTTGTGCCTTATTATTGATAATTATAAATGATTCAACGTATACAATCCATATATCTTTTATTTGCAGCAGGAGTTTCTGCAGGTTTAATATTTGTATTTCATTTGTGGACTAAGGTAGAAGATGTTGTGGTTTACGCAAAAGATGAACACTTGTATTTAGGTTTGTTTTTAGGATCTGCTTTATTATCTTTAATTTCAATTTTTTGTTTTAAAAATAGGAAGCTTCAATTTGTTTTGGGCCGACTCAACATCATATTAAACTTTATTTTATTAGGATTTTTTGTATATCAATTGCTAATGCCACCTGGAGAGAGTCAAATCTCAGAGAAAGGTGTTGGGATATTCATACCTATTTTATCTATCGTGTTATTGGTCTTAGCCAATAAAGCCATAAAAAAGGATGAAGACCTCGTGAAATCTGTTGATCGATTACGATAAACCCTATTATCTTAATTATTTTAGTGCGTAAACCCAAGGTGAAGACCTTGGGTTTTTTTATTGTTTTTAAAAGGTTGAATTATCTTTTTGGAAACTCTATGACTTCAAGGTTCTCAATTTTTTTGCCATCTATTGTAAAACGAAGCATTGTTCTTATTTTATGAAAGCCATGCTTGCCTACTGCGCCTGGATTCATGTGGATTAAATTATAACGCTTATCAGGTATAACCTTTAAAATATGTGAATGTCCAGAAATAAAAATGCGAGGAGGATGCTCTTTGATTATATGTCGAGTCCGCATATTATATTTTGGAGGGTAGCCACCAATATGAGTTATCCAAACATCAACGCCTTCACACATGAACCGATTATTTTCAGGAAATTCAACTCTAGCTTTCGCATCATCAATGTTTCCATAAACAGCACGCAAAGGCTTAAGCGCTTTGATAGCATCTGTAACGCTTAAATCTCCAATGTCTCCAGCATGCCATACTTCATCTGCTTGTTTAACATATTTTAAAATAGCTTCATCGATGTAACTATGTGTATCTGATAGCAGTAGGATTTTTGTCATAAAATGGCTTCATTTTGTAGTTGTAAGGTTTTCTTCGGAAAACCTTTTAATTATGTTAATAGCGATTATAAAGCGACAAAAACATTTATCTTTGTGCTTTTACAAAAGTAAGGTTTCTATTGCGTTTTTTTATCGAATTATCATACAACGGAAAAGCATATCATGGGTGGCAAAATCAGCCTGACGCCATTTCTGTACAGGAAGTTGTAGAGAAGGCTTTATCGACTTTATTGAAACATGATATTTCAATAATGGGAGCAGGTAGAACAGATGCTGGAGTTCATGCCTCGCAGCTATTTGCTCATTTTGATACCGAACAGAAGTTTTCAGATAATTTTGTATTCAAGTTGAATTCTTTCCTTCCGAAGGATATTGCTGTTAAAAACATATTTGAAGTTTCTAATGATGCTCATGCACGTTTTGACGCTTTGAGTAGAACATATCATTATAGGGTTTCTACCAAAAAAAATGTCTTCAATTTTGATTTTTCCTATGCTCTACATAAACCATTGGATGTGGAGTTAATGAACAAAGCTTGCGATATCCTATTGCAGTATAGCGATTTTCAATGCTTTTCGAAGGTAAATACAGATGTAAAAACGTATCATTGTAAACTCATGCAAGCTCATTGGACTATTGAGAACAACGAACTATTATTTACGATCAAAGCAGATCGTTTTCTAAGAAATATGGTTCGCGCTATAGTTGGCACACTCATTAACATTGGTTTAGGTAAGTTAGAATTGGAATGTTTGCATGATATTATAAAATCTAAAGATAGAAGTGAGGCCGGTTTTTCGGTCCCTGCTCACGGGTTATATCTCGTTAATGTAGACTATCCAAAACATATAAAACTAGAAGGAAATTAAATGGAAAACAAAAAGACTAAAGCTTTTGATTTAACATTATTCAAGCGATTACTACAGTACATTAAGCCTTACAAGTTAGTGTTTTTTGGATCCTTGCTATGTGTTATTGGTCTTGCTCTTTTTGGAGTTGCTCGACCATTAGTTCTCCAAAAAGCTATTGATGACTATGTTGTTATAAAAGCTTATGACGGATTTCTATTTTGGATTTTAGTAATGTTAGGCCTATTGATTTTTGAAGTAATAAGTCAATTATTATTTATTTATTATGCAAGTTGGTTAGGGCAATCTGTTGTTAAAGACATTCGCGTCAAATTGTATGACCATGTTCTGAATTTTAAAATGAAATATTATGATAACTCCTCAGTTGGAGTTTTAATCACAAGAACAGTTACAGATATGGAGCGTATTGCTGATATCTTTGGGCAAGGACTGTTTATGATTTTTAGCGATCTTCTTAAAATGTTAGCAGTTGCTGCAGCTATGTTTTATTTAAATTGGAAATTGAGCCTAATTGCTTTTGCAACCATGCCTATTATCTTATTTGCGACAAAGATATTTCAGAAATATATGAAACGTGCTTTTGAAGAGGTGCGTAATGAAGTGTCTAATTTGAATTCTTTTGTGCAAGAGCGTGTTACAGGAATGAAAATACTTCAACTATTTACTAGAGAAGATACAGAATTTGAAAAATTTAAAGCTATAAATGAGCGTCACAAAAAGGGTTGGTTAAAAACCGTATGGTATAACTCTGTATTTTTTCCTATTGCTGATTTATTGTCTTCCATTACATTGGGAACTATTGTTTGGGTAGGAGGATTAATGGTAGTTTTTAAAAATACAGTTACCATAGGAGATTTAACAGCTTTTATCATGTTTGTGCCTATGTTGTTTAGACCTTTAAATCAGATAGCCAATAAATTCAACACCCTCCAAATGGGAATGGTGGCAGCCGATCGTGTATTTAAAGTTTTAGACACTACATCACAAATAGATGATTCTGGGGAAGCGATTGCTCAAGAGTTTAGAGGTGATATAACATTTAAAGAGGTGCGCTTTTCATATATTAAAGATGAAGAGGTTCTTAAAGGTATTTCATTAGATGTTAAGGCAGGAGAAACAGTTGCTATTGTTGGAGCTACAGGTGCTGGAAAGTCAACTATCATCAATTTATTAAACCGTTTTTACGATATTAATGATGGTACGATTTGTATTGATGGGACAGATATCAAAAGTTTAACTTTAAAATCATTGCGTTCACAAATTGCTGTAGTACTTCAAGATGTGTTCTTGTTTGCTGACACTATACTTAATAATATCACACTTAAAAACCCTCATATTTCAGAAGAGGAAGTTATACAAGCTGCTAAAGATATTGGAATCCATAAATTCATATCAAGCCTTCCTAATGGCTATCATTATAATGTTAAAGAACGCGGAGCTATGTTGTCTTCTGGTCAACGTCAACTTATTTCATTTCTTAGAGCTTATGTGACCAATCCGAGCATACTTGTTCTGGATGAAGCAACTTCATCTGTCGATTCTTATTCTGAACAATTGATACAGGATGCGACAGACAAAATTACTGAAGGTCGCACGTCAATTGTTATTGCACACCGTTTAGCAACAATCCAACAAGCAGATCAAATTATTGTTATGGATGCTGGGAAAATTGTAGAAAAAGGTACACACAAAGAGTTGCTTAAAGTTGAAAACGGTTACTACAGAAACCTTTATGAGGTACAGTTTTTGAAAGCTGAAGCTGTCTAAAATTATTTTTTGGGAATATAATCTTTTATACCTCCAGTGGCTATTAAGAATATAGTCATGATGATTACGAGTATAATATAAAGTGCTATAAACACAGCAAAGAACAGTAAAACCTTTAGAAATAATTGTAACGCGCTTAGCTTAAATATACGTTTTAGTGCATAGCAATGATAGGCAAAGATAATAACATAAAATAGCATACTATAAACCAAATAATGCTCAGGTATTACTAATAGTACTAGTATACCAACAATGACCGAGGTCGAAAGTAATGCCGACATACTATACATGTAAAGGATAATATGTTCGGTTAAATTATAGCGTTTGTCATAGAAAACAACAGCCGATACAATGGCCAGTATAGGTATCATTGCTGAGATAATCAATGAATTATATTCAAAGGCACTGCCTCCATTTGCCATATCGGCTAACATTTTTTGAGAAGTTGGATTATTGAATATTTCAGAAGTAAACAACTTTGAAAAATCGAGGTACTCTAAATAGTATTTTTTTATAATAAATATAGATAATCCACTTAATGTTAAGGTGATACCTAAAAAACTCAAAGGGTTCACATAACGTTTTCGTACGCCTTGCACATAGCTGTCAATAACAGCTTCTGGTTTTTTAAATAAATCTATAAATGTGCGAAGCAATTTATTATCATAATTGAAAAAGGTCTCACTAATGTGCTCAAAAAGGTTTCTGAAAGTAAGACGATTTCGTATTACTTTTCCGCCACAATTATTACAAAAATTGCTTTCTGAAGCGAGTTCGATATGGCAGTTTTTACAATTCATATTAGTGTAAATCTATTGGTTTTATTTGACCTGTGGCGCCCAAGTAGATGCCGTATAAAATTCCTATTATAGCAGCAAATACTAGCATAACTACAAGAACAATAAGATAATAGGCAACCACTCTTATAAATGCATTAAAGGTCTTTATATCAAAAAGTCTTTTAAATACGTAGGTCATGTAAATCAACATTGGGATGATGGCAAACTGAGAAAAGACATTATAATTAATGCTAAAAAAGATCGAAATCATGCTTAACACAAACCAAAAGATAAGAAAATGAGCATTGGTATAGATGTTAATGACAAAATGTTCGGCAAGATTATAGCGATTCGAATCTAAAAATAATAGTTTAGAGCTTAGTGCATAAACAGGAATAAATACAAGAGTTAATAAACCTTGATATTGATAAAAATTATCAATAAATGTTTCTGGGTTAAACATTTGATTATTTACAGGTACTGAATTTTCAATAAGGTCACCTACACTAAGTAATTGAGGAAAGAAGCGTCTGAATACAAAAAATTGCAATCCAATAAGTGTAATTGTTAAGCCAAAGTAACTAACAACGTTAACATACTTTCTTCTAAAACCTTGATTATAACTATTGATTACGCTTTCTGGTCTTAGGGTAAGATCTCGAAATGTTTTGATGAATTTATTGTCATAACTTAAGAAATTGGAAAAAAATAAAGCAACAATAGACTTTACTGTAAGTCGATTTGCATTGATACGTTCACCGCAATTTGAGCAGAAATGATCAAAGTCTCCTGAAAGTTGACTATTACAATTCTTGCAATTCATTTAAGTCAGGTCTTTATAAAGTAGGGTAGTGAGCTCTTGAATATCTTCAAACATGACAAATTCTCCATTTTTTAAATAAGAAATCTGCCCAGTTTCTTCACTAACAGCTAAAGCAACGGCATCTGTTTTTTC
The DNA here is from genome assembly GCF_947500255.1 of uncultured Psychroserpens sp. Taxonomy (GTDB): domain Bacteria; phylum Bacteroidota; class Bacteroidia; order Flavobacteriales; family Flavobacteriaceae; genus Psychroserpens. The sequence goes on along the minus strand of NZ_CANMRL010000006.1, from coordinate 263,896 downwards.
GGTAATACCAACTGCTGCACGATGACGTAAGCCAAAACGCTGTGGAATGGTCTTCTCATTATTTACTGGTAAAATAACACGTGTGGCTTTTACCACATTATTTTCAATAATAATGGCACCATCATGTAACGGACTATTTTTAAAGAATATACTTTCAATGATAGGTTGGGTTACTTTTATGTTCATTTCGTCACCTGTATTGACCAAAAAATCAAGATTATTATTGCGTTCTATAACAATAAGTGCTCCTGTTTTTGATTTCCCCATGCGTTCACAAGCATTTACAAGAGCATTAATATCAGTTTCGGTCTCGACTTCTGTTTTTAAGAATTTCATTTTCTTGAAAAACTTTCCACGACCACTTAAATTGGTGGAGCCAACCATGAGGAGGAATTTCCGTATTTCGGGTTGAAACACAACTATAAGTGCAATAATTCCAACTTTAATGAAGCCATCAAAAATGCGATGCAGCATGTACATGTCTAGAAAATCGGTGACTCTCCAAACAAGATAAATAATAATGATTCCAATAAAAATATTAACAGCAACGGTGCCTTTAACAAGCTTATAGACATAGTAGAGAAGAATAGCGACCAGAAAAACGTCGATAAAGTCTATAATCCCAAAATCCCAAAATTTGAATTTCTCCAAGGCTAGCGTGTTTCTGTAAATGTAATAATTATTGCTTAATAAATGAATTCTCTATTATCGATTCTGACACCGTTAATTTTTATATCTTTTGTAGCGGCTTTAAAATCTATGTAATCTTGAAAACTTAAATCCTTTTGAAAGTTCAAATAGACTATTAGCGAATCCTTAGTGTTGTTTTTTTGTATAGATTTTAAATAATCATTAAAATCTGAATAATTTATTAGTTTTAACTCAGGCTGATTCGATTTGTTGAATGTAACTGAACGGATTTTTCGGTCTTTATAAATTTCTGGATGAATAAAAATCCTATCAGAAAATAATTGTGATGTATTACTAAGTACAGATGCCGAATAATCTTCAGTATAGTGAATCTCAGTAAACTCCAAAAATCCCAAATTTTCGATACTCGTATCATTACAGGTATAGTAATTTTTGGCATTTTCATTTTTATGCATTTTCGCATTTCGCTTTTTATTCTGTAAGAATTTGATCTTCGGAATGGCTTGTTCGAGAGTTAAACGCTTGTCCACATTAATTAACCAATTGGTTGTGCTAATTAAATTTTTTCGATTGAGTTCCACACTGTCAGGTTGAGTTTCATCATAAAACAAATAGGCATGCGATACATCATGAATTTCGGTGATTTCTGCATGTTCAATTTCAGGAAGTAGTACTGATTTTCCTTTTCCGCAGGAGAATAAAGTAACAGCAATAAGTAAGATATATAAATGTTTCATTAGTGTAATTGTTGAGTAAGTGTTATACATTCCATTGCTTCTTTAACATCATGAACTCTTAAGATACTGGCACCTTTTTGTAGTGCAATAGTATTTAGAACTGTAGTCCCATTAAGTGCATCTTCTGCAGAACTATCAAGTGTTTTATAGATCATCGATTTACGAGATACACCAGCTAAGACTGGCAGATCGGTCATTTTTAAAAGCTCTAATCTATTAAGTAATTCGAAATTTTGTTCTATAGTTTTTGCAAATCCGAAACCAGGATCTACTATAAGATCGACGATTCCTAAATCTCTAGCTTTGGCTATACGTTCAGAAAAATAAAAAAGGACATCCTTGATTAAATCATCATAATCGGTCATTTGCTTCATCGTCTGTGGCGTGCCTCTCATATGCATCATAATATAAGGAACCTTGAGCTTTGCAACTGTGTTTAGCATCTGATGATCTAAATGACCTGCAGAAATATCATTAATTAAACACGCTCCAGCATCAATGGCTTGTTTTGCGACTTCACTACGGAAGGTGTCAATAGATAATAATACATCAGGGAAATTTTTAATAACCAGTTCGACAATTGGGAGGACACGCTTTAATTCTTCGGCTTCACTTATATGGTCGGCATTAGGTCTAGAGCTATATCCACCAACATCAATAAACGTTGCGCCATCACTCAACATAGTCTCTACTTGTCGTATAACCATAGATTTATTTCTAAAGCGTCCTCCATCATAAAATGAATCTGGAGTGACGTTTAAAATACCCATAACTTTCGGTTGGTTTAGGTCTATTAACTGCCCTTTACAATTGATGTTTTTGCTCAAAATTATATAGTGAGGTTAAAGTTTTTAAATCTGATTAATTTATGCGAAATTTACGGAAAATTAAATGTTTTAAATGCAAGATACTTCAAAACAATATGATGATGTGATTTCGCAATGCCGAAGTCTGTTTGTTAACAAAATGAAAGACTACGGAAGTGCATGGCGAATTTTGAGATTACCATCTTTAACCGATCAAATTTTTATAAAGGCTCAGCGTATAAGAGGTCTACAGCAAAATAGTGAACGTAAGGTGGATGAAGGGGAAGTAAGTGAGTTTATTGGGATTATCAATTATTGCACTATGGCTTTAATACAATTGGATAAAGGCGTTGTTGAGCAACCAGATTTGTCGTTAGAAGAAGCCACAGCACTTTACGATGGAAAAGTTGCTGTAACTAAGCAATTAATGATGGATAAAAATCACGATTATGGCGAAGCTTGGAGAGATATGCGTGTGAGTAGTTTAACCGATTTGATTTTGCAAAAACTATTGCGTGTAAAACAAATTGAAGACAACTCAGGAAAAACTTTAGTGAGTGAAGGTATAGATGCCAATTATCAAGATATGATCAATTATTCGGTGTTTGCATTAATTCATCTTAATAACGAATAATATCAAGGCATTAAAAGTAGCTGTTTATTAAACTAATAGAATTCAAAATGAAAATATTTATAACCATATCAAGACTTATTGTAGGAAGCTTATTTATTGTTTCAGGTTTAATTAAGTGTAATGATACAATTGGATTTTCATACAAACTCAATGATTATTTTGCCCATGATGTTTTAAATATGGAGTTTTTGATTCCATATTCTTTAGCATTAGCAGTATTTATTTGTGTGGTTGAGGTGGTTCTAGGAGTTGCAGTTCTTTTTGGATTAAAAACAAAACTCTCCACAGTATTGATTTTACTAATGATGCTGTTTTTTACATGGCTGACATGGTACACTTCAAGTTGCTTAGAAGCACAAGATGCTGCTGGCAGACTGGGAGAAGAGTTTAATAAAAATTGTGTAAAAGATTGTGGTTGCTTTGGCGATGCTTTAAAATTAGAACCTAAGGAGTCTTTTTATAAGGATCTGTTTTTGCTCATATTTACGATTCCGCTATTCATTTTTGGTATTAGAAATAAGATACCAAAAAATGATAAGAAGCAGGATCATTTTTATATTATTGGATCATTGATCCTTATTTTCCTGTTTGGAGTTTTATATATTGGATGGTGGTTTAGTTTACTATTTTCTATTGTTTTATTTGGTATTGTATACCTGCTTAAACATAAAATGAAAGGAGACTGGTTAACGCTCTTAGCGGCTTACATGCTGTCTTTGGCTTTTGCTTATTATTGTTTGCAAAATCTACCTTTTACAGATTTTAGAGCTTATAAAATTGGTGACAATCTTCAGGAAAATATGACCTTGCCTCCAGATGCTCAAAAAGAAATAAGTGATTACACTTGGACGTATAAATTAAATGGTGAAGAGAAAACCTTAACAGATCGTGGTCGTGGTCCTAAAGAATATGACGAAATTATAGGAGTAAAAACCGAAGTTGTTAAGAAAGGGGATGAACCAAAAATTCAGGATTTTACGATAGAATCTGAAGATGAAGATTTAACACAGCAGTTTTTAGCTGAAGATAAATTAGTAATCATCGTTTGTTATAGTTTAGAAAAAGCCGAAACCGAAGGTATGCAAGCGCTTAAAACTATGACGAAACGAGCACAAGATAATGGTTATCCAGTGATTGGATTGACGGCTTCGGGTCAACAAAAAAAGAAAGAAATTCAAGACACCTATAAATTAGATGTCGATTTTTACCTATGTGACGAAAAAGTACTAAAAACTGTAGTACGAGCTAATCCTGGAGTTATTGTTTTAGAAAAAGGAACAGTTACTCAAAAAGCACATTGGAATGATCTAGAAGATTTAGAGTTTTAATTAATTACTAATAACAACTATCTGTTTAGTTATATCTTAAATAAAGCCTTTTATGCATTGCTTACTCTTTTTGGAGTAGTGACTGTAATTTTTTTCTTATTTAATGTACTACCAGGAGACCCAGCACAAATGATGTTAGGGCAAAATGAAGATAGCGAACAAATTGCAGCTGTAAAGGCTAAGTATGGCTTTGATCAACCTATTTCAACGCAGTATTTATATTACTTAAACGATTTGTCACCATTATCATTTCATTCTACTAATGAAGATGATTATACATTTTTACGAGACGGAAAGTACAGTGCGTCTCAACTGTTCACTGTCGGACAAACAACTACAGTTGTCAAATTTCCATATTTGAGAGAATCTTTCACAAAACAGGGAAAGAAAGTGTCACAAGTCATTGGAGAAACACTACCCAATACTTTCGTTTTAGCGGTATCGGCTATTTTTATTGCCATCGTTTTAGGAATTATCTTCGGAATTATTTCTGCCCTTTACAAAGACCAGTGGATTGATAAAACGATTCAAATTTTTAGTACCTTCGGAATGAGTGTGCCCTCCTTTTTTAGTGCTATCTTATTTGCCTGGTTATTTGGTTTTGTTTTACATGAGTATACCAATTTAGAAATGACAGGAAGCTTATACGAACTAGACGACTTTGGTGAGAAAGTCAATATCCAATGGAAAAACTTAATTCTCCCAGCTATTGTTTTAGGAATTCGTCCGTTGGCTGTTGTGATTCAGTTGATGCGAAATTCTTTATTAGAAGTATTTAATCAAGATTATATTAGAACCGCCAGAGCAAAGGGGTTGAGTGAATTTCAAGTGATAAAAAGACATGCAGTAAAAAATGCGTTAAATCCAGTAGTAACTGCAATATCAGGATGGTTTGCATCAATGTTGGCAGGTGCGGTATTTGTAGAATATATCTTTGGGTGGAATGGCCTCGGAAAAGAAATTGTTAATGCATTAAACACTTTAGATTTACCAGTAATTATGGGATCTGTTTTGGTCATTGCAATGCTCTTTATCATCATTAACATTTTTGTAGATGTCATCTATGGATGGCTGGATCCAAAAGTAAAATTAGAATAATATGAAAAAGATTTTAACCATATGTTGTTTGAGCATCTTCTTTTTAAGTTGTGAAGCACAACCAGATCCAACGAGCTTCTCCTCAGAAGCTCTAAACGATACGTTTGTCAATAGTGAAGGCGAATCTGTAACTCTTCAATCTATTCTAGATAGTCATAAAGGAAAAACTGTTTTAATAGATGTTTGGGCCAGCTGGTGTAGAGACTGTATTGTAGGTTTACCCAATCTTAAAAAACTCCAAGATGAACATACAGAAGTGGTGTATTTGTTTTTATCTATGGACAAAACCCAAAAAAGTTGGAAAGCTGGAATTGAAAAATATGAAATTAAAGGGGAGCACTATTTTATGCCCTCAGGATGGGATGGTGCCTTTAGTGATTTTATAGATCTAGATTGGATCCCAAGATATATGATTGTAGATGAAGATGGGAAGATTAAATTATTTCGAGCTGTAAAAATTAGTGATCCAAAAATAAAAGAACATTTAAAATAAATTAGCCGTTTCTTCGGTAATATAAAAGTATAGAACATGAGAAAGCATATCGTAGCAGGAAACTGGAAAATGAATAATGGTTTAATACAAACAGAAACCTTGATTTCAGAATTAAAACAACAGGAGCAAACTTCCGATGCAGAAGTGATGATTGCTCCATCATTTACAAACTTATGGCATGCTTTTGAATCAACTAGACAACACGATATTGAGGTCGTTGCTCAAAACATGCACTTTTCTGAAAATGGTGCCTACACAGGAGAAGTGAGTGCAGGAATGTTAAAAAGTATAGGAATAAAAACAGTGATTTTAGGGCATAGTGAACGCCGTGCCTACTATAATGAAACTGATGAATCGTTAGCTAAAAAAGTAGATGCAGCTTTGCAAAACAATATGCGAATCATTTTTTGTTTTGGTGAAGAGTTGTCAGATCGTAAATCTGGAAATGAAGAGACTGTTGTAGAAAACCAGATTAAAAATGCATTGTTTCATCTAGAAGCTTCTGCGTTCAAAAATATAGTACTGGCATATGAACCTGTTTGGGCTATTGGTACAGGAGAAACTGCATCTCCTGAGCAAGCACAAGATATGCATGCGTTTATTAGAACAACTTTAGGTCATAAATATGGTTCTGCAATTGCTGACGATATGACCATTCTGTATGGCGGAAGTGTAAAGCCAGGAAACGCCAAAGAGATTTTTGGAAAACCTGATGTTGATGGTGGATTGATTGGAGGCGCATCTCTTAACGCAGAAGATTTTTATGCGATTGTAAACGCATTTTAATGTATCAAAAGGTTTTATAACTGTTCAAAATATAAGGAACTGATTTCAGTTTTAAGAGTAATAAAACAATAGTTTGATGAAATTACATGTAACTTTGTAATCTAAACCAGTTACATGTCAAATACAATATACATAGGTTATTATTTCAAAGTACAACCACTTCAACCTGCTGTAGAGATCCTCATTGCAGAATTAGGTTATGCAGGTTTTGAAAGTTTTGTTGAAACTGAAACTGGTGTGACTGCCTACATTCAGAAAGAGGAGTGGAATGAATATATTCTTGATGGTGTTTGGATTTTAGATTCTGAAGAATTTGAGATATCATTTACCTTTGAAGAGATAGAACAAACCAATTGGAATGCCGAATGGGAAAAAAATTTTAGCCCAATTATTGTTGATAATAAATGTTCGGTTCGAGCCCCTTTTCATGATAAACCAGATACAGAGTATGACATTATCATAGAACCCAAAATGAGTTTTGGAACAGGTCATCATGAGACTACCCATATGATGATTCAATATATTCTGAAAAATGATTTTAAAGATAAATCAGTTTTAGATATGGGATGTGGCACAGGTGTTTTGGCTATTCTTACCGAAATGAAAGGCGCAAAACCTATTGATGCCATCGACTATGATAATTGGTGTTATCTCAATAGCCTTGAAAACGTCGAGCGTAATAATTGTAAACATATTACTGTTCTTGAAGGTGACGCAAGCCTCCTGCTTGGAAGACATTATGATATAGTTATTGCCAATATCAATCGAAATATTTTATTGAATGATATGGAAACCTACGTCAATACTTTGAATGATAAGGGTGTTTTGTTTTTAAGCGGATTTTACAATGATGATATTTCTATTATTAATACCAAATGTGAAACATATGGTTTAAAGCATGTGGAGACTTTGCAAAGAAATAATTGGGTCGCTTTAAAATTTGAAAAATAGATAATTTTCAGTAATTTTTATAAACTTCGACGAAAAGCTCAAAATTTTAACAATAAAATTGAAAATAATTTTAAAATTACGGAAAAACCGTAATTTTTTTATTTAAGAAATATTTAACTTCGCATTGATAATTATCAAAGACTAAATGATGAATAATTAACCATAAAATTAGTATTTATTATATAGCTCATCCCATTTACGTAAATACCATTTATTAACTTAATTTACTCAAAAATGAAAAATTTAAAATTTTTGACCTTAGCTGGTCTATGTCTAATGTTTTCTTTTCAATCTTGTGAAAAAGAAAATGTCACAGAGGATATTTCAAATCTAGACGAGGACATAATTATTAATATGAATAACCTTGAGAATAGAACCTTAGTTACTGATACAGAATTATTAGATGCTATTCAAACTTTAGATATCGACGTTGGAATTGTTTCCATTGGAGATTTTCACCTTCCAGATGGAACAATAGAAGAACGAATTTATATTGGTAGTGATATTGTTTTCACAAGAGATGAACTAAATACGCTAGCAGGTATCGGTTCTGATTTAAATCGTCAGTATAGAACGTTTAATTTAGTAACAGGAAATAATCAAACTATAAATATCTTAGGATATACTGGAGGTAGTCAAGCATTATCTAGTAAAGCGCAAACTGCTTTAACTAGAGCAGTTGCTAATTATAATAACATTAGTAATATGACGCTTCAGTTTAATTTATCATTTGGTACTAATTACCAAGCCGCAGATATGGTGGTATATGATAATTCTATAAATAATCCCGGAAACGGAGGTGTTGCTGGTTTTCCAAACTCAAATGGAGAACCAAATAAGTTTGTACAGATTTATGGTATAGAGCAATTTTCTACTAATGTCAATGAGCATGTCATTACTCATGAGATAGGACACTCTATTGGTTTTCGTCATTCAGATTGGTTTGATCGTTTAAGCTGTCCTCCATCTAGCCAAGGTAATGAAGGGTCGGGATCAAATGGTGCTGTACATATAGCTGGAACACCAACAGGTAGAGATTTAAGTTCAGTTATGCAAGCTTGTTTTTCGACAAGTGTTAGTGGTAATTTTAATGGAAATGATGTAACAGCTTTAAGAGCTATGTATCCAGCAAGTACTTCTGGTCCTTGTGATGGTGTCTCCGAATGGCAAAGTGGAGTAAGTTATAGTATTGGTGATCGCGTTACATATTTTGGTAACCTCTATGAACGTGTGAGTGGTGGTTGGACTTTTATAGGACCATGTAGCTAAGTCTAAACCGTAAGTTCAAATAGTAGTACTACAATAATTTTAAAAGACTTCTGTTCTATGAATAGAAGTCTTTTTTATTACTGAGATTTTTTTTAAATTTATATAAAAATAGTTGATGAGCACCAAAGAAAAAATACAGGAAGAACTCCTCGTCGATACCTTAGAGCAACCGCTTAATGAGATTGTACTCTACAATGATGATGTGAATACTTTTGATCATGTTATCGACACTTTAATTTATGCCTGCGATCATACACCAGAACAGGCTGAACAATGCTCAATTATTGTTCATTACAAAGGGCAATGTACAGTAAAAACTGGTGAATATAAAGAATTAGAACCTCGTTGTACTATGCTTTTGGAAGCTGGTCTAAGTGCTGAAATTGTTTAAAAGAATTTAGAAATAGATAGTCTTAAAAATGTATCTTCTCTAAAGTTAGATAGGATAAATTCGCTGTTGTCTATATTGCTAAAAAAACGACCTTCTAATTCTACTTTCCAACTATTTCCTAGTCTGCGAGACCCTTCAATACTGAAAATTTTACTTGAAGATTCTAAATCGGCAATTCCTCCAATTAATATAGACGTATCTTGGGTATCATTAAGGGCAATTCGACTTCCGAAGAATATATCATTTTGAAGTGCATTTAATGCTAATTCATCTCTATCATCGTATAGATATTCTCCTAAAACACCAATATCTAATCCATTTCCATTTATATTACTAAAGGTGTATTCTAATCCTGCCACCAATGCAAAGAAGTCTTGTGCTTCAGAGCTGCGATAAATGGATTCAAATTTCCAAAGAAAAGCATTATGAGTTACTTGAAGATCTAAGCCTGTTTGATTGATAACTGGGTAAAAAGCATTAATATTTCCGGAGGTATCAAAAGCGAACAGCGGTTCACGACCATTACCATAAAAATGGGATAATCCAATATCAAATGCTCCAAAAAAATGAGACCATCTAATTGCGAAATCTTGTCGCCATTCTTTTGCACTACTCTCATAGTTTATGGCGTCTTCATCTATGACTAAAGGAAATCGCAAACGGCCTTTTTCTCCTGGAAATACTCTTTTACGATGATAAGGAAGGTAGAAAATATCAAAATTCCCATAATTGGTCGACAGTGTATATTGAATCATTGGCTGTCCAAGTTTATCTTCACCGTCAAAAGACTCTACAGCATCTGTTTGATTGATAATGTCGACAAGATGATTACTTTCTGTAACACCCCAAAATATTTTTTTAAGACCTATGCTAAGCTCCCAATTATTTTTGGCTTTTTGATAATACAATTCTCTTATATCCCAATGCGTTCTATTATCGTCTTGGTCTAATCTAAAGAAACCTGTGGCATTTATACTTTCGTAACCGTCATTCCATTGTAGACTGTATTCTGGTTGAATGGCTATTGATGGAAAATGATCTTTTTGTCCTTCAAAAGCACCTTGGTTTGGGAAATAGCGATATTCAGCTTCAAGTTCAAGCTCGAATTCATGGACTAAAGTATTATCTTCCTCTTGAGCATAACTACTAAATTGAGTTAATAAAAAAAGAAAAATAAATATGTGATATGATGATTTAAGAATTTTCATTGCTATGATAATTTAAAAGCGCAATACCGAAAACTATTGCTATTAACCAATACTAACTAAAACGATGAAGGAAAATAGTTAACGATATTGCGACTTTTTAACGCTATTAATTACCGGCTCTTTTAAGTGCAACTTGAGAAAAATCATCATCGGTCAAGTTAACATCAAAATTATAATCCTTGAATTCTAGTCGCGTTTCTTTATTACTTTGATGATTTACCATATTAAAAACACTTGCCCTCCAGAATTTATTTTTATAAAGTTTATAATCGGAATAGGTTAAGGTCTTTAAAAGGGCATTTTTTCTATCATAGAACTCAACTTTTTCAATTCTGTATCCTTTATTTTTGTTATAGCTTACTAATCGTCGTGTGTAACCAGATTTAGGATCTACAGGATCTTGTTCAACGATAAGAAGACCATTCTTTTCTTCGAGAAATTTATATGAGTATTTTTCTACTTCTTGAGAAGAGAGGTCCTCATAAGCAAATTCACTGCCAACAAAAGGTCCTGATTTGTTATTAGATGATATTCGTTTAACACGCTTTATTGATGGTAAGTATAACCATTGATCATCAGAACCTACTTTATGAGTAAATGTCAAGGTTGAGGTACCTTTAACATCTTTCGGACTATTAAAAACGATTAAAGATTTGTCTCCATCTTCGGTTAGTTCTAAAGTTCTAGTAGTTAGTGAGCGTTCACTAGTTTGTCCGTTTTTGTTCTTTAAGGTCATTTTCAATTGAACAGAGGAACTATTAAATCCTAAATCGGCTTTTTCAGCAGCTTTAGCTATGTCTAATCCACGCTGTTCAGGTGTTTGTGCATTAGCAAATCCTATGATTGATAATGCAACGACTGTAATTATTGTTTTTTTCATTTTTACTATGATTTAATTATTTGCTTTAATTGATGTATTCTTTTTACTTGTTAAAATGAGTAGACTTGGTAATAGGATAAAATCAATTACCAATGCTGAAATGATAATGATTACGGTAATTCTAGCCATGTAGCTATTAAGTGCAAATGATGATGTAGATAGAATTGCGAAACCTGCAAGTAAGACTAATGTTGTTGTTACAAGCGCCTTCCCAACAGTTTCAAAGGCATAGATTACAGCTTGTTTGGCATCATAACCTAACTCTCGACGCGCTCTTAAAAATTTACTCATAAAATGCACAGTATCGTCTACAATAATCCCTAGGGTCATACCAAAAACGATAACCATTCCAGTATTTATTTGCCCTTTATATAGTGCCCAGATTCCAAAACCAACCAATACAGGTGTTACGTTTGGTATTATACTTAATAATCCCAGTTTAAAATTTCGTAAAGCAAACATCAGAACTAAAGAAATTAGAATAAGAGCTATAATATTTCCTTTAAACATGCTATCTGCTTGTCTAAATCCTAGTTTAGAAAACATTAGTGTTGGACTAACACCAATAGCGTGCATTGGTTCTGGTGTATTATTTTTAAGCCAGTCTTCGCCTTTTTTTGCAAAGACAATCATATCTGCACTAGTAACATTTTCAATAGTTACAGTTACACGAGTTTCAGATTTATCTACATTGATTTGGTTGTTTAAATCCAACCCAAAAGGCAATGAGAGTTCATATAATAATAAGTATTGAGCTGCTTCTTCACGATTATCAGGTACGCGATAAAACTGCTCATTATCGCCATGCATAGAGCGATTTACACGTCTAGCAACTTCACTAAAGGCATTAACATGAACCACTTCAGGCTGTTCTTCCAACCAATTTTCAAAAGCATTAAGGTTTTTTAGATATTCTGGATTATTAATTCCTCCGCTTTCGCCACTTCCAATAGAATATTCAATATTATAGATTCCAGTTAAGTTGTCACTTATGTAATCTGTATCTGTTCTAAATTCTACACTTTCATCAAAATAGTTGATGAATTCATCATTAAATGAATTTTTGGTGGCTAGGTAAGTTAATCCTCCAATAATCACTAGTGATATAATGGTTAATCGACGTGGTTGTTTCACTACAAATTCACCAAGCGTGGTATACCAGTTTACTTTTATAAACTTTGATTCTTCTTTCTGTTTAGCTTTTGATTTCACTGGTAATATGGCCATTAAAGCGGGTAGAGCAGTAGTTGAAAATAGAAATGCCATTGTCATACCAAATGCAGTAATATTTCCGAGGTCCCAAAATGGCGGAACATCACCAAAGTTCATTGTTAAAAACCCAATAACTGTAGTTAAACTTGTAATAAAAACAGGCATAAAATTTAATCGCATTGATTCTGTCAAAGCGTCTATTTTACTCAGGCCATCTTTTCGCATTTTTTGAAGCATAGTAATCAATATGTGAATACTATCAGCAACAGCCAGTGTCAAAATCATGGTTGGAAATACCGAAGAGGGTGGTGTGAGTTTGATACCCATAAGCCCTACAAAACCAACAGCACTCATGATAGAGAACATAACAACAACAAGTGTCGCTATGGTGCTATAAATATTTCTAGTAAGGATAAATGTGGTAATAATAACAATGATCAACATGATCATAGTGAGCATGAGATCTCTCATAGATGCTTCAAAAAAAGCAGTGTTGAGTGGAACCAAGCCTGAAGAGTGTACTTCAAAATTTGGATGTTTCTCTTTGAAGTTAGCAATCATTTCTCTTACGAATGCTGTCACTTCTGGAATTTCTTTTGCGCTATCTTCACCTGGTAGTCTAACCGTTATGTTAATAGCCGTTACGCTTCCGCTTTTGTTTAAAATACGATTGACCAATAAAGGTTCTTTTAAAGCTCTTTGTTTTATTTGTTCTATTTCAGATTCGCTTTTAAGCTCAGATTCATAAGACAAATCATCGACGTAAAGATCGTCACCTTGAGCACTTGTATATTGAAAATTGGTCAATGCATCTACTCTCGAAGAGTATGGGGTATTCCAAGCTTCAGCAGTTAGATTCTCAATGGCCGAAAGATTATCTTTGGTAAATACATTTTTATTACTTGGTGATAAGACCAGTATAACATTATCATCCTTAGTATATTTCTCTTGTAAGGCATCAAATGCTTCTAATTCTGGATTAGACTTGCTAAAAAACACATGATAATCACCATCAAATTCCATATTGCCTTGAGAGCCCAGTCCCATTGCTAGAATTAGAGATGCAATTAATACATACCATTTTCTTTTGATTACAAATTCGGCCCATTGTTTTGCGAATCTGTTTGATTTGTCTCTTACTTTTTTGATTGCGTTCATTGTTTGATTGAATTAGTTGACCAGTCAATTAGTGAAATTGACATAAGTCATCGTTAGTTTAATAATAAGACGATTCTAATGATACATTAGTGGACAATTTTTTTAATTACTTTTATAATTGACCAGTCGTCTATAGTTTTGTCAAAAAAAAATTATTTCAAAAGAACATTTCTTATCATATTCATAAAATTATCAATAGGGTAAGAATCATTCATTTCTTTCATAGTTGTCATAGAACCTTTCCCAGCGTCTTCAATAAATGCTGCTATATCAGAAGCTGCCATTGTATTACTGATTTCTCCAAAGTCTTGAGCTTCTTGGATAACCTCGGTAATAATAGATAATACTTGTTGTTCTTTATGTAAAATGCTAGTTCTAATGAGTTCACTGTGTTCAGACATTTCATTGCCTAAATTACAAGCCATGCATCCCATTTTACAATCCATTTCATTTTTTAAGATGTTATACCTAAACTCATGAAAATCTAAAAGGCGTTGTTTTGGTGATACCGCTTTATTTTGTAAAATTTCTTTGGCAGGAGTAAAGTGATCATCAAAATATTTTTCGATGGCTTTAACCGCAAAATCTTCTTTACTTTCAAAATAGAAATAGAAAGAACCTTTAGGTATTCCAGCTACTTTTACAATATCGTTTACACTCGTTGCATTATAACCTTTAGACCATAGCAATTCTATCCCTTTGTCTAAAAGGGTATCTGCTTTGAGGTCATGTTTTAAGGTTTTTGCCATTTGTTTCTTTTACGGAGCAAATATATGACCACTCGTCTAGTAAATAAAATTTTTATGTGTTAAATTTTTTATAACATAAAAATAATTGGAGGTAATATGTTGTTTTTTAGAGTGTTATTTGTTTATTCTTCCAACTGCACAGCTTACAAAAGATTTAGCTTTTTTAGTTAATGGGTTTGCCTCTCCCTCCACTGGATATCCTAATGTAGATAATAATGATGTAGCAGTTTCTAGTTGTTTATCACTAGTGTAGTTAAAGTGTACAGAATGAGATTCGTTATTGACAGTAACATCATTTATACCTTCCAAACTTTCTAAACGTGTTATGATTGTATTTGCACAACCACCACATTTTAAGTTTTGAATATGTAAGATCGTTTCCATAATTTATAATGTTGACGGACAAACAAAGTCCGTTGTTGGTAAATCTGTTTTCTTAATCGCTCCAAAGCCGCCTGCAATATCGACGAGGTTATGAAATCCGCGAGCTTTTAAAATTGATGCAGCTATCACACTTCTATAACCTCCAGCACAATGAATGTGGTATGTTTTTTCTTTAGAAACTTCATTCATGTTTTCATTGATGAAATCTAAAGCAAAATGCTGCGCATCTTCAAGATGCATACTACTATATTCTCCATCTTTTCTAACATCTAATATGTTTACGCCTCCTTGCTTTACTCTATCTGCAAACTCTTCTGCAGAAATAGATTCAAGCGTGTCTATATCATTTCCAGCAGTAATCCAAGATTCAATACCACCCTCTAAATATCCGAGTGTGTTATCATAGCCTACACGCGATAATCGCGTTACAGCTTCTTCACTTTTACCTTCAGGAACAACTAAAAGAATAGGTTGTTTAATATCTGTGATTAAGGCGCCAACCCAAGGGGCAAATCCACCATGTAAACCAATAAATATTGAATTAGGGATATGACCTTTAATATATTCGCTTTCTGGTCTAACATCAAGAACTAAAGCCTCTTCGTGATTAGCCATGGCTTCAAAATCTTCAGGAGATAATGGTATATTTCCAGTTTTAAGAACCGTTTCAAAAGTATCATAACCCGTTTTATTGAGCATTGCATTTTTTGCAAAATACTGAGGTGGTGGTGCAATACCGTCAAGCACTTCTTTTACGAATTCTGCTTTAGTCATATCTGCTCTTAACGCGTAGTTAGTTTTCTTTTGATCACCTATAGTACCCACAGTTTCTTTACTAAGATTTTTTCCGCATGCAGAACCAGCACCATGAGCAGGATATACAATAACATCGTCTGCTAATGGCATTATTTTTTCTCGAAGTGAATCATAGAGCATAGCTGCTAAATCTTCTTTTGTTAAATCAGATTTAATGGCTAGGTCAGGTCGACCAACATCACCTAAAAACAGTGTGTCTCCAGAAAATATGGCATGATGTTTTCCGTTTTCATCTATCAATAAATATGTTGTCGACTCTAAGGTATGACCAGGAGTATGTAATGCTTTTATTGTAACATTTCCAAGTTTAAACTCTTCATTGTCTTTTGCTGAGTGAATCTCATAAGTTGTTTCAGCTCCTGGTCCATAAATAATTGTTGCTCCAGTATTTTTAGCTAGATCAACATGACCAGACACAAAATCGGCATGAAAATGAGTTTCAAAGATATATTTGATCTTGGCGTTATTACTGTTGGCTTTATCGATGTAAGCTTGTGTTTCGCGAAGTGGGTCAATAATAGCAACCTCACCATTTGATTCTATATAGTAAGCACCTTGTGCTAAACAGCTTGTGTATAATTGTTCTATTTTCATAGGAATATAATATTTGGCTCCAATACAGGAGGTATTAATGCTAAGTGCACTTTAGATGGCAAAGATACGAAGTATTCTTTTTTATAATCTGATAAAAATCAGCTTTTGCTAATGTGGTAATTTATCTTTTAGTACACCATATATAAAAGTTCCAAGAATAGCGGCAAGAATAACGATTATAACCGAAAATGCTCCTGTACCAACAAGAATGTACATTGGACCTGGGCATGCGCCAGACAAAGCCCAACCCAATCCAAAGATAATGCCTCCTATAATATAGCGAGATAGGCCTTTTGCTTTTTTTGGAACGGTCATTAATCCGCCATTTATATTTTTGAAATTTTTACTTAATAGCAGCAAAATAATTCCAGTGATTACAGCCGTTCCAATAATGCCATACATATGAAAAGATTCAAACTTGAACATTTCGTAGATGCGATACCATGAGACTGCTTCAGATTTTACGAGTACGATTCCGAATATAATTCCGACGAATAAAAATTTTATATACTTTGCCATATTAACCAAAAATTAAAGGGAATACTAAATGAATCATGATCAGGCCTCCTAAAAAGAAACCGATAACTGCTATTAAAGACGGTAATTGTAAGCTACTTAATCCAGTGATAGCATGACCAGAAGTACAGCCACCAGCATAACGAGTACCAAAACCCACAAGAAAACCACCAATAATTAAAATAGCTAAACCTTTCAAACTAAATACAGCATCCCAGCTGTAAAGTTCTGCTGGAAGTAATGATTTACCAGCATTTTCAAAACCAAGTGTACTTAAGGTGTTAACAGTATCAGGATTAAGATTGATGTTTGTTGGTGTTGAGAGATAGGAATGCGCGATAAAACCACCAATAACGGCTCCGAGAACGACGGTAAGATTCCAGCGTTGTTGTTTCCAATCGAAATCAAAAAACTTTACTTTTTTTCCAGCACCTCCAATGGCGCAAATGGTTCTGAGGTTGGAAGACATACCAAATGTTTTTCCAAAATATATGAGGACAAACATGATAATGGCGATAAGCGGACCAGAGATATACCATGGCCAAGGTTCTAAAATGGATTGCATAAAACTAAAGTGAAAAATTAAGTTCAAAAATAAGAATTTAGATTTTTGAAATAATAGTTTGGTTATAAATTAATAAAAGTACTATATTTGCATCCACAAAAAAAGGCCATGTGGCGCAACTGAATAGCGCACTTGATTACGGCTCAAGAGGTTGCAGGTTTGAATCCTGCCATGGTCACAGGTTTTAACCTATAAAGCCCCGAAACACTAGTGTTTCGGGGCTTTCTGCTTTTATGCGCTAGGATTCAAACGTAACAAATGGTATTTTTTTAAAAAGCTGTTTATCAATTGTTTGTAATTGTGAATTTTGTTATTATTGTCATTTTTGTCCCACTCTTTTTTTAGTGGGACAAACTTTAGACCATTCGTTTTGAAAAGAATTTTATATATTTAGTTGCTCTCCCTTTAAGCATAATCCTTAAAATAAATTATTGAAATGGCAGATGAAAACAGTTTGCATAATATTCTTTTGGAAAATATGCAAGAAATTAGAGATTATGTCGAAGAAGAATTTGATGTACCAAGCTCAAGTCATGATATTCATAATCAAAAGCTGAGGATATCTATATCTATTTCCTTAAAGAATGCAGGTTCTGAAAATGAGTATAGATTGAAATTACATAGATATAGAAGAGAATCAAGTAATATTGGATATTTAAATCTTAATATTACTGATGACCTTCTTAATGATATAGGTTTTAAACACTCGACTTTTATATTAGAATTATCAGGTCTAAGTCTAAGAAATCCAACCAACGCTTATATCAATGTAGTCAACGAGGCAGGAACTAATATTAGTTTTATTACTTCTGGTCACTTTGTTGTAGATAGAATTACTTTTAATGGTAATTTTGATTTGGTTAAGGTTTTGAATTTGAGCGTTACAAGGATGTATTTTGAATCAGGTTATTTTAATGAAGTTGAACTTATTAAAAATAATGGAAAAAACTCAGAAGGAAACCTTAAGATAAATACAAATATAGGGGCTCTTAAATTGTCTCATTGTAAAAGTTATAGCTACGAGATTGAAAATATTAATTTAATAGAATCTTCAATTGATAATAATCAAGGAAGTCTTTTCCTTATTAAAGGATTAACTGAAGTAAGCTCTTTCAGTTTTAATCGTAATACTATTGATTATCTTGTTGTTTCTAATATCAAAACTAAAGATGATGGAGGTAAGCTTATGCTTACTGAAAATACAGTTAATATTAATGCTAAGTTCGAAAACCTAAATTTTAAAGAAAGAGTAAGTTGGTTAGTAAGAAAAACTAAATTAAGTATAGATTTCAGAAGTAATAAACTAATAGAGTTTGATTTTGAAAATGTTGCTTGGTCCTATAAAGCATTATTTTCTTCAAAAGCATCAAGTAGTGTGTTATTCTCTATCCTTGAACTGAAGAGTATATTTTCAAAATCTAAAGAAACTCAAAACGAAAAACTTTTTGAAGCATTTGAAAAAAGAAACTATTATGATAACAATTCTTTTGATTTATCTCTTTTCCTTTCTTATTGGTCAAATAAATTTGGATTATCACTAAGAAGGCCTTTTTTATGGATATTAATTTTTACAACACTTGAAGTGTTTTTGATTATTATTTTATCCGGTGAATGCAGAAGTGTCTTTTTCGACAACTGGGGTATATTTACTCATTTATTTTCTCCTGTACATAAAACCGAAGTGTTTTTTACTTTATTAAAAGAGACTTGTTATGAACCAAAGAATTTTAAAAATTTGATTTATGTAATTGATAATGTGAATAGAATAATTCTTACTTATTTGATCTTTCAGTTTGTTGGAGCCTTTAGATATAAATATAATTTGAAATAGTAGATTATGGAAGTTAAACATTGGATTGAAATATCAAAAATAGCGTTTGCTTTAATTGGGATTTTTTTGACTGCAAGATTTGCTTTACGAAGAATGAAAGAAAATATAAGGCTCACAGCTAATTTAAAGTGGAAAGAAGATTTTAGATTAAGGCTTGTTGAATTCCTAAATACTTCATTGCTTTTGTCAAATAAAGCAATCTCTGTTGGATTTGAGTCAGAAGGTAACCCCGATTCCGAGTTTGATGAATTCATTGAAATGATTCATAAGTTGCATACAAATTATTATGCGTTAGAAATGATGCTAGATTTAAAAGATGAAAGAACCAATGATCTAACTAAAATTTATAGGTCAATGATTGATAATTTTATGGATGTATCCGAAGGTAAGGAAGTTGAAGAAAATGAAGAAGAAGCTCTTGATAGTGAATTCTATATAGTTGCTAAAGAAATTTATGATGAACATTAGATTTTTTTGAATAAAAACTATGGATAAGTTATTCATTTTTGCCCCATTTAAAATGTTAAGTAATTAATAATTAGCTATTTAAACATGAAATTAGAATCCTGCCATGGTCACGAATAAACAAAAAAGCAAGCAAAATAAAATAGCTTGCTTTTTTTATTTTGTGGCTTTTTTGTTTTCAAAGCGGAGCTTTGTCAGGAAGGACGGAGTCAATCCTACAGTGGTCACTAAAAACTAGTAAAGGGAGAAAAATTTTGTAAAACCAATAATTTTAAGAGTTTTTGTAGTTTTTGGGCAGTCATAAAATCAATCAATTGATAAAAGCTAATTACAATGGCGAAGATGAAAATGTAAAACCCTTCAAGCCCATATTAAATATCACAATAAGAAAATAGGGAATGCTCTCGCATCTGGTTCATTAGAAAGTTTAGAACCTGTTAGCTTTAGTATTTCAATATTTATTTGATTTTTTTAACTTAATATTTCCTTTTAAATAAACAAATTGTTGAGCTATGTTGATAGTCTCTTTCACTATGTAACTTGTGTTAATAATTGAAGACCTATTTATTCTAACAAATTCTTTACTTGAAACAATTTGTTCAATTTCTTTGAGCGTTTTTCTTACAAGAACGCTTGTCTCATCAACTTTATGAATAAGACTATAATATCCATCTGCCTCTATCCAAATAATATTTTCTGGTAAGAAATAATGAACACTAGAACCTTCTATAATTTCGAATTTGAAAGTATTATGAGTGTAATTTTGATTTACTAATACATTTAATAAACTTTGAATGTTCGTTTTTTCTTTATTGTGGTAGGCTCTTTCTATTGCCTTATTAAAACGATTTTCATCGTAGGGCTTTAAAAGATAATCTGTAGCTGCGATATCAAATGCTTCAACCGCATATTGGTTATATGCCGTAATGAATATAATTTGAGCTTCGAGTTTATTTTTTAATTGAGTAAGAACTTCAAATGCAGTCATATCTTTAAGTTCAATATCCAATAGAATAAGATCTGAACTACAATCATTGATGATTTTTAGAGCTTTTTTTCCACTATCAGCGGTGCCAACAACTTCTAACAAAGGATGTTTAACGGCAAATTTTTGCAGTCTTCTTAAAGCAGCACCTTCATCTTCAACTAGTATTGTTTTAATTCTTTCCATAGCTTAAGTAAAATTAATATCATTTATTACCCAATTATCTTTTTGATAAATTTTAAATTGAGCATTATCTTCAAAATGATATTCTAGACGCTGCTTAACCAACTGAAGACCGGTATTAGTTCTTAACTTTTTTAGCAAGGATTGACCATTATTTTTAATCCTAACGGATTTATTTATCAAGTTAATTTCAATCACAAGTTTAAGTTTATAGTCTATGTTCTTAAATCCATGTTTAATACTATTTTCTACGATTGGTTGTAATATCATTGCTGGAACTTCAAATTTTTCATTTTTACCTTTTAATTCTGTAAAAACCCACTCAACATCTATTTGATCTTCATACCTTGACTTTTCTATGGAAAGGTATTTTTTGAGTAAATCTATTTCCTCATTTATTGAAATCAGTTTTTTAGGTTTAATGTCCATTGAATACCGCAAGAGATCACTCAAATTGATTAACGATTTTTGTGCTTTATTTTTATTTTCTTCTATCAAAGCTACAATACTATTCAAAGTGTTAAACAAAAAATGTGGTTGTAATTTTGCCTTTAGAGCATTGTGTTTAACTTTTAAAAGTTCATTCTCAATTTTATTTTTTGCTAGGTTGGTTTGTTCTCTACTTTTAAAATAATTAAACGCAAAAAGAATTGATATTAAAAAAATGTAGTTCTGTAGAATTGTATGGAATCCATTTGCAAAAACATCTTTTACCTGACCCCTTATCCAATTAACATTTAGTTGTTCAATTAATGTACCGTAGAGAATAATAACAAAAAATAAATAAGCGAAGCTATAGACTAGACTATGGATTAAAAACAACAAATATTTCCAATTGGCTTTTATTGCTATGATGAATTTAAACCCTGGGACTACCCATATAAATAGAAGAATTGTACCAATTAAAAGAACTGAAAAAGGGAACTTTAATATGTCACTTAAATTGAATTGATTAAAATCAAATACACCTGCAATTAGTCGTTGAGTTAATGTTAAAATAACAATTAATAGCCAAGCAAAAAATAGTATAGCACGCTCATTTTTGAAATAAGATTTAAATTTTTCCATTGTATCAAATTTATTAAAAAATAAAATGGGGTAATTGACAACTGACTTCAAATTTTACAACTTTAGATTCAAAACCATAACGTTTTACTTTGGTTAATAAAGAAAGATAAAAATCATTTATAAATTCATTAATTGAAGTATAAAATCATAAAGAAAATGAAGAAAAATTTATTGGCCTTTCTTATATCATTTATAGTAATGTTTATTCTTGGCGGTCTGTGGAATGCCATAATAATGAATGACTTTTATATTAATAATTCGCCAACTATAATAAGACCAGAAGAAGATTTTAATTTACCAATTATCGCTCTTGGTTACCTCATTCTATCTGCAATAATGACATTGATTGTAGTTAAGAACTTTAACGAAAATCCAAAATTCATAAGGGGTTTCATTTTCGGAGCAACATTTGGTTTGGCAGCTACCTTGCCTTTGTACTTAATACTTTGGGGAAGATGGGATTTCCCATTGGTCTATGGTTTAGTTGATACCTTATGGCATTTAATGGAGCAGGGTATAGGTGCTGTAGTATTGTGTAAAGTTATCTATTCCAATAAAAAAATATGATTCAACGAGTAACTTAATTTAATATACTGATATGAAAGACAAGAAATTTTTAATAATGTTATTTTTCCTTTTTGCATCGCAATTGTTTGCTCAGACAGAGAATTTACCAAAAAATGTGGTTTATCATTTTGTTGAGTTAATTCCTACTGAAAAAAGTTTCGAATCTACCGATTTGCAAAAAATTCAAATGGATCATATGAAAAATATAAGAAAATTAGCCTCTGAAGGTAAATTACTACTTGCTGGTCCATTTAAAGACGGTGGCGGCTTATTTGTTTTAAATACTAATTCTATACAAAAAGCCGAAAACTGGGTTCAAGAGGATCCTGCAGTAAAAGCTGGGCGATTTAAATATAAAATACGAACATGGTATACCCAAACAGGTATGTTGACATTAGAAAACTCAAACAGTAAAGATTAGATTATGAAAAGTTTGATTTTTGTTTTTGCCTTTTTAACATTCAATATTTCCAGCAGTCAGTCTAAAACTGATGATTTGAAAAGAAGAGCTGATGTCAAAGCTAAAATGAAATTTAATGCTCCAAGTATATTAATAACAAGTGTTCCGACCACTAGTACTGAGTATAAAAATGGGCTAAGGGATAATGACCTTATTATCAAGATTGATAACAACAATATTACTACTAACGACCAATATTTAAAATTAATTAGAGGTTTACGCTCGAATAGAAAATATACCTTTCTAGTTAATAGAAATGGGTATATAAAAACTATTGAATTGACTTTTCAACCAAAACAAAAAGAAGTAGTAAAAGAACTCGATATTGATTATCAATCATTCATTACTAATTATGGTTATAAAATTAGAACTGTTGTAACCAAGCCTAAATCACCCAGAACGACAAAAAAATTACCTGCTATTCTTTTTGTGCAATGGCTATCCTGTAGTTCAGTTGAATCAAGAGGAAGTAACCACGGCTTTTCAAATTTAATTTGGGAGCTATCAAAGAGCGGTTATTTAGTTCAAAGAACAGAAAAGTTTGGTGTTGGCGATAGTGAAGGGCCAGATTGTAGTGAACTTGATTTTACAACAGAAGTCAATATACATAGAGAAGCGCTAGAACAACTAAAATTAAGAGATGATATAGATCTAGAAAACATAATTATTCTTGGAGGTAGTATGGGAAGTAACATAGCAGCAATATTAGCTTCTGAAAATAAGGATTTAAAAGCATTGATATTTGCAGGAGGTTATTATAAATCATGGCATGAAAGATTGTTGGATTTTGAACGGAGAAGAATGGAATACAGTAATGAAAAACCAGAAGAAGTTTATTCAAAAATGAAATTGTATTCAGAGTTTTATGCAATGTGTTTTAGTGAAAAACTTAAGCCTAGTGAAATTTTGAAAAAAAAACCTCATCTATTACCAGTTTGGCCTAGTGAAAGTAACCTGCAATATGGTAGACCAATTGAGTTTTATTGGCAAGTAAATGACACCAATATGGGTAAAGTGTGGAGTGCTGTTTCACAACCAATTTTAGCACTATATGGAGAATACGATTGGGTTATGGATAAAGAAGATAGTCAAAGAATTATTGAAAAATCTAGCAACCCGAATTCTAAACTCATCACACTTACTAAAACAGATCATAATCTTTATTTTTATAGAGATTCAGCTTCAGCTAAAGAAGGGTTTAATAACAGATCTACAATTCCAAATAAAGATATACCTGCTCAAATTATTCATTGGTTAGATGAATTAATGCTTCAATAAGGTTTTTTCTACTTCATAAAAATGTATTTCTACTTCAATTAAGGATTTTTTAATTATTCGATGGCAATAAAGATTATAAATTGTTTGAAATAATATAAAAAATCAAACATGGATAGAAAAAAATTTCTGACAACAGGGCTAGTTACAACAGCTTCTATGGCATTTATGCCAACCTTAGTTTTTTCAAAAAATAAAATCACACAAGAAAAAGACCCATTAGATAAAGAGTTAGTGTATCAATTCGTTGCTAAAGCTCACGGAGATTTCAGCACTGTTAAAAGTATGTTGTCAAAGACCCCTTCGTTACTGAACGCAACTCATGATTGGGGAGGAGGTGATTTTGAAACAGCTTTGGGTGCAGCTAGTCATATAGGGCATACTGAAATTGCAGAATATTTAATTGCAAATGGCGCAAGATTTAATATGTTTTCCGCAGCCATGCTAGGTGACTTAGGTATTATTCAGCAGCTTTTAGTTAAATATCCAAAATTAATTGATGCTAAGGGGCCTCACGGTTTAGACTTAATTCATCATGCCAATGCAGGTGGCGAAAAATCAAGATTGGTTTTAGAATATCTTCAAAACTTCAAAAAGAATGAACCACCTAAAGAGGGTAAAGTTTTACCTCTTAGAAATGATACCGTTTCACCAAATAATGTTTATCAGCAACGTGCTGTGGCAATTGTGGATTATGCCCATGACAATACTAAAATGACACATGACGAGTTCATTGATTTACACTTTGACCCAGAATTAGTTAAGAAAAGAGGAAGAGATTTTTTCAAGGGTGCTTTAGATAGATTTTGTAAAGAAATGCCTCAGTCTAGCATAATTATGCTAGAAGGTGGTACCCATGAACAAGTTAAAATGATAATCGAAAAGACAGATAAATCTACTAAGTATTATTTCAAATTTTCTTTTTCAAGTGAAAAACCACATTTATTTACAATGATAGGTGCTGGAGGTACTAGAGCAATTTTTGATAGATAAACTTACTTATCATGAAAAAAAAGTTTTTTATCATATTATCTTTAGTTACGTTCATCGCTATAGTTTTATATACTACTCTATCCTCAAAGAAGGAAGAAATAATTGATGTTGCCACAACATTAGAGTTTGAGCAATATATTTCTTCCTATAATATTTATAAAGGAAAACAACAAGATATGTTGCCAACAGAGGATTACCATCTGTTTGAGTTGAAATCAGTGTTGTTTTCAAACTATGCAGAAAAACAAAGACTGATTAAATTACCAAAAGGCGAGCAAATGAAAATGAATGGAAACGGACTTCCTTTATTTCCAAATGGAACTATTATGGTTAAAACATTCTATTACTACAATGATGCAAGAAGCCCTAATGATGGTAATCAATTAATTGAGACAAGGTTATTTATAAAAAAGGAAGAAGTGTGGAATGTAGCAACTTATGTTTGGAATGATTCTCAAACCGATGCAGTATTAACAAAAGAAGGAAAAGATATGGAAGTAAGTTGGGTTACAGCGTCTGGAGAAAATCAAAAAATTGATTACCACATTCCAAGTAACAATGAATGTGCTTCTTGTCATCTATCAGAGAATAAAGTTGCGCCTTTAGGCCCAAAAATGAGAAATTTAAATAATACTATCGTAGTAAAGGATTCAGTCGTCAATCAATTACAGCATCTACAATCACTTGGTATATTGAATAGCTTTGATGTAAAAACGGTATCTACAATCGTTGATTATAATGATTTAGAAGCTTCATTGTCTGATAGAGCCAAAGCGTACCTAGAGATGAATTGTGCACATTGTCATAATCCAAAAGGATGGAAACCAGAAGGAGGATATGATTTCAGTTATGAAACTTCACCTAAGGATGGTAGAATTGTTGAGATTAAGAAAGAAATTAAGGAATCCATTATGGATGGAACAATGCCATATATGGGAGTAACTGTATTAGACCAAGGAGGAATCAACTTAATCGTAGAGTATATTGATAGCTTGTAAATAGCTTTAACATGGTAGATATACATCATCAATTAACAATTAACGAATCAGTTTCTAAGGTATTTAAGGCTATTTCCACTTCAGATGGATTAGACAAATGGTGGAGTAAAAGTACTTTAGGTCTGCCAAAATTAAATGAAAAATATACTTTGAATTTTGGCAATGACTGCATATGGAAGGCAATTGTATCAAAATTCGATATTAATAAAGAATTTCAATTAACAATTGTGGATTCTCATATAGATTGGTTGCATACAAAAGTTGGATTTCAACTTATAAATAAAGACAACTGCACGGAAGTGGTATTTACCCATAGTGGATGGAAAGAAGCCAATGAGCATTTTAAAAATTCATCTTATTGTTGGGCAATGTACTTAAGAATCCTTAAGCGATATGTTGAGTTTGGAGAGACTGTAGTATATGAACAACGTTATTAATATTGTAAGAATTTAAAAAACGGAGTTATTGGAATAAAATCAATAAGTTATTATTTGTTGGCATTCAATGAAAGCTAAAGAAAATTGATAAAAATGAATCTGAAAACTATGAACACTAATATCTTACCTCATCACCAGCGTGCAATCAATAACCTTGTAAAAGAATATCAGGACGATGAACGGTTTGAGGCTTTAATCATTGGTGGGTCTGTTGCCAAAGGATGCGCTAGACCAGATTCTGATATTGATTTTATGATGGTTGCCACAGATGAAGAATTTAAAAATCGACATAAAGTAGGAGACTTTTTTATCAACCGAACGGACTTGACAGATTATCCTGGTGGCTTTGTGGATGGAAAAGTCATCGATATGCATTACATAAAGCAAGTAGTTGACCGAGGAAATGAACCCACCAGAGCGGCATTTGATGGAGCAATCATAGCCTTTTCAAAAGTAGATGACTTGGTGAACATCATCCATTCTATTCAGCAATACTCTGAAGCTGACCGAGACCAAAAAATACGAAAATTCTATGCGATGACTTTTATCCAGAATTGGCTAATGGGTGAAGCAGAGCG
The DNA here is from genome assembly GCF_947500255.1 of uncultured Psychroserpens sp. Classification (GTDB taxonomy): domain Bacteria; phylum Bacteroidota; class Bacteroidia; order Flavobacteriales; family Flavobacteriaceae; genus Psychroserpens. Next base: position 236,830 of record NZ_CANMRL010000006.1, on the reverse strand, counting down.
ACATGGGAACATTTATACGAAAAGCCGTGCCGCATCGCAGCTTGTGCTATTTGCAGGGAGGTTGATTCTCACATATAACCGGATATTTTTCCCATATCACAAGTGGTTTTACGAATACTTGTCAAGATGCAAAGCCAAACCCAAGAACCTAATCAAAGAAATGAATCAGGTTTTAAACCAGCCTACTGCAGAAAATGCTAGAAGGCTGTTCGAAAACGTCCGAGGATTTAGGAATTGGAATGTAACTGACATTGAAGCTTTTCATTGGTTTATGGAAGATGTAGAATGGTCATGGAGAGAAAATAAATCATCCCTTGAGGATTGGTAGAACTTTAGGATCTTCAAGCGATATATCGAGTTTGGAGAGACCGTAGGATATGAAACATATTGATAATTAAATTGTAAGAAGATGAAAAACGTGGTAATTGCAATACTATTAACGAGTTTGTTTTTAGTTGGATGCACTGAAGAAGAAAATATAAAAGTAGATTCTTTTTCAATGTGTTCTAATAGCATTTTGCTAAACCAAGAAGCTTACTTTTCAGATATAAGTGAAGATTTTACGATATCCGAAATTCAAATTAAAGGTGATTGTTTGACAGGTGTAATCAACTTCACTGGTTCTTGTTCTACTGATGTTACATTAAATTTAATTGACTCTGAAGCCATACTTGAATCTTTACCTCTGCAAAGAAACATAAAGTTAGTTTTAGATTATGATACTTCATGCGACACAGAGATTACGAGAAGTTTTTCTTTCGACTTAACCCCAATTAGAGTTGATGACGAAAACCTATTAGAATTGAATATTCCAGGTCTTGATAATGCCTTGTACTATGAGTATTAATAGTTTCAATAAAATAGTATTGAAATCATGAAAAAATTAATTTTTGCATTTGTAATATTTCAAATTTTATCGTGTTCAAAAGAAAAGAAGGGCAATTATGATAAAGACAAGATTATTGCTGAAATCTCTGAAATGTTTGATAATTATCATAATGATATCAGAAATGATGGATTAATTGCAGAATTCAAGTATTTAGATAGTTCAACAAACTTCTTTTGGGTTCCACCTAACTATAAGTCTGCTCTATCTTATGATTCAGTAAGGTCTATTTTAACGTTAAATTCTAAAAGTATCAAAATCGCTAATTTCAGTTGGGACAAAATAGAAATTTTTCCGTTATCAGAAAAAATCGCAAGCTATTCAGGCATTGTTAATAGCATAATTACAAATACATCAGATTCAACAACTACTTTTCAAATTATAGAATCTGGAACAGTTATTAAGAAAAAGGATGGTTGGAAAATGTTAAATGGCCAGTCAGCCATTTTACCAAACAACATAAAATTAAAAGAATGAGAAAAGTTGAGGCTTCAATTATAATTAAGACTAAACCTGAAGTAATTATAAATGCATTCACCGAATTAGAGATGCTAAATAATTGGTGGGGAGTAGAACGAGTTTTGATTGATAAAAAGATTGGAGGCGTATATATTCTTGCTTGGAATATTGGTGACCAATCGATTGGGTTTGTTACTGCAGGCAAAATTAAAGAGTATAGGTACGGAGAACTTCTGGTTATAGATAATTTGGTTAATCTTAATCCAGAAAAGCCGTTTTTTGGCCCAATGTTGTTAACTATTGAAACCAAGACCCTAGAGAATGATTTGACAGAGCTTAATTTATGTCAAGATGGTTATCAATATGGAAAAGACTGGGATTGGTATTATAGAGCTGTTAAAAAAGCTTGGCCTAAAGTTTTATTATCACTTAAAAATTATATAGAAGACAATAATCAATTTTAATATGAAGAAGTTTTTATTTTTAATTTTTAGTTCGTTTTTAATTTCTATTCACGGACAAAATAATTTAAAGCACCAAGTAAATTACAACCCAATTGAACTAAATTCAATTCCACAATATAAAAAATATGGAGATAAAAAAGTAACTCTTCTACTTATTTCAGGTTGGGGAATGCCATCTAGTATTTGGAATGGTTTTATCGAGAAAAACAAAAATACATATACTATTTATAATATAGCATTACCAGGTTTTGATGGAACTGTAGCACCAGAAATTCCAGAAGAAGGAACAGACTATTCAAAAAAAATCTGGACAAAATCTGCAATGAATGGGATTGTTAAACTTATTAAACAAGATAATTTAGAAAATGTGTTTGTCATAGCTCATTTTATAACGGCTACTCAAGTTGGTTTTGAATTATCTATTAATTATCCTGAATTAATAGGTGGGTTTATTAGTGTTGGTGGACCAATTAAATTTATTCATTCAAACCCTCAATATGCTTCAATGACACCAGAAATGCGTGCAATTAGTGTTACTAAAGGAATGGCGCAACAATGGTTTAAAACAATTTCAGAAGATGTTTGGGATGAAAACAATTTTAAGGAGGAGTTTTATTCTAGTGACCAAAAATCAGCAAAAAAATTATGGGATGATGTTGCCAAAGTAGATTTGCCCATAATGATTCAATATATATGTGAATATTATGCCTCTGACCCTAAAGAGTATTATTCTAAACTTACTATTCCAACATTAGCTTTAATTCCTTCTTTTAATGAAGAAATAATGAGTAAAGTTGACGATCCAAACTACAATTTTATAAAGCCACAGTTCTATGATAGTTGGTACAATGCACAAAAAATAAACTCTAAAATTAATGTTGAAATAATTCCAGATAGCCATTTTGCAATAATGTTAGATAACCCGAAACTGTTTGAGCAGAAAATAAAATCATTTATAAAGTCCTTCAATTGAAAGAAATACAACATCTTTAAGATTAGTTTTTTAACTGATTCTATTTTCGTGTTCCGAAAAGAATAAGATTCTGATTTCCTCAACAACCTATGTAAATTATTCAAAGTAATAGAACCATCTTTTATAATAGGAATTAAGACAAATCATGAAGTCAATAAATAAATGAAATAACCGGACAAACCTGGCCAGAACGGATATATCGAAAGTACCTAGAGAACCTACCATTAAGGTGCAAGTCTTCATAACTATATGACTACACTATTAATGGATTCATAACTTCAAATTAATCAAACTTTACTTCATTTCTGCAAGAGTTTATCAAAGTGGTGTATAGATCATTTAATTAACTATTACATTTATAGAAAACTGTGTATATGAAAGTAATAATGTTAATGACTTTTTTATCGTCAATGACTTTACAAGCACAAAATTTCACAAAGATTACAAATGATCCTTTCACGATGGATGGAGGTAACTCTCATGGTATTGCTTTTGGCGATTATAATAATGATGGCTATCCTGATATATATGTTTCTAACCTTAATGAAAAAGATTTTCTCTATAAAAATATTGGCAATGGCTCATTTGCAAGAGTCAAAAATAATATAGTGGTTGATAGTGAGTACAACACTGCTTCGGCCAATTGGGTTGATTTTGATAATGATGGTGATAAAGATCTTTTTTTAGCTGTTGGTAGCACTCATGAACCAGAAAACAACGTTCTCTATATTAATAGTGGAAACGATAAATTTAAGTTAGCAATAGAATCTAAAGTTGGAGATTTAATAAATTATAAAGGATCGACCGAAAGTGTTACTTGGGGAGATCTCGACAATGATGGCGATTTAGATATGTTTGAAGTGAATTGGAAAGTGCAACCAAATCTTTTATATATCAATCAGGGCAATGGTACTTTCAAACAAGATTCTATTTCTGGAATTACAAATAATTTAGATTGGGCAATTACCGCAAATTGGATAGATTTTAATAAAGACAACCAGTTAGACTTATTCGTTGCAAGACAAGGCTATCCTATTAGTGCTGGCAATAACAATAATATTCAATTAAGTAGTGATAATTCATTGTATATAGGCACCCAAGAAGAACAACTTAACAATGCTTTTAACCAATACGATCCTCTGGTAAGTTCAGGTGGTAATTCTATTACAAGTAGTTGGGGAGATATCAATAATGATGGCTATCTGGATGTGTTTATAGGCAATTTCGATAATCAAGGTAATTTTCTATTTCTAAATCAAGAAGGAAAAGGTTTTGAAAGAGTATATAATGATCCTGTGGTGAACGACAAAGCCTTTTCTATTGGCTCATCATTTGGTGATTTGGACAATGATGGTGATTTAGATCTCTTTGTTTCTAATGGCTACCAAGAACCTGAAAAAAATTTCTTATATCTCAATAATGGGGATGGTTCATTTACAAAAGTTAATTCTGGTATAATTACTCAAGAAAAGACTATAAACGTTGCCAATGTATTAGAGGATTTTGATAATGATGGTGACCTAGATGTATTTGTCGTTTCTAGAGATGGTAATAATAATTTAATGTATAGAAATGAAATTAATAGCTCAAATAATTGGTTAAAGATTAAATGTGTTGGCGTACAATCTAATAAAGGCGCTTTAGGTGTAAAAATAAAAATCTCATATAGAGAAAACAGTAAAGACAAAATTCAATATAGAGAATTACATCAATTGTCTGGTTATGGCGCTCATGGTGAATCAATCATTCATTTTGGTTTAGGCAAGCAAAAAGTTGTAGATAAGATTGAAATTATTTGGCCAAGTGGAGTTACACAAGAGTTTAAAAGTGTGAAGGTCAATAAATTTTACCAATTAATGGAAAATGATAAGCAACTCAACATATTCAAACTTTAATGAATTTAATTGAAACACACCGAAGTACAATTTATCCTTGGCATTGTGATTTTAACAACCATATGAACGTACAGTTTTATGTGGCAAAATTCGATGAGGCTACCTGGCACTTTCTACACCATCTAGGTTTAAGTAAGGCATTTTTGGAAAAGAACCATGCTTCTATGGTAGCGGTAGAACAGCATATTAAGTATTATAAAGAATTGGTTTCTGGCGACCTAATACACATTCAATCGACAATGATTGCAAAAACCAATAAAACCTTAAAGTTTGTCCATAAGATGTACGATACACAAACAAAAGATAAAGTTTCGGAAACCGAATTAACTGTAATGATGATTGATAAATTTACTAGAAAAGTAATTGAAATAAATAATTACTGTTAAGCTCAATGAATAATTATAAAAATACGTTTAATCTCATTGTTTTTTATAATCGCTTTTTCTCTTTCTACTCGGAAGAATCCTATTGCAATCACAAATGTTAATATGATAACTATGAATTATGAAACTGTTATAAATAATCAAATGGTAATCATGAAAGATGTCAGGATAGTTATTATAGATAAAGTTAGTATTCCTAAAACTTACTTCTTATGAAAAGATTTAATTATGAAAACAAATAAAATTCTAAAAATCATTTTAGCTGTAATAATTGGAGAGGTATTAATGATCTTATTAATAACATTAGCTCAAGAAATAATTGTTGATGGTGTAAAATTAAATAGTTCACCAATAAGTAATATTATTATTGGAGGCCTAGGAACGCTTATGTCTGGTTTAACTGTTGGTGCAGTAGCTACTTGTGTTGCAGGCAAAAGCAATTACATACCCATTATTATTTTATCAATTTTTGTAGTAATAGAAACTACCTATTTAATTATCGCAGATAAAATCAATAACCCTATTTGGTTTGATGCTATGGCTGCCATATCATTAATTGGGACTATATGGCTAGGATATTATTTTAATAAATTCTTATTCAAAGAAGATTAAAACTAAATGAAAATGGCATTTAAATAGTAAAAGTAGAACTTGTCAAGAAGAGGAAATCAATTCCAATCATTAAAGCAAAGTTTTATTAGAAAGAATATAGCTAATTTTTTCCCCAAGACTTAACAGCGTGCAAATAGGCGCTAGATTCTGAATAGCCTAAAATATAAGCGACATCTTTAGTTTTGAGGTGTTTTTCATTTACCAAATACTGAGATAGTTCTTTTTTTATGTCATTTAAAATACGTCTAAATGATGTCCCTTCATTAGTTAATTTTCTTTGAATAGTTCGCTTACTATATGGAAACTGCTTTTGTACTTGCTCAAAATTTGGAATTTCAGGTGAACACATATGCAAGGTCATATGTCGTATTTGATTTGAAAGTATGTTTTTGCTTTCTGAGCCTTTGTTGAGCATTAATAAAAATTTAGGTAATAATAATTCAATTTCCTTTATTTTACTTTTATTAATTTCAGTTTTAATGATATCTAATGGAAGTACTAATTGATAATCATCACCATAAGTGATTTCAGTCTTTAGTGTATCGGAGTAGTGCTTTTTTTCGAAAAAAGGAAGACGAATTTGAGGTGTGAAATGTTTAGGAATCATAAGCTTTAATTCTCTAAAAACAATTGCTAAAACTAGATCTAAAAGATGTCTCCTCATTTTTTTATGCTTTACAGAGCTTTCAAGTTGAAGTATGAAGTGGTTTTGATCTTTGATAACTGTAGCTGTTACTAAAGGGAATTTGGTTTTTAAAAATTGCTGAAGAATATAAACCCCTTGTTCAATACTAGACGTATTTAATGAGATTTCTAAAACTAGCCCTAGAGCTCCTAAATTGAGATAAGACCCAAAATTTAAACCAAAATAATCACTATTGGTAACTTCAATGGCCTTATTAAAAACGGATAAATACGTTTTTGCTTCAATCATTTCATTTGGATCACAAAGATCAATGTTGTGTTTAGGTAGGATATCTATCAATGTATTGCTATCTAAATTATGATATTCGGCATACTCTAATAAACTGGCTAAGTAAGGTGCAAAAATTCTCATATTGTAAAGTTAAAAAAATGGCGTAAAATATCAATACAAGCTTATTTCCTTGTTATAATTTTGGATAAAATAAATTGATACAATGAATACATTACAAAAGTCATTAACCGCTAACGCAGTATTTTCTTCAACCTGTGGTATTATATCCATACTATTTAAAAATGATTTAGAACGTTTGTTTGGTATAGCGTCAAATAACACATTTCTAATTTTAGGAATTCTACTTCTCATATTTGCCTTAACACTTGTGATAGAAGTAAAGAAACAAAGGGCGCTTTCGGTTTTATGGATTATTATTCAAGATTTACTATGGGTAATTGGTAGTGTGATGTTATTACTATTTAACCCTTTTGATATTACTACAGAAGGACATGTAATTATTGCTATAGTTGCGTTTGTAGTTTTACAGTTAGCGTTTGTTCAAGTAAGAGGGTTAGCTAGAATTGACGAAGAACACACACGAGGATTAAAAGTCATTAGGTTTAGTAGAACAGTAAAAGGGACTAGGCAACATGTGTGGGACATTATTTCAGATGTAGGTAATTACCATCAAGTGGCTCCAAATATTGATAATTCAAAAATTATTTCAGGAGATAAAAAAGGGATGGTTCGATCTTGCTCACATGGTAAGGATAGTTGGACCGAAACATGCACACTGTGGGAAGATGAAAGGCAATATTCTTTTGAGGTCAACACCAAGGCTCCAGATTATCCATATCCTTTAAAATTTCTAAAAGGAACTTGGATTGTAAATGAACTAACGTCTAGTGAGTCTGAAATTGTTATGACTTTTGAGTTTGAATATAAAAAAACATTACAAAATAGTCTTGTACATCCTTTAATGAAATACAAATTCACAAAAGTATGCAAAGAACTTTTAGATAATTGGCAACATATGATTGAGAAATAGCATGTGTTCATAAACGCAGGATTGGCCACTTATAACACTTCGTCGTAGTTAAATGTTAAAGAAGGTTTAGTGGCTTTTTCTGTGATTAGAACTACCCTAAAGCACGCTTAGTCACATAAACTCTCCAGCCAATAATAGCTAATTGGAGTTTTGTGGCTTTGCTTAGATCTAACTGTTGTTTGGAGTAACTAGGTAAGAGTAATTTGTTGAGTTTGGCAAGTCCCTTAAAGAAATTCTGCTTCATATACTTAGGTTTAGAAGATTAAACCGGTAAGTAAATTTAAGAGATTTGTAATTGTTGCCAAAGAACTTCTTTTTATTTTTTAAAAATGATGTAAAACCTATTCTAGACTAAGTTTTACAATCATGGGTTGGATTTAGTTAACCGAAAAAAGAATATCGATTAATAGTTTTGCAAGTGTCATCATAATGTTTTGGTTTTAAGGTTAATATTTATGTCATTTTCTTGATTGAGTTTTCAATATATAATTTTGGAAATCTTGTTTCCAAATGTTTATAGTAAAATCTATGAAATTGAATATAAAAATATAACTAAAAAGATGATTTTAATTTCAATAATCATGTGACTCTCTTGAGTAAAGTTTCAAATTGTTATTTAAAAGTGTTGTTTTAGTTGTTTTTTGTAATAATTCAAGGGGTGTTTTGATGCTTTTTTTTGAAACCAAGGGGGTTTTCATTATAAAAATGCCCAAAAACGGGTGTTTCATCTTTTTTAGTTTTTAATTTTTGAGATTTAAGCAATATCAAATGGGCTGAAAAAAAGCTGTCTTTTTCATAAATTTTATTATTTATTAAGATGATAATGGAGAATAGCTTCGATAGATGATTACATTTGTAAAAAACATACAATGAAAACACCGCTATTATATTTCATTTCCATATGTTTTATGCAACTCACATTTTCACAAGTCGTTATTAACGAATTAGATTGTGACACTCCTGGAGTTGATAATATGGAATTTCTAGAACTTTTAAGTGATACACCAAACTTTGCATTAGACGGCTATGTTGTTGTCTTCTTTAATGGTTCTAGCTCAGGAATGAATTCCAGCTACTTTACCATTGATCTTGATGGCTATGAGACCGATATTAATGGATTATTACTAATTGGTAGTAACTCTGTAAGTCCAGTCCCTCAATTGCTCATTTCAGAAAATGTATTTCAAAATGGTGCTGATGCTGTTGCTATTTATCAGGCAGATGATACTGACTTTCCCGAACAAACAGTTGCAACCATTGATAATTTGGTTGATGTATTAATCTATGGAACAGCAGATGCTGATGATGCAGATATGATTGCAATTTTTAATCAGGATCCTAGATTTGCTAGTATTCAACAAATTAATGAAGGGCCTGGAAATAATACAAATTCAATTCAACGATTTGTTGATATGGGCAATAATGTTTCTTATACAGCGACAACGCCCACACCAAGACAACTTAATGATGGAAGCGGTGTAGTACTCAATGGTGTTAGTATTAGTGTCGCTCAAACTCAATACAATGAAGATGATAGTTTCGATATTACATTTACTACTGAAACACCAGTTACTGAAGCCTTAAACTTTAATATCCTTCTTGATAATTTGGGTTTTAATACCTCTGATTTTACTGGAAATACTATGATTTCAATTCCTGTAAGTCAAAGTATGGCATCCACAACAATTACTTTAGTTGATGATATGGATGATGAAGGTGATGAAGTGACACGTATTCGATTTGAGAGTTTGCCTGCAGAGTATTTAGAGCTTAATAGTAATCTAGAAATTCGTATAGTAGACAACGATTTTACTATGGCTAATTTTGGAACACCTTTAAATCCTACCTTCGGAAATGTAACAAGCACACAACCTACTGGTTATTACAATTCACTAGATGGGTTGGCAGATACTGATTTACGTCAGGCTTTACAAGACATTATAGCTGATCCAAATGTGGTGAGAGCTCAGACCTATGCTGATGTGCTAGATATATTGGTAAATGCCGATCAAAATCCGCTAAATAGTAATCAAGTCTGGTTATTGTATACAGAGCAAGGTCGCGCTAAGTTAGACTTACAAACAGGATCTGATAATAACGGAAAATGGAATCGAGAACATACGTATCCACGTTCTAGAGGCGGTTTTTTTGATATTGAAGAAGATGAAATTGCTGATGGGATTGATGTGTTTTGGACTACCAAAGCTGATTCCCTACGTCATGGAAATTCGGATGCACATGCACTTCGTGCTGCTGATGGACCAGAAAATAGCGCAAGAGGAAATCAACATTATGGCCAATATACTGGACCAGTAGCAACCCAAGGAAGCTTCTACGGAGATGTTGCTAGAAGTGTTTTGTATATGGAAATTAGATATAATGGCTTGCAAGTAGTTAATGGTTTCCCAGAAAACGGACCAGGGGAATTAGGTGATCTCGCAACACTATTGGATTGGCATAGAAATGATCCTCCAGATGATTTTGAAATGAATCGTAATAATATTGTTTATAATTGGCAATTTAACCGAAATCCGTTTATTGATCAACCCGATCTAGTAGAGTATATTTGGGGAACTAACGTAGGTGATACATGGGATCAACAATTAAGTGTGTCAGAGTTAGATGAAAATGCAATTAAAATTTTTCCTAACCCAAGTAAAGGGACTATTTCAATTAAAGGATTAGAAAATGAAGCAGTGTTAAGTGTATTTTCAATAGAAGGAAGGCAAATTAAAACAGTAGTACTTAACGAAGATCGCTTATTGAATCTTAATTTAGCAAGTGGTATATATGTACTTCAAATAGCCTCAAAAAATAAAACAACGACTAAAAAACTCATTATAGAATAAAAAAAAGCCCAAACTTTAGTTTGGGCTTTTTTTTTAATTACCTATGGCTCTTATAAATAAACTTTCCCCCTGAGATTTCCCCATGACAATATCAGGAATAGCTTGATCTTTTTCTTTCCAACTCGATGTTGATTTACTACCTTTCTTGTCGTTAAGTGTAATTTTTATACTGGTTATTTCGCCAGCTTTATTACGTCGAACTTTAGAGAATTTTGCATCTATACCATGCTTTTTTAATTCATTTTTCTGTTGTTTTAAAAAGGCGTCAGAAGAGTTTTTGGAGATAATGAATTCTGCTGTGCTATAATCATCTCCTATAACATATGCATATGACCCTTTGGTTTCAACAACTATAGGACTTATATGTCCTTTTACAACAGTTCCAGTTCTATATCCAGTAACTACTTTAGGCGATTTCGTATTGATAACTACAACACCATTCTTTCCTTCTTCTCCATAGACCTTAACAGCTCTTTTGTCTTTTATAACATCAATACTATTAATAACATTAGGGTCGATATCACTTATTTTTCCAGAAGTAATAGCTTTCCCATCAACAATAATAAGTGGTTGTTCGCCATCAGATTGGATAAATTCGTAAGTACCAATAGTATTACTTTTACCAACTTCTCTTACTACAAATTTATTTGCTCCTCCTTTTTTGGTCATTACCACAACCCCATTCTTAGCTTTGCCACCATAAGATTGCACAGCTGTTGTACCTTTTAATACATTTATGGATTGGATTTGTTCAGAATCGACATCTTCAAAGTCAGCTTTCTCTACAACCTTACCATCTATAATAAATAGTGGGTCATCTGATTCAGAAATAAAAATATTACGCTTTCCATTTTCCGAAGCATTAATCCTTATTTTTTTTCCATTTTCTTTAACCCAAAAATTTTGTCCTGCTTTTTGTTCTATAATTATTGGTTCGTCTCCACTAGAGGTTTTGATTCTTACTTTAGAAGTCTTTTTTTGTCCATCCTCATCATCACTTTCAAAAACATATACATTACTACTACCAGTCGATTGTGTTTTTACTTCTCCGTCTTTGGTTTCATAAACAAATACATTTTGCCCTTTGTCTAAAGAGCCAATATTAAATGAATCTTTAGTGCTTTTAAAACGGAATGCTTTAATCCCATCATCACCATTGATGTTGTAATTAGAAGAACGTTCTGCACTTTTAAAATCGGTTTTAATACTAGTGATTTGACCGTCTTTATTTCGTTTGAGATTAGAGTAAGTGAACGTAATACCTTTGTCTTCTAATCGTTCTTTAAGCTTTTTTAATTGTTCGTCGGTCGTGTCTTTAGTGATGACTATCTCTATATCACCAGTTTGAGGAATGAGATATTCGGCTTCAGTTTTTTCTTCTGAAGGCACTTCAATATATATAGTTTCTGTATTGAAACTCATCATAAAAAGAGCTAATAAAGGAAGTACCAGACAGAACTTAAGTTGGTTAATTTTGTTTGATTTTGATTTGTGTAACATAACAATTCGTTTTTTAATTAATGATGTGTAAAAATTATTTGTAAATGCTAGTTGATGGTTTTTCACGCTAGCTTTTAATAAAACTGTTTGATAGCTTATATCGCATTCGGATATGTATTGTGCTTTTTGGTCGGCTATAAATTCTAAATTTTGCTGTAATGCTTTCTTATAGAGCCAAATAATTGGATTAAACCAAAATAGAATGCATGAGATTTGAGCAACAATAGTATCTATAGAGTGTAACTCTTTAGTGTGTACTTTTTCATGATTGATCACATGTGCTAGCTCATCGTCTTTGAATAGGCTAGGATTATACACGATGCGATTAAAAAATGAAAACGGAGCAACTTGAGCTTTCGTTTCTAGAAGTTTGTATGAGCTCGAGAATCGTATCTGACTAGTTTTTAGAATTTTTCGGAGCGATAAAAATTCGATAGCTAATTTTCCGAAGAAAAATAAAATACCGATAAGATAGGTCCAAATAATCAATTGTGTGTAATCAAATGGTTCAGTTTCTATTGCAACATTGTTAACCGCTACGGGAATAGTCGTATCTGTGGCGAAGGTAAAACCTGAAAGATTCGTCGCTGTGTACTCGACGTAATTAGGAATAACAACAAGTGGAATACAACTTGCAAATACCAATCCTGATAATAAAAACCAACGATTAGCTTGGAAAAAAGTTTCCCGTTGCAAAAACAATTGATAGCATAAATAGAATATTAATAGTACAGCAGATGCTTTAAGTAAATAGTCCATAATTATTTCTTTTTTTCTATTAAAGCGATAATCTCTTTAAGTTCATCAACACTTATTTTTTCTTCCTTAGCAAAAAATGACACAACGTTCTTATACGAATTGTTAAAGTAATTCTCAATAGCTGTATTCATAAACCGTTCTTTATAGGCTTCTTTACTTACAATAGGGAAGTATTGATGTGTTTTACCATAAGCATTATAACTTACATAGCCTTTTTCTTCCAAGTTTCTAATAATGGTAGATAAGGTATTGTAATGTGGTTTATCTTCGTTTATCTCTGCAAGTACATCTTTAACAAAGCCTTTTTCAAGCTTCCATAAGATGTGCATAATCTCTTCTTCTTTGTTTGTAAGTTTTTGCACGATTACTGATTTTTTGATTGCTCTACAAACCTATAACTATTTTTATAGTTATACAACTATTTATTTAGTTATTTAACTAAAATTTAAGTTTTATTTACATTGAATTAGCATGAATTAAAGTAATTGACACTCTATAAATTATGCTATCTTCGCAAAAATTTAAATTGAATGAGCTTAGTCTGGATAATTCTAGGATTGATGTTATTGGTAATAGGAGGTGAGTTTTTAGTGCGCTCATCTGTCGCATTGTCATTTAAATTGAGTATTTCAAAAATGGTTATTGGAATGACAGTGGTGAGTTTTGCAACATCAGCTCCAGAGTTATTGGTGAGTTTAAATGCGGCATTAAATGAGTCTCCAGCAATCGCTATAAATAATGTTATTGGTTCTAATATTGCTAACATTGGTCTCGTTCTAGGAATTACAGCTCTTGTGAGTTCTATAGCTGTAGACAAGTCATTTTATAAGCTTAACTGGCCAGTTATGATGATGTTTTCAATAGCATTATATTATTTTTTGAGTAATGACAATCAGTTATCTCCAATTGAAGGTGGTACACTATTTATAGCATTAATTATTTTTTTAATTGTACTTATACGATCTGCAAAAAAAGATACCTCTACCGAAGCTATTGATGAGAACTTAGCTATAGTTTCAAACTTTAAAATTGCGATGTGGTTGCTTATTGGAGCAGCTGCTCTCTATTTTGGATCTGAATGGTTGGTAGATGGAGCAAAAGATCTAGCGAGAGCTTTAGAAGTTAGTGAAGCCGTAATTGCGGCAACTGTTATAGCAATTGGTACGAGTGTTCCAGAGTTAGCGGCATCTGTTATTGCTGCTGTAAAAAAAGAAAAAGCGTTGTCCTTAGGAAATTTAATCGGTTCAAACATCTTTAATATTGGTTCTGTGCTTGGCTTAACTTCTATTGTGAAAACAATTCCAGTGACAGATGTCTCTATTTTAGAGCATGATATTTTTTGGATGCTCGCTTTCGCTGCAGTATTGATTTTATTAATTTTTATTCCGAAGCGATTTCAAATATCAAGATATAAAGGTTTGCTATTGGTGGCGGCATATGGTACATTTATCTTTTTGGCTTTTAAATCTCAAGCATAAAAAAAACGCCTTCTCAATAAAAGAAGACGCTTTTATGAACAAAATAGTTATTAATCTAGCTGATATTAGCAGATTTTACAGTTTTAATAATACGACCAGCAATTTTATAAGGATCACCGTTTGATGCAGGACGACGATCTTCTAACCAACCTTTCCAGCCTTTTTCAACAGTAATAATAGGAATACGTATAGAAGCTCCTCGATCTGAAATTCCATATGAAAAATCAGATACATGGGCAGTTTCATGTAAGCCTGTTAAACGCTCATCATTAAAGGCACCATAAACATCCATGTGCTCATCTGTAACTGGTCTGAAAGCTTCACAGATTTTTCTGTAAGTGTCCTCACTACCACAAGTTCTTAAAGTTGTATTGGAGAAATTAGCATGCATTCCTGAACCATTCCAATCACCTTTAATTGGTTTTGGATGATATTCAATGTAGTAACCATACTTTTCAGTTAAACGATCCAATAAATAGCGGGCTACCCAAATTTCATCACCAGCTTTCTTTGCGCCTTTAGCAAATAATTGAAATTCCCATTGGCCTGGAGCTACCTCTTGGTTAATACCTTCGAAGTTCAATCCAGCAGCAATACATAGGTCTGCATGTTCTTCAACAAAATCTCTTCCCCAAGTATAACGACCACCAACTGAGCAGTAGTACTTTCCTTGTGGTCCTGGGAATCCACCTCTTGGAAAACCTAAAGGTAGATCAGTTTTAGTATCCATTAAGAAGTATTCTTGCTCAAAACCAAACCAGAAATCATTGTCATTGTCATCAATTGTGGCTCTAGCATTTGAAGGATGAGGTGTACCATCAGAGTTTAATACTTCAGACATTACCAAATAACCATTCTTTCGTGTTGGATCAGGGTAAATAGCAACAGGTTTTAAAAGACAATCAGAAGATCCGCCTTCTGCTTGTTCGGTTGATGATCCATCAAAAGACCATACAGAACAGTCTTCTAGTTTTCCGCTAAAGTCATCTTCTACTTTAGTCTTACTTCTCATGTTTTGTGTTGGTTCATGTCCGTCTAACCAAATGTATTCTAATTTCGATTTGCTCATGCTGTTTTAATTTTTTAAAAATTGAAAGCACAAATATTATAATTTTTATGTTTTGGTCAAAAAAAAGAGGGGTATTTTAGATAAAATGTTATTAACAATTGTTTATACCCTATTTTTTTAGGGGTTAATCGTGTATTTTTTTAAATATTGATTATTTTTGCCCTGTTAAATTTGATAAACAATATATTTTATGTCTACTCTAAGATTTCATGCGTTAAAAGAAGTATTTAACCATCGACCTATTCATATTGAAGAAAACACAAGACGTTCTGAAATCTTTGGAGCTAATGTTTTTAATGAGTCAACAATGCGACAGTACTTGACTAAAGAAGCATTTGAAAGTGTAATGGATGCTATTAGCGATGGCTCTAAAATAGATAGAACTGTAGCCGATCACATTTCAACAGGTATGAAAGAGTGGGCTATCTCAAAAGGCGCTACACATTACACACATTGGTTTCAACCATTGACAGGAGCAACTGCAGAAAAACATGATGCTTTTTTCGAAACAATTGGTAACGGGCTTTCAATAGAAAAGTTTGGAGGAGGTCAACTCGTTCAGCAAGAACCAGATGCGTCAAGTTTTCCAAATGGAGGTATAAGAAATACTTTTGAAGCTCGAGGTTATACAGCTTGGGATCCGACGTCTCCAGCATTTATTTATGGAACTACATTATGTATACCAACTGTTTTTGTAGCGTATACAGGAGAAGCTTTAGATTATAAAACGCCTTTGTTGCGTGCACTTCAAGCTGTAGATTCAGCAGCAGTAGCCGTTTGTAAATATTTTGATAAAAACGTAAAGAAGGTAAATGCATCACTTGGTTGGGAACAAGAATACTTTTTAATAGATAGTGGTTTGGCAATGTCCAGACCAGATATTGTATTAACTGGTCGTACACTTTTAGGACATTCTCCTGCTAAAGGACAACAGTTGGATGATCATTATTTTGGTACTATACCTAATAGAGCCATGGCTTACATGCGTGATTTGGAGACCGAATGTATGTTGTTAGGAATTCCTGTAAAGACCAGGCATAATGAGGTTGCACCTAACCAGTTCGAATTGGCGCCAATCTATGATGAAGCTAATTTGGCTGTCGATCACAATTCATTATTAATGGATGTGATGGATAAAGTTGCGGAGCGTCACAATTTTAAAGTGTTATTCCATGAGAAACCTTTTGCAGGTGTTAATGGTTCTGGGAAGCATAATAATTGGAGTTTGGGAACAAACACAGGTGTTAACTTATTGAGCCCAGGAAAAACACCAATGAGTAATTTACAATTCCTTACATTTTTTGTAAATACGATTAAAGCCGTACATGATAATGAAGAATTATTGAGAGCAGCTATTGCCTCGGCAAGTAATGATCATCGCTTAGGTGCTAATGAAGCGCCACCTGCTATTATTTCGGTGTTTATTGGAGCGCAATTAACAAAAGTGCTTGATGAGTTGGAAAATGTAACTAATGGAAAGTTGTCGCCTCAAGAAAAAACAGACCTTAAATTAAATGTGGTTGGTAAAATTCCGGATGTATTACTAGATAATACAGACCGAAATAGAACATCACCTTTTGCATTTACAGGAAACAAATTTGAGTTTAGAGCTGTAGGATCTACTGCAAATTGTGCAAACCCTATGACCATTTTAAACACCATTGTGGCGAAGCAATTAATTGATTTTAAGGATGAGGTGGAGCAATTGATTTCTAAAAGTAACATGAAGAAGGATGATGCTATTTTTAATGTATTAAGAGAATACATAAAGATGTCAAAACCTATTCTTTTTGAAGGAAATGGCTATGGCGAAGCTTGGGAGAAAGAGGCTAAAAAGCGCGGGTTAAGTAATAACAAAACAACACCAGAAGCATTGAAAGCTAAAGTATCTCAAAAAGCAATTCGTCTTTTTGATGATTTAGGCGTTATGAATAAGATTGAGAGTGAAGCGAGATATGAGATTGAAATGGAAGAGTATGTGTTGCGAATTCAGATTGAAGGACGTGTGCTAGGTGATATTGCACGAAATCATGTTGTACCAACCGCAGTTCGTTATCAAAACATTTTAATAGATAATGTCAAAGGACTTAAAGAAATATATGGTAGCTCTTTCAAGACATTGGCTAAGGAACAACTTAATCTCATCGAAGAGATCTCAAGTCATATTGAAGGCATTAATTCTAATGTTACTAAAATGACGGAAGAGCGAAAAAAAGCTAATGCTATTGAGAATTTAGAAAAAAAGGCAGACGCCTATTGTTTTAATGTTAAGCCTCTTTTTGACGATATTAGATACCACTGTGATAAATTAGAATTATTAGTAGACGACGAACTTTGGCCTTTAACTAAGTACAGAGAGTTATTATTTACTAAATAAACTACACATCTAAAAGCCTCATTTATTGAGGCTTCTATGTTTCTGTAAGGGTTAATAAGTGTCATAATCTACGTAGTTTTACGTAGATGTTCTTTCTAATTAATGTATTTCAACGCATAATTTTATCAAATAGTCGAAAATATGGTTAAAGCAAGCACAACACTGACATAATTAGTTAAGTTTGTAATGCTATTAATCAATTTTTTGTAAAATGAAAAAGTTACTACTAAGCGTAGCAGCTCTCATGTTTGCTACCTTGTTGTTTTCTCAAGACGATTCTAAGGACGTAAAAGATGGCCTTACTCAGGACAACGTTGTTAAAACCGAAACGAGATTTCAAGCAGAATCGTAAATGATTTCTGATGCTTACAAAAATTAGTTGGCATTGCTTTCATTGCCAGTTAAAAAGACAAATGAATTTTTTTAAATCCATTTGTCTTTTTTTTATGCCTTGTAGTTAATTTTTGAAAAAATGTAACTCATTGATAATTAATTTTTTATATTGCCAGCCGCATTGCCAAATCTTTTGAACCTAAAATGACTTTGTTATTGGTTTCGTTTAACCAAAACAAAATTTGATGATAGCACAACAAATTCGTTTCAATTTGCTAGCAATGGCAATCTGTCTAATTGGTTTTCAAGGCTTTACTCAAGAGCAAATCGAAACACCAAAAGTACCTAAGACTAAGTTTTATGACCTAAGAGGAACTAATGCCTTTGATGTGGCTTTAGGAACTTCAGTTATCAATGGGGATTTTATAGATCCAATGTTTGAGATCTATAGTCATTTTGGCTACAAAAGACATTTGACCCCACACTTAGCAATAGATTTTGGATATCATAAGTTCAATTTAGCATATATAGACCTTTTTAATGAAGGTTTTATGTCTTTTGATCTAAATATGGAACTATTGTTAATACCACATGAGCGATTCTCTCCTTTTATTTTTGGAGGAGCTGGATACAATGCTTCAAATCATTTCAAACAAACAGCTCCAAAAGTACAAGGAGGTATCGGTTTAGAATGTATTGTATCAAATCAATTTGCACTCAAATTATATACTGATTATAATTATGTTTCGAGTGATACACTCGATGGTCTAGAAGCTGGAGCATCAGATGATACGTACTTTAGAATAGCTTTTGGTCTCAACTTCTATTTTGGTGGCGACCAAAAGAAAGCAAAAATCCTTAAAGATTATTCTACCGAAATTGAAGCTAATTCAATAACTGATGATAAAAATAGACCTAAATTGTAATTAACAATTCTTATTTTTGTGGCTCAAAATAAACCCATGAGCCAAGATATCAGCAAACGTTATGCGCAAAGAGGAGTGTCTGCTTCCAAAGAAGATGTGCACAATGCTATAAAAAACATAGATAAAGGTATATTTCCTAAAGCATTTTGTAAAATCGTTCCAGACTATTTAACTAATGATGATGATTACTGCTTGATTATGCATGCTGATGGTGCTGGTACAAAGAGTTCATTAGCCTATATGTATTGGAAAGAGACAGGAGATCTTTCGGTTTGGAAAGGTATAGCCCAAGATGCCCTTATCATGAATATTGACGATTTGCTATGTGTTGGGGCAACAGATAATATTATGTTGTCTTCTACCATTGGCCGTAATAAAAACTTGATTCCTGGAGCTGTTATTTCTGCTATAATTAATGGTACAGAAGAACTTATTGAAGATCTAAAATCATTTGGAGTTACGATTCACTCTACAGGAGGTGAAACTGCCGATGTTGGAGATTTAGTACGAACTATAATTGTTGATTCAACTGTTACTGCTCGTATGAAGCGTAGTGCTGTAATTGACAATGCCAATATTAAAGCAGGAGATGTGATTGTTGGGCTCGAGAGTTTTGGTCAGGCAACTTATGAGAAAGAGTATAATGGTGGGATGGGAAGTAATGGATTAACATCTGCACGTCACGACGTGTTTAATAAGTACTTAGCAGAAAAATATCCAGAGAGTTTTGATGCATCTGTACCCGAAGATCTTGTCTACTCTGGGCAAACAAAACTAACTGATAATGTTGAAAATTCTCCAATAGATGCAGGTAAATTAGTGCTGTCACCTACACGTACCTATGCGCCAATTATAAAAGCAATTCTATCTCAGTTCTCTTCGGAAACCCTACATGGTATGGTACATTGTTCAGGTGGTGCTCAAACTAAAATTCTACATTTTATAGATAATTTGCATATTGTAAAAGATAATATGTTTGATATTCCGCCGCTATTTAAATTGATTCAGGAGCAATCAAAAACAGATTGGAAAGAGATGTATCAGGTATTTAATTGTGGACATCGAATGGAATTATATGTCTCTCCAGATATTGCAGATGCAATCATCGAGATTTCAAAATCATTTAATGTCAATGCCCAAATTATTGGGCGTGTTGAGGCTTCCGAAGAAAAAAAGCTTACGATTAAAAGTAAATATGGTGTTTTCGAGTACTAGATAAAACCTTTAATTAAAAGTAGAAAGGACGTCGTTAACAAACCATCAAACAAGAATATAACGGTAAAAAATTTCATATTAGAAACACCTCTAATTCTATAAAAACGCAAACGTTGTCTCACCTTTCTGTCGCTAATTAAAAACCAAAGTACAAAGACTAAAAAGAGTTTTGTTGATAACGCCAAAATAAGCTCAGGGTTGATAATTGTTATTCCCAGAGTGACAATAAATGACCATAAAGCCATTGATTTGTAGTAGTTTAGTATGGATTTCACTTGCTTTCGCATGTAGATATAACGTTAAAACTTATCAGATTATTTTTCATTATAGTAACAAGTTTTTCACTATGGTGAATCCATAAATTATCGTATTTTTGAATCACAATTTTAGAAGATAAATGTTAGAGAAATTACAAATAGTCAAGCAGCGTTTTGATGAGGTGAGTGATTTAATCATTCAACCAGATATAATAACAGATCAAAAGCGTTATGTACAGCTTAACAAAGAATATAAAGATTTGCGCATACTTATGGATAAGCGTGAATTGTATATAGAACTGACGAATAATTTAAATGAAGCTGAAGAAATAATTGCTGATGGCAGCGACGCTGAAATGGTAGAAATGGCCAAAATGCAATATGATGAAGCTAAGGAAGGTATCCCAAAACTTGAAGAAGATATTCGTTTCTTACTAATTCCTAAAGATCCTGATGATGCTAAAAATGTAGTTGTCGAAGTAAGAGCAGGAACTGGAGGAGATGAAGCTAGTATTTTTGCAGGAGATTTATACAGGATGTATACTAAATATTGTGAAGGTAAGGGGTGGAATGTAAGCGTTGTGGACTTAAATGAAGGAACAGCAGGAGGCTTTAAAGAAATTATTTTTGAAGTTTCTGGAGATGATGTTTATGGTACTATGAAGTTTGAAGCTGGTGTTCATCGAGTGCAGCGTGTGCCACAAACGGAAACTCAAGGACGTGTGCATACAAGTGCCGCTACTGTAATGGTGTTACCTGAAGCTGAAGAGTTTGATGTCGAACTCGATATGACAGAAGTAAGGATTGAACGAACAACATCGACGGGTCCAGGAGGGCAATCGGTAAATACAACCTATTCAGCTATAAAACTTCATCATGAACCTACCGGAATGATTGTAAGTTGTCAAGATCAGAAATCATCACACAAAAATTTAGAAAAAGCTCTAAAAGTATTACGTTCACGACTATACGAAATGGAACTAGCTAAAAAACAAGCAGCAGATTCTGAAAAACGTAAGAGTATGGTGAGTTCTGGAGACAGAAGCGCTAAGATTAGAACTTATAATTATCCGCAAGGACGTGTTACAGATCATAGAATTGGATTAACATTATATGATTTGCAGAATATTATAAATGGTGATATTCAAAAATTGATAGACGAATTAATGCTAGCCGAAAACACTGAGAAGTTAAAAGCTAGTGATGAACATATATAAATGTAGAGCCTCTTTTTTGGAGGCTTTTTTAATATGACAACACAACAACTTACAGCACAAATTAAAAAAAAGAACTCCTTTCTTTGTATTGGATTGGATGTCGATTTAGATAAAATTCCTAAGCATTTATTAAGTGAAGAAGACCCAATTTTTGCATTTAATAAAGCAATCATAGATGCGACACATCACTTGTGCGTAGCATATAAACCCAACACAGCATTTTATGAAGCTTATGGGTTAAAAGGTTGGAAAGCACTAGAGAAAACAATTCTATATCTCAATGAAAAACACCCTGAATTGTTCACTGTTGCCGATGCGAAACGCGGTGATATTGGTAATACCAGTACAATGTATGCCAAAGCCTTTTTTGATGACCTAGCATTTGATAGTGTGACCGTAGCACCTTATATGGGAAAGGATTCTGTAGAACCATTTTTAGTATTTGATAATAAACATACCATTCTTTTGGCATTAACATCTAATCAAGGCGCTTTTGATTTTCAAACAAAAACTGTTGATGGTCAGGAATTGTATAAACAAGTTCTTGAAACCTCTAAAACTTGGAAAAACGCTCAAAACCTCATGTATGTAGTTGGCGCCACTAAAGCAGAATATTTAAGAGATATAAGACAAATTATTCCAGATAGCTTTTTGTTGGTTCCAGGAGTTGGTGCTCAGGGTGGTAATTTACAAGATGTTTGTAAATATGGGATGAACGATTCAGTAGGTTTGTTGATTAATTCATCACGCGGAATTATCTATGCCTCACAAGGTGATGATTTTGCTCAAGCTGCTGCTCAAAAAGCTGAAGACTTGCAACAACAAATGAAAGCGATTTTGTCGTAAGTTATCTTACGAAGCACATCAGGTATTAAATATGACTTATAAAGACCAACTAAACAGATTATTGGATTTTGATGATACACCAAAGCGAATCATCTCGTTGGTGCCATCTCAAACAGAACTGTTGGTCGATCTTGGTTTAGAATCATTAATTGTGGGCATAACAAAATTTTGCGTACATCCTCAAAACTTGAGGCAAAAGAAAACAATTGTTGGTGGCACAAAACAAGTCAATTTGGATAAAATTAAAGATCTAAATCCAGATGTTATTCTTTGTAATAAAGAAGAAAATACTAAGGAGATGATTTTAGAATTAGAACATATCGCACCTGTTCATATTAGCGATATTTTTAATTTAGAAGATGCTCTAGAGCTCATCAATATGTATGGTGATTTGTTTTCTACAGAAGAAAAAGCAATCGAAATAATTCAAAATATTAAGGCTGCTAGATATGATTTTTCAGAATATATTACAGATGAATCTAAGCTTAAGGTTGCCTATTTTATCTGGAAAAGCCCATGGATGGTAGCGGCTAAAAACACATTTATAGATACCATGCTCAAATTAAATAATTTTCAAAATTATTTTGAGCATTTAGAGCGTTATCCTGAGGTTGAACTTAATGAGATGAATAAAAACATTGATGTTATAATGTTATCAAGCGAACCTTATCCTTTTAAGGAAGATCACGTCAAACAACTCGAATTTGAATTTCCAAAGGCAAAAATTGTATTAGTTGATGGTGAATATTTTTCTTGGTATGGATCTAGGCTAAAACATGCTTTTGCATATTTTAAAACGCTGCATCAAGACCTTTAGCTTCGATTTTTTTTAAACTGAGAATACGCTGTTTTAGCTTTTGAGCTTCATATAATAAAATGTCACTTAAGCTCATATCTGTTTGTTCAACATTGTATGCCTCTTCTATAACACGTGTGTACTTATCCTCTAGCTCTTTAATGCTAAAAACTTTACGTATTGAGGGACGTCTTTTTCCAACTTTGCAAAAATGTGAATTCATAATAACTTGCTTTTATACCTTATATACGGTTAAAAAACTAAGTTTAGTTGAAAGAGGTACGTAAAAAAACGTGAAATTAATTCTGCTGAGCCAACATGAGATCTCTATTTAAATATTTAAGCTTGTTGATCTTATGAAGTAGCTTGATTGCTTTATATTCTGAAATATCACTTAAAGCAGAATCCGTTTGCCTAAAATTATAAGCTTGCTCAATAAGCGTTTTATAGCGAGCTAATAATAGGTTGTGATTGTCGATGATTCGTTTTGTGTATTTCATCACAGAAATTATTTGTAATTAAATTTAGATAAAATATTGTAATTCAGCACTATAATTTTTGAAAATGTTGATAAAAAAATCGACCTAAAGGAATAGACCGATTTTTTTTACTAACTTTTTCGAAGTAAAAATGAAAAAGACTTACTAACTATGACAAATATGAGATGTATTTTCCTTTTTAATGTTATGTTAATATTAGCTTTATATTAATTATGAATAAATACATCTATAGTAAATATTAGAAAATGAAGCATACGTTACTTTTAATTACACTTGTTTTTTCTTCCTTGAGTTTTGCGCAGAATACTAACTGTAATTGCTGTACTGAAAATCATAAAGCCTTTGATTTTTGGGTAGGTGAGTGGACGGTTACAAATCCAGATGGAACTGCTGCTGGTGAGAATTCTATCCAAAAGATTCAGGACGGCTGTATTTTATTAGAAAAATGGACTAGCGCTAAAGGCGGTTACACAGGCACAAGTCAAAATTTCTATAACCTAAAAACCAAACAATGGGAACAACTTTGGATTGATAATCGCGGTGCTCATTTAAAGCTTAAAGGCAACAGAAAAGGAAACCAAATGATTATGCGAACCGATGATGAAACCAATACAGATGGAAAATCATTTTATCATCGTATTACATGGACATCAAATGCCGATGGATCTGTTAGACAATTGTGGGAAACGATAACTGAAGGCAAAGACACTACAATTGCTTTCGATGGACTTTACAAAAAGAAAAGTAACTAGTAAAACGTTTAGTCTTGAAGCGCAAATACTTTCTTTAATAAGTCTGTAGTTCTTGACGATACTTTATTTCGTATTTCTTTTTCTTCAACAGCAATCATGGTATAAACACCTTTTAACGCTTCACCAGTAACATAATCTGTAAGGTCAGGATTTACATTGTTTGTAAAAGGAATCGCATTGTATTTATTGATGAGGTTTTCCCAAATCTGATCTGCACCAACTTTAGAAAATGAATTTTGTATCACAGGTTTAAACTTATTGTAAAGTGCTGTTTGCGTTTTTGAAGTCAAATATTGAGTAGCTGCGTCATCGTTACCTAGCAAAATACTTTTTGCGTCGTTGAAAGTAATGTCTTTAACAGCATTAATAAATATAGGAGTTGCCTCACTAACAGCATCTTCAGCAGCTCTATTTAATACTTTTAAGCCTTCATCAGCTAAATTCCCTAAACCAATATCACGTAATCCTTTGTCGACTTTTTGTAATTCTTCAGGGAGTAAGATCTTTACTAACTCATTCTTGAAAAAACCATCTTTTTGAGTAAGCTTATTTACTTGTTTGTCTATTCCTAGGTCAAGAGCTTGGCGAAGTCCTGATGCAATATCGGCATTGCTTAAAACACCTCCACCTTGAGGAAGATTATTAACAACATCTTGTAATTCTGCACAGGCAGTCAAGTTGAAAACTAAAACAAAAGCTAAAAATTTACGAATCATGATTTTGGGATTTTATATATTTAACAAATATAGATATTTTACTAATGAAGGTCATTCAATTTTTGTGCCTAATACTGATAGTTCTTTTTTTTAATTGTAATGAGACAAAAAAAGATGAAGTTAGTATAAAAAGTTTTAAGCAATATATAACAGTTTTGGGTATTGCTCAAGATGCAGGTTTTCCACAGATTAATTGTGAGAAGTCATGTTGTTTGTCCTTTTATAAAGGTGAAGAATCCAAAAAATTAGTATCGTGTTTAGGTTTGGTAGATATAGAGTCTAATCAAAAATGGTTATTTGATGCTACTCCAGATATGTCTGAGCAAATTCAAAATTTGAAATCTAAACATTTAGATAACAATAAAGTTATTGATGGTGTTTTTTTAACACACGCTCATATTGGTCACTATACAGGGTTGATGTATTTAGGATTTGAAGCTTTAGGGGGAGATTATATTCCAGTGTATGTGATGCCAAGAATGAAACACTACCTTGAAACAAATGGACCTTGGAGTCAGTTGGTGAGTTTTAGAAATATTCAATTAGAAGAACTCCAAAGAGACTCTATCATGAGGATTAGCACTGCATTAAAGGTTACGCCTATACAAGTGCCTCATAGAGATGAGTTTTCAGAAACCGTTGGATATAAGATAGAAGGACAAAATAAATCAGCATTATTTATTCCTGATATTGATAAATGGCATATTTGGGAAAAAGATATTGTGCAGGAGGTGAAACAAGTAGATTACGCCTTTCTTGATGCTTCATTCTTTAGAGATGGAGAATTAAAGCGAGATATGAGTAAAATACCACATCCTTTTACTACTGAAACCACTACGTTATTTGAAAATGAATCAATGGCAACAAAAAATAAAATCTATTTCATACATTTTAATCATACCAATCCAACCATAAGGGATGCACATCCGCTAAAAGATAGTATTCAAAATTTAGGTTTTAATTTTGCCAAAGAAGGTCATGTATTTGATTTGTAATTGAGAAAATCAGAATTAATTACTTTAAAATACTATTTTAGCACAATAGTTGTTAATATAAAGGGAGTTATAAAAACAAATGAAATGAATTGTAAAAAAATTCTTGTACTCTTACTCTGTATTAGCTTTCCGCTTATTGGCAGTAGTCAAGTTCGTTTTTCTGAAACGATACAAGCTTCTAAATCTGCTAATGATACTAAAGCATCGCTTTTCTTTATTGATTTTTGGGCAACTTGGTGCGGACCATGTGTCTATGCATCTGAATACTTAGGTGTTTTGCAAAAGCAATATCCTGATCGCTTTTATGTGGTCTCTTTGTCTGAAGAAAATCCTGAAGTTGTCAAGAGATTTCTTAAAAAACACCCAACAGATTTGGCTGTTTCAATTGATTATAAAGGCGAAACATTTAAAGCAAACAATACTAGGGCACTTCCATACGGACTTCTTTTAAACGCTAAAGGAACTGTATTATGGAAAGGAAGTCCTACCGATTTTAAACAAGCAGACCTTGAGCGCTATTTAAGGCAGCATACCAAACAAAGCGATATTAGTAATGTATTTAAAGTGCAAAAAATAAAGGCCGAAACATTCAAAGCCGATTACAAGCCTAAATCAGATTTTGAAATGAAACCGCTCAAGAATCAAACCTATGAAACACTTGTTAGTAATGTTAAAGGGAATTATATTCATTACAAAGGCGATTTAAAAAGCATTATTGCTAGAGAACAAAAACTTCTCATTAATCAAGTATTAATAAGCTCAGAACTAAATAAAACATATGAGGTCTATATAAAAAAAGGAACTAATGCAACCTTCCAGATTTTAGACGAACTCAAATTAGATCTATTTCATACTGAAACAAAAGGGGATGTATTAATGTTAGACATATCCAATATCCGTTATTGGGATACACAGCAAATTGATTGGGGAAAGAACACTGCCCAATACCTAATTGATGACACACAAATTCAAGCAGATAATGTTACCTTTAATGATGTTATGTATCAGTTAGCTTCTGTTTTAAATTTACCTGTTGTTATTAAAAAAGGTGAAGCAGATGAGGTGAAGCATGATTGGCAAATCCACCATAGATTCTATAATCTCATGGAAACAGATTTACAAGACACCTATGGTATTAAAGTGAGTAAAGAAAAAGGCAGCTTTAAAGTTTATAGTATAAGAAAAAAGACACCTTGAAAGGTGTCTTTTTTTATAATCTAATTTAGAAGTACTATTAGTTGTTTAATACTCTAAACTCTGTACGTCTGTTTCTTCTGTGTTCTGTATCTGAACAATCAACACCATTAGAACAACGGTTTGTTAATCTAGACTCTCCGTATCCTTTAGCAGATAAACGACTTCTAGAAATGCCTTTAGATACTAAGTAGTTTACAACAGAATTAGCACGTTGCTGTGATAAAGACATGTTGTAATCATCATTACCTCTAGCATCTGTATGCGCCATAATCTCAATACTTACAGGCTTATCATTTAGGATAGGTAATAACGTTTCATCAATCGTTCTTTTAGATGCAGCAGTTAAACGAGCGCTAGCAGTTTCATAAAAAATAGGAATAACTGTTGGGTTCAATAATTCACATTCAACTTCTTCCCAAGTAGTAATACCACCTTTTTGATCAAGAATAGTTCTTGTTACAGTTTCAGTTCTAGCAGGAATAGTATTGCTTCTTGTGCTAGCAGGAACATCTACAACTTGACGTGTTATTGTTTTGTACTCTGCTGGAATTTCAATTTTATCCATACGTGCAGGAGTTTTGATAACACGCTTTTTATAAGAAGTCATCTGTTCAGAAACAGGCACAGCATTTGTACTAGCATCTGTTGCTAAAGTTGTAAACGGAACATCTCTATTAGTTGCTGGGTATTCAACAAAACAAGCAGCAACACAGTCGTCTTTGTTTACAGAAGGACAGTCTTCAAGAATCTTATATTCCCAACCTGAAGTTGCAGGATATGTTTGAAAAGATCTAGAATCTCTACCAAATGTAGCAGGAACGACTTTTAAATCTGTACGTCCTTCTTTTTTTACATAAGATACATCTACAGTTTCATAAGTTGCTGGAGTATATACATATTTCTCACTAGCTTCTTTAACCAATACTGTTTCTTCTACAGTTTTATATGTTGCAGGTACAATTTCTAAAGTTGTATATGCAGGATATACTTGTAAGGTTTCTGTAACTTCTTTAAATGTATCTTTAGTGATACACTTTACATAGCATTTTCCAGGTTCTGGATTTGTCGGTAGCCCTTGAGCTTGAACGTAACCTACACTTGCCATGAAGCATAGGAATAAAAATAATTTTTGTTTCATAAAATTAAAAATTAGTTAATGGTTATAGATAATTGTTTATACCTTCACTCGTTGTGAGGCAATAATTAGACACATAACTTTTTAAAGCGTCACTTTATAGTGATTTTTATCAAAAGTAGATTTTCTTAAAATTTTGATTATAATTTAATTCAGAAGAGTAAGGAATGTAAATTTAATAAAAAATTAACATAATATTAAAAAATATCATATTTTTTTAATATAAAAAATCCTACAAAAATTTTATTAATAAAACCATAAAGCCCTGTTTTCTCTTTTATTAAAGAATTCTAAATAATTGAATGCTTCTTTTGAAAATTCCGTAAATTTGTGTCTTTAAAACATCATAATATTACGAATGAAGCAAGTCGCACCATATCACCCAAAGTATAAAGTAAGAATTGTAACTGCAGCCTCCCTTTTTGATGGTCATGATGCATCTATCAACATCATGCGTCGAATTATTCAAGCCACAGGTGTTGAGGTTATTCATCTCGGCCATGACAGAAGTGTTGAAGAAGTTGTCAATACAGCCATTCAAGAAGATGTAAATGCTATCTGTTTGACATCATATCAAGGTGGTCATAACGAATATTTTAAATACATGTATGACTTGCTAAATGAAAAAGGAGCTGGACATATTAAAATCTTCGGCGGCGGCGGCGGTGTTATTCTACCATCAGAGATTAAGGAACTTATGGACTATGGGATTTCTAGAATTTATTCTCCTGATGATGGTCGTGAAATGGGATTGCAAGGTATGATTAATGATTTAGTCGAAAAATCAGATTTTGCAATTGGTGATGCGTTAAATGGAGAGTTAGATAATCTTCCGAAGAAAAACCCTAAAGCAATCGCTCGTGTGATTTCTTCCGCAGAAAATTTTCCTGATATAGCTAAAGAGACCTTAGATAAAATACATACTAAAAATAAAAATTCAAAAACACCTGTTCTTGGAATTACTGGTACTGGTGGTGCTGGTAAATCGAGTTTGGTGGATGAATTGGTGAGACGTTTTCTAATAGATTTTCCAGAAAAAACAATCGGAATTGTTTCAGTTGACCCTTCAAAACGAAAAACAGGAGGCGCTTTATTAGGAGATAGGATTCGTATGAATGCTATTAACTCACCTCGAGTGTATATGCGCAGTTTGGCAACACGTCAATCTAATTTAGCCTTATCAAAGTATGTCAATGAAGCAGTAGAAGTATTAAAAGCTGCAGAATATGACTTGATCATTTTAGAAACGTCAGGAATTGGGCAATCTGATACCGAAATTATAGAGCACAGTGATGTGTCATTGTATGTTATGACTCCAGAATTTGGAGCAGCTACACAGCTTGAAAAAATCGATATGCTTGATTTTGCAGACTTGGTAGCGATTAACAAATTTGACAAACGTGGTTCGTTAGATGCTTTAAGAGATGTGAAAAAACAATACATGCG
Source organism: uncultured Psychroserpens sp. (assembly GCF_947500255.1). GTDB lineage: Bacteria > Bacteroidota > Bacteroidia > Flavobacteriales > Flavobacteriaceae > Psychroserpens. Next base: position 206,828 of record NZ_CANMRL010000006.1, on the reverse strand, counting down.
TAACAATAATCTTTGGGATACACCACAAGAGGAGTTGCCAGTATTTGGAACTATAGCTTCACAATTTAACGATCCTGGAATGAATACACTCTACAAAGCCATTATGGATAAGATTGTAGAGAAAACAGATACAGATTTAAAATCGACATTTCATATTTCAAATGAAATGAGCGAAAAGATCTTTGTGATTCCGCCATCTAGAACGCGCTACCTCTCTGAAATTGCTGAAAATAATCGTGCGTATGACAAAACCGCAAACGATCAGGTTGAAGTAGCTCAAAAACTTTATGGTATTTATAAAACTATAGAATCTGTGAGTGATAAAACACCACAATTAGATAAAGCTGGAATTGATTCAGGGTCTGTGACTTCAGATGAAAATAAAGATTTCATCAAATTATTGGTTGGAGAATTTGATCGCGTAAAACTAAACTTAGATCCTTACAATTGGGAAGTGATTACAGGTTGGGATGAGAAAGTAAATAAGTATAAAAATCCGATATATTCATTCAAAGTTCGCGATAAAGAAATAAAAATTGAAACACATACAGAGTCTTTATCACACACCCAGATTCCGAAAGTAGCTTTACCTAAATATCAAGCTTGGGGAGATATTTTACGCTGGACCTTACAAGAAAATGTGCCAGGAGAGTTTCCTTATACTTCGGGATTGTATCCGTTTAAGAGAACAGGTGAAGATCCTGCACGTATGTTTGCTGGTGAAGGTGGTCCTGAGCGAACTAACCGTCGTTTTCATTATGTGAGTATGGGGTTACCAGCTAAGCGTTTATCTACTGCATTTGATAGTGTGACGCTTTACGGAAATGATCCAGATCACAGACCAGATATCTACGGAAAAATTGGAAATGCCGGTGTGTCGATTTGCTGTTTAGATGATGCTAAAAAATTGTATTCAGGATTTAATTTGGCAGATGTGATGACGTCGGTAAGTATGACTATTAATGGTCCTGCACCAATGTTATTGGGCTTTTTTATGAATGCAGCAATTGATCAGCAATGTGAAATCTATATAAAAGAGAACAATCTTGAAAAAGACGTTGAAGCTAAAATAGCTAAAATCTATAAAGACAAAGAGCGTCCAACATATAATGGTGAACTTCCAGAAGGAAATAATGGTTTAGGGTTAATGCTTTTAGGTGTTACAGGAGATCAAGTGTTGTCAACTGATGTTTACCAAAATATCAAAGCGCAAACCATTGCGCAAGTAAGAGGAACAGTTCAAGCTGATATTTTAAAAGAAGATCAGGCTCAGAATACCTGTATTTTCTCTACAGAATTTGCATTGCGCTTAATGGGTGATGTTCAAGAGTATTTTATTGAAAATAATGTACGTAACTTCTATTCGGTTTCAATTTCAGGATATCATATCGCAGAAGCAGGTGCTAATCCAATTTCTCAGTTAGCATTTACACTAGCTAACGGATTTACTTATGTGGAGTATTACTTATCAAGAGGAATGGATATTAATAAGTTTGGACCAAATCTTTCATTCTTTTTCTCCAACGGAATCGATCCTGAATATGCCGTAATTGGTCGCGTTGCTAGAAAAATCTGGTCTAAAGCCATGAAGGATAAGTATGGTGCAAATGCTAGAGCACAAATGCTGAAATATCATATTCAAACTTCAGGACGTAGTTTGCATGCTCAGGAAATTGATTTTAATGATATTCGTACAACACTTCAAGCGTTATATGCTATATATGACAATTGTAATTCATTACATACGAACGCCTATGATGAAGCTATTACAACACCTACAGAAGAATCTGTACGTCGAGCGATGGCCATTCAGTTAATAATTAATAAAGAATTAGGACTAGCCAAAAATGAGAACCCTATTCAAGGGTCATTTATTATAGAAGAATTGACAGACTTGGTTGAAGAGGCTGTCTTACTAGAGTTTGATCGAATCACAGAACGAGGTGGTGTGCTTGGTGCTATGGAAACGATGTATCAGCGAAGTAAAATTCAAGAAGAGAGTTTGTACTATGAAACATTAAAGCATAATGGTAAGTTCCCTATTATTGGTGTGAATACGTTCTTGAGCTCTAAGGGATCGCCAACTGTTATTCCTGCGGAGGTTATTAGAGCGACAGAGGAAGAAAAACAATTTCAGATCAAAACGTTGGAGAACCTTCATAAGGCTAATGACACGAAAACCTTATTAAAAGATTTACAACATAAGGCCATTAACAATGAAAATATCTTTGAAGCACTAATGGATGTTTGTAAAGTGTGCTCCTTAGGAGAGATTACTTCTGCCTTATTTGAGGTAGGCGGACAGTATAGGAGAAATATGTAAAATATATATAACTTACGTTTATCAAATACAATAAAATCCCTTTTCATCGAGGGATTTTTCTATATTTAATATTTCAAACCAAAGAGTAATGCTTTCAACTATAGAATATACGGTTACCTCTATTGTATGTATTATTACTGCAATTATTATTCAGCGTATCTTTATAAAAGAACATAAACGTGGTACAAGTAAGGCTGCTATCAATGGAATTAAATGGTTTGGACTAGCTATTTTTGTTTGGGGTATAGGTGCAGTGCTTAATATCGTTTTTACTCATATATTAGGCTGGTCATCAAGTCATAAATTGATCATTTATGTAGGTGTTGTCATTTCATTGGCCAATTCATTATTCATCTTATTGTCATTACCTTCCATAGAGCATAATGATACAAGAGGAATCATAGTAAGGCTAATTGAACGCTTTTCCACCAAAGAATTCATTGGTTTATATTCTGGAGTATTAGGAATGATTGCGTTTGTATTTATTGCTACATCATATAATAATGAAGACATAAGTAACAATTTCATTTGGCTTATCGATATTCCAATCTCAATTTTTGTTGCATTATCCTTATTGTATGAACTCAATAAGGCATTTAAAAGTCGGCAGATGAAGTTTATGTATCTGCCAACATTTGCATTATTTGTACTTATCATTATTGCTGTATCACATAGAATTATTCCTCAAGATCAAGTCATTCAAGTTATCGATCAGCAATTTTGGAGTGTTGTAGGAAGTATCACGGCTATTTCTTTTAAATTTCTTTTTATTTTATTGTTTTCAATTTTGTTGTACAGTTGGAAGTTTCTTTCTGAAAAAGAACAACAACAATCAATGGTAAAGCAATTGTCAGAAGACAAAACAAATCTAGAGCACAAATTAGAGCAGATGACCTTAGCCAATGAAAGTCATCTAGATACCATTAAGACGATGAAAGGAGAACTAGTTGGTCTTCGTGAATTACATAATATAGAACTTTCTGATCGACAAAAAGAAGTTTTAGCCAACCTAGCACTATTAGGTCAACAAAAATCTTATACCGAAATTGCCGAGGCGATGCATATTAGTGTTGACGGATTTCAAACACATATTCATCAAATAAAAAAAATGCTTAATATAAAAGGTAATGAAGGCAAGGAACAATTAATCGCTTATGCGAAAGAGCATAATCTACTTAAATACGCAACGGTAAAACCTAATGCTTAAGTACGTGGTTAACTAGTTCAAGCTAAAAATTTCAACACTACGTAACCTTTCGGTTTTTGAAGTTTCAGTGCAATTTGCCAAAAACTTCATTCATGATACTTCTACTTCAAAATCAATCATTAGACGAGCAAATCAATGAAAAATTTAGCGCAGCAACACAATGGTTTGTTGATGCTATTTTTGCTGAAATTCCAATTACTGAAACGGTCGGTATTCCCTGGGTGTTGATTGTCTTAATTTTTGGAGCGGGATATTTTACGTTCTATTATAGATTTATCAATATTAGGGCGTTTTTGACAGCTATTAAAGTTGTTAGAGGAACTTATGACGACCTAGAAGAATCTGGTACTGTGTCAGTATCAGATGTCGTATCATCAGTTGATGGCGATAATCCCGATACTATACGAGTAGAAGGTCATGGTGATGGAGAGGTAAGCCACTTTCAAGCATTAACTGCTGCAGTTTCAGCTACGGTAGGTTTAGGAAATATTGCAGGCGTGGCTATTGCTTTATCAATTGGTGGAGCAGGAGCTACTTTTTGGATGGTCCTAGTGGGATTGTTGGGTATGTCTTCAAAATTTGTAGAGTGTACACTTGGTGTAAAATACAGAGAAGTAGATGCTAATGGTACTGTATATGGTGGTCCCATGTATTATTTAAAGAAAGGATTATCTGAAAAAGGACTAGCCAAACTCGGGAAAGTTTTGGCAGTCGCTTTCGCCATTATGTGCATTGGTGGCTCTTTTGGTGGAGGAAATATGTTCCAAGTGAATCAAGCATTTAAACTCTTCGAATATGTTACAGGAGGCGACTCTAGTTTTTTATCTGGTCATGGTTGGGTTTTCGGATTGATAATGGCAATCTTTGTTGGTATCGTTATTATTGGAGGAATAAAGAAAATTGCTAAGGTTACTGATAAGGTTGTTCCAGTAATGGTGGTCGTTTATTTACTGGCTGTTTTAATAATTTTGGGCCTAAATTTCTCTAAAATTCCAGATGCTTTTGCTGCAATTTGGGATGGAGCTTTTAGTCCGAAGGGTGTTGGAGGCGGATTTGTAGGTGTGCTTATTCAAGGGTTTAAGCGAGCAGCTTTTAGTAATGAAGCAGGAATTGGAAGTAGTTCTATTGCTCATAGTGCTGTAAAAACAAAGCATCCAGCTAGTGAAGGATTAGTAGCCTTACTAGAGCCATTCATAGATACAGTTTTGGTGTGTACAATGACTGCTTTAGTTTTAATTATTACAGGTCAAGTAGATACTAGTACAGAAATTAGTTTTGAGCAAGGTGTTATTTTAACAGCAACAGCTTTAGAAAGTGGTATATCATGGTTTCCTTATGTGCTTACCGTCGCTGTAATATTGTTTGCTTTCTCTTCAATGATATCATGGTCTTATTATGGCTATCAATCTTGGAGTTTTCTCTTCGGAAGAGGAAAGAAAACAGAATATACCTATAAATTACTTTTTTGTGTATTTACAGTTATAGGAGCAGCGGCAACATTAACAGCAGTTGTAGACTTTAGTGATGCTATGGTGTTTTCAATGCTAGTACCTAATATGATTGGCCTATTTTTACTTCGAAAGAAAGTGGCTCATGAATTATCAAAATATCAATTACTAATTAAGAAGACCTTAAAGCGAAAAGTTTAAAGCGTCATCATCCATGAACGTTGCAAGCGCTTGAATTTTTTGAGCTCACTTTGAAGAATAGGTAAGAAATCTTTTCCATTACTATTACAGTGCTGTAGACGAGTACAGTTGAGATGTAAACGATGAGTTAAGCGTTCTATAGAATCTAGATGTTTATGTTTTTTGTCTGAAAAACGCTCAGCCTGAGCCTTTTCTATTTCTGGTGCTAAAGATTCAGATTGTTGGATAATATCTCCAGAAAAATAAATATCTGCATCTTCTGAACCGTCAGGTCTTAAATATGATAAATCTTGGTTGATATATGTAGAAATACTTCTTGATAGTACAAGAATATCCATAGCCTTTTGATATATAGGCAGTTCTGATAGGTTCGATGGTAGGTTATAATTCATTTTTTCAATAGCAATGGTAACAAAATTAGTGACAAGTAACGACATGTCACTTTACTATTTAAAGTAAAAACGTATATTTGATTTAATTATTAACGTATATTTTAAAATTACTTTAAATGTATATTGACTCTTTAAATTGGAACATTTTAAAATGTCTACAACTCAGTGCAAGACAATCTAATGCCGAAATTGGTCGTCAGGTTGGTATTAGTTCTCCAGCTGTTTCAGAACGTATAAAGAAAATGGAAGATGCTGGTATTATTGAAAGCTATAATGCTTTAGTATCTCCTTTTGAAGTTGGATATCAACTTAAAGCTTTAATTACTTTAAGAGCATTTATGGGCATGCTTAAACCTTTTTTGGAAAAAGTGAAAACTTATGATGAAGTGATTAATTGTTATCGAATTACTGGCAATGAAAATATAGTAATGGAGGTGGTTTTAAAAAATCAAAAACATCTAGAGTCTTTTATTGATCAATTGATTGTTTATGGTGAAACCAAAACACAGATTGTATTATCTCATGTTATTAAGCATAATGAGGTTAAACCTTTAAAATAAGACTATTCTTCAATTATTAGATGCGGTACGTTGTCTAGTTTCCAATCAATAACCAAACCTCCTGCCAGACTTTTAGCTATATCCTTTCCATAGAGATATTCACATAGGTATAGTGCTGCTTCAAATGATTTTGCACCACCTGCTGAGGTAATGTATTTTCCGTCGTGAACAAATAGCACTTCTTTTCTTATATCTAATTGTGGAAAACGCTTTCTCATCGTATCAATGTCACTTGGAAATGTTGTCGATACGACATCGTTTAATAGTCCAGCTTGTGCTAAAACAAAAGCACCATCACAATGTGAGGTGATAAATTGCGCCTCTTTATCAATACGTTTGACAAAATCAATCATGACTTGGTCATCTAGATCTGTATCTAAATGGTGTTCAGCACTTGGTACAACAAGAATATCAATTTTTGGTAGTTTATCTTCGGTATAATTAAAATCTGGTAAGATGCGCATACCTTCAAAAGTGACAATTGGTTCATCAGTTTTAGCCACAGTAAATACATTCATAGCTTTGATACTATCTCTAAATATAGTATGCTGAAAAATGTCAAAAGGCGCAGTTAATTCTGTATTATATACACCATCCATAATTAAAAAAGCAACATTATAACGGTTAGCTTCTAATTTAGGATAGGCTTGTTCTTCGTATTGAACGTCTTTTAATACGACATTGGTTTTTACTTCTTTTTTATTTTCAGAAGTATTGCAACTCGTAAAAAATGATAGTATTAGGATGTAATATAAATATTTCATTATAAGTGTTTTAATTAATACGCCAGGGCGGATTTTTTCTATTGCTACCTGCTTTAAATAGTATGATATGATTGTTATCCAAATCATATAAATGGGCTTCACGCCATAACCAATCTTTATCTTCAGGTTCTGAAGTAAATATAATCCCTTTTTGCTGAAGTTCCTTTACTAATTTATCGAGATTATCATCTTCAAAATAAATTGTAATACCCTTACCACTGGGTAATGTGTTTACTTTATGGATGGAAAATGTCGCATTGCCATCTGTACATTCAAAGCGCACATAGCGAGGCAAGGCATCAACAATGAGTTTAAGCCCCAAAGTTTGATAAAACACTGAGGCTTTTTTGACATCTATTGATGGTATTGTAATTTGGTTTAAATTCATACGTTGAGTTTTTTAGTTTTCAATCTATTGTTGAGTGTAAACAAAATCAAAGCACATACAAAGGCAATGGCAGTTATGATATACCAAGTGCTATCGTATCCCAATTTGCCTGTCATCTGTAATCCAGCATTATGTCCGAAGATATGAGCGATAGAAAATGACATAGAATATAAAGCCATATATTCTCCTTGATTTCCTTTTTTAGCTCTTTCTACAGCAAAAGCATTTGAGAAAGGAAAGGCTACCATCTCACCAAATGTCATTAACAGCATTCCAACTACCAAAACACCAGTCCAACTTGTTAGATTTAAAACGAGTAGACTTAAACCAGTTAAAACGGCTCCGGCAAACATAAGACCCAACTTCGTGTGTCTAGAATCTTCTAACCACTTAATCAATGGCATTTCAAAGATGAATATGATGAATCCATTGAGACCTAAAAGTAATCCAATTTCTAATTCACTTAGGATATGTACATCTTTATAATAGATCGTAATGGTAGAAAAATATTGTAAGAACACAATTCCAAACAAAGCCATGGCGATTAAGAATACTAAAAATGCTTTATCGTTGTATGCCGAATCAGGATTATCATTTTCAATGGTATCTAATACTTTTGCCTTTTTTGGGTTTAATACTTTAATCATAACAAAAGTTGCTACAATACAAGTGATACCATCTACCCAGAACAAGCCACTATAGCTCAGACCAGTAATAATTAAGCCGCCAATAGCTGGTCCAGCTGAAAATCCCAGATTTATAGCTAGACGAATTAATGTCAATGACCGTATTTTATTCTCAGGTTTACTGTAGGCATTGAGTGCAACAAACATTGCAGGTCTAAATGTATCTGCTACTAACATTACTAAGAATATTCCAATACATATTGATGTAAATGTGTTGAGGAATTGCATAGCAATAAACAAGACACCTGTTGATAGAAGGCTTCGTACCATAACTTTATAATAACCAATTTGGTCTGTTAATTTACCACCAAGCCATGAGCCAGCTACAGAACCTAAACCATAGGCGCTCATAATCCATCCAACATCACCAACGGTAAAGTGTAAATCTTCTTTTAGGTATAATGACAAAAACGGAATAACCATCGTACCAGCTCTATTAATCAAAGTAATTAATGCTAGCCACCATATCTCAATGGAGAGACCTTTAAATGTGTTGAGGTAATTGTTGAATAAAGTTTTCATTTTGATTGTTGTATAAAAGTAAAAAGTCCGACGATATCGTCGGACTTTTTATGATTGATTGGTTATATAATTATATTATCATAGCATATAGGAAGTCCGACTCTTTAGAAAAGAGGTCTGTCTTTTTGTATATGTTACGACGCAGTTTTGCATTATTCTCGATTATTGTTCCCCAAAACTATGAAAAATTTGTTTATGTTGTATTTTTGAAATGAAAAATATAATTATGAGATATTATTTATTGGGTATTCTAGTTGTCATCTCGGCATTGAGTTGTGCACAGGATAAAAGACCTATTGCAGGCGAAACTGAATTTCAGAAAGAGATAAACGCAGAATATAAAGATGCCACGACTTCACCATTAAAAGAAAAGGACAGGAAGAACTTTAGGAGTTTAGATTTTTTTAAGTTTGATTCTACGTTTGTTGTAAAGGCAAGCTTAAAACGAACTCCAAATTCAAAATGGTTTAAAATGCCAACGACCACGAGTCGAGTTTCAGATGAACGTGTATATGGTATTTTGTCTTTTGAGTTAAACGGCAAACAATATAACTTAAATGTATATCAAGGAAAAGATCTTATGAAAGAAGCAGAATATGAAGATTATCTATTCCTACCGTTTTTAGACAATACTAATGGTGAGGATAGTTATGGTGGCGGACGCTATATTGATTTAAGAATTCCTGAAGGGAATGAGATAACGATTGATTTTAACTCGGCTTATAATCCGTATTGTGCTTATAATGAAAAATATTCTTGTCCGATTGTTCCTCGAGAAAATTATTTAGACCTAGAAGTTAAAGCAGGAGTAAAGGTGTTTAAAAAGTATTAGAACAGTAAGTCTGTTGCCATATAGCCTAACCACACGCAGAAAAAACCTATAAATATACTTGAGAGGACATAGGTGAGAAAAAGTTGAGTTTGTCCGGCTTTAAGTAGCGATATACTTTCATGTGCAAATGCGGAATAGGTTGTAAATCCACCACAAAAGCCTGCTACCAAAAATACAAATAGGTCATTTGCTATTTTACCTTTAACGAGCATATAGCCAAAAACGATTCCTATAATAAAACTACCTATAAGGTTAACAATAAAAGTCGCCCAAGGAAAATGGAAACTGTCAAATGTAAATTGTTTTCCAATCAAAAACCGAATTGCACTACCAATGCCACCACCAAGAAAGACTAATAAAAGTTGTTTCATTTGTTATTCAACTTCTAAGTAAACCTCGGTAATCCATTCGGCAGGATTAGGAGTCGTCATTGGATCTGTTAAATAGGATTCAATAGCCATACCATTTTCAGGTTGTACCAAATTGTTTTTGGCAATATAAGCCATAGCTTTTTCCCAAGTTTCTTTAAGGTTTTCATAGTCACCTGTAAGTACAGTTTTTAACGCTTTAAAAGGCTCTATCTGACCTGTGAGTACATCAGGATCATTGGTCATGATCTTAGATGTTGTTGGAATACAACATGAAAACATTACCGTATTATTTTCTTCATCCCATGTATGATAAATCACAAACGGCTTTCCAGCCATAGTAATGTTGTTTAACATGGCATAGCCACCTATTTTAGGCATCATTTCCTGCATTTTATCTTTAAAATCTTCCATTTTGCAAGAGGTAGTGTTGTACAAGTAAAAACCACCACTATGTTGAGTGATACCATCCACATTAACACTGTATTTTTTCATATCTACAACCAGAATACTATCTAATTTCTCTAGACTTCTTTCGTAATTTGGACCAATTTGTTTTTCCATTCCACCCATAAGCGCTGAAAAAGCTTTAAAACCAAATGGTAGGTCTTTTCCAGAAATAGACCAAGTGACCTCTGTTGTACCATCCTTGTTGTCTTTTAAATCCCATCTTACATCAGATTTAGGAAAATCGGCAAATTGCATTTCTTGAATAATCGTTTCATTGGTTTTTGCATCAATAGTTTTCATGGTACCTACACCATCTTTATCTTCCCATTGATACGAACCATCAATGCCTTTAGTTTGTTCAGGTAAAGTAATGATCATATCAGGATCTGCTTCAGCCCAAGACGACCATGCTTCCCAGTTTTTGTAGTCGATAACATTATTGTATACAACACTTGTAGGTGCATTGATTGTTTTTGTTCGTGTGACCTCAAAAGAGTTAGGTTGAACGGCAATGTAAATCGATATACCTATAAAAAAGATAACCAATAAAAACAGTACATATTTAAGTGCTTTCATTTTTTGATTTTTGATTAGAAGTTAATTAGGTACTCAAAGATAATCAATTTTAGGAGATGTTATTAAATGTTTACATTTGCGAAACAACAATTAAATATTTAGCAATGAAATTAAAATTTATCCTAGTATTCTTTATTACAGCAGGTATGTTGTTTTCTTGTGGAGACGATAAAAAAGCTGATGGTACAGATGTTAATAAGGTAACAAAAAGCGAAGCGTTTAGCTTTAATGTAGAACAATTTGCAGACATTAAAATTTTACGATATCAAATTCCTGGTTGGGAGAACTTGTCGTTAAAAGAACAAAAATTAGTGTATTATTTAACACAAGCGGGTTTATCTGGTCGTGACATTATGTGGGATCAAAACTATAGACATAATCTAAAAATTAGAAATGCATTAGAAAATGTATACGCTAACTATAAAGGTGATAAAACGTCTAACGATTGGAAAGCTTTTGAGATCTATTTGAAACGAGTTTGGTTCTCTAACGGAATACATCACCATTATTCAAACGATAAACTGAAGCCTGAATTTTCTTCAGACTATTTAAAAGGACTTCTTACGGATACCAATACAAAACTAGAAGGCGAAGCCTTTGATGTTATTTTTAATGATAATGATGCTAAGAAAGTTAATCTAACTAAAGATGTTGATAATGTATTATTATCGGCAGTTAATTTCTACGGGCCTGATGTAACTACTGCAGACGTAGAAAGCTTTTATAAAGCTAAGACGTCTCCAAATCCAGAGCAACCTTTATCGTTTGGTCTAAATTCACAATTAGTGAAAGAAAACGGTGTTTTAAAAGAACGCGTTTATAAGTCTGGTGGATTATATGGCTCTGCTATTGATGAAATTATCAAATGGCTAGAATTAGCTCAAGGTGTAGCAGAAAACAAAGCGCAAGGAGATGCCATAGGGATTTTAATTAACTATTACAAAACAGGTGATTTACAAACTTGGGATGATTATAATGTGGCTTGGACTGCTGCAACAGATGGTAATATAGATTACATTAACAGTTTTATTGAAGTTTATAATGATCCTGCAGGATATAGAGGATCGTATGAGACGATTGTCCAGATTAAAGATTTTGATATGTCTCAAAAAATGGCTGTGCTCTCTGAAAATGCGCAATGGTTTGAAGACAATTCACCTTTAATGGATGAGCATAAAAAAGATACTGTTGTTGGTGTGACGTATAAAGTAGTTACTGTGGCAGGTGAAGCTGGAGATGCATCGCCAAGTACACCTATTGGTGTGAATTTACCAAACGCTAATTGGATTAGAAAAGAAGTAGGAAGTAAGTCGGTGTCTTTAGGTAATATCATTAATGCATATAATAATGCTGGGAGTACAGGTCGTTTAAAAGAGTTTGTTCATGATGATGAAGAGTATGAATTAGAAAAGAAATATGGACAATTAGGCGATAAATTACATACAGCACTTCACGAAGTTATAGGTCATGCTTCAGGGCAATTAAATCCTGGTGTTGGAGAAACCAAAGAGACACTTAAAAAATATGCATCCACTTTAGAAGAAGGGCGTGCAGATTTAGTAGGATTATACTATTTATACAATCCGAAATTGCAAGAATTAGGATTAGTTGACGATTGGAAATCGGTTGGAAAGGCAGCTTACGATGGTTACATCAGAAACGGATTAATGACACAATTAATACGCTTGAAATTAGGAGACGATGTTGAAGAAGCTCATATGGTTAACAGACAATGGGTGTCTGCTTGGGCATTCGAAAAAGGAAAAGCTGACAATGTGATCGAGAAAGTAACTAGAGATGGAAAAACGTATTTCAATATCAATGACTATGAGAAGTTACATGAGTTATTTGGTCAATTGCTAAGAGAAACACAGCGTATCAAGTCTGAAGGCGACTATGAAGCTGTAGAAGCTTTAGTTGAAGGTTACGGTGTTAAGGTGGATCAAACGATACATGCTGAGGTTTTAGAACGTAATAAGCAATTTACGTCTGCACCTTATAGCGGATTTGTAAATCCAGTATTAGTTGCCGAAACTGATGATAATGGCGAGATTACAGCAATCAAAGTAACACAACCAGATACGTTTGATGGACAGATGTTAAACTATAGTAAGATTTATGGTTTCCTTCCAGAGGAAAACTAGATGATATATAGCATATAATGTAAAAAGGATGTAGTAACTGACATCCTTTTTTTGTTGATAAATAATTGTGTTCTCCCTATTGTTTTTATCAACTTATTTAAAGTCTATAATTTGATATTATCGAAGATGAAAGATTGAATTTTATCCTTATTTTCTGTGTATAATTCTAACCACTTGTCTAAATCTTTTTTTCTTGAATTCACCTCAGTGACCTTTATTTGAACAGAGGTCACAATTTTCATGTTAGGCAAAATTTGTTTTTTATCTGTTATTGTATTCTGGGAACCATTGGCACTTATTTTAGAAATATTGTAAGGTTCTGTTTTAAAAGCTCTTAATTCTCCATATGAGTCATAATAATTAAAAAGAACTTCTACAATAAGGTTGATTTCTTTTTTGTTATTTTTAATTTTTGCACCAGAATAATTTAGTTCCGCTTTGGCTAAACTTAAAAGATTAATTGTTTGGTCTGATTGAGCATTATTTGCTGCTGTTTTTTCGATTTTAAAAGATAACTCAATAGCTTTAATAGGGTTTATTGGGGCGTTGTTGTTATCTTTAAAGTCAAATATGTATTGCTGGAAATAGATTAGATCTTGATTATTAAAGTCAGATTTTAATCTAGGACTACCATGGTCGTATTCAATAAAGGAGTGAAATCCAGCTTGCTCATAAATGAATTTTTTTGGATTGTAGAATAACTTTGAAATATTGTCTCTTACTAAAGGGAATAAAAGATTATTGAATAGAAATGTTGTAAATGCGTCCTTATTATTGTCATCCTCATTATCTACAAATTGGATGATACTTGTACTCTCGTTTTTTTTTATGCTTTTTACTTTGTTATTCTCTAAAGAATAAAATGTACTTTGACTATGAGAATTAAAGAATAATAGTAAGGAGGTGATTGTTAAGAATAATAATTGTTTTTTCATGATTTAGAATATTTATTGATTAAAGTTTGAGTTTTCAGATTGCCGAAAATTAGCTACTGTAAATGATGAATTGTTCAAAACAGAAGTGTTGTTGCTTGTACAACTTCCATTAGCTTCACCCATCGGATGATTATTGTATTTAATATTAGGGTTTGACCAAAAAGGAATGCGCGTATTACCACATTTATTATAAGACATTATGGTCCTCCACTTATTACCAGAGCCACAATAGGCATAGCCATGACTATAGGGATATGGAGTTGAATTATTATCTGCTGCACAATTATGTCTACAGCCCATTAAATGACCAATCTCATGAGCTAAAGAATAGTAACCTAATGCACAGCTACGTTTAACGACTCCATAGGCGTTAGACTGAAACGAAGGTGTTATAGAACTTTGGATGGCATAAACAATTCCGCAACTATCTAAATCTTCAACAAAAAGCATTACTATATCAGCCTTTACCTGATCTCTTAAATTTTTGACATTAGAATTGTTTTTGAGGAGGTCTACTTCTTTTTCGGCTATTCCTGTTTCATCTTTTGTTAATTCATGAGTTCCGACTAGCCTTATTTTATGTGAGACATTACTATTAGTGTAAGATAAATTTGTAACAACTACAGTGTTCTTTATAAAGCTTTCAATTTGGTCCTTTCCTCCGGCAGCTTGTTTTGCTTTGGAAGAATAACAAATTAGTATATCAATGGTATTCCCATCATCATTAAATGATTGATCATTTAAATCTTGATTGATGGTGTCATTATCGAAAATTAACAATGGTTCTGATTCATCGATAAATTGAGTTTGGTCGATTTTTAATAATAAATAGTTATCCCCATTATTTTTTATTTGATATTGCTCATTGTCATAAAAAAACCAACCAGAGTAAGTTTCATTTACTTTATAAATTGTAAAAATTGAGTTTTGTTGTGATAAATTTCCTTTCCAAAATTTTTCCGTCTCAGACGTTTCTTTTATAGACTCTATGTTAAGCGTTATTAATTGGTTGAATAAAAAAGCATTAAGCTCTTCTGACGTATCTAATAATTCTTCATTAAAATTTACAATCTCTATAGAACTCGCATTATCTAAATCAGATGCGTTTATTTTATAATTATCATTTTCTAAAGTAGTATCAAGTAAAATGTCATTTTTGTTTTTCCATTGTGAATCATTATCTGATTGTTGTTTTACAAATACATGATTACTGCTTTTTCTAGAAAATAGAATAAGGCTATCAACGTTGTCATTTTCAGCATCTTTACCGTAATGTTTTGCCTCCTCTTTACATGCTGAAAGAAATAATAGTAGTACTAGAGCACAATAGTTTTTCTTTTTCATAATGGATATTAATTGATTAGATTCAAATCTAAGTATCCATCTTAAGTCAAAACATACCCAATAACGGGTAAATCTAGAATTTGTATTTCTTTTCTATAGCATAGCGCATCAATTCACCTTTGCCTTGAAGTCCTAGGATGCGCGCCATATTTTTGCGATGTGTATCTACGGTATGCACGCCTATAAAAAGCTCATCAGCAATTTCTCGTGAGGTTTTACCTAAAGCGATCAATTCTAAAATTTCTATTTGACGTTTGGTGAGTACACCTTTAGTTTTTGTCTTGTTTTCCGAAGCCAATGCATTGGTATTGATATTGGCATCAAAATAGGTCTCGCCTTTAGCAACTGTTCGTATGGCTTTTAAAACTTCATTTAGTGAAGAGTTTTTCAAAATATAACCTGTCGCGCCAGCATCTAGCATTTGTTTGATAGCATCAATTTGATCAAACATGGTAAAGGACAATACTTTAATTTCTGGGTTTGATTTTTTTATGCGTTTGGTTGCTGCAATACCATCAAGTTTAGGCATACGTATATCTGTCAGCACAACATTAGGGCGTTTCTTTTCTACAACCTCCAAAAGCGCTTCACCATCATTAGCAGTGCCGACAATAGAAATATCGTCCTCATACTCCAACAGCAGTTTTATGCCATCAATAAGGGATTGGTGATCTTCGGCTATGGCTAATCGTATCATAATGGAATGTCAATAATTATAGTAGTGCCTTTGTTTTGTTCAGATTCTATAGTCATCGAGCCGTCTAAATGCGCAACGCGTTTATCAATGCTACTAATGCCCATGCCTTTCTTGGTTTTTGTCACCTGACTTGGATTAAAACCTTTGCCATTGTCCTCAACCATAATATTTAAGCTATCATCATGATTGGTAATATGTATAGTAGCTTCAGTGGCATTAGCATGTTTAATGATGTTGGTAACGAGCTCTTGTATGATTCTAAAAATGGTTAGCTCCAAACTGTTTTCCAGTCGATTTTCTAATCCGTGATCAATCACATCAATTGTAATCTTGTTAGCTGTTGAAATTTTTTCAGCCATTTCACTAATCGCTTTTAGTAAGCCTTGTTTGGCAATCACACCTGAGTTTTTAGCATGAGCGACGGTTCTTACTTTTTCATAGGCTTCGTCTATGAGTTCATTGGTTTTAGCATAAAGTTCAGGTGTTTGCTTGTCTTTAAGCGCATTGAAGTGGAGTTTAACTGTAGCCATGAGTCCGCCCAGATCATCATGCAAATCATTAGCTATACGTTGGCGCTCTTTTTCTTGACCTTCGATCATGGCGTCAATAGCTGTGAGTTCTTGTTCTTTTAAAACGGTGGTTAGTTTTTGAGTTTCGAGTTCTTTCTCTTGCTCGGCTAGTTTTTGTTTGCGTTTGGTGTTTTTGTATAGGAGCAAGGCGATGATACTACCTAAGGCTAATGTACCACCTAGACCTATAGCAATATTTTCGTTTTGCTTTCTTTTGGATTCGCTCTTTAAATTGTTTGCTTTTAATTGGAAATTCTCCTTTTCTTTTTTTTCTGTTTTATATTGAATTTGATACTCAGAAATTTTTATTTGGTGTTCGTTAGTCTTTAAGCTGTCTAAAAATTGTTCTTTTTTGAGAAGTATTTCTGAGGATTTTTTGAATTGATTTGTTTTAAAATATACATCATATAACAATTGGTAAGCACTTCGTTTGATTTGATTATTAGTTGTATGAAGATTGTTTTCAAGTAAATCTATGGTTTCATTATACCTGTTTAGATCGTGTAATAATTTTGCTCTATTAATATTTATTTCGGAATTCTTCTCTTTATATTTATAATAGTTTTTTGACGAGTAAATAGATTCTGCTAAGTCATAGTAATAAAATGAACTGTCAATTTTTATATTGAAATTCCAATAGTACGCTCCTAAAAGTTGATAGGCTTCAGCTCTATTGTAGTCACTCGAACTGTTGTTTGCATATTTATTCAAAATTAAATAATCCGATAGTTTTGGTTTTTCTGACTTGTTGCCTGAATAGTATTTTTGCATTTTACTTCCTAGAGCATAAAATTCAACTTTATATTCTTCAAAAGAGTCATAGCTGTAATCTTTATGAATTTCGTTGTAAAAATCTAATTTCTCGTTGAGCAGATAAAACTTAAATAGGTACTTTTTTATTTTTTTTAGAGCCTCACAAGCAAAAATATTATTGTCGTATTTTTCGGCAAGATTTAAAGCTTTTTTGAAATTTTTGAAAGCAAGAGAATCTGATGATATAGACTTTTTTAAGATATATTCTCCTTTATTTAGGTAATGGAGAAATTTATAATAGTAGCTTATTTCCGGATGCAATTCAGGATTGTATTTTGACAATATATTAGGATTGTATTCATTATCTTTAAATGCAGCTATTTGCCAGTCAATGTAATATTTTAAAGTATCTTCGACATTAACTGATGATTCTATTTTTTCTAAGTTATGTCGTTTGAAATTTATAAGAAATTTCTCAACTTGACCTATTTTGTTATCATGTTGGGAAAATCCCATATTGACTGTCAAAAATAACATTATGGAGATAATTTTGTAATATCTCATATAACTACTTAGAAATAAATTATTGATTTACAGATTACAGGATGGCAACAATAATCAATAGAAACTTCGTCAATAGTAAACTTATTTTTCGTCCCGCTATAACTGATGGTCATATCGATAATTTTTTGTCTTTTCACAATTATTGGATTAGGAAGAGTTACATTGGCGTTATTTGGTGTAGCTCCTGGAGCGGAACTGTCCTTAATTATTTTTGCACTTATTTTTAGACCGTCTTTACCATCACTGCTTATGGTTGGAGTACCGTCAAATTTGTAATTTTTTATAATAGCACCACTAGCACCTGTCGGAATAACTTCTAGTTTTAAGGCAGTTACTTTGCAATTATCTTTATCTACTACTTCAGAGGTAAAAGTTCCTGTAATCAAAAATGGATTTCTAATGCTACCTTCTATGTGTAAATGTTGTGGTATGTTATTTGTCTTTTTTCCTAAAAAAACGGGAAGCTTTATTTCACTAAAGGGTTTAAGGTATTCATCTAAACCTTTTTCAATTTTTTTTGTAATTTGTATCTGCTCATCTTTGGATAGTTTTTCGCAATCTTCACATTTTTCACAATCTTCACCACAGGCAAAGAGAAAAAATGAAAAGATGGATAAACACAAAGCTTTTAAAAAATTTGTTTTCATAACGGTTGGATTAATTAGTTAACAATACAAAGATGAGAAGCAGGAACACATCAAAACATACCCAATACAGGGTATCTTGCTAAAAATTATAGGGAGAGAATGTAATTGAGTCTATAAAGTACTAAAATATAAGGAAATAGCCAAAGAATTTTCGTACAAAGAGCGTCACTGTGTTTAAACAAACACAAATTTAATGGCCGCAATCATCAAAATAAATGCAATAAAAGCAATGAGCACCCAAACGCTTCCTTTGTAGTATTTTCTGTGAAGCTTTACATCTTTTCGGTACGCTGCAAATATGATAATAGCAAACACTGCTGCAAATAAAATTCCGAAAATCAATTGACCATTACTAAACATATAGCTATTTTTATGGCTAAATTAATACAATTAAAATGAAAGATAAAATAGAAGCTGTTAAAGCATTTCATACCGCCTTTAAAATTGGTCATAGAGAAACTCCCAAAGCCGATTTAGGGATTGATAAAAACATGTTGCGTTATAAGTTGATGCGTGAAGAAAATGAGGAATATCTCGAAGCCGCTAATGCTAATGACCTTGTTGAAGTAGCCGATGCACTTGGCGATATGTTGTATATTTTATGCGGAACTATTATAGAACACGGACTCCAACATAAAATAGAAGAAGTGTTTGACGAAATTCAACGTAGTAATATGAGTAAGCTGGGTGAGAATGGTGAGCCTATTTATAGAGAAGATGGAAAAGTACTAAAAGGACCAAACTATTTCAAACCACATATAAAGACCATTTTAGAGTCATAAAAAAAAAGAGCCAATCGGCTCTTTTTTTTATGCTTATTATTTAACTGGATATCTCCAGTTGTGTTTATCTTCAGATAAATTATGCTGTATGTGCAACATCTTTTGTTTTAATTGTGCCGCGTAACCATTTTGACCAAGATCGGCAATTTCATGAACTTTATCTCTATATTCAAAAGCAGAGATTTCACTGATCACAGCAGCCGTTCCTGCACCAAATATTTCCTTTAAAGTACCATTTTCTGAGGCTTCAACAATTTCATGAACTTTAATAGGTCTTACTTCTACATCAATACCATTGTCTTGCGCTAACTGGATCACACTTTTTCTAGTCACACCATCTAAAATTCGATCACTAGTAGGTGCAGTTATGAGAGTATCATTAATTCTAAAAAACACATTCATCGTACCTGCTTCTTCCAATAGCGTATGTGTATTAGAATCGGTCCAGATAATTTGCTGATATCCTTTTTCCTGAGCTAATTGCGTCGGATAGAATTGTGCCGCATAGTTTCCGGCTGCTTTCGCATAACCAACACCACCATCGGCAGATCGACTAAAATGCTCAGCAATTAAAACTCTTACTTTTCCTTTATAATAAGGAGATACTGGAGAACAAATAATCATAAAACGATAGCTTTGTGATGGCGCAGCAGCAATAACAGGCTCTATCGCAATAGCAAATGGTCTAACATATAATGAGTTACCAACACCAGATTGTATCCAATCTTTATCAAGATTCACAAGAGTTTCCAATCCTTCAAAGAAAAATTCTCTTGGGAATTCTGGCATGGCCAAACGTGCACATGATTTATTGATACGCTCGAAGTTCTCTTCAGGTCTAAATAAAAACACATCACCATGTTCATCTTTATAGGCTTTCATTCCTTCAAAAACCGCTTGTCCATAATGAAATACACGAGCAGAGGGTTCCATAGGCATTGGTCCATAAGGAACAATCTTAGGTTGCTGCCATTCACCATCGACAAAATCACACATAAACATGTGATCTGTAAAGGTTTTTCCGAAGGCTAGATTTTCAAAATTAACGTCTTTCAGTTTTGAAGATGCTGCTTTCTCTACGTGTAAATTACTAGTATGTATATTTGACATTTTTGGTTGTTTTATGTTTTGCAAAAATAGACATTTATCACGGGTTAAAAAACATAATATTTTCACAAAATATTCGTATATTTAATGCCTTAAAATCTAACATAAATCACAATAAAAATGAAACATATTTTATCACTAGTATTAATCCTTTCAGTATTAGTATCATGTAAAGAAGAAGCAAAAAAAACTGAAGATGTTGCAGAAGTAAAAACTGAAACTCAAGACATCGCTTATGCGTCTTTTGGAAAAGAAATTTCAGCATCTGATGCACTTTCAGCAGATCGAATGGCTGTACATTATGCAAAGATGACAGTAGGTGATACAGTTGATGCAAAAATGACGGCTAAGGTTGATGAAGTGTGCCAAGCTAAAGGATGCTGGATGAAACTAGACTTGCCAGATGGAGAGCAGGTTATGGTTAAATTTAAAGATTACGGTTTTTTTATGCCGAAAGATATTTCAGGAAAAGAAGTTATTATTAATGGTAAAGCATTTGTAAATGAAGTTCCTGTTGATGAGCAACGTCACTATGCCGAAGATGGAGGTGCTACTCCAGAGGAAATCGCTAAGATCACAGAGCCTAAAAAAACATTGTCATTTTTAGCTGATGGTGTCCTGCTAAAAGAAGAGTAATGAAAGCTTATTTTTCGTGTGTCTTTGTACTCTTATTGCTTAGCTGTAATTCGAAGGAAAAGGTTGAAAAGAAAGTGGTCATTACTGATGGCACAAAAACGTATGATGTTTATCAGGCTTCGGAAATGTCAACGCTCATGAAAGGTATGTATGCATACAACATGCAGCTTAAAACAGATATCGAAGCAGGAAATGAAGTGTCTGATGAGTTTCCTGAGGAATTCTTAAGAATACATTCGGCTCAGCTGTCTGAGACTAAGCTTCGTAACGAAACCTTTCAACATTTTTCCGGTAAATTTATTGATGCACAACGCGAGGTTTTTATAGATAGTTCATTGCTATCAGTTAAAGATCGCTACAATAATTCAATTAATATGTGTTTATCGTGTCATAAAACCGAATGTACTGGTCCTATACCTAAGATTCAGAAATTACTGATTAAATAAAATAGTTTGCAACGCAAAATAATTACTACAGCAGATGGCTCTACAACCATTCAAATAGAAGATTGGAATGAGCAATACCATTCTGTTCATGGTGCCATACAAGAAGCAAATCATGTCTATATAGAACAAGGTTTGCTTTTTTTCTATTCGGAAAATGAACCTGTGTCAACTAAGGATATCTCCATTTTAGAAATTGGCTTTGGGACTGGTCTTAATGCATTATTAACTTTTTTGAAAGGTAAAGAATTGAACCAGCATATTAATTATGTTGGAGTTGAGGGGTATCCGATAAGTTCAGAAGAATTGAAGCAGCTCAATTATGTTTCAGAATTGCGTATAGATGACAATAACTTCAATGCGCTCCACCAGTGTTCTTGGGAAAGTGAATATCAAATTTCAGAATTATTTAAGCTCACTAAACAGCAAAAAATGTTTAAAGATATTTCCGAGGAGAATGCCTATGATATTATCTATTTTGATGCCTTTGGTGCTCGTGTACAACCCGAACTTTGGACAGAATCTATATTCAAAATCATGTATAAAGCTCTAAAACCAAATGGTGTTTTGACGACCTATGCTTCTATAGGTCATGTACGTCGTACTATGCAATCTTTAGGTTTTGAAGTAGAACGACTTCAAGGGCCACCAGGTAAACGACACATGATTCGAGCAGTAAAACGTTAAACCCTTATTAAAACGCTCTAGCTTGGGTTGTGATTTCAGTAAATTTGTAGTGCTATGCTAAAGATATTAATTACAGGTGCTACAGGTTTAATTGGTCAAGAAATTGTCAAAGTATGTCATGACCAGAATTTTGATGTACACTATTTGACCACATCAAAAAAGAAACTTAGTACTCAAGAGAATTATAAAGGGTTTTATTGGAATCCTAGTAACAATGAAATTGATGAACGTTGCTTTGAAGGCGTAGAAGCTATCATTAATTTAGTTGGTGCTACGATTTCAAAACGTTGGACTGATAGCTACAAAAAAGAAATCATCTCAAGCAGAACTCAAACGGCACGATTACTTAAAGCGACTATTGAGACACATGATTTTCCTATTAAACAAATAGTGTCTGCAAGTGCGATTGGGATTTACCCAGATTCTTTAATCAATTATTACGAAGAAGATGAAAAGGAAAAGTCGAGCTCATTTTTAGGCGAAGTCGTAGACCAGTGGGAAGACGCAGTTGACGAGTTTTCAACCTTAAATATCAAAGTGGCTAAGATCAGAATAGGTTTAGTACTCTCTAAAAAAGGAGGAGCCTTACCAGAAATTGCAAAGCCAGTTCGTTTTGGAGCTGGAGCGGCTTTTGGTAATGGCGAGCAATGGCAGTCATGGATTCATTTAGAGGATTTGGCGCGATTATTTGTATTTGCTGTAACTAATAATTTGGAAGGCGTCTACAATGGTGTTTCACCAAACCCTGTGTCAAACACAGAATTAACAAAAGCCGTTGCTAAGGTTCTGCATAAACCCTTAGTGTTACCAAATATTCCAAAATTTGCTATGAAATTGGTCTTAGGCGAAATGCATACATTATTATTTGAAAGTCAGCGTGTAAGTGCGTCTAAAATTGAAGATGCTGGTTTTTTATTTGAGTATCACCATCTTGAGCCTGCACTGTTGGAAATTTTTAGTTGAGCTGTAAAATCCGAAAATTTTCAGATCTACATTCGGATTTTAAAGAAGTGAGTTGTTTTATATATAAAATTCATACGTAGCTTTACGTATATTTTTACGAATTCTTATATTTATAAAAAATCCAACACGTGAACCAAACAATACTCTTTTCACTACTTAGAAATTGCTTAAATTTTGTAGTTCTATTACTATCAATAACCCTTACTGCTCAGCAGTTTGAAGAAACTCAAGTAATTTCTGGCTTAGGAAGTCTAGCCAATAACAATGGTGTAGCCGTTGCCGATTATGATAATGATCTCGATCTTGATATCTATGTCGTAACCTTGACAAAAGATATTTTGGGTGACGATACTACGATAAGCAAACTATTTAGAAATAATAATGACGGCACATTTACTGATGTGACTGGTCAAGCTGGTTTGAGCAATTTACTATCCTTAGATGAAGATGTTGAGGAGTTTTTTGGTCTAAAGGGATTTAAACATGGTGCCTCATGGGGTGATTATAATAATGATGGATATCCTGATTTATTGTTAACGCATTCTGAACGATTACAACTAATCATTAATCAAGAGGGAGATTTTACCGACGTGACTGAAGGCGCAGGGCTTGAGGCGATTAGCGAGTGCAGACATACTGGAGCAACTTGGTTTGATTATGATAACGATGGCTTTTTAGACATTTATGTAAACGATTGGGATGCTTGTGGTACGAATTCTTTATATCGTAATAATGGAAACGGAACATTTACTAATGTGACTGTCGCAACAAATATGGAAGATAATGGAGTGTATGCTAGCTATACTGCAGTGCCTTTTGATATTGATAAAGATGGCTGGATGGACTTATATGTCACCAACGATTTTAATGAGCCTAATAGTTTGTTCATGAATCAAAACGGAACATCGTTTGTTGAAGATGCTGAAAGTTATGGTGTAAATAACATGATTGATGACATGGGTGTTACATTTGGAGATTTTAACCTCGATGGCGCATTTGATATTTTTATTACTGGAATAGATGAAAACACCTTATTAGAAAATGACGGTTCAAATAATTTCACAGATGTTACTGCTGCTAATAATATTACAGGTACTGGTTGGGCTTGGGGAACTCGTTTTGCAGACTTTGACTTAGATGGTGACGAAGACCTTGTTATTGTTAATGGCTATGAGTTCGAAGATCGTACAACAGAAGTTAATGTATATTATATGAACTTAGCATCAGAAGGTATTTCTGGTTTTGAAGATGCTTCTGATAATGTCAACTTTAATGCTGCTACTGTTAGCGTCGAAGCTGTTGATTTTGATTATGATAACGATGGTGATCTGGATATATATGTAACCAATGCTGACCAACAGTCTATACTATATGAGAATAAACTGTTGAATTTTGATGAAGAAAACACCTTACATTGGTTTAAGGTTATGCTGCAAGGAACGGTTTCTAATCGTGATGCTATAGGAACAACACTAAAGCTTACGACAAGTTCAGGTATTTATAGTAGATATTATACTGGAGTTGGTTTTTTATCTCAGAGCTTGCAAGCGGTTCATTTTGGTTTAGCTGAAGAAACTGAGATTTTGGAACTTGAAATTAAATGGCCTTCTGGTCTCGAGGAAACTTTTCAAAATCTTAATGCCGATACAACAGTTCGAGTAATCGAAGGAGAAGGTTTAACAGTGTTAGATATCCAACCAAGCCAAAAAATTTATGGATGTACAGATCCATTTTCTTGTAACTATAACCCAGATGCCACACTAGATGACGGAACATGTGTGTATTTGAGTGCGAATACAATTTCAGGAAATACAACATCAGGTTATTTGTCTGAAGAGCAATATACGTATCCAATTGCTCCAGGGTCAACAGCTAATTGGACTATTGTGGGTGGTGAAATTATTGATGGACAAAATACAGATACAGTTACTGTAAAATGGCATTTAAATGAAACAGGAATGCTGAGTGTACGAGAGAATGATGGAAATTGCTCAAGTGAACAACAACAAATTGTCGTGACCTTAAATGCTAACAATCTTCCTGAAGATGTATCTATTGCACGATTATGGAATGAAGTGTTATTGGAAGCTATTAGAAATGATTTTGCTCGACCAACGATTCATGCGCGTAATTTATTTCACTCCAGTGTTGCCATGTATGATATTTGGGCTATTTACGATGAAGAAGCGCGACCTTATCTTATAGGTAACACGGTTAATAATTTTACTACTGAATTACTTGAATTCACACCGTTAGAATCTATAGAAGAATCACAAAAAAAAGCGATTAGTTATGCTATGTACCGCTTATTAACATACCGATTTCAAAATGCTCCAAATCCTTCCGAATTACAAAATCTGTTTGATCGTATTATGGAACAGTTGGGTTATGAAACGACCTTTACTGTGTCGACACTTTACCAATTTGGTAATGCTGCCGCTTTAGGGAATTATGTTGCTGAGACCATTATAAATTATGGAAATGGTGACGGTTCTAGAGAATTAAACTTTTTTAATAATCAATATTATTTTTCTATAAATCAACCATTAGCTCCAAATGTTCCAACAACTGAGTTGATGTTTGATCCAAATAGATGGCAACCTTTAAGTTTGAACACGTTTATAGATCAAAGCGGAAATCTTATTGAAGGGTCTACTGTGGAGTTTTTAAGTCCCGAATGGGGAAATGTATATCCATTTGCTATGTCTGAAGAAGATAGTAATGTATATGAGCGTGAAGGTGATTCATATAAAGTCTATAATGATCCAAGTGATCCACCTTACTTAAATTTAACAACAACAGGACCTAGTAGTAATGCTTATAAATTAGGTTTTTCAATGGTGTCAATTTGGGGTTCACATCTTGATCCTAATGATGGTGTCCTTTGGGATATTTCTCCTGGGGCTATTGGGAATACTGATATTTCCACGTTTCCAACCAACTATGCTGATTATCCCGATTTCTATAATATTGTTGAAGGAGGCGACATTGGAGAAGGTCATTCGATAAACCCAATTACTGGACAACCCTATGAACCACAACTAGTTCCAAGAGGTGATTATGCTAGAGTATTAGCCGAATTTTGGGCCGATGGTCCTGATTCTGAAACGCCTCCAGGACATTGGTTTACCATTTTAAATTATGTGAATGAACATCCTCTTCTAGAGAAAAAATTTGAAGGCGAAGGCGAAGTGTTAGATGATTTAGAATGGGACGTTAAAGCGTATTTTATTTTAGGAGGCGCCATGCACGACTCAGCAATTTCTGCATGGAGCATCAAGGGTTGGTATGATTATGTGAGACCAATTTCTGCGCTTCGAAATATGGCATTACTAGGACAAAGTTCAGATCAATCTCAAGATAATTATAATATTGCTGGAATTCCATTACGCCAAGGTTATGTTGAAGTGGTTGGACCTAGCGATCCATTGCGAGGTGAAGATAATGAGCATGTTGGTAAAATAAAACTATACTCATGGAAGGGACCAGATTTTATAGATGACGAAGCTACAGATATTGCCGGTGTTGATTGGATTCTTGCAGAAAACTGGTGGCCATATCAACGACCAACATTTGTAACACCACCCTTTGCAGGTTATGTGTCTGGGCATTCTACGTATTCTAGAGCAGCTTCTGAAGTATTGACTAAGATTACTGGAAGCCCATTTTTCCCTGGAGGTTTAGGAGAGTTTACTGCAAAACAAAATGACTTTTTAGTATTTGAACAAGGACCTTCAGTAGATATAAAACTACAATGGGCAACCTATAGAGATGCATCAGACCAAACTAGTTTATCTAGAATTTGGGGAGGCATTCATCCACCAGCCGATGATATTCCTGGTCGATTGATTGGTGAAAAAGTGGGTAATGATGCTTTCGATTTTGCAGTACCATACTTTAGTAGTGATGTTATTATTAATGAGCCTCAGGCAGAACAAATTATATACCCTAATCCAGTGACCTCAAGTGAGTTTTTTATTACTAATACGTCGTTGAATGATGTGATTAGTATATTTGATATAAGAGGGCGACAGGTTAATATTCTTAAAACTGAGTTTAATGAATTTGGCAGTGTTACCAGATTAGTAATTCCTGAAGGAACATCGGCTGGATTGTATTTTCTTAATATAAACGAGGTGTCTAAAATGCTGATTATTAAGGAGTAAGAAATTCATGCAAAACACTCTTAAATCGTACATTCCTGAACAGGCGATTCCTAAAATTATTGACCTTTTAGATCATGATAACCTCACAGTTAAAATAAAACGTGAACGTAAAACAAGGCATGGTGATTACAAACGTTTGCCAAACGGAAAGCATCAAATTACTGTAAACTCAAATCTGAATACGTATCGATTTTTAATCACATTAATTCATGAAATTGCGCATTTTGAAGCGTATAATAATTTTGGTAGATTAATTAAGCCTCACGGAAAGGAATGGAAACATACATTTCAACATTTAATGTTACCTTTTTTAAACCCTAAAATTTTTCCTTCAGAATTGTTGCCTTTATTAGCTAAACATTTTAAAAATCCTAAAGCAAGTAGCGATACAGATGAAAAGCTAGCCTTTGCATTAAAACAATTTGATGAACCTAACGATAAAACTTATATTTTTGAAGTACCTTTTGGGAATACTTTTAAATTGTACAATGGAAGAGTATTTAAAAAAGGACATAAGCGTGTAAAACGTTTTGAATGTATTGAGATTAAGACAGGTAGAGTGTATTTGTTTAATCCCAATGCTGAGGTTGAATTATTAAATGATGTCAATGAATAAAAATTATTATGCCATATTAATGGCTGGAGGAGTAGGATCGCGATTTTGGCCTGTAAGTACACAGGGTTTTCCAAAGCAATTTCACGATATGTTAGGGACAGGGGATACCTTGATACAAAAAACCTTTAATAGGCTTTCAAAATTAATTCCGAAAGAAAATATATTTATCCTCACAAATGAGCGATATAATGATTTGGTGTTCGAACAGTTGCCAGGAGTTACTAAGCGACAAGTGGTTTTAGAACCTGCAATGCGAAATACAGCACCTTGTATTTTATATGCTGCATTAAAAATTCAAAAAGAAAATGAGAATGCACTTATGATAGTTGCACCAAGTGACCATTGGATTGAAGACGAGCAAGCTTTTACTCAAAATGTACAAGAAGCCTTTGATTTCTGTTCACAAAATAATGCATTGATGACTTTAGGTATAGAGCCAACATTCCCAAATACAGGTTATGGTTATATCGAATATGATAAAGGATCTGAAGGCAACATTAAAAAAGTAGATCAGTTTAGAGAAAAACCTGATTACGAAACTGCTAAAGAGTTTATTGCACAAGGCAACTTTCTTTGGAATGCAGGAATCTTTATGTGGAGTGTTAAAAGTGTCGTGGAAGCATTTAAAAATAATCAACCTGCACTGTATAGTCTTTTCGAATCTGGATATGACGTCTATAATACCGATTTTGAAGATGATTTTGTAAGAGATAATTATGGTAAAGCCGAAAATATTTCGGTCGATTATGCCATTATGGAACATTCTAAAAATGTGTTTGTTATACCAGCAACTTTTGATTGGAACGATCTAGGAACTTGGGGAAGCTTATATGATAAATTAGATAAGGATACGAGTAAGAATGCTGTAGTTAATGCAAAAACATTAACAGAAGATGCTTCAGGCAATATGATTCGTACGAAAGCAGATAAGGTTGTTGTGGTTGACGGATTGAAAGATTATATCATCGTTGATAAAGACGAAGTTTTGCTTATCTTTCCTAAAACTAAAGAACAAGATATTAAAAAAGTACTTCAAAAGGTGAAAGATACATTTGGAGAGCATTACGGATAATTATGAGTGACGAAAATAAATTTAATTTTTCCGAAGAGGAATCTAAAATCAATAAGGAGCAAGCCGTAGAAGAATCAAAAGAAGCGGTTAGAAAAGATGCCGAAGGTCTTTGGCAAAGTATTAAACGGTTTTTAAATGAGTTATTAGATTTTAGAGACGATACCGATAGAGACACAACTATTGAAGCCATCAAAAATGATATTCCTTTTAAAGGAGCAACGGCATGGATTTTAGTGTGTTCTATAGTAGTTGCTTCAGTTGGTCTTAATGCAGATTCAACAGCTGTGGTTATCGGAGCGATGTTAATTTCTCCGCTTATGGGACCTATTCTAGGCGTTGGATTTTCCATTGCGGTAAACGATATTGATACTTTAAAAAAATCTCTTATAAACTTGGCAACCATGATTGTGTTGAGTTTACTAACAGCGTATTTGTTTTTTAAGTTTTTTCCAACAGCAGACATTATGACCAATGAGTTATCTGGTCGTACAAAACCTGATGTAAGAGATGTGCTAATAGCCTTTTTTGGTGGAGCAGCCTTAATTATTGCGCGAACCAAAAAAGGAACAATTGCTTCAGTAATCTTTGGTGTTGCTATTGCTACTGCTTTAATGCCACCTTTGTGTACTGCAGGTTATGGCCTAGCACATGATTGGGGGATTTTTGTTGGAGCAATGTATTTGTTTACTATTAATACCATATTTATTGCTTTGGCAACATTTATTGTATTGAAAGTGCTGCGTTTTCCAATGCTCAAATATGCCAATTCTAAAAAGCGTAAACGTATTGCACAATTAGCGTCTTTAGTAGCAGTATTAGTTATGGCACCAGCCATTTGGACTTTTGTCAATTTTATAAGACAAACTGGTTTTGAGAGTGATTACAAAAAGTTTTTAAAAGAAGAAATTACATCTAATAATGAACTTTGGTTGCAAAACCAAGATAGGATGCCTGTTTGGGAAGACAAGGAAATCACGCTCTATTTCAATGGTGAAGTTTCTGATCAAATAATTAGAAACTTGGAAAATAAAATAAAGAACTATGATAAAATAAAAGACTTTAAATTAATCATAGAAGGTAATGAGAATAGAAGTTTTGATAAAATTGTAGATGCCTATGATAGAGCTATTGATGAGCTTGATGAAAAGAAAATTATTATTAAAGGTCTTAATGAGAAAATCAAGAGTTTAGAAGAGAGTGTCACCAATTTGAATAAACAGATTGAATCAAAGAATACACAAAAAGCTATTTCATTTACAGATTTAACTCGCGATGCAAAAGTACGTTTCAATGATTTAGAATATTTTGGTTATTCTGAAATGTTAGAATCCAAAGATTTCATCAATATTGATACGGTTACTATGGCAAATGTAAGATGGAAAGTGTCACTGACCGATAGTTTGGTGGTCGTTCAAGAAAAAGCATTGCAAGAATGGTTGCAAAAAGAATTAAAAGCAGATACAGTTGTGATTAGAAGAAATTAACTTATTCATTTTCGTCTAGATACATGCGACGAACTTTTTTAAATAAGTTGGATGAGTATACAAAATCTGTAACAACTTCATTATCGGTTTTAAAAATGGTTTCTTTTGAGCCTTCCCAAGCTTTTAGCCCATCTTTTAAGAATACGATTTTTTCACCTATCTCCATTACAGAGTTCATATCATGAGAGTTAATTACTGTTGTGATATTATATTCATCGGTAATTTCTTGAATCAGGTTATCAATCACTATAGCGGTTTTTGGATCGAGACCTGAGTTGGGTTCATCACAAAACAAATACATTGGGTTATTCACAATAGCTCTAGCGATTGCAACACGTTTTTGCATTCCACCAGAAGCTTCACTAGGCATTTTATGATGTGCGCCTTCAAGATTCACACGTTTAAGCACGAAGTCTGCGCGATCTTCCATTTCGCTTTTACTTTGTTTGGTAAACATACGTAACGGAAACATGACATTCTCTTGAATGGTCATCGAATCAAAAAGAGCACTCCCTTGAAATACCATTCCCATTTTGGCTCTGAGGTCACGTCTTTCATCATCTGAAAGGTCAGCGTATATTTTTCCGTCGTACACAATGCTTCCTTGCTCAGGCGAAAATAAACCTAATAAACATTTTAAAAACACTGTTTTTCCAGAACCACTTTGTCCAATAACTAGACTCGTTTTTCCTTTTTCAAAAGTAGCAGATATACCTTTTAAAATGTGAGCATCTCCAAATGATTTGTGTATGTCTTTAACTTCTATCATTAGCTAAGGAGTAATTGAGTTAGTATATAATTTAATAGAATGATCACAACACTAGTCCAAACAAAAGACGTAGTACTTGCTTTACCAACTTCAAGTGCTCCACCTTTCATATAATAACCATAAAAAGACGGAATGGTTGCTAATATAAAAGCAAAAACAAACGTTTTAATAAAGGCGTAGATGATATGGAAGGGAATAAAATCTGTTTGTATACCTTGTACAAAATCTTCTAATGTACCAAAGCCACCATAAACAGCAGCTGTCATTCCTCCTAAAACACCCAAAAACATTGCAATAGAGATTACAAAAGGATATAGCATCAAAGCAATAAACTTAGGAAACACTAAGTAATTTAAAGAGTTTATTCCCATTACTTCAAGCGCATCGATTTGCTCAGTAACTCTCATGGTTCCTATACTCGAGGTAATAAAAGAACCTACTTTACCTGCCATGATTATGGATATAAATGTAGGTGCAAATTCAAGAATTACAGATTGTCTAGTAGCAAACCCTACCAAATACTTCGGAATTAAAGGGTTGCTAATATTGAGAGCAGTTTGGATGGTTACAACACCTCCAACAAAGAAAGAGATAAAGGCTACAATTCCTAGAGAGCCAATAATCAAATCGTCAATGTCTTTTAAGATAAGTGTACGCATTACCGACCATTTAGTTGGTTTGCGAAACATTTCAGCAATCATTAAAAAATAAGCACCAATATTATGAAGGTATTGCATAGTGAAATTTGTTACCGCTAAAGTAAAAAATTACGCAGACTTATTTAACCTTAAGTTTAAAAGATGATGAACTAAAATCTGTATTTTTGCAGCTCAAAACTCTAATAGCATGATAAAACGTATTTTTTTATTAGGTCTTGTTCTTGTTTTTACTGCCTCATGTGCAGGTCAAAAACAAACAGAAGTTGCCTATAAAGAAAAAAGAGAAATTCAAAATAACGTCAATAGTTATGATGATGTTAAGCCAAAATTAGTGGTGGGCTTGGTAGTAGATCAAATGCGCTATGATTATCTAACACGCTTTTATAATAAATTTAGTGAAGGCGGATTTAAGCGTATGATCAACGAAGGGTTTAGTTGTAAGAATAACCATTTTAATTATGTGCCTACATATACAGGGCCTGGTCATGCATCGGTTTACACAGGTACAACGCCTAAGTATCATGGTGTTATTGCCAATTATTGGTATGATAAAGAGGAGAAAAAAATGGTATACTGTGCTGGTGATGATAGTGTTGAATCTGTTGGTACAAAACACAATGCTGGTAAAATGTCACCATACAGAATGCAGACTACAACATTTGCTGATGAAAATAGATTATTTAGTCAGATGCAAGGGAAGACCATTGGTATATCCTTAAAAGACCGAGGTGCTATTTTACCAGCTGGTCATACTGCAAATGCGGCCTATTGGTTTCACGGGCAAGATGAAGGTGCTTGGATCTCTAGTACATTTTATATGAAAACTTTACCAAAATGGGTAACCGATTTTAATACTTCGGATGTAGCAGAATCATATTTTAAAGAGTGGAATACACTATATGATATTTCAACTTATACCGAAAGTGGAAGTGATTATAACACATTTGAAGGCGGATTTAAAGGAAAAGACAGAGCCACATTTCCATATGATTTAGCAGAACTGAAAGATCAAAATAAAGGATTCGATCTATTAAAAGCAACACCATATGGTAATAGTTTAACCACAGATTTTGCAATGGCAGCTATAGAAGGTGAACAACTAGGAAAAGATGATATCACAGATGTTCTAGCTGTTAGTTTTTCAAGTACAGATTACGTAGGTCATAACTTCGGAGTGAATTCAAAAGAAATAGAAGATACCTATATTAGATTAGATAAAGATCTAGAGCGTTTATTTACTTACTTAGATGCTCAAGTTGGAGTAGGAGAATACACTGTATTTTTAACAGCCGATCATGGTGCAGTGGATGTACCTTCATATTTGAGTTCTGTTCGCATTCCCGCAGGTTATGTTAATAACAACGACAGGAAAGAGAAATTTGCTACATTTTTAATGGAGACTTATGATACAAAAGATATTTTGGAAGATATTAGTAACAACCAAATCTTCTTAGATAGAGCTAAGATCAAACAAATGGGATTGGATTTAAATGATGTGCAACAAGCTATTGTTAATGAACAAATAAGCTATAATCATATTGCTAAAGCCTATACAGCTAGTACGATGAGTTCTACCAATTTCACTACTGGTATTGAATCTTTACTTCAAAATGGATTTAACCAAAAACGATCAGGTGATGTTGTCCTAGTAAATGATGCTGCTTTTATTTCTTATGGAAAAACAGGCTCTACTCATGGTAGTGGGTTAAACTACGATACGCATGTGCCTTTATTATTCTTCGGAAAAGGGATACGACAAGGACAAACCTTGAAAAAAACAGAAATTTCAGATATTGCTCCAACAATATCGGCACTTTTAGGAATTAGCTTCCCAAATGGGGCCACAGGGAAACCTTTAGAATTTGTGATGAAATAAAAAAGTAAAGCTGCCTTAAATAGGCAGCTTTACCAAAAGAATTATTCCTGATAATTAATTAACTCCACCAGTACAAACTTTTTCTTTTACCCAACATCCACTATCAAGTACAGAACCTGGAGTAGGACATGGTGTTACATGTGTTTGAACATAATGACAGCATTGATCACCCATTACATTATCACAAACATGAGTGAATGGTGTACCACCAAAAATAGCTTTCTGTTGTGCTTTGTTTAAAGCTTTTCCTAGATTTAATAAATTTTTCATAATTAAAATATTTAAAATTAAATTAACCTTGGTCATTTAAAGACACCCAAGGGTTGTGTCTATTCCTCGCGAGAGAATATTTTAATTGTTGAATACATTTTTTAATTGATAAAAAAAACGTTCAATCAATCTTAAATCTTCAGTAATGATTTTAGCTGAGCCGCGCATTTCATATCGAAACGGAATCTCTTTATCATAAGATGTGATGAGTTTGGATGGCAGGGATACAGTAATTAAATAAAAGCCATCTTCGTCAGCCAAAAGTGAAATAGATTTTATTTGACCTTTGATGTCACCATACTCAGCTTCGGGATAATTTTCAAGTTTAATTTGTACCGTCTGTCCTATTTTTATTTTTCCAGAGTTCTGCGCTGGTGTTTTTAGTTTTGCTATATAGGATGAATTTTGCTCTGGAATAATTGTAAATAATAATTCGCCTTGATTAACAGTTTGATGTTTTGTCCAGAGTTCAGAGAATGCTACTTTTCCATTAATATCAGATGTAATTGTATAGGTCTTTTCCCAATCTATAAGTGCTCTTTTTAGTTGATTAAAGGATTGAATTACATTTTTAAGTAGACTTATTTCTTCTTTAGTTTTTTTGATTGACGTACTAACTTCATTGGTGTTGGCATTTGCAATGGCTTCTTTTATTTGAGATATGGAAGCATCCATATTAGCAAAATTACGTTCGGCTTGAAGATATTTTAACTCTTCAGACTCTAAAGTTTGTCTAGAAATAACTCCATTTTCAAAAAGACGTTGTTGTCGTTCTAAATATTTTTTCTGATACACTAGCTCAGTTTCGTTTGTACGCTTTTGAGATTGAAGAGTTCTTAATCTTGTGTATAATTGACCTTTTGAAAATTGATTTCCATTTTGCTCATTTGCAAAAGGTTTGAGTTTTTGGTTCAATTGATATAAAATGTAATTATTTTCAAATAAAGCATATTCAGAATCTATGTCTCCTAAAAATAGAATGGGTAATTCGTCTATAGGATATTTGAAGTTTTTGTTATTGGGTTTTATAGTGTCAATAACAGATTTAAGTAGTTGTATATGCTCAAAGTTTGCTGTATTTTCAATAACTGCTATTGTATTGTTTTCTTTTAAAGTTTCATTATCACTAATAAGTATAGAGTCTATTTTACCTGTGATTTGAGCATATTTTTTTTGAGGAGGTAGTTTTGTTGTTATTTGTGCTTCAGATGCAATAATATCAGGGTATTTAATAAACCATGACAGCATTAAGAACATTATAATGAATACTAATATTAGCAAATTACCATATCTAATCATCCAATTGGGAACTCCTTCTAAGAGTTCTTGAATATGTTCACTTCTGAGTTCAATATATTTCTCGTTCTCTTTCATTTTTTAGTATGCTATTTACCTAATTCAAGTTGATTTTTTACCAAGTTGTAATAGTAAGCTCTATTTTTTATTAGTTGGTTATGATTTCCTATTTCAACAATCTTACCTTGATCTAGAACTACAATTTGATGTGCATTTTTTACTGTGCTTAGGCGATGTGCTATGACAACAGCTGTTTTATCTTTGAAAAAAGTATTTAATTTTCCCATAATTACTTTTTCATTATTGGCATCTAATGCAGAAGTTGCTTCATCAAAGAATAGAAATTTTGGGTTTTTATATACGGCTCTAGCAATAAGTAATCGCTGTTTTTGACCTGTACTTAATCCAGTACCTTCGCTTCCAATTTTTGTATTATAACTTAAAGGCAATTGGTCTATATAATCAGAAATATTGGCAACATCCATTGCATGTTTTAAGTGGTCAACATCAATATAGTCTTCTCCCACTGCTATATTATTTGCGATCGTATCATTGAATATGTAACCTTCTTGCATGACTACACCACAATTAGCTCTCCAAGTGCGCTGAGAGATATTGTTTAGGTTAAAGTTTCCAAGAGTTATATCGCCTTTATCAATTTCATAAAAACGGAGTAGTAATTTCATTAAGGTGGTTTTGCCACTACCACTAGCACCAACAATAGCGGTTGTTTTATTAGCTGGGATTGTTACCGATAAATCTTTTATAACGGGTTCTAATCCCCCTGTATATCTAAATGAAATATTGTTAAGTTGTAAATCTACCCGATTAGGTATTGTCGTTAATTTATTGTCCTCTGGTTTTTCTTCATCTTCCATATTATGGATTTCTCCCAAACGCTCAATAGATATTTTAGCATCTTGTACTTCTCGCATAAAGTTGATGAGTTGTACAATTGGTCCATTGAGTTGGCCAACCATGTAACTTATTGCCATCATCATTCCTAAGGTGATCTCACCTTCAACAACCAAGGTTGCAGATAGAATAGTAATGAACATATTTTTTAACTCATTAATCAAACTGGAACCAACACTTTGTGTTTGTTCTAGCGCCAAATTTTTTGAAGCAATTTTGAATAGTTTGGCCTGTACATATTCCCAATTCCAACGCATTCGTCGTTCTGCATTATGCAGTTTAATTTCCTGCATCCCGCTAATGAGCTCTATCACTTTGCTTTGCTCATTACTCACTTGTGCAAACCTCTTGTAATCCAATTCTTTACGTTTTTTAAAAAAGAATAAGACCCAACCAATATATAGAAGACTTCCAAGAATAAATACACCAAATATTTGTAGGCTATAGTAGGCGAGTACAAAACTAAAAATGATCAAATTAAAAAAAGAGAATATTATGGTTAACGATGACGTTGTTAGGATGCGTTCTATACGTTTATGGTCATTGATACGTTGTAATAAATCTCCGGTCATTCTTACATCAAAGTAGGAAATAGGAAGCTTCATTAATTTGATAAAGAAATCTGATATGAGTGAGATATTGATTCGTGTGCTCAAATGCAATAAAATCCAACTTCTAATAATCTCTAGAGATGCTTTGCCAAGAAATAGTGCTAATTGTGCAAAAAGAATGAGGTAAATGAAGTTAAGATCTTGATTTTGGATTCCTATATCGACTATACTTTGCGTTAAAAAGGGCAATACCAGTTGTAATAGA
Organism: uncultured Psychroserpens sp.; assembly: GCF_947500255.1. GTDB lineage: Bacteria > Bacteroidota > Bacteroidia > Flavobacteriales > Flavobacteriaceae > Psychroserpens. The sequence continues at coordinate 169,901 of NZ_CANMRL010000006.1, read as the reverse complement.
CTACCAGCGATTAATCCAATAATTAATTGAACTACAAATTTTTTATACTTTAATAAATATTTGAAGATAAAACTGAAGCCAAATTTCTCATCGTTATCAAATTCAGATTGATAAAATTTTGGAGTAGGATCTATCATCAAGGCAATACCTTCTTCAGTATGCTCATCTGCATTTTCTCCAATCCAATATTTAATGAACTCTTTTGTAGTATAAGTTATTAATCCGTGAGCTGGGTCAGAAATATATATAGTGTCATTCTTTATTTTATAAAGAACAACATAGTGAATTTTATTCCAGTGAATAATACAAGGTAAAGGAGCCTCTTTGAGTTTTACAAAAGCTAGTTTAATACCTAGGGTTCGAAAGCCAATTGATTCAGCTGCATCACTTATACCTAGCAAGCTACTGCCTTGACGTGTTGTTTCGCTTATGCGTCTTAGCTCTTGTGTGTTAATTGTTTTGCCATAATATTTGGCAACAATTTTTATACATGTTGGACCACAATCTTTGGCTTCTGTTTGTTGATATGTAGGAAATCGACTTTTCAATTATGATTATTTTATTTAAACTTTTTAAGACTATATTAGCGATGAATATTTATGATGCTACATGTGTTGTGTCTATTCTTCGCGAGAGAATAAAGTGTTCATTCAAAGCCCTTTTTAGGGCTTTGTTGTTATGTTTTTAGTGTCTCACGAAAGGAATGTTGTAGCTATCTGATTCAAACTGTTCTGCTAAATCATCTATAAAGTAAATAAGGTCTTTTCGATCATAAATTTTAGGATAAGATTGTCCGTTTATTAGAATTTCTGGTGTAAAGTTGATGTTGTTGTTGCTGCACCAAGAATCTTCTTTTTGCAAAACAGTTAAATATTTTTCTGGATGAAAACAGTTTTGCCATTTTTTTAACCACTGTTCACCAGAATAATCTCCATAGATATCGTTCATGGCATTTAAGCAATTTTCTGGCCCATCTGTTTGATATAGTTCTAAAAGTCTAGTGCTCACTTTAACAGCAGGACTATCTGCATTTTTTGTATCGATATTAAATCTGATAGTAAGTGTGATTGCATCTAAATAGCGATTTAAAATTTGAGTTACTAAGTCATGAACAGTACGACAATGACCACACATTGGATTGGTAATTATAGTAATATTAAAATGACTATTTCTGTTGCCGTAGACGATTTCTTTTGTGTTATCTATATGAGTATTAATAATTTTAGATTTGTTAAGTTGATTACTAAATAACTCAAAGTTTCTTTTGAACTTGAAGTATTTTAATTTTGTTTGATTGAGTGTTTTATTTGCTTTTTGAGCTTCGGAAATTATAAACCATAAAGTTCCTATGCTTGTAAAAGAAAGCGCAGAAATAAGAATACTGGTAAATTTATAATTTGGATTGAAATCTAAAAGAGAAAGACCAACTTGAAACCACATTAATCCTACGATAGATAAGCAAAGAAAGCACCATTTTTTTATGACTGCATATTGGTAATATATAGAATAGATAGTTATTGGTAATGCGGCAACAGTAATGAGTTTTGGAATAAAAATAGTGTTATTACTTATTGCTAGGAGAAAAGTTGTTAAACTCAATCCTGAAAAAAAGATAAAGCTCAAATCGGTTAATTTGAAACCTTTGAAAATCGTTGCGCCTTTAGATGATAATACAGCATCACAGCTCTTTTTTTCGGTAGGATTAGAACAAAAAGCGTTACCCAACATTGTACTTTCACCTTGTTCTTGCTTTATAATGGTCGTCGTTATGTAGATACCAAAAACAGAGGTAAGGAAAAACACTAAATTTAACCATCCTAGATTTGAATTTATTAATATAAAGCCAAAAAGGAGAAACGTACAAATAGAAAGAGTTTTAACAATAGCTGATTTTGAATTAGAGGTATTACTTCGATTAGATTCATTTTCATCAACAGCTAATACTATACCTGTAAACTGATCTAAAAAATCATATTGATCCATCGTTTTCTGATTTTTTGGACCAAATACAATGCGGTAATTATTTTTTGATTTGGTAACGACAACAAATTGTTTTTGCTGTTCAATGTCAACTTGAGCTAAGAACGTATCTGGTAATTGATTTAATGTTTCAATAGTTTTAGGCACATCTAAAGCTATGTTTTCAATATTGAAATGATCTAAAACTCCAGTTATTGCATGTAAGCTTGGATACGTTGGATGACTTTGAATTTGAAAATTCAACTCATTGAAATCAATGTTAAGATTATTCTCTTTTAGTAATTGTTGTACTTGGTAACTTAATGCGTCTTTCACAGTAGTAAGGTATTGTATTTACCTACTGTTCCAAAGACATTTAATATGTTACCCTAATTAGTTGTGCTTTTTTTTCTTCGGAAGAATAAAGTGATGATTATCAATGAAATAATAGCAAAAATAAAATAGTACATAGTATCTAAACCATTATTAAATTCGATGTCGCCAGCATCACCAATTAGAATAAACGAAGACCAATAGTATGGTGAAGCTTGACTTAAAGAATTATTCTCTAGGTACTTCAATTTTGCATTATGAAGTGCTAAAGATTTATTTTGACCCTCTTTTAAGTTTTCATAAAATGAATTTAGCAATTGGGTAGATGCCTTATCGTTAACCTCCCAAAGTGTTGGTAGCACGCTATGCGATCCTGTATTAAAGAAACCACGAGATAAACTCATAACACCTTCACCTTTATATAACTCACCTAAAGAAGTGTTACAAGCACTTAATACAACTAAGTCTGGAGTATTATTTAAATGATAAAGATCATTTAAATCTACTTTTGAGTCATAAAAAGAAATCCATGGGCTGATACTATCATTAGCATTAGCATGAGAGGCAATATGTATGATTTTAGAATTATGATTTTTATTTAAAAAAGTTTCTTTTAATGCATTTTTTCTAAGATATAGCTTAGAAGAAATTATGCGATCAATAGATTTTAATTCTTCCTCAGAATAGGAAAGAGTTGAAAGGTTAGATGTAAATTCAACTGGAGCAAAACCTGTGAGGTTGTATTTGTTTGCTCTGTTAATTTTATCATTTTCACTCAAAAATGTGAGCGAATACGCATAGTTTATTTCATTTTGAAATATAAGATAACTGTTTTTATCTGTTGAGGTAAGAAGTGATTCAAAAGGAATATTTTGTAAATAATAATCAGGAACAATAGTTAGTTTTTTATCAATTATAAATGGATGAATTTCCTTAGGGAATAATGTGGAATAAATGGTATGTGAGACCGTTTTAAATGAATCAATGGCTTCTTGATTATCGAATGGTGTTTCTATTAAACTTCTATACGTAACAGCTAAATCTTTTAATACATCAAAATCTTCAATTTTGAATAGTTTAGTGTCGGTTTTCGATATTAGTAAGCCATAACCTTCTTCATCATCTAGAATGTATTCTAGATATGCATTATTGTCGTCTATATATTCCGATTTGAATACTTCTAAATTTATAACATTGGCTGCTTTATGAGTTTTGAAATAAAATTTGGTTTCCGAATCAAGAGAATTTATAAACTCATTATAGTCATTTTTAGTTAATAGTAAAAGACTTTGAACAGAATCTGTTTTTTTAGAAACTGAAAGCTCTTCTAGCTTAGCAATTTCATTTTTAAAAGCCATTTCTTGATTGATTATTTTTTTAGAAATATTAGAGTTATTTCTCGACACCTTTAACATTACATCTTCTAATAATAAAAAGGACTTATTTTTTTCAATAAAATAGAAGGCTCTTTCATAATCTTTTGATAAATAGCTAGCTTTTACAGCAGACATATAAATTTCAGTAGCCGTTTTTCTCCAAAATAATTTTGACTTATATTCTTGACTTTCTAACCTGGCTTGTTCTACCAAATAATGTGCTAACTCTAAAGTTTTTAAAGCTTCTTTTAGATAGTCAGTCTTACTAGATTCTTTTTTAGCTAATTTTAACCAAACATTTGCCTTATCGCTAAGTCCAGCAATCAACTGAAATTTCATTTTCGAATTTGACAAATCTTGTTTAGTTGGAAGATCTTTAATGTTAGACGTGTCTAAGTCAACTAATTTAGAGATAGCTGTTTGAGCATTTGTCAGAGCTTTACTATAATTTTCAAAAAATAGATAATGAATACTAAGGTTTCTATGAATCATAACTTCAGTGGCGGTATCCAAATAATAACTCAAAGCTTTATTAAAATAAAACTCAGCATCTTCACTTTCAGACTTTAAATATAGAACACCAATATCATTGTAAGTTTTTCCTAATAGATAATCATTTTCTAATTCCATTGCTATAGATAAAGCTTTATCTAAATTGATTTTTCCATTAGAAAAATCATAATCAAACCTATCTATATAAATATTACCTAATTGATTATATAATGTATGTATATATTTTTTACTTACATCGTTGGAAGATTCTTCGTCTGTATTGGTAATATTTACAAATTCTGTTGCACTGGATAATACATCTACACCATACTTTAAGCTATTAGGTGTATTTATTCGTTTACATGCTTGACCTATCCCTATAGCACTTCTTACGTAATAATCATTAAAGTTTAGTCGTTTAGCGATAGTTTTACTGAGTTCGTAATGATCTTTAGAATTATGATATTGCCCTATTGTAAAATAAATTTCAGCCATTTGAAATGCTCCTTGAATTGCATATTTATCTGGAGTTTCATATTGAAGTAGTCTATTGTATGTTTTTAGAGCATTTTCTAAATCATATGTTTTTCTTTCATAAAACCCAAGACTGTATAAGTTTCTTCTGTATAATGTAGCTTTAGCGTAATTTACAGAATCCATTTGATGTAAATTCTTTTTATTGAGCTCAATAGCTTTTGGGAGATTACCTTGTTTTCGATACCATTTTGCTAATTCGTATGTTTCTAAAAATAACAGGTCTAAATTCTCATTTTTTTTATGAGCATTAAGTAGAGAGTCAAACTTTTGTTCTTTTTCAAGTTTGTCAACTTTACTTGAAGAGATATCTTTAAAAGTTTGCGAAATATCCTGTGAAAAAATTCTAATGGATGAGATTAGAAATAATCCGATTAATATTGAGTTTTTCAATTTGTGGTAATAATTATTAGGTTAATAAAAGGCAAAAGGGTAGCTTTTACACTACCCTTTGAATTTTTAATCTATAATTTCGGTTGAAAAGCAATAAGCATAATCTACACTAATGTCTGGATCATCTGGATCAATAACTGTATTATCTGGGTCTGGTGGTGGAGGGTCTTTTTTCTTACCGTTAACATCAGTGACACCAGCTCCAGTTGAGTTACTAGTACTTCCTCCTTCAGAATTACCTGTATGGTCGTGTCCTGGTATAACACCGTCTTGGTGCCCTATACTAGATATATAAGCATTAAACTCATGTACATCTACTACCCATCGTTCAATATTTCCACAATCTGGGTTTGACGCATATTCAACTGAAAAAATTGTAAAATTGTTCATCATTTCATTTCTGTAATGAATATTAAATGGACCAATAAAACTACCTACATAATTTGCCTCTAACAAGGTCATATCTAAATACATTGTATAGGTGTGAGTGCCAAAAGGAATTTCATTTAATACAATCAAGTTTGGGTTGTTCAAAGGAATTGGATCAGATGTCCGTTCTTGATTTGAGTTTTCGTTTTGAGATTTTTTTGAATAGGTTTCTGTCTTTAACTTTTCTTCAAGAACTGATTCTTCATAATCTGTTTGAAGTTGGTCAACAGAACAACTCATCGATAGCATTAAAGCTAAAACGGTGAGTAATTTAAATGTGTTTGTTTTCATAATATTTGTTGTTTTCCCCATCTGTTCATAAATATATATATTTGTTACCCATTAAAAAATAAAAATATTCAGGCGACAATAAAAACAGATGAAAGACCCTCATTATTTCTTAAATGGACTCGTTAATAATAATGAGCGTATTGTTAGAGAAATTTATAAAAATTCGTTTCGTCAAGTCTTGAGTTTTATTTCAAACAATAAGGGTCAACGTACTGACGCAGATGACATTTTTCAAAAAGCTTTAATGCAAATCATGGTTCGCGCAAAAACCAGACCCTTTTCTATAAATTCGTCTTTTGAAGCTTTTTTATTTGTGTCTTGTAAAAACCTATGGCGTAGAGAATTAAATAAAAAGAAAAGAGAGGTAACAAATGATCAGGTTATTGAACATATAACTGAAGAACGAGACTTAGCCATAAGTGTTCTTGAACAAGAGCGTTGGGAATTTTTTCAAGAAAAGCTTAAATTGATCTCTGATAATTGTCAGCTAGTATTAAAACAAGTTTTTAGTAAAATGTCTTATAAAGATATAGCTGAACGACTTGGATATAGTTCTGAGAATGTTGTAAGGCAAAGGGTTTTTAAATGTAAAGCCAAGCTAGTAGAATTAATTAAATCTGATATGAAGTATCTACAGCTAAAAGAAATATGAGTCTAACTGAGAATCAAATACAGCAAATTGAAGACTATCTTAAGGGCAAGCTTTCTAAAGAAGAATTGCAAGTTTTTGAGAAAGAGTTAGAGACTAATTCTGAATTACAAGAATATCTAGACATTGCCAAACAAATGGAGGTCGTTTATGATGATGTCAACTGGTTATTTGCTCAAAATAAAGATTCTGAAGATCTAAAAACTATGGAGGATTATCTCAATAGTGAAGAAGGGCAACAAACGAAATTTTTTTTTGAAAAAATGAAAGCTTCTAATTCTCCAGTAAGACGTTTGAAGAAGTCATATACTTATATTGCAATTGCAGCGTCTTTATTACTACTTCTAGCTATTCCTTTTGTCTTAAGTTCAAATTTAAGTCACGATGAATTGTATACTAACTATTCAGATTACTCTAATTTACCTTCGTTTGTTACTAGAAATAATACGACAGAAGATAGATTAACTGAAGCTGAAAAACTATTTAAAAATAAAGAGTACAAAGAAGCGTTAGTTATCTTTCAATCGCAAATAGATACTGCTTCCAATAAAGGAATAGTATATATGTATCAAGGCTTATCCCAGATTGAATTAAAACAATATGAACAAGCCAAACAAACTTTTGATGCACTTATTAATAGTGATTTAGTTGACGCTCCAAAGGGACATTGGTATAAAGCGTTATTGTATTTAAAACAAGACAATATAAAAGAGGCTAAGTTGATATTAAACACTATTGTGACTAATTTTTACTACAATCATACTAAGGCCAAAGACTTACTAAACGAGTTGTAAATGAATAAAAAAAAGGTCTATTCAATTATAGCAGTTTTAATAATTGTTGGTATTTATAGCTACGAACACTTTTTAAAAGAAGAAGCCTCTGCCGAAATAATTAAGCAAGGTCAAACAGTTAAAACTGATACCAACGAATACTTTTTACCAACAAGCACCACAGGACAAATTGTACATCATGATGGTTATTCTTTATCATACAGTGAACCTCATGAACAAGCCGAATGGGTAGCTTACGAACTAAAAAAATCACATTTATCTAATACCAATTTTAAACGCCCTTATTTTGAAATTGATAAGACTGTAAAAACTGGTGCAGCTCATTGGCGAAATTATAAGAAATCTGGTTACGATCGCGGACATTTATGTCCTGCAGGAGATAGAAAGTACAGTAAGGTAGCACATGATGAGACGTTTCTAACTAGTAATATTAGTCCGCAAGAGCATAGTTTCAATTCAGGAATATGGAATACGCTTGAGCAAAAAGTACGTTATTGGGCAGGTAAATATGACGGTGTATTTGTAGTTACTGGAGGTGTTTTAAATGGGAATATGAAAACGATAGGAGAAGAGGAAGTGAGTGTACCCAACCAATTTTACAAAGTGCTAATCGATAATAATACTGGGAATACGAAGATTATTGCATTTTTGATGCCTCATAAAAACTCTAATGAACCGCTTTATAAGTTTGTAGTATCTGTAGATGAAGTAGAAGAGCTTACCGGAATTGATTTCTTTCCTGAATTGGATGATGCTACTGAAAATAAGCTAGAAGCATCAAGTAGTTATAAAGATTGGAGTTTTAATTGACTATTTACCTTGGATTTTGTGCATAAGAGGTTCGGAATTTCATCCTAATAAAATATAATATTTTTATAATCAAAGTGTTAGATGCCTAACATTTTGATATGCTTTTATAATTTAATTTGGTCTGATTAATTAAAATCCAATAAGATTATGAATGCAAACCAACAATTCATTCATTCAAAAAAGAAGTCTATATTTCTTAAAAGGATAGGCATTTTATTTTGTTTGATGTTTTTTATTTGTGCCAATATTGAAGCACAAGAATCTCGTTTTTTTTATGTAAATGGAGGTAATATAGTTACCTATGATGACACAACTATTTGCGTAGATGATGAACCCGATCCTATAAATGTGAACGTATATGGAGCCTTTGGGTTTCATAAGAAATGGATTATTACCGATAGTGATAATAATATTTTAGCTTTACCTCAAGCTCCCCCTTTTAATCTTAATGATGCAGGTCCGGGTCTCTGTAAAATATGGCACATTTCGTATCTTTTTGTTATAAATTTAGATGTGGGAATTAACTTAAATCAGTTGTTTGGTTGGTATGATTTATCAAACCCAATAGAAGTATATCGTAACCAACCAGAAGGTGGTGTGCTTGAAGGCGGCCCATTTGAGTTTTGCGTAGGCGATGGTATTGCAGATAATATAGATGAAGGAGCGATTACCTTATCTGGTAATTCAGGAGGCAATTCACAATGGGTTATCACTGATAGTGAGGGTAATATTCTAGGTTTACCACCAAGTCCATATGTAGTTGATTTTGATGGCGCAGGCGATGGCACATGTCTAGTATGGCATTTAAGTTTTGAAGATGGACTAGAAGGTGCAGTGGTAGGCAATAATGCAAGTGAGTTAAAAGGTTGTTATAGTCTGTCAAATCCAATAGAAGTATATCGCAACCAACCAGAAGGTGGTGTGCTTGAAGGCGGCCCATTTGAGTTTTGTGTAGGCGATGGTGTAGCAGATAATATAGAAGAAGGAGCTATTAGCTTGTCAGGCAACTCAGGAGGTAACTCACAATGGGTTATCACTGATAGCGAAGGTAATATTCTAGGTTTACCACCAAGTCCATATGTAGTTGATTTTGATGGCGCAGGCGATGGTATATGTTTAGTATGGCATTTAAGTTTTGAAGATGGACTAGAAGGTGCAGAGGTAGGTAATAATGCCAATGAATTACAAGGCTGTTACAGTCTGTCAAATCCAATAGAAGTATATCGCAACCAACCAGAAGGTGGTGTGCTTGAAGGCGGCCCATTTGAGTTTTGTGTAGGCGATGGTGTTGCAGATAATATAGAAGAAGGAGCTATTAACTTGTCAGGCAACTCAGGAGGTAACTCACAATGGGTTATTACTGATAGCGAAGGTAATATTCTAGGTTTACCACCAAGTCCATATGTAGTTGATTTTGATGGCGCAGGCGATGGTACATGTTTAGTATGGCATTTAAGTTTTGAAGATGGATTAGAAGGCGCAGTGGTAGGCAATAACGCCAATGAATTACAAGGCTGTTACAGTCTGTCAAATCCAATAGAAGTCTATCGCAATCAACCAGAAGGTGGTGTACTTGAAGGCGGCCCATTTGAATTTACAGTGGGTGATGGTGTTGCAGATAATATAGATGAAGGAGCTATTAGTTTATCTGGTAATTCAGGAGGTAACTCACAATGGGTTATTACTGATAGCGAAGGTAATATTCTAGGTTTACCACCAAGTCCATATGTAGTTGATTTTGATGGCGCAGGCGATGGTATATGTTTAGTATGGCATTTAAGTTTTGAAGATGGACTAGTAGGCGCAGTGGTAGGTAATAATGCCAATGAATTACAAGGCTGTTATAGTTTGTCAAATCCTTTAGAAGTTATAAGAAAAGAAATAGATGTTTGTAGCGTTGAGGGAGGCAAATTAGCAGGCGGCCCATTTGAGTTTTGCGTAGGTGATGGTGTTGCAGATAATATAGAAGAAGGAGCTATTAGCTTATCAGAAAATTCAGGAGGCAATTCACAATGGGTTATTACTGATAGTGAGGGTAATATTCTAGGTTTACCGCCAAGTCCATATGTAGTTGATTTTGATGGCGCAGGCGATGGCACATGTTTAGTATGGCATTTAAGTTTTGAAGATGGACTAGTAGGTGCAGAGGTAGGCAATAACGCCAATGAATTAAAAGGTTGTTACAGCTTATCAAACCCAATAGAAGTATATCGTAACCAACCAGAAGGAGGTGTGCTTGAAGGCGGCCCATTTGAGTTTTGTGTAGGTGATGGTATTGCAGATAATATAGATGAAGGGGCGATTAGCTTATCAGGTAATTCAGGAGGCAATTCACAATGGGTTATTACTGATAGTGAGGGTAATATTCTAGGTTTACCGCCAAGTCCATATGTAGTTGATTTTGATGGCGCAGGCGATGGTACATGTTTAGTATGGCATTTAAGTTTTGAAGATGGACTAGAAGGTGCAGTGGTAGGCAATAATGCAAGTGAGTTAAAAGGCTGTTACAGTCTGTCAAATCCAATAGAAGTCTATCGTAACCAACCAGAAGGTGGTGTACTTGAAGGTGGCCCATTTGAATTTACTGTGGGCGATGGTGTTGCAGATAATATAGAAGAAGGGGCGATTACCTTATCTGGTAATTCAGGAGGTAACTCACAATGGGTTATCACTGATAGCGAAGGTAATATTCTAGGTTTACCACCAAGTCCATATGTAGTTGATTTTGATGGCGCAGGCGATGGTACATGTTTAGTATGGCATTTAAGTTTTGAAGATGGATTAGTAGGCGCAGTGGTAGGTAATAATGCCAATGAATTACAAGGCTGTTATAGTTTGTCAAATCCTTTAGAAGTTATAAGAAAAGAAATAGATGTTTGTAATGTTGAGGGAGGCAAATTGTCTTCTAAAAATTACTTTGTATTCTGTGTGGGAGATGATGAGCCAGATTATGTTGATGGTATAGAATTGGTAAGTAATTCAGGAGAAAACTCACAATGGGTAATAACAGATTTACAAGGAGAAATCTTAGGATTACCAGAATCACCTGAAGATGTAGATTTTAATGGTGCTGGAGAAGGTATTTGTTTAATTTGGCATTTGAGCTATAGTGATAGTTTTGCAGGTGCTGATATAGGTAATAATGCGTTCACTGATTTAGAGGGTTGTTATAATCTATCTAATCCATTACCTGTATTTAGATTTCCTGCAGATGGATTTTTATGCGAATTATTTTCCTATACTTTTAATAGAAATTCTGTAGAAATTAAAATGTATCCAAATCCAGCTTCAACTAAAATTAATTTAGATTTATCTAATATTTCAGAAGATGTTAATGTTAAGATATTTAGCTATTCAAGTATTGAAGTATTTAATAGAGATATTCAAATTGATGTTTTGCGAAATAAGGAGTTAAATATAGATGTAAGTAAATTTAATAGTGGATTCTACTTGGTAAGTATTACTGATACCAAGGGTAGCGTAAAAGCTGTTAAAAGATTAATTATTGAATAACTTATATAGGTTTAAAAAAAGAGGTTGTTTGCGCAACCTCTTTTTTATTTTAACATACCTTTCCAACGTAATTGTCTAATAAACTGCCCTTGTTCTTTGGTTACTAGTTGTTCTAAATTGTTTCGTTTTCCTCTAAAATATCCTGAGATATAGTTTCTAAAAAGGATAAAACTTTTCTTCTTATAAGCTAACTTTAGTGCAGAGATTAATGTGATTATAAATCCATAACGCATTTTATACATGGCTTCTCCCTGAAGATATTTAGATCCTTTGTTATAGCTTATACCAGTTGGTTTGAGATGCTTAACGTGCAAAGAATCATCTGTCAATAATTCCCAATTGTAATATTTAGCTAGGAGTTCATCAACCGTGTCCCAACCCATAGACGGCTTAAGTTTACCAATATCTAGGAAACATTGCTTTCTATATGCTTTAAGCGCTCCGCGAATATGATCTTTTCGTGTTAGATTTTCTAGAATCCATTCATTTTTTTTCTTTATATAACAGAAGCCAGCTGCCATTCCTAAAGTTTCTTTTTGATTGAAATGTACTGCTAATTGCTCCAAATAATTCTCAGGGAAAATAAGATCGGCATCAAACTTACAAATCACGTCATATTGTTCATCTAGTGTGTTATAACCTTTGTAAAAAGCATTAATGATCTTAGAACCTGGTAAATGCTCATCTGTAGAAACCGTATTGATTAGAGATATATTAGAATGTACTTCAGCATAAGCTTCGATAATTTGTTGTGTGCGATCTGTAGAATTGTCATTAACAACTACAATACGTTTTGCAGAAAGTGTTTGAGAAGTTAGAGATTCTAAAGTTTGAGCTATAGAATCTTCTTCATTATGAGCTGGAATGACAATATAGAAGTCCATTATTTTATTCGTTCGGCATATACAATATAATATCTTGGTGTAAACCAACGTAATAATGGACGTATTCCAATCTTTTTTGTTGGATTTGTCCATTTTTCAGTAGCAATAATCTTCCAACCTGTTTTTTCTAGTAACCAATCAAATTGCCAATCTTCAAACTCGTGGTAATGTCGATCTCGCATATCTGTTTTACTTCTATATGCTGAAGCAAACCATAATTTTAGCGGAATACTAGCTACCAGTTTGTCTGCTTTGATTGATCTTAAAACAGTGAAAGGAGAGAGGAGGTGCTCAAAAATTTCAAAAGCGGTAACGACATTTGCTTTTGAATTTTCTATTTCCGAAGTGTCTAAGTCTAAATCTATTCCTGAAGTATTTTCAACAGAAAAACCGTTTAATTTTAAAATTTCAGACAATGGATTTTCAACACCTAGATCTAAAATAGATTCGGAATTGTCAATATGACTTTTTAAAAACTCAACTGTATGTTTAAACCGCTTGTTGGGAAACGTTTTTTCGTACATTATTAATATTTGTAAACAATAGCATTAATGTGCATTCCTGCACCAACGCTAGCAAATATAATAACATCACCTTTATTAAGGGATTGATTTTTAATTTTATTGTTACGAATTAAATCAAAAAGTGTAGGTACTGTAGCAACAGAGCTATTACCAAGCTTATGAATACTCATTGGCATCACACCTTCTGGTGCTTGTGTTTTGTATAACCTATAAAAGCGTTTGATAATGGCTTCATCCATTTTTTCATTGGCTTGATGTATCAATATCTTTTTAACATCTTTTATATCTACACCACTTTGGTCAAGACAAGATTTCATGGCATTAGGAACATTATTCAATGCAAATTCATAGATTTTACGACCATGCATTTTAATATATCTTGTATCACGACATAGGTCTTGATTGTTAGAATTTCCGAAGTACAAATAATAGGCTTCATCGTAGGTGTATGACGCTGTCTCATGTGCTAAAATTCCACCTTCTTCGTCATCAGAGGCTTCTACAATTGTAGCTCCAGCTCCATCACTGTAAATCATTGAATCCCTATCGTGTTTATCTACAACACGTGATAGTGTTTCACTACCGATAACGAGACATTTTTTAGCCATACCAGCTTTAATAAACGCTTGTGCCTGAATTACGCCTTCTACCCAACCTGGGCAACCAAAAAGAATATCATAAGCAACACATTTTGGGTTTTTAATCCGTAAGCTGTGTTTTACTCTGGAAGCTAAACAAGGTAAAATATCAGATTGAACTGTATTTGATTTTACGTCACCAAAGTTGTGAGCGCAAATGATATAATCTAATTCTTCTGCGTCAATATTTGCATCTTCTATGGCTTTTTGTGCCGCCAAGAATCCTAAATCTGATGAGGTGAGTTGCGGATCGGCATAACGACGTTCAACAATACCAGTAATAGCTTTGAACTTGTCTACAATGATTTCATTTGGATGATCGATATGACTTCCATCGATATTTAAAAATTTATGTTGATGAAAATCTTCATTCTTTTCTACTTCATTTGGGATGTAACTTCCACTTCCTGTTATTTTTATTGACATACGTTGTAATTTTTAAACATAACGATTTACTAATGTAGTTAATTCTAAATGTCTTAGGACAATGTTAGTTAAATAAGTTAAGATTTTTATCAAATTCTTAAAAAATCGAGTGTTAATTGCCTATAATTAAAAAAAGCGCACCTTTTTTTGGCACGCTTTTAAATTAAAATTAAGTTTTGACTAGACTTCCATATATTCTTCAATAGGAGCACAAGTACAAATTAAATTTCGGTCTCCGTAAGCATCATCAACACGACGTACACTTGGCCAAAACTTATTATCTCTAACATAGTCTAAAGGAAATGCAGCTTGTTGACGTGTATATGGTAAAAGCCACTCATCACTGGTGATCATATCCATGGTGTGAGGTGCATTCTTTAATACATTATTATCATTTTCTTTTGTAATGTTATCAATTTCATGTTTGATTGAAATCATTGCATCACAGAAGCGATCCATTTCTTGTTTACTTTCGCTTTCAGTAGGTTCTATCATCATTGTGCCAGCTACAGGAAAAGATACTGTTGGCGCATGAAAACCATAATCCATCAAACGCTTAGCAATATCAACCACTTCGATACCATGTGCTTTAAACGGTCGACAATCGATAATCATTTCATGTGCTGCGCGTCCACGTTCTCCAGAATATAAGGTTTCATAAGCACCTTCAAGACGCTTTTTAATGTAGTTGGCATTTAGAATAGCCATTTCTGTTGATCTTTTTAATCCAGAAGCCCCTAACATTTTAATGTAACCATATGAGATGAGACATGCTAAAGATGATCCAAAAGGAGCACTCGAAATTGCAGTAATCGCTTTTTCTCCTCCTGTTTTTATTAATGGATTTCCAGGAAGGAATGGTACCAACTGTTTTGCTACGCATATTGGCCCAACACCTGGTCCGCCACCTCCGTGAGGAATGGCAAACGTTTTATGTAAATTAAGATGACAAACATCGGCACCTATGTTTCCAGGATTGGTTAATCCTACTTGCGCATTCATATTTGCACCATCCATATAAACTTGACCACCATTATCATGAATAATTTGTGTGATTTCTTTTATTGCAGATTCATACACGCCGTGTGTTGAAGGGTAAGTTACCATTAATGCAGATAGATTGTCTTTATGTAACTCTGCTTTCTCACGTAAATCTTCGACATCAATATTTCCTTCCTCAGTAGATTTTGTGACAACAACTTTCATTCCAGCCATAACTGCACTTGCAGGATTTGTTCCGTGAGCAGATGATGGAATAATACAAATATTTCTATGGTGATCACCACGAGATTCATGGTAAGCTTTAATCACCATAAGTCCGGCAAACTCTCCTTGAGCTCCAGAGTTTGGTTGAAGAGATGTACCTGCAAAACCTGTAATTTCGGTCAATTGGTCTTCAAGTTCTTTTAGAACTGTATGATAACCACTAGCTTGTTCTACTGGAACAAATGGGTGGATTTTACCCCATTTAAACCAACTTAAGGGTAGCATTTCTGAGGCAGCGTTAAGTTTCATTGTACATGAACCCAATGAAATCATAGAGTGATTTAATGCTAAATCTTTACGTTCTAAAGATTTAATATAACGCATCAATTCAGTTTCAGAATGATGCGTATTAAAAACAGGTTCCTGTAAAAATTCTGTTTGACGTTTTAGAGCGTCATTAATTTCATTTCCTTCAGTAATACTGCTAATATCGATAGCATCTTTATTGACACTTTTTGCAAACACAGAAACGATAGCATTTAATTCGGCTAAGGTTGTTGGTTCATTTATAGATAATACAACTTCATCGTCGTTAGGATAGTAGAAGTTAATATGATTGCTTTCTGCTTCAGCCTTGATCTTTTTAGCATCTGCTTTTAGATGTAATGTATCAAAAAAGTTAGTGTTGATTTGTTCAAAACCTAATGCTTTTAAAGTATTGGATAGGGTTACCGCTTTGTTATGAATATCGTTAGCGATGAATTCTAATCCTTTCGGCCCATGATATACGGTGTACATTCCTGCCATAAC
The DNA here is from genome assembly GCF_947500255.1 of uncultured Psychroserpens sp. Classification (GTDB taxonomy): domain Bacteria; phylum Bacteroidota; class Bacteroidia; order Flavobacteriales; family Flavobacteriaceae; genus Psychroserpens. The sequence continues at coordinate 153,840 of NZ_CANMRL010000006.1, read as the reverse complement.
TGCTAGTAAAACCTGAGCAGTACAAATATTTGATGTGGCTTTAGCACGTTTTATATGTTGTTCACGAGTTTGAAGCGCCATACGTAGGGCTCTGTTACCATTAGCATCTTTAGTTACACCAATGATACGACCAGGAATATCACGTTTATATGCTTCTTTTGTTGCAAAGTAGGCAGCATGAGGACCACCATAGCCCATTGGAATTCCGAAACGTTGTGTGGTACCAACCACAACATCTGCACCAAATTTTCCAGGAGCTTCTAATTTAATCAAACTCATAATGTCTGCAGCAACAGCGACCTTAATTCGTGCTGCATTTGCATTTTTAATGAATGACTTAATATCTGTTACTTGTCCGTGTTTTCCTGGGTATTGTAAAATAGCACCAAAGAAATCTTCGGAAAAATCAAACGTATCTTCGTTGCCTATTACTAATTCAATTTCGATAGGATTTGCTCTTGTTTGCAACAACGAAAGTGTTTGAGGTAGTATGTTTTCAGAAACAAAAAACTTATTGACACCAGCTTTTTTCTGATCGCGTTCACGAACAGCAAATAATAAGCTCATCGCTTCGGCTGCTGCAGTGCTTTCATCTAAAAGAGATGCATTAGCGATTTCCATGCCAGTAAGGTCTGTAACCATGGTTTGGAAATTTAATAACGCTTCTAAACGACCTTGAGCAATTTCAGCTTGATAAGGCGTATAAGCAGTATACCAGCCTGGGTTTTCTAAAATATTTCTCTGAATTACGGCAGGTAAAATTGTTGGGTGATACCCTAAACCTATATATGTTTTGAATACTTTATTCTTCTTTGAAAGTTCGTAGATATGCAATAAATACTCTTGTTCGCTCATTGGAGCATCAAGATCTAAATCTGACTTTAAACGAATACCATCAGGAATAGTTTCATAGATCAATTGTTCTGTAGAATCTACACCAATGGTTTGTAACATTTGCTTTTGATCCTCATCTCTCGGACCAATATGACGTAGTGAAAAATCTGTTGTATTCATTAATGACGTTTGAGTTGTGTTTTTATTTTTGCAAAATTAAGCAAATAATACCCTTTAATTGTTAACGAAAATGAAACTTTTCAACCATTTGAATTGGTTATTAACAGTTTGACTATTTTTGTAGTATGCGTGTTTTGAAAACCATATTGGATTTTTATATTAATAGTAGTATTCATGTGGCTTTAGCAGTATATGCACTGTCGTGGCTAACCTTGATGCAGTTTGATATTACCTATGATGAAAATATACTTTATTTTATATTTTTTTCGACCATTACAGGATATAACTTTATTAAGTATTTTGGACTAGCAAAATTTCATCATCGTAGTCTGGCAGGTTGGTTAAAAGCCATACAAGTTTTTTCATTATTTAGCTTTATAGCATTAGTATATTATGTCTTTAAACTTGAAAAGCAAACATTGGTATATGTAAGTCTATTTGGAGTTATGACATTTTTATATGCTATCCCTTTAGTTCCAAAGAAGATTTTTTTAGATAAACAGCAAAATTTGCGAAGTATAAGCGGGTTAAAAATTTATATTATCGCTTTAGTATGGGCAGGCGTGACAGTTTTTTTACCACTACTAAACAATGAATACCCTATATCATATGATGTGATTTTAACTGCCATACAGCGTTTTTTGTTTGTAATAGCCTTGATGTTGCCTTTTGAAATTCGAGATCTAGTATATGATAGCTTAAAACTGTCTACAATACCACAACGTATAGGAATTTTAATGACAAAATTACTAGGGTCTGTATTGTTAGTTTTATTTTTTATTCTAGAATTTTTTAAAGATGAAATGAATGAAGACTTACTTTTAATTCATATCATAATTACCATTGTTACTTTAGTGATGGTACTCTTTGCTAGAGAAAATCAGAATAAATATTATAGTGCATTTTGGGTAGAGAGTTTACCCATCTGGTGGTTAGTGTTACTATTGATGCTTCGCTAATTCCTTTTCAAAAGCAGATTTAAGGCCCTCTTTTGAGGATGCATCTAAGGTTACTGGCTTCTTTGTAACCAGCTTTGTTAATTTAGTATTGTTTTTTGTGTATTTTCGACACGCTTTACAATACAGTAAATGTATATTTAATTTTATTTTTTCCCACAATGTAGCCTCTTTGTATTGTGTTTTATCACATACATGATTAGCTTCTTCACAAGGGATTATAATTTTGTTACTCATAATTTAAAACCAATTTTTTTCTAGGCAAGCAGCCATGGCTGTTCTAGCTCTATGGATGATTACCCATAGGTTAGACGCAGTAATATCTAATTCATTACAAATGGCTTCAGTTTCATAATTTAAAATCGTTTTCATCTCGAAAACTTGAGCTTGTTTTTCAGGTAATTTTCCTAAACAGTTATCAATAGCTAGACCTAACTCTGTGTTTTCGATCGTATCTTCGGCTGTTTTATCAAAAGGATCTGCAACGCGTTCTTCTAACCAATCACCTTCACTTTCATCACCACTGTAGCTCATTCTAACTTCAGCTTTACCTTTATTAGAATTAATTTTACGGTAGTAATCAATAATCTTTCGTTTCAAAATAGAAATGAGCCAAGTTCTCTCACTTGCTTCTCCTTTAAAATTCTTCATAGATTTTAAACCAGCTACAAAGGTATCTTGCACTAAATCTTTTGCAATCTCTCTATCATTTACACGTGTGATGGTGTAATTAAAGAGATAATCGGAATATAGATTTATCCACTGATTTGGATCTATAACGTGTTTTGGCATTTCTTCTTCTGAAAATTTGTTCCAAAAATAATGTAAAAAAATGATTTTATCTAAAGTTTTAGCGATGTATGGTTTTTTTGTTTTTTACGCTAACATCAGAACCTTCTGCAAGAATCACAGAAGTTGGTTTGACCTGATCAATAAATTTAAAAGATGCACCATAATTAGACTCAAAATTCACATCAATTTTAAAGTTGGTCACCTTTAGTTGACGCCATGATGGATGTACTACTTCATATTCATAAGTTGTATTACCATATTTAGTGTAACCAAAATAGTGTTCTGTTATGAATTGTTCTTCCGAGCCATCTATAATATCTGTATACTCTTTTTCAGTTTCTACCAAAATAGATTGCCAATTGTTCTTGAGTTTCCATTGGTATTCAAATTGTTTACAATTGTTATCCTCTATCCATCGGTGTTTCATTTTATGAGTTTCATAATGTTCATGATAGATAGAATTTGCAACCCAAGTAATTAGTGGTTTTGGAACAATTTCTTTAATAAATACCACGCCTCTTTTATCATTGTGTTTAACATAAAATCGTAGGTTTACCTCTTCAAAGTTTACATGACCAGGAAGTTTTATTCCTAAAACTTTTGTATTCATGAACATAAACCCAACGACGCTAACATAACATTTACCATTAAAAAAGTCTAATTCGGTTCCTTTAGGTACATAGGGAAGTAATACACTAGGGTCAATCTCGTAGTTAATAAGTACTAGGTTTTTCCAATACGCGTTTAAGAAAGTCATAACTATTAGTTTAAAAGGTCATCAAGTGCAATTTCTATATCTGAATGTATGAATTTAAATCCGTTATCTAATAATCGTTTGGGCACTACATTTCTACTTTTTAATACTAATTCTGGTTCTGTACCAATAAGTTTTGCTCCAAATCTAATAAGCCATTCTGGATGAGAGATACCAACTGGTATACGCATAACTTTTCTAAAGCCTTTCATAAGTGTTTTATTGGTTGTTGGTTTAGGAACAGATAGATTAAATTGCCCTTCAAGCTTTTTGTTTTCAATTAAGAACTCTATAGCTCTAGCAAAATCCAGTTCATGAATCCAACTTACTTTCTGATTTCCAGAGGCCTGTTTTCCACCTAGACCAAATCGCACTAAGTACTTTAAAGGTCTAATAGCTCCTCCTTTTTCCCCCATTACGATAGACGTACGTAAAGCGATCTTTCTAGTTTTAGGATTAGTGATTTCGTAGAAAGTTTGTTCCCAAGATTTTGCAATATTCATTGAAAAATCATTACCAATATCTCCATTTTGTTCTGTCATCTCCTTCTCAAGTGAATGCTCATATATGGTTGCTGTAGAGGAGTTTAACCAAACTTCAGGTGGTTGATCACATAAATTGATGGCTAAACCCAGAGCATGAGTAGAATCCATTCGAGAATCATAAATTAGTTTTTTGTTAACCTCATTATACCTGCAATCAACTGACTTTCCTGTAAGGTTTATCAGTATATCTGTTTGTTCTAAAATAGTAGTCCATTGATCTAGATCTTTAGCATTCCAATAGATATCATTATCCCGTTTTGGATCTCGAGTTAATATATAGACTTCGTTTCCTTTTTTTGAGAAGTAGCGTTCTAGGATTTGCCCTAGAAACCCGCTACCTCCTGCTATGGTTATTGTTTTCATTGTTTCTGAATTAAATAGGTTATTGCTTTAGTCCAGCATCATAAATAGGTGTTTTTGTCACTGTTTTATGACCTTGTCTAGACTTACGTCGTCCTCTAAAAAAGAAGAATAGATTAATAAACAACATCACACCTAAATAGATAGAGAAGCCACCAATTTTCCGACTTAAAATTTCTATGAGTGTTTGATAGCTCATCCCTTTGGTGCTGTAGTATGTGATTTTCAGAATTAATAAAGCCCAACCAATATTGATAAGATAAAATCCTATCTCAAAAAGTTTGTTGGTCGCTAAAGCAATGTCTTCTTTGCCTTTAAAGATGTCTAGCATAAAGTATTTACCATTTTTAAATAACATTTTTGATACATAAATAGTAAGTACGATGACTATTGGTAAATAGATAAGATACCCGATAATGATTTTTGAATTGTCCATGATTTATTGTTTTAAGGTTTTTGATTTTACGAGATAATTGAGCCAGAGCACGTTGTTATAATGTAATAGAGCAAGGCCTATGATAATAATACCGAGATGCTCGCTTAATGTATTGAGCATTTGTGGTACGGAAGTGATTGTTTCCCAATATGCTAGTGTAATAACCGCATAGCCAAGATTAACTAGATAGTAACCAATGAGCAGCAGGTTATTAATAGATTTTACTAGTGATGTATTTTGCTGAAATAGGTATAATAAGAACACTTCACCATGTGTATAAAACATCCAACCTACTTTTACCATAATCACTGCAATGATTGGTAGATAAATACAATATGTAAGGATGTTGTAGTTCATGATTTTTATATTAAACTTTCAGAAAATATTGAAAGTGTGTTTTAAATTTTTTTGCTGTGTATAATGTAACTTAAATGAATTAAGAGATATGGCGGGATAATTAATACCCAACTAAGTCTAGCAATAGTTCCATCCCAAAGTAAAAAGAAGACACCTACAAGAATAAAATAGAGATAGATCAACTTATCTTTAGGACAAACGATTAGAAATAGAATAGCTGCTATAACCTGTAAGAAGCCAGTGACTATAAGTCCGTAAGCGCCAAAGATTAAGAAACATAGTGCTATGATATTGGTGATTTTCGATATTTTGAGTACAGTTTTCATAATTCACATATTTATTAAACTTTCAGAAAAAATTGAAAGAATGTTTTAAATTTTTTTTATTTAATGAGTTTTAGTAACGACTTAGTAATCCAGTTTTGTTTTTGACTAACCAATTTGTTAATCATATCATCTGCTGTTTCAGTTAGGTCATGTAAGGCTTTGGTTTGTTTAATGAGTTCTTTTGTTTTTTCGGTGCCATCATCTTTAATGGAGGAAACCTCTTTTAATACTTTAATTACAGGTTGAATTTCCCTACGACTACGCTCTTTTGCTATGGTTCGCGCGAGTTCTTGAACATCTTTTTCTGTAGTGAAATATTCTTTGCGTTCTCCTGGAATGATCTCTTTGGTCACAATACCCCAATCCATTAGCTGTCGTAAATTCATACTAGTGTTTCCGCGAGAAATTTTAAGGTCTTCCATAATGTCTTCCATAGACAAAGGTTTTGTTGAAATAAACAATAAGGCTTGAATTTGGGCCATCGCTTTATTAATTCCCCAAAGTGATCCTAGGCTTCCCCAAGTACTTACAAATTTTATTTTAGCGTCTTCGTAATTCATTAGTATTGTTTTACAGGACAAATATATAAAACATTTTAAACTTTCAAAAATAATTGAAAGTTTATTTTTAATTTATTTTTTTATTACATTTAGATTACTAACTACTCTTACTATGAAAGGAACATTACTCTCTTTATTCTTTTGCTTAATTACTGCCTTTGGCTTCTCTCAAATTGAACTGCAACCAAATCCTAGTAATATTAACTCAGGAACATTTACTTTTAAATATGGTGAATTAGGAGATTATTCCATTTTTGATCCACTGGGTAATCCTAACTTATACCTCTATACAGGTTTACAAACTGATGCTGATCCTATAACTTGGGATTATAACGATGGTGAGTTTACATTAGCTAATCTTGGGCAAATGATTCCGTTAACTTATGATAATGGATTGGGATATTATGTGGCAACGTTCAACCCTAAAACACGCCAATATATAGAAGAAATTTCTCAAAATCTTGTAACCGTACCCAATGGAACTCAAGTTAATGATTGGTATTTTTTAATAACGACCAATGATCTGTCACGACAATCTATCGATTTAAAAGGTACAGATTATGGTTTCAATGCGTCTACTTTATCGGTCAACGACTTTTCAGTAGGAGATGATGTTGTGGTCCTAAATGGCAGCCTTAAGTTTTCAAAGCAAGGCACCTATAAAATTAAAGTTTATGATATTCTAGGTAAACTTATTCGGGATGAAAATCTTGTGATTACCAATAGCTTAACACACGATTTAAAGTTAGAAAAGCATGGGATTTATATTGTAAAGATAACTTCTGGACAAACCACTAAAACAGTAAAACTAATACGACATTAATTACCTTATCTGTAAATGAATATGGTCATCATGACGTACAGCTTGACACCCATGAAAGCGTATGTTTGAATACTGACTTAAACCTAAGTCACTCTTGAGATAAGGTTCAATAAATAGTTTTTGTGATTTTGGGTGTTCAAGCAACTTTTGTATTAAAATAGCTGTTTTGTTTTTATCGAGTTCTAAATTATTAATGGTTCCAAATGTGAGGTACTTCGGAAAATTATATTGCCAATAGCCTTGATCTCTACATTTAGTTGAGTAGGTTCCGTTCTCTTTTACATAAACACCATAACCAGAAACAGAAGGCTTTTTGTTAGTGGGTTTCCCATCATTATCTAAATACTGAAATGAAATATCAATTTTTTTTCCATCATTATGACTTAAATGTGGGAGTAAAGGGAATCCATCAAAAAATGGAAAGTTAGCATCTAAATAGGTTATAACCATCGGATGGTATTTCAAATCTTCAGCTGCATGTTCTATAAGTTGTTTTAACTCAGGATCAACATAATTTCTGAAGAGTAGAGGATATATATAGTTTTTAGGTTTTAAATGACTAGAAATTATAGGAAGTTGTTCTCTGCCAAAATACTTGGCTATAGGCGGAACAATCAAAAGATTAAAAGCCAAATATATTACTGGAAATACGTAACGCTTCTTCTTTTTATATCGAATAGCAGTGATGCTGGATAAAATCCATATGATACCGCCAACTTGTGTGACAATAGTAAGACATACAACAACGATAATATGGGCAAGCCCTTTTATAAGTGACATTTATATCTAACGAGAAACAAGTACTATTATTTGGCAATCAATCCAGCACGTTTTAGTAAAGCGTCTGGTTGTGGTTCCTTTCCTCTAAAACGTTTGTATAATATCATTGGATCTTCAATACCACCTTGAGAAAGGACATGGTCTTTAAATTTTTTAGCGACCTCTTTATTGAATACACCTTCTTCTAAGAAATATTCAAACGCATCTGCATCCAAAACTTCTGCCCATTTATAACTGTAATAGCCAGAACTATAACCACCTTGAAAGATATGAGAAAAAGCAGTGCTCATACAATTTTCTGCAACGTCAGGATAGAGTTTAGTATGCTCAAAAGCTTGTTTTTCGTGGTTCTTTACCGACGTTATTGATGAAGGATCTTGGCCATGCCAAGACATATCCAATAAACCAAAGCTAATCTGTCTTAAGGTTTGCATACCTTCATGAAATGTAGCTGATGCCTTGATCTTTTCAATAAGTTCCATAGGAATCATTTCGCCTGTGTTATAGTGTGTGGCAAACAACTCTAAGGCTTCCTTCTCATAACACCAATTTTCTAAGACTTGACTAGGCAACTCTACAAAATCCCAAAACACACTTGTACCTGATAAACTAGGATAGGTAGTATTGGCTAACATACCGTGTAAAGCATGGCCAAATTCATGAAATAAGGTTGTGACTTCATTGAATGTTAAAAGTGAAGGCTTACTTTTAGTAGGTTTTGTGAAATTACAAACGATGGAAATATGAGGTCTATCATTTACATCATGTTTAATGTACTGAGGTTTATAAACCGTCATCCATGCACCATTGCGTTTTCCTGCCCTTGGGAAGAAATCGGCATAAAAAATAGAGACCAAATTTCCTTTGGTATCAGTTACTTTATAGGTTAAAACATCATCATGGTATTTATCTATATTATTAATCTCCTCAAATTTTAAATCGTATAAACGTTCTGCAATAGTAAACGCTCCATCAATAACATTTTCGAGTTTGAAATAAGGTTTCAACTGTTCATCATCTAAGCTGAATAATTTTTGTTTTAACTTTTCAGAATAATAAGACCCATCCCATTTTTGAAGTTGATCTATACCGTCTAAATCTTTGGCAAATTCTTGTAAGTTATTGAATTCGCGTATAGCAGCTGGTTTTGCTTTATCTAAAAGTTCATTTAAGAATGTTTCAACAGTCTCTGGTGTTTTTGCCATTCGTTCTTCTAAAACAAAATGTGCATGTGTTTGATACCCTAAAAGATTTGCTCGTTCATGGCGAAGTCTTACAATTTGTAGTACATTATCTTGATTGTCTAAATCATTTCCTTTAAAAGCTTTTGCTCCAGCTGAAATTGCTAATTTTTTACGTAGTTCACGATTATCAGCATAGGTCATGAACGGAATGTAGCTCGGGTAATCTAATGTGATTAACCAACCTTTTTTACCTTTTGACTCTGCCAATTGTTGAGCGGCCTCTTTAGCGCCATCAGGTAATCCAGAAAGATCAGCTTCGTTAGTGAGGTGCATTTCGAAGTTATTGGTTTCGGCTAAGACATTCTCGCCAAATTTGAGTTTGAGTTTACTCAATTCTTTATCAATGGCTCTGAGTCGTGTTTTTTTATCTTCGGAAAGATTCGCACCATTTCGAGAAAAGCTTTTATATTTCTTATCTAACAACGTCTGTTCTTCAACAGTTAAATCTAATGAAGCCTTTTGTTTATAAATAGTTTTTACACGCTTAAATAAATCTTCGTTTAGGGTAATGTCATTACCAAATTCTGAAAGGAGGGGAGAGACCTCTTGTGCAATTTTTTGGATCTGGTCGTTGGTTTCGGCACTGTTGAGATTAAAAAACAGACTAGATAATCGATCTAATTCTTCTCCTGAAAAATCCAAAGCTGCAATAGTGTTTTCGAAGTTTGGAGCTTCGATATTTGCAGTAATGGCATCAATTTCTGCACGTGCCTTTTCTATTGCTTTTAAAAATGCAGGTAAATAATCTTCATTTTTAATTTTTGAAAAAGGGGCTGTATGGTATGGTGTGTTGAAGGTCGAATTTAAAATACTCATTGTCTCTTAGTTGTATGCGTTGTAATCAATTAATGTTGTGCCTTTATCGTCTAATAAGCTTAAGTTACCATTAGAAAGTTTATAGGTCCATCCAAAAGGTTCATTCTCAATTTTGTAGTTCTGGTATGTATCGGTTGTTTCTATAGGAATTAGTTTTTGAAGTCGATGTTTACGCTTTAGGTATAACGAATTATCAGACATTTTTACAAACTCAAAAAAGCCTTTCTCCACAATGTTATTCATACGTTCGATATTCCATTTGCCAACCACGTCTTTAACTTCCAGCTGTGCTAATTTTTTTTGTTCTTCTTGAATTTCAAAAAGTGTTTCGCTTACAGTAGTATTGTAACTTTTATTATTTAATTTTTCCAATAATGCGTTGTACTTGTTATCTTGTCGAAATAGCGAAAAATCATAAAAAGTTATAGATATACCTTCTAATTGATAGGCTGGAAATTTACCTCCAAAAGACTCTATGACTCCTCCTGTTTTTTTACATTTTTGGATAATTGGCCAAAATGCGAGATTAGCATCTCCAATATAATTATGGGTAAAATTCAAAATAGGAACGACATTATCTGGAGTATACACGTCATCACCGTGAATTTCAAACATTAGAGCAGTTCTTATCATATTTGTTATTGAGATCGAATCGCCCTGTAAATGGCCTTTAGTCTCTTTTAAATAGGTAATTTGATCTAAGTCATGGAGTTCTTTCCAGTAATTTTTTAGCTCTTGCTCGGTTTTCAATGCTGAAATTTCAGTAGTATATTGATCTAATAGTTCGTTTTTAGAACAATTGAAAATCAAACATAGGCCAAGCAATACAAGTGTTTTCTTCATTTAAAATAGAGTCATTTATTTTATTATATCATTAACTAATCGTTAAGAGCGATATATCAAATTAATTATTACTTTTGCACTATTATTAAAACTTATTTTTTGTAAGATTTAGTAAGAATTGATTAATAGCTCTAAAACCTCGTGTAAAAGCGAGGTTTTTTTATGTTAAGCTTATTATAGGTTCTTTGAAGATTCTATAACTTTAGTCTTTAAGCTTTCCTTGTAATTTATTATTGTAGTTAATACCTTTCCATTAGACGACCCTATAATTTGAGCAGCTAAAATACCAGCATTTTTTGCACCATTTAAGGCTACTGTAGCAACAGGAACACCAACTGGCATTTGAAGTATTGACAACACCGAATCCCATCCATCAATAGAATTACTACTTTTTACAGGAACACCAATTACTGGTAATGGTGATAATGATGCAACCATTCCTGGTAGATGTGCAGCACCACCAGCTCCAGCAATTATTACACTTATTCCTCTAGTGTGGGCCGTCTTGCTAAAATCGAATAATTTTTCAGGTGTTCGATGTGCAGATACAATATCGACTTCAACGTCAATATGAAATTCTTTTAAGATGTCTATTGCATCTTGCATGACAGGAAGGTCACTTTTACTTCCCATAATTACAGCTACTTTACTCATAATTATTTACTTATAACTTTTATCGTTTGCTTTACAGTTTCGGCTATACGCCTAGCTTCATTTATGTCTTTGTTAACAATAGTCACATGTCCCATTTTACGAAAGGGTCGTGTTTGTTTTTTTCCGTAAATATGCGGTGTAACTCCATCGAGCTCCATAATATCAGTAATATTCTCATAAACTACACTTCCAGTATGTCCTTCAGCTCCAACCAAATTAACCATGATACCACCAACTTTACTCTCTGTTTTTCCTAAAGGGAGATTTAAAATTGCTCTTATGTGTTGTTCAAATTGAGAGGTATAGCTGGCTTCAATCGTTTGGTGTCCAGAATTATGTGGTCTAGGCGCAACCTCATTTACAAGAATGTCATCGGTTTCAGTTTGAAACATTTCAACAGCTAATAAACCAACATGATCAAATGCTTTTGACACCTTCATGGCAACATCTATTGCTTTATTTGCAACAGCCTCATCAATTCTTGCAGGACAGATTACATACTCTACTTGGTTTGCTTCTGGGTGGAATTCCATCTCAACTACTGGGTAGGATTTAATGGCTCCATTTTTGTTTCTAGCCACAATCACTGCCAATTCATTTTTGAATGGAATTAAATCTTCAATAATACATTCACCATGAGGAAGGTCTTTCAAGTCTGATAATTGCCGTACTATTTTAACACCATTGCCATCGTAACCAAATTGTGCTGCTTTCCATACAAAAGGAAAATCAAGAACTTCATTCTCAAGTGCGTCTTCAACTTCAGAAAGGTAAGCGAATCTAGTAAAATCTGATGTTGGTATATCATGGTCTCGATAAAACAACTTTTGAGTGGCTTTATTTTGAATCGTTCTCAACGTTTTAGATGATGGATAAACACTAACGCCTTCTTTTTCTAATACTTCAAGAGCATCAACGTTCACGTTTTCAATCTCAAAAGTGAGCAGGTCTACTTGCTTTCCGAAGTTATAAACCGCATCAAAATCCATTAAATTGCCTAAAGTAAATTGATTACACGCTAGTTTACAAGGCGCCTCATCGCTTGCGTCCATAACATGTGTGGTAATGTCAAATTTACGTGTTGAATACAACATCATTTTGCCTAATTGACCACCACCAAGAATACCGAGTTTGAAATCTGAAGAAAAATAATTCATATGTGTTTCCTCTAAAAGGAAAATCTAAAAGTTAAACCTATCGCTTTTGTTTCACAAAAATACATTATAAAATAGAAAGGATTAACAAAAATGGAATTCAAAAATCGGTAATCGACAATCTATTGATTATCTTTGCTTTTTTAAAATCAAAATCTAGTGATTAAACTACACGATTTATACTTCAAACCTTTTATTTCTGAACAGGAAGTTGATGCTATTGTTCAAAATATGGTAGATGACATTGCTAAGGATATGCAAGACGATATACCTGTATTTGTTGGGATTTTAAATGGGTCATTTATGTTTGTGAGTGACTTTGTGAAAAAGTATCCAAAACCTTGTGAAGTCACATTTATTAAACTAGCGTCATATGAAGGCTTAAAATCTACCGAAGATATTCATCGCCTAATTGGTTTAACTCAAGATTTATCAGGACGAAAAGTAGTCATCTTAGAAGATATTATCGATTCTGGAAAGACGCTTGAAGAAGTTCATCGTATTTTTCTAAATGAAGGTGTAGCCGAACTTAAGATCGCCACACTTTTTTACAAACCTGAAGCCTACAAAAAAGATTATAAACTACATTATGTTGGTAAAGAAATCCCAGACAAATTTATTGTTGGTTATGGATTAGATTACGACGGTCTTGGCCGTGATATACCAGCTATATATCAATTAAAAACAACACAACACATGACTAACTTAGTGCTATTTGGACCTCCAGGCGCAGGAAAAGGAACACAAGCTAACTTTTTAAAAGAAACGTATAATCTCATACATATTTCAACAGGAGATGTGTTTAGATTCAATATAAAAAATGAAACAGCCTTAGGGATGTTAGCTAAGTCTTATATGGATAAAGGTGAACTGGTTCCAGATCAAGTGACTATAGATATGCTAAATGCCGAGGTTGAGAAAAATGCTGATGCCAATGGATTCATATTTGACGGGTTTCCAAGAACGAATGCACAAGCCGAAGCACTAGATAAACTCATGAATAGTAAAGACTCTCAAATTAATGCTATGATTGCCTTAGAGGTTGATGATGAGGTATTGGTTGAACGTTTGTTAGAACGTGGAAAAACTAGTGGACGAAAAGATGATGCCGATGAGTCTATTATTAGAAACCGTATTACAGAGTATTACAACAAAACGGCAATATTAAAAGACTATTACACTGCTCAAGATAAGTACTTTGGTGTTGATGGTGTTGGCAGTATTAGCGAAATTACAGAGCGATTAAATACTGTAATTGATAAACTTTAATTTTTTAATCGGTAAACGATTTTACATAATATAAGACTATGACTGAGGGTAACTTCGTTGACTATGTTAAAGTGCACGTCTCTTCTGGAAAAGGAGGGCAAGGTTCTGCACACTTACATCGAGAAAAATTTATAGAGAAAGGCGGTCCAGATGGAGGTGATGGTGGTCGTGGTGGTCATATCATTGTTCGTGGAAATTCTAATCTATGGACATTATTACACTTAAAATTTAAGCGCCATGCTCGTGCTGGTCATGGCGGACATGGAAGTAAGAGTAGAAGTACAGGTGCCGATGGAGAGGACGTTTATCTAGATGTACCCTTAGGAACCGTAATCAAAGATACTGAAACTGATGAAGTATTATTTGAAATTACAGAAGATCAAGAAGAACAAATCGTTGCTAGAGGCGGAAAAGGAGGCCTAGGAAACTGGCACTTTAAAAACTCACGTAATCAAACACCACGTTACGCGCAACCTGGTCAGCCTCTTGAAGAAAGGGACATCACCATAGAACTAAAAATCTTAGCAGATGTTGGTTTGGTCGGATTTCCAAATGCCGGAAAATCAACGTTATTATCTGTTATTACTGCTGCTAAACCTAAAATTGCAGATTACGAGTTTACCACGTTAAAACCTAACTTAGGTATTGTGGAGTATCGCGACTTTCAAACCTTTGTCATGGCAGATATTCCCGGAATTATAGAAGGTGCAGCTGAAGGTAAAGGCCTTGGTCATTACTTTTTACGTCATATAGAGCGTAATTCAATCCTACTATTTTTAATTCCTGCCGACGCCGATGATATTAGAAAGCAATACGATATTCTATTAGATGAACTCAAGCGTTACAATCCTGAAATGTTGGATAAAGAACGTATGATTGCTATTTCAAAAAGCGATATGCTAGACGCCGAACTTAAAGCTGAGCTTAAGGCAGAATTAGATAAAACATTGCCAATCGATTACCTGTTTATTTCATCTGTAGCACAACAAGGCATCACACAATTAAAGGATAAGCTCTGGAAAATTCTTAACGATTAATAGTTGGGCGTTGCCCTTTTTCGTAATACTACAAAGGGCCAGGCTCTCATCAGTCGCTTCCCGATACCTATCGAGAGAGCTCCAACAATGACTCCATCCTTAACGCAGCGTATAAAGTTAAAGTTGTCAATACCAATCATTTTTTGATTATCTTTAAAATAAAAAGCAATGAAATATCTCTCCATTATATTGATGTTAGTATTGGTAACATCGTGCAGTACTATTAGAGTTAATTATGACTACGAAAAAACAACTGATTTTTCGGCTTATAAAACCTATAACTATTTTACAGATATAAAAAGTGGAATGAGCGAATTGGATACCAAACGCTTATTTAGAGCTCTTGATCAAGCCATGCAGAGTAGAGGGTATACCTTATCTGAAAATCCAGATTTCCTAATTGATATCGGTAGTAGTGAGTTCCAACAACAACGAAATAATAATGTTGGTGTCGGTGTAGGAGGTACAGGTCGTAATGTAGGTGGTGGTATTTCTATAGGTTTACCACTTGGACAAACTCAAATGGCTAGGGAAATTGTGTTTGAGTTTGTAGATGAAACTAAAAAAGGACTCTTTTGGCAGGCAGTTTCTGAGTCTAATTATAAACCAAATGCCTCACCTGAAAAACGCGAAGCACAGTTCAAAGCACTTGTAGAAAAAGTGCTGGAAGGATTTCCTCCAAAAGCTAACTAGCTTGATATCAGCGTTAAGTTCCTGTTAATGGCAATAATTTTGATTATGGATTGTTTTATTTTTAAATAAACTTAAAACAACAACCATGAAAACAAAATCACTATTATTTATATGTCTTATTGCAAGTATGTCTCTTTTTGCACAGAGACGTTCAGTTATAGAAGTACCAAAAGGCTATTCTAATGACATAGGTCAAATGGTATCAATGTTAGATAACTTAAAAGCACGTGTCGAACGAAATGTCATTAATTTAGACCAAGAAGGTACCGACTTCCTTTTGGATGATAAGGCTAATAGTCCTGGCGCTATAATTTATCACCTAGCAGCAACAGAAGCATATTACCAAGTTTATACGTTTGAAAATAGAGGCTTTAATGCCGAAGAACGGGAAAAATGGAATACCGCTTTAAACTTAGGCGATAAGGCAAGGCAAGAATTTAAAGATAAGCCTATATCTTATTATTTAGAGATTTATGATAAAGTAAGAGCTAAGACAAAAGAGTTGCTAAAAACAAAAGATGATGAGTGGTTTAAGAAAAAAAACGGAACCATGAGTAATCATTGGGCTTGGTTTCATGTTATGGAGCATCAAGCCAATCATATGGGACAATTAGCACTCATTGCAAAACGTATTTAATAAAAAAGAGGCTTATATAAGCCTCTTTTTTATTAAAGATTATCAACCTTAGTTGAGTAATGCTTTGTATTTGTCTTTATAACCTATTAATACAGCTATATTTAGCACTAATAGAGCCAATGCGCCTCCAATTCCTCCAGGATCTAATACGGCATGAAATAACACGGCATTTACAGATACACTCATTAAAATAAGTGCTAGAAGTGCTCCAAATTTATTAAAGATTAATGCCAATCCTGCAACCACTTCAACTATAGCAACAAGAAGTAATGTTTTAGAACTAGCTAGAGCTCCAAAATATGCTCCAGCATCACCTGATAATTCAGGCATAGGTAAGAAACCATCTGGTACTAGTTTATTGGCTCCGAAGACCAATACGAATAGTCCGAGCAATATTCTCAAGACCAAAAATACTTTTGAATTCATAATGTTAGTTATTTGTTAGAGTATCTAATATAGTGAATTTGGTCGATACTTTTTAGAATACCTAACAACTATTCACTGTCTACACTAACCCTAACACCTTCACTATGACTACTAAATTCAGGAGCATACATACTTTGAATGGTCGTAATACCATTGCTCATATGTCCTGCATTATTAACTCTTAGATCATACTCAAAAACGTAAATCCCTTTCGGTAAATAATCAAAAAAGAAATTAGTTGACGCATCTTTCGTGCTTTCATAATACCCTAATCCGTCTTGATATTTGTATTGCGATAATACATTTACTGGCTCAAATCCTGCAGCACGCATATCTTTCATATGAACAAACTCCATAGCACGATCACTACGTAACTCAATGCGAACTCTCACCAAATCACCAACTTTTAAGTCGGTGTCAGGCGTAATTTCGGTAATTTCCTCACCAGTATCAGTATTGGTCTTTTTAAATAGTTTTTTCTTTAATTTTAGAGGTGTTTCGGCAGAAGTAATCTTATCTAGATCTTCAAAATATTGCCAGTACAATCCTCCCCAAGCGATACCATCTCCTTTCTTAGTAAGCTTAACGGTTCCCATGTTTGATGTAATATCGGATGAAGACCAAGAGGTTTTGTAATAGCCAGTACCAGCTTCAACTTTCACATCTTCTAATGTTGAAGGCTCTATTGTTTTTCCACCAATAACCACATCTACCATTTCAGTAACACTAAGCCAATCACTACCTTGAAGCAATAAAGCATAGATAGCATCTGTCGTCGCTTTTGTCGTTTGCCAACGATTAGTTTGCTTATTCTTTAATAACCAGATCTTTAAATTATCTACGATAGTTATATCATTTTCAATTTCAGAAAACACCTCAATCATCAATGATTGTGTTTCTATAGGTGCTTGATACCAATACCATGAGCTCGTATTTGCTTTCCAGTACATTCCTAATTCTTCCGAAGTAATACTAGTTTCACGAAGTGATTTTAAGATTTTTCTAGAAGTTGCTTTATCGTCCATTCGATCAACTACTAATGCCATTAAACCTTTGGCATATAGCGAACGACTTAGCCAATACTTTTGTATTTGTGACTGGTAGTAATCAACAATAGATTGTACTTCATTAGATACTTTATATTCTGGATAAAAACTACGCATATACAAGTAATGTAATTGTGTATAGCTTAAATGATCTTTTGACAGATCTATATCTGGATTATATTTTTTTAGGTTTTTATATTCCTGAACAAATTCGGCATCTAAGTAGGCAATGGCATTAGTGATCATTTTTGATTCTGTATCAGTAGTTACACCTAACTTGTTAAGATGTCCAAAACCTGTGATGATGTGTTGTGTGATATAACGGCTTGGTCGTCCTCCATTAAACCAAGGCCAAGCACCATTATTCATTTGACCATTTTTAAGTTTACGTCGGGCAGACTGTAACTCATTATTCATTTTGTTTAAATCGAATAATAAAGCTATGCGCTTTTTTTGCTCGGCTTCACTTTGTGCATCACGCAGCCATGGTGTTTCTTGAATGAGAATAGATTTCAGTTCTTGGTTCTTCTCAAGATTACTCAATAAAGCATCTGTATTTCGCCACTGATTGAAAACGTCTTGAATTCTTGGATTACTGTTCGCAATATGACTCGCCAATGCATTAGCATAATAACGACTAAAGGTTTGCTCATTACAGTCGTAAGGATACTCCATTAAGTATGGTAAGGCTTGTACAGCATACCATGCTGGATTAGAAGTAATCTCAAAAGTAAGTTTGTGATTCTTAAGTGTTGTTGAGGTCGTTGTCTTTAGTTTATCTAAAGTAAATGTTTTTGTTTCATTGCTCTTAATCCACATAGGCAATGTTTCTGTAACTAACATTCGGTTACTTAATACAGGTAATGCATTTTGTTCACCATCGCTAAAATCATCAGCTTTTGCAATAATCTTATATTGAACAGCACTAACATCGTATGGAATGTCGAGATTCCATGATACATTTGTATTTCCTTTTGCTGAAACCGTAAAACCAAGTTCATTATATGCGTTTGATAATTTTTGATCTATAGACTCGCCAGTGAGAGCATCAAACAATTGTAATACCGCAATACCTTTTAATTCTTTATCTGTTAGATTTGCAATTTTTGTACTAACTCTAATTTGATCACCTTCACGTAAAAAACGAGGAGCGTTTGGAATGACCATCAATTCTTTTTGGGTGACAGTTTCCAATGTTGACGTAGTGCTTTCTAATGATTTTGTATGTGCCAATAACTGCAATTTCCATTTGGTTAAGGCTTCTGGTGTGGTAAAACTAAAACTGACATTACCTTCTTTATCGGTTTCTAAATGTGGAAAGAAAAAGGCCGTCTCTTGAAGATTTTTACGAATTTTTACATCGCCAAAATCTTGTTCTTTTTCTTGCTCAACGCTACCATTTTTTGGAGCCCATTCACCTTTATCTATGCCTCGTTCTTTTTCTTCTGGTGCTCCTCCTACATAATTAAAATCGTTGTATTCGTCGTCAAGGTAACCACTAACAGTATCGTATCTTATGCTAGCTTCGGCTAGAACTTCACTATCTTCTAAGGCAAGCACTCCTGCCAAGAATTTTTTGTTTCGTCTTAAATAGTTTCCACGTCCAAAACTCAAACCAAAAAGGTTTAAACGATCATACTGTTGTATAGGATAGCTGCTATAATTATTTTTTAACTGTCTTATGGTGAATCCGTTGGCAGAAAAGCTTTGTCCTGCATTTACTCTAAAGCGTGAGTAATATGTTGGTTGCTGTGTAGGATTAAAGCTCCAACTATGCGGCAAAAATTGGTCTAACGACGAATCATACATACTCGCGAGTAACTCTGCAGTAACCTGTTCGCCTTTAGGTCCTTTAATCTTAAAACGCCAAGTTTCATCAGTTCCTGGTTGCAACTTATCTCTAAACGTCATGGTTTCAATCTCCAAATCGGTTTTAGGATATGGAACCAAGATATTAAGTCGTCCTGTTTTAACACTGTTTTGGTAGACATAACTATAATGAATCACAAAACCACCTAAGTCATTTTCAGAAATTGGAATTGAAATGGATGCCTTATTGTTGCTTAAGCTTACAATTTGCTTGGTTAATATTTTTTCGTCTTTTTCAACTTCAACTGTAACAAACAATTGTTTAGCGGCAGAACCTAATGTCACTTCTACCGTTTCATAAGTTTTGTAACTTGGTTTGTTCGAAGTGATACTAAATAGCTCATTATCTGCTAAGGTTTTATCATCATCACTATACAAGGTGACCTGTGTTTCATCCTTCACGTTTTGATTAAATCTATCTTTACTTTCTAGAATAATATGGTACTTACCCGATTCCCATCGTTTAATTTTACCAAGATCTATCGCTTTAGATATATTGGTGTCGAATGCTTTAGAAAATACGAGTTCGCCTTTGTCCCAATTTTTGCTATCATCTTCATTGTTATAAGCATCATAAGGGAATAAATCTTTAAATGCCGCTTCAGTGAATACTTGGTAATCTGGAGCCTCCCAAGGTCGCTCTCTTAATACTTGCTGAGGTGCAATTAATTTATAGATCTTGATCATACCAGTCGCTGGTACAAATTCGCCGTTTAGATTTCGTGTGTCAATGGTAATTTTGTGATCTTTTTTTGCTTTGTCTAATCGATTGTCAACTTTTATTGAAGCTGTTAATGCATGATAACCAACATTTACAACAGTTGTCGTACTTCGGTTTTCACCATTAAGGTCTGTAACATCAGCGATGACTTCATATCTAAATGTTGGTAAAGAAGATGTATCAACACTTTCATCAGGAATGGCTTTGAATTTTATTTCAAAATCTCCCGAAGCGTCAGTCATAGTTTCTCCATGAGTGATTTCTTGAGGTTCACTATTAAAATAAGGCCTGTACCAATAATACCATGATGGGTATTGTACTTGTCTATGAACGCGATATACAACTTTTGCATCTGTAATATTGCTGCCAGCATAGGCCAAAGCATTTCCATTTACAGTAATGGTATCATTAACTTTATAAGTTTCAGAAACTGGTTTGAATGTTGCTTCAAACTTCGGACGTTTATATTCTTCTACTGAAATAGAGTGGTAGATATTTAAATCATGACTACCAGCTACTCTTAAATAATAATTTCCAGTTAACCCAGAATTTGGAATTACAAACTCACCAGATACAGAACCATAGTCATTAGTTACCAAGTCTAAATTGGAAACCTCTTCATTGTTTGTATTATAAAGTGTTGCTGTAACCTTTTTATTGGAGACGATTTCAGATTTGTCATTTTTGTTTGAGATTACAATACCTTTAAAATATAAGGTTTGGCCAGGTCTGTAAATACTTCTATCAGAAAACAGAAAACCTGTATGTCGTGTTTTATTGTTTCTGTTATTTCTATAATTATTATATCTGTAGATATTTAGATACTCAAAATGTGCCGTGTCCTTATTTTTACTAACTTCAATTTTGATTTGGTTACGATTAAACTTCCCTTTTTTAATCAAAAACTCTCCATTGTCATCCGTTGTATAAGATTCACGTTTATAATTACCTTGATAATTTTTTACAAAAGAAAACTTAACATTAGCATCAGAAATAGGCTGTCCATTTGATCTGTTAACTATTTGATAAATTACATCTTGATCGCTTTCCTTTTCTAAGTAGGCAAGATTTGTGACTTGAAACACCTTAAAAGCATAAGTATTACTGTCGTTTTTCACTTTAGCAAAAATGACATATCGACCATTATTCAGTTTAGGAATAGCAATTTCTGTGCGATGAGGTTGGTAATCATGCTCATCTTTTAGTGTTGAAGTCCAGTTTTTTAATGGTTTTAACTTGTTCAGTAGTTTGAGTTCCTCTTGTTCATTACCTCTGTAAGCTCTAAGTGTGCTTATTTGGTAATTATCGACCTTAGAAATACTAAATTCAATCTCACCGAGATTTTTGTAATTTATTAATGCACGAAAGTCTGAGTTTATAGGTACATTGTTTTCGGTAATAATCTGTAGTGATTGCGTTAAAATTTGAGTTTTAAGTGTACGGCATTTTTCAGCACCTTTACTCTTAGGATAATTTTTAATCGCACTGTCGCAAAGATCCATAGCTTCTTTCAGTTTCCATCTATGGTCTTCATCCGTTTTAGCTTGGTATTGAGAACCTTGTCGCGAATATTGTTTAGCAATTTCAAAATCATACAATGCAGCAAACTCCATTTTACTGGAATGCCAGCGCTTGCTTTCTTTTAAAAATGTTTCTAAAATTAATTCTTCTTTATTGTCAATAGTTGCATTCTGGTATATGTAGTTCAAACGTGCAATATCTGCATCAACCATGGCATTTGGAGTAGCGTCTTTCGAATGAAACTTAATCAGGTTTTGATAAATCTTAAGCGCTTGTAACCGTAACGAACTCGAATCTTTGGATTCTAACTTAAGAGATTTAAACGTGTAAGCATCCCCTAAAAATTTCGGATTATCAATTTCAAATTTATAAGCAGGTTTCGTGATGTTGTTCTCATCAGTTTTGTAAAAGTCTAATGCATTATGACTTAACACATCGTATAGTGTTGGCCTATAAATTCTTGAGTCCTTCTCGTTGGTTATAATTGCTTCAAAATCTTTTAAATTGGTTTGCTGAAGTATGAGTCCATTTTGTAACGATTGTTCATAATTTAAATGAATTTCATTGAAAAGTGTTTGCAGATCCCAAGTTCTAAAATCGATGTCATCTACTTTTTCGCTGGTTTTAGTGCGATCGTAAAATATCCATCTATTTTGATTGAAATATTGCCAATATAAGGTTGCCAAAATGTTTTGAAGCACATTTTTACTCGGTGATTCACTTTTATCAATAAGTGTTTTAAACTCATTGACAATGCTTAACTGTGCATCTTCTTCGAGGGTTAATGCGTATTTACTTCGGAAAAGTAAAGCCTTAATCTCTTGAGGAGTATTATTGGTTGCTTTAGCTTTTTCTTCAATAGATTTAACAACTTCCAATGCAGATTTTGGTAAACCTTCATTTTCGAGAGTATTAACTTCTTTCCAAAGTTTGGAATAATCTTCTGGTGTTTGAGCATTTGAGAAATTGGCAAAGCAAAGTATCATTAATAGACTTATAAATGGTTTCATTTGTTTATTTTATTTTGGTACAAACTAAAGTTTAAAAACTTACTGTAAAACAACAAATTAGGTATTACCTCGTTTGGATGAGTGAAGTTATGAATTTTAGCCGTAAACGCACTATATTTACAATTTGAAAATCAAAAACAATACCATTTATAATTTTGAAAACTAATGGTACGAGTTTTGCGTAAGTAGTCATATGAAATACATATATATTTTTCTATTAGTTCCGTTTTTAAGTATAGCGCAACCCTCTACTTTAAAAGAGGCTAGAACACTGCTTGATGATAAAAAATTTGTGAAAGCCGAACAGATTCTTTCAGAATATGTTAAGACAAATCAAAACGACAAAGAAGGGTTAGAACTTTTAGGTGATGCCTTAGGTCACCAAAAAAAGTGGGATAAAGCAGCAACACGATATAAGAAACTAACCAGATTAGAACCAAAAAACGCGAATTTTCATTATAAGTATGGTGGTGCATTAGGAATGAAAGCTCTTAGTGTTAGTAAGTTAAAAGCTCTTGGTATTATTGGTGATGTTAAAGGCGCTTTTTTAAAAGCTGCCGAATTAGATCCAACTCACATAGATACACGATGGGCATTAGTGGAACTCTATATGCAACTCCCAGGAATTATTGGTGGAAGTAAAAGTAAATCGTTTAAGTATGCTAACGAGCTTCAAGTACTTTCTAAAGTAGATGGCTATTTGGCCAAAGGTTATATATATGAGTATGACGACGAACCAGAGCAAGCAGAAAAGTATTATAAAATGGCTATAAATGAAGGCGGTTCATTAACATGTTATGATAAACTCACTAAGCTTTATGAAAAAGAAAAATTACCTGAAAAGGCGATTTCTAATTTGGAAGCTTCAGGAAAAAAACATCAGCGTAATGCAATGCATTATCAAATAGGAAAAGTGTGTGCAGAATATAATGTACAACTAGAAAAAGGCGAGAAATGCTTGTTGACCTATATCGAGAATTATTCGGCTAAGGATGGTGTCCCTAAAGCTTGGGCTTATTATAGATTAGCTCAAATAAATAAGAATAAAAAGAACAAGAAAGAGGCTCTGAAATGGATCGATAAAGCTATTGCCAGCTTACCAAAGATCAAAGTTTTCAAAACGGAGAAATCTAAAATTCAAAAACTATAAATAAGACTATAGCTTTCTAGCTATAGTCTTATTAGATATACAACTTAAGCTCTTGTACAAACAAAAGCCGTATCGTTATAGGCTGCAATAAGATCAGAATTGTTAGCTACTTTTAGTTTTGGTCCAACATAGTATCCGCTTAATTCAACTTCCCAAGGTGCACTTCCACCAGCTTCAAAACTGTGAAATGTATTGGTTAAAATTGGTTTAGCGTTGTAGTTGGTTACAATACCGTCGGCACTAGTGGCTTTAACTAAAAGAATTGAATTAGGTTCTGAATCGTTCATTGTGAATGAAATTTGCATAATAAATTTGATTTGGGTTAATAATGGGTCAATATTACGATGTTGAAAAATCTCTGATTAGCGTAGAAATACCTGAATATTTTTACGCGAATAAATACTATCTTTACTTTTTTAAATTTTATGAACGTACATTTTATTGCTATTGGTGGTAGTGCCATGCACAATCTTGCATTAGCTTTACACAATAAAGGTTATCAAGTCACAGGAAGTGATGATACTATTTTCGAACCTTCAAAATCACGATTGGAAGCTAAAGGGTTATTACCAGAATATTTTGGATGGTTCCCCGAAAAAATTACCTCCAGCTTAGATGCTATTGTTTTAGGTATGCATGCCAAGGCAGACAACCCTGAACTTTTAAAAGCCCAAGAGCTCAATTTAAAAATATATAGTTACCCTGAATTTTTATACGAACAGTCCAAACACAAAACACGAGTTGTTATTGGAGGAAGTCATGGTAAAACGACTATTACCTCAATGATTTTACATGTTATGCATTATCATGATAGAGATGTGGATTATATGGTTGGAGCGCAATTAGAGGGTTTTGATGTGATGGTAAAACTTACCGAAGGCAATGATTTTATTGTGCTTGAAGGTGATGAGTATTTAAGTTCTCCAATAGATAGACGACCTAAATTCCACTTGTACCAACCTAATATTGCATTACTGAGCGGAATTGCCTGGGATCATATTAATGTATTTCCTACATATGAAAACTATGTTGAGCAATTCTCTATTTTTATTGATAGTATTGTTCAAGGCGGAAGCATCAATTATAATGAAGAAGATGCTGAGGTAAAGCGTGTGGTTGAAGCTAGTGAAAATACAATACGGAAATTAGCCTACAACACACCAGAGTATCGTGTTGAAAACGGACAAACATTACTCGCAACTCCTGAAGGAGATTTACCAATAGAAGTATTTGGAAAGCACAATCTCAATAATCTTGCTGGAGCCAAATGGATTTGTCAACATATGGGAATTGACGAGGACGATTTTTATGAAGCTATAGCTACATTTAAAGGTGCTAGTAAACGCTTAGAGAAAATTGCCGAAAGTTCTAAAAGTGTTGCTTATAAAGATTTTGCACACTCGCCAAGTAAAGTTGAAGCTACAACTAAAGCGGTAAAAGAACAGTACAACGATAGAACTTTAGTTGCTTGTCTGGAACTACATACCTATAGTAGTTTAAATGCTGAATTTTTAAAAGAGTATAAGGGTGCTTTGGATGCCGCAGATGTAGCAGTTGTATTTTACTCACCGCATGCTGTTGAAATTAAAAAATTAGATGAAGTCACTCATGAACAAATAGCTAACGCTTTTGAACGTGATGATTTGATTATTTACACCAATCCAGACGATTTTAAATCCTACCTCTTTTCTCAAGGTTTTGAGAATAAAGCATTGTTATTGATGAGTTCTGGTAATTATGGCGGACTAGATTTTGATGAGGTTAAAGGGCTTATTGCATAAAGTTAAACTAAAAAAGCCTCCATTTTGGAGGCTTTTTTAGTTTGTTTCTAACTGCGTCTAGTTAACAGTAAGATCAATCTCTCTAATAGTTGAGGCGTTATCTTCGTTAACATTAAATATATCTGTTCTAACAAGAACTTCATCGATATAAATATTTAAAACGGCAGTGTAATCTGTCCAACTCGACCCTTCAGGAGTGACATTGTAAACTCCATTTTCAAGGAAAGTCAATTGAAAATAAGTACCACTTTCTATTTCAACTTGCGCATATGTTAAGCTAAATGGTAAATTTTCAACTTCATCAGTTTGCGTATCGTTATTAATAGTGGTTGTTATTATAGCTGCTGTATTTCTTGTTGTTGTTACTTCAAATCTGATATTTGAAATTATTGGTCCATCTGGATCTGCTCCAGAGTCGCTATCATCAGGAAGACACGAATAGTTGATACTGCATATCAATACTACTAGTAATAAAATCTTTTTCATTTTGTTCAATTTTTATTTAAGATGGGACGAAGGTCGCTATTTTTTTTGATTACTCAAAGCTAACAAGCCAAAGAGTGGACCAATGGCTAAAACCATATATATGAATAACGAATTTGTAGATTCAATTAGTATATTAAACAGTAGAATGCTAACAACGGTTATAGAAAAGCCAATACAGTTAACAATTGTCAATGCGGTACCTTTAATTTCTGCTGAAGCATTCTGCGCCACAAGTGTTGAGAATAACGGTGAGTCGGTAATTACTACTATTCCCCAAAAGATAAGAAAGCCAACAAAGACGATTTCAGAATTAATAGTAAATATAAACGGACAAATGATACAGCATATACAAGACAATAATAATGCTAAAAATGCAATTTTTTTGGTTCCATACCCTTGAGAAAGGTAACCACCAATGACACATCCTAAACCACCAATTCCTATAATTATAAATGACAATAGTGGGATATTTAAATTGATATGAGGATACAGGTCATTATACGTTTTTAGTAAAATGGGAACAAATGCCCAAAAGGTATATAATTCCCACATATGCCCAAAATAGCCAAATGCAGCTGCTCGAAATTTAGTGTTTTTAAAAACTTTGGAAAACGCAGATAGGTCCAGATGTTTAGCAGACACTCTGTATGGACCATTGGGTACGAACAGGAACACAAGTAATCCACCTAAAATGGCAATAATTGAAGTGAATAGTAACACAGATCTCCACATATTAGGCTCTAGAAGACCTTTTAGAAGGTGAGGAAAAGCAGTGCCAAGCACTAAGGCTCCAACTAGAAATCCTAATGAAATCCCTAATCCCTTTTCAAAATAATCTGCTGCGATTTTCATTCCAACAGGATATATACCCGCTAAGAAGAAACCTGTCAAAAATCGAAGCGAAAGGAGACTATATAAGTTATGCTCATCCCAAATGATAATGCTATTAAACAAAGCTCCAAACAAAGCGCAAACAAAAAATACTTTTGAAGGCGAAAAGCGATCTGCTATCGTAAGAACAGCAAATACTAATGTGCCAACTATAAAACCAAATTGAATCACTGATGTTAAATGGCCAATAGCTGAGTTACTAAGACCAAATGTATTGACAAGATCATTCATAACACCATTACTTGCAAACCATAGTGAGGTACAGCAAAATTGTGCAATAATTATAATGAAAAGAATACTATTTTTACGAGTCATTTACACCAAAGATCTTAGTCACTAATTTGAAACCGTAATTCTGTTTTCGATTTTTCTAAAATATGTATGCATATGTTATCTTTTTGTCAGAAAACAATAAGTGTCCAAAGTAAATAGATTAAAATTATAGATCTGGCTGTCCAACTCAATGTTCTAATCCAATTCGTTCTAATAACTTTAGTTATCAATTTCGATGAGCCTTCATTCATTAGTTTTAAATGAATTGGAACCTGAAAAATCATAGTGCTTAACCAAATCATAGCTAGCAACACTATATTTAGTATATATAGATTTTTTGGATAGTTATATATCAGAATAAGTCCAGTAATGAGTTCAATCGTCATCACTGGGACTGTAATTATGCCAGTAATTGCATTTTTTCTTTCATACTTTGGAAACACATCGGTATCGATTGCTCTAAAAAGCGGATAATGAACAATTTGTACAAACCAACACAAACCAGTCATGAATACTGTTGTGAAGATATGAATTAGGAATATAGTTTTCATTAAAAAACGGTATCTAAAAACTGTTTGATGCTATCTTGATTTGCTCGTATCAATTCTTCACGAGCAAATTTTGTATCACTTGGTTTTTTATCCTGTGAGAGTTTAAACTTTCCTTCCCAACCGGTTATGGTAACTTCAAACATTTTAATGTAATCAAGGTTGCGATCTAATCTAGGATTATCAGGTTCTAGAATATATTTATGATCTGGCGCCTCTAAAAACTCAGTCATCGTAATTAACGACTGTTTTAAAGCTGCTTTGCTCTCTATAGCTTCCACAGTTCCTTTGAGATGCACTTTTATATAATTCCAAGTTGGTAATTGTGTAGTTCCATAGACACTTGGTGAGATGTAACATTCTGGTCCAGAAAACAATAAGGTCACAGCATTACCCTCTTTTAATAAATTGACTTGAGGATTATAAATATCAATATGTCCAATAAGCTTTCCGTTTTCAAAGATTAAAGGCAAATGTGTAATCAATGGTTGATTGTTTTCAACTGAAATCACAGTGGCTAGAGGATAGGTTTTTATAACCTCGATCATATGATCTTTATTATTATCCTGATGATGTTTTGGAGGGTAGTTCAATTGTTTACTCTTTTAGTTTATACACCAAACTGTTTTAAATGATGGTCTAAGTGTTTGTATTGCATTTGTCCCCATTGGTCGGCTGTGAAATACCCAAATGCAGGATGAGGATTCCATTCTGATTTATCACGCTGAGTATGTAGTTCATTTATAAGCTCTACAAGTGTTGCTTTTTCTGCATTAAAGTTTTTATCTTCTTTAGTTTTTAAGAATTTTGCGGTTGGTAAACCTTTACGCCATGGTTTATCATTGTATAAAGATTTTTTAAAAAACAATTTAACAAACCAACTAGGTTTCATTCCATAATCATTTTTTTCAAGGATGATATTTAAAGGGCCTTGACAATGCCAAGCCATTTGTCCAACATTCATTTCTCCCCATTTTGCTTGCGCTTGGTCATCTAGTTGTTCAATTCTGTTAATGATTTCAGTGTGTGCTTCTGTTGTGAATATAGATTTCATAAGCATGTAGTATTTTTTCTATATAATGCATTATATTTACATCTAGAAAGTTACAATATATCTTTATAAGATGACTAAAAAAACGACTTCATTTTCAATAAAAAATTGGTCACAAGATGATCAACCAAGAGAAAAACTTCGTAACAAAGGGAAGTCTGTATTGAGTGATGCCGAATTACTAGCCATTTTAATTGGCTCTGGAAATAAAGATGAGAGTGCTGTTAGCCTTAGTAAACGCATATTGTCCAGTGCAAATCATAATTTAAATACACTCGGAAAACTGAATTTAAAGCAATTAATGGCCTTTAAAGGTATTGGTGAGGCCAAAGCTATTTCAATTGTTGCAGCACTAGAGTTAGCTCGCCGTAGGATAGGAACCGAAATCATTGAAAAAAAGAAGATCAAGTCCAGTGCTTCTGTCTTTGATCTTATGCAGCCTATTGTTGGTGAGTTACCTCATGAAGAGTTTTGGATTATCTATCTCAATAACTCTAATAAGATTATCCAAAAACAGCAACTAAGTAAGGGAGGAATTACTGGGACTTTAGTAGATGTACGCCTCGTTCTGAAGACGGCTTTAGAAGTTGGAGCAGTAGCTTTGTTATTAGTTCATAATCACCCGTCGGGAAGTTTAAAACCAAGCGAAGCTGACAAAAAATTAACTCAAAAATTAAAAAATGCAGCACAAAGTTTAGATATAAAAGTTCTAGATCATCTCATTATCACAGAAAAAGCATATTTTAGTTTCGCAGATGAAACCCTTTTGTAAAAACTAGATATATTTTTGCTACTCGTTTATACACATAAAATAACACCTCGACTTCGATATGCGTTCAAGCACTTATGTACGAGAGTTTTGGGGATTCCTGTGTCATTCACTACAACCATAGAGGAGTTTATTGCTCATGATAGCTTAAAGATGTCCTATACACGACAGCCTTTGAGTCATGAGATTTTTATAAGAAACCATGAGTTGTTATTTGAACAAGGTTTATCAGATATTGATATCAATGTTCAAGATTGGGACGACACCAAATGCTTTTTTGCTACAGGAGAAAAAAGTGCGCTACCATTTGATATTTTTGCAGCATCCTTTTATCTATTGAGTCGTTATGAAGAATATTTGCCGCATGTTAAAGATGATTATGGCCGATTCACAGCGACCGAAAGCCTAGCGTATAAACATGGTTTTTTGCAACAACCTGTAGTTGATATGTGGGCCTACAAATTAAAAACTTTACTTGAGCAAAAATTTGATGGTTTTACTTTTCCGAAGAAAACATATTCTATTCAACCAGTTATAGATGTGCCAATGGCCTATTACTTCAAACAAAAAGGTTTGATGCGAACAGTTGGAGGTGCGCTAAACGATTTATACCGATTCAAATTAAGACGACTTTACCAACGTTTTATGGTGTTATTTGGTTTTAAACGTGACCCATATGACACCTTCAAATGGATTATAAATAAACAAAAACAGTACGATTTTAAGTTTATTGTGTTTTTCTTAATTGGTGATTATTCAACCTATGACAAAAATATCAGTATCAATAAAAAGAAATTTGTGTCACTCATTAAATCTATTGCAGACTATTGTAAAGTAGGATTGAAGGCTTCTTATTTTTCTTTAGATGATATTTCTATTTTGAAAAAGGAAAAGAAGAAAATGGAATTTGTCACTAATTATGAGTTGGAAGCTACGAGAAACTCATTTTCCAAGATTAATTTACCGACATCATATCGTAACCTTATTGAATTAGAGATTAAGAATGATTTCACTATGGGCTATCTTAATCATTTAGGGTTTAGAGCGGGAACATGTACACCATTTTTATTTTATGATCTTGATTACGAAATGCCAACACCATTGCTTATCAATTCATTCCACTGCTTAGATCATGCACTATTAAAGCATCAATCACAATTGGATAAAGCACAAGAATTACAGCGATTGATAGACGCCGTAAAACAAGTGAATGGTACATTCACTCCTGTATTTCATAATTATTGTTTTGGAAGTGATATCAGATGGAAAGGCTTTAGAAAATTATTTACTCAAATATTAAAATCTAGACATGAAAATTAAGGGAATTAAACATATATTTTTTGATTTAGATCATACACTTTGGGATTTTGATAAGAATTCTGCATTGACATTCGAGAAAATTTTTGAGATACATCAGCTTGACCTAGACACCAAAGACTTCTTAGACCTTTATGAACCTATAAATCTTAATTATTGGAAATTATATAGAGAAGAAAAAATAGATAAATCGAGTTTGAGATATAGACGTTTAAAAGATGCATTTGATGCTGTTCGTTTCGATGTTTCAGATCAGATCATTAACCAATTATCTGAGGACTACATTACCTATCTCACCACATTTAATCATCTCTTTGATGGTACTGTAGATATTTTAGAGCACTTACAGAGTGATTACCATTTGCATATCATTACAAACGGATTTGAGGAAGCACAACAGCGAAAAATGGATAATGCCAATATATCTCAGTATTTTAAGACCATAACCAATTCTGAAAGAGCAGGTGTTAAAAAACCAAATCCCATCATTTTTAATCATGCGCTAGATCTCGCCGAAGCCAAACCTAACGAAAGCTTAATGATTGGTGATAACTATGAAGCAGATATTTTAGGAGCCATGGATGTTGGTTTGGATGTAATTTTATTTAATTATCACGACTATAATGCTGAAGATCATATTAAACAGGTAAAACGACTTGAGGATCTAAAAAAGTATTTATGATATACTTATTTGATGATATTGTCGTTTTAGTACTAAGCCTAAGCCTTTATGAAACGATCAAGATTAGTCGTATTATTTGTCATAACCGTTGGTGTTCTCTTTAGTTCATCATGTGTAAATGATGTCGATTTTGATCAGGCGGAAAATATTTTGCCTACACCAGTTTTCGAAGCAAGTTTAATTTTTTCAAATTTAGAAGCTACTAATTTTATTGATGAAAACACACAGCAGGAAGTTCTCGTTTTAACAGATACAACACGACTTGAATATATTAATTCCGATTTTTTTGTCGATCAATTAGCAAAGACAAACTTAACCTTTCAATTCACAAATAGTTTAGACAGAAACTTTAATGTCGATTTTATTTTTGTTAATGATAATGATGAACAACGTTATTTGGCTCAAGTAGAAGTACTACCAGGTCTTCCAGATACTCCTGTTTTTGTAGAGTCAAACTTTTTAATTGAAGAGCCAGAGTTAAGTACATTCGAAGAGGCGACAAAACTAATTTATCGCATTACATTACCACCAAATACAAACCCAATAGATATATCTGTTTTAGGACAACTAAAATTAGAATCTAAAGCCACCTTTTATTTCGAATTATAAATGAATGCGTCTAAAAATCACATACATAGCAGTATTAATCTCTGTTTTTGGTATGAGCCAAAATAAAGAACTCTTGTATGATTTTAATGATCTGCCGCAAACATTACATCAAAATCCGGGCGCTTTAGTAGCGTTTGATAAACATTTTGGAATTCCGCTGTTATCACAGTTTCATCTTAATGTTGGTAGTTCGGGTGTTTCAGCCTATGATATTTTTAAAGATGATGGCATTGATATCAACACAAAAATTAGAAATGCTATTTTTTCATTATCAAATCGAGATTATTTTACGTTTAATCAACAGTTAGAGATTATTAATGGAGGCTGGCGTAAAGATGAGACCACTTATTTTTCATATGGGATGTATGAAGAAGCTGATGTTATATTCTATTTTCCTAAAGAATTAGCTGTCTTGCTTTGGGATGGGAATGCAGATTATATCGGACAATCATTTTCACTAGGTGATGTAAACCTTAAAGGAGAGGTTATATCTGTGCTTCACTTCGGAATCAATAAACAACTCAATAAGAAACTTACTATAGGTGCTAGAGCAAAATTGTATTCTAGCATTGCTAATGTGAACAGTAGAAATAATTCGGGAACCTTTACAACTCGAGAAAGTACAACAGGCGATAATGTCTATGAACACGTATTTCAATCACTAGATGGAAAGGTGCAAACCTCTGGTCTCGCCTCACTTTTAGGAGATGATAATTCAGATTTTAGTGAAGATATTAAAACACTTAGAAAACGTGTGCTTTTTGGTGGTAATTTAGGTTTGGGCTTTGATGTGGGATTTACTTATCAGCCTAAAGAACAGCATGTCATTACTGGTAGTTTATTAGATGTTGGAGCTATTTTTCATAGTAAAGATGTAGAAACCTATCATCTTAATGGTAGTTATACAACTGAAGGTTTAGAGCTTGTATTTCCGCCTTTGTTAAATGAAGATGGGACTACACCTTATTGGCAAAACTTAGAAGACGAGTTCGACGAAAGTATTCAAATTGATACACTCAAAAGTAATTATGTAAGTTGGCGTTCTACAAAATTTAATGCGTCGTATCGTTATAATTTTGGGAAAAAGAATGATGAAGACTGTGATTGCTATGCAGGTCGTAAACCCTATCAAAATGGTATTGGTTTACAATTGTTTTCAATATTTAGACCAAGACAACCTCAGTTTGCTGTTACGGCATTTTATTACAGACGATTATTCGATTTTTTACGATTAAAATTCACCTACACTGTTGATGATTTTTCTTATCATAATATAGGTTTAGGTGCCTCCATGCATATTGGAAGCTTTAATATGTATCTTATGGGAAATAATTTATCCGAATTGCAAAATATTTCTAGAGCACAAAGTGTATCTTTACAATTCGGAATTAACCTAATTTTTGATTCAAATGAATAGATTACTTTTTCTAATTGCTTTTAGCTTTTTATTTCAATTTAATAGTAACGCTCAGGAAGCGATAAATAATTATAAATATATCATTATTGATAATCAGTATGATTTTCAAAAATCTGAAGATCAATACCAATTAAATTCATTAACTAAATTCTTATTTAATAAATATGGATATGAAGCGTATTTGCAAAATGATGAATTCCCCACTGACCTTGGTGCTAATAATTGTTTAGGACTTAAAGCTGTTTTAAAAGATGTAAAAGGTGGGTTTCTAGTCACCAAAGTTCAAATTGATTTAGTCGATTGTAAAAATAATGTAATTGCATCTTCTGTTATTGGACGTACAAAGATCAAAGAGTACAAAAAGGCATATAATAGAGCATTAAGAGATGCATTTGCGACATATCAAAACTTCGATTATAAGTACAATGGTAATGCAGGAAAAGAAACAAGTATGACAAGTCAACCTGTTGTTGAGGTTAAGGAAACCGAGAAAGTACCTGAAGAAGCGATTGATGTTCGTAAAAAAGAAGAAGCGAAAGAGGTTGTGAAAGACACTGTTGAACCTGAAGTAGAAACGGTAGAAGAGCAAGCAGTAGTAACGCCTAGTGCTGCTAATAAAAAGGAAATACTATATGCTCAACCAATTGATAACGGATTTCAAATTGTAGATACCGAACCAAAAAAGGTGATGATATTATTGTATTCTGGATCACCTGATATGTATATCGTTCAAGGAAAAGATGCTGTAGTATACAGAAGTAATGGAGCTTGGGTCTATGCCGAAAATAATGGAGAAGGTCTGAAGGTCAAGAAAATAAACCTTAAGTTCTAATAGCCGTACTTATCTTTCCATCGCAATTTTAAAAATTCACGCTGCGCTTTTTCTCGTGCATTATTTCCTGGGTTGTAAAGTGTAGTATTCTTTATGTCTTCAGGCAGAAATTCATGTGTTGCAAAGTTGTTCTCATACTTATGAGCATATTGGTAGTTGTCTCCATAGCCTAATTCTTTCATTAATTTTGTAGGCGCATTTCTTATAGATAGTGGTACAGATAAGTCTCCCGTTTCTTTAACCAATTGTTGTGCTTTGCCAATGGCTTCGTATGACGCATTGCTTTTTGGAGAAGTAGCAAGATAAGTAGTACACTGACTTAGTATAATTCGAGATTCTGGATACCCAATAACAGATACAGCCTGAAATGCATTATTAGCAATAACTAAAGCTGTAGGATTAGCATTGCCTATATCTTCACTGGCCAGAATTAATAAACGACGCGCTATGAATTTTACATCTTCACCACCTTCTATCATTCGTGCCAACCAATATACAGCTGCATTAGGGTCGCTACCTCGTATAGATTTTATGAATGCCGAAATAATATCGTAATGCTGATCTCCAGTTTTATCATAACGAACCGTGTTGCTTTGTACGCGTTTAGAAACAATATCGTTGGTAATAACAATCGTCTCGTTTTCATCAAATGAGGTGACAATAAGTTCAAAGATGTTTAAAAGCTTTCTCGCATCACCACCAGATAGTCTAATTAAAGCTTCGGTTTCTTTGAGTTTTATTTTGCGATTAGATAATAATTGATCCTCTTTAATTGCACGATGTAACAAGGCTTCAAGGTCGCTTTTTTCAAAGGAGTTTAAAATATAAACCTGGCAACGCGATAGGAGCGCAGGAATCACTTCAAAACTTGGGTTTTCAGTCGTTGCACCAATAAGCGTGACCCATCCTTTTTCAACAGCTTGTAATAAAGAATCTTGCTGAGATTTACTAAATCGATGAATTTCATCAATGAATAAAATAGGATTTTTAGTTGTAAATAAACCTCCACTTTGTTTTGCTTTATCTATAACCTCTCTGATATCTTTAACACCAGAATTTATGGCACTTAGTGTATAGAAAGGACGTTTAGATTCATTAGCTATAATATTTGCCAATGTTGTTTTTCCAGTGCCTGGTGGTCCCCAAAAAATCATTGAGGCAATTACGCCTTGATTTAATTGTTGGGTCAAAACGCCAGTTTTGCCAACCAAATGCGACTGACTTAAATAATCGTCAAGCTTTTGTGGCCGTAATCGTTCTGCAAGAGGTTCATTCATACTGTAAAATTACAAAAAACGAATGTGACAATATTTCATAGTTTTAATAAATGGATAGCAATTTGCTATTAAAGTTTTAAATTAGACCATACATGAGCAATAATCAACAACATTTTAAGTATTCTACTGGAGTAATTGCCTATCCTATATTTTTTGTGCTTTCTATTTGGATTGTGTTTTGGTTACAAGTACGCTTTTTTCCATCGATAAAGCGCTTAGGTGTATATCCATTAGAGTTGGAAGGCCTAACAGGGATTTTTACGAGTCCGTTCATTCATTCAGATATAGAACACTTATATCACAATAGTATTCCGTTGTTTATTCTATCTGTTGCCTTATTTTATTTCTATCGAAAAATTTCGTGGAAAGTGCTGTTTTTTGGAATCCTGCTTTCTGGACTTTTTACTTGGATTATAGGTAGACCAGCAAATCATATTGGAGCGAGTGGATTGGTTTACGTCTTAGTGAGTTTTATTTTCTTTAAAGGTATATTTGCCAAACATTTTAGATTAGTAGCTCTATCCTTAATTATTGTTTTTCTCTACGGAAGTATGATCTGGTATGCATTTCCTGTTAAAGACGGTATGTCATGGGAAGGGCATCTTGGTGGTCTCATTACTGGTTTTATTTTTGCTATTATTTTTAGAAAAGCCATAGCAAAGCCTGAACGTTATGTTTGGCAGCAACCAGATTATAATGAAGATGATGATCCGTTTTTAAAACACTTTGATGAAAATGGGAACTTTATTGAAAACCTAGAGCCTGAGATCGAGGAAGAACCACTTTCCGAAGCAGATAAAGGCCCAACTATTAATTATACATACAAAGAGAATAAAGATTAGAGACGTTGTCTAACAGCTTCATATAGAAACGCACCGCAAGCCACAGATACATTCAACGATTCTATCTCACCCAATAGCGGAAGTTTTGCTTTTTCATCTGAAACTTTCAAAACAGACGGATTTATACCCTTTCCTTCTGAACCCATAATAATAGCGCAAGGTTCTTTAAAAGAAACATCATAGATGGTATTGTCTGTTTTCTCGGTGGCTGCAATAACTTTGATTCCACTGGCTTGCATATAAAAAACAGCATCTTTAATATGATCTACTTTGCAAATAGGCATTTTAAAAAGAGCACCAGCACTTGTTTTAATGGCATCACCATTTACTGGAGCACCGCCTTTTTTTTGGATGATAATACCTGAAACCCCTGTACACTCGGCTGTACGTACTATAGCACCAAAGTTTCGTACATCACTTAGTTGATCTAGTAACAAAAATAATGGTGTTTTACCAGACTCAATAACATTCATTACAAGGTCTTCAATATCATAAAATGAAATAGGAGCAATTTGAGCAACCACGCCTTGATGGTTCTTTTTTGATAGACGGTTGAGTTTTTCAACAGGTACATAAGAACTGTTTAAACGCTCTTTCTTTAAAAGCTGTTCAAGCTCAGAAAACAATTCGCCACGTAAGCCTTTTTGTAAAAATATCTTATCAATATTCTCACCAGCCTTTATCGCTTCAATGACAGCACGTATACCAAAAATGGTAGTTTCTTTTTCCATGGCGCAAAGGTATAAAAAAACCATTCTAAAAATAGAATGGTTACAATGTATTGTCTTTAGTAATTATTGCTTTATTATTTTTTTACTGATACTGGCATTACCAGAATATAATTGAACGAAATAAACTCCAGAATCAAAGTGAGATAGATCTAAAGAATTTGTTTGCTTTACTTCATGTACTTTTTTACCTAAAACAGAATACAATTCAATTTTATCAATGTTGCTTGTTGATGTTACGGTGATATAATCTGAAGTTGGATTAGGGTGTACTGAAATTTCGGAAATTTCAAAATCATCGATGCTTAAATTAAAGCATGCTGTAAGGTCTGGGTTTTGTTCTAAAGGAGCGCCAGGGGTAAGGTCTCTACCAAAAAAAGCAGGATAGTCTGGAGCATATTTTAGAGCTCTAAAAACTAGTCCGTTTACTGGTGGCTCTTCACCTTGAACATAAGTTGTTCCGTCTGCATTACTAATTGGGTTTTGGTATTCCCATACGATATTATCACTAGCGTCAATTTCAAAGAATTCACCTGTTCGTCCTTCACAAATCATTGTATTGCCATTTGGTAAACGTTGTGCACTGCTCACGATAGCAGAATAGAAATCTGAATCCTCCAAAGGATCAGCAGGAAGATCTGCATAGGTATAATCTGCTGCTAATGGTCCATAAGCTGTTCCGGGAGTGTAACTATAGTCACCAGTATTAGAAACAGGTGGGTCTATAATTAACACCTCTGAGAAGTTTGGTGCTCGACCATTACCGTTATTAAACAAAATAATTTTTCCTGCATCTGTCAAACCATCTTCTATATAGTGAGGGTAATGCTGTCCGTATAAAATTCGGTCAGCTTCTGTTCCTTGACCATATGCTTGCGGATTTCCCCAGCGGTATAAAAAATCACCCCCTTTGCCTGAATTTCCACCTGAACTTGTTGCGGCTTCAGCAGTTGTGGTCGAGTGATCAATAACTAATACTTCACTGAGATTTCTTGAACTAATTACTATTTGGTCAAAGTTCTCATAGTATTGTATCGAATTAAAATGTAGCCAGTTTTCTGCTCCAGTACCGCCATTTAAGAAGTTAATATCCATCTTACCTGGATTATCAGCAATACTACCAAAGTTAGCTTTTGTATTATCGAAATCTTGTATTAAATGATCTTTGATATTCCACTCCCAAACAACATTGGCCTGGTTAGTGCCAACAGGTTCTACTTCAAAGATTTCTTCCATGTAAAGACGTGGATCTGTCAATAAGGCTGGGTTTCTTCCTTCATCTATGGCTTCAGTATCGGTAATTGTTTTTACAGCAAGAATTAATACGTTTCCATTTGGCATAGGAAAGATATCATGGTGCTGTCTAAATGTATTAGAACTATAAACATACGACCATATCAAATCACCGTCCCAGTTAAATAGTTCTACAATTCCTCCTTGTCCGCCTAGTGAGATATCACTAGAGCCATCTACTAATCTACCTGCTCTGAGTAGATTTCCGTTAGGAAGTAAATACACGGCATTTCCAGGTAAATATGCACTTGTCCATTCGTTTATAACTTCACCACAATTGTTTAATACATAAGACTTGGTATTTACCGTAAAAAGTGTAAAAGCTTCAAATGCATCTTCAGTAATAAAGGTAGTTCCAAGAGTGTTTTGAGCTGAAGAATTAAAATATATGAGAAGCGTAAGAGAGACGAGTAGTTTTCTTATCATAGCAATTTTTTGATAAATTATTAGTGCAACTTTTTTTGTAAACCTAACATATTAATGCCAAAAATAATTAAGATAGTTCATATTTAACAAAAAAAGCCACCTAATTTTAGGTGGCTTTTGATTATTCATATGTCATGCAATCAATTACTTGTTTTTTAATGCTTTCTTTTCTTTGAGTGACATTCTATGGTCTGCAAATCTACCTTGAGCAATTTGTGTGTTATTACTGTCGGTGATTGTGTAGGTGTTTCCTGTTTTTTCAACAGTAAATGACGTAATAGCATTACCATTACCGTCGTTAAGTCCACCATCATTTAATGGAAATAAAGAGGACAGGTCAACAGACTCTACAAATACACCAGCCTTCATAAAATCGAGAGAGGCAGGTACATTGCTATTGTCTGAAGATGAGTTACCATTGGCAGTCCAAAAACTAGCATCAATAATATAAGTACCATCAGCATCTGAACCTAAAATGGTAAGTTCTTCGGGACAGTCGTTATAGCTTGTTTGTATGTAAGCACCTCCGAAGATAAGTTCAAGATCTAAATCTAGTCCATTGTCAATATCACAAGGATCTGCACTACTTTCTAAATAGTCACCAGCCCAATTTAGTCTTGCAACTAAATCATTTCCTACGAAATCGTTAATGGTTACACTAATATCTTCAGATATGGTAGCAGCCATTAGAGATGTAGACGTCAATCTTAGATTAACTGTTTTTGTATTCTCAGGAATAAAATCTTGAATCGTTTCAATATTTAATTCAATTGATTCAGTAAAAGGAGGGAAGGATGCTACGTATCCTGTACCACCAAGATATCCATACTCAAACCAACCAGACTCAAACCAAGTTGGGTAAGGTACTTCAACGTCTTCAAATTGTATTCTATCATAAAAACCATTACCAGTTGTAGCATCACCATCTGTTGGATTAGCAGTTACTACTGGATTGCCTTCATCATCTAGAATGTCGACTCTAATGTCTATTTTTTCTGAAACAGCGAATTCAACATCAATATTGAACACAGCTGTTTCGCCTTCAGTTACTGTAACCGAATTACTCATTACTGTTAACTCAGGTTTTCCTCTTCTTGGAATAGAATCGTCATCTTCACATGAAAAGGTAACAAGACCTAACAGGAAAACGAAAACTAAAGAATAACTTATTTTTTTATGTATATTTTTCATGTTTTTCTAGTATTAAAGTGGTGTGTAAACTGAAACTCCATTTTCGCCATAACCTTCGCAAAACCATGAGATGGTTACTACTCCAGTATCAGGATCTACGGCATTAACGCCTCCATCCAGAGGAATGACTAATCCCCAAGGGTCATTTTGATTTACCCAAGATATCTCACCACAATTTTCTGTGAATTCTACATCAAAGCTAGTTGGGCCAGTTCCATATGCAGCTGCATACGGTCCAGAACTATATAACCCACTTGACATATCAAATACTCTGTAAAGACCATCACCTAGGGCTTCAATTTCAATATCTGTAGTTTGAGGATTATAATCTGGTAAGAAATCATGGTATCCATATGTTGTTGTCACACTATACATTCCACCAATATCTGAAAAACAAATACCATTAATAGTAATTGTCAATGTTCTAAAGGAAGCTGCAACTTCACCATTACTAGCAGAAGTTATATTTAAAACAAGTGTCTTTGGATTATCTACATCTATAACATCAGAGTAAAAATTGATATCCAATTTCGCAAAGTCTCTGTCTTCCTCAATGGTAACAGATTGCGATCCACTTACAAAGTCATAATCTGTTCCAGCAACTGCTGTTGAACTTTGATCCACTTCGAAGTTAACCGTTATACTAGGTGTGCTAGCAAATTCTTCTCCACCAAATAAAACAATATTCTCACTATACAAGTTCACCTGTCCATCTGTTAAAAAAGCAGGAGCTGCCGAACTGTTATTAAAGCCAACCACAAAAGGTGTATTAGCTAGGTCTGCTTCTAACTGTTGTTGATCGTCGTCTACACTACAAGAGACTACCAACTGAGCAGCTAGAATTGTCAAAACAATAAATTTAATTTTTTTCATAATCTTTTTTTTTAGTTAACGTCCCAAAATACAGGTGTATCAAAAGCTGTATCTACCGTTTGATTGTAAACACTAACATTTGCTGAATTTCCTGTATATTCTGAGGTTGGATATAATAATCGTAATGGTCTATTAGGTCTGTTTGTAATATCTGGAAGTGGCATGTTACTTGGGAAACCAGTTCTTGTGAATTCTATCCAAGTTTCAATACCATTGGTTCCACCTAAATCAATCCATTTTTGAGTAATAATAGCTTCAAGTTTATCTGCGCTGCCATCCCAACCAATTCCGTTGATATTATTAGCATCGTTTAAATAACTTCCAATAGAAGCACCAAGTCTATCAAATGAAGACTGAATAGCACTTTCGAAAAGACCTTTAGCGTTTCCAGAATTTAATACACCTCTAAATACAGCCTCAGACTGAAGGAATAGTGATTCGGAAGCTGTCATAATATAACCATCTTGTTGTGGCGATATTAATAATCCAGGTCCAATTCTAGACGGTTGATCTTCTCCACCTTGAGTATTTCCTTGGATTGTTGCTTGACCACCTCTTGGAGCGTAAAGTCTTTGAAGTCTGGCATCTGAAACACCAGTTGTTGTTCCGTCTAAAAACTCAACCAAAAAGGTAGTTGGTCCTGCTCTTAAGTTAGAGAAAGTTTGGTTAGAAGCATTTCCAAATTGTCCAGGATCGTAACCAAACGTTTCAGCAAATGGATTCATACGATCTTCCTCATCTGAATATCCTGGATTGATTGTCACATTTTCTCCTGCACCTAAGAAGTTGGCATTATTTAGAGCTGCAAGCTCACCATTTACAATAGACTGTAAATCTGGTGTTCCTTGAGCAGCATCATACATACGTAATAACATTCTCAGTTTTACAGTATTTCCAAATTTTATCCACATGTCCATGTTTCCTCCCATGATAACATCATTAGAACCCATTCCAATTGCAGTACTTGTGTCTGTATTTTGGATTTGAGCAATGGCATCGTTTATATCGGCAATCAAAGCAACATAAACATCTGTTTGATTATCATATTCTGGGAATAATAAATCACCACGTTGATGAATATCTGTAAAAGGAATGTCACCATAAAGGTCTACTAAATACTGAAAATAGAATGCTCTATAAATCTTAGAGGCACCTTTGAAGTAATCATAATTATCTGCATACTCATTCTCAATAATTTGAGTTAAGTTTCCAGTTCTTGCCATTAAGTTATCCCATATACCACTATAAAAATCTGTAGTTAATTGATATTGGAACTCTACAAAGTAAGGAGCTTGCACCTGCTGTGCATTACCTGACCATGTGGCTATCATAGTATTTCCTAATCCGTTCATAGTTGTCATTAACGTCTCTGCAGGTACAGTCAATGCTCCTGGAAGAATTACTTCAGGAGGTAATTGATCAATGACAACTCCGTTAGGATCTTCATTCACTAGCACATCGTTACAAGAAAATGTAAGAAATAATAGTGCCAATGACATTATCGTATATTTTATTTTATTTATGTTTTTCATTTTCTTAAAAGTTAAGTTTTACGTTCATTGAATAAAATTTAGTTGGAGGCGTTTGACCATATCCACCTATTCCAGAACCTATTTCAGGATCATTATATCGTCTGTTCTCTTTTGGTAAAACAATCAATAAATTTCTTCCACTAACACCAACTGATAAACCTTGAATAAATGTGTTTTCAAGTGCTTTGCTCGGTAAGGTATAGCTTAGGGCAACTTCTCTAAGTTTAAATGCTGTTGCATCTAAAACAAAGTTCTCATCTACACCTGTGAAATCTCCACTTTGAACAAACGATTGGTATTGTGCATAAGCAGATGGTCCTCCGTAAGATGGTCCTGTTAACACATCTGTGTTAGTTGTTCCAGAACCTTGAACTGTTGAATTTGGGAAAATGAAATACCCTCTTCCGTTTTCAGCAGTAATGAAACTACGGCCTTGACCAGTAAGGTTATTGTAGATATTTGAATAGAATACATGTCCTGTTCTAAAATCGGCAACGGCACTTAATCTAAATCCTTTATAAGTGATGTCTGTTCCGAAATTTAAAATATAATCAGGAGTAGTTCTTCCTAGAACTTTCAACCCAGAAGCTGTTCTAGGTGATCCATCAGGATTTAAAACCACTCGACCTTGATCATCTCTTTCATAAGCTGTACCTTGAATCAAAGGATATTCTTGACCTTGAATGGCGTAAATACCAGGAGCACCACTACCTAATTGGTCTGAATCCTCAGTAATCTTAGTAGCGATTGTGCGCTGAGAGGCATAACCAAAGTTTAGATTCCATCTTAGGTCATCTGTTTTAATAGGAGTAAGACCTAAATCTACTTCGTAAGCATTAGTTTCGGTTTCACCTACGTTGATACCAGCGCTAAAAACACTAGTTGATGAAGATACCGAAGCACTTAGTATTTGATTGTCGTTCGTATAGAACGAATAACTACCATCTAGAGTAATTCTTGGAATACCACCACGCTTTAAAAGTTCTAGA
The DNA here is from genome assembly GCF_947500255.1 of uncultured Psychroserpens sp. GTDB lineage: Bacteria > Bacteroidota > Bacteroidia > Flavobacteriales > Flavobacteriaceae > Psychroserpens. The sequence goes on along the minus strand of NZ_CANMRL010000006.1, from coordinate 110,240 downwards.
TTAAGATTTGCTTCGAAAGTACTAATGAATTCAGGCTCAATAGCATTATCAAAAGTAGAAGAAGGGATTATAAACGAGTTTACACCACCTGGGAAAGGGAATGCGGCTGGTCTAAATCCTGTATCAAATAAATCATGTGATCCTAAAGCCGAAATATTTGCAGTTTTTACATAACCTCCAGATACTTTTACTTTATGTAAAAAGTCTGTTTTAATTTCTGGAAATGCTTTTGTTGGAATGAAAGACGCACCAGCAGAATAGTAGAAGAAGCCAATGTCTCCAATATCTCTTCCTGGAGACTGCAATCTAGAATCCCATTCTTGTCGTCCTGTTAAGTTTAAAAATAAATAATCTTTATAACTTAAATCAACATTTGCAAAAATGGCTTGTTGTCTTCTTTTCGAACTGAAATCTGTAACAGTAATACCGCTTGAGATATTTTCTACAGTATACAAACCTGGAAGCGTTAAAATGTCTCCAGCTGTAGTTTGAGAGAAACCTCTGCTTTCAGTTGAGTTAAAACCAACTAGTGATTTTAATCCAATATCTTCTGTTAAATCGTAATTGAAGTTTGCAATTAAGTCGGTATATAATGTTCTTGAATTATTACTGTTCACACTTAAAGATGATTGAATATCTCTACCATCTCCTGTAATCGTAAATTCGGAAACATAATCATTAACATAGGTAAAACCTTTACCGCTATTAGTCACAACATTACTCCTTAATACTGCACTGATATTATCATTGAATTGGTAAGATAATTCTGCGGATAAATCAGATCTTGTATTTTCTGAAATAGATCGTTGGTTATTCTTTACCCAGTAAGGACTATCGCCAAAAGCAGTCCAGTGATCACTGTTACTTCCAGAATCAAAGTCTAAAATATTAACGTCACTTGGTAACTGAGCAAGTTGTCCATAAACACCATTTGAAACCGATTGGTCTTCACTAGTAAATCTCACATTAGCCGACATTGAGAATTTTCCAAACGTTTTACCAGCACTAAGTGCTAAAAAGTCTTTTGTATACTCATCATCAGGAATGATACCGTCAGTTTTTCTTCTGTTTGCAGTTAATGAATAAAATCCATCACTGTTTCCTCCAGATAATGTAATTGTGTTTTGTAAGGCAACACCAGTATCAAAAAAGTCTTTCATATTGTCTTTTCTGAATTCGTAAGTACCATATCTAAAATCTGAAACGGTTGGATAAGGTAATCCCACAGGTTGAAGAGAGCCATCGTATTCTGGTCCCCATGACCCTTGGTCAAAGGCATCGATTTCGCCCCAATACCCTTTACCATATCTGTCTTGTAATTGCGGTAAAAAAGCAATTTCTTCTAGAGTAAGCGTTGACGTGTAGCTTATGTTTAATTTCCCTGTGTCTCTTGCTCCTTTTTTAGTGGTTACAATAATAACTCCGTTACCACCTCTAGATCCATAAAGCGCAGCTCCATTTGGACCTTTAATGATGTTTATGGATTCTATAATTTCAGGATCCAAATCTGATAAAATGGTCGCCGAGGAAATAACATTGTCGATCACAATCAAAGCAGAGTTTGATCCAGATAAAGAACGTGTTCCTCTTAGTCTAATTGTTGTAGATGGATTAACACCTGTGTTAGTCGTGTTAATCTGTAAACCAGAAACTTTACCTGCAAGAGATTGCACAGCATCAGGGTTGTTAGCAGATGTGATCTCTTCAGCTTTTAAATTTTCATAAGCTGTTGTGATTTCATCAGGCTTTCTTTTGATACCTACTGCAGTAACAATAACTTCGTCTAAAGATTCAGCATCCTCTAACATGGTAACATTAATTACATTAGATTCTCCAACAGTAATTTCTTGAGTTTTTAAACCTACATACGAAAAAACCAAAACATCGCCTACATTGGCATTTACATTGTAATTTCCGTCAAAATCTGTTTGAGTTCCGGTTGTAGTTCCCTTAATTAAGATATTAACTCCGGGAATTGGTAAACCGGTATTGTCTGAGACAGTTCCGGAAATGGTTTTTTCTTGTGCCAACGTAAGTTGCACAGCTAACAGCAATAAAAGTGTTAGCACTTTACTAAGTGTTATTTTCATATTGTTGATTGATTTAAATTGGTCTAGTCCAAATTTCACAATAAAAAGCTTACAAAACAATGATTAAGTGAGAAAATTTTGAATTTTATTACTAAATATTGAAAATCAGAATGTGGTTGTTAAACTTAAATGAATTTTGGAGTCAGATAATTTAAATTTTCTGTCTTCAGTTTTTCCACTGGTGTAGTTAAATCGAAATAACCCTGCTTTGGTCAATAGTCCAAATCCAAAACCAAATCCGAATAGCTTTTCTTTTTGATCAGATATTTGGTTTTCAAAATAGGCGGCATCTATCACAGAGTGCACATAAATGGTGTTATTGAGTTTGTATCTGTATTCAGTATTGAGAACGGCATATAAATTGGCAATGAGGCTATTTTCTTCAAATCCGCGAATTGAATTGATGCCTCCAAAACGAGGAAGTTCATTTTCTAAATAAGTGTCTGAAACTAAATAGTTAGCGTTAAGCCTTCCGTAGAAACTATTTTTATCATTGAGATTAAAAATTTTATATGTATTGATGTAAAAATTAGATTGCTTTTCGTCTAATGTTTCATAAGACCGATTTCCAAAACTAGAAGACAGATCAAATAAGAAGTTCACAGGAAATAAGCGATCATAATTTTGTCGTTTTATGTAGGTATAGTTTATTAGGTATTTATTAGAGTCGTAATCTGTAATTAAAGCTGTTGGTACGTCTAAGAGATCAGTAGATTTGACCGAATGTATTCCAGCCGAAATAACATGCCTGCTATTGATTTGATAATTAATTTTGGCTGTTTGACTCACCGTTACAAAAGAGGAGTCACGTTTAAAAATGTTTAAGTTCAAATCTAAGCCAATAGGAGAACTAAATATATATGGAGTGACCAATTTCAAATCAAAGGTTTGTTGATCATTCTCATCACTCTTGTACAAGAGTTTTAATGACTCTCCATAATTAAGGTTATTGATGAGGTTTAAATCCAAATAACCATCAAACTCAATCTTATTGGTTGACTCATTTGTACCAAAACCTAAAAAACCATCAAAGGTATTGCTGCGTGCCTTTTCTATATACATATATAATATGGTAGAATCTTTAGTAAACAAAACCTCGGGATCTCTAATTTGATTAGCAAACACCAAGTCATTCAAAGCAGCTGTTTGTTCTTTTATTTTAGCAAGGTTGAAAACTTCTTCTGTTTTTATTTTTAAATAGCGGTTGATGTAAGACTTTGGAAATTTTTCATATCCTTTTATAATAATCTTGTCTGTTGTTCTTGATTTTGGTTCTGAAACCGATAGAGATCCTGTTAGTGTTTTGTCGTCTAACCTTTGAATGTTCTTAACAATTAGCGTGCTAAATGGATTGCCACGATTGGCTATTTCAGAATTGATAAATTGTAGAGTGTTTTCAACATTAGCTATAGGTATAATTAAGCGGTTCTTTTGATCTAAAAAATCTGTAAGTTTTAAAATAGAGACATCTACCAATCCATTGTGTTCAATAATAATGTGGTCATATTTATTCTTTAAACTGAAAGAGGCGAGGTAAGTAGTATCATTCTGCTTTTTCAAATAAAGTAATTCATTTTCTATATATCCAATTTGAGTTATTTTTTTTTGAAGGGTAGTAATTTCTTTTTCTAAAGACTCATAGTCATTGAAGGTTTTTTTATAACCAATAGAATCGATAGTCTTAGTTTCTTTTTCAGTGGCTCCTATAGAAGTTAAATATAGATTTTGGGCAGACGATTCTGTAGACCATACTATAGATAGGAGAAGTAAAAAAGGACTAATTTTTTTGAGCATCAATAGAATTATTGTTCAAATCTAACGGAAATTAATCAGTAAAAATATGTACTTGTAAAAATAAATTAAGAAACTTTCTAAAATTAATCGTTATGGGTTTGAATTATTCATATTTATTTCTACCTTTGCAGCCCTCTAAGGAGAGGGTTTAATAAAAATTTATATAGTAATATATGCCAACAATTTCACAATTAGTACGAAAAGGAAGAGCCAAAATAACTAAGAAGAGTAAATCGGCTGCTCTAGATTCGTGTCCACAAAGACGTGGTGTATGTACTCGTGTTTACACGACGACACCTAAAAAACCAAACTCAGCAATGCGTAAGGTAGCAAGGGTTCGTTTAACAAACGGAAACGAGGTTAATGCATACATCGGTGGAGAAGGACACAACTTACAAGAGCACTCGATAGTATTAGTTAGAGGTGGAAGGGTAAAAGATTTGCCAGGAGTTAGATATCACATCGTTCGTGGTGCCTTAGACACAGCAGGTGTTGCAGGTAGAACACAACGTAGATCTAAGTATGGTGCAAAACGCCCTAAGAAGTAATTTAAAACTTTAAGAAGAAGACATGAGAAAAAGAGCAGCAAAAAAGAGACCGCTTTTACCAGATCCAAGATTTAACGATCAGTTAGTAACTCGTTTCGTTAATATGATGATGTGGGATGGAAAGAAGTCTATCGCTTTTAAAGTATTCTATGATGCAATTGATATTGTAGAGTCAAAGAAAACTGACGACGAGAAAACGGCGTTAGAAATTTGGAAAGATGCATTATCTAACGTTATGCCTCACGTAGAAGTACGTAGCCGTAGAGTTGGTGGAGCAACATTCCAAATTCCAATGCAAATTCGTCCAGATCGTAAAGTTTCAACTGCAATGAAGTGGTTGATTGGATACGCAAGAAAAAGAAATGAAAAATCTATGCCTCAAAAATTAGCAGCTGAAATCTTAGCAGCAGCTAAAGAAGAAGGAGCAGCTGTTAAAAAGAGAGTTGATACTCATAAAATGGCAGAAGCAAATAAGGCATTCTCTCACTTTAGATTTTAATTAACGACATGGCAAGAGATTTAAAATTTACAAGAAATATAGGTATTGCTGCACACATTGATGCAGGAAAAACTACAACTACAGAACGTATTCTTTATTATACAGGTGTTTCTCACAAAATTGGTGAAGTACATGATGGTGCTGCAACAATGGATTGGATGGAACAAGAGCAAGAAAGAGGTATTACAATTACTTCTGCTGCTACAACTTGTACTTGGAATTTCCCAATGGAGAATGGGCAACCTACTCCAGACACAAAAGGATACCACTTCAATATTATTGATACTCCTGGTCACGTTGATTTTACGGTAGAAGTAAACCGCTCATTACGTGTATTAGATGGTTTAGTATTCTTATTTAGTGCAGTTGATGGTGTTGAACCACAATCTGAGACTAACTGGAGATTAGCAGACAACTATAAAGTTCCAAGAATAGGTTTCGTTAACAAAATGGACCGTCAAGGATCTAATTTCCTTGCTGTTTGTCAGCAGGTAAAAGATATGTTGAAATCTAACGCTGTGCCAATTGTATTAAACATTGGTGATGAAGCTGATTTTAAAGGTATCATTGATTTAGTAAAAAACAGAGCTATCGTATGGCATGATGAAACTCAAGGGGCAACTTTTGATGTGATCGACATTCCAGAAGAAATGAAAGAAGAAGCTCGTAAGTATCGTGCGCTTTTAATAGAAGAAGTTGCAACTTACGATGAGAACTTACTTGAGAAATTCATGGAAGATGAAGACTCTATTACAGAAGAAGAAGTGCATGCTGCACTTAGAGCTGCTGTAATGGATATGGCTATCATCCCGATGATTTGTGGTTCTGCATTTAAAAATAAAGGTGTACAGTTCTTATTAGATGCTGTATGTCGTTACTTACCTTCTCCAACAGATAAAGAAGGTATCGTAGGTACAGATCCTAATTCAGGAGAAGAGATCTTACGTAAACCAGATGTAAAAGAGCCGTTTTCAGCTTTAGCATTTAAGATTGCTACAGATCCTTATGTAGGTCGTTTAGCATTCTTTAGAGCATATTCGGGTCGTTTAGATGCTGGATCGTATATCTTGAATAACCGTTCAGGTAAAAAAGAACGTATCTCTCGTATCTATCAAATGCACTCTAACAAGCAAAACGCTATCGATTTTATCGAAGCAGGAGATATTGGAGCTGCAGTAGGATTTAAAGATATTAAGACTGGTGATACTATGTCTGATGAGAAAAATCCTATCGTTTTAGAATCTATGGACTTCCCAGATCCAGTAATTGGTATAGCTGTGGAGCCTAAGACTAAAGCAGATGTTGATAAATTAGGTATGGCTTTAGCTAAATTATCTGAAGAAGATCCAACATTTACAGCGAGAACAGACGAAGCTTCAGGACAGACTATTATTTCTGGAATGGGTGAGCTTCACTTAGATATTATTGTAGACCGTTTGAAGCGTGAGTTTAAGGTTGAAGTAAACCAAGGACAACCTCAAGTAGAATACAAAGAAGCTATTACGCAACGTGCAGAGCACAGAGAAGTTTATAAGAAACAATCTGGTGGACGTGGTAAATTTGCTGATATCGTATTTACACTTGAGCCTGCTGAAGAAGGAAAAACAGGATTGGAATTTGTTTCTGAAATTAAAGGTGGTAACGTTCCTAAAGAATTTATCCCTTCAGTTGAAAAAGGATTCAAAATGGCTATGGTTAATGGACCGCTAGCAGGTTATGAAGTTGATGCTATGAAAGTGACGTTAACAGATGGTTCTTACCATGATGTCGATTCAGATCAATTATCATTCGAATTAGCAGCTAAACTTGGATTTAAGAATTCAGCAAAAGCAGCTAAAGCAGTAATCATGGAGCCAATTATGAAACTTGAAGTTATTACTCCTGAAGAGAATATGGGTGATATCGTAGGTGACTTAAACCGTCGTCGAGGTCAAGTAAGTGATATGGGAGACAGAGCAGGTGCAAAAACTGTGAAAGCTACTGTTCCATTATCTGAAATGTTCGGTTATGTGACAACATTAAGAACATTATCTTCAGGTCGTGCAACGTCAACAATGGAATTTTCACACTATGCTGAAACTCCTAAAAATATTTCAGATGAAGTAATCGCAGCAGCAAAAGGTGTAGAAGCTTAAAACTAAAAGAAAATGAGTCAAAAAATTAGAATAAAATTAAAGTCTTACGATCACAATTTAGTTGATAAGTCTGCTGATAAGATTGTAAAAACAGTAAAAAGTACTGGTGCTGTTGTAACTGGACCAATTCCATTACCAACACACAAAAAGATTTTCACTGTATTACGTTCACCACACGTAAACAAGAAGTCTAGAGAACAATTTCAATTAAGCTCTTACAAGCGCTTATTAGATATTTACTCTTCATCTTCTAAAACAATTGATGCCTTAATGAAGCTTGAATTACCAAGTGGAGTTGAAGTAGAGATTAAAGTGTAATGACGATAATTCTGCTATAGCAGAAAAGAACATGTCCGGAGCTGCGTGCGAAGGAAAAACGGTAAAAATACAATTCAAGGTCGAATGTATTTTCGGCCTTGAATTTTAATAAATAAGTAATAATAAATAAATTAATAATTATGTCTGGGTTAATAGGAAGAAAAATCGGTATGACCAGCATTTTCGATGAAAATGGAAAGAATATTCCATGTACAGTAATCGAAGCTGGACCATGTATCGTTACCCAAGTCAGAACCGAAGAGGTAGACGGGTACAATGCCCTTCAACTTGGTTTCGATGACAAGACAGAGAAAAGTGCTACAAAAGCTGAAATTGGTCATGCCAAGAAAGCTGGTACTTCTGTTAAAGTAAAAGTCGCGGAATTTCAAGGATTTGAAGGAGATTACAAATTAGGAGACGCAATAACAGTAGAGCACTTTATCGAAGGTGAATATGTTGATATTGCTGGAACTTCAAAAGGTAAAGGTTTCCAAGGTGTTGTAAAGCGTCATGGATTTGCTGGAGTTGGTCAAGCAACGCATGGTCAACATAACCGTTTAAGAGCTCCTGGTTCTATTGGTGCTGCTTCATATCCTGCGAGAGTATTCAAAGGAATGAAAATGGCCGGAAGAATGGGTGGCGAAAGAGTGAATGTTGAAAATTTAAGAGTATACAAAGTAGTTCCAGAAAAGAATCTACTTGTAGTTAAAGGATGTGTTCCAGGACACAAAAACTCTTATGTAATTATTCAAAAGTAATGAAAGTAGCAGTTTTAGATATAAACGGAAAAGACACAGGTAGAAAGGTAGACCTTTCTAAAGAGGTGTTTGCTATTGAGCCTAATAATCATGCAGTATACTTAGATGTTAAGCAATATCTTGCTAACCAACGTCAAGGAACTCATAAGGCTAAAGAAAGAGCAGAAATTGCAGGAAGTACACGTAAGATTAAAAAACAAAAAGGTACTGGTACAGCGAGAGCAGGTAGTATCAAGTCTGGTGTATTTAAAGGTGGTGGACGTATGTTCGGACCAAGACCTAGAAATTACAGTTTTAAACTGAATAAAAACCTGAAGCGTTTAGCACGTAAATCAGCGTTAACAATGAAAGCTAATGATAAAGATATCGTTGTTTTGGAAGACTTCAATTTTGATGCACCAAAGACGAAAAACTTTACAGCAGTATTGAAAGCGCTAGACATACAAGACAAAAAATCTTTGTTTGTGTTGGGTGCGTCAAATAATAATGTATATTTGTCATCACGAAATTTTAAAGGCTCTGAAGTTGTAATGAACTCAGAATTAAGTACTTATAAAATTTTAAATGCAAATAAATTAGTTCTTTTAGAGAGTTCTTTAGAAGGAATTGAATCGAATTTAAGTAAATAAGAAGACAATGAGTATCTTAATTAAACCTATCATCACTGAAAAAGCGACAACTAATAGTGAGTTGAATAACTGCTTTACGTTTCAAGTGAACACCAAGGCGAACAAGGTAGAAATCAAAAAAGCAGTAGAAGCTGCTTATGGTGTCTCTGTTGAAAAAGTTCGTACTATAAATGTCCGTCCAGATCGTAGTACCCGTTATACAAAAACAGGTATTCAACATGGTAAAACAAATGCTGTTAAAAAAGCAATTGTACAACTGGCGGAAGGTGAAGTAATTGATTTATACACTAACATGTAATTAGACAACAATGTCAGTAAGAAAATTAAAACCAATCACATCAGCTCAGCGTTTTAGAGTAGTAAATGGATTTGACGCCATAACTACTGATAAGCCGGAAAAGAGTTTACTCGTTCCGAACAAAAGATCTGGTGGTAGAAACAGTCAAGGAAAAATGACCATGCGCCAAATAGGTGGAGGTCATAAGAGAAAGTATCGTATTATCGATTTTAAACGTGACAAAACCGGAGTTCCTGGTGAAGTTAAGTCTATCGAATACGATCCAAACAGAACAGCGTTTATCGCATTATTGAATTATCAAGATGGTGAAAAACGTTACATCATTGCTCAAAATGGTTTACAAGTTGGGCAAAATGTAGTGTCTGGTAAAGAAGCAATAGCACCAGAAATTGGTAATGCTATGCCATTAAGTCAAATCCCATTAGGTACAATTATTTCTTGTATTGAGTTACGTCCTGGACAAGGAGCTGTAATGGCAAGAAGTGCTGGAGCGTTTGCTCAATTAATGGCAAGAGATGGTAAGTTTGCGACAGTAAAATTACCTTCAGGTGAGACTAGAATGATTCTTTCAGAATGTATGGCTACAATTGGAGTAATTTCTAACTCTGATCATCAATTAACAGTATCTGGTAAAGCAGGTAGATCAAGATGGTTAGGTAGAAGACCAAGAGTAAGACCAGTAGTAATGAATCCAGTTGATCATCCAATGGGTGGTGGTGAAGGTAAATCTTCAGGAGGACACCCTAGATCAAGAAATGGTATTCCAGCTAAAGGTTATAGAACACGTTCTAAGACGAAAGCGAGTAATAAGTATATTGTAGAACGTAGAAAGAAATAATTGAAATAATATGGCACGTTCATTAAAAAAAGGACCTTACATCCACTATAAATTGGCTAAAAAAGTTGAAGCAAATGTAGCCGCTAACAAGAAGACAGTAATCAAAACGTGGTCTAGAGCCTCTATGATTTCTCCAGATTTTGTTGGACAAACAATTGCAGTTCACAATGGTCGTCAATTCGTACCAGTTTACGTAACTGAAAATATGGTAGGTCATAAATTAGGAGAATTTTCACCAACACGATCGTTTAGAGGTCATGCAGGTGCAAAAAATAAAGGAAAAAAATAGTAAGCTATGGGAAGTCGTAAAAAACAAATGGCAGACGCTATTAAGGAAGGCAGAAAAAACGTTGCATTTGCAAAGTTGAATAACTGCCCAACTTCACCAAGAAAAATGCGTTTAGTTGCAGACTTGGTAAGAGGAAAAGAAGCAGAGAAGGCATTACAAATCTTGAGATTTAGCCAAAAAGAAGCATCTCGTCGCTTAGAAAAATTGTTGTTATCAGCAATATCTAACTGGCAAGCTAAAAACGAAGATGCTGATATGGAAGAAGCAGATTTGTTTGTACAAGAGATTAGAGTAGATGGAGGATCTATGTTAAAGAGATTACGTCCAGCACCTCAAGGTCGTGCTCACAGAATTAGAAAAAGATCAAATCACGTAACTGTTGTGATTGGAGCTAAAAATAACACACAAGCTTAAATAGAGATATGGGACAAAAGACAAATCCAATCGGAAATCGTTTAGGAATTATCAGAGGATGGGAATCTAACTGGTATGGTGGAAATGATTATGGTGATAAACTTGCTGAAGACGATAAAATCAGAAAGTATATCCATGCTCGTTTATCAAAAGCTAGTGTATCTAGAGTTATCATTGAGCGTACGCTTAAACTTGTAACCGTTACTATCACTACTGCTAGACCTGGTATTATTATCGGAAAAGGTGGTCAAGAGGTAGACAAGTTAAAAGAAGAGCTTAAGAAAATTACTGGAAAAGAAGTTCAGTTAAACATCTTTGAAATTAAAAGACCTGAACTTGACGCTTATTTAGTAGCATCTAGTGTTGCTCGTCAAATTGAGAATCGTATTTCTTACAGACGTGCAATTAAAATGGCAATTGCTGCTGCTATGCGTATGAATGCAGAAGGAATAAAAATTCAAATTAGTGGTCGTTTGAATGGTGCTGAAATGGCACGTTCTGAACACTATAAAGAAGGACGTATTCCTTTATCTACATTTAGAGCCGATATTGACTATGCTTTAGTTGAAGCACATACTACTTATGGTAGATTAGGTGTTAAAGTATGGATCATGAAAGGTGAAGTGTACGGAAAAAGAGAACTTTCTCCATTAGTTGGCTTGTCTAAGAAGCAAGGTGGCAAGTCTGGAGGACGCGGTGGGAACAATAAATCTCGTCGTAGAAAGTAATTTTTAAAGAAAAGTAATAATATGTTACAACCGAAAAGAACAAAATTTCGTAAGGTCCAAAAAGGACGTATGAAAGGAAATACCGGAAGAGGTCATACACTTTCTAATGGTATGTTTGGAATAAAATCTTTAGATGCTAATTTCTTGACATCTCGTCAAATTGAAGCTGCGCGTATTGCTGCAACTCGTTACATGAAGAGAGAAGGACAATTATGGATTAAAGTGTTTCCAGATAAACCAATTACCAAAAAACCATTAGAAGTACGTATGGGTAAAGGTAAAGGTGCTGTAGAATACTGGGTAGCTGTAGTAAAACCAGGAAGAATTATCTTCGAAGTTGGTGGAGTACCAATGGAAGTTGCTAAAGAAGCCTTACGTTTAGCTGCACAAAAATTACCAGTTAAAACTAAGTTTTTAATCGCTAGAGATTACGAAGCATAATTTATTTGATATTATGAAACAATCAGAAATTAAAGAATTATCAGTAGCTGAGTTACAAGAGAAACTTGGTGAAACTAAAAAGAGTTATGCAGACCTTAAAATGGCACATGCAATCTCTCCATTAGATAACCCAATTCAGTTACGTAACGTTAGACGTTCAGTAGCAAGAATTGCAACAGAATTAACTAAAAGAGAAATACAATAATTGTATTCTGGCTGAAAGATGGAAAAAAGAAATTTAAGAAAAGAGCGTATAGGAGTTGTTACTAGTAACAAAATGCAGAAATCAATTGTGGTTTCTGAAGTTAAAAAAGTGAAACACCCTATGTACGGAAAGTTCGTTTTGAAAACAAAAAAATATGTTGCTCACGACGAAACAAACGATTGTAACATTGGAGATACTGTAAAGATCATGGAAACACGACCTATGAGTAAATCTAAATGTTGGAGATTAGTAGAAATAATTGAAAGAGCGAAGTAATTATGGTACAACAAGAATCAAGATTAAAAGTAGCTGATAACACTGGAGCTAAGGAAGTATTAACTATCCGTGTTCTAGGTGGTACAAAAAGAAGATACGCTTCTATTGGAGATAAAATTGTTGTCTCAGTAAAAGATGCTACTCCTAATGGAAACATTAAAAAAGGAGCAGTATCAACAGCAGTAGTTGTTCGTACTAAAAAAGAAGTGAGACGTCCAGATGGATCTTATATTAGATTTGATGATAACGCTTGTGTACTTTTAAATCCAACAGGAGAAATGAGAGGAACACGTGTTTTTGGACCAGTAGCTAGAGAACTTCGTGATAGACAATTCATGAAAATTGTTTCATTAGCACCAGAAGTGCTTTAATGACTAATAAAATGACAAAGTTTAAAATTAAATCAGGAGATACTGTAAAAGTAATAGCTGGAGACCATAAAGGTACAGAAGGTAATGTGCTTAAAGTATTAAAGGATAAAAACAAAGCCATCGTAGAAGGCGTGAACATGGTTAAGAAACATACAAAACCAAGTGCACAAAACCCTCAAGGTGGAATTGTAGAGAAAGAAGCACCAATCCATATGTCTAACTTATCATTGTTAACTTCAAAAGGAGAAACAACTAGAGTAGGTTATAAAATGGAAGGTGACAAGAAAGTAAGATTTTCAACAAAATCAAATGAAGTAATATAGTTATGGCTTATATTCCAAGATTAAAACAAGAGTACAAGGACAAAGTAGTTTCTGCTCTTACAGAAGAATTCGGATATAAAAACGTAATGCAAGTTCCTAAACTTGAAAAGATTGTAATATCTAAAGGAGTTGGAGCTGCCGTTGCCGATAAAAAATTAATTGATCATGCTATTGATGAGTTAACAATGATATCTGGTCAAAAAGCTGTTGCTACACTATCTAAAAAAGATGTTGCATCTTTTAAATTACGTAAGGGAATGCCAATTGGTGTGAGAGTTACGTTAAGAGGAGAGCAAATGTATGAGTTTTTAGATCGTTTAGTAACTTCGGCGTTACCACGAGTTAGAGATTTCAACGGTATCAAAGCTACAGGTTTTGATGGTAGAGGAAATTATAACTTAGGTGTTGTTGAACAAATAATCTTCCCAGAAATCAACATTGACAAAATCAACAAGATCTCTGGTATGGATATTACTTTCGTAACATCTGCAGACACAGATAAAGAAGCAAAATCGTTATTAACTGAAATGGGATTACCTTTTCAAAAGAACTAAGATATGGCTAAAGAATCAATGAAAGCCCGTGAGGTAAAAAGAGCAAAAACAGTAGCTAAATATGCTGAGAAACGTAAAGCTTTAAAAGAAGCTGGAGATTACGAAGCATTACAAAAGTTACCTAAAAATGCTTCACCTATTAGAATGCACAACAGATGTAAACTAACAGGAAGACCAAAAGGGTACATGAGAACTTTCGGTATTTCACGTGTAACATTTCGTGAAATGGCAAACCAAGGTTTGATTCCAGGTGTTAAAAAAGCATCTTGGTAGACCAAATCGTTTTATTGCGATTACAGACAAGAATTATAAATTGGTTTTAGGTTCGGCATGAGGTCGAAAACCACTACCGCAAATTAATACAAATGAATACAGATCCAATTGCTGATTACTTAACAAGAATCAGAAATGCAGTGAAAGCAAACCACAGAGTGGTTGAAATTCCTGCGTCAAACTTAAAGAAAGAGATGACTAAAATATTATTCGATCAAGGATATATTTTAAGTTACAAATTTGATGACTCTTCTGTACAAGGAACAATTAAAATTGCCCTTAAGTACAACAAGGAAACTAAAGAGTCGGTTATCAAAAAAATTCAGAGAATCAGTACACCAGGTTTACGTCAGTATGCTGGCGCAAATGAAATGCCTAGAATCCTTAACGGTTTAGGTATTGCTATCGTTTCTACATCTAAAGGTGTAATTACAGGTAAGCAAGCGCAACGTGAAAACGTTGGTGGTGAATTATTGTGTTACGTTTACTAATTTAAAGCAGAAAGAACAATGTCAAGAATAGGAAATAACCCAGTAGCAATTCCGGAAGGAGTTACAGTTGAAGTTAAAGACAACGTAATTACTGTAAAAGGTAAATTAGGAGAATTAACACAACCATATGATGCTGTTGAAGTGAAAGTTGAAGACGGAAACGTACTTGTAAGACGTTCAGCAGATAATAAAGAACAAAAATCTAAACACGGTTTATACCGATCTTTAGTAAGCAACATGATTGAAGGTGTTTCTAAAGGATGGACTAAAGAATTAGAACTAGTTGGTGTAGGTTATAGAGCATCTAACCAAGGTCAAAAATTAGACTTGGCTTTAGGATTCTCTCACAACATTGTATTAAATGTTGCATCAGAAGTGAAAATTGAGACCATTTCAGAAAAAGGTAAAAACCCAATAGTTAAATTAACATCTCACGATAAACAATTAGTTGGACAAGTAGCTGCGAAGATTCGTGGTTTTAGAAAACCAGAACCTTACAAAGGAAAAGGTGTTAAGTTTGTTGGTGAAGAATTAAGAAGAAAAGCAGGTAAATCAGCTTAAAAAATTAGTTATGGCATTAACAAAGAACGAAAGAAGACTAAGAATAAAAAGCAGAATACGTAAGGTAGTTTCTGGTACAGAAGCAAGACCACGTTTAGCTGTTTATAGAAGTAATAAAGAAATTTATGCTCAAGTTGTAGATGATGTTACAGGTAAAACTTTAGCAGCTGCATCTTCAAGAGATAAAGCAATTGCTTCTGAGAAAGGAACAAAATCAGAAATAGCTGCCTTAGTAGGTAAAGCTGTAGCTGAGAAAGCAATAAAAGCAGGTATCAATACTATTTCTTTTGATAGAGGTGGATACCAATATCACGGAAGAGTAAAATCATTAGCTGAAGGCGCAAGAGAAGGCGGACTTAAATTCTAAGACACTATGTATCAAAAATATAAAAACGCAGAATTAGTAAAACCAAGTGGAATTGATCTTAAAGATCGTTTAGTTGGTGTGCAAAGAGTTACTAAAGTAACAAAAGGTGGTAGAGCTTTCGGTTTTTCAGCGATCGTAGTGGTTGGTGATGAAGCTGGAGTTGTAGGTCACGGTTTAGGAAAATCTAAAGATGTTGCAACTGCAATTGCTAAAGCAGTTGAAGATGCGAAGAAAAACTTAGTTAGAATTCCTATTATCAAAGGAACCTTACCTCACGAACAAAAAGGTAAATATGGTGGAGCAAGAGTAAATATTATTCCTGCTGCTCCTGGTACAGGAGTAATTGCTGGTGGAGCTGTAAGAACAGTTTTAGAAGCAGTTGGAGTACACGATGTATTATCTAAATCTCAAGGATCTTCTAACCCTCATAATGTAGTTAAAGCAACTTTTGATGCTTTATTACAATTAAGAGATGCAAGAACAATTGCTAAGGATAGAGGAGTTTCTCTTGAAAAAGTATTTAACGGTTAATCAATAGGACGATGGCAAAGATTAAAGTAACAAAAGTAAAAAGTGCAATCAATCGTACACAAAATCAAAAGAGAATTTTAGAATCTCTTGGATTAAATAAAATTGGTCAAACCAAAGTACATGATGCGTCTCCAAGTATTCTTGGAATGGTAAATAAAGTTTCACATTTAGTTTCTGTTGAAGAGACGAAATAACAATATAAGATGAACTTAAGTAATTTAAAACCAGCAGAAGGTTCTACAAAGAATCAAGGTAAAAGAGTAGGTCGTGGACAAGGTTCTGGAAAAGGTGGTACTGCAACACGTGGTCACAAAGGAGCAAAGTCTCGTTCTGGTTACTCTAAGAAATTAGGTTTCGAAGGTGGTCAAATGCCACTTCAAAGACGAGTTCCTAAATTTGGATTTACAAATATTAACCGTGTAGAATATCAAGGTGTAAACTTAGATACATTACAAGAGTTAGTAGATAACAAGAAAATAAAAGATGCAGTTGATTTTCAAACTCTAGTTGAACTAGGTTTGGCGGGAAAGAATGAATTAGTTAAAATTCTTGGTCGTGGTGAATTAAAATCAAAATTAACAGTAACTGCTCATAAATTTACTGCTTCAGCAAAAGCTGCAATTGAAGCTGCAGGCGGAGAAGCGGTAACTTTATAAGAACACTTTAGTATGAAAATTATAGATACATTAAAAAATGTTTGGAAAATAACTGAGTTAAAAGACAGAATCATTTTGACACTTGGTCTGCTTTTAGTTTACCGTTTCGGTGCTCAAGTTGTTTTACCAGGTATTGATGCAAGTCAACTTGGAGGTTTACAAGACGGAGCAGATGGTGGGATATTAGGAATTCTTAATATGTTTACTGGTGGTGCCTTTGCAAATGCTTCAGTTTTTGCTCTTGGTATTATGCCTTACATTTCGGCTTCTATTGTTGTTCAGTTAATGGGAATTGCTATTCCTTATTTGCAAAAACTTCAAAAAGAAGGCGCTAGTGGACAAAAGAAGATTACACAAATCACACGTTGGCTAACAATTATCATTTGCTTATTCCAAGCACCTGGTTACTTAGCAAGTTTACAACCTGCATTTGGTATTCCTTCAACAGCATTTTTATTAGGTACTGGTCCAACATTCTATATATCTTCAGTTATCATATTAGTAACTGGGTGTATATTTGCTATGTGGTTAGGAGAAAAGATTACAGATAAAGGTATTGGTAATGGTATATCATTATTAATTATGGTAGGTATTATTGCTACTTTACCTCAATCGTTCTTACAAAATGCATCAGCTAGATTAGATGGTGGTGGAAATGGTGGTTTAATGATGATCTTGATCGAATTAGTAGTTTGGTTTGTAATCATTTTAGCATCTATAATGTTAGTTATGGCAGTACGTAAAATTGCTGTTCAATATGCTAGAAGAACTGCTTCTGGAGGATACGAGAAAAACGTATTTGGTAACAGACAGTTTTTACCATTAAAGTTAAATGCATCAGGAGTAATGCCAATTATCTTTGCTCAGGCAATTATGTTTGTACCAAGTTTAATTGGAAAATCTTTTGGTTCATCTAGTGAAGTTGGTCAATGGATGCAAGCACAGTTTAACGATCCTTTCGGATTGTGGTATAATGTTGTGTTCGCATTACTAATTATCATCTTTACGTATTTCTATACTGCGATTACTGTTCCAACAAACAAAATGGCAGATGATTTAAAAAGAAGTGGTGGTTTTATTCCAGGAATTCGTCCAGGAACAGAAACATCAGAGTATTTAGATAAAATAATGTCACAAATCACATTACCTGGATCTATATTCTTAGCATTAATCGCTGTGTTCCCAGCAGTTATTGTAAAGCTTATGAATGTTCAAGGTGGATGGGCATTATTCTTTGGTGGCACATCGCTACTAATTATGGTTGGAGTTGCAATAGATACAATGCAGCAAGTCAATTCATACTTGTTAAATAAACATTATGATGGCTTGATGAAGACAGGTAAAAACAGAAAAGCAGTAGCTTAAATGTAATACTAATTTAGAGGATAATCTTCGGAAATTTTTTAGGCAAGGTATTTGCTAATCCAAGATTAAATACTAAAACATATAATATGGCAAAACAAGCAGCAATAGAACAAGACGGATCAATCATCGAAGCATTATCAAATGCGATGTTCCGAGTTGAACTAGAAAATGGTCACATAGTGACTGCACACATTTCAGGTAAGATGCGTATGCATTATATTAAGTTGTTACCTGGAGACAAAGTAAAATTAGAAATGAGTCCTTACGATTTAACAAAGGCTCGAATAACTTATAGATACTAAAACCATGAAGGTAAGAGCATCCATTAAAAAAAGAAGCGCAGACTGTAAATTAGTCCGCAGAAAAGGTAGACTTTACGTCATTAACAAAAAGAATCCTAGATTCAAACAAAGACAAGGGTAATTATGGCAAGAATTGCAGGTGTAGACATACCAAAACAGAAAAGAGGAGTAATCTCTTTAACTTATATCTACGGAGTAGGTAGAAGTAGAGCACAAGAAATTTTAGCAACAGCTAAAGTAGACGAAAGCATCAAAGTACAAGATTGGACAGATGAGCAAATTGGAGCAATCCGTGACGCTGTAGGATCTTATACTATTGAAGGTGAATTACGTTCTGAAACACAATTAAACATTAAGCGATTAATGGATATTGGATGTTACAGAGGTATTCGTCATAGAGCTGGACTTCCATTAAGAGGTCAGAGAACTAAAAACAACTCTAGAACAAGAAAAGGTAGAAGAAAAACTGTTGCTAACAAGAAAAAAGCAACTAAATAATAATAGACATTAGTCATTAGTTTTAACCGTTAGAGGAATCTGTCTGAAATAGCAATGTTTAGGATTCTAAAAACTAGAAAAAACTAACAACTAGAAACTGAAAAATATGGCAAAGTCAAGTACTAAAAAACGTAAAGTAATAGTAGACGCTGTTGGAGAAGCACACGTAGCTGCCTCTTTTAACAACATTATCATCTCTTTAACAAACAAAAAAGGTGATGTGATTTCATGGTCATCAGCTGGTAAAATGGGATTCAGAGGTTCTAAAAAGAACACGCCTTACGCTGCTCAATTAGCTGCAGAAGATGCTGCTGGAGTTGCAAAAGAAGCTGGACTAAAGAAAGTGAAAGTTTACGTGAAAGGTCCTGGAAATGGTAGAGAATCTGCTATTCGTTCAATCCACAATGCAGGTATAGAAGTAACAGAAATTATCGATGTTACACCATTACCACACAATGGATGTAGACCTCCAAAAAGAAGAAGAGTTTAATTTATTGCTCTATAGAATTAATATCAACTATTTTAATGGTTGATATTAATTTTTTATGCGTAAATTTGCAAACTGAAAAATAACAATTAACAAGTATCAACGAGAGATCAACGGTTGTCGAAGGATAAGATTAAGACCTTAATTCACAAACACTCTCAAAACAAATTTAAAAATGGCAAGATATACTGGTCCTAAAACTAAAATAGCCCGAAAATTCGGTGAAGCTATCTTTGGAGATGATAAAGCTTTTGAAAAAAGAAACTATCCTCCAGGTCAACACGGAGCTAACAAGCGTCGTGGAAAAAAATCTGAATATGCTATCCAGTTAATGGAAAAGCAAAAAGCTAAATATACTTATGGTATATTAGAAAAGCAATTCAGAAACATGTTCAAAAAAGCAACAGCTGCTCAAGGTATTACAGGTGAAGTTTTACTTCAACTATGTGAGTCTCGTTTAGACAACGTTGCTTTCAGAATGGGATTGTCTCCATCTAGAAGTGGAGCTAGACAATTAGTCTCTCATAGACATATCACTGTAAACGGAGGTATCGTAAACATTCCTTCTTACCAATTAAAAGCAGGAGATGTAGTTGCTGTTAGAGAAAAATCTAAATCATTAGAGTCTATTCAAAATTCATTAGCTAACTCTAGTAGTGTATATGAGTGGATTACATGGAATAACGATAAAAAGGAAGGAACTTATGTTTCTATTCCAGAACGTATTCAAATTCCAGAAAATATCAACGAACAATACATCGTCGAATTATATTCTAAATAATAAATTAATCATATTGGTATTTGGCCAAAGGATTTATTAGTGGTCTTCAAACTTATAAATCGCGCAACTAAATAACAATTAAAACGAAGACAATAATATGGCAATTTTAAACTTCCAGAAGCCCGACAAAGTAATCATGATTGATTCAACTGAGTTTGAAGGTAAATTTGAATTTAGACCTTTAGAACCAGGTTACGGATTAACAGTAGGTAATGCTCTAAGACGAGTATTATTATCATCTTTAGAAGGTTTCGCAATCACATCGGTGAGAATTGAAGGTGTAGATCACGAGTTCTCAACAATTGCTGGTGTAGTTGAAGACGTTACTGAAATGATTTTGAACTTAAAGCAAGTTAACTTTAAGCGTCAAATAGATGAAGTTGATAACGAATCTGTTTCAATTTCTATCTCTGGACAAAATCAAATTACAGCTGGAGATTTCCAAAAGTTCATCTCAGGATTTCAAGTATTAAACAAAGACTTAGTGATTTGTAACTTAGATCCAAAGGTGAATATCAATATGGAAATCACGATTGAAAAAGGTCGAGGTTATGTTCCTGCTGAAGAAAATAAAAAGGCTTCTGCGCCAATTGGAACAATCTTTACAGATTCGATTTATACGCCAATAAAAAATGTTAAGTATAGCATTGAAAACTTCCGTGTTGAACAAAAAACCGATTACGAAAAATTAGTTTTTGAAATCATCACAGACGGTTCAATCGCTCCTAAAGATGCTTTGACTGAAGCAGCTAAAATATTAATTCACCACTTCATGCTATTCTCTGATGAGCGTATCACTCTTGAAGCTGATGAAATTGCACAAACTGAAACTTATGATGAAGAATCACTTCACATGAGACAACTATTGAAAACTAAATTAGTTGATATGGATCTTTCTGTACGTGCACTTAACTGTTTAAAAGCAGCAGAAGTAGATACATTAGGAGACTTAGTATCATTCAATAAAAATGACTTAATGAAGTTCCGTAACTTTGGTAAGAAATCTTTAACTGAGCTTGAAGAGCTTGTAAATGTTAAAGGTCTTAACTTCGGAATGGACTTAGCAAAATACAAATTAGATAAAGATTAATACGTCATATTTTGCTCCTCAAAGAGAGTTGAAGCAAGATGATGATTAAAACAAAATGTCATGAGACACGGAAAAAAATTCAACCATTTAGGAAGACAGACTGCTCATAGAAAAGCAATGTTAGCTAATATGGCATGTTCGTTAATCGAACACAAACGTATCAACACTACTGTTGCTAAAGCAAAAGCTTTAAAACAATTTGTTGAGCCTATGATCACAAAATCAAAGGAAGATACAACACATAACAGGCGTATCGTAATGTCTAGGTTAAGACAAAAGGATGCAGTTACTGAATTATTCAGAGATGTTGCAGTAAAAGTTGGAGATCGTCCAGGTGGTTATACAAGAATCATCAAATTAGGAAACAGACTTGGTGATAACGCTGATATGGCAATGATCGAGTTAGTAGATTATAACGATATCTACAACGCTGGTAAAAAAGAGAAGAAGACTACTAGAAGAAGTAGAAGAGGTGGATCTAAGCCAGCAACTCCTCCAGTTGAAACGAAAGCAACTAACGAAGAAGAATAAATGTTAATAAGCATTTAATATATAAAGGATAATCTATTTTAGATTATCCTTTTTTTTGTGCAATTTTGTAAAACTTTTCTATAAAAATGATATATCAAAAACGTAAAAAAGCCTTAATCTTACTCGCAGACGGAACAATTTTTCACGGAAAATCAATTGGCAAAGAAGGTACTGCCTTTGGTGAAGTTTGTTTCAATACAGGAACAACAGGATACCAAGAGATTTTTACTGACCCTTCATACTATGGGCAGTTAATGGTAACTACCAATGCGCACATTGGGAATTATGGAACCAAATCTGATGAAGTAGAATCTGATTCGATTAAAATTTCTGGGTTAATCTGTAAAAATTTCAGCTTTGAATATTCTCGTCCAGCTGGAGACAAATCACTTGAAGAATTTTTAAATGACAATAACCTACTTGCTATTTCTGATGTAGATACTCGAGCGTTAGTGAGTCATATTAGAGATCATGGTGCAATGAACGCCGTTATATCTACTGAAGTAGATAACGTTGACGAACTTAAAAAACAATTAGCTAAAGTGCCAAGTATGGAAGGCTTAGAGTTAGCCTCTCAGGTATCTACCAAAGAACCTTATTATTATGGTGATGAAAAAGCCACTTATAAAATAGCTGCTTTAGATATCGGAATTAAAAAGAATATCCTTCGCAATTTGGCTAAGCGAGATGCCTATATTAAAGTGTTTCCATATAATTCTAAATTTGAAGATCTAGAAGCATTTCAACCAGATGGCTATTTTTTATCTAATGGTCCAGGAGATCCAGAGCCTTTAGTAGAAGCACAAACTGTCGCTAAAGAAATTATTAAAAGAGACTTGCCATTATTTGGGATTTGTTTAGGCCACCAAGTTATAGCATTAGCTAATGGTATTTCGACATATAAGATGCATAATGGGCATCGCGGAATTAACCACCCTGTAAAGAACTTAGTGACAACAAAAGGTGAGATCACTTCTCAAAATCACGGATTTGCTATTAATAGAGAAGAAACAGAAAATCATCCAGATGTAGAAATCACACATGTACATTTAAATGATCATACGGTTGCAGGAATGAAAATGAAGAATAAAAACTGTTTTTCGGTGCAATACCATCCAGAAGCAAGTCCAGGACCAAACGATTCAACCTATTTATTTGATGAGTTTATTCAAAATATCAAAAATAATTAATGATGAAATGTCAAGGAAATGAAAGTTTCTTTGACATTTTTCTTTTACGAAAACATTATAGTTGAGATATAATGTAAAACTGCGTTCTGCAGATACCTTTTAGACTAACTATTTTGTAAATTTGAAACTTAAATTAGAAATAACTTAAATACAATATAATGAGCATTATAATTAATATTCATGCAAGACAAATTTTAGATTCTAGAGGAAATCCAACAATTGAAGTCGATGTCACTACAGAAAATGGAATGATTGGAAGAGCTGCAGTACCTTCTGGAGCTTCAACTGGCGAACACGAAGCTGTAGAGCTAAGAGATGGAGGAAGCGCTTATATGGGAAAAGGTGTGACAAAAGCAGTCAACAATGTAAATTCTATAATCGCTCAAGAACTTCTTGGAGAGTCAGTATTTAATCAAAATAGATTAGACAAATTAATGATAGATTTAGATGGGACAGCTAACAAATCTAAATTAGGAGCTAATGCTATTTTAGGTGTGTCGTTAGCAGCTGCGAAAGCGGCAGCTGGTGAATTGGGAATGCCATTATATAGATATGTTGGAGGTGTGTCTGCCAATACTTTGCCAGTGCCAATGATGAATATTATTAATGGTGGTTCTCATAGTGATGCGCCAATCGCGTTTCAGGAGTTTATGGTAATGCCAGTTAAGGCAAAAAACTTTACACATGCAATGCAAATGGGAACTGAAATCTTTCATCACCTTAAAAAAGTATTACACGATAGAGGGTTAAGTACTGCTGTAGGAGATGAAGGAGGATTTGCACCAAATTTAGAAGGCGGAACAGAAGACGCTTTAGAAACCATTGCAAAAGCTGTAGCGAATGCTGGTTATAAATTGGGAGATGATGTGATGATCGCTTTAGATTGTGCTGCTGCTGAATTCTATAAAGATGGAACATATGATTACACCATCTTTGAAGGTGATTCTGGACAAGTTCGTACAAGTAAAGAGCAAGCAGATTATTTAGCAGAATTGGCGTCTAAATATCCTATTATTTCTATTGAAGATGGTATGGATGAAAATGATTGGGAAGGTTGGAAATACCTTACCGAACAAATTGGTGATAAAGTACAATTAGTAGGTGACGATTTATTCGTAACCAATGTAGAACGTTTATCTCGTGGTATCGAAAACGGAATCGCTAATTCTATCTTAATTAAAGTGAATCAAATCGGAACACTTACCGAGACGATTTCAGCCGTAAATATGGCACACAACGCTGGTTATACATCTGTAATGTCACATCGTTCAGGAGAAACTGAAGATAATACTATTGCAGATTTAGCTGTGGCCTTAAATACAGGTCAAATTAAAACAGGTTCTGCATCTCGTAGTGATCGTATGGCAAAATACAATCAGTTATTACGTATCGAAGAAGAATTAGAAGACGTTGCTTACTTTCCGCAAATGAATGCATTTAAAGTGAAATAATACAGTTTATGAAATCATATCAAAGCCTATTCGTTAGTTCGAATAGGTTTTTTACTTTTAAAATGTATATAATAACCCGTTGGTTAATTCGAACTGGGTCTTTGGAATATTTGAACTCACAGGAACAGCATCGTAGAAATAATTGAAATTAGTCTTAAAGGCCAAATCCTTAAAGATTTTAAAAAGTAATGAGGTATTGCTAGAAATGCGATAATCACTAAAGGCATCAATTTTTGGCTGATAATAACTTGTACTTATAATACTTATCGTTTCAGTTGGATACATACTAAACGATAAATAAGCACTTCCTCTCACATCGTTTTGCTCGCGATCTGTAATAACATTATCGGCTTTTTCATATTCGTACATAATCAATGTTCCTAAGTAAAACATGTAATTTTCTTTCTCACTAAGCTTAAATCGAGGCCCAGTTCCTAATAATCCTCTAAAATCAATTTGAGAAATCGCATCATATTGGGCTTGTGCAAAAGCTTCCCATTTGATGCGTTCAGAAACTTTTCGATTGTATCTCAAATGTTGAGTGCCACGATTTACTAACGAATTGCCCTCTACTTTCTGAAAGTTTAAATCGTTTACAAATAACCAAAGATTTGTCTTATCGTTATACTGAATATGAGCTTTGTTCGCAATTCTAAAAATATCATTGGTATTCTTAATGAGCGAGACATCCAAACTAACAGATCCTGTCCATTTTGCCGAATCGGTTGCTTTTCGCAAGGTTTCGATATTAACCACTTGAGAAAAAGATGTCATGGATATGAATAAAAAGAAAATCTTAATGTATCGCATAGCTATTGGTTGGGAGGACAAAATTAATAATTACGAACTGTAATTCAAGCTTTATTTTAATTTTGGTGTAATGATAATATCGTAAAAACGACTGCTTTTTTAGTATCGATTTTATGAATATCAAAATTGTTAAAAGCATTGTAATAAGACTTCATAAATCCTTAGATATTTCGTAAATTCGTAAACTCGATTTCGATAAACATTCAAAATAAAATATTCAAGATATATGTCAGATAAAGCTACACTAGAAATTAATGGACAAAAACATGAGTTTCCGTTAGTTACAGGTACAGAAAATGAAGTAGCCATTAATATCAAAACACTTAGAGGTGTTACTGGTGGTGTGACTACAATTGATCCAGGGTATAAAAATACAGGGTCTTGTGAAAGCGCCATAACATTTTTAGATGGTGAGAAAGGAATTTTAAGATATAGAGGGTATTCTATCGAAGAATTAGCAGAAAAAGCTGATTTCCTTGAAGTCGCTTATCTTTTAATTTTTGGAGAATTACCAAACTCAGAAAAATTAGAACAATTTCATTCAGATATCAAAAAACATGCTGTTGTTGATGATGATGTCAAAAAAATATTAGACGCCTTTCCAAAGGCTGCGCATCCAATGGGTGTGTTAGCATCTTTAACTAGTGCTCTTACAGCATTTAATCCTACTTCAGTTAATGTTGATTCTGAAGAGGAAATGTACAATGCTATTGTAAGGATCTTAGGTAAGTTCCCGATTTTAGTAGCTTGGACGATGCGTAAAAAGCATGGTATGCCTCTAGATTATGGAAGTTCATCGCTTGGATACGTTGAGAACATTCTTCAAATGATGTTTAAACGCCCAGATGAAGATTATGTTCAAAATCCTATTTTGGTAAATGCTTTAGATAAGTTATTAATTCTACATGCCGATCATGAGCAAAATTGCTCAACATCTACAGTAAGAATTGTAGGTTCATCTCACGCAGGATTATTTGCATCCTTGTCATCTGGTATTTCAGCGCTTTGGGGACCATTACATGGAGGAGCCAATCAAGCAGTTTTAGAAATGTTGGAAGGTATTAAAGAAGATGGAGGTGATACTAAGAAATATATGGCTAAGGCAAAAGATAAAAATGATCCTTTCCGTTTAATGGGATTCGGACACCGTGTATACAAAAACTTTGATCCTAGAGCCAAGATTATTAAAGTTGCAGCCGATGAAGTATTGGCTGATTTAGGTGTTGAAGATCCAATTTTAGATATTGCCAAAGGTCTAGAAAAAGAAGCTTTAGAAGATTCATACTTTGTAGACCGAAAATTATATCCAAATGTAGATTTTTACTCTGGTATTATTTATCGTGCTATGGGTATTCCAACTGAAATGTTTACTGTAATGTTCGCCTTAGGACGCTTACCAGGATGGATTTCACAATGGAGAGAAATGCGTTTGCGTAAAGAGCCAATTGGTCGTCCAAGACAAATCTATATTGGAGAAACGCACAGACCATTTAAAGATATTAATAATAGATAGGGATTAGTACATGCCCAATAAAAGCTTCATAAATTAATATGAAGCTTTTTTTATATTTGTAATTTATGATAAAACCTAATATAAAAAACGAAACTGCTCGTTTGAGAGCTGTTGTTTTAGGGACTGCCGAAAGTGTTGGTCCTGTACCAACTTTAGAAGAAGCCTACGATCCAAAATCTATTGAACACATCAAGGCAGGGACTTATCCTGTTGAAAAGGATATGGTCAAGGAAATGGAAGCCGTTGCTCAGGTGTTTGAAAAATATGACGTTGTTGTATACAGGCCAAAAGTGATTAAGGATTACAATCAAATTTTCTCTAGAGATATTGCTTTTGTCATAGAAAATAAATTTATAAGAGCTAATATTTTACCTGATCGTGATCGTGAGATTGAAGCTATCGAACATGTTTGGAGCCAAATTCCTGAAGAACAACGTATAACTTTACCAGAAGAATGTCATGTAGAAGGCGGTGATGTTATGCCTTGGAATGACTATATTTTTATTGGAACCTATTCTGGTGATGATTATCCAGATTTTATCACAGCACGTACCAATATGGATGCCGTAATTGCCATTCAAGAGTTATTTCCAAATAAAACAGTTAAGGCATTTGAATTACGAAAATCTAATACAGATCCTAAGGAAAATGCTTTGCATTTGGATTGTTGTTTTCAGCCTATAGGGAAAGACAAAGCCATACTTCACAAAAACGGATTTCTAATAGAAAGTGAATACCAATGGTTGTTAGATTTCTTCGGAAAAGAGAACGTCTTCGAAATCACTAAAGACGAGATGTACAATATGAACAGCAATGTATTTTCTATTGCTGAAGATGTGATTATTTCTGAACGTAACTTTACGAGATTAAATACTTGGCTTCGTGAACAAGGATTTACAGTTGAAGAAGTCCCTTATGCCGAAATTGCTAAACAAGAAGGTTTATTGCGTTGTAGCACCTTGCCTTTGGTTAGGGATTAAAGATTGTTTCTTGTTTTTCTGTATACATGTTATTGGTTTCAACTTTTTAATATAGTATTAGTATAGGTTCCTGCAAAAACTCCAAGGAATTCGGCAATTCTGGTAACATCTATTTTATGATTATCTAAAGATTTAATCAATCGCTTAATTCTTGAATTAAAACTCTTGAATTCGTTGATTAAGAATTCTTGGTTATCAAGTAAAATGGGTTCGACGTCACCCCTAAATTTAGTTGGAAAACTTGCATATAAGTGATTTCTTCCTTCAGTGATTACCGGAAAAACAGATACCTCAGGCGTGAAAATTTGAATTTGCCCAGCGGCCAATAAAGGTAAGTCATTTGTATACTTACCTTTATTAATAACACCATTAACACAAGCCCCTTTTTTTAATGCTTGTTTAGCAAAAGCTTTGTCAAATGGAAGCCTCATATTTATAAATTGATCTAAAAGTTTATAAGGACTAGTATCTGGGTGAATTAAGTTTGAGCTTAATGATTTCATTGCTTTTTCAATATTATCAGAATCAAGAAGTACTATACATTGATCTTTGTGTTGTACAACAAACCAAACAGTACTGTATATATGACTTTTATTTTCCAATGATATCTTTAATCTCGTGTACAGGTTACTAGTAACCATATGAGAACCTTTGACTACTTTTCTGATTTTTTGAAAGAGCCAACTGTAACTTGTTTCAAAAATGGTTTTAATTATTTCTGATACACCTTCAATATCAATACTCATTGATTCAGGAGTGATAAGAGTAAATTGTTTATACTTACCTATGCCATCAATTTTTATCGTTCTTGTTTTTGGATTGTTGATTTTTCTGTCAAAAGCATATAATTTTACATAGGCTACAATAATTGAATCTGGACTGTCCCACGGTTCTTGTACTCTAATAGAATATGCAACACTGCCTAGTAATATCTTTTTATCTAGACGATCTTCGACAGATCTAGAATTTGGTATAAGTTGATTTGTAAACCCATGTAGAATGTCTTCTATGAGAAGAAACGTTTTTTTTTCAATAGCTTCAGCCACAGCTGAAATATCGATAGTTACCATTTTATCAAATGCCGCGTCATATTCATCATTGATTAATTTTTTAAGAGAACCTTTATTTATCATAAATTATACGTTTTGATATTGATGAATGTGTATATGAAAATAAGAATATAAAATTAGTCGCTTTTAATTTAATACATATCTTCATTTCATGCTATCTAGCCTTAGAAATTAATAACTCTTTTTAAGATAACAAGTTTTAAAAATACATTGAAAATTAACAGCATGTATGGGTGTATTTACGGGTTTTGAATATAATTCTCCACACATTAATGTCTTAGTACATTTATTTTTTGATGCTTATTCTGCTTTCAATTTCGAAATAATTTTACTCACTTGTGTCGTTTCAAATTTCTGAATAAGCTTGAGAAAAAATCGAATAACTCGTGACTTAGGTGTTTTAATATATTCACTAAGCTTAAAAACAACTTGATCTATATTGGTTTTGGTGCTTTCAGTATGATCTTCTCCTAATGACCATAGTAGATTTGCTGAATTCCAAGATTGCTCCCGAGCTTTGCGCATACTAAAGTCAATAATTTGTTCATCCTTGTTTTTTCCCAACCAATCTAGAATAAATAGTAAAGGAGAAACTCGACTTAGTCTGTCTTGTAACTCATTGGTTATTTGAAACAGAATATCGTTCACTTTATTAAAGTCGTTTTCTATATTCTTAATGTCTTGATTAAACATCGTAGATGCTGTTGCTATGGCAAGATCTAGATTGATATGGGCATTCATTCCTAACATAATATGTTGTAAAATGGTTAAGGATTCATCTGCATGATCAAAAGCAAAGGCCCATGACATGCTTATTGCTTGTTCATTTTTATAGGCTTTATAAGCATCTAAATATAAATTGGCAAATGCTACATCTAAGATCTCTAAACGTTCATTATTCTCAAAATTACCTAAGGCAATTTCAGATGCGATCTCAGCAGTAGTACGTCGATAGATGTATGCAAATAAGCCTACACGACTGTTAGTTAGGATACTGTCATTAATGATCATATCTAGCTCTTCAAGAACATGCTGTATAGTAGTTGGACGAGGCATATTATAATTGCTTTACAGAGTATTCGTGTATTATTCTATAACAAATGTCTACGTAAGGGTTAATTTTATGATTCAGAAGCCGTACTCATCGCCATGTACTCTGGATCATCACCAAACATTGCCTCTCCTTTAATCAACCACGCAAAACCAAAACTTTCAACTGCTACAGTTTCCATCCAAAAGGTGAGTTGGTTGTTATCATAAAAGTCTCTAGGAATAACATTGATCCCATCTAACCCTAAGACAATTACTAGCAGCGCAAAAATGATTAAAACGCCAGAACAACGAAAAATTCTATTTCTTATGCGTTTTTTTCGTCCGCGTTTTTCTTTAGGTTTGTTCGAAATTGTAAAGATAAACAGCGACATGTAAGCTAGTAAGGCTATAAAGATACCTGCAGAAACTAAATGAAAGGTTTCTCTAAAACCAGCACTAGCATTCCCTTTAATAAAGGTTACAGAGTACTCTCTTAAGGTGTCACAACAGACCTCACTTAAATTTCCCGTAGGAAAGAACACCACAAAAAGGGCAAATATGCCTGCGAATGTTGAGATATAAAAATCCTTGGGTTCTTTACCACTGTAGACAATTAAGAAAATAGCGATGACACTTAGAATTACTGTAAATACGGTTCCAGCTCTTGTATAGTAATAGTGACTTATAGACTCTATAGGCCTAGCGAGATCAAAAAATAAAAATGTAATGATGATGAGTATAAATGGCAGAGCCATACCTAATACGCCAATGAGTTTACGTAGCGTTTTACTTTTTTGTAACCAAATATCATCTTCTTTGCTGTAATCAAGATTAAACATGGCGTTAACCTTTTTTGTAAGCTGATTTTGCATAATTCTCCCTTTTTAACAATACCATTTTTAGATATTTATAAATGATTATAAACGAAGATACGTTTTTTGTAAATGCAAAATCTACGTAGTTCTACGTAGATTTTGATTGTATTATATTGTAATTTACAAGTAAGCTATTCTAAAAACTGTTTAATTGTTTTGCAACCATTGGTCAAAAGCATCTAAAGCATCTGTATTTGAGTCTAACCATGTTTGAGAGTTTTTATTTACAGATTGCATTACATAATAACAGTAAGCAGGCATATGGTCACTTTTGGCTAATTTATAGAAGAAGTTTACATAAACATCCCAATAGATACCTTTACTCTTTTTATCTTTTAATTCACCCAAAATAGTAAAAAAGGAATCTGTATTTTCAATAAACAATTCATCTTCAGATTTACCTTCATTTTCTTCTAAGCTTTTAGAAGCTTCAAGCATGGATATCATAAGTTCGGCGGCGCTAAATTCGTCATCTTCGTCTGGTAATGAAAGCGAAATATTTATGGTGTTGGGTTTTTCATCATCTTTATTTACATTGCTACTCATCATCGTTTGAATTAAACCGGCAGCTTGTTGAGATCTAGCAGTAGCAGGCTCTAGAAGTAGAAAATAGTGTAAATTTAATAGGCTTTGAGCTCTTTTGTTTTTATCATAATTAAGATACCCTAACATTAAATGACTACTTGCATGACTTTGATCTTGAGTGATGCCTTGTGTTATAACCTCTTCGGCTTCATCAAAATCTTTTAATTTATAATAATTTAAAGCAAGATTGTAATAGAGAAGACCTTCAGTTTTAAATTTTTTAATACCTTTTTTGAATAGCTTTATTGATTCTTTTATTTTTCCTAGGTTATCTAAAGATGAGCCTTTTGTAATATAGGCTGCTTTAACATGCTCTTTATCATTATCAATAACAACATCACTATGCTTTATTGCGTTTTTAAAATCTTTGTTATAAAAATAACTGAGTGATAATTCATAGTTCACTAATGAAGACTTAGAGTCTATTTTTAACGCTTCTTTATAGGTCGCTATAGCTTTATCATAGTCTCCAGCATCATGATAAGTTATACCTTGTTTGACTAAATCGTTGATGTCATCTTGACTAAAACTGAAATTGAAACATAAAAGGCAGAGAAGTAGCGTGATGATTTTCATTAGTATAAGTGTTTGTTATTTTTAAAGATGCGAAAACTTTAAGCAGTAACAAAAAAGAAATTTAAGAAATGGTAACTTATAATTAATTATATAGAGACTTTACTCTTTTAAAAATCCGTTCCAACGCTTCATATAAGAGATGAAGTCCTTACCAAGGCCTTCACGTTCCAAATAACTTTTTGAAACAGGTAATGAGGTGGGCACGAAGTTAGAATTATTAATCACTTGCATAGGAAAGTCATGGTGTAAAATAGCAGAACGACCAATAGACACAAAGTCTACATTGGCATCTAAGACCTTATGTACATCTTGAGCTGAATTAATTTTACCAGCAACGGTCCATTTCACAGTTTTAAAATCAATTTCGGTAAAATGCTCTAGTAATGATTTGTTTTGATACATATCGTCTTCGGGATACTTAAACACATCCCAAAGTGATATATCAAGGAAGTCGATGTTGTGCAGGTCAACCAATTGCTGCGTGATAGTTTTTATATCTTGGAGCTGCATTCCAAAACGTTCTGGAGATAAGCGTACTCCTAACAAGAATTTTAATCCACATGCTTTTCTAATGCCGTCCACAATTTCAAATAATAATCGCGCTCGATTTTCTAAAGGTCCACCATATTCATCATTGCGTTTATTGATTTTGCTACTCAAAAACTGGGTTAGAATGTAACCATGAGCACCATGAACTTCAACGCCATCATAACCTGCTTTTTGAGCGCGAACAGCTGCAGCAATAAAATCATCTCGCAATTGATAAACTTCATCTAAAGATAAGGCACGAGCATTATGTTTTTCACTATCCGAAGGACACACCGATTTTTCTTTAATCACCTCATAAGGCGAACGCATACCAGCATGATGTAATTGAATAACTGCTAAGCTGTCATAGGCTTTAATCCCATTAACTAACCTTTGGTGGCCTTCGATATGCACATCGGAGAATATACCTAGTTGTCCAGGAAAACCTTTGCCTATTTTTTGAACATGAGAAGCACAAGTCATGGTGAGTCCAAACCCGCCTTTGGCTCGCATTGTCAGCCAATGATATTCGTCATCAGATAAGATGCCATCCTCATGACTTTGGGTATTTGTCATTGGCGCTAGCATGAATCGATTTTTCATTTCGAGACCACAATTAAATCCAACAGGAGTATGAGGTTTATTTTTCATGCCTTAGATATGACTTTAATCGATTACTACGGTTTTCACAAAACGTTTATTATTGATTTTAAACACGGCTAAATATTGTGCAGAGGCCATACTATCTATAGCTACAGTTTGTGTTTGCTTTGTGAGCCGATTTTTATAGACATCTTTACCAGACATATCAACAAGTTTAAAATCTATAGCACGATGTACAGGGTTTTTAAATTCAATTTTGAAGTAGTTCTTAGATGGGTTAGGAGAGACAGTCACTAAATTGTCAAAATCATTCTGCTCTTCTATACTTAATGATTCAAAAGCCATAGCAAACTCCATTACTGTTCCCAAAGCACCTTTTGTTACTTCGTAAGCATAATAGGGATCCATATTAGCTAAGTTATCATTAGCAGTATGGTTTACTGGAGATATATTTTTTTCATAGATACCTGTAATAATTTCTCCATTATTCTCAAAAGGGATGTAATCTGAAGCGTAGGCATTTGATATTTCAGTTTCTAAATTAGAGTATAACTCCATGCAGATAGCCAAGCTATTGGTTGCTGTATTAGAAGCAGCATTATTAGATGGTGGATTTGCTTCATCTCGTTCACATACAATAGTGTCATTATTCATACCATTAACACCTCCAACTTCATCAATGTTGAAGACGAGTTTAATATCTAAATCTTGAGGAATCACAGTATTATTGACATAATAGTTACTGCCAATTAAGCCATCTTCTTCTCCAGAAAAATGAATAAACTTGATTGAATACTCAGTATCAACATCTTTAAGAAGTCGTGCTAATTCGAGTAGTAAAACAGTACCAGTTCCATTATCGTTTGTACCTGGGCCATTAATGGTATCGTAATGTGCATCGATAATCAAGTAAGTATTTGGATATACTGTCCCAGTTTTTGTTACTATAATATTGTTACTGGTACCAGCTGCATACGTAAATGATTGTAACTCTACATCAGTATAACCATAACTTTGATAACGGGCTGTGATCCAATTTTGAGTGTTAGTGAGTGCAGTAGATCCAACAGTTTTGATACCAAAATTTTCGAAGGCTGTTAAATCGTTTAAGATGTTAGTTTCTGAAACATCTGAGACCACATCAGCATAATATTGATTAAATGTTTGTGCATGGTTTAGGTGACATGCGAAAGCAATTAGTAGTAGGGTTAAGGTTAATTTTTTCATTAGTATTTGGGGTTTAGTAGTTAGGCTATTTTCGGTATAGGAAGTAGTTATTTACAAGGTCTATATAAATACGTTTTGCTTCATCCTCACTAACGTCTTGTACTTGGAATAACGCATTTGTTTTAAAGGCATTAATAATGGGTTTACTACTGCTTGGCCTACCGTAATCATTACTGGCCTTTTTATAGTAAGCATATAGGCGCAATAAAAAATCTGCAGGAAAAGGTTCAGTATGCGCATTAATACGTTCTACTGCTTCTCTAAACGCTATGTCTAATTCTTCTGAGGTCATACTTTTTCAGCAATAACACTTTCGCCTCCTCTTACCTTTTGGTTAAGTTCAACTTTTATATCAGCATCCAATGGCAAAAATAAATCTACGCGAGATCCAAATTTAATAAATCCAGAATCAGATCCTTGAACAGCTTTATCCTCTACCTTTGCATAATTAACGATACGTTTTGCGAGAGCTCCAGCGATTTGTCTATAGAGGACCTTTCCAAAGTTATCGTTTTCAACTACAACAGTTGTTCGTTCATTTTCCTCACTAGCTTTAGGATGCCAAGCCACAAGGTATTTACCAGGATGATACTTACTGTAGGTTACATTTCCACCAATGGGATAACGTGTTACGTGCACATTTAGTGGTGACATAAATACTGATACTTGGATACGTTTATCATTGAAGACTTCTTTCTCAAAAACTTCTTCAATAACAACAACTTTCCCATCAACAGGAGATACAGCTGTATGGTTTTCTTTTTTTGTGTGTCGCTTAGGGTTTCTAAAAAATTGTAATATCAATACCAATACAACCAATAGCCCAATCATAAGGACTAATCGTAACCATTGGATATCTATGAATTTATCAATAGCTAAAATTGATATAATAACTACAACAAGTGTAATAAATATGATCTTATAACCTTCTTTATGAAACATAAGTGACAAGTCTTAAAAATAAAAATATAAACGGAGCAGCAAAAATAATACTGTCTAAGCGATCAAGTAAACCACCATGGCCAGGCATTATGACTCCGCTGTCTTTAACATCGGCTTGACGTTTAAATTTGGATTCTATTAAATCACCAAGCGTTCCAAAAACACTTATAATAATACTTAATATCAGCCAATTTGTAAAGCTTAACGTATCTGTAAAGTTAGCAATAAAATAGCTAGCAATACATGAAAAAAAGAGTCCGCCTAAAAAACCTTCAACGGTTTTTTTTGGTGAAATTCGAGGAAACAATTTTTGTTTTCCAAAGTTTTTCCCAACGAGATATGCAAATGTATCATTCACCCAAACTAATATAAATGAGCCTAATAGGAGTAGTGGGGTAAAGGTTTGATTGAAATTAGCTATACATAGTAAAAATACAAAACCGCTTGATAGGTAGAATGTAGTTATGATAAAACGCTTAGAGCTAAATAATGGAATTGTTTTTTCAGAAAACAGATCCTTAATTAGTATTAATTGTACAAATATGGTTATCACTAATAGAATTTGTGCTGCCTCATCAATACCTTTAGCAGAATCTACAATAATCTTCCAATAGGCAAAACCAAAATATAAAACCGAAAAAACAACGTAAGGAAAAAAGCTTTGTAACTGAATCAGTTTTTTGAATTCAGCCATACAGATTAGTCCAAATACGTAAAAGAGGGCAATTAAAGCATTTTGCCAATATAAGGAAGCAATAAGAAGAGACACATATAGTAGTCCTGAGAGTGCTCTTGTACCAATTTCTTTCATTTATAAGTCTTCTAGGAGCAACAAATATAAGTTTTTTGAGCTGCTTCCGTAAGTCAAAAAGTCTTTATCTTCGACTGTTTTAAAATGTTTGATTGTGGTGATATTTGTTGGGATTTTTTCTCTATTCTTACCTTTAATTCCTCTTAAGCCTTCTCCTATATTTTGAACAAACTGGCTAGTTGTGGCGTATATGACAAAATTATCTGGTAATTCTTTTAACTTCTTTTCTGCAATTTGGTTTGAAGAGATAAGTAGAGACCCATCATCAGAGATAAGGTATTCACAGGTAGAAAAAAAGAAGGTGCTTTCTGAAATACGTTTTGTGGTATTAAACTTGAAATCTTTAAAGAGTTCATTGAGACGTTCATCAAATAATAATACTTTACCGTCTCCCCAATTATTTTCCTTTAAAATAGAATGTAAGCTATCTTGAACTTCTTGCATATTTTCGCAATAGAGGAATTTTCCGCCATTAGCTTTGAAGTTTATTGTGAATTGTTCATCTACGGGCAGCTTTATTTCGGGCATGTACTTGCCTCTCTCTTCGCTTTTTATGTTGTCTTCAGGAGTGTTTTTTAAACCGAAGATTTTACGAAATAGACTCATGTATAGGAATTGCTATTAACCTAATAGAATTAATGTATTCATCAAATATAAAAAAACTTAAATTAATGGGAGTCAATTTAAGTTTTTTATAAGATTATTTAAGGATTGGAACTTTATTCCTCTTCTTCAGAATTTGCCTTTAATTTTCGCTCCTCTATTTCTTTATGAAACGGACGTTCGCCAAATATTTTCTCGAGATTATCTTTAAAAATAACTTCTTTTTCAAGCAAAACTTCTGCGAGTTCTGTAAGCTTATCTTTATGCTGTTCTAATAAATTAATTGCACGTTGATATTGCTCTTCAACAATATCAGAAATTTCTTTATCGATTAACTCTGCTGTTTGCTCACTATAAGGTTTGGTAAAACCAGTTTCTTGACCTGAGGAATCGTAATAGGTTAAATTTCCAATTTTATTACTTAGACCATAAACGGTTACCATAGCTCGCGCTTGTTTTGTTACTTTTTCAAGATCACTTAATGCACCAGTAGAAATTTCGTTAAAAATCACTTTTTCAGCAGCTCTACCACCAAGTGCAGCACACATTTCATCTAACATTTGCTTTGGTCTAACAATTAGACGCTCTTCTGGCAAATACCAAGCAGCACCCAACGATTGTCCTCGAGGAACGATGGTTACCTTTACTAGAGGAGCTGCATGTTCCAACATCCAACTCACAGTTGCATGTCCAGCTTCATGAAAAGCAATTGCTTTTTTCTCTTCTTTGGTAACAATTTTATTTTTCTTTTCAAGACCTCCTACAATTCTGTCAACTGCATCTAAAAAATCTTGTTTATCAACAGCCTTTTTACCATTACGAGCAGCAATCAAAGCGGCTTCATTACATACGTTCGCAATATCTGCACCAGAAAAACCTGGAGTTTGTTTAGCTAGAAAATCAATATCTAATTTTTCAGCTTGTTTAAGAGGTCTCAGGTGTACCTCAAAAATTTCTTTACGCTCTCTCACATCTGGAAGATCTACAAAAATCTGTCTATCAAAACGTCCAGCGCGCATTAATGCTTTATCAAGTACATCGGCTCTGTTAGTAGCCGCCAATACAATAACATTAGTATTGGTTCCAAAACCGTCCATTTCAGTTAGAAGTTGATTCAATGTGTTTTCACGTTCATCATTAGAGCCTGAGAAATTACTTTTTCCACGAGCTCTACCAATAGCATCAATTTCATCAATGAAAATGATAGCAGGCGATTTTTCTTTAGCTTGTTTAAATAAATCTCTCACACGAGAAGCACCTACACCAACAAACATTTCAACAAAATCAGAACCTGATAAAGAAAAGAAAGGAACTTTAGCTTCTCCAGCCACAGCCTTAGCTAGCAAGGTTTTTCCTGTTCCTGGTTGTCCAACTAACAATGCACCTTTTGGTATTTTACCTCCAAGAGATGTGTATTTTTCAGGGTTTTTCAGAAAGTCAACAATTTCTTGCACTTCTTCTTTAGCACCTTCTAAACCTGCAACGTCTTTAAATGAAGTTTTTACATCTGTCTTTTCATCAAAGAGTTTAGCTTTCGACTTTCCTATGTTGAAAATTTGCCCGCCTGCACCACCACCAGAACCTCCAGACATACGTCTCATGATAAAGATCCATACACCTATGATTAAAATAAATGGTAGGAGAGAGAATATAATATTACCAAATGTATTTTCTTCGGAATCATAATCGATAGGGACAAAAATATCGTTGTCTGCTTCATTAATAGCATCAATCTTTTTTTGAAATATTTCTAAATGACCAAATTCAAATACATAGTTAGGTTGTGCTGTAACTGAAGGCAATATATTATTGGGTTTAGCTTTTTTATGAACTTCTTTATTTAAAGCTTCTTTAGTCAAATACACACGAGCTTCACGATCATTTATAATGAGAAGCTTCTCAACATCACCATCTTCCATGTAAGAAAAATATTCTGATGGATTGATATCTTTACTTGTAGAACCGCCAAATCCACCGGAAAACAATTGAATTGCTAGAATTCCAGCAATGACGAATCCGTAGATCCAATATGGGCTGAACTTAGGTTTTTTATTTAAATTTTTATTGTCTTTTGCCATCTATAATTACCACAATCGTGGTTTTTTATTTAATATTCTTTAGTAACTTGTTTCGATTTGAGTTGTTATTGCGTCTCCCCAAAGACTTTCGATATCATAGTATTCTCTAATATGTTTTTGGAAAACGTGAACAACAATATTAACATAATCCATTAATACCCATTCTGCATTATCGCTTCCTTCTACATGCCATGGATTATCTTTATGCTCTTTACTTACCTTTTTTTGTATAGAATTTACAATTGCGTTTACTTGTGTATTAGAAGTACCTTCACAAATAATAAAGTAGTCACATACTGTATTTTCAATTTCTCTTAAATCTAAAATCGTAATTTCTTTTCCTTTTACATCTTCAATGCCAGCAATAACAGTACTTATAAGTTGATCTGGATTCGTATTTTTTTTCGCCATTAAATTGATTTAATTTTGTACAAAGTTATTATTTTTTTACTTCTTATAAACAGATATTCATCATAAGAAAATTATAATTTTTTTGAGCACATTACTATGCGTATAATCAAACTTAATGCCATCGACTCTACCAATACTTTTTTAAGACAGCTAAGTAATGCAGAAGTTTTAGAAGATTATACAGTGGTGGTAGCAGAATCTCAAACTAATGGTCGTGGACAAATGGGTACGACTTGGCACTCTCAACCGTCAAAAAACCTTATGGCTAGTATGTTTATTGATGTTTCCTTTTTATCAGTAGAAGATAGCTTTTATATTAGTATGGCTATTTCTTTAGCTATATCAAACGCGTTAAAAAACTTTCAAATTAAACATGTAAAAGTAAAGTGGCCTAACGACATTTTGGCAGACCAAAAAAAGATATCTGGCGTTTTAATCGAAAATGTCATAAAAAATAATAAGCTAAATGCTACCATTATTGGTTTTGGTCTTAATGTAAATCAGACCAATTTTGAGAATTTACCACAAGCAACATCTATGCAAATGGTATCTGGAGTATTTTATGATTTGGATCAAGTGTTACAAGCTGTTATAAAGCATTTAAAGATTATCATAGAGATGCTTAAAAGGCAACAATTTGAGAAGGTAAAAGCACTCTATGAGTCCGAATTGTTTAGAAAAAATAAACCTTCAACATTTGAAAATGTCGAAGGTGAAATGTTTCCTGGTTTTATAAAAGGTGTTTCAAATACTGGTTACCTTCAAGTACTACTTGAAGATAATATTTTAAAGGAATTTGACCTTAAAGAAGTAAGACTGTTATACTAGACCTGAGCAGGCATATTACCAGCTAATGTTTCGATGAATTTACTTATTGGCCCTTTGATCATCATAGCCATCATTGCATTGAATTCGCCTTCAAAAACTAATTCCACTTCACTAGAAGTTGTATCTATTTCAGTAATCAATCCTGTAAGCGAAAAGTCCAGTTTTCCACCAGC
Organism: uncultured Psychroserpens sp.; assembly: GCF_947500255.1. Taxonomy (GTDB): domain Bacteria; phylum Bacteroidota; class Bacteroidia; order Flavobacteriales; family Flavobacteriaceae; genus Psychroserpens. Next base: position 70,513 of record NZ_CANMRL010000006.1, on the reverse strand, counting down.
TGCACCTAAAACTATTTTGTTTGGAGCAATGGCTTCTTTCTTTTTCAATACAATTTCAGGCATTCCTTTAAGAGCAAATAAAAATTTATCGTCTTCCAAAACCTCAAACTTACTTATGTTTTCGGGCATTAATTTTTCAAAGTTTTTTACATCAGATAAAAAATCAAATGTCTCTTGAGCCGACTTATTTATAGTAGTTTTTGGTGATTCTAATTTCATATGTTTATTGTATTTATTTATAACTCTTTACCAGTAATCAAATAGCGTTCCATTCACTAGGATTGTCATTCCAATGTGCCAAAACTTCTTGTTCTTTGCTATTTATATACATGGTTTCAAGTGCTTGTTCTAAAAGATTTTCATAGTTACTCAATGTATAAAGCTCAACTTCTGCTGCTTCAAAATTTTTCTTAGCGACTTCAAATCCGTAAGAAAAAATCGCAACCATTCCTTTTACTTTTATGCCAGCTTCTTCTAGAGCTTTTACAGCATTAAGGCTACTTTTTCCAGTACTAATTAAATCTTCAACGACAACAACATTTTGTCCAGATTCAATAAAACCTTCAATTTGATTTTGTCGTCCATGAGATTTTGCTTCTGGTCTTACATAAACAAAAGGAAGACCTAAATATTCAGCAACTAAAATCCCAATTCCTATAGCACCAGTAGCTACACCAGCAATAACGTCTACTTTACCATAATGGGCTTCGATGTGCTTAGCCATGGTTTCTCGTATGTAGTTCCTTATAGGAGGAAATGATAGTACAATTCTATTATCACAATATATTGGTGATTTCCAGCCAGAGGCCCAAGTAAAAGGTTCATTGGGTTGCAGTTTTATTGCATTTATTTGTAATAAAACTTCGGCAGTCTGTTTAGCGGTTTCTTTATCAAAAATCATGTTGCAAAACTACACAATTTTAATAATAGTAGATTTTAAAATTCTAAATAAAATTAACCTTAAAATTAGCACATGTATATTTAAAAATGATATTTTTACTTTTTGGAAAACTCACAAAACTAAAGCATGTATCAAGTTTTTGTTAATGACAAGCCAATTATTTTAACCACTAAAGTTGAAGAAGAAAATGGTTTTAAAAATTATCTTCTATCTAAGGTGAATATTGGTAAAGTAATCAAAGAACTTAACTCTACATCTCTAAAAGAGGTAAGACTTATTGGAGACATTGAATCTAAACTTTTAAAAAAATTCTTAAAACTTTTACCTAATGTTATAGCAGGAGGAGGGAAGGTTTACAATGAGAGCGGACACATTTTGTTTATTTATCGAAATGATAAATGGGATTTACCCAAAGGTAAAACCGAAGGTAAAGAAACCATCGAAACTACTGCAATTAGAGAAGTTGAAGAAGAAACAGGAGTCAAAGGATTAAAAATCACAAAATCACTTCCAACAACCTATCATATTTTTAAACGAAACGGAAAGCATAAGATTAAAATCACCTATTGGTTTGAGATGAAAACCTCTTTCAACGGAAAACTATATCCTCAAGAAAAGGAAGGCATCACTAAAGTAAATTGGTTAAGCCAAGATGAGAGCATTGAAGCTTTAAAAAATAGCTATGCCAATATTAGGTTGTTGTTGTAAATATATTTTATTCTAAACGATAAACAGGATACTGTAAGTGTGCTTTCTCATAATACGCACTTTGTTTATGGATCCAGTCCAATTGGGCATACCAGTTATTTGAAAAATCTTCGTCGTAGGTTTTTTTGAGATTGAAATCTATCTTTAGTTTTGGATGTCTGGTTAGTAACTCTTGGGCTTTGTCTTCCCATACATAAGGAGAAAAACCTTCCTTTTGTTGTAAAATGGTATCGAAGAAGTTCCAGCTAAAAAACGAGTCAACTCCTTGAGGTTCTAAGGTTTCTATAAGGTATCTGAAACCGTGTTGATTGGTATTTATTAAGTAATCACCTTTTAAGAATTTCACCTGTTCTTCCTGTGCTTCAAGTTCAATGTTATAATGTGGATAGTGACCTTCATAAGCTTGTTTTCTTGTGTCATAATTTTTAATCTTGTAAGATGTAACTTTTAATATTGTATCACGTTCAAATTGATGCATGACAATATTATTTAGTTCTAAGCGATTGATAACATTCCACCAACCTTGTGGGATGACATAGGATTTAGGAATGTCAACTTCTAAAGTCGGTTTCATATAATTTCTGTAGGTTACATTTTTTGTGAATGGCAGAGTTCTATCATATTTTAGACGTTGAGCTCCTGTAACTTCACTTTCAATCATTTTACCTTCATAACCTTTAAATTGTAATGTTGAAGATTGAGTTGTATCTATAGTCCATTGTAATGGGTATGTTTTTTTTGCCAAGAGTTCACTCAATGCATTTCTACGTAACTCGGTAATGGTTTCACCTTCAGCCTCGGTAATCTCTATTATACTTTTCATGAGTTCATAGGTACCTTCAACACGCTGTTTGTAAGGTTTTAGCATATGTGTTTCTACCATCATTCCCAAAGTGTTCCACAAAGTAGTGTAACCTGTTGAGTATCTTGGCGAGTCCATGAACTGAGTAAAGCCTTTTTCTGGTGTTCTATTAAAAACATTAACATACGGAGTAATATCCCAATCTTTTTGTGCTAGCTTTTCTTCAAGTTGTGGCATCATTTGAGTATGAAGGAAAGTTCCGAGTTGACCTCCTAATTTGTTATGTTGTGTAAATAAATGTGTTAGTGTGTATTGATAATCTGCACCATTACTTACATGATTATCGATAAATACATCTGGTTGTACTAAATTAAAAATTACCGAAAAGGCTTTTGCATTTTTAGTGTCAGCTTTAATAAAGTCTCTATTGAGATCGAAATTACGAGCATTTCCTCTAAATCCATAGGATTCAGGACCATTTTGATTTGTTCTTGTTGTAGAATTTCGGTTTAAACTTCCGCCGACATTATAAATTGGAATCGTTACCAATACTGTTTCTGTAGGCATATCAATGATGCCTTTTACAATATCTCGATACAGCATCATTGTTGCATCAATACCATCAGACTCACCAGGATGAATTCCATTATTTATTAAAATAATACGTTTGTTCTCTTTGATTTTAGTGTGATCAAATTCAGCGTCAGAATTAAGAGTGACTATATGAAGGGGCTTACCCGAATCTGTTTTTCCTATTGCTGTGATATCAATTTCATCATAAGTTTCTGCTAAACTTTTATAGAATGAAATGGTTTCTTCATACGTAGCAGTTTGTAGACCTTTGGACGTTTCAAAAACTGTAGCAAAATCGTTGCTCTGATTATTCTTTTCGGAAGAACAAGACATTAGAATTAGAAGAAGTGGTATTATTTTTTTCATGCTAAAGTTTTAAAATGAAAGATGATTGTTAATATGTTGTTTATTTCTTTATCAACGATACGTAAAAACAGTTCAAAGTTAATCTAAATTTGATTATCCCTCTAAACTAATAGCCAATGAAAGTTTTTATTTTACCCTTTGGAAAGATTTCAGTTATAGAACCTAATATTGCTGAAGTCATTATCAACGAAGGTGTACTTATTGATGAGTCGATAGTCAATATTTACCGCAAAGTATTACAATCACATTTCGAAAAACCGATTTCTCTTTTAATTAATAAAGAAAATGCGTATTCTTATACGTTTGACGCTCAAGTTGCTATGGGTGAATTAAGCGATCTAATAGCCTTTAGAGCTGTAGTGGTTTATAGTCTTAGTGCAGAAATGGCAACTCAAATAGTTATGGATGTCAACAAACATAACAATTGGGAAATTAAAATTTTCAGGGAGCGACAGGCAGCAATAGATTGGTTAAAAATCAATCAAAATAATAAAAGTGCAATGTAGAATTCTACATTAAAATTATTTAATTTTACGGCACTTTAATTTTTAGAAATGTCACAAACTACTAATACAATTTTAATGATTCGCCCTGTGAATTTTAGGATGAATGAGGAAACTGCCGTAAATAATTATTTTCAAGAGGAATTAAATTTAAAGAATACGGAAATAAATCTAAAAGCTCAAGATGAGTTTGACGCTTTTGTGCAAAAATTAAGGGCTGTTGGCGTTACAGTAATTGTTGAAGAAGACATTAAATCTCAAGACACACCAGATTCCATTTTTCCTAATAACTGGATTAGTTTTCATAAAAATGGTGATGTGGGTTTATTCCCAATGTATGCCGAAAATAGACGAAGAGAACGACGCGAAGATGTATTAATTCGTTTAGAAAATGAAGGGTTTAGAATTGAGAATATCATAGATTATACAAGTGCAGAAGAAGAAGGTGTTTTTCTAGAGGGTACTGGAAGTTTACTTCTTGATCGTGTAAACTCTAAAGCATATTGTGCATTATCTGCTCGAGCAGATGAAGAATTGTTTATTGAGTTTTGTGAAGATTTTGAGTATACTCCAGTTGTATTTACGGCCAATCAAACTGTTGATGGCAAGCGATTACCTATTTATCACACTAATGTTATGATGTGCCTAGCTGAAAAATTTTCAGTGATTTGTTTAGACAGTATTGATGATAAAAAAGAACGAAAAAATGTGATTAAACACCTCAAAGCAGATGGTAAATCAATCATAGATATTACCGAGGAGCAAATGCATCAGTTTGCTGGGAATATGTTACAGGTAAAAGGTCATAATGACCAGCGTTATTTAGTGATGAGTAAGGCCGCTCATGATAGCTTAACTCAAAAACAAATTGACGATATAGAAAAATTCTGTCCAATTTTATCCAGCTCTTTGGAGACCATTGAAACCTGTGGAGGCGGAAGCGCACGCTGTATGATGGCAGAAGTATTTTTACCTAAAGTTTAATCATCGAGTTTGATGAAGATGTAACCACCTTTTTCTGCACCCCAAATGTGTTCACCTTTATCGTCAAAACCTCTATCCCAAGAGATGATTTTGTCTTCCATGATTTCTACCTCACTAGTAGCATAAGACGCACCATAGAGTGTACTTTCACATGTTTTTTCTCCAGTTTCACCTTTGTATAAATTGGCCTCTAAGCGTTGTAATAAAACTTCACAACCTTCTTTTTTTGTGACCTTATCCATAGTGAGTGTATCAAATGACTTAGGTGTTTTCCATTTTCCGACCCACAACGAATCATTTTCAATGGTATAAATAGCAGAGCTATACACACTATCATTTAATTGTGTCACTTCATAAATACGTTGTCTATATGGTTTGCCTTGTGTTGAATTGAGTGCTTGTTCTACATATAGAAAGTTTCCTTTGTCTTCCCATATTGGATACATGTGAAGAGAGATATTATAGTAGGTAGAATCAACTTGAGATTGTACTTCAGAATTATATGAGCCTTGCATCAATGAAAATAATTCAGGCAAGTGATTTGGTTTGGTTTCTTCTTGTGTGTTTTGTTTGTCATCCTTACAGCTAAACACTAAGCTTACTGCAAAAAGGATAAGTAAATATCGCTTCATGATTGATTTGTTTTTTTGGGAAGATACCAAAAAATAATTACTCTGCTGGTTTGACTTTTGGAAGTTCTACATAGAATTTTGTGCCAACATTAAGTGTGCTTTCTACCCAAATTCTACCATTATTGAGTTCTACTAATTCTTTACAAATGGTTAAGCCCAATCCAGTTCCTTTTTCGTTACTAGTCCCTCGAGTGCTAAACGTACCATTTTGAAATAATTTGTCAACATTTTCTCTAGAGATTCCAACACCAGTATCTTCAACACAAATCAAGCTCTTTCCATTATGATCACTATTTGATACTGTAATCACATCGCCAACTCGTGTGAATTTCACGGCATTTGTGATAAGATTTTGGATTACAATCTCAATCATGCTTTTATCAGCATAAATGAAATCTCTATGGGATTCGTCTATAAGAACGATACGTTTTTGTTCGACTTTATGTTCAACCAAAGCCATTTTGTTTTGAAACACTTCCTGAATATTAAATAACTCAGGTTTTGGCTCTAGATTTTGCATTTGAGATTTAGACCAGTTCAGTAAGTTGTAAAGTAACTGTGATGCGCTATCGGCATTTTCACTAAGCTCTGGCACTAAATCATAAAATTCTTCACGAGATATCCCATCTTCCTTGAGGAGATCGATAAACCCTTTTATTGATGAAATAGAATCTTTTAAATCGTGGGATACAATAGAAAAAAGTCGGTCTTTGACATTATTTACTTCTTCAAGATGATTTGTTTTTTTTGATAACTCTTCATTCTGAAGTTTAATTTGTGTATTCTTTTCGCGAAGTTCTCTATTAAACTTTAGCGTATTTTTTCGTTTTAGATAAATCAACAAGAGAATGGTTGAGACAATTAAAAATGCTGCACCTAATATATATGAAATTGCCTTTAGTCGTTTTTCTAAAATGGCATCCTTTTCTTTTTGCTCCTGTTTTGCTATAGTATCAAAGTCGTCTTGATTCTCAATAAGAGGTTTAACCTCAATGGGCTTAGTAATGATTGGAATTTTAGGTTGATTTTCTTTATCTAGTTCACTTTTTAAAGTGAAATATTTCCCTTGCCAGAAAAAAGCATTTTGAAACTTACCATTAATAGAATCTAATTCTTTGTGCAATCTATAGTTTTTTAGAAGCTCAGGTTTATTATTAATTTTTGTTGCAATAGAGTAGGCTTCATCTATTTGGGTTTGTGCAGTTCTGTAATTATTTTGCTCAATGTTCAATTCTCCTACAGCATTCAATGCTCTTAAAATCCCATCTTCATTGTTATTTTTTCTATTAAAATTCAATCCTTCAACTAGATATTCAGCGGCTTTGTCGTAATCTTTAAATTGAAGATACTCTGCGCCAATTCGAGGCAAAATTTCCCCTTTAAGTTTCTTGTCAGTTATTGGATTTAAAAGTTTTAAAACTTTTTCGTAATATTCTATGGCTTTTCTGTGCTCTTTTCTTTCAGAATATAACAAAGCAATATTTCGCGTAGAGGTTTTAATTCCTATGCTGTCTCTTAGTTGTTCTCTTACATTTAGCGCCTTAATATTAAATTCAAGTGATTTGTCTACTTGCTTCGTATTGTAGTATGCTTCAGCTAAGTTGTTATAAGCCGAACTCAGTTCGTTCCTCAGGTTTCTTGATTCAAAGGTTTGGATAGCTGATAACGAATTTTCTAGACCTACTGTATAATTACCTCGTTTTATTTCTATTAAGCCAATACTGTTATTAACTTTAGCTATACCTAGTGTATCTCCTAATTGTATATAGTAGCGTTTAGAACGGTTATAACCATCTATAGCATTGTAATAATCGTCTCTTTGAGCATATATTAATGCTTTATAGTAATTGACATCAGCTATGCCTTTAGTGTGATTTAGAAATTTTGATAAACGTTCTGTATTATCAATATAGGTAAGTGCTTTTTTGTAGCTTTTTGCTTGGTAAAGGGCTTTTATTAAACGTAAAGAAGTATCAACTTTGGATGAATCTTGCTTTTGAAAAGATAAGTGTACAGTCAAACTGTCGATCTCGTTTGTTTGTGAAAAACAAAAGAACGAAGAACATAAAACAGCTAATGTAATTAACTGCTTCATCGTTTAGCTAGAGTTATAATTGCAAAATTATTTTTACACAAAACCTCCTTTAGGGTTGGATAGTTTGGGTGCTTAAATAATAGTGTCAATCTCAACAAAGATTGATTATTAAGTTTCATCAACGTTTGGGACTTTGATTAATAGCAATATCAAAAATGAATAAAAAGGTTCTGAAACCCTAATTTTTAGGTTTTAATGCCTATAAATTAGTTAAAGTGAATTATGAAAATTATAAAAACATCGACGAATAGATTAACGGCAAAAAACATAGAAAAACGACACTTTTATCGATGAAATGCAAGATTGTGAAATACATTGATTAATATGCTTATTATCAGAATTTTACGTGATTTCAGCTTATTTGTTTTTTTAGCTAGAATTTTCTGTGCATTAAATGACATAAAGTTTAATGATTACAAGGATTTATTCTCAAATCAAGAAAAGAGCTCTGTCTTCTGTAATTTTTAATAAAAAAACTATCTTTGCTGACTTATTAAATAAACATAAAATGAATCTTCAAGAGACCTTATCAAACACTGTAAAACAGGCTGTAAAATCTGTTTTCAATGCAGAATTAGAATCGGTAGAATTTCAGGCAACTCGTAAAGAGTTTGCAGGAGATATTACTGTAGTTGTGTTTCCTATGTTGAGGATCGTTAAAGGAAACCCTGTTCAAATTGGAGAACAAATTGGACAATACTTGGTTGAGAATGTTAAAGAAGTAAAAGCATTTAACGTGGTTAAAGGGTTTTTGAATATTGAAATAAGCGATGCGTATTACATGGCTTTTTTCAATGAGATTAAAGAGAATATGTCTTATGGTTTTGCAGAGCCAAATTCTAAGGATAAGGCGGTAATGGTAGAGTATTCTTCACCTAATACGAATAAGCCTTTGCATTTAGGTCATATTAGAAATGTAATCTTGGGCTATAGTGTTGCTGAAATTCTAAAAGCGTCAGGGAAGAAAGTTTATAAAACTCAAATCATTAATGATAGAGGGATTCATATTTGTAAAAGTATGTTGGCATGGAAGCGTTTTGGAAATGGAGAAACTCCAGAATCATCGGGTTTAAAAGGTGATAAGTTAGTTGGAAATTACTACGTTAAGTTTGATCAAGAATATAAGAAAGAGATTAAAACATTAATTTCTGAAGGACAAACAGAAGAAGAAGCTAAGAAAAATGCACCAATGCTTATAGAGGCTCAAGAGATGCTTCGTAAGTGGGAATCTGGAGATGAAGAGGTTGTAGCCCTATGGACTATGATGAATGGTTGGGTTTATGACGGTTTTGATATTACCTATAAAAATATAGGTGTCGATTTTGATACCTTATATTATGAAAGTCAAACCTATCTATTAGGAAAAGAGTTTATTGCTGAAGGTTTAAAAACAGGTGTTTTTTTAAAAAAAGAAGACGGCTCTGTATGGTGTGATCTTACCGAAGAAGGCCTTGACGAAAAGATTGTATTGCGTAGTGACGGAACAGCAGTCTATATGACCCAAGATATCGGAACGGCAATCCAACGTGTTAAAGATTTCCCAGATATTGGAGGTATGGTTTATACTGTTGGAAATGAACAGGAATATCACTTTCAAGTCTTATTCTTGATTATTAAAAAACTTGGTTTTGATTGGGCCGAAAACTTATACCATTTGAGCTATGGGATGGTTGACCTTCCTTCAGGAAAAATGAAGAGTAGAGAAGGTACTGTTGTTGATGCCGATGACCTTGTTATTGAAATGGCACAAACCGCTGGTGAAATATCTGAAGAACTGGGAAAACTCGATGGCTATTCTGAAGAAGAAAAACAGGAATTGTATAAAACGATTGGTTTAGGTGCTTTAAAATATTTCATTTTAAAAGTTGATCCTAGAAAACGTATTTTATTTGATCCAAAAGAATCTATTGATTTTCAAGGAAATACGGGGCCATTCATACAATATACATATGCCAGAATACAATCTATTTTGAGAAAAGCACAATCTACAAGTCATACAGTAGATGTTACAGAATTAGAATTGCATACTAAGGAGAAAGAATTACTTAAACACTTAGAATTATTTCCAGAGGTAGTTCAGAATGCGGCAGACCATTATAGTCCTGCGCTTATTGCAAACTATACTTACGACTTGGTTAAAGAGTTCAATTCATTCTATCAAAATGTATCCATTTTAGGTGCAGATACCGATACAGAAAAAGTATTTAGAGTACAGTTGTCAAATGCTGTAGCAAATGTGATTAAAAATGCATTTGGTTTGCTTGGTATTGATGTTCCAGAACGTATGTAATTATTTTATAGAAAATAAAAAAAAGCTCAAGATTCAATCTTGAGCTTTTTTTATGGATTTTTATATTAAGATTTAAAGTTCAACTAAGTTGTTATTTACAAAGAAAATTGAGTTGACAAAAAAGAGTTTTCCGTTTTCCCAAAAGCTTCTAAACATCACATTGTCTACCATATAAATAATGCTCCCACTCCCCATACGTTGTTCACCAAATATCAACGAATTGTCAAGTTTTTTCAAAGCATCTTTACCAGCATAACCAGATACATTTTTTGGGTTCTTTCCGAGGTAAGCCACATTATAACCATTGTCTAATAAACTATATGATGAACTCCCTAATTTTAGAGTAAAATAGTTATCGTCATACCCAAAGGCCATAGGATGTGTTGTATCTACATCTGTTTTAAAAATAGCTCCAGTAATAAGATTTTTGGTATAGTCACGCTCTCTGTCGGCATATTTTATGCGTTTAGCATTTTCTTTATCTTCTTCAGAGACTGTATCTTCAGGCTTATTTCTTTTTAAACCAAATCCTTCTTTGTCGGCAAAGCTATTTAAAGCACCATCAATAGCGATTAGTTTTCCTCCAGAACGCATCCATGTTTTCAATTTGTCAATTAGATTATCATTTAACAAGCCTCCATAATAACCATTTGGCATAATCAAGACATTGAATTTTGATAAATTAACGCGACTTAAATCATCTGTATTAATAGACGTTACTGGGTACTGTAGTTGTTGTTCAAAAAAGTGCCATAGTTCTCCATAACTTAATGATGACGTATAATCTCCAGATAGCATTGCAATTTTTGGTGGATTTACCAATTTGATATCTGGAGATCCAAAATCTGGCCCAGATGTTGAAAATCCAGAGGAAATGGCATCAAAAGTTCGTCTATGCGAAAAGGCAATTGCGGCAAATCGATCGTCGAAATCATCTACTTTTTTATTATCACCTCTTACAATAATTAGCGAACCTCTATCATAGGTTTTTCCTTGAGTGGTAAAAGGTTTTTCAGTAAAACGCACTCTAATACCACTTTTTAATAATTCTGCTAAGAACTGAGCATCTTGTATGTTACCCCATTCTACAACATAACCAGTAGCTCCAGAGTTTTTTAAAGAGTTAGGAATTATCTCTCTGGTACGATTGTTTGCAGGTTGCACTAAACTCCTACTAGCAACAGCATTTAAACCATAAGCATAGGGAACACTCCATGCAGTAATATCATAAGTTAAAGAGTCACTTAATTTAGTGTTAGGTTCAAATAAAACCTTGACCATTTTCCCTTTGGGTTGATTCGTACTTACTACTAAATCCTTAGCAGTGGTATTCATTTGTTCTTGTTTTGCCGTTGTATAATTATAGCCACTCACTTTTCCGTCTTTAGCAAAACCGTAATCTATTTCATGCTTATCCAGTAACGCAGTTAAACTATTGATTTTATCAGTATCACCTTGTAATACATAACTTTTGTATTTAAGGTTTTTATTGTCAAAGAATTTAGCAAACTCTGTATTTAATTTTTCGGCATTTTTAGAAGAAATTTCAACAGTAGATAAGCCAGTTACTGTATGATGTGTTAATCGGTCAATTAAGGTTAGAACATCCCCTTCATCATTCAATATCCCTAATCCAGCGCGACCATGACCTCCTTGTTCGTAGGTCATGCCAATAGCTCCCATATAGGTTGGGTAAGTATCACCATAACTTGGATATAGTAAATCAAAACGTTCTCTTGTAAAATACAACCAACCTTCAGCATCAAAGTACTTAGAATGATTTTTTCCTATTTGAGTTTGAAAATCGCGTTGCCAATCGCTAATTACCTCATGAAAAGGCTCAGCTGCAGGTGCAAAATAATAAGGTTCATTAATACCTTGTTCATGGAAATCAACATGAATATGTGGCATCCATTTATTGTATGCTTTTAGTCGTGAAGCCGATTCAACTTGTGTAGCCCAAGCCCAATCTCTATTAAGGTCAAAGAGATAATGGTTTGGTCGTCCGCCGGGCCACGGCTCTTGATGCTCACTAGCTTCTTGGTCTATGTCATAAGGCGCACTAGCAGTTTCATTATACCAATTCACATAACGATCTCTACCATCAGGGTTAATACATGGATCTATAATAACGACTGTGTTTTTTAGATAGTCTTGTTTTTCAGTAAGTAATTTATAAATGGTACTCATCGAAGCTTCTGTACTAGAGGCTTCGTTTCCATGTACATTATAACTCAACCATACAATAGCAACGTTAGTTGATGCAGCTGTACCTTCTAATATACCTGCATTTTTAAGATTATTCTCTCTAATGTTCTCTAGGTTTTTGAGGTTGTCTTCTGAAGACACAAATGCCAACATTAATGGTCGTCTTTCATTGGTTTCACCATATTTTTCTAGTTTGACCTGAAGTGGTTTTTGTGTTTCTACATGTTTAAAATAATCGATTACTTGATGATGTCGTGAAAATTGTGTTCCTAAATCGTAACCTAAAAACTGTGAAGGCGACTGAAGTGTTTGTGCAGTTGCAGATATCGATACTACAAATGCAACTAATAGAGAGAGTGATCTATTCATGAAATATAAACTAATTTGATTGTGATAATGAGTAAAGATATGAAGTGCCATTGAATTAACTAAAATTTAGGACTTAAAAAAAGTGAAGAAGCTTATCTTTACGCGAGAATTGAACCATAACTATGCCAACAGATTGTATTCCGTTTAGAGAGACGAACTATTTTTCTTCATTAATTTGTGATTATTTAGATGAAAAATCCCAGTTAAAGTCGTTTTATAATCGTTTTCCAAAACTTGAAAACTTTAAAGATCAAATTGCCGAGAAGCAAGAATCCTTTAATTCTGAAACAAGAACGATTTTAGTTCAATCTCTTAAAAAGCAGTATGGTTCTGTTACTATTTCTGAAGCTACATTGCAACATATTGAGGCATTAAGCGATAGAAATACGTTTACGATTACTACAGGTCATCAGCTTAACTTGTTTACGGGACCGCTTTATTTTTTCTATAAAATTGTCTCTACAATTAATTTGTGTAAGGAATTGAAAGCAGCATATCCTGAGCAACATTTTGTTCCCATCTATTGGATGGCTACTGAAGACCATGATTTTGAGGAGATTAATTATTTCAATTTTAGAGGGCAAAAAGTACATTGGAATCGTGAAGCCTCTGGAGCTGTTGGAGAATTACAATTGGACGGATTAGATCAGGTGTTTGAAGTATTTGCTAGTCAGTTAAATTCAACAACTAATGCTCAAGAACTCAAAGAATTATTTCAAAACGCTTACCTAGAACATCAAAATTTAACCGATGCAATGCGTTATTTGGTAAATACATTATTTGGTTCATACGGATTGGTAATTGTTGATGGAAATGATAGAGACTTAAAGCGTTTGTTTGTTCCTTATATAAAGCGAGAATTGGTAGATCAAACATCATTTGAAATGGTGTCTCAAGCCAATGAGAAATTAAATGATCTAGATGGAAATTATAAGATTCAAGTAAATCCTCGACCCATCAATTTATTTTATATCAACAAAGGCGTTAGGGAACGTATTATTGAGACAGAAGATCGATATCAAGTTCTCAATACTGATATTAATTGGAGTAAGGATGAACTGTTAGAACACCTTGATGACTCACCAGAGCGCTTTAGTCCGAATGTTATTTTACGTCCGTTATATCAAGAAGTTATTTTGCCTAACCTTTGTTATATAGGTGGAGGAGGTGAGTTGGCATATTGGTTACAACTCAGATCCAATTTTGAAAAGTACGATATTGCGTTTCCGATGTTATTACTTCGTAATTCGGTGTTATTATTTACAGATAAACAAAAAGATAAACTGGAAAAGTTGAATATTTCGGTTAAAGATTTATTCTTAACACAGCATGATCTAAAAACAAAAGTCACAGAACAAATTTCGGAGGTTGATATCAATTTTTCATCTCAAAAAGCATATTTAAAACAACAGTTTGAAGAGTTGTATAAGCTTTCAGAACAAACCGATAAATCGTTTAAAGGAGCCGTTGCAGCACAAGAGAGAAAACAAATTAAAGGATTGGAACATCTTGAGAAGCGTTTGTTAAAGGCACAAAAGCGAAAAATGAGCGATCATTTAAATCGTATCACTGAGATTCAAGATATCCTATTTCCTAGCCAAAGTTTACAAGAACGCAACATGAATTTCTCTGAGTTTTATTTGGATCATGGCTCAAGTTTGATTCAAAAATTAATACAAGAGTTAAAACCTTTAAAAGGGGAGTTTTTAGTGTTAACAATTTAGTGTAAAATTTGTTGGTTTCTAGTTTTAATTTTAGTTGCAATTATTACTTTTGCACATGCAACACAACAAAGTCCTAATTTTAGATTTCGGTTCGCAATACACACAGCTTATTGCGCGTCGCGTTAGAGAGTTAAATATCTACTGCGAAATTCATCCATTTAATAAAATTCCTGCAGATTCTGAGAGCTTTAAAGCTGTTATTTTATCTGGTAGCCCAAATTCTGTAAGAGGCGAAGATGTACTTCATCCCGACTTGTCTCAAATACGAGGCAAAAAGCCTTTACTTGCAGTTTGCTATGGTGCCCAATATCTTGCTCATTTTTCTGGAGGAGAAGTCGCTCCTTCTAATACTAGAGAATATGGCCGAGCTAATTTGGATTTTGTAAAAGAAGATGAAGATTTTTTTACTGGTATTTCTAAAGGAAGTCAGGTTTGGATGAGCCATAGTGATACGATAAAGGTATTACCAACAAACGCTGTTCTATTAGCAAGTACGCATGATGTAGAAAACGCAGCGTTTAAAATAGAAGGTGAAACAACTTATGCCATTCAGTTTCACCCTGAGGTTTATCATACTACAGATGGAAAACAATTATTGGAAAATTTTCTTGTACATATTGGCCAGGTAGATCAAGACTGGACACCAGATTCGTTTGTTGAGGAAACAGTAGATGCGCTCAAAGCAAAGTTAGGAAATGATAAAGTGGTATTAGGTTTATCTGGAGGTGTTGATTCGTCTGTAGCTGCCATATTATTACATAAAGCCATTGGGAAGAACCTTTATTGTGTTTTTGTAAATAATGGATTACTTCGAAAAAATGAGTTTGAAAGTGTATTAGAACAATATGAAGGAATGGGGCTTAATGTTAAAGGGGTAGACGCTTCGGCACGCTTTTTGGATGCCTTGGAAGATATAAGCGATCCTGAGCTAAAAAGAAAGGCTATAGGTCGTGTGTTCATTGAGGTTTTTGATGATGAAGCACATCTTATTAAAGATGTGAAATGGCTTGCTCAAGGTACAATATATCCAGATGTTATAGAAAGTGTTTCGGCAACTGGAGGACCAAGCGCAACAATAAAGAGTCATCACAATGTTGGAGGTTTACCAGATTTCATGAAGTTAAAGGTTGTAGAGCCGCTAAAAGCTTTATTTAAAGATGAGGTTAGACGTGTTGGAGCATCAATGGGAATGGACAAATCAATTTTAGGTCGCCACCCATTTCCTGGTCCTGGACTGGCAATTCGTATTTTGGGTAGTCTAACTAGAGAAAATGTTCGTATATTACAAGAGGTAGATGCTGTTTTTATTGACAATCTGAAATCATGGAATTTGTACGATAAAGTATGGCAAGCAGGAGCAATCCTCTTACCAGTAAATAGTGTTGGAGTCATGGGAGATGAACGTACCTACGAGAAGTGTGTAGCTTTACGAGCAGTTGAAAGTACTGATGGTATGACTGCAGATTGGGTAAATCTACCTTATGAGTTTTTGCAAAAGACCTCAAATGAAATTATTAATAAAGTTAAAGGTGTAAACAGAGTGGTTTATGATATTAGTTCAAAGCCACCAGCAACAATTGAATGGGAATAAATACGTTTAATATATGCACCATATAAATAGATTATAAATGAAAAAACTAGTTCTAATCATTCTTGTTTTGCTATGTAGCATATCTGCTTTTGCACAAGACTATAAAACGCACAAGGTTAAACAAGGTGAAACTATTGAAGGTATTGCTAAGCTATACTTGGTAACTCCTTTTGATATTTATGCACTTAATCCTGATGCAAAAAATAAGATTGGACCAAATACTGTTTTGATCATTCCAACATCAAGAGTAAAAAATGATCCTATCCAAGAACCTGTTAAAGAAATTACTGGTTTTAAAAAGCATAAAGTTAAGCGTAAACAGACATTATATAGCATATCAAAAGATTACAATGTGCCTATTGAAGAGATCAAGAAGTACAATACCTATTTATATTCTGAAAATTTACGAAAAGGTGACAGGATAAAAATTCCGAAGTACAAAACTATAGTTAGTCAAGTATCTCTTAATAATACAATTAAAAAATATAAAGTATTACCTAAAGAAGGTAAGTGGCGCGTCGCTTATAAATTTGGTATTACTGTTCCTGAGTTAGAAGCTTTAAATCCGAATTTAGGAGAGGTATTACAGCCTGGTCAAGAAGTTAATGTTCCTAATATTAGTAACAATGAAGAGAAACCTGTAGAAGAAAATTATAACTACTACACGGTTTTAAAAAGTGAAGGATACATGGCACTTAATAGAAAGTTAGGTGTTACTCAAGAGGAATTGGAAACATTAAATCCTGAGTTGAAAGAAGGTGGACTCAAACTTGGTATGGTATTACGAGTGCCACAAAATGCTAAAACTGAGCTAGTGGTTAAGGATTTAGAAAATACTAATTTGTCTAATAATCTCACAAATCTTAGTCAAAAACGAATTGCATTAATGTTGCCGTATAGAATGCATAGAGTAGATGTAGATTCTGTTCAAGAGGCAAAAAAGGCAATTAGAAAAGATGCTTTACTATCGGTATCTCTTGATTTTCATGCTGGTGCTTTAATGGCTATAGATTCAGCCAAACGTTTAGGTATTTCGACTTACCTTAAGGTGTTTGATACTAGAAACCAACCGTCAGAAGTTTCGAATATTTTAGATGCTAATGATTTTTCTGAATATGATGCAGTTATTGGTCCGCTATTACCAAAAAATTTAGATCGAGTTGCTTCAGAGTTGAAACGAGATAATGTTCCTGTATTATCGCCTTTAACCATGCCAGAGAAGTTATATGATAACGTGTTTCAAACGATTCCATCTAGTGATTTGTTAGAAGAAACGATTATTAATTTTGTGAAATCGGACTCTTTACCAAAAAATATTGTGGTAATTTCAGATTCAAAACATAAAAGAATTAGTGATAAACTTAAAGCTGAGTTTCCTTCTGCAAAACAAATTTTTTCGAGGAAAAATAAGAAAGGGGAAGAAGCTTTCTTTATCTATCAAACCGATATCGCTAATGTATTCGCTAATGGGAAGAATGTAGTTTT
The DNA here is from genome assembly GCF_947500255.1 of uncultured Psychroserpens sp. Lineage (GTDB taxonomy): Bacteria > Bacteroidota > Bacteroidia > Flavobacteriales > Flavobacteriaceae > Psychroserpens. The sequence continues at coordinate 53,282 of NZ_CANMRL010000006.1, read as the reverse complement.
TCTTGAGACCGATAATGAAGGCTTTGCATCTAATGTGATCAGTATGATTAATGGAATGAGTTCTGTTGGAAAGGAGATTATATTGATGACGACCGATAAAAATAATGCATTTGAAGGACGAGAGATTTCGAACTATCACTTGTCTAATTTGAAATTTCATTATCCATCACCAAATAAAACAACAGATATTTCGTCTTCTAGAAATGATTTTGTTAGAGCCTACAGAAGACAATATAATGTAAGTCCAAACAGATATGCTGTTAGAGGTTTTGATCTCACGTTAGATTTATTGTTACGATTGGCTAGTGGAGAAGACCTATATAAAGCCTCATCTAGTGAAATTGAAACGGAATATGTTGAGAATAAGTTTAGATATTCTAAAAAACTATTTGGAGGCTATTACAATGAAGCTGTTTATATTGTAAAATATGATAATTTAACGATTGTAGAAGCAAAATTATGACATCTAAAGTCACTTATTTAGGCGATTTAAGAACCGAAAGCACTCATCTTAAATCTGATAATTCATTCATAACAGATGCTCCTACAGACAATAATGGTAAAGGAGAAGCGTTTTCACCTACAGATACTGTTGCTACAGGATTAGCAAGTTGCATGATAACCGTTATGGGTATAAAAGCTAGAGATTTAGGTATTGATATGGCAGGTACTAATGCTCATGTTACCAAAATAATGGCTGCTGAGCCTAGACGTATTTCTAAAATTGAGGTTGTTTTAGACTTCCCATTTGAAGCTGATAAAAAGGCACGAACAATTTTAGAACGCACGGCAAACACCTGTCCTGTACATTACAGTTTGCATCCTGATATCGTAAAGGATATCACGTTTAACTGGAAATAATGTTGATTAGATTTTTAATTATTTGTTTATGTTTTCTTAGTCTACCTTCAAATGATGAGGTTACGATTACATGGAGTGAATCAAAAAAACTAACTTGGGCAGATTTTAGAGGCCCTGTTGGTACTGATACAGATGCAGTTGCAGTAACAGCTTCAGGAATTACGTTTTCATTTTCGGTTAAGCAAAATAGTAATGGCGAGTTATTGAGTTTTAAAGCTGAGGTAGAAGCACATTTTTATCCTGAAAAATCTTGGTACATTAAAGCAAAAGGCGACGATCATATTTTAGCACATGAACAATTGCATTTTGATATTACAGAATTACATGTTAGAAAACTACGCTACGATATCTCAAAACTTAATATGTCGCAGCATATCAAAGAAGAGCTGAGACGTGTACATGTAAAGGCTAATGAAGATCTTGCTGCAATGCAGAATACTTACGATACGCAAAGTCAAAACTCCATAAACAAAGAGCAGCAAGCCATTTGGTCTCAGTTTGTAAAGGATGAACTTAAAAAGTTTGAAGACTTCAAGTCTAAATAGAATGCTTCAACCAGATAAAAATTTCCTCATTAAATTAGCTCATACTAAAATGCCTTTTGGTAAATATGAAGGACGCTACCTTATCGATTTACCAGAGTATTATATCGTATGGTACCATAACAAAGGATTTCCTAAGGGTAAACTTGGCGATATGCTTACACAAGTATATGAGTTAAAGCTTAATGGCTTAGAATATTTGATTAGAGACATACAAAAGCGCTATCCCAGATAATCTTTATATATAATTTTTGGATAAGGCATTCAATACGTTAATCGCTTTATTCTCGTCCTTTTTATCTACAAAAATATGATCATGATAATAGCCTGCAATAACATTACAACTTATTTCATGCTTTGCTAATTCATTTGAAAATACTGCTGTTAAACCAATGGCGTCCAATGATGAGTGAATCATTAGTGTGATCCAAGATGCAATAAAGTCGTAGTTAAGGTTCAAAGCATCTGCCTTTCTTTGTTCAATTACTATAGTTATCCCTTCACGTTCTTTAAATTCACATAATGTATCTGCTCTACTAATGTTACTAAAATCTTTAATAGTACAAAATACAAAGTTACCTTGATTAAGTTTTGGTGTCATTCCTTTTATAAGTTGTCTTAGGTTGGTTTCTCCTGTCATAAGCTTAGTGTGTATTTAAGTCTAATGTCATTTCTAACTGACTTAAGAAATGTTTTAATCCAATAGCATGTAAAAAAGCGTTTGTTGATGTAGAATGTTCGTCTACATTAATTATGGATAATGTATTTCCAAATCTTTCAATGATGTAGTTAATTAGTGCTGTTCCTACTTTTTGTCTTCGGAAATCTTTACTTACTGAAATTTGCTGAAGCCGTTTACTACTGGCATTATAAACCAAGTATCCAACAAGTGTATCATCAATAAAGGCACCAATAAGATGGTTATTTTCTTTTAATTTTTCCAAAACATGAGACGCATTTTGCCAAGTAGGGGTAATGTCCCAAAATGATTGCATGAGCTCCCAATTGTATTCCGATAGTTCTTTTATTACTAGAGTATTTGAACATTTTGAGCTATTCAAATATCCTTTATAACAATGAAGTGTCCTTTTTTTCTTGAAACGAGCTCTCTTATAGGATTTAATAGCTTGGATGTTATTTGAGATGACTTCTAAAACAACCTTGTCAATATGTTGTTGTGTCAATATAGGATTAATAAATTCATACATTTTGGTGGTTAAGCCATGACCACGTTTAGTTGGAATAACACCAGTGCCTCCATTATATATTATTTTTTTCTTGTTTATTGTTTGAATACCATGTAGTATAAAACCAACAAGTTGGTCATTGTCAAATACACCAACCGATATGTTTAAATCTATATGGTCTGCATATAATTTTGATTGTAATTGCTCTAATGTTAAATGAAACGGAATGAAATAATCTGAAAACGATAAGTTAAATGCCTCTACTAATTGTTCATTAGATATACCGTTCAGGGTTTTTATTTTCATGAGATTACTGTCGTTAAATTATTATTGGCTGAGTATACTCATATAGGCTTGCCAAACACCAACGTGAGTTTTGTATTGCTTAGCCATGACTCGATTAATTTGAGCGAGATGAGCTAAATCATGTACCACCCAAGCCGATAAAAGCTCTTGTAAGGTGACATCGCCCAATTCTGGATGGGTTCCTTTCTTGATTAAATCAGTATTAGTTAACTCAAAAGATTTTAGTATGTTAAGATTCTTTTCTCTTAGTATTTTAAATTCTGCTATTAATTCTGAAATAGGTGTGTTTTGATCTTCGTCAAATTGGGCAAAACGATCAAAAGGTTCAAATCGTTTGTTTTCAGATGTACTTAAGATAATCTTGGTTCTAACAATCCAATCTGTCTTTTCGCCATAAATATAATGACCAACAATATCGTAAGGACTCCAGGTATTCTCACCTTCATTAGATTTAAGCCATTGCTCAGGCAATCCATTAAGCATTACACTTAAAATTTCTGGTGTTCTTTCCAGAATATCGATAGACTCTTCAAGATTAAAAGGGATCATAATTATTTAATAGCGTATTTAATATAATTTGAACAGCCAATTTTGACTCGAACTAAGTTAATAAAAGAAAAGGAACTAAGTTGAAATGCGTTAATTCATATCGTATTTGCAATTGTCACACAATTCAAAACCAGCAGAATCTACTGTATGTATGGTTTCAACAGCATCTTGCATTACGCATTCGTTATGATCACAATGACTAAGGCCTAGGTTGTGACCAATTTCATGAACCGCTATTTTTTGAATACGACTTTCAAAAATTTTAGGTTTTTTATGTTTTAATCTGAAAGTTGAAATCACACAACTTTTACCTGGTCTGTAGCCAAGTCCAAAAATTCCCCAATCTGAATATTTAGATTCCGGTGTTTTTATTGAGCCATCAGGATTTTTTTTTGTTGTTGAGATATCTTTTGAGGTAATACCTAAAACGTAATCAATAGAATCAGGACGAATTTTTAATAAGTCTATAAGAAGTGAATCTGCTCTGTATCTCGGACTTTTAATTTGTACAAAGGCAGATTTTGGAAGTTCTTTTTTTTCTAAAATAATAATGTCAGCATTATACGATGTCTTTAAAATCTCTGAAATCGAATGAATAACTTTTTGATCGATATCACCATAAGGTTGGATGCCTATTCGCTTAACGCCTGATGAACAAGAGCAACAAAGCATGCACACAAAAAAATAGAGTATGAATTTATTCATTTTCTAGTTTTTCTAATTTTTCCTTGGCATAAGAACTCTTATTTAAAGATAGCGATTTTTTAAAATTTTCTATGGCTTTTTCTTTATTACCAATGACCACATATAAATCTCCAATAGTATCATAAACATATGAGTGTTCAGGGTAATTAGTGACATTATATTTAAAAAATTGTTCGGCTTTTTCAAATTGTTTCAGTTCCATGCACTTATACCCTAAGTTTGAAATATAGTATAGGTCTGGTTTAATGTCTCTACCAAATTCCTTTGACAGTCTTGTATAATATGCCTTTACTTTACCTAGAATATCATAATTAGGATCCGTTAGGTCTTTGTTGTCTATTTTTATTTGATAGAAATTAAAAATATAGCGTAAGGCGTCATACTCTGCGATTAGTGGAACAGAACCATGAGTGTCGTCTTTGTAGTATATTCCTTTAAAAGATAAATTGTTTAGAGAATCATTCTCTAGTATCGATTTTAGTTCTAAAATTGCTCTTATGTGTCTAGTGCTTTTGGTTGTGTCTTTTCGTACGTTTACAATATCCATACCTTTATTCATGGTATTTGCTATACCTAAAAAAAGAGATTTATTCTTGTATTTTTTATCGAATTTTATAGTCTTGATTTTATCTAATAGGTTATTGTTATTCCACCACATTGACGGATCAATGGCAACATAAGAATTAAATAATTCGGGTTTGTGTACTAACGTATTCATAACGGTTAAACCTCCTAATGAATGACCAATAAACATACGATATGATTCTGTTGCGTAATTTGAATCTATATAAGGAATTAACTCGTTTTCAATAAATGAAATAAATTGATCTCCTCCACCAGTTTCTTCAATCATACGACTGTTTGAATAAGAAGATTTTGAACTTGATTTTGTAGGTGATAAATCTCTCATCCTATTTGTATTTGGAATTCCAACTACAATCATTTTTGGGCAAACAGTATTTCCATTCACAGTACTTAATTGCCTTATCATTCCTACTACAGAGTAAAAATGTGCATCGCCATCTAGGAGATAAACAACAGGATACTTTTTGTTTTTAAAAATGCTCTTGGTATAATCCTCAGGAACATGAATCCATAGTTGTCTTTGTTCATTTAATATTTTGGAGGTTATGGTATCAATTTTTCCAATATTGATTGCGTTGCTATTCTGTCCGTTCACATAGTAAAGACAAAAGGATAACACATATAATAAGAATGTTTTCTTCATTTTATATGTTCTAATTAACTTTTCAGGATGTATATCATCCACCATAACCTAACATGTCATCAATAGTATTAGCCGTTACCGAATGATAGTTAGCTCTCGCTTTTTTATAGATAGCTAAAGCTTCGTCCACTTTGTCATTTCGCTTGTAAGCTTTGTATAAAGTCGAAACATACCAACGTCGCCCTACACGTATCAAAAAGTCTTCGATATGCCGATCTACATTCTTACCATGATAATCATGATTAATGGTTTGCTCGTACCAAACCATAGCGACATGGGAGTTACTTGTATTAGTGAGATTAAAAGCTTCATCAAAACGTTTTAAATCGTCTATTGTGATTGTTTCAGGGAAATTTCTAATAAAATGTACCCATTCTTGAGTCGTCCATGCTGTTGTTTTTGATACATCTACTGATTGTTTGTCGATAAATGAACTTAATGTATTTTCAACATTTTTAAATTTATTGGATACAATTATCGCTTGATTATCTGGTATTCCTGGTTGATAAACCCATTCATCTACATTAAATTTGATACCATTTGGTTCTAGTAAATTCGAATTGAGATAATCTACAAAACCTTCAGTAGTTACAGTAGAAAAGGCATTGACCTTGAAGTAGTTTTTGAGAAAAGCATCAAATTTTTCCCGTCCTACTTTTTCTTCAAGTGTTCTTAAAAAGAGATAGCCTTTGTCGTAGGCAATACTATTCATGCCATCGTCTGGATTTTTGTTAGTGAGATCCAATTTTAGTTTAGTCATATCAGGTTCGTCTTTAAATCCTTCAACTTCTTCTTCAAGATCTTGTCTGCCAATAAGCGCGATCATATTAGCACGATCTTTTCCGTAGAGAGCTTCCATGATTCTAATTTCAAAATAAACAGTAAACCCTTCATTGAGCCAGAAATCATTCCATGTGGCATTGGTTACTAAATTTCCAGACCATGAATGCGCTAACTCATGTGCAATTAAAGAAGTTAAGCTCTTATCTCCAGCAATAACGGTTGGCGTGGCAAATGTAAGTCGTGGATTTTCCATTCCACCAAACGGAAAACTTGGAGGAAGTACGATTACATCAAACTGATCCCAGTCATAATCGCCATACAAGTTCTCGGCAGCAACGACCATTTTTTCCATATCTGAAAATTCAGATTGTGCCTTATCCACCAAAGATTTTTCTGCGTAAACACCAGTTCTATGACTTACTGCTTTATACTCTAAATCACCAACGGCTAGAGCAATTAAATAAGGCGAAATGGGTTGTTTCATTTTAAAAGAATAGGAACCATCAGCAGTTTTTTGCTTTGGGTTTTCGGCACTCATCACTGCTATAAGGTGTTTAGGGACATGAACAGTCGCATCATAAGTGATTCTAATTTGCGGACTATCCTGAATGGGAATCCATGTGCGTGTTAAAATGGCTTGGCCTTGTGTAAATAAAAACGGATTTTTTTTGTCTGTAGTTTGTTGCGGATTTAGCCACTGTAAGGCTTCTGTTTTATCTGTGGTTTTGTAATGTACCGAAATGTGTTTGGTGTCGTTTTTTATCACAATACTTAATGGCTGTCCTAATTGCTCATCAAAGTTACCAAGAGTAAATGGAGTGTCTTTTCCATCGGCTTCCACACGTACAATGTCTAAAAATTTTGAGTCTAAAATAATTTCAGACGCATTATTGTTTTCAATAGTGTAAGTAGCTGTACCATTAATGGTTTTAGTATCAAAATCGACATCTATATTAAGGTCTAAATGTTTGATTACAGATGTGTTAGGTTGCGCGTATGAATGAGATTCTTTAACGTAATTCATAGTTTTGTTGTCTTCCTTTTTATCTGTTTCACAACTTAAGATTAATGTAGTTAGAGCGAAAAGTAGTACTTGTTTTTTCATAATTATTTATCTGAATAGATTTGTCCTCGATGCGGCTTTAGGGCATCTCTAATAGGCTTCATTTCATCGTCGGTTACAACCATAAATGCAATGTAGTGCATTTCTGAAAGTTGTTCAAAACCTGTGATGTCGAGATTTGTTTTTTGAATAACGATATATTCTTTGAGATGTTTTACATGGTGTTCGGCAATTTTCAAGGCATCTGGCCCTCGAAAATCCCAAATAAGTTTTAGTTTACGCATCGGCAACAGATATTCCTTCTTCAGCAAAATTTTTGAAATCCTGCATGTATTTAAGGCTTTGTTTTTTAAACATACTTGGCATTAAAAACAGCATAAATCTCATAACCAAATTTAGTGGTAAAAACTCAGTTTTGGAAGTCCATTTTGTAAAACCATCATTAGTTTTTTCAAAATAATTCTTTTGAACATTATGCACGCTTTTAGTCGTGTAATTGGCATGGAACTCATAAGGGAATTTACGTTTGGTAATAGTTTCGATAAGTTCCATTTTACGCCTGCCAAATTTGTAGTTGAGTTTCATTTTAGCACCTAATTCACCTGGAGTTCCAGAAATGTGCTCTGCAGATACGAGTCCGCGTTGCCAATGTTTCATGTTTTCAACATTATCCATTTTTTTTATAAACTCATCCAAAGGTACATTTACCTTTATTTCTGTAGTATATTTCATTTTGAATATAGAGGGATTATTCAGTCATAAATGTAATTAGTTTTTTGTAGAGTTATTGTTAAATAATGTTCAATAACCATAATTTTGGATGAGTGGTTAATTTTTATCCATTCAAAAATTAACAACCCATAGTTTTCTACACTAAATTTGATTCTTGTTCGTTTGAAAATTGTAGCTTGTTTTATAGGCTAATTATATTATTTTTGCTGAAATTAGCTCATAAGATTTAAATGAGATATAAGACTAAAATCTTAATATAAGTTTAGGACAATGGGTGCATTGCAGCCGTTAAAAAAAAGAATGTACATGAAATTATTTGTCACTTCATTATTACTTTGTTTTAGCTTGGGTTTACAAGCTCAGGTAAAAGATAAAGATGTATTGTTTACAGTTGAAGGAGAGCCAGTTATGGCCTCGGAATTTATTAGAGTTTATAATAAAAATCTTGATTTGGTTAAAGACGAAAGTCAGAAAGATATTGATGCTTATCTAGAACTTTTTGTCAATTACCAACTAAAGGTAAAAGAAGCCCGACGTTTAGAACTTGATAAAGATCCTAACTATTTGAGAGAGTTCAATAACTATAAAAAGCAACTCACTAAAAACTTCATGGCCGATAATAAAGTTACAGATGCTTTGGTTGAGGAGGCTTATCACCGAACAACAAATGATGTTAAGGTGTCTCATATATTGGTACGATTGGACGAAACTGAAACTGATACAACCGCAGTATATAATCAACTTTTAGAATTACGTGAACGCGTGGCAAAAGAGGGCTATGCAACAGTTCAAAAAGCAGTACATAATGGTAAAACCATTTTTGCTGAAGACTTAGGTTACTTTGGAGGTTTTAAGATGGTATATCCTTTCGAAACTGTTGCGTTTAATACGCCTAAAGGTGAAATATCTATGCCTTTTAGAACTCGTTTTGGTTATCATATTCTTAAAGTTTTTGATAAGCGAAAATCATTAGGGGAAGTCACTGTAGCTCATATTATGATCTCCAATAAGCAGAAAGATAGTACTGTAGTTCCTGAAACGAGAATCAATCAAATCTATAAGAAGATTCAACAAGGGGAAAAATTCGAATCTCTGGCTAAGCAATTTTCAAATGATAAAAGTTCTGCTAAAAAAGGTGGTGCATTGGCACCATTTACTGGAGGGCAATTAAGCTCTAAAGAATTTGAAGATGTTGCATTTTCTCTAGAAAATCAAGGCGATATTTCAGCACCTTTCAAAACAGCTTATGGCTGGCATATTATGAAGTTAATTCGTAAAAAAGGAATTCAACCGTTTGAAGAGGTAAAAGTACAGCTTCAAAATAAAGTAAAGCGAGATTCTAGATCTAAATTGATCAATTCTGCCTTGGTGAAAAAACTGGCAACTAAATATAAGGTAGAAGAAAATAAAGAGGGCTTAACCTATTTTGAGAGTATCATAACCGATGCTTATTTTAAACAAGCATGGAAAACACCTGAAGGGTTTGATGCAGATAAAACTTTAATCAAGATTGGAGATGTTTCAGTATCTAACAAAGCATTTTCAGACCATTTAATGAGTAATCAGCGAAAGTATAATAATAGGAGAGCAAATCCTAAAGCACTTATTGAAACAGAGTATAATGCCTTTTATGAAGCACAAGTATTGAAATATCACGAAGATAACTTAGAATTTGAAAATGAAGATTTTGCTTTTGTTTTAAAAGAATATAGAGATGGGTTATTACTGTTCGACTTAATGGAAAAAGAAGTCTGGAACAGAGCAGCTAAAGATTCGGTTGGTTTGAAAGCATTCTTTGAAAAAAATAGAGCTAATTATACTTGGAAAGATAGAGTTGATGCCGTAATCTTATCTTCAGCTTCTGAAAGAAAAATAGATCAGTTGAGAGACGCTCTTTTAAATGGAGCAGATATTGATGAGATGTATTCTAAATTGATTACTGAAAGGTCTTCTACATTAATAACTACTCAAGATGTTTTTGAAGAAGGACATGCATCTTTACCTAAAGATTTTGAATTTAATAAAGGAACTTCGAAAATTTATAACCATAATGACTCATATCATGTTATTTATGTCAAGGAAGTCTTCCCATCAGGACATAAAACACTTGATGAAGCTCGAGGCAAAGTGGTGAGCGATTATCAAGCCTATATTGAAGATGATTGGGTAGATACATTGAGTAAACGTTTTAAAGTAAAACTTAATGATTCGGTTTTGAAACGTGTAAAAAAACAAATTTTAAAAAAGTAATTTGAAGAAAAAAATTGCCCTTATACTGTCAGCTTTAGCTTTTGTATCATGTGATTTTTTTAAAGAAACAGATGATAGAGTTCCTGTGGCTAGAGTTGGCGAAAGTTATCTTTATAAGGAGGATGTTGAAGGTTTAGTAGTTGAAGGTACGCCTAAGGAAGATAGCACACAAATTGTGAATGGCTTTATAACGCGATGGGCAACACAACAATTACTGTTAGATGGCGCAGAGCGTAATCTGCCTGAAGAAAAGCAAACGGACTTTGATAAACTGGTTGATCAATACAAAAATGATTTGTATACTAAAGCGTATTTGGAAGCATTAGTTATAAAGAGTATAGATACCATTGTTGATGAAGCACAAGCTAAACAAGTATATGAATCAAACCAAGAGGCTTTCAAACTCAATGAGGAATTAGTAAAGTTTCGTTATATAACGATTCCTCAGAATGCCATTAATGAAGATGAAATTGAAGAACGCTTTAAACGATTTGATGCACAGGATAAAAGATATTTAGATTCGATCTCTGTTCAATTTAAAAGTTACTCACTTAATGACTCCATGTGGATTAAAGCCTCTCAAATCACTGAAAAAATTAGTGTTCTAAATTCTGAAAACAAAAAAGAACTGTTAAAAAAATCTAATTTTGTACAACTCAAAGATTCATTAGACCTATATTTGATGCAAATTAAAGACGTGTTATCTCAAAATGATCTAGCGCCTTTAGAGTATGTAAAACCTACCATTAAACAGATTGTAATTAACAAAAGAAAATTAGAGTTGATTAAACAACTTGAAAAAGATATTACCAAAGATGCAATTAAAAACAAACAATTTGAAGTCTACAATTAAATCGGTTATCACAACAGCGATGGTATGTGTGTTTGCTGTAAATTTATCTACAGCTCAGGAAATAATTCCAGACGAGGTAGACAATTCTAAAAAGAAAATGGATTCAACGCAAACCTCTGCACGAAAAAAGGTTGATGGTGTTGCAGCCGTTGTTGGTGATTTTGTTGTCCTAGATTCTGATATTGATAAAGAATACATTCAACTACAAGCTAGAGGTGTATCTATAGCCGAAATTACGAGATGTCAACTTTTCGGAAAACTTTTAGAGGATAAGTTATATGCACACCATGCTATTCAAGATAGTATTACAGTAAATGAATTAGAGATTCGCTCTAATATCGAGCAACAAATTAATGCGTTTTTAGAATCCAAAGGAGGATCGATGGCAGAGTTGTTATCATTCTATAATAAAGACAGCGAGGAAAGCTTACGTGAAGAAATGTTTGAAATTAATAAGAATGCTAAGCTGGCTGGTGATATGCAAAGAAAGATAATTGCAGATGTAGAAGTCACTCCTGAGGAAGTTAGAGAGTATTTTAATAGTATTCCTAAAGAAGAACGCCCTGTATTTGGTACCGAGCTTAAAGTAGCACAAATCGTAGTGACGCCTGAAATAAGTGAAGAAGCAAAGCAAGCGGCTATTGACAAGTTAAAAGAATTCAAAGCTGATGTTATTGAAAATGGAGCAAGTTTTACGACTAAGGCAGTATTTTACTCTGATGATAAAGCTGCAAGAGGTAAGGGAGGTGCATATACATTAAACAGAAAACGTCCGCAAATGGTAAAAGAGTTTCGCGATGTAGCATTCTCACTTCAGGAAGGAGAGATTTCTGAGCCTTTTGAAAGTGATTTTGGTTATCATATTATTTTGTTAGAAAAAATTAGAGGACAAGAATATGATGTGAGACATATTTTAATTCGACCAGAAATTACTGAATCTTCAGTATTGGCAGCAAAAGAAAAAATCACTAAAGTACGAGAGCGTATTCAATCTGGAGATTTGACCTTTGCTGATGCTGCTCTTGAGTTTAGCGATGAGGAAGAAACTAAATACGAAGGCGGTCAACTTATAAATCCGTATACTCAAGATTCTAGTATGGAATTAACAAAAATGGATCCAGAGCTTTATGGTCAAATTCAAGACTTAAAAGACAATGAAATTAGTTTGGTATTGCAAGATCAAGATAGAATTAATCCAATAAAATTCAAAATATTAACGGTTACTGATAGAATAGATGAACACGAAGCAGATTTTGCACGTGATTATCTGAAAATTAAAAGTTTAGCCTTACAAGAGAAACAATATAAAGAAATTCAGAAATGGCAAGAAGAGAAGATCTATGATACGTATGTGAAGATTTCTGACGATTATAAAAGTTGTGAGTTTAATAGTAACTGGTTAAAAACTGAAAAAAAATAATATGTCTGACGTCGCTGCAATTGAACAGTTTGTAAAAAAATATAATGCCCTAAAAACCGAAGTAGCCAAAGTCATTGTTGGTCAAGATGATGTTGTTAATCAGATATTGATTTCCATATTTTCTGGTGGACACTCACTATTAATTGGTGTTCCAGGTTTGGCAAAGACCTTGATGGTAAATACCATAGCACAAGCGTTAGGGTTAGATTTTAAACGTATTCAATTTACTCCAGATTTAATGCCTAGTGATATACTAGGAAGTGAGATTTTAGACGAAAACAGACATTTTAAATTTATTAAAGGGCCAATTTTTGCCAATATTATTCTGGCCGATGAGATTAACCGTACGCCTCCAAAAACTCAGGCAGCCTTATTAGAAGCAATGCAGGAGCGAGCTGTAACTGTCTCAGGACATCACTATAAACTAAGTTTGCCTTATTTCGTTTTAGCAACCCAAAACCCTATTGAGCAAGAAGGAACGTATCCGTTACCAGAAGCACAATTAGATCGTTTTATGTTTGCAATCAATTTAGAATACCCATCATTCAAAGAAGAAGTAGAAGTAGTGAAATCGACCACAACAGATCAACAAGCTACAGTTAATGCATTGTTTACGGCTCAAGAGATTATCGATTTTCAAAATGTGATTCGTCGCATTCCTGTTGCCGATAATGTGATAGAGTATGCTGTAGGTATGGTCGCAAAAACAAGACCAAATGGATCTGATGCTTCAGATTTAGTTTCGGAATTTGTCGATTGGGGAGCTGGACCTAGAGCGTCGCAAAATTTAGTGTTAGCTGCAAAAACTCACGCTGCAATTAACGGGAAGTTTTCTCCAGACATTGAAAATATACAAGCCGTTGCTTCAGGGATTCTACGTCATAGAATTATCAAAAATTATAAAGCTGAAGCTGAAGGTATTACTGATGATCAAATCATCAAAAGTCTATTTTAATTAGTTTAACAGACGTTTAATATCTTCCTTTAATAAAGCAACTTCCTCATCTAAGAGAATATTATAAAACCCTCTTATATGCTGTTCTTTGTCTATTAAAGCGACATAACTTGAGTGATAAAAATCGGTTCCGTCTTCGTTAGGTTTAAAGTTCGTCTTTAATGTGTTAGCAATACCCTGTAATTGTTCTTCAGAACTAGCTCTTAGTATTTGCCATTGCCTAGAATTTATATTGTGAATTTTAGAGTAGTACTGCAATTGTTCTAGGGTGTCTTTAATGTAATCAATAGATATTGAATATTGCATGAATTCCTTTTCTTTAGAAAAAGTATCTGCGATTTCCAATTGTTTTATACGCATAGGCGGGCAAATAGAAGGACAACTTGTAAAGAAAAAATTCATTGTATGTACTTTACCTTCAGTAGAAGAAGAAGTGATGATGTCACCATCTTGATTGATAAATTTATAATCATCGACCTTGTAGAGTTTCTTTTTTCCGTCGATATAATTATAGCTTAAAATGGGTAATTCTGCAGGCTCATTTTTTGTTTTACAAGCAAAAAGCAGTAGAATCGTGAGACTGAAAATTTTAGATTTCACAAGGCTAGAATTTGAGTTCACTTATCTTATCTTGCATTTCACCATCATAATAAAAGATAGCCATGCTTGCCATCATTTCTTGATCTTTATCTGTGGTGTTGTCAATTTCCAATAGCATTTCATATACATGATTCTCGTACATCCAAACACCTTTCTGACTAGAAAAAGATGGTGTGCGTTTTAAACCAATTTTATCCTTAAAATTTTCACTCTTACAATCATAAATGATCGCGCCAGTGGTTTTATCTCTCAATACAAACCTATTGGCAAAAGGGTGCAAGTGCGAAGTGATTTGATGTAATCTTATACTGTCTTTAATGTTAAGTTGAGCTGAGGTATCGTAGGTGTAATTGTGTTTTCCAGGCTTAATAATCCAATGTCCTGATAAAGGATTCCCTTTGGTGTCTATATAAGTGTGATTTTTAGTCTCTACTGGAATGCAGGCATTTGGTAATTCTTCTGTTGGTCCTTTAAAAGGATTGTCTGGATCAAATGGAAACATCATAAATACTGTTTTTGGTTGCAGCGGAATGAGAGGTTTCTGACTATGTTTTGCGAATCCAATTTCAATTTTATGTTTGATGTTAAACGTGGAGTCTGTAATATTATGATTAAGAGCCTGTGCATTGATAAACAAACGTTCATTAGAAAATACAGGAAAACCAAATCCTTCGGGTAATTCAAAATCCTCCACACCATTACTTATAGATGTGATTCTTGGATATTGAGAATTGATACGGTTAGTCATGTTCCAACGATTATAATGCTCTGCATCACGATACTCAAAATTGGTATGACATACAAAATCGTTAGACATTTTGCGCTTCTCATCAGAAGATACAGCATTGGTTTTAAATGAGGTGAGGAACAATAATTCTTCTTTGGTGTCATCGATAACCACATACTGATCAGACTTAGGGCCTTCCATCGATTTGTAAATATTACTAATAACAAAAGTAGGTGAGGTATATACCACTTTAGTGTCACTTAGATCTTTTTTCCATTCTGAATCTACTAAATTTAGCGTGTAGTAAATTTTGGATTTGATCAACTCTTGATGTCGCGTCTTTAAAGATTTAAAATAAATAAATCCAGCACCAAGAATCAAAACCAGAAAAATTAGTATAAATTTAAACGTTCTGCGCATATTCAAATGTAATGAAAAACCCTCATGATAAAAAAAATGATGAGATACGTATGAAAATAGATTACGAGAAGCGAATTTTTGGTTTAGATATCATGAGAGCCATAGCTATACTTTTGGTGGTTTGTTCTCATTCTGCTTGGATTTTTCCTCAAACAAAAAACGTGTTCACAGATTTGATGAGTGTAGCTGGCTTAGTTGGAGTTGAAGTGTTTTTTGTGCTTAGTGGTTTTTTAATTGGACGATTAATTTACAAATTATTCACATCACCATCTTTTGATTTTAGAGATGTAACTTATTTCTGGATTCGACGCTGGTTTAGAACATTGCCTAATTATTATTTAATTCTCTTGTTTAATGTGCTTTTAGCTATTTATCTTGGAACGGTATTACCTGAGAATTTATGGCAATACGTTTTCTTTATCCAGAATTTTGCATGGGAAATGCCTTTGTTTTTTGGTGAATCGTGGAGCTTGCCTATAGAAGAGTTTGCCTATATACTTGGGCCATTGTTATTATATCTGGTGTTGTTTTTAAACTTGAAGATTAGTAAATCTAAACTGTTTTTAATCATAACCAGTTGCATTGTGTTGATATTCTTTTTAACTAAAATAGGATACTATTTTAATCACCTACAAACTAACATGATCTTTTGGAATGTAAACCTTAAAGCTGTAACCATTTACAGAATTGATGCTATTTATTATGGTGTTTTGGCAGCATATGTCGCTATTACTAAGGAAGACTTTTGGTTAAGATATAAGTATTTGTTTTTTGTTATTGGTGCTTTAGTTTTTCTAGGACTTAATTTTATTGTGCCTGCAAAGCAACTGTTTATTGAAAGCTATCCATTTTTCTGGAATGTCTTGTATTTGCCTATAAATAGTTTGGCAATTGTCTTTACGTTACCAGTATTATCGCAAATTAAATCTGCGCCAAAATTCATACTGGTGCCTGTGACTGTTATTAGTTTGATCTCATATTCAATGTATTTAATTCATTATTCGGTGGTGATGCAGCTACTTAAACATTTTTTTCCAACAGAAGGATTATCTACAAACATGCTATTCATCTATTTGATTGCTTATTTTGTAATTACAACTATTGGTTCCTATCTTTTGTATGTGATTTTTGAAAAACCAATGACTAATCTTCGAGACCATAAGAAAATTAAGAACCATTTTAAATAAGCTTGAATTGTTAATTTAATAATTTTCATGTGTTTTATTTGTTAATTTTTCATTTTAATCATTAAAAAATCATTATTTATTGATTTATTTTCAATGTTTTTAGCATTTCGTTACATATTTTTAAATTTCCTTTAAAATTTGTATTTTTGCAGGACTTAAAAAATGATAATTAACCTTTAAATAATACATATGGCTTTTGATATTGACATGATTAAAAAGGTTTATGCAAATATGTCTGAGCGTGTAGACGCTGCTCGTGATATTGTTGGTAAACCATTAACGCTTTCTGAAAAAATATTATACTCTCATCTTTGGGATGGAAATCCAACCAAGGCTTTTGCTAGAGGGAAAGATTATGTAGATTTTGCACCAGATAGAGTGGCATGTCAAGATGCAACAGCACAAATGGCATTGTTGCAGTTTATGCAAGCTGGTAAGCAAAAGGTTGCTGTACCAACTACAGTACACTGTGATCACTTAATCCAAGCAAAAGTAGGTGCAACCACAGATTTACAACATGCAATTAATACCAGTAATGAGGTGTTTAATTTCTTAGAGTCTGTATCTAATAAGTATGGTATTGGTTTCTGGAAACCTGGAGCTGGTATTATCCATCAAGTAGTTCTAGAAAATTATGCATTTCCAGGCGGAATGATGATTGGTACTGATTCTCATACAGTAAACGCTGGAGGACTAGGCATGGTGGCTATTGGAGTTGGAGGAGCAGATGCAGTTGATGTTATGGCTGGTATGGCTTGGGAATTAAAATTTCCGAAGTTAATAGGTGTGAGATTAACAGGAAAACTTTCTGGATGGACAGCACCAAAAGATGTGATTTTAAAAGTAGCTGATATACTTACTGTAAAAGGAGGTACTGGTGCTATTGTAGAATATTTTGGTCCTGGCGCTACGTCAATGTCATGTACAGGAAAAGGAACTATTTGTAATATGGGAGCCGAAATTGGAGCGACGACATCTACATTTGGTTATGATGAATCTATGGAACGTTATTTACGTGCTACAGATCGACCAGATGTTGCCGATGCAGCAAATGAAATTAAAGAGTACTTAACAGCAGATGCTGAAGTATACGCGAATCCTGAGCAGTATTTTGATCAAGTAATCGATATTAATTTATCAGAATTAGGACCATTATTAAATGGACCATTTACTCCAGATTTATCAACGGCTGTTGGGTCTACAATGACAGAAAAAGCTAAAGCTAATGATTGGCCATTAAAGGTAGAATGGGGATTGATAGGTTCTTGTACTAACTCATCTTATGAAGATTTATCACGTGCCTCTTCTGTAGCACAACAAGCCTTAGATAAAGGTCTTAAAACTAAAGCCGAATTTGGTATCAATCCAGGTTCTGAAATGGTAAGGTATACTACAGAAAGAGATGGTATATTGGAGATCTTTGAAAAATTAGATGCTAAGATATTCACTAATGCTTGCGGACCATGTATTGGACAGTGGGCACGCTATGAAGATCCTAAAAATGCACCTAAGAATAGTATTGTACATTCCTTTAACAGAAATTTCGCAAAGCGTGCCGATGGAAATCCAAATACACATGCCTTTGTAGCTTCACCTGAATTAACTGCAGCTATAGCTATTGCAGGACGTTTAGATTTTAATCCGTTAACGGATAAATTAATCAATGAAAATGGTGAAGAAGTTATGTTAGACGAGCCAACAGGATGGGAGTTGCCTCCAAAAGGTTTTGATGTTGATGATAATGGCTACTTAGAACCAATGGCAGACGGAAGTGGCGTTGAAGTTAAGGTTGCTTCAGATTCTGAGAGATTACAATTATTGACTCCATTTGTGCCATTAGGAGATGCTATAACTGATGCCAAGCTTTTAATTAAAGCCTTTGGAAAATGTACTACTGATCATATATCTATGGCTGGACCTTGGTTGCGTTTTAGAGGGCATTTAGATAATATAGCCAATAACACTTTAATTGGAGCTGTTAATGCTTTTGGTAAGAAAACCAATTTTGTTAAAAACCAATTAACAGGAGAATATGGTGGTGTACCTGATACAGCTAGAGCTTATAAAGCAGCAGGAATAAAATCTATTGTAATAGGTGACCATAACTATGGAGAAGGATCTTCACGTGAGCACGCAGCTATGCAGCCTCGTCACTTGGGTGTTGCCGCTGTAATAGTGAAGTCATTTGCGCGTATTCATGAAACAAATCTTAAAAAGCAAGGAATGCTTGGATTGACATTTGCGAATGAAAATGACTACGATTTGATACAAGAGGATGATACATTTAATTTCTTAGACTTAAATGAGTTTGCCTCACATAAACAATTAACTATTGAAGTTGTTCATGCCGATGGAAGCAAAGACACAATTAAAGTTAACCATACTTATAATCAGTCGCAAATTGATTGGTACAATGAAGGTTCTGCTTTAAATTTAATCAAGAAAGAAAACGCTGCATAACAGTAGTTTTAAAAATTATACCATAAAGCTCTTGAGAAATCAGGAGCTTTTTTTATAAACTAGTGTAAGGAACTTGAAATTTTAACGACTGCAATAAAAATCTAACAAAAAAACACTCCCAAATGCAGTCAATGTGGTTCTTTGACGATGTTAACCTGTTTAAGGTCCTTTGTCCTCATAAGTTTAAGGCTTATAAGAAAGGTCATGAATTTGATGCTTACAAGAAAAAGGATTACATCTATTTTGAAGATGACTCGGCTAATAAAGTATATCTCATAGAAAAAGGGAAAGTCAAAATTGGGTATTACACTGAAAATGGCGACGAGGTCGTTAAAGCTATTCTTTCTAGAGGAGAGCTATTTGGTGAAAAGGCAATTCTAGGTGATAACAAGCGTGATGAATTTGCCCAGTCTATAGATAATGCAACATCTATTTGTCCAATTGGAGTGTCGACCATGCATGATCTTATGCGAGATAATCAAAGCTTTAGCTTTAAGGTCTATAAATTTATTGGCTTCAAATTCAAAAAATTAGAACGCCGACTTCAATTACTTTTATTTAAGGATACAAAAACACGCTTGGTTGAATTCTTAGATGAATTGTGTATAGATTATGGTTATGATTGTCCAAAAACTGGTGATCATGTTATCAGGCATCCGTATACACAAAAAGATATTGCTTCTCTAATAGGAACATCAAGACCAACCTTAAATATTCTTCTGAATGAACTTAAAGAAGAAAACTATATTAATTTCAACAGAAAAGAAATTAGAATTTTAAAACATTCAGCTTAATTATTTAAATTTTTTTCACTTGTGTTAGCTAGCTAACATTTTATGAGAATCACTAGTTATAATTTTGAAGTATAAATTTTAAAATTATAAGCAATGATTAAAAAAATGTTTTTTGCAGTTTTGGCCTTATCTTTTGTAGCCACTTCATGCAGTAGTGACGATGATAATAATGGTCCTACAAATTCAGATTTAACTCTTAATCTTAGTGGACTAGAATCCCTAGGAAGTGATTTTGTTTACGAAGGATGGATTATTGTAGATGGCGCTCCAGTTTCTACTGGAACATTTACAAGTATTACTTTTCCGCAGACATTTTCAGTAAATACAGCGCAATTAAATAGCGCAACAGCATTTGTGCTTTCTATAGAGCCTGCTGTAGATCCAGATCCAGCGCCAGCTGATACAAAAGTACTACGTGGTGAGTTTACAGGGAATTCGGCAACAGTTAATACTGGTCTAATTGGAGATTTTAGTTCGGCATCAGGGATGTTCTTTTTAAGAACTCCAACAGATGAAACAGGAACAAATAATATGAATGATGAGTACGGTGTATGGTTTGGAACACCAGGTATGCCACCAACACCAAACTTTAACTTACCAGTTTTACCAGCTGGTTGGGCATATGAAGGTTGGGTTGTAGGAGATTCAGGGCCTTTGTCTACTGGAACTTTTACAGAATTTGATGCTGCTGATGATTCAGCTCCTTTTAGTGGAACAGCTCAATCTGGACCCCCTGTACCAGGAGAAGATTTCTTTATGAATGCACCTGCAGGCGAAACATTTCCTTTAGATATTAGAGGACGTACTGTAGTCATTTCTGTAGAGCCAGTTCCAGATGATTCTCCAGCACCATTTGCTATCAAGCCTTTAGTTGGTACAGCTGGAAATGAAACTGCTCCTGCTACTCACAGTTTTGGACAAAACTTGTCTTCTTTACCTACAGGTTCAGTAACAAGAAACTAATTCAGGGATTAGTACTAGACAAAATTTAAAGTTTTGTTGTTAGATTTGAAGCGCATTGCCGACTATGGTAGTGCGTTTCTTTTATCATTATTATGGCTAGATCAAAAAAATCAAAACTATACAATCTTATTTTTATTGTGATTATTGCGTTGTTGTTGATTCCGCAAACCCGACAACCTATACAAGTATTCATTAATAAAGGTATCGCACTTTTTGTAAAGCCTTCTGTAATCAAAAGTTCTGAAAGGAAAGTGCTATCTAGTTACGATTGGACATTAAAAAACATGTCTAACAATACTTATGATTTTAAATCAGCTGAAGGAAAAGTCATTGTGATAAATTTTTGGGCAACTTGGTGTCCGCCTTGTATTGCCGAAATGCCGAGTCTCGAAAAATTATATCAACATTACAAATCAAATGATGATGTCGTATTTCTGTTTGTATCTAATGAAGATAAAGAAAAGCTCTATGAGTTTACTATTCACAATAATTATAGTTTTGAGGTGTATCAATCGCTAACTAAGTATCCAAAAGATTTTAATGTGAGTTCAATTCCTAGAACATTTATCATCAATAGGAAAGGAGAAATCGTTATTGACAAATCTGGTGCTGCAGACTGGAATAGTGAACGTGTCATCAATACTATTGATGAACAACTCAAAGTGTTTTAAAAAAAGCTTTGATAAATGACCAAGAAAAGAGAGAGGTCATAATACTTATTTCTTCTAAAAAAGTAGATTCTTCATCTAAAAATCGAAACATGGTTTGTACAGAGTTTTTAGAGTAAAATTGTTTGAACAACCATTCACCTTTTTGATTTTCGTCCTTTAAAACTTTTAAAAATACCTTATCGTAAAACTTATATTTCTTTTTGAAAAGACCTTTTGAAGGTAGCTTGTTATCTTTTAAATTACTGATAATTTGAGCTACTTTTTTTTCAGTATGCTTAAAAGAATACCCTGTTGATCCTTTAACCCATCCACCACCAGTTCCTATTTTTGTTACTTTGCTAGTGTTGTATGTTTCAAAAGCGAAATTGGTCATTGGAATTTGACCCATTTCAGTTTCTAATAGGTTATAGTGATCAATATTGAGATACTCTTTAATGTAGTTTTTAATATAATGATCATAAGTGGTTTCAGCTACGACATTTTCAGTAAAATATGTAAACTCTACAAGGGCTTCTGTTTTTGAAAACGGCAACACATAGGTAAATGTCGTTTGTTTACCATCCTTTAAACGATAATCCATCATCGTAACCTTTTCATCATCAAATACTTCTGTTTCAGTTTTAATCACCCAACCTTTAAAATGTTGAATGAGTGAAATGCACTGTTTTGATCTCTCATAAAAATCCTTTGGGATTCTACTGTCAAACACATGCGATGCAGAATAGACATTTAGATTTGTAGATACTATCACATTATCTTCTTCTACAACAGAAGTTACTGTATCTTGTATAAAATGGATGTTTTGCTGCTGTTTTAGTATTGTCTTGGCTTGCGTGTAGAAATCGATTGCGCGAATGCTTTTGTAGGCATATGGATTGAGATTGAGTTCAACATTTGTTTTTGAAGTGACTACAGACGCTTTAGACCATGATTTATGTACAAGATCATCCCATTGTGATGGTGCTGTTTCCCAAAAACTCCATGTTTTATCGTTTGTGTCTTTTTTTGAAGGATCTATAAGAGCAACTTGCTTATCTTTAAAATAAGTATCAGAAACCATTTTTAAAGCCAGTTGGAAACCAGCTAAACCATTTCCTATAATGATATAATCGAAATGGGAATTATCTGTCATAAACGATATGGTGTGCTATTTCTTAAAGTATTTGAAAGGAACAAACAACATTCCGAAGCATTCGCCATCACTTTTTCCGAGATGTTTATGATGAATTTTATGCGCTCGTCTAACGCCTCTAGCATACCAGTTATTGGCATTTCTAAATAGTTTAAAACGTTGATGAATGAAAATATCATGTACTAAAAAGTAGGTTGCTCCATAAGCCATAATTCCTAAACCTATTGGTAAACAATACCAAACACCTTCATAGCTCCAAAGGTAAAAACATGTCATACTTACCACAGCATAAAATATAAAGAAGGCATCATTACGTTCAAACCAGCTTTTATGATCTTTATGATGGTGATCTTTGTGTAAACTCCATAAAAAGCCGTGCATGACGTATTTGTGCGTGAACCAGGCCATAAATTCCATAGTGCAAAACACACCTAAAAAAATAAGAATCCAATATACTGTTTGCATACAATTACATTAAATTTAGTTGATATTTGACATAGCTTCTCGTAAGCAGCTCGAACTTTTTATAATTGGGCACTCTTATACGTGTAGATTTAATTTCTAGCGCTGGTGTCTTTTTTAATTTTTTGAGTAGTTGACTATAATAGCGATACGCCATAAAAACTCCAAATTTTGCTTCAATAGGTAATTTTTTAATGCCTTGTAAGCCTTTTGCAAAATCACTTTGAATATCATCAATAATAGCCTGTTTTGAGGCTTCATCTAAATGATTGAGATCTGTGTTTGGAAAATAGGTTCTACTTAAGTCTTCAAAATCGGCTTTCAAATCTCTTAAGAAGTTTACTTTTTGGAATGCAGATCCTAAACTCATAGCCGAATCTTTTAAGGTATCATATTTTTTTTGATCCCCTTTTACAAAAACTTTTAAACACATCAAGCCAACAACATCTGCAGAGCCGTAAATGTATTCTTTATACTCAGCATCGGTGAGGTAGTTTTGTTTGTGCAAGTCTAAACGCATACTTTTCATGAAAGCATCTACTAGACTTTTATCAATATCATATTTATGATATGTCTCTTGAAAAGAATTTAGAATTGGGTTAAGACTTATTTTATGCTTAAGTGCTAATTCTAGATCTTTTGAAAAATTCTCAAACAATAATTCTTTATCGTAATCATGAAAGGTATCTACAATTTCATCGGCAAATCTTACAAACCCGTAAATATTGTAAATATCTTGACGAATAGAGTTAGATAACATTTTTGTTGCTAAAGAAAATGAAGTACTGTACGATTTGGTAACAGTTTTACTACATTGGTTTGAAACGGTATCAAAAATAGCTTTCATAATTAGTTACTGTGGTGTTTTTTAATGAGTTCTGCGACTAATTTACCTGAAATTAGCGAAGGCGGAACTCCTGGTCCGGGAACCGTTAATTGTCCTGTGAAATATAGGTTGTTTACCTTTTTACTTTTCAATTTGGGTCTTAAAAATGCAGTCTGTAAAAGCGTATTTGCCATTCCGTAGGCATTTCCTTTGTACGAATTATAGTCTTTTATAAAATCGTTGACACAATAGGACTCTTTAAATATAATATTTTTTTCGACGCTTTGAGAAGTCAAATCTTCAAAACGTGTAATTATTTTTTTGAAATAAGCTTCCCTTAACTCGTCTGTATCTTCTAAGCCAGGAGCTAAAGGCACTAAGAAAATTCCTGCTTCTTTCCCTTCAGGAGCTGCATTATCATCGGTTATTGAAGGAAAACTCGCATAAAACAATGGGTTTTCTGGCCATTTCGGTGCATCGTAAATTGCTTTTGCATGAACATCAAAGTCGACATCAAAAAATAATGTATGATGATTTACGTTTTTTAGTTTTTTATCAAATCCAACATAAAATAATAGGGAAGAAGGCGCAAAGGTTTTTTTCTTCCAAAAAGTTTCAGAGTATTGAACATATTTTGAATCTAAAAGCGTTTCAGTATGATGATAGTCTGCACCACTTAAAATGATATCGCTAGTATAATTAGTTCCATTAGATACTATTGCAGTTGCTTTACCATTATCTACGACAATTTTATCAATTGAATTTTCAGTTTTTATAGTAACACCAAGGCTTTTGGCTAGTGTTTCCATAGCTAGAATGACCTTATACATACCACCTTTAGGATGAAATGTTCCTATACCAAAATCGGCATAGTTCATAAAGCTATAAAACGAAGGTGTATTATCTGGTTTGGCTCCCAAAAACAGAACCGGAAACTCAAGAATCATTGCTAGTCTATCATTCTTAAATTCTTTTCTAACATCCTTTTTGATTGTGCTAAAAAACTGTCCGATTTTTTTCATAGTCACTGGAGTGACTAATTCAAATGGTGATACACCAGGTCTATAGACTAAATCTTTTATAGCAACCTCATAGTTGTTTTGTGCATTATCAATAAACTTCATGAGTTTTTTTGAACTGCCTTTTTCTTCTCTTTCAAAAGCAGCACAAATTTTCTCTATAGTATCTTCAATAGTGATGTAATCTTCTTTTCCGAAGTAAACACTATAAGCAGGATTTAATTTGTCTAGAGTGTAATAGTTTTCGGGTGTTGTATTGAAATCTGCAAAAAAGCGTTCAAAAACATCAGGCATCCAGTACCAAGTAGGACCAATATCGAAGGTAAATCCATCTCTATGGAGTTGTCTTGCGCGACCACCAATGGTTTTGTTTTTCTCAAATATGGTGACCTTGTAACCATCTCGAGCTAAATAGCACGAAGCAGCTAGAGCCGAAAAACCAGAACCTATAATAGAGATGTGTTTGTTCATTGTTCAACAAATTTAAACAAAAGTTAAACAAAATTAACTTTAACGATAAAATTTTATAATTTTTTAACTAATTCCTCAATAGTATTGAAAGGTGTAATTTGCTTTGGAAGCTTATTTAAGTCTAATTCTTCTAGCATTCTTCCAATAATCCAAAGTTTGATTGATTTTTCGATTAATAAATTATCTGAAAAATCTTTGAGATATTCATCAATATACTCTTTTTCGGGCTTTACTGTAAAATAGGATACAAATGTAATGTCGTCATAATAGCTTAGTAAATCCTTTAAGCTATTAAGAGGAACACTTTGACCTAAGAAAATAGCTTGATGGCCTCTTGCAATGATCTCATGATTAATAATCATAAGCCCTAATTCATGAACTTCATTATCTGGAAGATACAATACAAAGACTTTATTAGTATCTATTTGATTTTTGGACTGAAGTTTCTCAGTATTAATTAAGATTTTTTGTCTAATTAATGACGTTAAAAAATGTTCATGTGCAGGTGTTATGGTATCAGTTTGCCATAACATGCCTATTTCAGAAAGCAAGGGTATAAAGTCTTGATAAAACATTTCGATAAAGGTCTTTTCTTTTAGCAGACCTTCGTAGGTATCGTAAAATAGTTTTTGATCAAAGTTCAACATTGACAGTTTGAATGTATCAATGGAGTGGTTATTGGTTTGATCACTTTGAGCAACCTCCTTAACTAATTTAGTAATTTCATCGTTCTCTAATGAAGCAATTTTAGAAATCTTGTAATCATTGTTATTGAGATAGCTAATGTTAAGTAGCTTTTGCAAATTGCCTAGACTATAATATCTAATATTTGTATCAGTTCTTTCAGGCTGAAGCAGATTGTATCGCTTTTCCCAGATTCTAATAGTATGTGCCTTAATACCAGTTAGGTTTTCTAGGTCTTTGATACTAAATGTGCTCTTAACGTTGTTCATTTTTAGTTTAAAAAGGTTAAACAAAAATAAACTTTTTTTGGAAGAACACTAAACTTTAAGGTTTTTTTAATAGTATAACTATTAACAATTGGCGTTAATAAGTGGAGAAAAAGAGATAGAAATAAAGTGCGCACGAGAAGATTCGAACTTCCACGACCTAAGCGGTCACTGGCCCCTCAAGCCAGCGCGTCTACCAATTCCGCCACGTGCGCATTCTTCAGTAAAGATAAAAAAAAAGTTAAGCGACTGCTTAACTAATTTCTTGTGACTTGGCTGGAGGAACAAGGTTTTAGCTAAACGGCTTAATACCAATTTTTTATGTTGATTTTTGGGTCGTATTTGGGGCGTTTGAGTGCTAAATAGCTGTTTCAAAACCGCCAAATTATAACCGCGGCAAATCTATAAAAAAGGTAATAGAAAACATAATTAAGTGCTAGTTTTATACTATTTAGTGCAAAGTTTGTAATAGAATGTTGAGACTTAATTCGTTGGGGCGTAATAATGCTTTGTAATCAAATCGATTAAAGATATCTCAGATAAGGATTAGGAGGCGAGAACTAGTAACTAATTATACACTTTCTTATATGTTGTTAGATTTTAGTTTTAAAGAATAAGATCGATCATCAATCATCATTTCTTTAATCGTTATATCCTGATTTGGAAAATGTTTATTTAATAACTTATTAATCTCGATTTTGTTTTCATCAGAAAACTTATAGCCCAAATAAATACTTTTTAAACAATTTGGGTCAAATAGATGCCTTCCATTTCTAGGGGAAATAATTCGGACTTCTTTTTCATATTTCCAGTCATTGGATTTTGTGAAAAGCACTTTTCTTATTTCTTCAGAAAGATTCATAAGAGAAGATGAAACCTTAATTGTTGGAAATTCATTTGAATAGTTGATTTGATCAATAGCGGTCATATTTACTGAATCATTCATATAGTAAATAGATTCATCTAATAGTTTATTTTCGAATTCTAAAACTACCCCAGTATGTTTATTCGCATAATGTGACCACATTAGTAAATTGTCTCTTGTATTAGTAAAACAACATACTCCAAAATTACTCAAATGACTAACAAATGGAGTTAAGAAGAGCTCTATGAACTTTTTAGAATCTTTTCTATACATGAATAAAACTTTATTGAAATCATTAATTATTTCATTAGAAGGATTAACAGCATGTTTTTTGTATAATTCAAAAAATTCTAAAATATCAGTATCATCTAAATTTTCATCAACCTGAAGTTTAAATTCAAATGGATCATTAAATGTATTGGGATTAGAAAACCATAAATATCCATTCTGTAGAGAGTTCTTGAAATTTTCATCAAAATCAAAGTATTTATAGAGAAGAGAACTCATTTTTGGTTAGTATTATTTGACACAACGAATTTGTGTATGGATAGTTGTTTTGGCTAGATCTAAGTTAACAAAAGAAAACGAAACGGAGAGAAATCCGTAGGATTTTCCGAGTACTTACAGAACTAACATTAACTATACACGTTGTTAGCTACTGGACTATCTGTACCAACCATCTTTGAAACAGCAATTGCCATAAGTTTGACTTATAGTCTCATGTCCATAATCGTCAACGATTTTGTTGATCCTAACTAAATCTTCTTTATTTAGCAAATCTCCTTTTTCATAAACAAATTGACCACAACCATAACAAACGAAAACCTCTTCTTTGAATACTCTATTTTGATTATCTTCAATACTTTTTTTACGTATTTTTTCTTTCTCCTCTTCTTCTGTTAAAACTTCTATATCATTTACTTCTTTAGTATATAAATCAACACATTCATCAATATATCTCCTAAATGCTAAAGCATCCATATTGTTATGTCTTCCATCATAAGTTGAAGAAGCTCTGTTATAAGGTGAGCTTTTACAGAAAAAAACAAAATTTCCTTTAAACCATCGTACTACGTGCCTAGAGAACTTATTTATAGGATATGAATCACGATAAAAATTTTTATTTTCTAAGATATTGAAAGGAAAATATCTTCCAGGCATTAATTCGCTAATTTCCTCATATTCTGATGTACTGTCCTCTGACTTGTCAGCATAATCATTTGCTTCTATATAAGCAGGTTTAAGTTTATCTATCTCTAAACGGAAATAGTTCCATTCTGGTGATTTGGAAAATGATTCGTAATAAAGAGTTTTTGGTTTAATTATTTCAATTATACCACTAAAATTAAGTTCAATACAACCTTTTTCATTTGCTTGTTTTACATGATATAAGTCTAGACCACCACCATTTGGAAAAAAAGCATGATTCAGATTTTTATACATACAAATCAAATTCAAAACTAGAATAATATCTGAGATCTTCTCCCAGGAACAGCTTTTTGGAATTGAATTTGTGAATAATGTCTTTTGAAGAGAAATCCATTGATGTAAACTTTTGTCAATAGTATTATCTTCTAACATTAACCATTCTTCTAGCAAAATAATTAGTTCAAAACAATCTGGTCTTTCTTCAGGGTCATTATCTGTGCATATCGTTAGTATATTCTCGATAGGCAAGAGATATTCCTCAGGATAGTATTTACTTATAGATAAAATCGAGTTTGAACTATATTGACCATCAAAACCTTTATTCTCCTCTGATATTAAAATCCAAAGTGTTTTGGCAATTGAATAAACATCTGCTTTTAAACCATCAGAAGAAGATGCTATTCTTCTCATTTCTGGTGCCATAGTCCATTTTGGTCCAACATTTTCATTCCGAGGTGTTATATTCTTTTTTTTAGGATAGTGAACCAAACCAAAATCTGCTATTACTGGTTGATTGTCAATGACTAAAATATTTGCTGGTTTTAAATCGCGATGAGATATTCCTAATTCATGAAGATTCTTAAGTGTTTTAATGATTTTTAGAAAAACCTTTATTTTTCCTTTTAAAGTCATAGACTTTAGCCAACTTGTTAGAGGTTGAGCTATAGGCATTATGTAATAAGGAATATCAGACTCCAAATTTTCTGGAAGAAACTTGTCTAATAATGGCATAATTCCTTTTACTTCAGAATGCCTTTCTAAGATTAAGATTTCGTCTATAAAACGACTATAATCTTTTTCTTTAATTTTTTTTAAAAATTTTATAGCAACAATTTCTTTTTTATCATTTGTTGCTTCCCATACTTCACCATTTCCACCACGACCCAACTTTTTTGTAAGTTGCCAATCATTAAACTTTTGATTTTTTTTTAATCTTTTTTGCATGTAAAAGGATAGGTTTTTGGTCTTGCAACTAACGTATTTGTTAAAGGTTAATCGCGTTTAGCAACTAAGATAGCAAATGGGGACGGATCTGAGGAAAATTCGTATTATTTATTGTGCTACTACCTATTCATGTGAGGATAGGCGATTAGATAGATCTTCAAGCATACCAATTAATTTTAAGAGAAATCCATAATCACATTCTAAGACTTCATTTTCTAATCTTTCATGACTATATCTCCATTTTACAAATAGATTTGAGTGATTATTTAACATATCTTCAAACCAATTTAGAAACATCTCATATGGTTTGTCTTTTGTGTCTACGTATCTATATTTACTCTTAATGAAATAGGATTTTTGTATTTGATCTTTGGTATCTGGATCTAGTAGATCAAATAATTGGTATAAATGGTGCGTCCTACCAAAATTAACACCTTTTAATTGCAAAACATTCTTTAAATACAATTCTAATGAAAATGATAAGTTAACTACAACTGGTGTCATTAACATTTCATAAGAATGCTTATCAATTTCTCTTTCTTCAAGACACCTTAATCCAGCTTTTTTAAACGATATGGCATTGTTTAATAATGGATTATTCATTTTTTGTGTTTACTATTTACTTGCTGACAATGGATAAAAAAAATTAATGAAAATCACAGAACTGCGGTTGACAACACCAATGACTAGCATTTACAGGAGTAAAATGAGGTAAAAACTCATACAAGGGAGTTACTAAAAAAATAAGTGATAGAGAAACTACAACTATTTTTAGCCTCAGTGACGTTTTTCCCTCGTTAATGCTTTCAATTGTTTTAGAATTGTTTTTCATACTCAAAGATAAAGATAAAAAGGGTATATTTTGATGAAACTCCCCATAGAAAAAAGTTGGGTAGTTTCTGGGTAGTTTGAGAAAAAATAAAAAAATTAACTAATTGAAAATCAATTGTTTAGATGAAATACAATTTGAAAATTGTGACTCCGATGGGGTCAAAAAAAATCCTAACTATCTGATAGTCAGGATTTTAAATCAAATTTTTTCGTGACTTGGCTGGGGCTCGAACCCAGGACCCTCTCCTTAAAAGGGAGATGCTCTACCAACTGAGCTACCAAGTCAATAAGTTTCTCTAAACGAGGGTGCAAATATAAAACGATTAATTAATATTCCAAACCTATTTTTAGATAATTTTTCGTTTTTTTGTGATTGCATATCTTATGTTTTTAATTATCAATTTATAACGAGAAAATGACTTTGTTTTTAGTTGGATATATGGGTTCTGGAAAATCAGTAATTGGCAAGAAATTGGCTGAAGTTTTAAACTATGCCTATTTAGATTTTGACGAATTTATCGAAGAAAATGAAAAAGCGACCATTGCGACTATTTTTGAAACCAAAGGCGAAATATATTTTAGAAAAGCCGAAGCCAAGTATCTTGATAATGTTATTGGTTTAGAACATACCATTATATCACTTGGTGGAGGAACACCTTGCTATGGTAATAATATGGAAAAGCTTTTACATTCAAACAATACGCAATCCATCTACTTAAAAGCTATAATACCAACATTGTCTGCACGTTTGTATAAGGAAAGAGTAAAGCGACCATTGATTTCTCATATAGAATCTATTGCAGAGCTTAATGAGTTTATTGGTAAACATTTATTTGAGCGAGCTCCTTTTTATGAGCAAGCACACTTGAGTATAAAAACCGATAACAAATCTGTTGATGAGGTTGTTGAAGAGCTTGTAGCACAATTATTTTAAATAGGCTTCGTATACTTTTCCTGATAAAATAATCTCAACGTGCTCATGAAGCGATGTAGACAAAGAAATCCCTTTAAAATCTGCCTTTACAGGGTACTTTTTGTGATTTCGATTAACCAAAACAGCGGTTTTGAATTGTTTTAATGGAACATCCAAAAAGTGTTTTACACCATAAATTAAAGTACTGCCAGAATTTAATACGTCATCAATTAATACAATAGATTTATTAATGTATTCTTCTTGATTCAATGATGTTTTTATTTCAGAAAGTGGGTTTTTCTTGTCAATCTTAACTTTGCAAAGTATTGGTTTTAAATCTGAAATCTTTTCAAGACTTTGCTTTAGTTTTTTTGCAAGTATGTAGCCGTTGTTTTCAATTCCAGCTAAAATAATTTCGTTTTCATACACATTACTTTCATAAATTTGATATGCAATACGTTTGATTTTATGCTGAATTTCTTGATGATTCAAGATAATGTTTTTAGTAAGACTCATACTTAGGAATTATTTCTTCAAAGATAAAAAACAGTTTTATTAGTGAGCGTATTAAATTTAGATATCTTCTTCGGGTGTATCATAAAAATCATCAATATCCCTTCGGTCTTTTTTAGTAGGTCTTCCAACTCCTTTTTTTCGGTAATAATCCTTAGAATATTTTAGCATGTCTTTGGCTTCAAATGCTTCTTTTGGTGTGACATCAGTTCTATATATATCTACAAGTTTTGCACCAACACGACTTTCAGGTAAATCATTAACGATAATTTGATAGTTAATTTGGTCTTTTCTAAATTCAATTTTATCAGTAGGATAGACCTCTCTGCTAGGTTTAACAACTAGTCCGTTTACCTTCACATGCCCTTTTTTACAAGCATTTGTTGCTATACTTCTTGTTTTGCAATATCTAATGCACCATAAGTATTTATCGACTCGCATATTAAAACTGTGAAATTGACGTTAATTGTATTGCGCAAAAATATTATATTATTGTATCTTGCGTGATAAAAATAAGCAATATTGAACGATTCAAATTTATTTGAATTAAAGAAAAATTTAATCATGATAAAATTAAAAAATGTAGTAGCAGTTGTTACGCTTTCGGTGCTGTCTTTTTTCGCCTGCAAGCCTGATGACCCAGAGGTGAGTCTTATACCAGAAAGAGATAGAACAGAGCAGCAAGTTGTGGATAATGACTCTTTAATTGGTTACTTCCAAACTCATTATTACAACTCATCTGTTTTTGAAACTCCTGGAGATCATACTATAGACGAAATCGTAATTACAGAATTGCCTCAAGATGATAATGGTAATTATTTACCATTACCAGATCCAGATGAAAATACGTTATTGATAGATGCAGTAGATACATTTACCAGAACCTTTGAGGAGACAGAGTACGAATTCTATATTCTTAATTTAAACCAAGGAGATGGGGAATACAGTCCTAATTTTACAGATAATATTAGGTTAATTTATTCTGGAAATCTAATGGATGAAGTTGTATTTGATAGCTCCGTAAATCCTAATCTTCCTTTTGATTTAACAGGTTTAATTGAAGGTTGGAGAAATGTTATTCCTAGATTTAATACGGCATCAGACTTTATCATTAATGAAGATGGTACTGTTGATTATTCAGGTTATGGATTGGGCGTAATGTTTATACCTTCTGGTTTAGCATATTATGCAGCTCCTCCTTTTGGGGTTCCAGTGTATTCTAATTTAATATTTAAGTTTGAATTATATGCAGCTGAAGCTAATGACCATGACAATGATGGTGTATTATCTCACCTCGAAGATTTAAATGGAAACGAGAGTGTTAATGATGATGATACAGATGATGATAGTGTACCTAACTTTTTTGATCCAGATGATGATGGTGATGGCGTGTTAACTATTAATGAAGACATCGATAATGATGGAGATCCTACTAATGATGATACAGATGGAGATGGTATTCCAAATTATTTAGATGAGGACTCTACAGAGAGCAATCAAGATTCTTAAAATAAAAATAAGTATAATAAAAAAAGACGCTGATTAGGCGTCTTTTTTGTGTTTAATTTTTCTTATTACAAAGCTATAGATAAGCTTAAAATCAATTGATCAGGTCTTGTATCTATTCTACTTACAACACCTTCGCCTAAGTTATTACCAATAAAATTTGCTTCATTATCATTAAAACCTCTTTCATAACGAAGATCAATTCCTATTTTATTTAGGTTTAGTCCAATACCAAAGTTTAGTCCTATTGAAAAATCGTCATCTACATTATCAATATCGATACCATCAAATTCGGTATCTAAAATATATTGTAATGATGGTCCGCCAAAAACACTAACAGGTCCAATAACTTTTAATCCAACCAAGAGCGGAGCATCGATCTTTTTCATGTCAAAAGAGTCATCTTGATAATCACTCTTTGTACTAGTATACATTAACTCTGGTCTAAAATAGAGTTTGTTACCTAACTTTCCGAAGACACCAATATGATAGCCTATGTTACGATCTGGATTTTGGGCGTTGTCACCAATAGATTCAAAATAATCACCATTGGCATTATAGTTCAATCCACCTTTGATACCAAATGAACTTCCTGTTTGTGCACTAGCACTAAAACAAAACAACGTTAATAAAAACGTATAAATAATTAGGTTTTTACTCACGTCACTTTTATTGATAAAGTACCCGTGAAACTTTTTTAAAATTTTCATAATATTCGTTTTTTGTGATTTTGATGTATAGTATCAAAAACGTTGCCAAACGAATATTATTACTTTCTTTTTAACACAGTTTCAGTTGCTTTTACAATCGCATTGGCGTTTAAACCATACTTTTCCATAAGTTGAGCTGGTGTTCCAGATTCTCCAAAAGTATCATTAGTTGCTACAAATTCTTGCGGTGTAGGTTGGTGTTGAGCTAATACTCTTGCAACACTTTCTCCTAAACCACCTAAATAGTTATGTTCTTCGGCAGTAACAACGCATCCTGTTTTTGAAACAGAATCTAAGATGGCTTTATCATCTAAAGGTTTAATCGTATGGATATTGATAACTTCGGCTGAAATACCTTGGTCATTTAACGTTTTTGCAGCTTCAAGAGCTTCCCAAACTAAATGTCCAGTAGCAACAATGGTAACATCATTCCCTTCGGTAAGTTGAACCGCTTTACCAATTTCAAAGTTTTGATCTTCAGGTGTGAAGTTAGCCACTTTCGGTCTACCAAAACGTAAATAAACAGGTCCATGATGTTTAGCAATAGCTATAGTAGCTGCTTTTGTTTGGTTGTAATCACAGGTATTGATAACCGTCATACCTGGTAGCATTTTCATTAAACCAATATCTTCAAGAATTTGATGTGTTGCACCATCTTCTCCAAGTGTGAGGCCTGCATGCGATGCACAAATTTTTACATTTTTATCAGAATAGGCAACACTTTGTCTAATTTGATCATAAACACGACCTGTTGAAAAGTTAGCAAAAGTTCCTGTAAATGGAATTTTACCACCAATGGTCATACCTGCAGCTAATCCAATCATATTGGCTTCGGCAATACCGACTTGGAAAAAGCGCTCTGGATGATTGGCTTTAAATTCATCCATTTTTAGAGAACCAATTAAGTCGGCACAAAGTGCAACGACATTTTCATTAGTTTTTCCTAATTCTGTTAATCCAGCTCCAAAACCTGAGCGTGTATCTTTGTTTCCTGTGTTTGTGTATGTTTTCATTCTTTGATTTTGAAACTGTAATTAATAGTTATTTCTTTTTTTGTTGAGTCGACTGTATATGCTTCTATTAAGGTTTTTTCATCACTGCCAACTTTCATAAGTAATCCATCAGGAATATTAAATCCTAATAATTTAGCATTATCGTCAGCGGCAAACATGATTTCAAAAAACTTTTTGAATAATAGATTATTATTAATTTTTATACGTTCATCCAAAGCAACAGATATTGTTTCCGAATTTTTATGAGATGGATATACATCATAAAGAGTTGCTTCTCTGTTAGCTATAGTAATGGTTTCTTCTGTTTTTTCTGAAATCAATTCAAACTCTTCACCATCATCATTTGGTATAGGACCAGGAATGATAGCTGATAATTCTACATTCATGAAAAATTCATTTTCACCTGATTCAAAGCACATTAGTAGCATAGCGTTTTTTGAATCATAGATGATAGCTAAATCTGAATTTTCTAATAGTTCAGGTTTTTTTCTAAACATAGATTTACCTAAATCTTTAGCCAAAGCTTTACTGTTGGTCCAGATATACTTGCCGTTTTTTTCAAATCCAACAGTGATAGTATCTGTAGTCCCTTTACGTTTATTTTGAGATAGGTATTTAACAGTATAGTCAATAGTAATAGTTTTCTCTTGAGCATAAGAAAACAGTAGAAAAAATAAAGCGAGAACTGTTAGCGTCTTTTTCATACTAATAATCTCCTAAGGTTTCTGTGTTTTGAGATAGACCTATTGCTAATTGTTCATCATTAGGTGCTTTACCATGCCAAGCATGTGTATGCATCATAAAATCTACACCATTACCCATAACCGTTTTTAATAGGACACAAACAGGTTTGCCTTTACCTGTTAAAGACTTGGCTTCGGCCATTCCTTTTAAAATCGCATCGATGTCATTACCATTCTCGATATCAACAACAGTCCAGCCAAAAGCTTCAAACTTCGCTCTCACACTTCCCATAGGTAAGACATCATCAGTAGCACCATCAATTTGTTGCCCATTTAAATCAATAGTAGAAATAATATTATCTACATTATTAGCTGCGGCATACATGATACCTTCCCAGTTTTGTCCTTCCTGTAATTCGCCATCACCATGTAAACTGTAAACAAGATGGTTATCATTATTAAGTTTTTTAGTTTCTGCTGCGCCTAAAGCAACACTAAACCCTTGTCCGAGCGATCCAGAAGCTACTCTAACTCCAGGTAAACCTTCATGAGTTGTTGGGTGTCCTTGTAATCTAGAGTCGATTAATCTAAAGGTGTTTAATTCGTCTACTGGAAAATAACCAGATCTAGCTAAAACGCTATAAAAAACAGGTGAAATATGACCATTAGATAAAAAGAAAAGATCTTCACCAATTCCATCCATATCGAAACTATCGTTTCTCTCCATGATTTCTTGGTAAAGGCTTACGAAAAATTCGGCGCAACCTAATGATCCTCCTGGGTGGCCAGAGTTTACTTTGTGAACCATTCGTAAAATATCTCTACGAACTTGAGTTGTTAAGTCTTGTAATTGTTGTGTATTTGGCATATAAATAGTGTGAGTAATTTCAGGCTCAAAAATAAAGTTTTCATAAGGCTAATCAAAAATAGAATGGAGTCACTTATTAACGATTTTAGTCAGTTGCTAACAATTTAAATAAGATTCAAAATTTTGGATATCGATTTTGAGTTTAATCGGTAAATAATTTTATTAAATGTTTAAGACCTTAATACAGCGATATAATTATCTTTGCCCACTGATGACCATTTTTTATGAAATTTGAATTAAAAGCAAACGATTCTCAAAGTAAGGCCAGAGCTGGAGTGGTAACTACAGATCACGGGCAAATAGAGACACCTATATTTATGCCTGTTGGGACTGTTGCATCTGTTAAGGGTGTACACCAACGTGAGCTAAAAAATGATATCAACCCTGATATTATTTTAGGAAACACCTA
This sequence comes from uncultured Psychroserpens sp., assembly GCF_947500255.1. Lineage (GTDB taxonomy): Bacteria > Bacteroidota > Bacteroidia > Flavobacteriales > Flavobacteriaceae > Psychroserpens. Next base: position 16,482 of record NZ_CANMRL010000006.1, on the reverse strand, counting down.
TCATTTGTATTTAAGACCGCAAACACCAATTTTAGAAAAAGCTGGTGGGTTACATAAATTTATGAATTGGGATAGAAATATTTTGACCGATTCTGGTGGTTATCAGGTGTATTCTTTATCAGCCAATCGAAAGATCAAGGAAGAAGGTGTGAAGTTTAAATCGCATATTGATGGGAGTTATCATGTGTTTACTCCTGAAAATGTTATGGAAATACAGCGCACTATAGGTGCCGATATTATCATGGCTTTTGATGAATGTACACCTTATCCATGTGATTATAATTATGCCAAACGATCAATGCATATGACACATCGTTGGTTAGAACGCTGTTTAACCCATTTAGATAAAACGCCGTTTAAGTATGATTATGAACAAACTTTCTTTCCTATAGTTCAAGGAAGTACATATAAAGATTTGCGTCAACAATCTGCAGAATATATTGCTAATGCTGGTGCTCAAGGGAATGCAATTGGAGGTTTGTCTGTTGGTGAACCAGCTGAAGAAATGTATGCCATGACAGATGTTGTATGTGAGATTCTTCCGTGGGACAAACCACGATATTTAATGGGTGTTGGAACACCTATAAATATATTAGAGAATATAGCATTAGGTGTTGATATGTTTGATTGTGTCATGCCAACCCGAAATGCAAGGAATGGAATGTTGTTTACAGCTCATGGAACCATTAATATCAAAAATCTAAAATGGGCTGACGATTTTTCTCCTATAGATGAGATGGGAATTACCTTTGTAGATACCGAATATACCAAAGCTTATCTTAGACACCTTTTTACTGTAAATGAATTATTAGGCAAACAAATTGCGACTATTCATAATCTCGGATTTTATTTATGGTTGGTAAGAGAAGCTAGAAAACATATCTTAGCAGGAGACTTTAGAACTTGGAAAGATAAAATGGTAAAACAAATGGATAACCGCTTATAGTTTTGAAAATATTAGATTGGTACATATTAAGGCGCTACTTGTTTACATTTTTAATGATGTTACTGTTGTTCATTCCTATTGGAATTACAGTAAATCTTGCTGAAAAGATTGGAAAAATATTAGAACGTGAGGTGCCATTTGCAGCTGTAGCTCAATATTACCTTGACTTTACAATATATTTTGCTAATTTATTATTTCCCATATTTTTGTTTTTATCTGTTATTTGGTTTACATCTAAACTGGCCAATAATACAGAAATTGTTGCCTTTTTAAGCTCAGGTGTATCCTTTTGGCGGTTTTTAAGACCTTATATGATAGGTGCAACTATTATAGCAGGATTTGCCTTGTTAATGGGGTTATACTTGGCACCAAAAGCAAGTAAAGGTTTTAATCAGTTTAAATATAAGTATCTAAAAAGCAATAAAAATGTTGTTCAAACAACCAATATCTATAAACAGATTAATGATAATGATTTTATCTATGTAAGTAGCTTTAATCCAGTCACAGGAATAGGGACTAATTTTTTTCTTGAGCATTTTGAAGGCAATAGATTAGCTTATAAAATAACAGCCAACTCTATCAAGGATAATGATAGTTTGTATCGTCTGTTAGGATATTCGAAACGTATCTTTGGAGAGCACAAAGATATTATTCAGTCTGCAAGTCGAAAGGATACCATTCTTCCATTTAATGTCGATGACCTTACACCTGAGGAGTATATTGCCGAAACGAAATCTTATGGTGAACTGTTAGATTTTATTGAAAAGGAAGAGAAAAGTGGTTCTTCAAATATTGGACGTTACTTGGTCGTGAAATACAAAAAATGGAGTTTGCCTGTAGCTGTATATATTCTAACGATTATTGCAGTTTCGGTATCTTCTATAAAACGTAGAGGAGGTATGGGCGTTAACCTTGCATTTGGTATTACCATTGCGATGATTTATGTCTTTTTCGATAAGGTTTTTGGTGTTATGGCCGAGCAATCAAGTTTTTCTCCTTTATTGGCAGTCTGGTTTCCTAATATCGTTTTTGGTATCTTAGCTGCTTATCTGCTGTATAATGCCAAACGCTAAACTCAAAAACTATTTTCATCTACATTTTTTAGTCTTTATAGCTGGATTTACAGCTATTTTAGGTGAGTTAATATCTATTGGTTCAACTGCATTGGTGTGGTATCGAATGTTAATTGCTGGCATTTTAATGTTTCTCTACATTAAAATAATTCGGTTAAAAATCAAGATAGACACCAAAACTAAATTTAAGTTTTTTGCTGCCGGAATTATCATCGCATTACATTGGATCACATTTTTTGAGGCCATCAATCAATCTAATGTTTCAATCACTTTGGCCATGTTCTCGACAGGTGCTTTTTTTGCTTCATTTATTGAACCAATGATTTATAAACGTAAAATTATTTGGTATGAAATCCTCTTCGGAATGGTCGTCATATTAGGTGTTTTTTTAATTACTCAAAGTGAGATAAAATATCTTAATGGGATAGTATTGGGTATTTCTTCAGCTTTTTTCTCAACACTTTTTGCTGTAATAAACGGACGATTTATTGAAGAACATACGGCAACAGTAATCTCATTTTATGAGTTTATTAGTGGTGTTGTCTTTTTATCATTGTTTATTTTAATTTTTCAAGGCGGATTTAATGAAGCCTTTTTCAGTTTAAAAACATCAGATTGGATCTACATTTTTATTCTAGCATCAGTTTGTACAGCTTATGCTTTTATTGGTTCTGTCAAGGTGATGAAATATATAAGTCCGTATACAGTTGTGCTTACCTATAATCTAGAACCCTTGTATGGTATAGCATTAGCCTTATTGTTGTTTCCTGAAACTGAAACTATGAGTACTCAGTTTTACTATGGCGCAATTTTGATTTTGCTAACAGTTTTGGCAGATGGGTTTCTTAAAAATAGAAAGAGTAATAAAAAGCACAATACCTTGACAAATAAACCCAATTAAAGTTTTTATATTTGCACAGACTAACTAAAAGATTAACTAAGAACTAAATCAAAATTTCAATGGAATATTTAGATTTTGAACTACCCATAAAAGAACTTCAGGACCAACTTGAAAAATGCCAATTAATAGGTGAGGAGAGTGATGTAGACGTGACTCAAACTTGCAAAAAGATTGAAAAGAAGTTACTTGAAACTAAGAAAGAAATTTACAAAAACTTAACAGCTTGGCAACGAGTACAACTGTCAAGACATCCTGATAGACCTTATACTCTAGATCATATTAAAGCATTATGTGGTGATACTTTTTTAGAATTACATGGTGATCGCAATGTTAAAGATGACAAAGCGATGATTGGTGGTTTGGGTAAAATTGGAGACCAAACGTATATGTTTATTGGTCAACAAAAAGGGTTTAATACCAAAACAAGACAGTATAGAAATTTTGGGATGTCAAATCCTGAAGGATATCGTAAAGCATTACGCTTAATGAAATCTGCCGAAAAATTTGGTATTCCTGTAGTAACATTGGTTGATACTCCAGGTGCTTATCCAGGTCTAGAAGCAGAAGAACGCGGACAAGGAGAAGCTATTGCTAGAAACATTTTAGAAATGACACGCCTTAAAGTGCCAATCATTACTATTATAATTGGTGAAGGTGCTTCAGGTGGTGCGTTAGGAATAGGTGTTGGAGATAAGGTATTAATGTTAGAAAACACATGGTACTCTGTAATATCTCCAGAATCTTGCTCTTCTATTTTATGGAGAAGTTGGGAATATAAAGAGCAAGCAGCTGATGCACTAAAATTAACTGCTCCAGATATGAAGAAACTCAAATTGGTAGATAATATAATTAAAGAACCTTTAGGAGGAGCTCATGCAGATAGAACTGCAACTTTTAAAGCAGTAAAGGAAGCCATAGAAAAAAATTACGAGGAACTTAAAAACTTATCACCAAAAGATTTAGTAAATCAACGTATGGATAAATACTTGGCGATGGGAGTTTTTAAAGGTTAAACCTTATAGAATAACGGATTAAAAAAACTGAAACATTTCGTTTCGGTTTTTTTTAGCGCTATTAACAATATAATCAAGTTATTAACAGTTAAAATGTTGAAGACCTGTTAAGATTGAAAATTTCGTATCTTCAGTTTTAGGGCACATTTGTTTTACATTCGCAGTTATGAAGCAACCTAACCAAATAAAAGGCTATCAAGTCGATAAAAGTACTCTAATTAGTTTAGAGAAAGGCAAGATACCTCCTCAAGCCATTGATTTAGAGGAAGTTGTACTTGGCGCAATGATGATTGATAAGAAAGGTGTCGATGAGGTCATTGATATTCTAAGCCCGGAAGCATTTTACAAAGAAGCCCATAAACATATCTTCGAAGCTATTTTCAAATTATTTGAAAATAGCGAACCTGTCGATTTATTAACCGTTTCTACGCAACTTAAAAAAGATGCGAAATTAGACATGGTTGGTGGTGATTTTTACTTAATTTCTTTAACTCAGCGTGTGTCTTCTTCGGCGCATATCGAATTTCATGCACGTATCATTCTTCAAAAATATATTCAACGTAGTTTGATTAAAATCTCTAACGAAATTATTGAGGAGGCTTATGACGAAACCAAAGATGTTTTTGATTTGTTAGATACTGCCGAAGCAAAATTGTACGAGGTAACCCAAGGTAATGTCAAAAAATCTACCGAAACAGCTCAAAGTTTGGTGATTCAGGCTAAGAAAAAAATTGAAGAAATTTCTAATAAAGAAGGACTAAGTGGTATCCCAACAGGATTTACCAAATTAGATAAACTAACTTCGGGATGGCAACCAAGTGATTTAATTATTGTAGCTGCACGTCCAGGTATGGGTAAAACGGCCTTAACCTTAACCATGGCGCGTAATATTGCTGTTAATACAAATATCCCAGTGGCATTCTTCTCTTTGGAGATGTCGTCTGTACAGTTAATAACACGTTTAATTTCTTCGGAAACAGGTTTGTCTTCGGAAAAGTTGAGAACAGGAAAATTAGAGAAGCACGAGTGGGAACAGTTAAATGTGAAGGTAAAAACCTTAGAGAAAGCACCTTTGTTCATTGATGATACACCATCACTTTCTATTTTTGATTTGAGAGCAAAAGCACGTCGTTTGGCCTCTCAATATGGAATTAAAATGATCATGATTGATTATTTACAATTGATGACTGCTGGTGGTAGTCAAAAAGGAGGGAATCGTGAGCAAGAAATTTCAATGATCTCCCGTAACTTGAAAGCACTAGCAAAAGAGTTGAATGTACCAGTAATTGCCTTGTCTCAGTTATCACGTGCTGTTGAAACACGTGGTGGAAGTAAGCGTCCGTTGTTATCCGATTTACGTGAATCTGGTGCGATTGAGCAGGATGCAGATATTGTAAGTTTTATTTACAGACCAGAATATTATAAGATTGAAGAGTGGGACGATGAAGAGCGCTCACCAACTGAAGGTCAAGGTGAATTTATTGTGGCAAAACACAGAAATGGTGGTTTAGAAAATATTAGACTGAAGTTTATCGGTCACTTAGGTAAGTTTGATAACTTAGATGATTTTGATACACCGTTTGGAGAGTTCCATTCCAAGATGAATGCAGCTGCAAATGATGATACTTTTAAGCCAGATAACTTTCCTTCGGCTTCGGATGCCTTTGGCGCTCCAGAAGGCGATGATGATAATGATGTGCCATTTTAAGATTTTTTAGGATATTATAACAACTTAATGTCTTAAATTTGTTTTTGCTATTAAAAGACATTGCCTCATGCTAGAAGAAAGACGAACTACAAATATCCTACTATTATTTATTGTTGTTCCATTAGTATTTTATTTACTTAAGATCCTATCGTTTATTTTTATTCCATTGATCTCATCAATGTTTATTGCTTTGCTGTTTTTACCATTGATGCGATGGTTTGGAAGACGCAATGTCCCTAGATTGGTAAGTATTATTGTTGTCGTGGCACTTATTGGTATTGGTGTATTTATAGGTGTAGAACTGGTACAACTCTCGAGTAAACAAATCTTATCAAACGACACAGGTTTCTTTGCAAAAGCTCAAGTGAAGATCAATGATCTTATGTTGTATATGCAAGATAAGGTTGGTCTAGAATACAATAGAGATGATAAATTTTTAGCACAGTTTTTCCAAAAGGAAAGCATTGGTTCTACATTTGATTTTGTAAGAAAGTTTTTGACCAATATTTTAATGATTACCTTCTTTACGATCCTATGGTTGTCAGAGTCTATCAATATGCATAAGGTGTTGAATAATACCATTTTAAAGCGAAAGCATACATCGATAAAGGCTTTTATGAAAATTGAAAAGGATTTGATTACGTTTATAAAAGTTAAGTTTTTAGTGAGTTTGTTCACCGGAATCTTTACAGGTTTAGCCTGTGTGTTCTTTGATGTGAGTTTTCCAATTTTTTGGGGACTCTTTGCCTTCTTAATTAATTTTGTACAAATGGTAGGTTCGTTTATTTCGGTGATATTGCTATCTATTTTTGCCTTTGTAGAGTTAGACCCAACGAGCACTCTATTTTTCTTTATCCTATCTATCACAGGAGTACAAGTTTTGTTTGGAGCTATTTTAGAGCCTATTTTTATGGGGAAATCGTTTTCTATAAATGTGATAACGGTCTTGATTATGTTAATGCTTTGGGGCTTTATTTGGGGTATACCTGGATTAATAATGGCCATTCCAATTACAGTATTCATTAAAATTATTTTAGAACAGTTTCCAAACACTAAAGTGATTGCGTCTCTGTTGTCTGGTCCAGAGCGAACCATTCCTCCGCTTAAGAAGTAGATACTCTTGTGTGATTATTGGTGCATTTCAGCTAATAAATCCCTAAAACTATATTAAAGGCTATCGCTTAGGAATAATTTTTGATTATATTTCAAAGGTTAAATTGAAAAAATTTAGATGAAAAAGACAGTTGTTGTATTAGTTCTATTATTAATTTCGATGTCGTCATATGCGTCGTACATTTTAATTCCTATGGATGCTGAAGGTCAGCAAAACCATTTGAAAGCCTATGGTGTGACGTATTGGACTTTAGAAAAGCAGTTAAAAGTCAAGTGGCTGTTAAACTATAAAGGCGGTTCTTTCCTATTACCAGATTCAGAAGAGATTCAACGTGAATGTCAAATTAGAGGCGTGAGTTTTGAGGTCATATCAAATTCTAAAGCTGAAGAAATCTTGAACATGATTGCTAGTCCGTCACAAAATATGGAAGCAGTTGTTTTAGAAAAAGCGCCAAAAATTGCAGTGTATACTCCAAAAGGATTGCAACCATGGGATGATGCCGTAACTATGGTATTGACTTATGCTGAAATTCCATATGAAACAGTTTATGATGAAGATGTATTGAATGATGCTTTACTACTATACGATTGGTTGCATTTACATCATGAAGATTTCACAGGACAATATGGTAAATTCTATCGTGCCTATCGTTCAGCGTCTTGGTACATCCAAGAAAAGAAAGAAGCCGAAGAACTAGCAACCAAATTGGGATATGCTAAAGTTTCAGAAGAAAAATTAGCTGTAGCCAAAAAAATTAGAGATTATGTTATTGGTGGAGGCTTTATGTTTGCTATGTGTAGCGCAACTGATAGTTTTGATATAGCACTATCTGCTGATGGAGTTGATATATGTGAACCAATGTTTGATGGTGACGGAAGTGATCCTGGGTATCAAAACAAAATCGATTATAATAAGACCTTTGCGTTTAAAGATTTTTTATTAGAACGAAGCCCTAATGTTTATGAGTTTTCATCAATAGATATGACTAGAAAGCGTCGCATTCCAATGACAACAGATTATTTTTCACTAATGGAATTTTCTGCAAAGTGGGATCCAATCCCTTCTATGCTCTGTCAAAACCATACGGCTTTGGTTAAAGGGTTTATGGGGCAAACAACATCGTTCACTCGTGAGGAAATAAAATCTAATGTGTTGGTGATGGGTGAGAATAAAACCAATGGAGAAGCGAAGTATATTCATGGTATCAAAGGCAAAGGTTTCTTTACATTTTATGGAGGCCATGATCCAGAAGATTACACACACAAAGTTGGTGATCCAAAAACCGAATTAGACTTACATCCAACATCACCAGGATATAGATTAATACTTAATAATGTATTATTCCCTGCTGCTAAAAAGAAGAAGCAGAAAACCTGATTAATCTTTATTAAAAGTTTTGTAATTTTAGTTGCATCTAACTTAAATTGTATGGCATCTAAAAAGAAAATTCTTAAAAAAATACAAATCGTTATCACTAATCATTTCGATTCCCCAGAAGATGCTTTTAATTTTTTTGATAAAAGCGGAAACGGAACCTTATCAAAAAAAGAAATCGTTGCTCTTCTTAAACAAGCAGAGATAAGCGGATTTATTAGAGGGATTGTATCCTCAAAACTCATTGAAGGTTACGATAAAGATGGAGATGGTCAAGTTAATTGGAAAGAGTTTAAGTATGCCGTTGATGAAATTTCAAAAGAGTAAATAGCAAAATTATATTGATTTGAAGTATAATCTTTTTAAGTTTTTAAAACTTCTTGTTTTTACGGTCTTCTTTTGGAGCTTTGCGTCTACCTTATTTATTGTGATTCGCTTTTTTGCTTATGGTGAAGAGCAAGGAGCTACTTATGTCAATCCAAAAAATATAATTCCTATTACCGAGTGGCTAGATTTTGGATTAATCCTCGGTATTATTATAGGTGTCTTTTATGCGATTGTAGAATTTTCATTTGAAAAGTATATTTCTCAAAAGCTTAATCTTGCAGTATCTATTGGTCTAAAGTTAATTATCTATCTCACTATACTTATTATCTCATTAAGTTTTATCACCTTAATTGCTGAAGATAGGATGGATATAGACTTAAATAATGAACAGGGCTGGTGGCGAACCGATCCTTTGTTTTGGTTATCTACAGCATATTTTTTACTCACTTCTTTGGTCTTTTCCTTTATAAGAATAGCAAATGATAAACTGGGTTCTGGTGTTTTTATTAAGATGCTTTTAGGTAAGTACAGAAAACCTCAGGAAGAAAAACGGATTTTAATGTTTTTAGATTTAAAAGATTCTACAGCTATTGCTGAAAAACTAGGCCATAAACATTATAGTCAGTTTATTCAAGATTGTTTTTTTGATCTCAATACAATATTACGCAGGTATGATGCCGAAGTATATCAATATGTTGGTGATGAAGCCGTGATTAGTTGGAGATATAAAAAAGGAGTTAAAAATAATAATTGTATTGACTTGTTTTATGCGTTTCAAAATGCATTACTAAAGCGCTCTAAGTATTATCAAAAGTCCTATGGTTTAAATCCGTTGTTTAAAGCTGGACTTCATGGCGGACAATTAATGGTTGCTGAAGTTGGCACGATAAAAAAAGAAATCGCATACCATGGTGACGTTATTAATACAACTTCTAGAATTCAGAGTGAATGCAATACGTATAATGAGAACCTGTTAATATCTAATGGGTTATTAGATACTATAGATCTTAAATCAAAATATAAGTCTCGAACTTTAGGAGAAATTCAGCTCAAAGGAAAACAAGAGATTATTGAAATATCTGCAATCCAAGTAGTATAAAAAAATCCGATTCTTAAATGAATCGGATTTTTTATTTAATGAGACCCTACGTGACAACCACATGCGCCTCTAGTGAAACTTTGTGTCTCTTCATGCCAAGGAAATGCTTGGTTATATTTTGAATTTTCCCAATAGAATTTTGTGCGTTCTTTAGGTTCATTTCCAATTTCATTCATTGTTTCAGTATCATACATACGTCCGTTAATCATCGTATAAATTATACTTTCAGAATTTCTAATATCCTCTAATGGGTTTTTATCCATAACAATAAGATCGGCTAGTTTTCCTTTTTTTAGAGAACCGATATCATTACTCATTCCTATATAATCTGCGCCATTAATAGTAGCAGCTTTTAAAGCTTCATGGTTAGTCATTCCACCTTGTTGTAGTAACCATAATTCCCAATGTGCACCCAAACCTTGTAATTGGCCATGCGCGCCAAGATTTACTTTCACACCTGCATCGCTCAATGCTTTACATGTTTTAGATACTAATATATGTCCGTTATCATATTCTTCATCAGGAATCATAATACGATGCCTTGAACGAGAATCAATAATTCCTCGAGGCGTATACTTTAATAGTTTTTCGTTTTCCCAAACATTTGTATTTTGATACCAGAACATTTCACCATTCATACCTCCATAATTAACAATAAGTGTAGGAGTATAACCCACATTACTATTTCCCCAGAGTTCTAAAACGTCTTTATAAACAGGAGCAACAGGAATATTGTGTTCAACACCAGTATGGCCATCCATAACCATAGTAATATTATGATAGAATGTCGATCCGCCTTCAGGTACTACAAAAATTCCCTCTTCGCGAGCGGCTTGTAAAACCTGTTGTCGTTGTTCACGTCTTGGTTGATTATAGCTCTTTACCGATAAAGCTCCAAAAGCTTTTGTTCTTCGAATTGATGAACGCGCATCTTCAAGATTATTAATTATAGCTTTAAAATCACCATCGGCTCCGTAAAGAATAAATCCAGTAGAGTAGAGACGAGGGCCAACAAGTGTTCCGTTTTTTTGTAATTCGGAAAGTGCAAAGACGGTCTCAGAATTTGCTGAAGGGTCATGAGCAGTGGTAACACCATAAGCTAAATTAGCATAAAATTGCCAGTGCTTTTGTGTGGTTAATCCATAACGGAAACCTCCAATATGAGCATGAGCGTCAACCATTCCTGGCATGATTGTTTTTCCGGTAACATCATACACCTTTGCATTAGATGGAACCGAAACTTCTGATGTGCTGCCAATCGCTTCAATGACATTATTGTTAATGATTATTGTACCATTTTCAATCACTTCATCACCTTCCATGGTAATAATTCGCGCACCAGTGAGTGCAATTTTCCCTTGAGGTTTATCGGTTTTGACTTCCAAATTAATTTTAATACCTGTTTCAACAAGCTTTGTGTCTTTAGACGCTTCTGCTGAATAGTACATGTTTCCTAAAGTCCAACGGATAGTTTTACTGTCTTTAGACCAATGTAAATTAATACCAGCATCTTTTGATAATTTCGTAACGGGAACAAATTTTGTTTTGTCGGTAAGATCTAATGTTTGTCCTGCTTTAGGCATAGGAGCCATATACACTTTATGAAGGTGTACGAAAGCAATCCAATTTCCGTCAGGACTTGGTACCAATCTATTTCCATGTTTAGATTTTACATGAATGCGCTCATCGAAACCATTAAGGTCTACACTTTTTAATTCTTTAGTCAACGCTCCAAAAAAGAGTCCACCTTTCTGGTAAATAATTCTAGTATCCGCTTTGTTGAACATTGGATAATCACCTTCCTTAGTTACCAATTTAGGGTTAGAGCCATTAGCATTCATTACATATATTCCTGTCTTTTTAGAAAATGTTCTTCCTTGTTCATTGTTACCACCTTCCTTGCGATATACGATATGTTTGCCATTATGAGAATAGGATGGATTTCTATAAATACCTTTTTCTGAAGATAATTTAGTAGAAACTCCACCAGTGCTTGCAACTGAATGTATAGCGCCTAAATTTTCATCATTCCATGTTACATAGCTAATCGTATTTCCGTCTGGAGAAAATGTTGGTTCGAATTCAAAATCGGTTCCAGAGGTTAAGCGTTTTGCTTTTCCGTTAGGTAATTTTTGAATGTACAAATAGCCTAAAGCATTAAACACAATTGATTTCCCATCTGGTGATGTCACTGCATGACGAATGACTTTGGCATCAAATGTATTTGGAGCCACTTCATTTTCGACTTCAATGGCCTTAGCAATTTTAATTGTTGCATCAACTTGAAAAGGAATATCAGTAACATTTAAACTACTAATATTTATCTTTTTAATTTTTCCACCAGACCATATAATTATATCGTCATTGTTAGGCATCCAGTTAAAGTTCGTATATACTCCAAAAATGGCCCAAGCTTCTTGTTGATCTTTATTAAGTTGATCGTAGATTGGCCATTCTTCACCAGTATCTAAGTCATGAATATATAGAACCGATTTTGTGCGCACACGTTTTACAAAAGCTAGTTTTTTCCCATCTCTAGAAATCTGAGGACGAGCAGCGCCACCAGGTCCACCGGTTACTCTAGTAGTCTTGCCAGTTTCCATATCGTAACGATTGATCACATAGATCTGACTATTTGGATCTTTATTATATTGAAAGAAACCACCAGGATACACATCTTCACTATAATACAGATATTTTCCGTCAGGAGAAAGCGTAGGTTCATTAACGTCTTGTTGTGCATTTTTCTTTTTTGTGAGTTGTATACCACTGCCTCCAGTTTTATGATACATCCACATTTCACCAGCACCAAGTGATCGACTAGAAGTGAAGTGCTTTCTTGCAATTAGATAGTTTCCATCGGGAGTCCAAATCGCATTGTTAAGTAATCTGAAACTTTCTTTTGTAATTTGCTTAGCGTTAGATCCATCACTATCCATAACCCAAATATTATCACCTCCACCTGCATCACTGGTAAATGATATATGCTTACCGTCAGGACTAAAGCGTGGTTGTATCTCAAAGGCTAAACCTTCTCTTAGAATCTTTGCTTTTCCACCGTTGATATCTATCTTGTAGATGTCGCCAAGCATATCAAAAACTATAGACTTCCCATCTGGACTTACATCAAGGTTCATCCATGTTCCTTCATTAGTAGATAGTTTTAATTCCTTAAAATCCCAATTGCCTTCAGGGTTAGAAACGTCCCACGGTTTTGGTTTGTCTTTGTCTTGAGCAAATAGGTTAAAAGTAATAAGTAGAATGAGGGTTGTAATGAGTTGAATGCGTTTCATTTTATTATTGATTAGTTGACTTGTAAGTTAACTATAAAAAATGAAAGTTTATGCTAAAATTAAGTATTGAAACTGCTCAAATCTAAAAAGGCATGGTATAAAAAAACCGACTCATTTCTGAATCGGTTTTATAAGCGAATTGTTGTTATTATTTAGGCGAACGCCTTACTTTACTTTGTTTACTATTGCTTCAAAAGCTTCTGGGTTATTCATTGCTAAATCTGCAAGAACTTTACGGTTCAATTCGATATTATTAGCTTTAAGTTTTCCCATAAACTTAGAATAGCTCATTCCATGTTGTCTAGCTCCTGCGTTAATACGCATAATCCAAAGTGAACGGAATGTTCTTTTTTTGTTTCTACGGTCTCTATACGAATATTGCATCGCTTTGTCAACCGCATTTTTTGCTACTGTCCAAACGTTTTTACGTCTTCCGAAGTAACCTTTTGCTTGCTTAAGAACCTTTTTTCTTCTGGCTCTTTTCGCTACTGAATTTACTGATCTTGGCATTTCTTAAATTGTTTTTTTGTAGTAGGCGGTCAATTAATGACACTTGCTAAATAATTTTGCCTAACTCCAGGGTTTATAATTTGTTTTAACCGATTAAAACAGTGTTACTTTAAACGTAACATTGTTTTAATATTGTTCTCATCTGCTTTGTGTACCAAAGTGTCATGAGTTAAAGCTAGCTTACGCTTTTTAGATTTTTTTGTCAAAATATGACTCTTAAAAGCATGCTTTCTTTTAATCTTACCAGTGCCAGTTAGTTTAAAACGTTTCTTAGCACTTGATTTAGTTTTCATTTTAGGCATTGTCTCCTAGTTTTATTTACGTTTCGCTTATTATCTTTATGCTGTTCCGAAGCGTCGGTGTTCAGCATTTAGTTATTCTATTTTGGTTTTTTTGGCGCAATGAACATGGTCATACGCTTTCCTTCTAATCTAGGCATTTGCTCAACTTTACCTAATTCTTCTAGGTCTTGTGCTAATCTTAATAATAAGATTTGACCTTGCTCTTTAAATATAATTGAACGCCCTTTAAAAAACACAAAGGCTTTAAGTTTTGCTCCATCTTTCAAAAACTTCTCGGCATGTTTCTTTTTAAATTCGTAATCATGATCATCAGTTTGTGGACCAAATCGAATTTCTTTGATAGTTACCTTCGAAGCTTTTGCTTTTAAAGCTTTTTCACGTTTCTTCTGTTCGTAAAGAAACTTCTTATAATCCATTACTTTACACACAGGAGGATCGGCCTTTGGTGAAATCTCAACAAGATCTAACCCTTGCTCATCTGCAATGGCTAATGCTTCTTTAATTGAGTAAATTCCAACATCTACATTATCACCAACAAGTCTTACCTTCTCGGCTCTAATTTTAGAGTTGATTTTGTGCTGATCTTCTTTTACGACTCGCTTAGAGTTGTGTCTTCTACGTATTGCTATGGCTTATATATTTTAATTAAACTTATTTATTTAAATGTTTTTAATGTTTTATTGATTTCATTGTCAACTATTTCTGAAAACTCTTCTACACTAATCATGCCTAAATCTTCACCACCATGTTGTCTTACTGAAATCTTGTTTTCTTTCTCTTCATTCTCACCAATTATGATCATGAATGGTATTTTATTCATTTCCGCTTCACGGATTTTCTTACCAATCGTCTCATTTCTATTATCTGCGAGGGCGCGAATTTCGTGATTTTCTAGCAAATTTAAAACTTTTTCTGAGTATTTTTCATATTTCTCACTTAATGATAGTACAATTACTTGTTCTGGCATTAACCAAAGTGGGAAATTTCCACCAGTGTGTTCTAATAGTATAGCTATAAAACGCTCCATACTTCCAAAAGGAGCACGATGTATCATTACAGGTCTATGAAGCTCATTATCACTGCCTTTATAAGTTAAGTCAAAACGCTCTGGTAAGTTGTAATCTACTTGAATAGTTCCTAATTGCCAGTTTCTACCTAATGCATCTTTTACCATAAAGTCTAATTTAGGTCCATAAAATGCAGCTTCTCCTGTTTCTACGACATAATCCAATCCTTTATCAATAGCAGCATTCAATATTGCGTCTTCCGCCTTTTTCCAGTTTTCATCACTACCAATATATTTATCTGGATTATCAGGATCTCTAAGAGATACTTGAGCTTTAAAATTCTCAAATCCTAGAGAACCAAAAACATATAATACTAAGTCTATAACTTCTTTAAACTCTGTATCCAATTGATCTGGTGTGCAAAAAATATGCGCATCATCTTGGGTGAAACCTCGTACTCTGGTTAATCCATGTAATTCTCCACTTTGCTCATATCTATATACGGTTCCAAATTCTGCATAGCGCTTTGGGAGTTCTTTGTATGAAAATGGTCTGGTATTATAAATTTCACAATGATGCGGACAGTTCATTGGTTTTAATAAAAATTCTTCGCCCTCAGCAGGAGTGTTTATAGGTTGAAAACTATCTTCACCATATTTTGCAAAATGACCAGAAGTTACGTATAATTCTTTTTGACCAATGTGCGGTGTTACAACCATTTCATAACCAGCTTTCTTCTGTGCACTTTTAAGGAAGTTTTCAAGGCGTTCTCTTAATGCTGCTCCTTTTGGTAGCCATAAAGGAAGACCTTGTCCTACTCTTTGAGAAAAGGTGAATAATTCTAATTCTTTTCCTAATTTTCTGTGGTCGCGTTTCTTTGCTTCTTCTAATAGTTGTAAGTACTCTGTTAATTCCTTTTGCTTTGGAAATGAGATACCATACACTCTAGTCAATTGTTTGTTGTTTTCATCACCTCTCCAATAGGCTCCAGCTACTGACATTATTTTCACTGCTTTTATTAAACCAGTATTAGGAATATGCCCTCCTTTACATAAATCTGAAAATGTAGAATGATCGCAAAATGTTATTGTACCATCTTCTAAATTCTCAATCATTTCAACTTTGTATTCATTGTTTTGAGACCTATATAAAGACAGAGCTTCATCTTTAGTAACTGAACGCATTTTGAAATCATGTTTCCCTCGTGCAATTTCTAACATTTTATTCTCAATTGCTTTGAAGTCCTTTTCAGAAATAGAATGATCACCAAAATCTATGTCATAGTAAAAGCCATTACCTTTATCTTCTTGAATAGCTGGCCCGAGTGTTAGTTTAATATTTGGATATAATTCTTCTAAAGCTTGAGCCATAACATGTGAGGTAGAATGCCAGAAGCTTTCTTTTCCTTTGCGATCTCTCCAAGTATACAATATTAATGACCCGTCATTATATAATGGAGTAGAGGTTTCTATTGTTTCGTCATTGAAGCTTGCAGAAATTACATTTCTTGCGAACCCTTCACTAATACTTTTGGCAACATCCATTGGAGTTGTTCCTTGTTCAAAATTTTTAATAGTACCATCTGGTAAAGTAATATCTATCATAATACAGGCTGTAATTAAGTTGGCAAAGATAGTATCTTAAAAATTCAGATACAATATATTATGTAATACATAATCGTATTTCCATATTATTTTAAAGTGAAGATGCTTTTTAGAAAAAAAATATAAGATAACCACTTCATATTAAGGCGTTCATGAGGGTTAAGAAAAAGATTTTAAAAAAAGATTAAAAAAGGTTTGGTGTAATAAAAAT
>NZ_CANMRL010000005.1 GCF_947500255.1 uncultured Psychroserpens sp. | reverse complement strand
AGCTTCTTCTTGAGCTTTCTGTTCAGCTAATAATCTTGCTTTAGCATCAGCTTCTTCTTTAGCTTTCTGTTCAGCTAGTAATCTTGCTTTAGCATCAGCTTCTTCTTTAGCTTTCTGTTCAGCTAGTAATCTTGCTTTAGCATCAGCTTCTTCTTTAGCTTTCTGTTCAGCTAATAATCTTGCTTTAGCATCAGCCTCTTCTTGAGCTTTCTGTTCAGCTAGTAATCTTGCTTTAGCATCAGCTTCCTCTTTAGCCTTTTGTTCAGCTAACAACTTAGCCTGTGCTTCGGCTTTTCTTTCTGCTGAAGATTTACGATTGGCATCAGCTTTAGCTTTAGATATTTTAGATACAACAGGTTTTCTTTTATTACCTGAAATCAATCCGCTTACTTCATCACCACTACTATAATCGTAATTTTGCTTGTTTTTGAATCTATACGCTAATGTAAATTCGTGAGAAGGTCCAAAATTATTCAAATCTCCTAAGGCTTTCTCATAATTGTATTCGATAGCAATTTGTGGTGTAATATTAATTCCCACGCCTCCAGAAGCACCAAAAACGGTATTGTACCCAACTTGAGCCCAGATACCTTTTGGAACAGTTAGCATTGCAATAGCAGATATTACAGTTTCATCTTTTTTGAATTCTGATCTAATAAGACCAGAAAATTTACTTTCATCAAAGAAACCTCTAGTATTCATATATCCTGTATACATTAAATGCGCTTGGATACTTTGTTCTGGATCATCTTTGATAAGTTCGGATGTATTGGAATTATAAGTTACCAAATTGTTGATTGATACACCAAAGTCTAGGAATACTAAACCATAGTTAACTCCAGGGCTAATTGCTAATAAAAAGTTTTCAGGAACATTTTGTAGAGAAGGATCATCAAAATTTGTTACAACATTACCAGTATTTATGCCACTTTTGTAGGCACCAATATTAAGTCCGAAGGTAAGGTTGCTATCTCTATCCAGTTGAACGTTGTAGGCAAAATTGGCCAGACCACCAAACGTAGTTAAGACACCATAGTTTTGTTGAAACACACTTAAGCCGGCACCAATATTCTCTCCAAATCTACCAGAATAGCCAGCTAGATAGGTGAGTGGTGCATCATCAAACTGTACCCATTCTCTTTTATTGGAAAAACTAATGTATTTATTTTGCTCACGAACGAAGCTAAATGTTGGGTTAATTGCGTATCGATTGAAGGTTAAAGAATTCCTTAGGGGTAGGCTAAGCGAAACCACTCCATCATCTTCTTGAGAATAGAACATCTGTATAGAACAGATACATAATACTAAAACCAAAAGATGTGTTTTCATATTATTATTTCACTATTGTTATTGAACCTTTTCTAGTTTCGTTATTTTCAGTGGTTATCACATAATAAAAGACCTGATTAATACTGGTCAAATTCAAATCGTTTTCTGGCCAATTATTTAAATAATCATTGGTCTTTAAAACTATTTCTCCACGATTTGTCATGATTAATACTTCTGTATTAGTACCAGTTACATATCGTGTTGGAATTACCCATGTATCATTTATATTGTCACCGTTTGGACTTATAACATTTGGAATATCTGCTACTTCAGGAAAAGGATCTAAAGCTTCGTTTAGTTCAAATAGGAACTCTCTAGAACCAACACAACCTGATGTTTCGCTAACTACTATTTTGTAGTTACCAAAATCGGTAGCATCATAATTATCAGTTGTAACACCAGAAATAATACTGCCATTTAGATACCATTCATACTCTGGATTATTCGCAGTAGTTGTCACAACTACATATAGCGATTCGCCATCTTCTATCGTATTTGTTTCAGATACATTTAGTGAACCTTCAAAAAGCTCACTTTCTAATTCAATTGTGCCAGAGGCTGAACAGTTTCCTAAATCTACTTGAACAGAATACGAACCTGATTCATTGGCTTGATACATTTGATTTGTGGCATCAGGAATTACGGCGCCATCCTTAAACCATTGGTAACTATTACCGCCAATAGTACTTAATGTTGTTGCACCTTGAGCTGGACAAAAGGGGTTGCCTAAACTTGAAGCAATTCCAGCGTTAGCCTGTCCTGAAGTAACTTCACTAATTGCAACACGGTTAGAAAATGAATCTGATGTACATGTGCCATAGTTTGTTTCGGCAAAATATGTACCTTCTTCACTTACTTCTAGCGTTGGACCTTC
Organism: uncultured Psychroserpens sp.; assembly: GCF_947500255.1. Classification (GTDB taxonomy): domain Bacteria; phylum Bacteroidota; class Bacteroidia; order Flavobacteriales; family Flavobacteriaceae; genus Psychroserpens. Next base: position 310,623 of record NZ_CANMRL010000005.1, on the reverse strand, counting down.
TGCAATAAATACAGCTGTCGTTGGTCCAGTTTCCTTGAACCAATTAAATGTAAGAGAAGGGTAGTTGAGTGGAGAATCATTTGATCCAGTACCTGGATTGTCAATGGTCAGTAAATAGCTTCCTCCAGAACAATAAGCACCTGTTGACACTAAATTATTTATAGTGAAAGGTGAATCTTGAATTTTGTAATAGGCTGCAAACGCAGACGAACCAGAACTTGTAGCAGCAGGTGCGCTACTTTTAATCCTAATTTTATAATTTTCTCCAGCGGTTGTTGTAGGTAACGAAAAATTTACAGTTGCAGGTGATGTTGTAATCGCTCCAGCATTAGAAGTGTATACTATAGTTGGGTTTGAAAAATCTCCATCTGCATCAGACATTTCTATAGTGAACTGATTAGATGCTTCTAAAGCACTTTCTGGAGAAAAAACAAACGTAGTGCTATACGTGTTAAATGAAGCACTAGCACAAGCTTGACTAAAACCTAGGTTAGGTGAACCAATAACTATCTGGGCATTTACTTTTTCTTGCGTAACAAGAATAAATAAACAACAAAATCCAAAAAGGAATTTATGTAGGGATTTAGTGTAGTACATTGTAGTTTGGGGCGTAGTTTTTTATCAATAAGCAACAATTCTTTAATTAAAGATTAATAGCTGGTTTTATAGTTTTAATCATCGTCGTCAATGTCATTTGAAGCGATAATTCTATTGATTCTCAATCTGAAATCTGGTCGCTTTAAATTTTCGACATCAATAAAAGTTTCAGAATCTGGACCTTTTGAATAAACATTGTTAAAAGCTCTATTTCCATACCAGTTCTCTAAGTCTTCATTATTTGCGATATTCTCTACAAATATGTTTCCTTTGCAATTATTGAAATATGTTCTGGTGAATTTTATCCTTTCTAGGTTTTCACTGTTAATTTCTATCTTTCTATCAAATATTACAGCAGGATTAAAACCTGAAATAACACTTTTATCAATAGTAAACGAGGCATCTTCTCCGATGTAAATAGCTTCATTAACCAACCCAACTTTAATATCGTTACGCAAATCATCACTTAAATTGATTAACGTCAAATTTTCTGCACTGACGAAGGTTTGCTTTTGAGAAAAATCGGCAGATTCTTTTTGATCATGAGCAACAACATACATACATCTTGATTTTCCTGCTCCAGATACATAAGGAGACCTTATAGCCAATGAGTTGTTAATTTTACATTGAGCACCATAATTAAAGTCGTAATCGTTTATACTTGATTTGTACGATACCATTTTATCTAAAATGACATCACCACCTAATATGCCAAATGAATTGCCATCACAATAGCTAACCATAATGTTTTCTATGATGGTTTGTTGTCCAACACCAGCTAAGGTCAATCCATTGAAATAACCATAATCTTTAGTTCTCTTTCCTGCATATTCGATTCTTACATAACGCAAAACACCAGAATAGCTAGCGGGATTATTACCACCATAACTAATTGTTTTAGCTGCAGAAGGCACTAAGCCATAGTTTAAAGATGATTCGACACCAAATTTATTTGTTGGTGCATTACCAAGAATAAAGAGTCCTCCCCAATCACCAGGCTTTTTTACACTTCTACTTGAAGTAAATACTATTGGGTCTGTGTGTGTACCGTCGGCAATTATTTTTGATCCGTTACTGATAACAAGAGATCCTTTAGTTTTAAAATCACCTATAATCACTGTACCAGGCTCAATAGTGAGCGTTGTACTATCAGTAACAAAAACATCTCCTAGGAGAAGGTATATATCACGTTTGTATAGTCTAGTATCTTTGGTAATATCTCCACTTAGTATTTTAGTAGGCTTACCATACTCAACTTTGTTCGGTTTAAATTCTGTCCAAGGATTTAGCCAATTGTTATAGCCAATAATTCCTTTCTCTTGCTGGGCAAACATATTGCCATACACTAATAATAGGACAAGTGTAATTTGAGTAATTTTTTTCATAGCGGTTAAATTCGTTTACGTTAGACAAGTGGGCGCTAAATTATATGTACCAAACATATGAACAATACTTATGAAATGCAAAAAATATCGACGAAATACACAATATTTGATATCACGTATTATTTTTCTTACAAAAATACAATTATAAGAAAGCTAATTGCTGAATTATGGTAACAAACGCAAAATCAGTGATTTAATATTTGTAAGAAATTATATAAAAAAAACCTCAACATTATGTTGAGGTTTACTATTTTTAAAATACTAACTAAGGCTAATCTGTTTTATAATCGTTGTAAGTATGCAAAGATTTCAATGTTTCCTCATAAAACATAATTGCAGCAATCAAATCACGCGTATCTGAATACGGTAATATTTTTTTCTGAAATTCTACAGTACTATCAAAATAATCTACAGAAGCTTCTCTGTTATCTTCTAAGGCCTTTTTATTTTCTTTAGTTTCAGGTATTCCCAAAGATTCCATAGTTACACCAGGTTTTGTAGCAAATGCAATATTTGGTAGAATATTTACAATAACTTCAATACGCTCAATATACAGATTAAGTAAAGCACCTTTAGACATTTTACCTAATTCTTCATGACTATGATATTTTGATATACTCGTTTTTCCACTAATCATGTTTATTGGAGCACTCTTTTTTTGTGCAAAACCGATGCTAACCATCAGAAAAAAAACAGCGATAATTAAAGTAGGTTTAGTTTTCATTTTTTGGGTTTTTTATTAACGTTAGATAAGCAAATCTATACAATTAATTAAAAAAAACAACTAATTTCTGGGTTTTTTTGCAAACTATTTCACCATATGAAATGCATATTTCTTGGATAAACTGCTTATTTACTGGATAAAATGCATATTTATACGATGAAATACTTTTTGTCTTTTTTGTGATCTTGCAGGCAATTTATGAAGAGATTTTAGAAAAAAATCTGCTTTTAAATTCACTAAATTACTACTTGTTTTTGCATTAATTATTATCAATTCATTAGCATGCTAACTCAGAATTAATTTGTTTCAAGGCAATTAAAGATTAAACCTTTAGGAATCAATATTTAACTCCTCTTTTTACATATAATATATACTTCTGTATGTGATTGTTATGAACATTTCATCGATATATTTTACGTCTAAGTACATTTCATCGTGAAATTTGAACATTCATGTGATTTTTAATGGTTTACGATATAAATCCTTCAATTTTGAGTAAATCTAAAATGCTTAACCTCATGAAAAATTCAATAATCCTAATTTACTTTAGCCTTTTCTTAAGTATGAATTATACAATTTATGCTCAAGAAACTACGACTGATTTGCAAAGTAATTCTACCGATTATCTAGAACGTCACCCTTTATACGACTATTCAGAGTTTAAATTGAATAACACAGATACTATTCCGGGTTTTGAATCAAAACAAAATAAGCTTAAAGTTTCAGGTACTATATATAAGAGTGATGGAGTTACACCAGCAACGGATGTAATTCTATTTATTGAACAAGCTGATGAACATGGAGATTTTGATTTGAGAGAGGCGAATGGAAAACGTTATGTACATAATAGAGGTTGGATTAAAACTGATGCCGATGGACACTATACTTTTTACACTTATGTTCCAGGAAACGACAGACGTTACAATCAAATGCAGCAACTATTTCCAACAGTAAAAGAAGCATCTAAATCGGAATATGAAATTGCTAGCTTTCTTTTTGATGAAGATCCGTTACTAACAAAGTTATGCCGAAAAAGAATGGCTAAAAAAGGAGATCCTACTAGAATTCTTAAACTTAAGAAAGAAGGTAATATGTTTGTAGTTCAAAAAGATATAGTACTTCAAACTGATATTGAAACCTCGAAATAATTCAAGGTCTTTTCCTAAAAATTTTAATTTTATTTCTGCTATCAATACTTTAGAAAAACAGGTATAAGTACTTGTAAATGTGATAGGTGAATTTACTAGATTGTCTATTAATTTAATAATAGAAATCTTGTATACCATGTTATGTCGACATCAATTATCCGTTTTATATTTTCGCTGTTACTTGATCTGTTGTATACTTCTACTTACTTATACAAGTACAGCGCAATCATACAGAGATGATTGGACATCACGTTTGTCATTTACAATTGATTACGGACTTTCATTTCCAACCATTAAAGGAGACCATAGTTTTACTATTTCTAGTTTTCCAAGTAATCCACAAGATCAGATCATTTTTTCAGAGAAACTAAGCTCTAGACAAAACTTATCAAATTTAGGGTATTATGGGTTAGAACTTACATACGCACTACAGCCAAGAATTTCATTGGGATTAGTGATGCAACGAAGAAACAGTTATACATATAAGTCATCATTGCAGTTCAGTCAAGAAAAGCAAGTTATATCTAATAACCTATTGTTATCTACAACTGGAGTTTTCATGCAAAACACCAAGATTAGCTCTACATCACTTTCGTTATTTACTGCTTTTAAATTGTTTAAAATAGACATTAATAGATCTACTGTAATGTTGTTTGAAACGGGAATTGGAGTAGGGCTATCCTTTATAAAACTGGACTCACAAATCTTTAATGTGTTGCTTACAATGCATCTTAAGAATGATACTACTAGTCAGGATAACACTTTTGGTCCAGGAATTATTGCACCAGAAATTACGAGAACCACACCTTTTACATGGCAATTAAGTACAGGTTTCCAATTTCAGTTTGAAAATTTCCCTAACATGAGTATCGGATTTAGACTTGTAGATATTGGTCATTTCATCATTATGGAACGTCCAGAAAACATGCAAGATTTATTTCTGCTTACAAGTACAACTACTAATGCTGAAGATCAGAATTTAGCGCTTTCAACAACTAATCAAAAGCGACATTTAGTTTCAAAAGACATATACATCAAGTTTCATTTCTAAAAGATAGATGCTAAAAAAGCGAAGCACTTTATTAGTGCTTCGCTTATTATGAGCTAGTTATTAAGAAAAGAGAGTTTTAATGTATTAATACAGCTTACCTGTTGAAGGTAAAGAAGACGTTCCATCATTACCTTTCAAGTGTACGTTAGGACCTAAGAACCTTAGTTGTGTATGTTGTTCTCCTTTTTGGATGGTTGCATCCATCACAATAGCAAATAAACTACCTGACACTGAATAATCATACTCAGTATTAGAAATTTCTCCTTTGTAAGAGAATGTGTTCCATTGATTTGCCATTTTAATCATGGCATCAATAATCTTTGTTTGCTGTGCTCTATCTAATCCATAAGATTCCATAGTATGTGTCGTTTGTGAGTAAGATGTTTTACCACCTCCAGCAGAGAAAAACAAGAAGAATCCATAACCTCCACTTTTACTTTCTTTAGTTAATTGATCATACTTCTTTTGGTATGATGCAGTCAACATACCTCTAATTAGTTGGTCTAGTGCTTTCACATTCTCTGGTGTTACACATTGCAACTTCAATTTGAAGTCAACTTTAATGTCACCATGCGCTGGCACTGTGTAAGTTACGCCAGAACATTGACCTTGTCCGTAAGCATTTACTGCTACACCATCTGTTGCAGCTCCTGTCGCGTTTGATGCAGGATTTTCAAATACTGTGCTTAAATTTTCCATAATAAAATGATTTAAAGATTAATAATACAATTGCTAGCTTATAAAGTTTGACGCTAACAATACTGTAAAATTATAGCAAACACATTCCTGAAAATTGAGTACAAATACCTGAATTTCAAATCCATATCAGTAATTGTGTACTACGTATTTGTACTTGAATTCTAAATCAATTAATTGATGTAAGTGATAAGATATGAAGACTATTATTTTTCGATCACTAATTTTTGACCAACACGAATCACAGCATTTCTTTTGATGGCATTAGTTTTGCAAAGTGATGCGATACTAACATTATTTCGCCTTGAGATTCTAGATAGTGTGTCACCAGGTTTAACGGTATAAATAGACTGTTGCTTTATTAAACTAGCGATAGCCTCTTCTTCAGAAAGCAAAGGAATTATTTTGCTTTGACGTTTAGAATTATGTGCAATTGGGCGTGTCCATTTTCTAGTGATCCATAGTTCTTTAGATCGTATTTTGTTATGGTCGTTAAATTCGAATAAATACTCAGGGTTAATAGATACACCTTTGTAATTCACAACTAAATGTAAGTGGCTACCTCTTGCATTTCCAGAAACGCCCCCTTTTCCTAAGTACTGTCCGCGAACTATCGTATCATTTTCTTTTACGCCATAAGCAGATAAATGTGCGTAAACTGTTTCTAATCCGTTGTAATGCCTTAGCACAACTGTTTTTCCATGACCTCTACTATATCTAGACATGCGTACAATACCATCAAACATAGCAAAAAGACTATCTCCAGTTACCAAATCTATATCTATTCCCTTGTGCGGTCGTCCACGTCTCCATCCATAGCGTGACGTTACCACTTTTTCTTTCCCAATAGGAGAGAAGTAGGTGGAATCTTTAAAATTAAGCCTCAGCGGAAATGTAACCTCCACATTTTTATATGGATTATAGACTGTATGATTCCAATACTCTGCTTTAATATCTATAGGGATAAGAGTATCTTTCTCTTTAACAACTTCAGTTTTTACTGAATCAATACTTGTTATAAAATTTAATTCTGAAAGATCTAATAATTTAAACTCAGGTTTTTTTTGAGCAAATAGACTAACAGATATCAGAATAAGAAAACAACTGAAAAATGATTTCATATAATAGAATAATAGCACTAATTTTTGCATGGCGAATTTAAATAAATTTAACGTCAATTCTGTTAATGTATTGTTAGAGTTACTAACATTTAACAATTTCATTTCACTTTAAATAATCAGGTAATTGTACGTATAGATATGGATTAATAAATACTTATATTTATAGAACTAAACATTTTCATTGCACATGTCTGAAGAACTAGAAAAAAATAGACCTTTAAAACCATTTGAAACCATTGGACTATGTTTCAGTGGAGGAGGTTATCGCGCCACTTTTTTTGCTTTGGGTGTGTTGTCTTATCTTGATCAAGCATCATATAAGAATGCTCCTTTATTAGATTCGGTAAGAGCATTAAGTACGGTTAGTGGAGGAACCTTAGCAGGTGTAGGCTATGCCAAAGCTGTTCAAGATCCAAACTATGACTTTAAAACTTTTTTTAAACACTTCTACAATACATTTACTCCAGAAAATGACTCACTCTTAGAAACTGCAATTGCAAAATTAGAAGATGATGCTGTTTGGAAAAAACATGCTTACAAAAAGCGTTCACTAATTAATGCCTTTGCCTTAACTTATGCTGAAATGCCTCTATTTGAAGGTCAGTTTCAGGAATTTGAAAAAGATGATATTAAACAATTAGAACAAGTATGTTTTAATGCGACCGACTTTTCGTTTGGACTGACTTATCGTTTTCAAAACCGAGGTTATTTTGGCAATAATCCATTATATAAGAGTTTTCAAAAGGAAGTTAATGCATTGCGTAATCAGGTAAAGTTAGGTGATGTTATAGCATCTTCGTCCTGTTTCCCTGTTGGATTTGAACCGTTAGTATTTCCAGATGACTATTTTGAAAATCACAATGCGTCAGACTATAAAAACTTAAAAGAATTAGATCGATTTATTGATGGCGTAGGCATCATGGATGGTGGAATTGCAGACAATCAGGGTATAGGTAGTATGATGTTGATTAATGAACGTATGCCTGATGGTCTAGATCTAATAATAGTTAATGATGTTGGGAGTTATAAAATGAAACCATGGCAGCAAGACACTTCTACAGTTGGAAAAACTTCAACGGTTAAACGGGTAATAAATAAAATATTACAATACTTTACCATAAAGCCTTTGTATTGGATTACATTCCTCATTGGTTTATTACTTATACTTTTAAACAATATGCAAGTTTTTGGACCTACAGCCTATACTGGATTATATGTTTTAGGTAGTGCTATAATGGGTATAGGTTTACTTCTAACTGTTTTCGGATTAGTTGCTTCGGTGATAAAAGCATCTGTGCTGTCACGATTAAAATCGCTGTTTAAAAAGAATGTTCCTGAGCCTTTATTGGATGATATTTTGACATTTCAAAAATTAGATATTGGTTTAATACAACGCATGTTAACAGATCGCTTAACTTCTGCTATGAAAATGATAAATGATGTCTTTTTAAAACAAATGAGGCGCTTAAATTATGATTTATTCTATTCTAAGGCTGAATTGAATAATAGACGTGTAACGGCAACAGTTTACAAATTAAATGGACAAGACACACCTTATAGTAAAGGTGCAAACTATAATGACCAAATACAGCCAAAACCTAGTAAAGGCCTGGAAAGTGTATGTTTAACGGCATCTGAAACACCTACAACACTATGGTGGGACAAAACCGATATTGCTAAAAACCGTATGGAAACTTTAATTGCTTGCGGACAGTTTACGGTATGTTATGAACTTATGGATTATATCCTAAAGCTAAAAGCTGATACAAATAGCGGTGTTAATGATTTTACTGAAATAGATAAATTGTATAAGGCCTTGGAAAAAGACTGGAAAGCTTTTAATGATCAACCATTATGGTTGGTTAATAAGCTTAAATAATTATAAAACAGGTATTTATACGCATAAATAAGCTACAAGTAATATATAATTTTAGTGTATTAAAAAATTAACCAATCTAAACACACTAAATTATGAGTAATTCAACCGCAGCACCAACATGGTATGGAGGCATCCGAGATATGTTTACGCAAACCGATATTGATCATATGTCACCTCATGGCATACTTTTAAATGACTATGATTCGGTAAAATCTAATGCGCCAGGCATTTATGGGCAATTAGCAGCAGGTAATATGCCACCAAAACATCCATGGCCTAAAAGTCAAGTGCAAACATTTTTAGATTGGATGACCAATAATTACCCAAAAGGAACACCATCAAAAGAATCAAGCAGACTTAAAATGATGGCAACAGCGTCAGCAACGCGTGTCAGAAAAGATGTTAGTTCTTTGTCTTCAGGTGAAATAGCTACTCTCAAAAAAGCATTTTCGGGTGTTATGAAACTAAAAACAAATGATCCAAATGGATATTTTATACAAGCAGGTTATCATGGTCTTCCTAATGCATATTGTATGCATCATATTCCTGGATATAATCCATGGCATCGTGCTTACTTATATAGTTTTGAAAATGCATTACGAACAATTCCAGGATGTGAAGATGTAACATTACCATATTGGGATCTTTTTAATGATTTTCCAGATATTTTAAATCAGGAACCCTTTGCAAATTATACATTACCCGAAGATCTAAACAGCAACTATAAAAAAGGCTATGTAACCCAACGAAATTCTGTTAAAACAATGGAAAGCTTATTTAAGCAATATGATGTTTTAACAGATTTTACACGTGCAAAAACACAACAAGATTGGGAAGACTATCATGGAGGTCAAGCTTTTGGAGGTGCTCCAAATGATACATCAATAAGTGCTCACGATGGAGGACATGTAGCTACTGGACCAACAATGGCAGATCAAAATGTTGCTGCTTTTGACCCAATTTTTTGGTTTTATCACTGTAATATAGATCGCATGTTTTGGGAGTGGCAAAAAAGTATGCATGCAACAGATATAAACGGTTTGTTATCTACAATCACAACAACTGAAAGTCGAAATATTTTTACAATACCAGTTTTGGAGAGTTTACCACCATTCACAAATAACACTCCGCATCTAAACACGGTCAAGATTGTAGATTCGATAGCAAACTTAGATGTTGATTATGATCCACCTGCAAAAGAAACAAAAGAAATAGCTATGGCAGCATTTACAACAAAACGAAGAGGTTCAGTCGCAGCATCAGAAAAATTCCATGTAGATACAGACATTGCTAATGTACGTGTTAAAGGGATTAATCGTATTAAAATTCCAGGAAGTTTTAGTGTACACTTATTAAAAGATGGCGAAAAAATAGCATCTAAAGCATTTTTCCAACCGTCTGAAGTAGATAAATGTCCTAACTGTGTCGAAAACCCAATTGTGCATGTCGATTTCAAGCTCCCATTAAAGGAGGTGAAGTCTGGTAAGCTTGAGACTTGGATAGAACCGTTAAATCATGCGCCATTTGGTGATCGTTTCCCTCATAAAATGATGGACAATCCAACTATTAACGTAAGATTATTATTAAGAAACGAATAGGTATAATCATTCTGATTTTCCTAGCAAACTAACATCAAAATATAATCTTTATGAAATCTAATAGATCACGTCTATTTATGGGACATCCCATAAAAGCAATTGTTTTGTCCATACTAATACTTGGTTTGTCTTGTGAACAAAACAAAACGAGTAGTTATGTCGCAGTTCAAGCTCCTCTAGAGTTTAGTTCTAACATACCTGTTGATGTAAACCCTGTCTTGCAAAAAGAACTTAAAGATGCAGGCGATATTTACCAACTTAATGAACTTTTTAATATGTACAGTTGGCAAGCTCTTATTGCTATAAACTGGCCACTAAATGAAAACGGTGAAGCTCGTGAAAATTTCACTGATGAAGGCACACCAACTTGGTTAACATGGAAAGAGGCCTTTCAGGTCTACCGCTTTGATGGTAAAACACCTGAACCATGGGATAGTCCACGAACCGATAGTGGTTTAGGACTTCAAACAAATGTATTGAACGATAATGATTCAAGAATCATATTGAATAGTACAACACCAACGCATACAGGTAACAATAATATTGCAAATGAAACCGATCAGGCTTTTGCAGGAAAATTATTTGATCAAAATGGCAATGTGGTGGTTTACGAAGTCCTAATGAACAAAGAGGAATTTGACTACGTGGTAGAGAATAAGCTTTATAATATTAATGGCCAATTAGAGTTTTCAAAAACTAATGTAAACGCAAATTTTCCTAAAGGAGATTTTGAAAAACAACAATTAGGTGCTGTTGAAATTAAATTGGCTTGGAAAATTTTAGAAGACACCGATTATAAGGAACGGTATTTTAAAGATGAAGGTTATATCATTAATGAATCAACTAAAAAACCAGAAAAAGCACTCCTCGGATTAATTGGTTTTCATATAAGTCAAAAAACTCCAACAGGAAAACAATGGGTATGGTCTACATTCGAACATATTGATAATCTAGATCAAAATACGACTGAAGTCGATGGGGAGATTAAGGTAATTCATCCAACACTCACTAATCCTAATTGCGAGATATGCCCTGTAAATGTAGATGTTAGTAATAATAAAAACACATATTCATATCACACTACTGAGCATGGTAATTATTGGAACGTAACAGGTGATACTTTGAATTATTATACTGATAGTGCTCAAATGAAAACACAATCTAAACGCATGGTAGATATTCCCGTACGTGTAAAGCGAATCAACACCTTAATGCAAGAGTATTTCAAACAGCAAGGTAGTGTATGGCAATATTATCAGTTAATTGATACGCAATATCCTTTAGATCAAAATGCAAAACCAGGTATAAGCACAGACAGTTTATATTACATACCAGAAAGTGTTGTTAACAAGCCAGGAGGTAAACCAAATTTGGCATTCCTAACAAATATCTCTATGGAAACTTTTTTTCAAGGCGGTAATCAAATAGCTGGACTTATGGAAAACTCTCAATCAAATATTACCATTTTTGGTACTGAAAGTTGTATTGGTTGTCACTCTAGCGCATATCTCTTTAATTCATACACATCACAAAACGGTAAAATGACATTAGGAATTGGATCACAGTTATCAGGAGACTTTAGCTGGTTGCTCAAAACTGCACAATGGGATAGAGATCAAAAGAAACCATCACAAGAAAAACAGGAATGATGGAAAACACAAAAAAAACAGCCTGTTCTTGTAGTAAGCACCATCCTCCTAAACGATTATTAAATAAGAGTGGAAAGAAAACGAGCATTCTAAATGTAGTGACTGCAGTTGTATTGTTTTTATTTCCAAAATGTCCAATTTGCTGGGCTGCTTATGCCTCTTTATTTAGCTTTCTAGGCTTAGAACAAATAAGTTTTAATTCTAATTGGAGTTATATTGTTCTTGGAATATTTTTAGTTGGAAGCTTTTTTTTAATGCGGAAACACTATTTAAATAAATCGTGGTCGAGTTTAGTCCTATATGGCTTGGGAATGGTTATTTTGATGATTTCTTATGGTTTGAATTTTACTGAAAATTGGTGGCTATATGTTGTTTTAGGGTTAATTGTATTGAGTAATCTCTCTAGCAACAGTATTCAAAAAATCATCAAGTTATTTAAACATCCTTTTGCAGCCACAACTTAAATCATAGACAACAACATGGAAACTAAAACAAAACGACCTCAGGTGCCTTTTACTATTGTTATTCCTATATATGATGGCGTTGATTTGATGGATATTGCAGCACCAAGAGAAATATTTGGTTGGCTTGCATTTGACAAATCATTTCATAGAGATGTCACAATATTATTTGTTGGTGAGCATGAAGGAACTTTTACAACTAACAATGGATTAAAGATTACAATAGAAGCTACTTTCACAGATGATATTGCTTTAAACCCAAATTTGATATGGGTTCCAGGAGGAAGACCAGAGACCTTAGCCAAAATCATCTCAGACCCAAAGTCTCCTTATACAGCATTTGTAAAAAAAGCAGGTTCTAATGCCGAATGGGTATGTTCTGTATGTGAAGGGGCTATTCTTTTGGCAAATACAGGGTTGTTAAATGGTCATAAAATCACAACACATTGGAAATTTGTTAATTGTTTTGGCCGTTACCCAGAAGTGACTGTAGTTAAAGATAATCTACGTTATCTTAAAAGCGGAAATAGAGTGACAGGTGGAGGCATTTCGTCGGGACTAGATGAAGCTCTATATTTAGTCAAGTTAATTGCAGGAGAAGCTAGTGCTATTAAAATTCAACAAACGATGCAGTATTATCCTGATCCTCCAGTAAAAAGTAAAATTCCTAAAGCTGGAGCCTGTCCAGTGAAGGGGCTTGGTTAATAAATTTCAATTGTCTTAATTGATTAACATTAGGCTAACATTGTTATATATGCGTAACTAATTTTTATTATTGAAAACTATAGAAGGATTAGAATAGATCATAATCTTACTTAATTCATTATCAATTCAATATATTTTACTATCTTAGTGTAGATCTCCCTAATAAGAACATATAAAATTGTGAAACAATGAGTTATATGCGTTCTTTTATGGATGATTTTGAGGTTTCAATTCCCGAAATTTCTTCCGTAGAAATTGAAAAAATAGAAGATAATGGTTTCGATATATCAGAATACTACCTTGATTATCTTAACTATAGTGTGCTACACAATCCTTTACGAAAGTTCCCTTATTTCACTGCTTGTAATATTCATGGCGATCTTTTTAAAAAAATTAATAGAGATGAACTTTTCTCAGGAAAAGGTGATAAATGGAAAAAAGATGAACGAATTCCAAAAGAAACTCAATTAGGACAAGAACTCTACGGAGCAGATAAAAGTGATTTTGATAAGGGTCATCTTACGAAACGAGAAGATGTACAATGGGCAACAAATCGCAACAAAGCCATTGAAGCAGCCGAATCGACTTTTTATTTTACTAATGCAATGCCTCAGGTAGATCGACTTAACAGAGGGGTTTGGAGAAGGATTGAAGATTATATTTTACATCATCAAACCGTAGAAAATAACATTAAAATTAATGTATTTACTGGACCTGTTTTTTTTGAAGATGATCCAGATTTTGTAACTAAAGTAAAAGATAATATCATACAAATTCCATATGTATTTTGGAAAGTGGTCTATTATAAAATGAATGGTGCCTTACATAGAACAGGGTTTATAACCAGTCAGAAACATCTATTAGAAAAACGACGAATTGTCAAACCTTCAGTTCGTGCTGAGGCAAAGCCAGAAAGTGATTTGTTCATGACTTTTAAAGATGCTGAAACGTATCAAGTAAGAGTAGAATTTATCGAGAAAACTTCTGGTCTTTCATTTCAGAAGGCAAATGAGAATTTTTTGGGCGAAACACCTGAAGAACTCATATTGTCTGGTGTAGATGTACGTTCAGAAGACAGCTTAAGTATTGAAAAAGTTAGTATTAATATAACGTTATAATTTTTTTTGTGATAAAGATATTATTCATAAAAGTTAATCCTATAGGAACAAAGAATCTCAGACTCGGAAACGAAGAGAAAGAGATTCGGAATGCGCTGCAGGCAAGTACAAATAGAGGTGATTTCGAATTTCATACTAGAGACGCAGTTACAATAGAGGATTTACATCGAGACTTAGAACAAATCAAGCCCAATATTTTGCACATTTCTGGTCATGGAAATAAAGAAGGTGTGCTTTTTTTTAATGATAGTGAAGGCTATAAAAAAGAAATTAATGTCTTAGAATTTTGTGACTATTTAAATAATTACAAAGCTCATGTGACATGCGTATTTCTTAACGCTTGCTTTAGTTTGAACGGGATAGATACATTAGAAAAACAACATGCACATATAATTGGAATGCGCGATGAAATTCCGAATGATACGGCTGTTAAATTTGCCAAAGCATTTTACACATCCCATTTCAATGGAAAATCGGTTGAAGAGTCCTTTAATACAGCCAAAAGTATTGTAAGAATGGACGATTATGATGAAGATTTAATTCCAAAACTTTTAGCATCAGAACATCTCATAAAAAAAGATGATGATGATAAATTGGGAGAATCTAAATTGAGACTCATATCTGAGGCAGAAATTGAAAATGCTAAAACAGAAAGCAAACAAAACATTAAAGAGTTTACCATTTGGATGATTGTTCTTGGCACTATTGCTGTTATTGGGACCATTTTTTCAATTATATATGATCAAGGCAAATTTCTAACTACTGTTAGTAGCGCTGGTCCTACAAGTATTATTTTCTTTCCATTTCGTTGGCGAATGACAGAAAAAGAGTGTATTAATGCTATTGCAGAAATGGGCATAAGACGTCTTCAATTTCTTGAACGACCACAATTAACAGATAGTGAAATAGAAACATTCAACAAGCAGTTTTTTAAGATAAGAGAACTAAAACTAAAGCGATGGATAAAATAGAAGAACGAATCAAAGAAATTGAAGAACGTAATAAGAAATCTAATAAAATAAATTTATTAGTGGGTTTAGTTATTCTACTTGGATTGGCCAGCTTCTATTTTTATAGTGCTCATATCCAAGCAGAAAAAAACAGACAGATCGCTAACACCAAGCAAGAACTAGAAATAAAAGCATTAGAAAAGAAAAATGAAGAATTAAGAGCCCTAATAGCCGAACAACAAGTAGATTCTATACAGAAGTATGCTGTATATAGTGCAAATGAAGTAAAGGAACAATTGAATGAAATACGGAAATCTACAACTAATACTCAAATCTTGAAATCTGTAGATTCTATTGAAACTAGAGTTAATATAATTAAAAAATTCGCATCAGACACTGTTGCCATTCGATACTATAAAAGGAAATTAGATGGCGACGTTGTAGAAAAAGTAATTAGAGGAATAGAATCTCCTCATTACATTTTTGACTCCGTTATAAATGTAGCAGATAGAAATAAAGTAAATACTATATATTATGGTGATTTAGTTAAAAAACAATACGCAGAAGAATTGGCATTACGTTTAAAGAAAAATGGAATTAATATTGTAAGCGTCAAGCCTTTTAAAAGCAAAAAAGGATACGACTGGAAGAAAATTACTGTGCAAATAGAATTTGAATCAACGAAAGTCGAAGATGTTAAAAATAATGATTGGCAAATAAGATTGTATTCCTACAAACCAGATGAAAGAATTAAAAAGCGTATTGAATATCTTATTGGCAAAAGTGGTTTTAAATTGACGGTTTTTCCAGATTGGGAAGAAAAAATGTCATTTTTTTCAAATAAACCTACGGTTTTATATTACACTCAGAGCAATAGCAATAAAGCACAACAAATTGCAAAACAATTGTCTGAAGCCACAAAAGTTAACTTTAGTACTGCATTGGGCACTGGATATGGTGTTTCTGAAAAAGATAAAAACAACATGTTCATTATACACTATAATGGAGATCCAAATTCAGATTCGAGATCAAGAATTATTACAAAGCAGCAGCAACAACCGAGAACAACAAAAAAATATTAACGAAATATTAAAGATGATCATGCGCGATTAGAAATGTATATCTTTGGGAAAACAAATATCACTTTCTATGAAAACGCTTCGTTACTTCTCATTGATTTTACTCGTACTTTTTTCTTGCAAAAACGACAAAACATCTGACAATACCAATACTGATATAGTTATCAAGCCTGTAGTGTTTGATGGTATAGATTCTTCTATTAAGCCAGGAGATGACTTTTTTAATCATGTCAACAAAAAGTGGTTTGAAAACGCAGTTATTGCAGATGATCAAATTGGTGTAGGTGCTTATAGGTTTTTAAACATTCCACAACAGGAATTATTAAAGACTATTTTGGAAGAGATATCTCAAAAGGAGCACCCAGTAGGTAGTATAGAACAAAAAGTAGGTGATTTTTTCGCTTCAGGAATGGACACGATAAGTATTAACAAGCGTGGACTAAAACCAATTCAACCTATTTTAGACAACATTAATGCTATTAGTGATATTGAAGGAATACTAACTTTTGTTGCAACACAGTTGAAGTCTGGAGATTATTCTATGTTGGCTCCTTACGTATCACCCGATCAAGAAAACAGCTCACTAAATATACTACACTTTGCACAAACTGGGCTGGGCTTACCAGACCGTGATTATTATTTCTCAGATAATGCTTCAGTAAAACAAATTCAAGAGGCTTATAAAACATATTTAACAACACTTTTTGAGTTAGTTGGCGATGCTAATGCTAAAGTAAATGCCGAAACCGTCTACAACATAGAGAAGCAATTAGCTGAATCACACAAAACTAGAATTGAAAGAAGGGATGTTAAAGCGAACTACAACAAAATGTCTGTTTCAGAATTAAACAAAAGCCATAAAAACATTAATTGGACTGACCTATTAAATATTTTAGGAGCAAAAGTCGATTCTGTAGATGTGGCTCAACCAACTTATTATGATAATTTAAATACAATGTTATCATCTGTGTCTTTAGACCATTGGAAGCTTTATTTAAAGGCAAATTCTATTGGGTCTCATGATAATATTCTAAGTCAGCCCTTTCAAGATGCATCTTTCGAATATTCAAAAATACTATCTGGACAATCAGAACAGCAACCACGTGCAAAGCGTATGGTACGCAGAGTAGACGGACAAATTGGATTTGCTTTAGGACAGTTATATGTAAAGCGTTATTTTAATGAAGATGCAAAAAAGCGAGCATTGGAATTAGTCAATAATTTCCAAAAAGTACTAGAAAAACGTATTGATAACTTAGATTGGATGAGTGATAGTACTAAGGTAAAGGCCAAAGACAAACTTTATGCTATTAATAAAAAAATAGGATATCCAGATGTTTGGCGTACCTATGACGTATCTATTGATCGCAATCAATTTTTTGAGAATGTAGTTGCATTACGACAGGACGCCTATCAATATCAATTAAATCAACTTAATAAAGCGCCTAATAGAGATCAATGGGGAACAACACCATCTACAGTGACAGCGTATTATAATCCGTCACTCAATGAAATTGTATTTCCTGCTGGTATTTTACAAGCACCATATTTTGATTTGTATGCTGATGATGCCGCAAATTATGGAGGAATAGGAATGGTTATAGGTCATGAATTTACACATGCCTTTGATGATCAAGGTGCGCAATTTGATAAAAACGGAAATGTATCAAATTGGTGGACTGAAGAAGACTACACAAAATTTAAAGCTAAAACGCAACAAATTGTTGAACAATACAACGCATTTACAGTATTAGATAGTGTACATTTAAAAGGAGCTTTAACTGTTGGCGAAAATACTGCAGATAATGGTGGTATTGCTATTGCATATGATGCTTTTAAAATGACAGAACAAGGCCAAGACACAATAAAAATAGGAGGGTATACACCAGATCAACGCTTCTTTTTGTCTATTGCTAATATTTGGCGTGTTAAGATGCGTGAGGCCTACTTACGTAATTATGTTGCCAACGACCCACATTCACCTCCAATTTGGCGTGTTAACGGACCTTTAATGAACTTCACTCCATTTTATGAGGCTTTTGATGTGAAGCCAGGCGAAGCCAATTATAGGGCAGAAGAGGAGCGGATTAAGATTTGGTAAGCTTCCCAAACAATTCAGATAGATATGATTTTTAGAGAAGCCAATAGAGATGATGTTTCGGCTATTGTAGCTATGATAGCCGATGATGATCTTGGCAAAAAAAGAGAAAATTTTCAAAGCCCACTGCCTAGTGTTTACTATACCGCATTTGAAAATATAAGCAGAGATAAAAACCAAATGCTAACTGTTATTGAAAATGATAAAGAAGAAATCATTGGCACATTACAATTGTCTTTTATACAATATCTTACCTATTGTGGAGGGATTAGAGCACAGATTGAGGCGGTAAGAATCCGAAAGGATTATAGAGGAACAGGTTTAGGTACCGAACTTTTTAAATGGGCGATTAATAAAGCTAAAGAACGAAACGCTCATGTACTACAATTAACTACTGATAAAAAACGACCAGAGGCCTTAGAATTTTATAAAAAAATAGGATTTGTGGCATCTCATGAAGGCATGAAGTTACATTTTAACTCATAAGCTTTTATACTTTTGAACCTTTGTTTTGGTGAGAAATATTTGAGCAAAAGCAAACTTTTTCAGGAGTTGTTAAACTTAAGTTGTTATATAGATGAATCAAACAACAACTATTATGAAAAAGATACTAATTTTATTATTGGCATTAACGATGTTAAACTGCTCATCAGATGATTATAATTCTGATGACAATCAAATCACGCCTGAAGCAACTATTCTTGGTAGATGGGTGCCAGTGGGTTTTGAAAGCACTATTCGATATGAGTTTACGGATACTAAACGCTTTAATATTTATAGTGTTGATGGATCATTTCCAACACTCGAAGAATTTAACCAACAAAATCCAGAATTAGTCGGTTTAGATTGGTTTTATGAAGGAGACAAAGTAACCATAGACCTTAACTTTGGAAATTTCTCTACATTAACTCCGCAATTCACTTGCGACAATTACGTATTGAAATGGATTAATGATGACGGCGAAACACATAGTGTTTATTTTAGAGAAGGGTATGATATCAACAGTTGTTCAGATATAGAATAACAATTTAGTTTTTAGTATATAAGAAGCGCTACAATCGGTTTAATTGTAGCGCTTTTTTTAATTATTAAATAATTTTTAGTCTAACGGAATTATCATTTCGTCAGTATTTATGAACGTCTTTTCTGTATTTAGCAAAACAATCATAAAACAAGATGAAATGAAAAGTAAAAAATATAAGATACTAAAATGGACATTAGGCGTTCTTGCAACTATCATTGTACTATTGGTATGTTTAGGTTTTTGGATTAAGAACCTAGTGCCTCCAAGACAAATGGAGTTGGAGTCGAGTAAAACTGAAAATCTTACTTATGTGGCCAAAAATGTGCCAGAGCCTCGCGGAAAAATATTAGCTGTTGTCACAAGTACAAGCACAATGGGAATGAGTGGGAAGAGCACAGGATATGAGTTGACCGAATTAGCAAGAGCTTACTATGTCTTTACTGCTAACGGTTTCGAAGTTGATATCGCAAGTCCGTTAGGAGGGAAGCCTCCTGTTGTTATAGATGATGAGGATATGGGTGAATACGATTATGCTTTTTTGAATGATTCTGAAGCTCAACATAAGGCTAATAATACGATCAAGATTGACAACGTAATAACAACCGATTATGAAGCTGTATATTTTGTAGGTGGTAAAGGTGCTATGTTCGACTTTCCAAATAATGCAGCTATACAAGCAATTATTAAAGAGTACTATCAAGAAAGAAAAGTGATTGGAGCCGTATGTCATGGACCAGCGGCTTTGGTTAATGTCACCTTAGACAATGGTCAGCATTTAGTGGAAAACAAGACAGTAAGTAGTTTTACTAATAAAGAGGAATTGTTACTTATTTCAGATGCCGAAACCATATTCCCTTTTTTATTGCAAGATAAATTGATAGAAGGAGGAGCTCGTTTTAATGAAGGCAGCATGTATTTAGAAAAAATGAGCCATGATGATAATCTCATTACAGGTCAAAATCCTTGGTCAGTATGGGTTTTAGCCGAAACCATGGTTAAACAGTTAGGATATACACCAAAAACGAGACCTATTACAGGTGAAGAAAATGCAGTTAGTGTTTTGCTAACCTATGAACGAGAAGGGATTGACAAAGCCAAAGCACTCATGGAGCATATCATGCATGGAAAAGAGGAACCTATGAGTAGGTTATTAGTTACTAAGCATAGTATTATTGGTGTTATGCAAGGCGATGTAAAACGCTTTACAAATATTCTCCGACTGGCATCTTATGCTAAGAAATTAGACTCAAGAGAATAAAAATTTGGCTACATTTGAATAAAATAGCGTATTGAATTTTTCAGACATACTTCTTATCATAATAAGTAGCGCAGGACTCTTACACGGTGTTCTATTCGCTACTTTTTTGTGTTTCTTTAAAAAGAGACGGTCGGTTACAAATATACTTTTAGGACTCATTCTATATTTTATGGCCTTTAGAATTGGGAAATCGGTCATGCTCAATTTTGGTAGCGATTTAGAACCCATTTTTATATTCGCAGGTTTAGCACTTTTATTGTTAATTGGTCCGCTATTACGTTGGTATGTATTGGGTATGACACATGAAAATTACAAGCTGCCAAAAAATTATTTAGTAGAATTAGTGCCCTTTGCAACTGTGTTTTCTTTGAGTTTTTTTGTAACGAAAAATTGGTTCGATAGTAACAGTAAAGAAGTCATTGCTGTATTCGCCAGTGTCCTTATCTTTATTTATTTACACTTGGCGTTTTATATTTATAGTTCAGGACGTATAATACAACGTGTAAAAAAATCATATAAAGATGTCCTACTCACCAAATCTCAAAGAGCTATTTTTAATTGGCTACAGCTACTTATTATAGGATTTATATTTATCTGGTTGTCTTATTGTTTAAATATTATAGAAGATGCTGTTCCGTATGTGACTGGACCTATTGTATACTCTTTGGTCATTTATTTTTTAAGTTATAAAGCATTTCAGTTAAAAGTTATGGATATTGACGGTTCAATATTTAAGCAAAATGATGATGCCGTTTTATATCATAGAATATCAAAATTACTTGAAGAAGAAAAACTTTATCTCGACCCACAATTATCATTATTAAGCTTAGGAAAACACATAGGTAAAGGCACTCAGAAAACCTCTGAAATTATTAACCAATATGCGAAACAGAACTTTAACGATTTTATCAATTATTATCGCATTCAAGATGCGAAAGCTTTGCTGTTAGATGATTCTTCGCAAAATTTCACTATAGCTTCTATAGCTTTTGACGTTGGATTTAGTAGCCTATCGTCATTCAATTCTGCTTTTAAAAAGTTTGAAAAGACGACGCCTTCAACTTATCGTAAAAACATCTAATACTACTCACAAGAACACCATGCTAAACCACCTATTGGCCAGTATCTCACACATTTCTTCTTACAATTAATGACCATACATCTTATATTGAATGTATAACTGCAAAATCCATAACCAGGGCAATTACAGTCGCCACCCTTGTCTTCACAGGATTGAGAACAAGCAATATTGGAGCAGTCCCATTCGATATATTTGAAACAATCGATCTCATCAAGTTCAGAAGATCCTATTGATATTTTCGAATTAGTAGGATGCTCAATACCCTGCATTTCTCTTAATATCAATAACTCATAGTCGTTAACCTTTAAGGTACCCATAGTCATACGATCAACATTGATATAGGCTAGTGATCCAATATCTTCAATTGAAAAATCAGTGAGTGTCTCGATTGGTTCCCAACCTAATTCAGCAAATTGTTCTGTACGATCCACGTCGATAACTTCCCAAGGTACATCACCCCAAACGACTTTACCAGATAATTGCCCTATTTGTAGAATACCATTTTTAGGACTACGATACATTGCTATAGATTCTATAGCGACAAGATAACGTCCGTAATCACAGTTATTCATGAACATTTGAGTTCCTTTTAATGCATCTACATTGCTAATTGTCTTTCCATATTTGGCGTTAGCATCTATAAATGTACTATCCTGTACAACAGATTCTTCACTTTGAATTGTTTCTTCTTTGGTACCTGAATCACATGATATGATAATGGTACAGATCATAATTAATACTAGTGCTACAGGAACACTATGGCGGATTGATTTTAAAAGTTTCATATGGATTGATTTATGTTACATGTTGTCACCTCAGTTGAAGAAGAATTGTGGAGACTACTTGCCAAAACTGTATCCTGTAAGATAAGCATTTAGGGTGAGAATATCAAATAAAGTATTTTACAACTATTTGATAATGAGGTTTCTATTGAAAGAGTATTCTGATAGAAATTTATAATCCTATTCGTTAGATCTTAAATACTGAACTGCACCAGCATTAAGCTGAAAGTCTAGGTCTGAAATGAAGCCATCTATTTTACCATCAGAAAAAAAGGTTTTGATATGAGGTAGGAAAGCTAAAATCTCTATGTAATATAGCCTAAGCTTTTCTGAACTTGCATTCACTTCATTTTCTGAGCACCAATTTAAAAAGTCTAATGATTCATCAATATAAGACAATTCATTAAGTACAAGCACTAAATTCAATAGTGGGTTTTGGTTCGCTAAATCCTGATATTCATCATTAATAAGAACCACTATTGTGTTGTCTCTAAATTTAAACTGCAAAGAATCCAACCCAGAGTGTATATGATGGTTTTTCATATGGTTAATTTCAACCTTATGTGTTGTGTAAAAATCTTTAAGTTGTTGCAGTTCTGTGTGCATCTATTATTGTACTTATTATTGCGCTATCTATCTGGTAAAATCTGGTAGATAATACTTAAAATGTTCTACTAAAGTAAAACTAAAATGATAGAATTTATTTATGAATACAATTTTAATGTAACTTTAAAACAAGTTATTAACATATGAATTTTTATGGAACCACAGGACAGTTATTTAATACAGGAATACGAATCTGCAGTAAAATTAACCTTTCACATCGACGAATTAAGGAACAAATTATCTAGTATATTCCTATCACTCACCACAATTTTTGGAGGTATTGTTGCTTTATTATTTGAAAATAAAATATTAAATAACGATATCGATCAGTATAAATCATTATCCTTGATTATGATATTTATTAGCGTTATTGGTTTTATCATGATCTGTATTTTAGGTAGACTACGAAAAGTACAGTTTGAACATTTTAATATTATTAATAATATTAGAGGTTATTTTATAGGTAACGATGATAAATTAAAAGAGGTCGTTATTTTAAATAATAATACACTGCCTAAAGAGACATTATATTCTGGTAGTTATTTATGGTCTGCTATTATTATGATTGGCTCTAGTATTATTTTTGCATTTGCAATGCATTTAAATAATTTTACAGATAGCCAAGCATCTGATCCCAATTATATGATTGGATGGTTTATAGTATTCTTTCTAGTTTGTAATGCTGCGTATTTCTTACTTTGCCGATATACCTATCAAAATAAATAACGAAATTTATGCGTTGAGATAGTAGAATTAAATATTAAAAATAGGTTGACGCCATTATATTAAACTCACAAACTATGAAAGTTCAAATTTATATAATCGTAATACTGTTATTATGCATTGGAAGTAGTGGTGTTGATGATAACCTCAAATATCTAAAACAAAAGCCGCCTTCAACAACTCCAGAAGTATTTGCTCCAGGACTTATTTCTAAAACGAATGAATATGAATTTGGTTCGGTTTTCAATAAAGATGCTACCGAATTCTTTTATGGTGTTACCATAAATGGAAAGGAAGAGATCCGCTATTCTAAACTTATAGGAACAGAATGGAGTTCACCTAAAACCATTATGAAACATGAAAAATATGGTTATAACGATCCGTTTCTATCTCCAGATGAGCGGCGCTTGTACTTTATATCTATACGTGCACTAGATGGAGTAGGTGAACCCAAAGATTATGATATCTGGTATGCCGAACGATTAGATACTGGCTGGTCTGAACCTATTAATGCAGGATCTAATATTAACTCTGAAGCCGATGAATATTACATCTCGTTTACTAACGATGGTACCATGTATTTTTCATCTAGCAAAATCAACTCCAATTTCGATATCTACACCTCAACATATAAAAACGGTAAATTTCAGAAAGCCGTAGCATTGTCAGACGCCATAAATACATCACATTATGAAGCTGATGTGTTTGTTGCACCAGACGAGTCATATGTCATTTTTTGTGCGACAAGACCAGAAGGTTTAGGTAGAGGAGATCTTTATATCAGTTTTAAAAATGATGATAACACATGGACTAAGTCTGTAACTATGGGAGATGTGATTAATACCAAAGGACATGAATTATGTCCATTCGTAACCAAAGACGGAAAGTATTTCTTTTATACAAGCAATCAAGATATTTATTGGGTGAGTACAGATATTTTAGAGCATTACAGACAATAGACCATTCAGTTATGCCCATACTATTAAAAACAAAAGCAGACATAAATCTTGTGCTTCGAAATGACCAATATCATTTCTCAAACCATTGACAGCGAGTAACTTTAGTGCTTATTCTAAAAACTAGCACTAATGAAAAATATTACTATTTTAATTTTTTCTTCTTCTCAGTACTGGCCTTTAGTCAGTCTGAAGAAAGAAAAGATATCTTAATCGATAAAATGGGTAAACTAATTTTAAAAGTGTCGTAGAAGGGAAGCAACATATAACAGAAACCAGAATTAACCATGTTATAACTTCGATAAAACCTCCAGTTTTTTAAACACAACAACCTTATACATAGCGCTTACAGGCACTTTTTTGTCTTCAATAAATAAATGCGTTCTGTTAGCTTTTGTAACTCTTTCCAAATTGGCGATATATGATTTATGAGTGCGTTGGAAATTGTCAGATAGTGATGTCGTTATATTAATAAGTGTTTCTGAGATAAGATACATTCTTGAATCTGTGAAAATTTTCAAATAATTTCCAAAACTCTGAATATATAGAATTGATTTAAACGAGATATTAACAGGTATTCCATCATGTTTTATTTGAAGCTCTTTATTAGCATCACTTTTTTTTGGTTCCGCTATTTTTGAGGTCGAAACTTTATTAATGGCTTTTAAAAAGCGTTCGAGTTTTATAGGTTTCAATAAATAATCTACGACACCATAATTATAACTTTCTAAGGCATATTCAGAATAAGCTGTGGTTAAAATAACTTTAGGAGGCTTTATCATAGAACGCAAAATTTCCATCCCATTAAGTTCAGGCATTTCTATATCCAGAAAAATAAGATCAACGTCATTTTGTTGAATAAAATTGACAAATTCAATCGAATTTCCTGTACTTACTACTAATTCAAAGTTGTCAATTTTTGAGCAATACTCTTCTAACACTTTACGTGCAAGCTGCTCATCATCTACGATTCCGATTTTAATCATTATCTGTTTTTTTTAATATTGAAACTGTCAAATCAATAGACAAATTTACACGATATTCTTTGCTCGCATTATCAATGTCTAAGGCATGTGAATTAGGATATAAAAGGTTTAGACGTCTCTTCACATTTTCAAGTCCCATTCCTTTTCTATTTGACTCAGTCACCATGGAAGGCTTAGAATTTACCACACAAAAGTAAAGAGTGCCATTTTTAATGGAGACAGAAATATCTATTGTACTCTGTTCATTTGTACTTTGAGCACCATGTTTAATCGCATTTTCAACAAATGGGATGAGTAACATTGGAGAAATTCTTAAACTTGAAAGATCGCCTTCAATTAAAAATTCAACAGTACAACGCTTACTCAGTCTTTTTTCTTCAAGTAGTAAATAATTTTCTATAAACTCAAGTTCTTCTTTTAATAAAACAGACTCCATTTTAGAACTCTCTAATTGGTATCGCATTAATTCTGAAAGTTGCATGACAAGGTCAGGAGTTTCTAATGATTGTTCCCTCGAAAGCGAATAAATACTATTTAAAGAATTGAATAAAAAATGTGGGTTCACCTGTGCTTTTAAATAATTAAGCTCCATTTCTTTTTGCAATTTTTCTTTCTCGTCATTTTCCTTTTGGATAAGTGTATTTCTTCTTAAGAAAAAAACAGCCATTCCAGCTCCAGTGGTATAAAGAAGAAAGAAGAATATTTTAGATGTACCAGACCAAGTTCCTGTTCTGAAGTAGGAAAAAATTAATAAGCTTCCAATGAGCAGTATGGCATATAAAACATACTTTTTCTTATCTAAGAAAAATGGAATAAGAATAAAATGATTTACCCAAATGAAACCCATAATCATAACAGTATAATCAAGTCCATGTGCGTAAAAAGAATAACTATCATCAAAATTATCTTTGAAAAACAAATTACTTACTGTTTCAAGTAAAAAAACCAATAAAAAGGCTCCTATATTAAGAAGAATAGTGTTCTTCAATGATCGTTTAAACATATACGCTTTTATTAAAATGATAAAGATACTATCTACAAAGGCATTATTCTATAATTTCTTATGAAAGCCATATATCAATGATGAAATGACTTTGTCATTTAACCCTTGTGTTTATCATATTTAAGATACTGAATCTAGATTATAGGATATCTTTATTCGGCATTAAATAAAAAAATATGAAACATATTATTTCAGTACTCTTTATCATAGTTCTTTTTCAATCATGTACAGAAAAATCAAATTCTGGTACTACAACCGATTTAACCAAAAAGGTAGAAACTGGTCTCACAACTCGAATACATATAGAGGGCGATTCAACATGGTCTATAGAAGAACGTATGGAACATTATGGAATTCCAGGTGTGAGTATTGCAGTCATACATCATGGTGAAATTGCATGGACAAAAGCTTACGGCGTTGTGGATAAAGAAAGTAAAGTTCCTGTGACAGAACACACCCTTTTTCAGGCAGCGGCAACCAGTATGCCAGTAACGGCTTATGGTGCATTGCGTCTCGTAGAACAACATAAATTAGACTTAGATGAAAATGTTAATAGCTACTTGAAATCCTGGAAAGTACCCGAAAATGAATTTAACAAGGAAAGCAAAGTCACCATAAGAAATCTTTTAAATCACTCTGCCGGAATATATCCTCGCGGAACGGGATCCTATAGTATCAATGAAGAAATCCCAACGCTTGTAGAGATTCTAAACGGAGCTTTTCCAGCAACAAACGAGCCAATTACTGTAAATAAAGAACCTGGTGAAAGTGTTCGTTTTGCATATGCTAGCTATGTACCCATACAACAAATGATGTTGGATGTTGAAGAAAAAACATTCCCAGAGATCATGCATGAATTCGTGTTGCAACCCTTAGAAATGAACAACAGCACGTTTAACCAATCACTTACTAAAGAACAATTAGCGATGGCCGCCACAGGTTATTTATCAGATGGTTCTATGGTCGAAGGTAGAAGACATATTAGCCCATCAATGGCTTCAAGTGGGTTATGGACTACTGCTGAGGACTATGCAAAATTTATTACCAACGTACAACAAACCCTAGACGGTAAGGATACCAAAGGCTTATCAAAAGACCTGACAGAATTAATGGGGACACCATATGGAGTGGATAATTCTACTTGGTCATTTACATTGGGCTTAGGGTTCCAGCTTCTTAATAAAAAGGATGAAATCTATCTAAGACATCACGGATGGAATACAGGTTTCTATACCGAGATAGTGGCTCATAGAGACAAAGGTTATGGTGTGGTTGTGATGACCAATTCCACATTTCCTGAGTTTAATGCTGAAGTGATACGCTCGGTAGCACAAACGTATAATTGGGATAATTATGTTCCTGTATATAAAAAAATGAAAATTGAACAGTCTTTAGTCAATAAAATTACTGGTAGATACGAGTCCGATAACGTAACTGTAGAAGTTTTTGAAAAGGACAATCTACTATTCTATAAAAATATACTTGACGTAGAAGCTCATGAACTCATCAAAGTATCTGATAGTAGTTTTGTTAGAAGAAATTCTAGTCGATTTATCCAATTCAAACCAAATTCCGAAGACGAAACGATCAATTTAGTTCATTTTTATAGAAGTGATTGGGCCTTAGCCGCCACCTTTGTCAAGACAGGTACTGATAAAAAAGAACCTGTGGAGTTCCTTCTTGAAGGAGATTTTGAAAATGCACTTAAAGCCTATAGAACTCTAATTGAACATGATTCTACTAACCCTAGAGTTACTGAAGACCACCTGAATGATATAGGTTATGATTTTTACCATGATAACAGAATGAAATTAGCGCAAAACACTTTCAAATTGAACGTGATGCTCTATCCAAAAAGTTTCAAAGTATACGAAAGTTATGCAAAAGCCTGTGCGAAAATTGGAGAAATTGATCTGGCCATTTTAAATTACTCAAAATCACTTGAATTAAATCCGCAAAATAACGAAGCCAAGTACAGACTTACGGAATTACAAAAAAGTAAATAAAAAGAAGATAACTATGAGAACAATTAAATTCTTAATGCTGATAATCCTTTTATCAATACATACAAGCTTTGCACAAGAAAATAGTGCAAAAGAATTCACATCAAATGGAGAAGGAACTTCATTGGTATTACCACAAATTCAGGTCGTTCCAATAAAAGATACTCAAACAGACAGACACTACGAGTTGTATATAGAGTTGCCAGAAGATTATTCAGAGAACACGAATAAAACCTATCCTGTACTTTATTATACAGACGCTAAGTGGCATCGTGAAATACTATCTTCCTGCCAAGAATTTATTCTTGAAGATGTTATTCTAGTTGGGATTTCTTATCAATTGGACATCGATGAGGATCTAAAAAAAGAAGTAGGAGTCTATGTGAGTAGGTTTCGAGATTACTCGATAAAAGAACACAGCAATCCTGAAATTCAAAAAAAAATACAGTTTGGACAAGCTCATAAGCATCTTGACTTTATTCGTAATGATGTTATTACCTATGTGGACAAAATCTACCGCACGGACCCAAACAGTCGTACGTATTTTGGATACTCCATGAGTGGTGAATTTGGTGCGTATATTCTAATGACTCAACCTGATACTTTTAATAATTACATTATTGGAAGCCCAACGGTTAAAGGAGAAGTCGATTACCTAACGGAAATGAATGCCAAATTTGGACCTTATGAGTCATCCAATAGAAACTCAAGTTTGAATGCCAATGTTTTTATTGCATATGGCTCATTGGAAGAAGAGAGAGAGGTTGCGCCTATGGAGGCATTTATTAAATTATTAAATGATAGACGAGATGTTGGTTTATCCGTATATAAAGAAGTGATTGATGGGAACCATAGTACTGCATTCCCCACAACAGCTGTTCGCAGTGCCGCTTGGCTGTCATCGTTGATACATCCTATTTCAAGTTTGGACAAAGAGGTATCATTCTGGTCGATTCCAAATCTCAACAAACCCTATGTCAGTACAACACCAGAGGATAGAAAAGATGGCATATTGGTTGACACCTTAGCTGTGAGTAGTAAAGATCAAGAGGCGATTCGCAAAGTTTCCCAAGACATTTTTGACGGCAAATATGGTAATTACGATGCGTTACTTATTTCGCATAAGAATACATTGGTTTATGAATCCTATTATAAAAAAGGTCGTATCAACGTGCCTCACGGACAAGCATCTGCAGTAAAAGGCTATACCAGTTTGGTGTTAGGTAGAGCCATAGAAATGGGATATTTAAGCATGGATGATCTCAATAAACCATTGATTAGTTTTCTAAAAGATATTAATCCTGAAACACTTGCCAAAGGCGCCGAAAAAATCACACTTCACAAGGCATTGACTATGCATGGAGGTCTAACTATTGATAGAGATAAATGGAAAGCATTTGAGAATGATTCAGTGCGATTAAAAGGTCAAGGATTGGTTCAAACACTTCTTGAACAAAGCGCACCTATAAGTGACACATCTCAGACGTTTTTATATGGTAATTTTAATCCAATAATGGTAATGGCAGTCATTGACGCCGTTGTCCCAGGAACAGCCGAAGACTTTATTAAAACCGAGTTACTTGATAAACTTGGTATTACCGATTATAAATGGTCAAAACACGTAAGTGGATTACCTCAAGCAGGATGGCAAGCTAGTATCAGATCTCGTGACATGATTAAATTAGGGCATTTGGTACAAAACAAGGGTAAGTTGAATGGAAAACAGTTTATTTCTGAAGCCTATCTAGAAAAAGCTACCAGTGGTATTGTAAGACCTGCAATAGATTGGATGCCTAAGAATTATCGCTATGGTTATTTTTGGTATCACACACCAGTTAATGTTGGTGACAAAAGCTATGATATGACATTGGCTTGGGGAGGTGGTGGCCAGCGTGTAATGGTCGTAGAAGAATTGGATCTAACCATTGTCATTTCTGGTCATGATAGAGACGATGATAAAATCATGATGCCTATTTTTGACACTGTAGTACCTGCATTTGCTAAACAATAATTTCATAAAAGAGAGAAAAACACATACATATTGAAGCATCATTCTAAAAAATCTTCTTGAAAGCTGGAGATAAAATCGTGAATGTATTTTTTATTTTGATTTTCTTTTTTTACAACCAAGTAATGCGTTCGTTTTAAGCCATGTTTGCCAATGCGCTTAAACACCAACTCTTTTGATAACTTAAATGAACTTAACTGCCATTTTGGAGCACACATAACTCCCATGTTAGCAGTAATCATAGACAATGAAATCTCGGTAAATGGAATTGCAGAAATCTTGATTGGATGTATGTTGTTAGGCTTTAAAAAGTATTCATAAACAGCAACACCATCTAAAGGAAAAGAGTTAATTAACAAATGTACATCTCCAAAATGGCCTGCATCTAAATACTCCAAATTATTCAACGGATGCTCCTTATGCATAAGCACAAAAATTTCATCTTTAAAAACAGGAATGCTAGAAAGTTCTTCAGATTCAGGTTTTGAGGTTACAATAGCTATGTCTATGTCGTTTGATAAAACTTGTGATATGGTTTGATGTGTCGCTCCTAATGAAATATCTATGTCAATTTCTGGATATAATAGTCCCATTTTTTGAACAAAAGACGGAATAGAATGGAAAAAAGATTGACATTCGGCACTCAATTTAATTGAACCTTTAGAGCCTTCTTTTATATGTTTAATAGTATTAAAACTTTCATCAATTGAACTGAATAGTTTCTTCGCTAGTTTGTATAGTTCAGTGCCTTCAGCTGTAAGTTCCCATTTATTTCTACTTCTATGAAAAACTTTAAAGCCTAAACGTTCTTCTAGATCTTTTAATTGATGACTTAGAGCCGATTGCGTTAAAAATAGACGTTCTGAAGAATTCGCAAGATTACCTTCCTCTGCTATTGTTTTTATTAATCTGAAATATTTAAGTTCCATGGTTACAAAGATACATACTTGCCTATAAGTTATAGTTGAAATTATTTCAACTAAGAGTTTATATATCTCAATTTCAAAACTATGTAAGCTTAGTTGTTCGTAATAATTTAGCTCACATAAACATATAAAGCATTTAAAAGATGAAAACAATAGGATTGATAGGAGGAATGAGTTGGGAATCCTCAAAGTTATATTACGAGTTTTTAAATACAAAAGCGAAAGAGGTAT
This sequence comes from uncultured Psychroserpens sp., assembly GCF_947500255.1. Classification (GTDB taxonomy): domain Bacteria; phylum Bacteroidota; class Bacteroidia; order Flavobacteriales; family Flavobacteriaceae; genus Psychroserpens. The sequence continues at coordinate 278,777 of NZ_CANMRL010000005.1, read as the reverse complement.
TAGGTGGATCACATTCTGCAAAATGCATTATGGTGTCTTTAGACTTTGCTGATATAGAACGCTTAACATTTAAAGGCGATTGGAACGCTATAGGTGAACTAATAAAGGAAGCGGCCCAACAATTGGAAAGGGCAGGAGCAGAGGTGATTTTACTGTGCACGAATACTATACATTTAGTAAGCCATTATATTTCTGAAAATGTCACTATTCCGTTTTTACATATTGCAACAACTACTGGAGATGCCATCAAAAGGCTTGGACTTAAAAAAGTAGCATTATTAGGAACAAAGTTTACTATGGAAAAAGATTTCTATACCAAAACACTAACGAACCATTTTGGACTAGATATCATTATTCCTGATACAGGTAGCAGACAAGTTGTTCATGACATTATTTATAACGAATTAGTTAAAGGGCAATTCACAAAGGCTTCAAAACAAAAGATTATTAGGATTATTAAAGAACTACAACGTCAAGGAGCAGAGGGCGTTATTTTGGGTTGTACAGAATTACCAATTCTCATTTCAGAATCAGATATAGATATTCCAACATTTGACACAGGAAAAATCCATGCTCATGAAGCTATTGAATGGGGTTTAAAGCATATAAAACGCGATAATAAGAAACAGTCAATAAAATTCAATAATGTATTGACAATGTTCTTTAATAGGTATATAAATGCAATGACCAATTGGTTGTTTTTTAAGTCATGTCAAACTAGCGCATCACATAAAGATGATGTTGGTAGATTGATTCATAAATAATAGCATACAAGGCAGTCCATATAAAGTAAATACTATAAATCTAAGATCGATACATTGTGAAAACGACAAAACTTTTATTCCTTTCTAGTCTATTCTTTTTACTCATTACCATGCATTCATTTGCTCAAAAGAAAACACTAAAAGACCATGTTCTATTTTATAGTTCTTTTGATGGCAAAGCATCTGCAGATATAGCCATTGGAGATGCACAAATTTATACAGCCGAAAGCTATAAAAACACTACTAATGCAAAGGCTGGATTGCATGACTCAAATGTTGTTTTGGCTAAAGGCAAGGGCCTTGTTGGTGACGCCATTCACTTTAAAGAGGCAAAAACTTCGGCTATTTTTTATAAAGCTTATAAAAATGTAGGCTACAGCAGTACATCCTGGAGTGGCACTATATCTTTTTGGTTACGATTAGATCCTAACAAAGAACTAGCTTCCCATTATTGTGATCCTATATGTATTACAGATTCTAAATGGAGCGATGCTGGTTTATGGGTAGATTTTACAGATCATAATCCAAGACAGTTTAGATATGGAGCCATGGGAGATTTAGCGGTATGGGACCCAAATAATGATAGCGATGATACCGATTGGAATAAACGAACGGTTACTGTAAATCCAGCTCCATTTCAATCTAAAACATGGACGCATGTTGCCATGGTGTTTTCTAAAGTAAATACAAAAACAAAGTCCGAATTTAAACTATATCTAAACGCTAAAATTCAAGGTGTGATAAAAGACATTAATGACCCGTTTACTTGGGAACCAAAAAATGGAAAAATCATGTTAGGGCTTGGATACATTGGCTTTATGGATGAGCTTGCTGTTTTTGATAAAGCATTAAGTCCAGATGAAATAAAAACGGTTTATGAGTTGAAAAGTGGGTTGAAAGCTATTTTCTTTTGATATAATGTTTAGTATCTCTAAAATCAATAGAGTTTTGCCAAATGTTTTTCAAATCTCTATTGAATATTTCAAATGTTGAATTTTCATCATTTCCAATTTCTTTGAACTGGATTATCAATCCAGAGTGCAACGTTTGTGTATGAGATAAGGGTTGAACTCTAGCATTACCTACTTTTTTTGGAAAACTAGTTGTGGTTTCAATAATATTACCGTCATTAATAAGAGATAAATAATTTGGTTTGAAATCGTAAAACCTTAAATTGAAATTTGGGTTATTACTAAAACCGTTTGTATTTACCTTATTAATAACATCTAAAATTTCATTTCTAATATTTTCACCACCACTTATATAATCAATCTGTTTTGGCAATTTATCATTTATATCTCTAGTGAGAAGCTGACTATCTGGATTCAAGATTAAAACTGAAAATTTAACTCCCTTGTCTAATATGTCCTTAACCATATTAATTCTATATTTAAAAGTGCTAAAAGCGGTCAAAGCAAATGTTAGAGTTTCTATTTGGGCTTGATTATAAAAATCATGAGGAGCTAATTGAGTGGCACTATTATTAAATCTGTTTTCTACATGAACTAGTCCCAATGCTTTTGCATTACTCAACAGAGGGTATTTACTATTAACTAAGTTTTCGAAATTAGACTTTAGATAATCTACATCTAATAAATTGGTCTCATTGAGATGCAAATAATCCATAACTGGACTATCAGAATCCTGTTGCTTATCTAAAATTTGGTTAATGTAATTATGGATACTCTCTTCGAAAATTTGAAAATTCTTCTCATTTTCATGTGCCTTATCCGTGTATTTGTATAAGTAGTAATGATATGACTGTAAATCTGATGGTACGTCCTTAGAGCTTTGTGTAATAATAATAGTACCGTTTTTCAAAGAATGTCTAATACCCAATTCATAATAAACATTTGGTTTGCCTCCAGTTAAATCAGCAATAGTTATATCAGATTGAAAAATATCCTCAATAATTCCTTTAACAAAATTACCTGTTTTCAATGGAGATCTTTTACATATGATTTCTTCGGGATGAGATTCTACCGCTTTTTTTATCCAATCTTTGTAAATAAAATCCCATGTTTTAGAATCAATTATTTTCTCTGTGCCGTCTTCAAGTATAATTTGAGTATCTGAAAATGGCATTATAACAAAGCACGTCTTTTTTTTCATTCAATTCTCTTATTAATATTGCATATACAAACCAACTATCTAGTAGACCTATACTTGGCCTGCCAAATTGTGCTAATAAATTAAAATAGGGAGAGAATTAATTTAAAGTAATAAAGGTAAGGAAATATTCCTAAGCTACTCTCTACGATGTTAATGAAATCGAGTTGACGAGATTCACAATCTCCTATTTATCAAATAGGAGTGGAGCGAGTAAACTTTTTATGTGATGACGTGGGAGATAAGCATAATGTGTGTGTGTGGAATGGATAAAGATTATATAAATTTAATTGTCTATCAAACCAAAAATTGATTTTCGAATTCGCCTTTGCAATGGATTAATTTTTTTACTTTTCTTAATATGCACTCCCGATTGAGAAATAATAACATCTAGTCCAGCCTTTTTAAACATCTCATATATAGGCAAAAATTCAGTGCCATTTATATACTTTTCATAAAAGTCAGTCCAATCTTCGCCTGTAATAAAGCTGCAGAGTTTAATAACATACTCAATTGTATATTTTTTGCCTCTATCATTCATACTTTCAATATACAGGGTCTTCAATAAATCCTCTAGACTCTTGGTGTTGTTTGTTTGTGTTCGTATAAGTATATCCATATACAAAGCCGTCACAGTGCCAGCATCATAAATTGCAATATTGTATTCACTTTTGTTTGAACCAGCTTCAATTAAAGATATAATGTCATAAGGTGTTCCCCATTTATATCTGAAATGTTGATAAAGTACAAGATGCTTCTGTAATAAATTAAAAAATTGCTGTTCTGATATTATGTTATTTCTTATCAACGATAAGTTTGCAAATAATTCAGTAGTCCCTTCGGAAAACCATTGAGATTCCGCCCAATTTTGTGCATCTATTTTACCTCCTAACCAATAGTGAAATATTTCATGAGACATCGAGTTTGCCCAAAATGGGATATGGCTTTCAGAAGGCGCTTGTGGTTTAATAACTACGTAAGAGCCCAAATAACCTTCTCCAGTTTGCCATTCTCCATCAGGAAACCAAACCATAAGGTAATTTCCTTTTTCTTTATTATTAAAAACCTGAGTATGATGTTTAAGTATTTTTCTGTAAATGGGTTCTATAATCTCTAGATTCGGGTTTTTGTAACCTAATAAGACTAATTTTGAGCTAAAGTTAGATTCTTCAATCAATATCTCTTTGTAATTACCAATTACAATTACATTTTTTGACAAAAATTTTAGCGATTGATTTCCATATTCGTGATTGTTAGATAACTCATTCCAGGGTGTAGAGATTTTCCACGTTTCTGGAACCGCAAAATTCACATAAGTATTAGATTCTAATGAATTGTAAATAAACATTGACTCGCTTTGAATAACCATACCTTTACCATCGTAGAATGAAGCAGTAGATCTAGGTCCTGAAGGCCATTTAAAATCTGGTAAAGCATATGGAAATGATATCTTATATTCTATATATATTTCTCTATCAATAATATCTTCATGTATTATCCATTTAAGGCGGTCTACTTTTTTAAGTTCCAGTTCTTTATCATTTTTATTTCTAACTTTAATATCAGAAATATAACTTGCCCAACCTTCCTTTTCATGCCAAGCTCCATACTCGCCAATATACAAGGTGTCATTTCGCATTGTTATGTTAGCTTTAACAGATGCTCGAATTTCTTTTAAAGATTTAGTAAATTCTATATTATAGGTTTGTTTTCCATTTGAACCAAATAGGTTAGAAAATGAAAACAGATACATAAATATAACTACACTATTAACATTTTTCATAACCAACTTTATTTTTTATTAAATCGTACGTTTTTTGCTCTTCCTCTACCACCTGAAATCAAAAGTCCATTAATTCTATTTTGCGAATCTCTAGTAAACTCAATCAAATCGAAATACCATAAACTCCCAGAAAACCTATCTTTACTTTTTACTATGAGAGGTATATTGCTATGCCTAAAATGCTTTGCCATTAAAGAATCTCCTTGAAGTTCAATTATATATTCTGTATTCAGTTCACTACTTCTATAAATGCCTTCAAATTCTTTTAAGTTCTCCATAGAGTAGTCTGCTAGATATATTCTTTGAGCAGAAAAATTTGTGTTATTTGGTCCAGTTATTTTGAGTTTATTAAATACACCTTTGCTTTCCATAGAAAAAACTAATTCAAATTCATTCTCTTTATTGTAATAATTATGTTTACTCTCTGCCTTGAATAACATAAATGATTCATTATCGCCTACATTTTTAAAATACAATTCACCGCCTATATTATTAACAAACACATTGCCCCAAATAGTCTCATAAATACCAACTTGTTTATCTAAATGCTTTTTATTTGGCTTTATGAATTTTCTATTTTTCTTATTATTCTCTTTTATGAGTTTTGTAGAGTTTTTATTTTTTGGTAGAGCACTATCTTTTAAATAATCTTCAACTAATTCAATTATTAAATTACCAGAAGCAACTTCACGCCAATTACATAAAGCTATCACACCAACATTATATTCTGGATAGTATCCAATAAAAGAATTAAACCCAGCATCATTTCCGCCATGTCCAATTAGTTTTTTTCCTCCGATATTAAAAACCATTTCTCCCATTCCATATATCATTTTCTCGCCATTATCTAGTACAAGTTGCTTTTGCATCTTTTTAAATATGGATTTAGAACCAACTTTTGGGTTGTCACTCATAACATTAAACAACCATTTTTCTAAATCTTCTACTGTTGTAAAAAGGCCTGTTGCTCCAGCATTTGCAAAATTTAGTATCTCTTTTTGAAATGTTGAATCATTGGCTTTACTATAGGAATATGCACGATTTTTTACTATTCGTTTATGATTAGTGTGAAAGTGCGTATTAGTCATTCCTAAAGGTTCAAAAATATGTTCGTTAGTATAATTCTCAAAAGATTTGCCTGTAACTACTTTCACTATTTCTGCAAGTAAAGTATAACCAGAATTAGAATAGACAAATTCACTTTTGGGGACAAAATTCAATTCTTGTTGCTTATAGAGTACTTTAATTATTTGTTCTTGAGTAACAATGTCTTCCATTCTCCAACCTGCCATCCCTAATAATTGCCATTGGTCTCTTAATCCGCTAGTGTGTTGCAGCAAGTTCTCAATGGTAATTTTGTGTTTGAAACTAGGAAAATCTGATAAGTAAGTTTGAATACTATCAGATAAACTTAATTTGCCTTCTGATTCAAGTAGAAGTATAGCCAATGCAGTAAATCGTTTAGAATCTGACGCTATATGAAATACAGTTTTAGAATTAACAGGAATCTCATATTCTAATTGAGCATTACCATAGGATTGTCTTAAAACACTTTCATTATTATCCACCAAGGAAATTGAAATCCCTGGAGTTTTATCAGAAAAAACTTTAAAAATTGAATCAATTTTATTTTGGAAAATTTCTTGACAGTAAACTTCATTTGATAAATTGGTTATCAAGAAGAACACTAAAAATAGATATAAATTATGAAGTTTCATTGAATGAATTTAAGGTTATACTTCTTTTATAATTAAGTAAATTTATTTGATGCATTTATAAAAACCCTCGGAAAATTATTCCTTCACATAAACCAACAAATAATGAAGTAATTATAGCCCATTTATACTCTTTGTCATTGCTAGGCATCAAATAAATTACATCTTTAAATGATGACTCCAATTTTGCATTATCTGTATATTTTACTTTTATTTTATTAATGATTAATATACCGAGAGAGCACGCAAAAATTAAAACAAAAACCCAAAGAGGGCATTTAAAAAACGTCAGCCCAATAATATCAATACTATCTTTATTCATATATATTGAGAAGAATATCAAGAGGCAGAAAACTAATTGTATAATGATGGTTTCAATATAAATACGCATTCTAGTAGTTGAACCCTCTAAAAGTTTTCTTTTAGTTGTATAACCAATAAAAATCACATAAATTGGAAATAGAACTGCAATAATTACTACTGATAAAAGGTATAAATATTGTATTATCATTTTAATAGTTATTAGTTGATATTAATATTTTCCAAATTCTTTTTTCATTTATTATTTCATATTTATTCTTTACTAAATTTTGTTCCATTTTTTCTGAACCGTCAATTTTTACAACTTTATAAATTGTTGCATCCTTCAAATCTAATCCTGATATTTTTTTATCAGTCATAATTTTCTGTAGACTCTTTATCAGTTCAATTTCATTTACATCCGTATCATCTTTATCTATGGTTGCTATAATTACTTTCTCTGATTCTGACGAATTAATATTACTTTTAATGTTTATAACTATAGACCTTAAATCATCAGGAGAAAAATGGAAATACTTTTTAAAAGCTCTTGTAAACGTCTCATAATTATTATATCCCATTTTTATAGATAAATCCTGAATAGAAATTCTCTCATTAATTATAGCTTGATAAGCTGTATTCATTTTTATGTGTTCAATAAACTTATGTGGTGTTCGGTTAGTTTCTTTTTTAAAAATTCGATGGAATTGAGAAGGAGACAAACATGCATATTGTGCTAATTCATTTAAAGCAAAATGTTTGTCTAAATTATCTTCTATGTAGTTTAATGTTTTTTGTATCCTGAAGTCCATATTTAAACAAAGTTAATGTCCATTATATATATCTGTATGACTAATATTACTATTATGTGTTACATTCAAAACGACCTCATAAAATTTTATTCACAAGTTTCTTATTGTTTTTCAAAGGTATTAATGAATCTCCTTCGTCGATTTGGTTAAAACAATACAATAGGCTATACAAGATCAAATTACCCAGTAGATGATTTGTTTTTAATACAAATGACAAGCACGAAACAATTTGCTTGTACATAATTACAAACGATATAATTCGCTTATACGATATTATATTTTATTTGTTAGATTCTGAAACAGAACCTTTGTATTAAAATATATTGATCCACAGGATCATTACATTTCAATAGTATATCAAATACCTCATAAATGTGAGCTATTACGAAAATTGTATTAAATGTACTATAATGTTCTTGCGTTATGTAGCTTGAACTTTACTCATTAATTTTCATATTATATTAATGAATTCGTGAATCTCGATTTGGATAAAAGCAGGGCAAAGCGTTAAGAAAAGGTCTAGTAGACCTTTTTAGTGAATGAGCCAGCTGGCGCTTTGACATTACCTCATTTTCTTTATTTTTTTCTTGACAAATGTTTTCTAAAGAATATATAAAAAATCTCAATAAAAAAAGGCAAACTTCTTGATAATTAATGCTTTATAATATGTAAATTTACAATAGTCTTAGTATTAAGATATTAAATATCTATTTAAATAACACATAATAAATGAATTATGGACAGGGAAATTTTTATACATGGATCTGGCATTGCAGGTACAATTACAGAAAAAAAAATACTAGAACTAATAAATAGTTTTACAGTTGCTGGTGATTTTGCAGTAATAACCGACAGAGACGGTTTTGGTTATGCCGATGAAAGGAGAGGGCGAGGAGTTTCTCGTGAGCAAGGTCAAGCTATACTAAATGGTCGTCCAACAGGCGGATATAAAAGACTTTATGATATTGGAGCGATATCTGGAATAGGGTCAGATACATGGTCCGATATTGTTATGGCTGCAATGTCACTTGTTGAATTCCCTACAACAAAATCTCTTTCAATCAATTTTATCCAGCTTTCAACAGTGGATGGAGATCCTACTTCAAGGTTAGAAAAAATTGATGTAATAATTTATGGGCAATTAAAAGGAGCTATGAATTCTAACGCTTGGGTTCCTTTATTTCGCAAAACAAGCGAAGCAGATTTGAATGTACAATTTAACAACTTACCAGATGATATCGTTCGTGTCGCGATTGCCGCGTGTAGAGAAGAAGATCAGGCAATTATTTATAGATCAGGCCCTATAACCCTTTCTTCATATACTACTGAAGACCTAGCTGCCACAATATATTTAATACATGAGCGTCAACTAGTAAATGCAGAAACAATCAACACAGCATTTGAGGATCAGATTGGATTAGAAGTTCAGGATGATACATTTGTTGAGGAATTGGAAGCTACTTTCAGAGATGGTAGAATGATCATATCTGGACAGATCACCCAAGAAGGGGCTTTTCTGTTTGGCGATAGCGATATTGATTTTGAAATAGAGCTAATTTTAACACCTTCAGCTAGGATTATTGAAGGGTTGGGGCCACGATTTACAGTTAGAAGAACAGACATCAATGCGGTTAGTTTAAAGAGACTGATTGGAGCATACCCAGTAAATTCTGAATCGAGCCATTCAAATAGGTTATTAAAAGCATTGGGAGTTTTTGGAGTATTATTTCCTGGCGTACCAGGGTTCGCCATTCCAGGTGCTGTAATCGCTATAGATAATTCCTTTGATAACAGCGATGCAATCAACCGCCTTATTTCAAATACAATAGCTGCGGAAGTGGTAGATAGAAGTTTTGATTTACTATCTGATGCAATTGACACTATCAGAATGTCGGACCCAGTTAATTTTAGTATTCTACTTAGTCTTGGGATGAACCAACTTGGACCAATTAATCCAGGTGAAACATTAGAAGAAAAATTGATAGATGTTATGTCGCGCACAGGAACTGTTGATAAAATTTCCATCACTAATGAAGGAATTGACTTAAGTGTATGGTTGGTAGTACCTTATATTTTTATGACTTAAAATTGGATATGTTAAAATTACAATCGATATAAATCAAGCGTATGTTCTTATGGCAAGCTTACGATAATCATGCAGAAAATAAATTACAATAGTAATTTGATTGTATGAAAGCAATCGAGCGTGTGGTAGCGGATATTTTACAAACTATTGAAAACTGATGACCCTGCGGGTGATTAGTTTTTAATACAAAATGACAAGCATATATTTTTTTCTTGATAAATGTTTCTCTGCTATGTTAATGACATGCGAAGCATTCACGAGCTCCTATTTATTTAATAGGAGTAGAGCGAGTAAACACTCTTTATGCGACGACGTAGGAGGGAAGCATAATGTGTGTGGAATGGGAGAATGTTATAAAAAAAATAAAAAAAAAGTGAAATATTAAATTTTTGTATTTAATTTAGTATTACAAAAGCTTTTATCATAGGAGCTTTTAGCTGAACAAAGTGAAACATGTTTATAAGTTCGGTCTTTTGAAAATTAGGAAGTCATATTCAAAAGAAGCTTACAGAGTAAGTCACCGAAATTTAAAGCTAACTTCCGTAGTAAAAAATATATCTACTCTATATAAATTGTGTTTTGTCACCAAAATGCAATATCAAATTATGATTTGATTTTAGTTATTAATTCTTTTTAGGAAAGCTACATGCTTTCGTATTCTAATAACTTTTATCACATTTATAATGAACACAAAATATATTGATTTAATCAATCAGACATTTGATTTTCCTCAAGAAGAATTTCTTCTTGACAAAGATCACTTGCTCTTTCATGATGTTGACCTAAATAAATTGGTTGAAACTTATGGAACACCATTAAAATTCACATACTTACCTAAAATCTCTGAAAATATTAATAAATCAAAAGTATGGTTTAATACTGCCATTAATAAGCATAACTATAATGGTAGCTATAACTATTGTTATTGCACAAAAAGCTCACATTTTAATCATGTTTTGAACGAAGCTTTAAAAAATGATATTCACATTGAAACATCTTCTGCTTTTGATATAGATATCGTAGAGATTTTAAAAGAAGAAGGAAAAATAAACAATAATACGTATGTTATTAGTAATGGTTTTAAAAGAGCAGAATATGTAACGAATATCGCAAGGTTAATCAATAATGGTCATCAAAATTGTATTCCAATTATTGATAATTATGAGGAGATTGATTTACTGTCAAATGAGATTCATGGAAACTATAATATAGGCATTCGTATAGCTTCGGAAGAAGAACCCAAATTTGAATTTTACACCTCTCGATTAGGAATCGGTTATAAAAACATAGTTCCATTCTATAACAAGCAAATTAAAGCCAACCCAAAAGTAAAGCTTAAAATGCTTCACTTTTTCATTAATACTGGTATTAGAGATAATGCGTACTATTGGAATGAACTTTTAAAATGCCTTAAAGTATATACAAGTTTGAAAAAGATATGTCCAACTCTTGATAGTTTAAATATTGGAGGTGGATTCCCTATTAAAAACTCATTAGCATTTGATTTTGATTATGAATACATTATTGATGAAATCATCAATCAAATTAAATTGACTTGTGAAGAAGAAGGTGTAGATGTCCCCAATATTTTTACAGAGTTTGGAAGTTTTACAGTTGGTGAAAGTGGTGGAGCAATTTATAAAGTCTTGTATCAAAAGCAACAGAATGATAGAGAAAAATGGAATATGATAAACTCTTCATTCATCACAACACTTCCAGATACTTGGGCTATTAATAAACGCTTTATTATGTTGCCCATAAACCGCTGGAATGATGCTTATGAGCGTGTTCTTCTCGGAGGTTTAACCTGTGATAGTGATGATTATTATAATAGCGAACAACACATGAATGCTATCTATTTACCAAAATATCATAAAGACAAACCATTATATATAGGATTTTTCAACATTGGAGCTTATCAAGAATCTATAGGAGGTTATGGAGGTTTACAGCATTGTTTAATTCCAGCTCCCAAGCATATTTTAATAAATAGAGATGCACATGGAAATATCACAACACAATTATTTAGAGAACAACAAAAAAGTGAGGAGTTACTTGAAATTTTAGGCTATGATAAAGAACCTGAAATTAACACGATTCAAAATTTAAATACTGAATTACAATTAGCAGACAAATAAAATGGAAACTAAAACTTACGCTGGAATATCAGAAGAGTATGCAAAATTAGAGCATTCGAAGATTGTATTGATTCCTGTCCCTTATGATGGAACAAGTACTTGGCAAAAAGGTGCAGATAAAGGACCTAAAGCATTTTTAGAAGCTTCTGAAAACATGGAACTCTACGATATTGAAACCGATTCTGAAGTTTATAGACAAGGCATATACTTAACTCAACCTATAACGATAAATGCTACACCAGAAGCTATGGCAGATGCTGTACATCAGGAAACTAAAAGGTATATAAAAAAGAACAAATTTGTGACTGTTTTTGGCGGAGAACATTCTATATCTATTGGAACAATTAGAGCATTTAATGAAATGTTCCCAAGTTTAACAGTATTGCATATTGATGCTCATGCAGATTTGCGACAAAGTTATGATGGTAGTACTTGTAATCATGCTTGTGCAGTTTATGAAGCCAGTCAAAACACAAATTTAATTCAAGTAGGTATTCGATCTATGGACATTATGGAGAAATCCATTATGAATCTAGACAAAACCTATTTTGCACATGAAATGGTTATGGATGATTCTTGGATGGATTCAGCGATTGATCAAATGACAGACAATGTATTTATTACATTCGATTTAGATGCTTTTGATCCTTCCATTTTGCCAAGTACTGGTACTCCCGAGCCTGGAGGTTTGTTTTGGTATGAAACTTTAGATTTTTTGAAACAAGTCTTTGCAGAGAAAAATGTCGTCGGTTTTGATATTGTTGAATTATGCCCTAATGAAATTGATAAATCTTCGGATTTTCTTGCAGCCAAATTATACTATAAAATGTTGAGTTATAAATTTCAAAACGAGGATTCTGAAGATAATTATGAAGAGACTTACGATGAGTCTAATATATTAGGTAACTATTTAAAATTTAAAGAAGAAGATGACTACTAAAGGCACCATTACCAACTTTATAGAAGAATACTTTCTGCATTTTAATGCTGCTACAGTTGTTGATGCTGCAAAAGCCTATGAAACTCAATTAACTAAAGGCTCTAAAATGTTAGTGTCTTTGGCTGGAGCAATGAGTACAGCTGAAATAGGAAAGATTTTTGCAGAAATGATACGTCAAGATAAAGTGCACATTATTTCGTGCACAGGAGCAAATTTAGAAGAAGATATCATGAACTTAGTTGCACATTCTCACTATAAGCGAATTCCTGATTATCGTGATTTAACACCTAAACAAGAATGGGATTTATTAGAACAAGGACTCAATCGCGTTACAGATACTTGCATTCCAGAAGAAAAAGCATTTAGAAGATTGCAAAAACACATTTATGAAATTTGGAAGCAAGCTGATATAAGAGGAGAAAGATACTTACCACATGAGTATATGTATAAACTATTATTATCTGGAGTACTAGAAGAATACTATGAAATAGATCTAAAAGATTCTTGGATGTATGCAGCTGCAGAAAAGAACTTACCAATTGTATGCCCAGGATGGGAAGATAGTACTATGGGAAATATTTTTGCAAGCTATGTGTTAAAAGGAGAAGTAAATGCAAGTATTGTAAAATCAGGAATCGAGTATATGACCTTTCTAGCAGATTGGTATACTGATAATTCTAAAAACGGAATTGGTTTCTTTCAAATAGGAGGTGGGATCGCAGGAGATTTCCCAATATGTGTCGTGCCAATGCTATATCAAGATATGGAACGAACAGATACACCTTTTTGGAGTTATTTCTGCCAAATAAGTGATTCTACTACAAGTTATGGTTCGTATTCTGGTGCTGTTCCTAATGAAAAAATAACTTGGGGAAAATTAGATATTAATACACCAAAATTTATAATTGAGAGTGATGCTACGATTGTTGCTCCATTAATCTTTGCCTATTTGTTAGGCATGTAATACTAAACAAATGATTCGCAAAATTGTAGATTACCAAAAACTGAATGAAGATATTTTAAATCTTCTGATAGAAAAATTCCCTGAAGGATATGCTGACAAAGACATAATAGCCTTTAGAAATGCCCAAAATGAATATATTGAAGCGGTTGAAGTAAGAACTGAAGATACTGTCTATTTAATAAAAGTTGGAAAACGATTAGTTCAAGCTATGGAAGAGCATGAAGAAGAACTAGAGGTCGATAATGACGATGAGGATGATAATGATTCTATTAATGATAATATAGATATTGATGCTTTAAATGAAGAGGATTTAGAATAATCTATGAAAATTAAAAACCATAATTATAAACTAAGTAGTTATGAAACCAATGTATGAAACAGTAATTTTTAAATCTTATGAAAACGGATTCTATACGTTTACTTTTGATAATGGTGTAGATATGGATTTTGAAGAGATACATCCTCAAATATTAATGAGGTTTGATTTAAAAAATGATAAAAGTCTGCTAAACAAAGTATTTCATATAGCTTACTCTGAAGATATTGTTGATGATGAAGATGACTTTATTATATATAGAATAGAATATTTAGAACGAATTAACGCAAATTAATATGGATAATTTATTTCACCTTTCATTGCCTTGTATAAATTTGGTTGAAACTAAAATGTTTTATGTAGATACAGTAGGAGCTACTTTAGGAAGATATTCTAATAATTGGGTAGATATTAATTTATTTGGACATCAAATAACGTTTACTCAAGCAGGTAAATTTAATTTTAATTGTCCTAATTATGTATTCGAGGGAAAAACTTTGCCTTCTTTTCATTTTGGAATTATATTAAATGTTGAAGAATGGGGGAAAATGTATACAAAACTGAATAACCTCAATTTAGAATTAGTAACACAAACAACGTTTTTGAAAAATAAATCTGGAGAACATTTGTCATTCTTTGTTAAAGACCCAAATGGCTATATGTTGGAGTTTAAAAGTTTTAAGGAACCAAAACATGTTTTTGATCTATAATTAATTCGATTAGAAGATTAATTATTATGTAAAATAGAGTCTCTATGTTTAAACTTGGCCTCATAAAATTTTAGATCATTGTCGTTTAATATATTAAATAGGTATTATAATTTTTGCACAAATGTTCAAATACGCTAAAATTTTAATACTGTGAGAATCGCTTAAAAAATAATTCCTTGATCATTGTACAGAATATTCAAATTAACTGAACCTTGTATCAAAATATAATGATTCACAGGATCATCATATTTTGATAGTATGTCAAATACCTCATAAATGAGCTATTACGTAAATTGTATTAAATGTACTATAATGTTCTGCGTTATGTAACTTGAGCTTTGGTAAAAAGCGAAAGCTCATTACATCATTTTCTCTATTTTTTTCTAGACAAAAGTTTCTCTACGATGTGAATGAAACCGCTTTTGCGGTTCACGAGCTCTTATTTATCAAAACAAGAGAGGAGCGAGTAAACACTCTTTTTACGAAACGACGATAGGAGAGAAGTGGAATGTGTGTGGAATGGCTACTTTGTTAATTTTATTTTATTTGAAAAGCGCGATTAAGGAACTATCTCGCTTATTTAGGATAAAACATATTGCAGATATTGAGATTGTCTGTTAAACTATATAAAAACACTTTAACAGCAAACGTTTTTAACACATACTAAGTTGTTGAAAATGTATACCACCATGAAAAAATGATTTTTTTAATATAGCTACTCTTAATATAATTTTTTCAATAATTAAATTAAGAATACTAATAATAAAATTTGCGATAAAATCATTAATACTTTCCATGCACAAATTTAATAAAACTATTTAATAATATGATTTTATGAGGTTTTCAATAATACTTGATTGTTAATATTTTGTATATTTAAAATTCAACATAATTATGAATGTCTACACTATTAAATAAGTTTGATGATACTATTAAAAAAGAGCATAAAGATATTTATGATATACTAAAACGAAAAAATTTACTCCTTATATACATTAAAAAAAAGATAACCACAGCTAGATGGTATCATTTTTTATTATCTCTTTTAATTCTTTGTGCCATTAATGTGATTTTCTCTTTTAACTATGAGTCAATACCTATTCTTAAGTATTTCAATTTTATAAAAATTGATAATAATTATATTGAAAGAGTTTTACACGAATACACGCTATATATTGGAACATTTATTTCAATTACTTTAATCGCGACAACATTTTTATTCAATTTTCTTAAGGAAATAATGGATACTAATATTAAACTAATTGTTCGTTATGTAAACTATGAATCTGTAGCATATTATGGATTTAGCCTTGTAATTTGTTTTGTTCTTCAAAAGCTATTGAGTCTTACTTTGTCTATTAATGCATTAAAAAATCTATTGGTTTTAGATTTTTATTTAGTCGTCATTTTTATATTATCATTAATAAGGCTCTATGCCAGAGTATTTGAAATAATTAAACCAACAAAACTAAAAGAGATTTATGTTAATGATACTCGGAAGATTTTTGCCCTAAACATATTTCAAGAATTATATAAAATAAAAAGCGAGAAAATATTTAAAGACACACTTATTAAAAATGGTTATAGTGAAACAAGTAATGACAATTACTTTTTTGGTGATGAAAAGGATGAAAACATCAACTATTTGTTTAATAGAAAAAAAGGATTTTATTTAAAAGATGTCAATTTTGAAAAGCTTTTAAGAAGAACAAAAAAGTTTAAAATAAAAAAATTCGTACCAGTTCATTTTGAGCAGAAGTTTTATGAGCAAAACGATTATTTACTATTAGGTTTTGAAAATGACAATAAAAAATTTAAAGAAAATAAGTTTTGGAAGTTCTTTAAAATATCTACAAAAAATATTCACGAGTACTTGATTCTTAAATCCTATAAGTTTACCAAAAAAAATACTGACAAATCAATTGCAAATGAACAAATGAATGAAAAATTGGAATTTATTTTTGATGAACTAAATGATAGTGTTTATAAGAGAAATCACAAAAGCCTTAAAAAAGTATTAAACGATTTTGATGCAATATTAGATTTATACACAGAAAATTTTGAATAATGTTTTTAGGACAAAGCTATAATAAACACACCTCAAAATTGTACTTACCAAATGTAGTAAGTGCCCTTTTGTTTTCGTTAAGAGATTCTTCTCGTTTAGACAATGAAGAAATATTTAGAAAGCTTGTTTTATTTATAAGAAGCAAAGTTTATAAATCTAAAAGAGATGGAAGTCTATCAGCTTTTAAAGAATTAATTATAATATCTGTAAAGGTATATCCATATCTAAATCAAAAATACAGAGCGAATCTAATAGATTTAATCGCTATTAACTTCAGAGAAAATATAACCACTTCTATTACTATTATAAAGAGTATTGATAATAGCGATGATATTGATAAGCAAAGAGAATTTTGCGAAATTAGTTATTGGGCTACAGTACAACTATTAAAAAAAACTATTGAATTTAAGGACAATGGAAATTTCGCAAGCCTTTTTAATGAATTAAACCAAATTACTAGTTGGTTTGATTTAAGAGAATCAAAAACAGGTTTGCAAGAAAATATTACAGAAGAAATACGCTTTATGCATCGAAGCCTCTATTTGATTACTTATTCTTGGTTAATTTTTTGTTACGCAAACAATAAAATTTCTTTAAGTGAAATTGAAAGTTTTAATTTAAATGATAACATTTTAAATGAATTTCATTTTAGAGATGATATAGAGTTATTCGAATTATTTATAAAATTAAAATCTAGGTCATTTCATAGTTTTCTTGAAATAGATGATTGGGAACTAGAAGAGCATAAACCAGGAAAAGCATATATGGCGCTTTCAAGTCGTGATTGGCTAAATTTTGGTTTTACAATTTTACTTTTAAATAGTAGAAAACTTGTTTTTTCAAGATTTGGTAGAGAAATTGAACCTAACGAATCATTATCGTATTTAATAAATGATATTAAACCTATTCTTGAGAGTATTGAAAAAAGGTTGACACCTTTTTGGTCTGAAATTTTATACAATGGTGTAGCTGAAGATAAAGTTATCGAAGAGTTTAATATTAGCAAAGAAAATATTCTTGATTTTCTTCAAGAAATTAAGAAAAAGCAGGAATTACAACAATATAAAAATATTATAGAGCAACCAATATCAGCTGAAAAAGTTGAAGAGTTCCAAAAAAATGTTTTGAAGAACTGGAATAACAACAATATAATACCTGAATTATTAAAGCAATATAATAGTGTTGAATACTTACCAAATAAGGAGGAAATAAAAGGTTTCGGGTATTTCAATTTATATAATAAAATGAAATCAATGTTTACTGATAAAGGAAATAACTTTGTTTATGGAGTAAGTGATGTTGGAGCAAGATTAGCTAGAGATATTGAAAGACAATTTTATTCTACTCTTAAATTCCATAAAGACTTTATAGAAGTAAAAGACCTAAAAAATAAAGTTGATGAATTTATTAGTAAAATCGAAGATTCATCTAAATATGTAATACTTACTGATTGGAGAGGGTTAGATTTATTAAATAAGGATAGAGAAGTTGAATACCTACAAGAATCAACTAATAAATTTACTTATGCAAAGTATAAGGATATTTCTGTTGTAAATAAGTCTTTAGTCTTTCCTAATACATTACTTATAATTGATATTGAGAATAGTGTTGATTACATTATTTATCAAGATGACAACTGGTTTGATAAAGAATTATTAATTGATGTAAAAGAGCTAACACAGGATGTCATTGATAGTGAATTAGAAAAGTATGAGGAGAAATGGAAAATAAATGACGAATACGAGGTAACAATAGAAGAAGCTGAACTATTAATAAAAAGTTCTATTTTAATTAAAGTTCTTTTTAAAAGCGAAATGAAAGTAAAAAATTCAGATTATTATGCTTTCTTTAAATTTTAATTGGTTCTCAATTGACCTCATAAAATTTTGGTTAAAACAATAGGAGAGAGGAACGTCTATATTTTAGGCTATACGAATGCAATTATCCTGTGGATGATTGTATTTGGATACATCACATTTATAACAAAATAAACTTCTAAGTGTATTTAACTAAAAATGTCTACTAGACATTTTCTTAACGTCAAATAGTCTAAAATATAGTGTAACGAAACGTAATTGTTTCCAAAATTATATACTATTTGAGATATTGATTGAGTATCAATGTCTAGAATACCTAACTTGATTTTTTTGTTTCTTTTTTTATCAAGAAAAAAAGATTTAATAAAAACTTAAGTAGTTCTAAACTTTCAAATTCTATTTTACATAATATTAATAGCTCCAAAAAAAAGTTTAAATAATAGCGAGAATAGAATAAGTGCTTAGAATTTTATTTTTTTAAAATTTAAGCTCTTATGGCAAGTTGACGAGAAATGTGAAGCATTCTTGAGGACAATAATTTAAAATAGAAATGCTCCGAAAAATCGCGTAGAAAAAAATATAACGCACAAATACTCAAATACGCTAAATTTTTAATAACAATTAAAAGCTAGCTTTTTAAATGCGCTTAGCGTATAAAATAAATTACAATAGTAATTTGATTTTATCAAAGCAATCGAGCGTTTGGCAGCGGATATTTTACATAACGTCAAATTATAGATACATTTTATTTCTACATATGCTAATCGCTGACAATCGTTTAAAAAATAAATTCTTGATAATTGTTCAGAATATTAAAGTTTACGAGAAGCTCTATTTTACATAGTATCATTATAGCTACATAGAGTTTTGCTTTGGTACAAATTACTTTTTACATAATCACTATCGATATAATTCGCATATGCGAAGTTATATCCGCAATTATGTAAAATACTGCGTATACAGTAATTTGTTATAAATGTACTATAATTTATATTATGTAAAATAAAAATAATAAAATCATCTAAGATACTTCCCTATATACGCTTGATCTAGCAAAAACAATTACTTCCCTTTCGTTGCAATTAACATCCAAATGACTTTGTCTGGATCATTCTCCCAATCACCTAGATCGTTGTTTTGGTATCGGATTTTAAATCCTGCTTTATTTAACTCTTTCTCAACATACTCAGGTCCTAAACTATGCGCATCTGTTTGCTCATCTCGAGATTTGCCTACAATACGTGACTTGAGTTTTTCTATAATCACAATCTGGCCACCAGGCTTTAATGACTTTTTCACATGTTTTAGAATCTCCATATAATCGGTCATTTCATGGTACGTGTCCATAATAATAACCGTGTCTAATCGTCCTCTGGGAAGATTCGGATTGTCATAATCACCAACTATGGTTTTAATATGATCTAGTTTCCGTTCTTTAGCTATTGTTTTTAAAGTCTCTAAGCGATCTGTACGAAGATCGACCGCATACACCTTTCCGTCTTTTTCAACCTTTTTGGCCAATCGTACGCTTAAATACCCTTCATGGCAACCAATATCTGCAACATGATCGCCTTTGTCTATACCAATAGCCGTAAATATGGTGTCTAGAGCCATCCATGTATCACGTTCTTTCCAATCCATTTCTTTATATTGAGAAAAACCTTGGATTGGATAAACGCTTAATAATAAGCATATTACAAAAAATCTCATACCTACAAGTTAAAAAACAAATACATGTTGGAGATGTTAATTAACATCAATTTATAACATTATGAAGTCATTCAACGGTAAAATCTAACATATGCATTTCGGTTGGCGATTTTATGGGTTGTTTAACCCTTAATTGCATCAAAACTGTTCTTTCGGTAGTAAATTAGAGTATCCCTCAAAACTATTAAAATCTACTATTATGGACGAAAATTTAGCCTTATTCAATCAGATCAATAGTTTGTCGTATTGGTTATTAAAAGAAAGTGATTTCAAAAGCTCTGTTACCTTTGATGCGAGTGACGATAGCTACTTTATTTCCATTAAGAAAGGTGTCGAATCTATCTATAAACATCATGTGGAAGATTTTAGTCGTAAAGATGGTCGCCTTTTAAAATTCGAGTTGTCCTCTATTGTCAATCATTTGCTGCAAATTAAAGCATCTGTGCATGCCGATCAAAGACGGACTGCTTAGTATTTCGGGATTTTAAAACCACGTAATTCTACTGGCCTGTATCTCATATTCTGAAATTATCTTTGGATAAATAAAAATATCAGACTTATGGCAACTATAGATCATTGCAGATTATTATGTGCTTCTGCTTCAGCTTATCTTATCGAAACCTCATTTCCAAATGGTGTCTATCGTAAAGATCTAAGACCGAAACCAACTAAAAATCCAGATAATCATAATACAATCAATCAGTATAATGCAATTAAATTATTGAGCGATCCTTTTGTTGTCGTGGCTTCTCCTTTAAAACCTAATGAGTTTCTAAAGATTGAAGCTTGCTTTATCGGTGAAACAGCCGAAGGTATTATCATTTCATTTAGAGGAACCTTGCCGCCTATCCCTCCAACCGCTCAGTCTATAGCTGATTGGATTCAAAATATATTCTACGCCAATACAGTGCCTTACATTACTGGATATCCTGGAAAAGTTCATGAAGGTTTTCTCGATGCTTTATTATCTTTGGAAACCGGAATCTTGTATGCTTTAAGTCAGTTCGATCCTCGTAAGGAAAAACCCATTTATTTAACTGGGCACAGTAAAGGTGGAGCTATGGCTCCTATTGCTGCGCTATATTTTAAAAATAAAAACTTATTTACTGCCAATCATGTCGTGACTTTCGCTGGACCAAAACCTGGAGATGCTGTCTTCGCTTCTAATTATGATGTGGCATTTCCTAATAGTACTAATTTTGAAAACTACTTAGATCTTGTGCCGTTTTTAGCACCTGGAAAAGCTTTTATCGAGCTTCTTGAGAAATTTCCGTTGCTTCCAGAGATTATAAAAGAATTATTAGAGAAGGCTGCACAATGGGATTATGAACCTGTAGGTACCAAAAACGTTCAGTTTATAAATAAACATGGTGTTATTGACAACAGTTTCCCTGCCTCCAACCCTATACTCCGATTTGGTGAAATCTTATTAGAACTCACAAAAGGAAAACAAGGACTCATCAAAGTTGGTGATGCGCATCATGTAAGCTGTGGATATCGCTATATGAAAGGCGTTTGTGGTTCTAGTAATGTCTGTACATTCTAGTTCTTGACTACTGTTTTTTTAGCGCTTCTATCCTACTTTTAGCAACTGTTGCTAAAGAGCCTTTTGGGTCTAAATCTATGATTTTCTTATAGCTCTCTATGGCTTTATCAGTCAGTTTTAACTGCTCTTGCACATTAGCCAAACTGTATATAGCGCTTACCGATTCAGGATATAAGTCGGCCACTAATTCCAAGACGAAATGTCCGGCTTGCAGATTTCCGCTTTGAACCAATCGATTGCCTGCTTTGCTAAACTCATTTTCAAAATCATAATAACGATATTGAGGATTCTTTGCAATTTTTGCACCATCAGACTTCACTTGGTCATACTTACCTTCGGTAAATAACTGGGTTAAGTGTGCCATCGGATCTAAAATAAAATCACCATCATTTTTAAAATTCATAGCTGCATGCACTATTGGATCTTCATTATTGATATAATCGTCAAAACTCATATCTACAGCAATGTGTGGTAAGGTTGCATCACGATTTTCCCATTGTGGTTTGTCTTGCCACCATGCATGTGACAAATACGCTGTAATTTTAGAGTTTGGGAGCCTTTCGGGTCTGTTATCACCTAGAAAATTAACGTTTTCGGCCGTGGGCTCACCTACCAAAATCGCTTCGGTGTAGTTTGTAATCTCATTGGTAAGGTTTTGACATGCCGAAAATGTATTTCGTCCAATTATATAAAAGAAATGTCCTTTCTTATTAATGTTTGGTCGTGCCATTAATCCCTTAATCAAATGCACATTGTTATAGTTATTTCCGCCGCCATTTAAACGTACGTCATAAATGAGCTTTTCTACATCATTACTATCGATAAATTCAAATAGCCGATTGTAAAAATCTTTTAGGGTTTCAGATTTGTGATTAACCACAGTACTCTGACGCACATATAACGTTTTACTATCTTTTAGATACTCAAAAAAGAAGTATTTATCATTTAAATGTTTGAGATACAATGGTGTTTTATCCATTGCTCTTGAACTTATCCATGTGTCATTTGGTATCGTATATAAATAGCCTCTTGACAACTCCTTTAAGCCAATCTTCGGAAATGTATACTCAAATACGTTTCCGTCTTTTTCGAGTGTTAATGTAATCGTATCTGATAATTCTGGTATCACACGTTGCGTATGTAACACATCTGGAACGGTTAAGAATCGTAAGCCATAGCCTTTAAAATAGTAGTCATTTTCGGCAGGAACTACTGGACGTATTAAGGTCAAAGCCTCTTCAACTGGCATACCTCCTACTTTTAATACTTTGGCTCCCAAAGTTTTTTCGTGTGCTTTTTGAACGCCTTCAATGTAAATTCCATCGTTAAAATGATAAAGATTTACAGGAAGCACACCGTTTTTCGCCAGTGTACTAAACGTAATTTGTGTATGTCCATATAAGAATGAAGAAACAATCCTAGCAAAAGCAACAGGAACTTCATGGGCTTCTAAGGATGGAATCTCGTTGTATAATTGTTCCACAGCGGCATCGAAGTCTTTGGCTGTTATCTTTTTAAATAAAATTGGATATTCCTTGTGAATGATGTTTTGCAGATATCTAAGATCTTCTTGCCATTCTGCTGAAGATAATCCGTTTTGAGCATTGAGACTCATACTCATGACAAGTATGATACTAGTGATAAAATGAAATAGTGTTTTCATGTTCTGATGTTGATTTGATTGATATAATTATAAGAGCCTAAAACCAGAATGTTGTTACACTTCAATGGGCTTTTATTCTTCCAATCGTTTATTGAGCATTTCCAAAGTTTCCTTATTGTACTTCTGAAGTCCTTTTAACATAGGTTCTAAATTTCCGTAGATTAATGTAGAATGTATCGCTAATCGCGCTCTATAATTATCACTCAAGAAATAAGTGAGCATATCTGGATTGGATATTTTACCCATTAGTAAATCTGCAATCCAAGGCTCATTCTCCTTGAAATACAGTAAGTTATTGTCGATGTCATCTCCTATCCTTTCATTAGTTTCAACTAATAAATTATCAAAAGCTCTATAGTTGGTCAATATTCTAGAAATAAGCGTATCCTGTTCTGTTTCATTATCATTGACATAGTTTTCCAACAGGTTAATCCCTTTCTTCTGAAGTTTAAATGGCGAATACGATAATACGAGTCCGAAACCTTCTAAATTCTTTTGATAGGTTTGAGCCGTTACGGTATCACTGAGAAATAGTTTAAAGAATTCTTTTCTATCATCAACATATTTTAAGACTTGACCAACGACTAAAGTATCCTGTTCCAAATCTTGTTGATAGACTTGCAGATAGCTTTGAAGTTTCTTCTGGGCGTTACGCTCTTGGTTTTTATTATTAATATTTACGGCAATCAAAATGCCAATAACGACTAAGATAATCTCACCAATACCATAAGTGAGATATTTAAAAATGCCTTTTTTAGATAATGCTGCCATACGTTTAGTGTTAAAAATACTCATGAGATGTCTTTAAAAACTTTGCTCCATAAATATAGTTGAATGTTCCGACAATAAAAAAGCACCTTTCTGAAGTGATTCAAAAAAGGTGCTTTATTAAGAGTTAAGACGCCTACTCTACTTAGGATCTAAAATATCTTCGATACGTTTTACAATATCTCTATAATGGTACTTGGTTACTAAATTCACGCCTCTATTTCCTGCTGCTGCAACCTGACGCTTTAAGGTATTTAATTCACCACGTACTAAAGCTCGAATATCAGATTGCGATACATTAAAAGACTTTGAACTAAATCGAGGATCCATATCTTCAGTCATTAAATACGCCATACGATCTACATAAGCACGTTGCAAGTTACGACGATATACATTTACATTTTTTGTCACGTTAGCTTCACTCCAAATGCCTTTTCTTAGATCTTGCATCATCGATAAGGCACTATAATTTGTTGGATCAAGTGTTTCATGATCAATAAGACGACCCAATCGATCAAAACTCAATAAACCATTTACATACCTGCTTTGTAAACGACGTAAACGCTCTGTATATCCAGCATAATCAATATTTTGTAACATGGTTTTATCTACCAACCATGTAGGTGTAGCAAAGGCATTTTTGTGCAACCATTGCATCGACTCTTGTTGTTTTGCCTTCGGAACGGCTTTGTAAGCAATACCGCCTTGTCTTGGTGTAATAAGGTTCTCCTCTACACCACCTACGTTGCTTAATACATGTCCGATATAACGATTATAGCAACCCAATAATTCACCATATAACTCTTGTAAGTCATCATAATTATTGGTTTGACTACTCGTCCATTGTGGCAAGTTTTCAGAAACATACTTCAAATTCTTTAAGGCATAGTCCGAAGCCTTGATGGCATCGTTTCCAATATCTTCTGTTTGAGATGTAGGGTCAAATCGGCTACTTTGTCTTCCGTATACATATCTAGGATCACCAGCTTTTTCCATGATCCATTTATCCAACATATTGCGTTCGGCTTCTGGAGAACTTGCACCAGGAATCATACGATAACCCCAATTTATAGCGTAGTTGTCATAAGGACCAATTTGACGAATAAATCGAACATTTTGATCTCCAGGTTGTGCGATATAATTATAACGAGCATAGTCCATAATTGTTGAAGCAATACCAAACTCTTGTGTGAAAGCTCCATTTCTATAACTCTCAACATCATAAGCTTTACTAGCACTCATATTATGTGGTAATCCAAGTGCATGACCTACCTCATGAGCAATCACCATTTTCATCATCTCACCTATTTCCTCCGCAGGTGTATCTAAGGTTCTCGCCGAAGGATTTGCAGCTCCTGTCTCTAATAAATAACGGTTTCTGTACGAGCGTAAATGGTTGTGATACCAAATGATATCACTTTCTATGATCTCACCACTTCTTGGATCAGACACACTTGGTCCAACTGCATTTCGTGTTTCACTAGCCACATAACGTACAACAGAGTAGCGTATATCTTCCGGACTGAAATCTGGATCTTCCTCTTTTGTTGGTGGATATTTTGCAATTATGGCATTTTTAAAACCTGCCTGCTCAAATGGACCTTGCCATAATTCAATACCTTCCTTGATATATTTTCTAAGACTCTCAGGCGTCGCTGGATCTAAGTAATATACAATTGGCTTCACTGGCTCAACAAGTTCTCCTCTGGCGTATGCTGAAGGGTCTTTTGGTTCTAATCGCCATCTGCGAATGTAAGTTTTGGTGTCTGCTTTTAATTTCTCACTCCCATAATCGACCTGACTAAATGTAAACCAACCTACACGATCATCGGCAAAACGAGGTTGCATTGGCTCTTCAGGCAATAAAATCATAGATTGATTCATTTGTAAGCTAATGGTCTCTGCCGAGCGTGCCGAAGGTGGCTGTGACGCATTATAAGTCATATCTTGTACGACTTCTATATTCTGCGGAAAGCTCTTCATTGAATTAATGAAACTACGTGAGCCATCTAGATTCCTGACTTTATAGGTAGTACGCAATCGTCCAGGCAAACCACTAATGGCTTTAACATCACTACTGTAAAACTTAGTAACATCGACGACAACTGCTGATGAATCCTTACTAAATGCTGCAATATCAAACGCATATAAAGTAGGCTCGTAGTTATTTGACTTAACAGAAATACTGATAGGCAGTTCTTCGTCTGCTACCGAATTATACGACCGTTCTTTTATTAATATCTTTTTATCAAAACGTTCCCATGCGACTAAACGTTCTCCAGTTTTCGATCCTGCGTTAATATAACCACCTCCTAAGTTAGCTGGCAGCTTCGCGATTCTACTTACTAGAAGCATATCTTTTCCGAGGTGTACATTTGGTATTTCAAAGAAGTACTTCTCCCCTACTTTATGAACTTTGAATAAGCCGTCATCAGTTACGGCATCTTTGGTGATGACCTGATCATAAGGCTTAATCTTTCCGTTGTTCTTCTTCGGAGCTGGTTTAGCGACTTCTGTTTTTTGATTCTTTTTCTTTTTTCTTTTGGACTGTGCTTGGTGTGACATTGGCATTAAACAAAAGAGTAATGTCAATGTAAAAAGCAATACGTTTTTCATAATTGGATAGTTTCGTGTGATTATGCCTTAAAATTAATCAAAGTAAGTCAGGATGTGAATGGATTTCACAAAATTTTAAGGGCTCATATTTCAGTAGTTAACAATTAATGGTTAATAAATAATCTGTGGTAGAAAAGTCCGTAATCGGTTTTACTTCGTAGATATACACATAACCAAAAACTTAAACATAACAATTATGAAACGAATTTCAGTAATAGTACTGTCAGCTTTATTTTTAACCGCTTGTGTTTCTAAGAAGAAATACCTCGCTTTAGAGCAAGATAACGGAGAATTAAAAAGCGAATTGACTAAAACTAAAGTCGAAAAAGAAGAATTAGAGATGCAATTTGAAAAAATTCAAAGACGTGTAGATAGCTATAATTCTAAAATAAATGAACTCACTCAAGATAACGACGCCAAATTAGTTTCGGTAGACGGTGTAGTTGTTTCCAAAAACCAAAAAGAAGCGATGCGCGAGTCATTAAGAAATGTGCCTCCTGCTTACATGGCAACAGCAAAGACATTAAAAGATTCTATGAATCTTGCCTTACAATTCAATCTTAAGCAATCGATGGATAACATTGAAGAGGACGAGGATATTGCTGTTAATATTGAAGAGACTGTAGTAATGATATCAATTTCGGACAAAATGCTATTCAATTCTGGAAGCTATAAAGTGAGTAACAAAGCCAATGATATCTTACAAAAAATCGCCAATGTCATTAACTCTGAAGAAAGCTTAGACGTTATGGTCGAAGGACATACTGATAACAAGTTAATGAAAAACAGTGCTGCTGTAAAAGACAACTGGGATTTAAGTGTACTTAGAGCGACATCTGTTGTTAAAAAATTACAGAATGATTACGACGTGGCACCAGAGCAATTAATTGCTGCAGGACGTAGCTTTTATCAGCCATTAACAGACAATGAGACTAAAGAAAATAGAGCCAAAAACCGTAGAACACGTATCGTAATTTTACCAAATATCGATAAGTTTTTTGCAATGATGGCTTCAAACGAATAATTACTTGACCTATAAAATTATGGTTAATTGATCCATGAAAAGACTGTTGTTTTCCAGCAACAGTCTTTTTTTTGTCTTCACTTCAAATGTAAAATAATA
This sequence comes from uncultured Psychroserpens sp., assembly GCF_947500255.1. Lineage (GTDB taxonomy): Bacteria > Bacteroidota > Bacteroidia > Flavobacteriales > Flavobacteriaceae > Psychroserpens. The sequence goes on along the minus strand of NZ_CANMRL010000005.1, from coordinate 250,829 downwards.
TGAAAAAAACAGCTAAATATTGAGGCTATTCATATCACATGAGGTAATTTTGCAACAAATTTAAATGCAATGTTATCTTTATTAAATAGCTTCAGAATTATAGCCCTTTTAGAAGGAGTGTCTTACATTTTATTATTATTTATAGCAACGCCAATCAAGTATTTAGGTGATGACCCAATGTATGTAAAATTACTCGGCATGCCTCACGGAATTCTATTTCTAGCTTACATCGTTTTGGCTATAATGGTTGGCCAAGACCTTAAATGGAAAACAAGAACATTGTTAATTGTATTGGTGGCCTCTATCATTCCTTTTGGAACATTTTATATTGAAAAAAAATATCTGAAAAATAAAGCGCTATGATGGATATTCGACACTTCATCTATGATTATTTAATCTCTATTGGATTAAATGACACATCTGCAAAGTATGTAAATATGCTTGTGCTTAGTATCTCTTTATTGATTGTATTATTCATCATTGATTATATTATTAGAAAGGTTCTTGTAAATGCGTTTAATGCTTTTGCTGCAAGATCTAAAACTAACTTTGATAACATTCTTGTAAAGAATAAGGTTCCTAGAAATATTGCACATATTATTCCTCTATTAATTGCTATTGAATTTATCCCTATCATTTTTTCAGATTTTGATTATCTAGAAACCATTATAGAGAAAGGTTCAAAAGTATTTGGAATCATACTTACACTATGGATTGCTAGAAGTGTTTTAAATACTATTAAAGATTATCTCAAAACATTAGATCGTTTTAAAGACAAACCCATTGATAGCTACATTCAAGTTTTCATGATTTTTGCATGGGTAATTGGTATATTTTCATCTTTTGCCATTATTAGTGGTATTTCATTTTGGAAGTTCGTGACGACTTTAGGAGCTGCCTCAGCAGTAATTATTTTAGTATTTAGAGATACTATTCTTGGTTTTGTTGCTAGTATTCAGGTATCGATAAATGATATGGTTCGCATTGGTGATTGGATTACTTTTGAAAAATATGGTGCAGATGGCGACGTTATCGAGATCAATTTGGCAACAGTGAAAGTTCAAAATTTTGATAAAACGATAACTACAATTCCAACTTATGCATTAATCTCTGATTCTTTTAAAAATTGGAGAGGTATGAGTCAGTCTGGTGGCAGACGTATTAAACGTTCTATTATTTTAAAGGCAACTAGCGTTAAATATTTAGATGACCAGTCGATAGAAAAATTGAAAAAAATAGAGTTGATCAGTGATTATTTAAATCATGGACAAACTGTTATAAGAGCATCTAATGAGGAAAAAAATGTGGATAAGTCTATACTCATTAACGGTAGAAATTTTACCAACATAGGCGTATTTAGAAAGTACATTCAAACCTATATTGAAAATCACTCAGCGATTAATAAAGACATGACAATTATGACGCGTCAATTAGCACCAACACCACAAGGATTGCCTTTAGAAATCTACTGTTTTAGTAGTGACAAACGTTGGGAAAATTATGAGTATATCATGTCAGATATCTTCGATCATGCTCTAGCTGCTGTCCCATATTTTGAATTAGAGGTTTATGAATTGACAACAGGAATAACAGCATAGTTACTCCTCTAACCTATCTTTTACAAACTCCACTTCAGTTTTACCATGAGGTGCTGGTTTTCCATCATCACCTAGGTTAACCATAATGATATTGTCTACAGTGAGTATGGTTTCTCTAGTCATTTTATTCCGAACCTCACATTTCATAGTTAAAGATGAGCGACCAAACTTAATAACTTCTATACCAATTTCTATAATATCACCTTGCTTGGCAGAAGCCATAAAGTTGATTTCAGACATATACTTTGTGACTATTTTTGAGTTTTCCAACTGAATGATCGTATATAAGGCTGCTTCTTCGTCGATCCATGCTAGTAGCTGTCCTCCAAATAAGGTATGGTTAGGGTTTAAGTCTTCAGGTTTTACCCATTTACGTGTGTGAAATCTCATACTTTTTTATGTAAAGATTGGCATTTATTGGCAAAACACATAATCTGTTGTTAATCTTTTTCTAAACTTTTCTTAATCAAACCTTCAAATATTGTGGGAATATTATTTTTATAAGGCTAAATCAATCAAAATGAAACATTTAATCACACTAGTAGTTTGCATAGTATTACTTGTAAGTGCTTGCGCTCAATCACAAAACACTGAAGTTGGAGGACCATGTCAAGGCTGTGAAGCTGTTAATGAATATGGACAAAGAACATTAAAATCTGTTGATACAATTTATGGTTTTGACACCATGCCGAATAAGATTAAGGTTAGTGGTACCGTTTATAAAAAAGATGCAAAAACATCAGCTAAGGATGTTATTTTATATGTGTATCACACCGATCAAAATGGTCGTTATCCAACAAATGCGTCATCAAAAGGCTGGGGAAAAGATCATGGCTATTTAAGAACATGGCTAAAGACAGATAAAAATGGGCGCTATGAGTTTTACACAACACGTCCAGCTTCATACCCAAACTCTACTGTGCCGCAACATATACACATAACAGTGAAAGAACAAGACATTAATGCCTATTACGTTGAGGATTTTTACTTTTCTGATGATCCAAATATTACATCAAACATTTTAAACAGAAAGAAGCCTAGAGGCGGATCAGGAGTTATAACATTAAAAGGTAATGGAGCGATTAAATCGGCTAACAGGGATATTATATTAGGATTGAATATTCCAAACTATTAGAGCCTAAAATAAGGTGCCATTGTCCTCATTTGGAACTTTTAAATCGTAACCTAGTTCTGCATTTAGCTTTTTAATAAAATAAGCAGATAATAATGGGGATTCTTTTTCAATGTTTTGATGAATAAAGAAATCTATTTCCTTTATACCTTGCGCTTTCCATTCCTTTAAACGAATAACCCAATCATCCAATCGCGTATAATCGCTTGCATGATTTGCACCAACATAACGTACAAAAGCCGTTGCATTTGTTAGTCTCATATGCATTAAATCTCGTCTTCCAGCAGTATCTACAATCACATTAGAAACAGTATTGCTCTCTAACAAATCATACAACTGATTTGCCACAGCTTCATCATTATACCAATTTGTATGTCTAAACTCAACGGCCAAATCTATTTCTTTGGGCCAGCTCTCAATAAAGTGCACTACTCTATTGAAATCTTTCGGCGCAAAATTAGAATGCATTTGTAAAAAAATAGTTCCAAGTTTTTCTTTGAGGTTGATGGCACTATCTAAGTAACTATCAACAACTGCACTTACTTCATTTAGACGTTTCCAATGACTAATTTCTTGATTTAATTTAGGAAAAAACTTAAATCCTTTAGGTGTTTTGTCATACCATTTTGAAAATTGTTCAGGCGGAAAAATGCGGTAGAACGTTGCATTGAGCTCTATAGAGTTAAACTGGTTTGAATAATAAACCAATTCATCTTTAGTTCCTCTAGGATAAAACCCTTTTAAATCGGCTCTATTCCATTTAGCACATCCAACATAGATCTCAGGAATATTATCATCTTTAAACTTGCTCAAAACTCCAGCTGTATCGATATGATCTTGAGGTAAACTAAGGTCTAAATCCTGAGGGTTCTCCACACTTCCAAATTTCATGTTACTGTTTTTATCAAAGATAATGCATTATCCAATTTTAAGAAATTTCAGTATAACAAAACTTTAACAGTTAGATAAAAAAATAATACTTAATTTTGAAACGTTCATTTCAAATAGATATGCCAAAAGTAGAAACCTTTAATAGAGATTTAGTTGTAGCGCAAGCCACAGAAGTGTTTCATGACAAAGGTTACAACGCGACCTCCATGCAAGATTTAGTTGATGCAACTGGTCTAAATAGATCAAGTATTTACAATTCTTTTGGATGCAAACTACATTTATATTTAGATTGTCTAAAAGCCTATCAGTATAAGTATCAAAAGAAAAATTCTAATGTGTTGTTGGATGCAAAAAATGCTATTGAAGCCATTGAATTATTATTCAATATGTATTTGGAAGAAATGATCAGTGATAGTAATGACAAAGGCTGTTTTATTACTAATTGTAAGTCTGAAATGGCTAATCATGATGACAAAATAACATCGTTTTTAAATCGAGACCAAAAAAACACTTTAGACTTTCTGGAAGATTTGGTTTCTAGAGGTCAAAATCAAGGTGACATTAATACTAATAAAATAGCGAGCGAATATGCATTGTATCTTTTTAGTTCTCTTCAGGGATTTAGAATGACTGGTATTTTGGTTCAAGATAAAGATCATTTAAAAGGTATTATTAAAACAATACTTCAAACATTAATTTAATTTTTTTTAACCCAATTTGAAACGATTGTTTCAAATAACAATAATTACATTTTATGAATACATTACAAAATAAAGTCGCCGTGATTACAGGTGCAAATAGCGGAATAGGTTTAGCAACAGCAAAACTTTATTTAAAAGAAGGAGCAAAAGTTGTTCTAGCAGGAAGACGAAAAGAAGCTCTTGAAGAGGTTGCTAAGGATTTGGATGGTGAATTTATAACTGTGGTTGCAGATGTAGCTAAACCATCAGATAATATAGATTTAATTCAAAAGGCCAAGAATACATACGGAAATATCGACATTCTTTTTCTAAATGCTGGAGTTGCACCACCTACTCCAACTACAGATATCACTGAAGCGCATTACGATGAAATATTTAACATCAATGTAAAAGGTCCAATATTAACTACTAAAGAAGCACTTCCTCATATAAATGATGGTGGAACTATTTTGTTTACTAGTTCTATAGTAAACCAAAAGGGATTTGACGGATTAGGGGTTTACTCTGCAAGTAAAGGTGCACTTAGATCTTTTGCCAGAGTACTTACTTCAGAAGTAAAATCAAGAGGAATTCGAGTAAATTCTATAGCACCAGGACCAATTAACACACCAATTTATGGGAAAATGGGATTGCCCGAAGATGTTGTTGAAGAGATGGGAAAAGGGTTTGCTCAACAAGTCCCTTTAGGTCGTTTTGGAACGTCTGAAGAGGTTGCCAAAACTGCATTATTCTTAGCTTCAGATGCCGCATCATATATTAATGGTATCGAACTTGAGGTTGATGGAGGTTTGAGCCAGATATAAATAAAATTGATAGATTGATTAGATTGGTTTCAAAAAGCGTAGTGTAATTGTAACATTGCGCTTTTTGTTAATAACACCGTTGACAACATATAAAACAGTCTAAATATTTAGAATGCTTAATGTCTATATTTAATAAAAATTAAAGCCATGAATGATCGATCTACTAACTTAAAATCTATACGCCCTATAATAGCTTCAGCACAAGTTAATGATTCAATGACCACTGATGAGTGCTTTCAAAATGCGACCTTACGTCCTATAATAAAAATGCAAAACCACCTATTGATTCTCGTGTTTAGAAACTATATAGAAAAACGGAAAAATGTATTTTATGATCTATCCTTGACTAAACAATTAGCTTATATAGAAAATGCTATTCATAAAGACATGAAGTTTAGAAATTCAGTAAAGGGAATGATCATCGGACAATTCACCGTCGAAGAATATGAGCTATATATTCAAAATTCTTCAGCATTAAATAAGCGTATGATGAATATTGTCAAAGAACGCCTAGTTAGTAATATTCAATTATTTACACAACCATTGGCAAAAGCTATTTAAATAATAGATTCTCCATTCAAATTGGTTGTTAGCACATCGCTCATATAATCAAAAAATGGTCTAATGACTTTAAATGAAGAATTAACATCACCTATAAAGTCATCACTTGTCACCTCTTTATCCGTATATTTTTTTGTAAAAATGTATTGTTTTTTCCTAATAAGATCTATAGCTGGATGATCTTTATCAAAATCTCTTGGCGCAGTTTTTAGTTCATCTCCAACAAAATCTCCCCAAACTGACTTAAATTTTTTCTGACCTATAATTTTGCGTATCTCTTCATCATCCTGTTCAAACTCTCGACGTATTCTTAATAAGTCATCTTTATTGGGTTCCCAAAAACCAGTCGCGATAAAGGATTCATTATTGGGTTGAATATGAACATAATATCCTCCTCGTAGTTCTGGTTTTTTTCTGTGGAAAGATCCACCAAAGTGCGTTTTATATGGCAACTTATTTTTTGAAAATCGTACATCTCTATAAATTCTGAATAATTTAAATTCATCAACAACGTCATGTTTATTTAAAGTATCGTAGATAAATTGATATGCCTCTTTTGCTTTTGCCTCATTGGTTTTAAATTCTTTTTTATGCTCGTTGAACCAATCACGATCATTATTTTTTTCTAATTTTTTAAAGAAGTCTAGAATCTCTTTTGAGAATTTTGGAGTTGCCATTTGATCTGTTTTTTCAGTTTAAAAATACGAAAAAGTATTGATTGTAATAAACAGTAAAATACATACTAAAACTAATGCTTTCGTATAAAGTACGTTAGCATAAAAAAGAATAAATCATGCGTATAATATTAAACCTTTAATATTTTGTTCCATGCCATTTATTAAAAAAACAAATATTTGAAAGTATAACATCTTTTAGGCATAATGACCATCTATAAGGCAATAAGTTATATCTATGTAAATGACTGGTTTACAGGATTTAAAATCATTACCTTTGAATTATTAATAAATAGCTTGCATATTGGTGTTTTTTTTACTAATATGCGAGACTATTACTACAAATATATATACATGGGAAGACCTCCAACAAGACCAATAAAATTCAGAGATGGATTCTATTTAGAAATACGAAATAAAGGTAAAAGTACTGGAATTAAATTACACAGAGACACCAAGGAACAGATGATGCGAACTATAAAAGAATATGAGCATTCCAAAGATGTCCTTATTTTAGGTGAATCTAAAAATGGAAAATGGGTTAATAAAACACCTGTACTTCATGTTGTAGAAGATTAAAGTACACATAAATTTAAGTGTTACAAACTCAACTTAGTTTTATAATTATTATAAAATTGAGTTGAGTTTTTTCATGTTATAGCATTAATTTTTATAAATTGTTGTGTTTAACTAACTAAAATCACTTAATTATGACAGATAATTCAACTAATAAACCACCTGTTTGGTTTTGGATCGTAAGCGTGTTAGCTCTAATTTGGAACCTTCTTGGTGTTGGAGCTTATTTATCACGACATTTTATGACAGATGAAATGATAGCCGAGTTAGAACCACAATTACAATTTGAAATGGCTTATGAGCATCCAGCTTGGTATACGGCTATATTTGCTATTGCCGTATTTGGAGGAGTGTTAGGCTGCTTAGGCTTATTACTAAGAAAAAAATGGGCCTATGTACTCTTTATAATATCATTTTTATGTGCTACAGCACAACAAATCTATTATGTAATGGAAGTAGAAGGTACAGATAAAGTAATGCCAATAATGATTGTCATTGTATGTCTATTTTTGATATGGTTCTCAAAAATGGCAACATCAAAAACTTGGATAAAATAACAATCTAACCAACCTATTTTATCCTAAAAAGGCATTAGAAAATTCTAATGCCTTTTTTGTTTTCATATTGTTTTAACTCATACATCACATATTTTTAATGTGATAAGCGACTAGACCTTCAATAGGGCGTCTTTCAAAATTTCCTACTATAAATCCTAGTTCATCAGCAACTTCACGTATTTCTGTTTCAGAAAAGAACGCTATAGAACCTGCAAAATGCACAGGCACTGTTTTGAGTTCTTCCTTATATTGAAATATCATATTATTTGTAAATACTCTAATCCCGTTTTTGATAAGTATTTTTATATATTCTGAATCTTTATTCAAAAACATAAACTCAGCAAAGCTAGCTAAATATGCATTTGGATTTGGCTGCTTATATAAATTATATTTTATATAATCTGCATCCAAATTAAATTTATGCTCAAAAGCCACTTTAATATCTTCTGGCATATTATTATAGTAATAATCTTTGATGAGCTCTTTTCCGAAGTAATTACCAGACGCATCATCCATAATTGTGTAACCCAATGACACTACACGTTGATGCAACTTATGACCATCAAAATAACTACAATTAGAACCCGTCCCCAAAATACAAACAACTGCAGCTTCATCGTTATGATTAAGTGTTGCTCTTACAGCAGCCATAGTGTCTTCTTGCACATCAACGACAGCATTAGTGAAAATAGATTCTAATATACCTGTAAGAATTAATTTTGGATTCGTTGTTCCGCAACCTGCACCATAAAAAAAGATGTGAGTGACCTGATCTTTAAATTGCATGAGTTCGTCACTCTTCTTTATAATCTTATTAAGTTTTTTCTCTTTTAAAATTGCTGGATTAAGTCCTTTGGTACGGATTTTTTCATGAAGTTGTTCCCCATTTTTATCAACGGCGATCCAATCGCATTTTGTAGAGCCACTATCAGTAATTAAAATCATGAGCTAGGTATAAAAAATAAATCCGCAGTTTATAAATAGCTGCGGATTTAAATGAATATTATAATGTATTTACTTTTTGAGCAAGATCAACTAACTTATTAGAATAAGCAAACTCGTTATCATACCATGAAACAAGTTTAAAAAATCTTGAGTTGAGTTCGATACAAGCGTCAGCATCAAAAATACTTGTACGTGTATCGCTAACAAAATCTTGAGAAACTACAGCATCTTCGGTATAACCTAAGATACCTTTCATAGAACCTTCAGATGCTTTTTTGAATGCTTCTTTAATAGCTTCTAATGAAGTTTCTTCTTTTGTTCTAACAGTTAAATCTACCACAGACACGTCGGCAGTTGGCACTCTAAATGCCATACCCGTTAATTTCCCATTTAGTTTTGGGATAACTTTACCCACAGCTTTGGCTGCTCCAGTAGTTGATGGGATAATATTAACGATTGCTGAACGTCCCAAACGGTAATTCTTACGAGAAGGACCATCAACAGTTAATTGTGTAGCTGTACTAGCATGAATAGTTGTCATTAACGCTTCTTCTAATCCGAAGTTATCATCAACTATTTTTGCCATTGGAGCCAAACAATTTGTTGTACAAGATGCATTTGAAACAATGTTATGATCTGCTGTAAGCTCGTCGTCATTAACACCCATAACAAACATTGGTGCATCTTTACTTGGTGCAGAAATCACAACTTTCTTAGCGCCTGCTTGGATATGATAATCTGCAGTGTCTAATGTTGTAAAAATACCTGTACATTCTGCTATTACTTCTGCTCCTACTTCATCCCATTTTAAATTTTTAGGATCTCTTTCAGCAGTTACTCTTACTGTTTTACCATCTACAACTAAATGTCCATCTCTCACTTCTACAGTTCCGTCAAAATTCCCATGTACAGAATCATACTTTAATAAATATGCTAAATGCTCTACATCTAGCAAATCATTAATTGCAACAACATCTACATCGTCACGTTTTACAGTTGCTCTAAACACGATTCTTCCAATTCTACCAAAACCGTTTATTCCTAATTTTAAATTTGACATTTTCTTCTTTATTTATTTTTATTATGTTATTATTTGATTTCTTAGTCGAAATTATACAGTCATAATATCAGAGACGCGTAACAATTCCATATTGATTTCAGATTTACCTTTTACGGCTTTATCTAGAGGTGTTAATGCTATTTTATCATTTAAAAGGCCAACCATTAAATTGGTTTTTCCTTCTATTAAAGCTTCTACAGCCTTAACGCCCATTCTACTTGCCAAAACACGATCAAAACAAGAAGGCGATCCGCCACGTTGCATGTGTCCTAATACTGATACACGAACATCATACTCGATCATATGCTCTTCGACATAATCTTTAAGTTCAAACACATTTTTACCAATTTTATCACCTTCGGCTACAACAACAATGCTTGATGATTTTCCAGATTGCTTACTGCGTCTTAAGGATTCTAGTAATCGATCTAAACCTAGATCTTCTTCTGGAATTAAAATTTCTTCTGCTCCTGCTCCTATACCGACGTTTAATGCAATGTGACCTGCATCTCGTCCCATAACTTCTATAAAGAACAATCGATTATGAGAACTTGCAGTATCTCTAATTTTATCTATAGCATCTACTACAGTATTTAGTGCTGTATCATATCCCAAGGTATGTGACGTCCCGTAGATATCATTATCAATGGTTCCAGGTATTCCTATAACAGGAAAATTAAACTCCTTGTTAAAGATCATGGCGCCTGTGAATGTTCCATCTCCTCCAATTGTGACCAACGCATCAATATTAGCTTCTGTCAATTTTTCATAGGCTTGCTTTCTACCTTCAGCAGTTCTAAACTCATGAGATCGTGCCGATTTCAAAACAGTACCACCTTTATTTATGATCCCTTTTACACTTCGAGCATCCATAGATTTGAAGTCACCTTCGATCATACCTTCATAGCCTCTGTAAATACCAACACATTCGATATTATGAAATGCACAGGTTCTCACCACAGATCTTATGGCAGCATTCATTCCTGGAGAGTCTCCTCCAGAGGTCATTACACCAACTTTTTTTATCTTTTTTGACATATAATTTCTATTTCAAAAAGTAAAGCTAGTAAACAAAAACTACAATAAAAATGGAATTGGAGTTTATTTAACAAGGTGACAAAAACTCAAACGTTTTCGTTAATAAAAAAAAGAAAAAATGTTAAAAATGAGAGAGATTAATTACTTTTTGAGTCATTTTTTGATTTGATATTGATAAAGTCTGGAGTTAATTTTTCAAGGTTTTCTTCTTTTTTCTTTACAGGTTTTTCTTTATCCTTTTTATTCTTACCAGAAAATATAATCTGTAGTAATTCTTTGAACGTATCAAATTCGACATTATAAGTAATACCAGCTCCTTGAGTATAGCCAATTTCTTCTCCAAAATTTCTAATGCTATTTTCTCTGTTAAAAAATGAAGCTTTTAGTGTACCATCTTCATTAAGTAACACATCAATTCTAACATCTCCTGCAATAACGGTTTCTTCAACACCTCCAATAGGCACACCAACTTTACCATTAATAAGAACACGATCACTAATTTTAGTACTTAAGGTAAGATCTAATCGATCACCAGTTTGATAATCGGCTGTTTGTTCACCTGGTTTATACCCAAAAGATGCTTGCACCTTATCATTTCCTGTTGACAATATGCTGTTTATTAATCCATTCACCCTATCGGCAACCGTCCCATAAGCTTGCTGACCTAGACCAATATCACTTTGAAACGAACCAGTAACAAGTAAGAATGTTCCTTGTGTAAAACGACTTTCTTTAGTTTCTAAACGATAATCAAGCTCAGATTTAATGGTAGAATTCACTGTTGGGAAATTAAACGTAAAATCAGATTCTGGCTGTTCTAATTGTCCGATAAGATTTATCTCTACTTCAACATCAATACTTCGATTAATTGGGTTATCAAGTAGTACTGATGGATTCGCTTCGGTTTGGTAAACAGCAGTTAAGTCTATATTCGCTTTTAGAGGGTCACCTTCCCAACGTATACTTCCGCCTGGAACAACCTGTAATTTCTTTTGTACCAATCCTCCATAAGCAAAATTATAATTCCCTTCAACCACTTGGAAGTCTCCAAACATCTGAAACTTTCCATTGGTATTGATATCAAATAGTAAATTTCCGTTTCCTTTTCCTTGAATGGTACTTCCTTGATTTCTATCAATTACAATTTCAATATCAGCATACGGATTAACAAATAAGTTAAACTCTAACTCTAAGCCTTTTACTTCTTTAGCTGTAGCTACTTCACCTTTTTCACGGGCTTCTTTTTCTTCTGGACTAATAAAGCGTATATAAGAGTTTTCTCCGTAGGTTTCATAGTCATTTAAAGGGATTTTAAAGATTGTCCCTTCAGCAGTACTACCATTAAATTCAATTTTTAATTCATTTGTTGGACCAACAATATCAGCAGTACCATTAACAAATGCTGTTCCATAATACAACTCTTCTTCATCATATTCGGTATCAAGAACCAATAAGCGATCGGTTTCAATTTTTAAGCCTAATCGCCAATCTGAAAAATTCTGGTGTCCAATAAATCCATTTAAAGTCGCCTTAGAGAAAAACTCAGAATCGGTAATCTCTACATCTTGAAATATAAACTTTTGCGATTCTAATTTGACTTGAGAATCAAAATCGAAACTATAATCCACATTGAGATATGGAATAGTCAATCCAGCATTATCTAACAATAAATCGCCATCAAATTGTGGTTTTTTTAAACTACCAGACACTTTTGCATTTCCTGAAACTAAACCTCTTATATTGGTAATTACTCCTTCACCAAAAGGATCTAAAGGATCTAAAAGAAATTCTTCAAAAACAACATTGAGATCAATATCATTAGAATCTACATCAATGGTTCCTTTGGCATCAAGCGATTTTAAATTGTCATTTGTAAGCGTTACATCTACATCATAATTGGTTAAGGATTGATTTCCTTTTATCAATGCATTTAACTCACCCAGCTCATAATCATTGGCTTTTAAATCACTAATCACAACAGTAGAATTAGGTAAATAGACACCCTCTTTTTGGAGAACCTCTAACTTTCCATTAACTCGTCCTTCAAGTTCTAAACTATCCACTCTAGGTGTGATCTTGGTAAGATCTACATCTGTAAAATCTAATTTTAAATCTTTGTAATTACCGCCTTGGAGTACACCAGACAATTCAATTCGTTCATCAAAATGATTCATTACCATTTGGCCAATATCAAAATTTTTGAAATCTCTTGTAAACGCTATTTTATGAAGGTTGTTCTTTTCTTCATTTATTGTCCAGGTATTTCCTTTAAAGGTAACGTCTGATTTTCTAAACCCTACAACCGATTTATTATTCTCATCAATAGTATAAAACATACTGAGATTAAAATCATCAGCATTTCGTTTTCCACCTTTAAATTCTGATTTAATAAATAATGTATCACGTTGGGTAACGTTAATCAAATTGAACTTCGATACATCATAATACTTGGTACTTAAAGTATCAATTTCAACATAGGTATTAAACAATGGGTTACTATTATCAATAAGCAATGAAATGTCATTAGCGAAATAATCGAATAGCTTTATTTGTGGCGATTTAAATGTTAAATTAAACTGTTTCTCATCAGTTTCTATTCGTCCTTTTACTGTAGTGTTTGGTCCGAGTTGCACATCGTTATAGAACACTTCAACAATTTTGTTATAAACTTTGAAATCAAACTCTAGGTATTGATCTGTTTCAATTTCATTCGGAATATAATTGGTGTAAATACTACCCACCGAATTTTCTACCAGTTTACCAATATCTTTAAATTTAAAATCACCACTCATTGTTCCTTGAATAATGTCTGGAGAATTTATAGTTAAGATTCGTTTTTGATTATCAAACTTAGATTCAATTTTAAAATCTTTAAAATAGTATTCGTCATTTTGATTAACATAGGTTGTATTCTTGAAATTTAGAGTTCCGTAGGCATCATCAATTGTAGAACCTTTCATCGAAGTAGTCACATTTCCACGAAACACAGAGGTACTGTCCTTGGTAATAAAATTAAGTGCTTTTAAGTTGGCATATTCAACGTTGGCATTAAAGTCGAATGTCTTTACTTCTTTTGAAAGATCTGCTAATCCGTTAAATTTAAATTTGAAATTTTGATCATTAGATTGTAATAATCCGTTAAAAATTTGATTTCCTAATTTACCTGAAACATCAACATCTTTATAATCATAATCATTGTATTCAATATGAAATACTTTACCAGTGATTTGTGTGCTTAAATTATCAAGAGTAAATCCTTGACCATCTACATCCAAATTAAATGAAGTGGTCTTTACTTTTGGATCATTTAATAAAGCACCTATATTAAATTCATCAAAAACAACATTTCCTTTATAACTCGCATTATCAATATCATCAACACGATTCATCTCCATATCAGATACAATCAAACCTAGTTCTGTATTGATGTTTAAATCTGCATCAATTCTAGTATCTGTAATAAAAGATGTTCCGGTAATGGTAAAATTACCAAGTTTTGAAAATACGCTAGGGATAGATTCTCCCAATATGTTGGGAAGCAACGCTCTTAAATCGTAGTAGTTTGATGACAAATTATCAAAACGTCCATTCATAGAAAAATCACCTTCGGCTTTACTAAACAGGTTTTTAAAATTTATGTCACCATAGATTTTACTTCTTCCACTCGCATTAAGCTGAAGATCTTCAGCATTTAAATCATTAAGAGTTCCTGTAAGGTTAACACTCAATTTTGCTTTTTGGTTCTTACCAAACTCATCATAGAAAGTATTAAGGTCATTTAAGAACACTTCTGAGTTTCTAAAATTTGCCGTTACCTTAACCTTGTCTTCAAATTCTTTGAAATCTTCTCGATTGTAATCGAAACGCACATTTCCAATAAGACTAGAGTTGTCTGTTTTGATACTAAGATTATCAAAAGTCATATGTGTTAGTGTGTACTCGAAATCGGTAGACATATTCTTGACATAAGCACCACGACTATCTTTAAAGTTTAATGTATTTATTCGAGCATTGACATCACTTCCTGCTATAACAAAATTGGTCGCGTTGATATTAAGGTCGTTAAACTCTAAAACTTTATGCGTATCTCTGTTTTCATCAATGAGTCTGAATGTGCCATCATATATAGACACATCGCTAGAGGATAACAAAAATTCACTTTTCTCCTCCCTCGGGTTATCTTCATCAAATTTTGCAACAAAAATATCTAGATTAGTATCATTGGCGCCTTCATAGGTTTTAACATTAAAGGTCAGGTTCATGATATCAATATCACCAAAATTTAATTTGCCGTTGGAAATATTACGATAATTTAAGATGGACGTATTAAGCTCGTCAATAGCAATTAGTGTATCTTTTTTGTAATCTTCAATGTAAATTTCTTTAAGTTCTACATCACCATTAAATTGAAGTCCGACCTTACCAATATTGATATTCGTGCCGAAATCATCATTAACTCGTTTCGTCACATATTTCCCTACACTTGTTTGAACTGCAGGTATAGAAAACACCAACACCAAAATGATGAATAATAGCAAAATAATTGCTAATATTTTTGATACTATTTTCAGGAATTTCTTGATACGCTATGAAAGTTATAACTTTGACCTCAAAATTAACAATTATTGTGCCTAATTTATATTAATGACATCACAAAATATATATATTCTTGCTATAGAGTCATCATGCGATGATACAGCAGCTTCTGTAATGCATAACGGAAAGATTTTAAGTAACATTGTAGCTAATCAAAAAATACATGAAGCCTATGGTGGTGTAGTTCCAGAATTAGCCTCAAGAGCACACCAACAAAATATCGTTCCTGTGGTTGATCAAGCATTAAAAAAAGCAGGCATTAACAAAGATCAGCTAAGTGCCATTGCTTTTACAAGAGGTCCTGGATTAATGGGCTCTTTATTGGTTGGAACTTCATTTGCAAAATCGTTGGCTTATGGTTTGAATATTCCACTTATTGATGTCAATCATATGCAAGCACATATTTTGGCTCATTTTATTGATGAGGCCGATTTTGAAAAACCTCCTTTTCCGTTTTTAGCAATGACCATATCTGGAGGGCATACCCAAATCGTGAAAGTGAATTCGTATTTTGATATGGAAGTTATTGGAGAAACTATTGATGATGCTGTTGGAGAGGCCTTTGATAAAAGTGGAAAAATATTAGGATTAGGATATCCTGCAGGACCCGAAATAGACCGTCGTGCTAAATTGGGTAATCCAAAAGCCTATGCATTCACCAAGCCAAAAGTTGACGGACTTAATTTTAGTTTCTCTGGATTAAAAACGGCTATACTTTATTTTGTTCAAAAACAAGTAAAAGCCAATCCCAACTTTATCGAAGAGCATTTAAATGATGTTTGTGCCTCTATTCAGTATACAATAATTGGGATACTAATTGACAAGCTCAAACTCGCGACCAAACAAACTGGAATTAAACATATTGCCATTGGTGGAGGCGTTTCAGCAAACTCTGGAATACGTCAAGCATTAAAAGATGGTGAGCATAAATTTGGTTGGACGACCTATGTACCAAAGTTTGAATATACAACAGACAATGCAGCTATGATCGCTATTGTTGGTCATTTAAAATACCTCGAAGGTAATTATGCAGATCAAAGTGTGATGGCTTCGGCTCGATTAAAAATTTGATTGAAACAATAATTATTTTGGTAACTGTAATAAGTCAAATTATATTTATTGTCAATATCATCATAAGCAAATAAAATATGGCATTCAACGAGCAACTCGCCAATCGCATTAGAGAACAACTCAAGTTTTTTCCCGAAACATTTACTGAAAAAAGAATGTTTGGAGGGCTCTCATTTCTATATAAAGGAAAAATGACAGTAGGCATCATTAAACAGGAATTAGCTGTACGCATTGTTTCAGATAAAATGGAAATCGAATTAGCCAAACCTACAGTTAGACCAATGGATTTCACAAAAAGACCAATGAAAGAGTTTGTCTATGTGTCTAACGAAGGTATTAAAACAGAAACCGAATTATTGAACTATATCGAATTAGGGTTAGAACATGCTAAAAGTAAATTATAGATGAGCGAATTTCATGTCATCTCAAGACTACTCAACCAATTTCTAGACAACTTATTTTTTGGTTTTGCATTAACAACCATTTTTGCATTAATTACGTATTTGTTCTTTAAAACTAAACTGATTTATAATTTTATATACCACTCAATTAGAGTTGCAAGAGTTTTGGCCATTATTTATTTAATTTTGTATCTGGTCTCGACGATATCTTATTATCATTCTAGTGATTTTGAGTTTTTTAGTAAAAGAGCTACAGGTCCTTATGCTTGGGCCTATTGGTTAATGTTACTACGACCATTTATATTTTGCGGATTGATACAGTTATTCTGGTTAAAAAATGTACGGTCAAAGATGCGTTACGTTGGTTTATTGATGATACCAATTTCAATAGCAACATTGTTTTCGGGTGCTATGTTTGAAAAACTGGTGATTATAAATTCATCCTATCACCGAAGTGTCTTCTCTGAAGATTCTCAATTTGAATCAGAGATGTTATTAATTGTTGCATCACACATTATAGAAACATGCATATTATTTTGCGCTTTAGTTTTTATAAGTTGGGCAATTAGACGCGAACCAAAACTTAAGTAGTTTATTCAAATTCTACTGAATTCAATATCAACCCAGAAGCTGGCGCAATAAAATCCATAACAGCTGTGCTTTCTGGTTTCAAGGAATTTTCAATATAAGATAGATCTACTTCACCTCGACCTAGTTTAATAAGTGTTCCCATCATTAAACGGATTTGATTTCGACCAAAGCCTTTTCCCTTGACAATAAGTGTATAGGTTTTCTTCGGAAAAAAATTAGCTGTAAACAAATCATTTTCAACGAGACTGCAACTATCTATTGTTCTTTCATACAAACCATTATCTGTCGCTCTAAAACAATACGGCTTAAAGTTATGCGTGCCTTGAAACAATTGAGCACCTTTTTTCATGAGTTCAATATCTAAATCATGAAGAATGGTAGTCATTATTGGCGCACAAAACGGATGGCATTTTTGACCATAAGTAAACAGGTACACATATTCTTTTATTTTCGAATGCTGAATAATATTAAAGTCGGCATCTACTTCCTCTATTGCTAAGGCTCTTAAATCCTGAGGCAAGTTATGGTTGAATAATGCCAAAAAAGCCTCTTCATCTTCAATTTTCTCGTAGATAAAGAGTTCAAATGCTGTTTCATTAGCAGATACCATAGCATCTGTACGTCCTGAGCCTAAGGTTTTAAATTGCTTTCCGTCGAGAATAAAATTAAGTGTTCTATCGATCATTAAATGGATCGTTTTGAGTTTAGGTTGCTTTTGCCAACCATGAAAACGATAGCCTAAGTATTGAATCTTTATTAAATAGTAAAAGCGTTTGTTGAACATAAAGGCAAGAACGCTAATTTGTGAGTTTTTACAAAATTTTTGCAGCTAATGTTATTGGTAATTATCTATTGAAGTTTTATTTTTAAGCATAAAATGTGCTAGTGAATACGAAATATCCATTTGACCCTTCAATTAAACATCATCTTATCATTGCTTTAGGTTTAGCGATTTGGATTTTTGTCTTCCTATATTTCACAGAACCGCTGGACGTAAATGAATTTGGAGATACAGAAAAGCTTATTTATTTACCCCTCTACGGATTGATTGGTGCCTTGTTGTATGTTGTTATATTACCAATGCAGATATGGTTATATAAAAAAAATGGTGCGACTTGGAAACTATCAAACGAGTTACTCTTAATAACCGTTTTTATTTGCATAGCCATTATCACTTTGCGCTTGTTTTACTTGTATTTTATTGTTGAATGGCATCCCAATGCTTATGAGTTCTGGTATCATTTAAAAGCAATCATGCTACCAGCTATATTGACAATTTTGCCTATAGTAATTATAGGACGTTTTGCTTTTGGAAAGTATAAAAACAAGAAACTTGAGGAACAGAAAATAGAAATAAAAGGAGAAGGTAATTATGAAGGCTTGCGTTTACTATTGAAGGATTTGATTTGTATCCAATCATCCGATAATTACATTGAAATATTTTATAGTAATGGTAACCAACTCAAAAAAACACTCATTAGAAATAAGTTATCAGTTATTGAAAAATCCTTTCCAGAACTACTAAGAACACATCGAAGTTTTATAATCAACCCTTTCCATTTTCAAAACTGGAAAACAGAGAAAAGTAAGCATTTTTTAGCATTATCCTACCAAATTGAAGTTCCAATTTCTAAAACGTATTTAGAGAACATCAAAACCCAATTATTCACCACAGTCTAGATACATTTCACCCCAAATACGCGTTATTATTGAGTAATATGTGATTTCTAAAATACATTTGTTTCAGAAAGTTTAATCACATACAATTAGTTTACAATGAAAAATTTAATCACATTTAGCCTTTATCTTATTTTCTCTATCACATCTACCTTTGCACAGTCTCAACCTTGTGATTGTAAATCGGATTTAGATTTCTTAGTTGAAAAAATGAAAGACATGCCATCCTATAAAAAGCAGATCAAAGGGCAAAAACTTGTGGAATTTCAAAACACCTACAATGAATTGTCTAGTAAAATGATATCGCCAGTTTCTGTTTCAGAATGTTTTAGAATGCTAAACCAACAACTTATGGTTGTTACCGATTTTCATGCAAAAGTAAGAGCTAACGATTCCTATCTTTCAGAAGAGAACTACTATGATGAAGACAAACAGCAAGTATTTTTAAATTCTGATACTTTTATAAAACACCCAAGAACTACATTAGAACTTACTAATTTGGAAAACGAACTTAAGAATAAACCAAAACATAGTATTGAAGGAGTCTATAACTATGGGACACAAATAGTATCTGGAATTTACAAATCTGATGAAAATACTATTGTTGGAGTCATATTATCTAGTGCCATTAAGATATGGGAACCTGGTCAAATACAATTCATTGCTAAAAAAAATCAGTTTGGAAAGTATGACATGTTTACCTATCACAATAGAAGTCGACAATTATTAATGGTCAAAAATTTAACTTTTGAAAATGAAAGGTTATGGAGTTATAAAAAGGTTGGCAATACTT
This sequence comes from uncultured Psychroserpens sp., assembly GCF_947500255.1. GTDB lineage: Bacteria > Bacteroidota > Bacteroidia > Flavobacteriales > Flavobacteriaceae > Psychroserpens. The sequence goes on along the minus strand of NZ_CANMRL010000005.1, from coordinate 231,164 downwards.
TAAATTTTGAAACACGCATCAATAACAAATCGAATTGGGATTTTAAGCAAATTAATGATGATGTACAATACGTGTACTTTGGTGAGTTTAGTTCTTTCACAACTGACAACAGAAAAGCATTTAAAAATTTCTATAAAAAACATAAAAACTCCTTTACGGCTAAACATATCATAATTGATCTGAGAAGTAATGGTGGTGGAAATAAAAAACTCTCTGATCCTTTTATAAAATTACTTAGAAAAAGTAGAGCAAAAATATATGTGTTAACCAACTGTTATACTGGGAGTAATGCAGAGCAATTTACAACAAAGCTTAAAAAGATAAAAGGGGCTATACATTTAGGACAAACCACTTATGGTTCACTTGCTTATGGGATCAATTATGGAACAAGTTACGATATGCCATCTGGGCATTTTAGAGTTGTTCCTACCGATATGAATTTTCATCGATTCTTTAACTATGAAGGTCATGGAATTACTCCAGATATCAAATTAGATTTTGATCGTGATTGGATAGAACAAACATTGGAAATTATAGAGAGTAACAGCTAATAGTAACAACAATTTAAGTGTTTCTAATGCGCGATTAAACTTTCTGTTATACATTAGAGTAACTGTCGCTAATAGCTTAGCGGCAGTTTATTTTTTTCTATTCTTAAGGATATTAACAATATCATTCAATTTAAAACCTTTAGCTTGTAAAAGGATCAAGTAATGAAATAACAAATCTGCACTTTCATTTAAAAACAACTCATCATTAGAGTCTTTGGCTTCAATAACCGTTTCTACGGCCTCCTCTCCCACTTTCTGTGCTATTTTATTAATCCCTTTAGAAAATAAAGACGCTACATAAGACGTATCCTCTTGTGCATTATGTTTTCTGCTTTCTATAACCGTTTCTAATTCTGAAAGAAATCCAAAGTCTTGAGTATTATCTTCATTCCAGCACGTATCTGAACCTTTATGGCATGTCGGACCTTTAGGTTTTACCTTGATTAATAGCGTATCATTATCACAATCCAATTTGACATCAACCAGACTAAGCACATTTCCACTCTCTTCTCCTTTAGTCCACAAACGTTGTTTGGTTCTACTAAAAAAAGTCACCTGTTTCGTCTCTAATGTTTTCTTTAAAGCTTCATCATTCATGTATCCTAACATCAACACTTTGTTTGTTGCAGCATCTTGTATTATTGCAGGTACGAGTCCGTTGTTTTTATTATAATCTATATTCATTGTTGTTTATTATAGATGTTGAAATTAGTTCAACATAGCGACTCATAGCCGCACTTCAATATTGTTATTCTTCAATTCTCTTTTTAAATCTAAAATATCTATTTCACCAAAGTGAAATACACTAGCAGCCAAAGCAGCATCGGCATTTCCATTTTCAAAAGCATCAATAAAATGTTGTGTAGACCCAGCACCTCCAGATGCAATAATTGGAATATTTACAATTTCAGAAAGCTTGGCTAAGGCATCATTTGCAAAACCGGCTTTAGTACCATCGTTATTCATTGATGTAAATAAAATTTCTCCAGCACCTCGCAGTTCAACCTCTTTAGCCCAATCAAACAAATTGAGATCAGTAGGAATAGTGCCTCCAGCTAAATGCACCATCCATTTATCTTCTATTTGCTTCGCATCAATTGCTACTACCACACATTGGCTACCAAACTTTCGAGATAACTCGTTAATTAATTCTGGACGTTTTACAGCACTCGAATTTATAGAGATCTTATCTGCTCCACAGTGCAGTAAATCATCAACATCTTCAATAGAAGAAATCCCGCCTCCTACCGTAAATGGAATATTAACCTGCTCTGCAACTTTCAATACCATATCGTGCATAGTTTTCCTTCTTTCTAATGTGGCCGAAATATCTAAAAACACCAATTCATCTGCTCCAAGGTTTGCATATTGCTTTGCCAACTCAACAGGGTCGCCAGCATCACGCAAGTCCACAAAATTGACACCTTTAACTGTCCTACCGTTTTTGATATCTAAACAAGGAATAATTCGTTTTGTTAGCATACTATAAGTGTGTTTCTAAGTCTCTTAATAAAATATGGCCTTCATAAATAGCTTTTCCTATGATGGCGCCTTCACAGCCTAAATCTTCCAAGGCGTTTAAATCATCAATTGATGTCACACCTCCAGAGGCTATCAACCTAACCTCTTTTGTTTCGTTAAGTATGCGTTTATAAAGATCAAATGACGGACCTTCAAGCATTCCATCTTTAGCTATATCTGTACAGATGACATACTTTACACCTTTGCTTTCATAAGCTTTAATAAAAGGAATCACATTCATATCGCTTTCTTCTTGCCAGCCACTCACAGCAATTTTTTCATTATTACAATCGGCTCCAAGCATAATTTTTATTCCACCATAGGTATTAAGCCAACCTTCAAAGGTTGTAGGGTCTTTAACAGCAATACTTCCACCTGTAACCTGTCTAGCACCAGAATTAAAAGCAATGTGTAAATCCTCATTAGACTTTAAACCTCCTCCAAAATCAATCTTTAAATTGGTTTTTGAAGCAATTTGTTCTAAAATTTTATAGTTTACAATATGCTTGGCCTTAGCACCATCTAAGTCTACTAAATGCAAATATTGAATCCCATAAGATTCAAATTCTTTAGCCACTTCAACAGGGTTCTCATTATATACTTTTTTAGTATCATAATCACCTTTAGTAAGACGTACACATTTGCCATCTATGATATCTATTGCTGGTATAATTCTCATAATTCTAAAAAGTTTTTTAATAATTGTTCTCCTGCTGTACTACTCTTTTCAGGGTGAAATTGAACACCATAAAAATTCTCTTTTTGTAATGCAGAGGCATAACTAAATTCATAATAGGTAGAGGCGATACTTTCTTCACATTGCTCTGCATAATAACTATGCACAAGGTACATGAATTCATTCTCTTTTATACCATTGAATAATTCAGATTTTAAATTAGTAATGGTATTCCACCCCATCTGAGGCACTTTCACTTTATTAGAAAAACGCTTAACTTCAGCATTGAAAATCCCTAGTCCTTCAGTATCTCCTTCTTCAGAACCATTACACATAAGCTGCATTCCTAAGCAGATTCCAAGTACTGGCTGCTTTAATTTTGGTATGACATCATCCAAACCAGTTTGCTTAAGCATTTTCATTGCAGAGCTTGCTTCTCCTACTCCAGGAAAGATCACTCGATCTGCTGCCTTTATGATAGCTGGATCATTAGAAAGTTTAGCCTCAACTCCTAAACGTTTAAAAGCAAACTGTATACTTTTTATATTTCCTGCGCCATAATCTACAATAACTACACTCATTACAAAAGACCTTTTGTTGATGGCAATATCATTTTTTCTACATCGCGTTTAACGGCCATTTTGATAGCTTTTGCAAAAGCCTTGAAAATCGCCTCAATCTTATGATGTTCATTCGTGCCTTCAGCCTTTATATTCAAGTTGCATTTGGCACCATCTGTAAACGATTTAAAAAAGTGATAGAACATTTCTGTTGGCATTTTTCCTATCATTTCGCGTTTGAATTCAGCCTCCCAAACCAACCAGTTCCGTCCACCAAAGTCTATAGCGGCCTGCGCAAAACAATCATCCATAGGCAATGAAAATCCGTAGCGTTCAATACCAAGCTTATTGCCTAAGGTAATTGCAAATACTTCACCTAGAGCAATGGCAGTATCTTCAATTGTGTGGTGCTCATCGACCTCTAAATCACCATCAACTTTAATCGTTAGGTTTAATTGTCCGTGACGCGCAATTTGATCTAGCATATGATCAAAAAAAGCAATTCCAGTATCAATGTCACTTTGACCAGTTCCATCAAGGTTTAAATCTATTTTAATCTCTGTTTCATTGGTGTTTCGCTCAATACTTTTAGTTCTAGCATCAGCTTTTAAAAAAGTGTAAATCCTTTCCCAATCATTACTTTCCAAAGCAATGAATTTATTTAAGGCTTCTCGTTTAACAGTAATTTCATCAGTTCCAAGATTGGTGTCATCATTAATAAAAATACCTTTTGATCCTAGGTTCTTAGCTAATTCGATATCTGTTAAGCGGTCACCAATAACAAAAGAGTTATCCAAATCGTATTCCGTAGAAAAATACTTGGTCAATAAACCTGTATTAGGCTTTCGTGTTGGAGCATTATCTTTTGCGAATGTTCGATCGATATATTGCTCTTTAAATATGACACCTTCAGCTTCAAAGGTTTTTAAAATAAAGTTATGTACTGGCCAAAAGGTGTTCTCAGGATATACATCTGTACCCAAACCATCTTGATTGGTAATCATAACAATTTCAAAGTCTAACTCGTTCGCAATCTTACTTAGATATTGAAATACTTTAGGATAGAACTCTAACTTTTCAAATGAATCAATCTGTTCATCTGCTGGTTCTTTAATAATGGTTCCATCTCGATCTATAAATAATACGCGTTTCATTATAATGTGTTCAGTTCTTTAATTAGTTTTATATTTTCCATTTGTGTACCCACTGAAAATCTTAGACAATTGGTACAACCTGGCTCATTGGTTCTATTTCTTACAACTATTCCCTTTTCTATTAGTTGGTTGTATCGCATAGTTGCATTATCAACTTTTACCAATAAGAAATTGGCATCAGATGGATAAATAGTATCTACGAATGCTATCATTTCTAGTTCGGTTCTTAACCACTTGCGCTGTTCTAGGATTTTTTGAATTTCGGCAAAAACCAATTTATAATCTGACAATCGCTCTAAAGCTTTTCGTTGAGTAAGTTCATTGATATTATATGGTGGTTTTATTCTATTTAGCACAGATATAATTTCGACGGAAGCATAACAAACACCCAATCGAATGCCTGCCATACCGTAGGCTTTAGAGAGTGTTTGTGTCACAATTAAATTTGGAAACTCATCTAAACGACTCAACCAACTTTCGGTATTAGAAAAATCGATGTACGCCTCGTCAATAACTACAATACCATTAAAATTATGTAATAACTGTTCTATGGTTTTAGATTCAAAACTATTAGCCGTAGGATTATTTGGAGAGCATAAAAACAGTAGCTTTGTAAAGGGATTTACTACATCTAAAATGTCTTTAGTTCTAGGCTGAAAGTTATGATCTAACTCAATTTTTTGTACTTCAATTGCATTGGTCTGAGCTAGCACTTCATACATTCCATACGTTGGTGGCAATGTAATTATATTGTCCTTGTTTGGCTCACAAAACACTCTAAAAATTAAGTCTAAAACTTCATCGCTACCATTTCCTAACAATATATTTTCTACAGGTATCTTTTTTATATCAGAAAGATGCGTTTTAACTAGCGATTGTTGCGGGTCAGGATATCGATTAACACCATTTTCAAATGGGTTTTCATTAGCGTCAATAAATACGAAATCACTAGACAGTTCCTTAAATTCATCTCGAGCAGACGAATAAGGTTTCAAGGATTTAATATTATTTCTAATTAAGCTAGTTATTTTCATTCTTTCAAATCTTTTAATCGTAATGTTACGGCATTCTTATGTGCTTGTAAGCCTTCAGCTTCTGCCATTAGTTCGATAGTTTTTCCAATGTTTAGAATCCCTTCTTTTGATATCTTCTGAAATGTAATACTCTTGGTAAAACTGTCTAGGTTGACACCAGAATACGCTTTACTAAATCCATTTGTAGGCAACGTATGGTTAGTTCCAGAAGCATAATCACCTGCGCTTTCTGGCGTATAATTTCCAATAAATACAGAGCCAGCATTAGAAATATTATCAATATAAAAATCCTCATTAGATGTACATATGATAAAGTGTTCTGGTGCATATTCATTGATAACATCCAAAGCTACTTCATGAGTTTCAACATATATTAGTTTAGAATTATCGATAGCTTTTTGTGCCATATCTCTACGAGGAAGCTTTAGCATCTGTTGCTCTATCTCAAATTTAACCTCGTTAATAAACCCTTTAGATGTAGATACTAAAATCACTTGGCTATCTGCACCATGTTCGGCTTGACTCAATAAATCTGAGGCCACATAATTTGCTTTTGCAGTATCATCTGCGACCACTAACAATTCACTTGGACCAGCAGGCATATCAATAGCAACACCATATTTTGTTGCTAATTGTTTCGCTACTGTCACGAATTGATTTCCAGGACCGAAGATCTTATAAACCTGTGGAATGTGTTCTGTGCCAAATGTTAATCCAGCAATAGCCTGTATACCACCAACTTTAATGATCTTGGTAACACCACATAACTGAGCGGTATATAAAATTTCATTAGCAATTTTTCCTTTACTATTTGGTGGTGAACACAATACAACATCATTACACCCAGCAATTTGAGCTGGAACAGCTAGCATCAAAACTGTAGAAAACAAAGGAGCAGTTCCTCCTGGAATATATAATCCAACTTTTTGAATTGGGCGCTTTTCTTGCCAACAATTTATACCTTGACTGGTTTCTACAGTAATGCGTTCTGTTTTTTGAGCTTTATGAAAAATCTCTATGTTAAGCTTTGCTGTTTTTATAGCAGCTTTTAAGTCTTCAGAAATGAACTCAGAAGCCCCTTCTATTTCTTTTTTAGATACAATTGCCGACTCAAATTTTGCACCATCAAATAATTCTGTGTATTTAGAAATAGCCTTATCACCATTACGTTGTACATCATTAAATATCTCATTAACCGTATTTTCAATAGTCTCTACAGTTTGTGTTGGTCGCTTTAAAATACTAGACCAATCTGATCGTTTTGGGTTTATTATCGTTTTCATTACAGTACCATATTTTCGATTGGACACACTAAAATTCCTTCTGCACCATTCTGCTTAAGTTCATCAATAATTTCCCAAAATTCATTTTTATTAATCACTGAGTGTAGAGAGCTCCATCCCTCTTTTGCTAACGGCAAAATAGTTGGACTATTCATACCAGGTAAAATATTGACAATAGCTTCTAACTTATCATTAGGTGCGTTAAGCAATACATATTTACTCTGTCTTCCTTTTAGAACTGATTGTAAGCGAAACCGAAGTTTATTTAAAGTACTCTCATTTTCCGAGGTAATTAAAGGTGAAACTGCAAGTACAGCTTCAGATTTCAATAGGATTTCTGCTTCTTTTAGTCCGTTTTTAAACAATGTACTTCCACTAGAGACAATATCAACAATTGCATCTGCCAATCCAATATTTGGAGCAATTTCAACAGAACCGTTAATAATGTGTAAGTTGGCATTGACATTATTTCGTTCTAAGAACAGGTTCACCGTATTTGGATACGATGTTGCAATGCGCTTGCCTTCAAGATCTTTAATTGAGTTATAGTTTTTAGACTTCGGGATAGCTATAGACACTTTACATGATGAGAACCCAAGTTTTTCTAAAATCGAAATACCATTGCCTTTTTCTACTAAAACATTTTCTCCTATGATTGCTGCATCTACTACACCATCTTTTAAATATTGAGGTATATCACCATTTCTTAAATAAAAAACTTCCAAAGGGAAATTCTTGGCAGATGCCTTGAGTTGGTCTTTTCCATTATCAATAGAGATTCCAACGTCTTTCAATAGCTTCATAGAATCGTCGTGAAGTCTACCTGATTTTTGTACTGCAATTTTTAATTTACTCATTTTTTGATTTTAATGTTTCAGTTTGAGTAAATCGCTTTTGGTAATTTAAATTATGGAAATAAAAAAAACCGTTTGACTTACTCAAACGGTTTTTAAATATGTTGATTTTATTCAATACATCTTCAGCTCGCTTGAGTGCTAGAGTGAAAATGATGATGATGTAGTTGAATAAAAGTCATTTGTTGTTTTGTTTGAACAAAGGTTGCAAATTTTTATCTACAATTCCAAATCCTTTTTTAATTATTATGATTTATTTAATACTAATCCGATTTTGGGCATGTTGTCCATGGCAATCCACATTGGTCGTTATATCCTAACCAACCCTCGATTTGCTTTTTACCAACGGTAAATTTTACTTTTGCCCATAGGTCATCAACTTCAATCACATTTACTTTTTGAAAGTTATCTAACCTGTGAATCTTATTAGATGTTACTGATGGTAAATCGTATAAATACACATGATGTTTATCACTATAATTATCTGCATTAATTAAAAAACCAATATTCTTTACCCAATAATTCTCATAATTATAATCTATATGAGAAGACGGCAAACGTGAAATCTTTTTAATTTTAAACCAGCCATACTCACTCTCTAAAATGGTTAATTTATACCATGCGTATTTATCATCAATATTATAAAGTGAGTCAACAATCTTTCCATTGATACTATCATATACTAATATTGGTCGTTTCACCTCTTTATCATAATAGCATTCTACATAACTATTTGATAGTAAGTTGTTGTCACCATGAATTAGGAAACTCAAGCAACATAATAAAGAGATGATAATCGTTTTCATTTATTGATTTCCTAAAATTATAGGCATCCCAGAATCTCCAGAACCAATTACAATAACTTTACTATTAGGCGATTCGGAGAGTTTTAATGTCGCTTCAATACCTTTTTCTTGTAATATTTTATCAGTTAGAGAAGCACTTAAGATTTTATTGGCAATCGCTTTTCCATCGGCTTCAACACGTTGTCTTTCGGCTTCTTTTTCAGCAGTTTGCAATAGGTATTTATACTTTTCCAATTCTTGTTCTTTCGTTTTTTTATCTTCAATTGCTGCCGTAATCTTTTCTGGTAATTCTATTTTCTCAACAAGGACTTGAAGTAAATCTATATAAACAGCAGATAAATCCTTTTTGGTCTGTTCTTGAATTTCATTTTGAATAGAATTCTTTTTAGACGAATACAGTTCTTCTGCAGTATACTGACCAATAATACTTCTTGCAACAGAATTTATAGCTGGCTTAACTTTTCTGATGTAGTAATCAACACCTACAGTTTGATGTAGTCGACCTAGATTTGAATAATTAGGTTTGTATTGAATAGTCAAATCCACTTCAATAGGTAAACCATCAACAGACAGTAATGCAGGTAATTGTTCTTGCACAGACTGATCTCTTACTTCATATTTAATCATACTATTCCAAGGTGCTACAATGTGAAACCCTTCACCATAAGTGTTTTCTAAGTCAACACCTCCAGAAAATTGTTTGTATAATACACCACCTTCTCCTGAATCGATTGTGACTGCAGATTTTGCAAAAAGTATGATAAGCACCACAATACCAAACATAACTGGTAGTGCAACTTTTGGTAATTTTTCCATAATTATAGTTTTTAAATAAGTCCGTTATATTTTCTAATAAACCACTCAGCTGCTAGACTTAATGCAATGAGTGCGAGAAGATATTTCCAATCAATCAAAGGTACGACTTTTTTGGTGCTTTTTTGAATGGTTGCAAATCTAGAATCGTTTAGCAAGTCATTTGCTATTGCAGCAGTATTATCAATAAAATAGGATTGGCCATCACTACTATTTGCCAGACTTTGAAGCTTTGTTACATTGGCATTTAAAAACTGTTGCTCGACGTTATAATCTAATATTTTGAGTTCACCGGATTTAGAAATATTTTCGTTATTAACGCTTACTATAAATGAATAATTTCCAGCTTCTAATCCACTTAAATCCACTTCATAATTTGTATTCTTTAGTACAAATGGAAACGATCTAGTGCTGTCTGTGTCTTTACTTTTAAGCGTAATATTTAAACTGGCATTGTCTTCAAATTCATAATTCTTATTAAAGAATTGCGCTGTGATTTTGACATTATCATTTCCGTTATAAAATGATTCATAATTTACATTCAATCTTGTACGACGCTGACTTGTACTAAGGTATTGAACCAATTTTCCTATAAAATTATCAAACGAATTAAATGAATTTTCATTGAGAAAAGCCTGAGCTCTCCACCTCCAAATACCTTCACCTAAAATTAGAGCCTCGCGTCTATCATTAATTTCAAACGTAGAAATAAGAGGCTCTTCTATTTGTGTCCCGTTTATAGTCTTGTACAAAATGGTTTCAAATGGAATCGAAAATATCGTTTCACCAAACTCTGCTTTTAAAGGCGGAAATTCACCAAAATTTAAATTATCAACTATAAATGTGGCATAATTCTGATTTAGTGTAGGCTGATATTCTTCAGTTTGATTGGTGAGTTGTTGTTTATAATTAGCCTGCAATTGATTTAAAAGCGACCAGTTGGTTTTGGTTCCAGCTACAACAATCTTGTTTAGTTTCAAGCGATCAATTTCTTTGAATAGCGCTCTAAAATTATTGGTGGGCTGATATACAATTACGAGTTGAAAATCATTTGCTTTATTTAAAAACTCAGTCGTTGATAAAATCTCCGCATTTCGTTGTTCGTTACTTTCTATCGATTTTTTAAGTGCACCAAGATCTGGATGCAACACATCAGAAACAATAGCCACATTTGTCTTTTGATCTATAACTTCAACAGCAAAATTCTTTACATTATTTATGGTATTCTTCTCGTTATTTAACGGTACAACTTGTGCTCTATAACTTGTGACTCCTACTCTATTTGCTGGTAGCGTCAAATTTACAATTTGTGAGGTTATCGTTTTACTAAACGTGATAGGCTTTGAAAATACTGTAGTTGCACCAGATGTAATTTTGAGTTGGGTATTTACAGTTGAATTGCCATTATATGTTGCTATGACTTCAACAGGAAATTTATTTTTCAAATACGCATAGCGATTCACATTTAATTGCTGAATTTTGACATCTGTATATGTTGTTGTATCACCTAAAATAATAGGAAATACAGCTTGTTTATAACGCTTTGTCAGATAGGCATAATCGTTTCCGTAGGTTTGGTTTCCATCGGAAATAAGAAGCGTTGGTGATATGGAACTATTATATACTTCAGCTAAACGTTCAAACACTAAAGCTAGATTAGATTGTTTTTCATCAAATGACAACGAATCTGTTGCGTTTACTTCTTTTCCGAAGCTATAAAATTCAATATTAAAATTTTCATTTAAGGCCTCATTCGCTTTTAACGAATTTATGAGTTGCGAAGTATTTTGTGACTGTTCAAGATAGCTCACAGATTCAGAATTATCAACAGCTACAACAAGATTTGGTTTTTCGTTGTAATAACTAACCTGATCAAATTTTGGATTAATAAGTAACAAAAAAACAGAGAACAATGTTATAAATCTCAAGGCTGATAATAACCAAGAACGAGGTCCTTTGATCTTGGATTTATAAGCATACTGAAATAGCGCTAGTAATAGCGCTATAATTCCAGATATGATGATATAAGTTATTGTTTCTGTTTGCAAGTATTACACATCTATATTAAGTAAGCATTCCACCATCAACATTTAAGGTTTGTCCAGTAACATAAGCACTCATATCACTTGCTAAAAACACACAAGCATTAGCTATATCTTCTGGATTACCACCACGTTTTAGAGGTATAGCAGCTCTCCACCCTTTTACTGTTTCTTCATCTAATTTTGCCGTCATTTCTGTTTCAATAAAACCTGGAGCGATGACATTACTTCTAATATTTCTAGAACCTAACTCTAAAGCGACAGATTTTGAGAACCCAATGATACCAGCTTTTGAGGCTGCATAATTTGTTTGTCCTGCATTACCTTTAACGCCAACAACAGAACTCATATTTATAATAGATCCTTTACGTTGTTTTAGCATTGTGCGCTGAACTGCTTTGGTCATGTTAAAAACTGACTTCAAATTCACTTCAATCACTTTATCAAAGTCATCCTCTCCCATTCTCATGAGCAGATTATCTTTTGTGATTCCTGCATTGTTTACTAAAATATCTATACTTCCAAATTCGGCTAGCACATCTTCGGCTAGTTTTTGAGCGTCTTCAAAATTAGCTGCATTACTTTGGTACCCTTTAGCCTTAATGCCCTGGGTGTTTAATTCTTTTTCTAAAGCATTTGCTGCTTCAACCGAAGAACTGTATGTAAATGCCACATTGGCTCCATGTTGTGCAAAAACTTCTGCAATTCCCTTACCAATACCTCGACTAGCGCCAGTAATAATTGCTGTTTTTCCTTCGAGTAACTTCATATTTAAATTTTTAATAGTTGGTAGTCAAATATAGCAATTACAAGTTGCAAGAAATAAAAAAACCTCACAAAATCTTGTGAGGTTTTTAACAATATTTGAGGTAGTAATTACATCTTTAATTCTTCAGGTTGTTCATAATTAAATAGATAATCAATATCCATCTCATGAAGCTTACCTAATTTACTTAATGCCTTGAAGTCTATGTCTTTTTTATTACCAATCACCATAACGTTATAGTGCTCTCCTTTAATATTTTTATTAAAGAAATCACGAAGATCATCCATAGTCATATTTTTAATAGTGTTATAGATCTCTTCACGATTATCATTATCGATTCCTAATTTTTTGAGACGCTCATAACTCCAAAATACATTAGATTTCGTAATGCGTTGTGCCGCTAGTTTTTTAAGTGTAGACTCTTTGGCCGCATTAAACTGTTTTTCGGCTTCTGGCATATTGGTCATCAATTCCATCATAGCATCAACAGCTTGTGGCATTTTATTGGCTTGTGTTCCAATATAAGCCATGATATAATTAGAATCATCTTTTTTATTGGCATTACTATAACCAGAAAATGCTGAATACGCTAATGATTTTGATTCTCTAATTTCTTGAAAAACAATAGAAGATAACCCACTTCCAAAGTACGTATTAAACAAGGTCGAAGCAGCCATATTTTCAGCTTTAAAAGGATCTCCTTTTGCTAAAAACAACATTTCAGATTGTACCATATCAAAATCGACGAAGTATACATTTCCGCCAGTTTCCTTTTCTAAATATGCCATAGCTTCTGGATATTGATTTAGTTCATCTGCTACTTTATGATTTTCATTTAATGCAACAACTGCAGCTTCAACATCTTTACCATAATAAAATACTCGTTGTTCATAGTTTTTCATTCCTTTGACAATCTCAACTAATTCTGCTGGATCCATGTCTTGGAGTTCGCTAACTTGAAAAATATTTCTTAAACGAGAATTTTCACCATATTTTCCATAATTCATCAAACCATTCCATAGAATACTTCCTTTTTGTGTTTTGTTATCTTTTCTTCCTTTAGCGATTGACTCTACATATTTGTCATAGGCCTCTTGATCTGGAACCGCATTATTCCATAAATGCTCTAACAACTCAAGTCCTTTAGGTAAATTTTCTTTAATCCCGCTTAGACCTACATAGGTGGTTTCTGCTCCAGCACTCACATAGTAATTAACACCTAACTTGTAGAATTCCTTTTTTAGTTCTTCAGCAGAATATTTATCTGTACCTAAGTATTCCATATAGCCAGCAGCAAGACCTAATTTCTTATCATTATCACTTCCCATATCAAAAATGATATTCATATTAAATAGATCATTTTGTTCATTTACAATATAAGAGACTTTAATACCATTATCTGTTTTGGTTTCTTTTATAGCTTTTTTATAATCAATAAACTTAGGCTGTAACGGTTTTGACTCTATTTCATTAAAACTTGCCAAATAATCTGAGGTTTTGTCTCTATTAAGATTCACAGGAGTTATTCCCGGGTTTTCAACTTTAACTATTGATTTATCTTCGCCTTGTCTTTTATAAGTAACCACGTAATTATCTTTATAAAATGAATTGGCAAAATCGACTAAATCTTGCTTAGTTATTCCTCTTAGATCTTCTAAAAACTGTACTCTGTTTTTCCAATCTTGATTCTTAATAAATGCATCAACATACATATTTGCTAAACCAGAATTGTTTTCATAAGTCTGTGTTTGGCTAAGCTTTAAATCATTAATTACGGCATCCATCATCCATTCATCAAACTCACCATTTTTCAGTTTTTCAATTTGAGCTAATAATAATAATTTAACTTCATCCAAAGTTTGACCTTCCTTTGGTGTACCTGTAAATGTATGATATCCATATTCTTTTAAGAATGTTGTTGTACAACCAGCATTTTGAACCAATTGTTGTTGGTTTAGATTTAAATCAATTAATCCAGCAGTACCATTTGCTAGTATCATATCAGCCATTGTAACAAATTTCTCTTCTTTAGTACCTATAGCATCTGTTCTAAATGCCAAAGAAATATTTTCAGCAGTTGGTCCAAATACCTCTTTAATTACAGGAGATGTAATAGGATCTTCTTTTGGAAGTTTTGGGTGAGATAATTCTTTTCGTTCAAACTTACCAAAGGCATCATTTACTTCTTTAATTGTTTCTTCAAAATCTATATCACCAACTAAAACCATTGCCATATTATTTGGCACATAATATTTATCGAAATAATTATGAATATCTACCATAGATGGGTTTTTTAAATGCTCTCCTGTTCCAATAGTAGTTTGTTGTCCATAAGGATGATTTGGAAATAAGCCATCTAACATTGCTGCATAGCGTTTTCTAAAATCATTATCCTGACCTCTATTAAATTCTTCAAATACAGCTTCTAATTCTGTATGGAATAATCGTAAAACTAATTGGCTAAAACGTTCGCTTTCAACTTTTAACCATTTATTTAATTCGTTTGCTGGTATCTTATTCACATAGACCGTTTGCTCAAACCATGTATAAGCATTTGTTCCAGTAGCACCAAGAGAAGATAACATCTTATCATATTCGTTTGCAATACTAAAGTTAGAAGCCTCTAAAGACACTTCATCTATTTTTTTATAAATCTCTTTTTTCTTTTCTGGATCAGTTTCAGCTCTATGCTGCTCATATAAATCTGAAATTTGATCTAAATATGCTTTTTCTTTATCCCAATCGGCAGTACCAATTTCGTCAGTACCTTTAAAAACCATATGCTCTAAATAATGTGCTAACCCTGTAGATTCTTTTGGGTCATAATTTGAGCCAGCTCTAACTGCTATATAAGTTTGAATTTTAGGCTCATCAATATTTTTACTTAAATATACTTTTAAGCCATTGTCCAATGTATATAGGCGCAGACCAGTTGGGTCATTTACTACAGACTCATAAGAAAGTCCATTGGTGTCTGTTTTAGATTCGACTGCGTAGGCCAAGTCTGTTTTGCTTTCAGTTTTGCAATTGTAAGCTAATGCAATTACAAAAAGCATTATGCATAGTTTGATCTTTTTCATTTTTATATAGATTAGTTTAAAAAAAAATTCCGTTGACTAAGTTAAAGTCAACGGAATAATAACGATTGTGTTTTATATTTATTTTAACAAGTTACGGACTATTATCCAATAACTTCTGCTACTTTTTTACCAATTTCGGCAGGAGAGTCTACGACATGAATACCACAATCTCTCATGATTGCCTTTTTTGCTTGAGCTGTATCATCACTTCCTCCAACAATAGCACCTGCATGACCCATTGTACGTCCGGCTGGAGCAGTTTCACCAGCAATAAATCCAACAACTGGCTTTTTGCTTTTACTATTTTGATACCATTTAGCAGCATCTGCTTCTAACTGACCACCAATTTCTCCAATCATTACAACACATTCAGTTTCTGGATCGTTGATTAATAATTCTACAGCTTCCTTAGTTGTTGTTCCTATAATTGGATCTCCACCAATACCAATAGCTGTTGTTATACCCAAACCTTGTTTCACCACTTGATCTGCAGCTTCATATGTTAAGGTACCAGATTTAGACACGATGCCAACTTTTCCTTTTTTGAAAACAAATCCTGGCATGATACCAACTTTAGCTTCGTCTGGAGTAATTACACCAGGACAATTAGGACCAACTAATCTGCAATCTCTATCTTTAATATAATTTGAGGCTTTAATCATATCTGCCACTGGAATACCTTCAGTAATTGTAATGATTACTTTAATTCCGGCATCAGCAGCTTCCATAATAGCATCGGCAGCAAATGCAGGCGGTACAAAAATGATAGTAGTATCTGCTCCTACTTTAGTAACAGCTTCTTCAACTGTATTAAATACAGGTTTATCTAAATGAGTTTGACCTCCTTTACCTGGAGTTACGCCTCCTACAACATTTGTTCCGTATTCAATCATTTGACCAGCGTGAAAAGTTCCTTCACTACCAGTAAAACCTTGTACAATTATTTTTGAATCTTTATTAACTAAAACGCTCATTTGTGTTTGTTTTATATGATTTGTGTTTGTTATTTCTTAATGAATTTTAAAAAGAAAAATTCGCAGTGCAAAAATAAGTTTTTGCTTATGATTATTAAACCTTTTTAAACTTTTATTTCAGCATATGAATTTAAACTATCAGAACTATCGTCGGCCAGTTGACTAATTTCATACCCCTTAAAGAGTTTACCATCTTTAACTTCCCAAATAGAAATAAAATGCGCTAAAGCATCTTCTTTTTCTGGTCTTTCAATAGAAGTTACATATATCGTATATCGTGCAGTAATCGTGTTTTGATCCTCAAGTAAGTGACTCACTCTATAATTGAACGATATAAATGCTTTTCTTAAACCATCAATCATGTTTTTAATTCCGTCGTAATCCAATGATGTAAATCCGTTACTACTATTCCAAAGCAATTTGCAGTCTTTATGAATTAAATCTATTGCATTTTCAGATTTTGCTAAATCCAAATCGTAAAATGATTTGACGATTTCTTTTGCAGTCATTTATATGTTTTTTAATTTTTCTAAAATTTCAGGAATCTTTCTTATTGCAGCAATTTCCTTATACTTGCTTCTAAAGTCATCAGCTGGCACTCCAAAATAACTTTTATGTCCTTCTAATGATTTACTTACACCTGCTTTTGCAGAAATAACCGCTTTTGTACCTATGGTAATTCCACTAGTAATACCTACTTGTCCCCAAATAGTCACTTCATCTTCAATAACCACACAACCAGCGATACCAACTTGAGATGCAATAAGGCATTTTTTACCAATAACAGTATCATGTCCAACCTGAATTTGATTATCCAATTTTGAACCTTCACCTATAGTAGTGTCTGCTGTTACACCTTTATCTATTGTACACAATGCACCTATATCGACATTATCTTCTATAACAACTCTACCGCCAGAACGCAACTTATCAAAGCCTTCAGGGCGGTTTTTGTAGTAGAATGCACTTGCTCCAAGTATAGCTCCCGCGTGAATTGTAACATTATTTCCAATAACTGTATCATCGTAGATACTCACATTAGAATGAATGGTACAGTTATTACCAATAGTTACATTATGGCCAATAAAGCAATTGGGTTGAATCACTGTATTCTCACCAATCTTAGCTGTTTCAGAAATTAAGACATTAGCCGATTTGAATGGTTTAAAATGCGATGTCAAGGCGTTAAAATCTCTAAACGGGTCATCACTAATGAGAAGCGCTTTACCTTCAGGGCATTCTACCTTTTTATTAATTAAAACAACTGTTGCTGCAGACTCTAGTGCTTTGTCGTAATATTTTGGATGATCGACAAAAACAATATCACCAGATTCAACCACATGAATTTCGTTCATTCCCAAAACTGGAAAATCATCTGCGCCAACATATTCTGATGTTATAATATTGGCAATTTCTTTAAGTGTATACGGTTTAGGAAATTTCATTCGTTATTCCTTGATACGTTCTTTATAAGTCCCTTTTTCAGTTTCAACTTTAATTTTATCACCTTCATTGATAAATAAAGGTACATTAACTATGGCTCCAGTTTCTACTGTTGCTGGTTTTGTTGCGTTTGTTGCTGTATTACCTTTAACACCAGGCTCTGTATGAGTCACCTCTAAAATCACACTTGCTGGCATATCAACTGAGAGCGGCAAATTATCTTCGGTATTAATTAATACCGTTACAACTTCACCTTCTTTCATTAGATCTGGTCTATCAAGCGCAGCTTCTAGCAAACGTATTTGCGTATAATCTGATTCATTCATAAAATGATAAAACTCACCATCATTGTAGAGGTACTGAAATTTATGTGTTTCAACACGTACATCATCAATTTTATGTCCTGCTGAAAACGTGTTATCTATCACTTTTCCTGTAGTCACACTTTTAAGCTTTGTTCTAACAAATGCAGGTCCTTTTCCAGGTTTCACATGTAAGAACTCTATAATTTTGAAGATATCGTGATTATATCTAATGCATAATCCGTTTCGTATATCTGATGTACTTGCCATAATTTATGTTGTATAATTTTATATTAATTTGATTTGAAATACCCTTTCATAATTCCGCGATGCGAATTCTTAATAAACTGAAGAATTTCATCTCTTTCGGGTGTTGCTTGCATTTCGGCCTCAATTAAGTCTGATGCCTGCGAGTTGTTATAATTTTTTTGATAAAGAATACGATAAATATCTTGAATCTCTCTAATTTTTTCAGTTGAAAAACCACGTCTACGCAAACCTACAGAGTTAATACCTACATAAGATAAAGGTTCTCGTGCAGCTTTTACAAATGGTGGTACATCTTTTCTAACTAAAGAACCTCCAGTTACAAAAGCGTGATTTCCTATAGAACAAAATTGATGTACAGCTGTCATTCCAGCGAGTACCACATAGTCTCCAACAGTAATATGGCCAGCTAATGTGCTATTGTTTGAAAAGATACAATTATTTCCAACTACACAATCATGTGCTACATGGCAATACGCCATAATCAAACAGTTATTACCAATAACCGTTTTCATTCTATCTGTAGTTCCTCTATTAATTGTAACACACTCTCTTATAGTAACATTATCACCTATTATTGTAAGTGTATCTTCATCGTTATATTTTAGATCTTGAGGCACTGCTGAAATCACAGAACCTGGGAAAATATTACAGTTCTTTCCGATACGAGCACCTTCCATAATGGTCACATTACTTCCAATCCAGGTTCCTTCACCAATAGTAACATTACTATAAATGGTTGTAAAAGGTTCGATAACTACATTCTTGGCAATTTTTGCTCCAGGATGTACGTATGCTAAAGGTTGGTTCATTTTATTTTACTTTTGAAATTTGCGCCATTAATTCTGCTTCTGCACAGAGTTTACCATTGGCATAGGCATATCCTTGCATATGACATATCCCACGACGTATAGGTGTGATTAGGTCACATTTAAAAATTAAAGTATCGCCAGGAACTACTTTTTGCTTAAATTTTACTTTATCTATTTTCATAAAGAATGTTAGATAATTTTCAGGATCAGGAACAGTACTCAGCACTAAAATCCCTCCTGTTTGAGCCATGGCTTCAACAATCAAAACACCAGGCATTACTGGAGCTCCAGGAAAATGACCTTTAAAGAATTCTTCGTTCATGGTTACATTTTTCATACCAATCACGTGAGAATCTGACAATTCAAAAACCTTATCTAATAATAAAAATGGTTGTCTGTGAGGTAGCATGTCCATAATTTGAATCACATCCATTAATGGCTCTTGATTCAAATCTATTTGTGGAACATTATTACGACGTTCATTCTTTATAATTTTAGATAACTTCTTTGCGAACTGGGTATTGATAAAATGACCAGGCTTATTAGCGATAACTTTTCCTCTTATTCTTGTTCCTACTAGTGCTAAATCTCCTACAACATCAAGAAGTTTATGTCTAGCAGCCTCATTAGGATGATGAAGTGTAAGATTATCTAATATCCCATTAGGTTTGATGGATAAAGAATCTTTATTAAACGCAACTTTTAGTTTTTCGGTTGTTTCCGCAGATAATTCTTTATCTACATACACAATAGCATTATTGAGATCGCCTCCTTTTATAAGTCCGTGCTCTAACAGCATTTCCAATTCATGTAAGAAACTAAAAGTTCTTGAATCTGAGATATCTTCTTTAAAATCTGAAATATGATTAAGCGTGGCATTTTGAGTTCCTAGAACTTTAGTACCAAAGTCAACCATAGTTGTCACTTGATATTCTTTAGCTGGCATAACAATGACTTCACTTCCAGATTCTTCATCTGAATAAGATATAACGTCAGACACTACGTACTCTTCTCTAAAATCATCTTGTTCTGTAATACCTGCTTTTTCTAGTGCTTCAACAAAAAATTTGGATGAGCCATCCATAATAGGTGGTTCAGATGCGTTGAGTTCAATAATTGCATTGTCAATATCTAAACCTACCAAAGCAGCTAGCACATGCTCTGAAGTTTGGATAGTCACACCATTTTTTTCTAAGCAAGTTCCTCGCTGTGTATTTGTTACATAATTAGCATCTGCTTCAATAACTGGAGCACCTTCAAGGTCTACTCTTTTAAATGAAAATCCGTTATTTACAGGTGCTGGAGAAAAGGTTAGTGTTACATCTTTTCCAGTATGTAAGCCAACTCCTTTAAGAGACACCTCTTTCTCTATAGTTCTTTGCTTAACGTCTGTTTTAATAATTGCCATCTACTTTTTTTTCTATTTCATTTATAGTTTTAACGATCTTAGGTAAATTTTTGAAGTACACATAAGACTTGTTCCAATCGCCATAATTGAATGACGGAGATCCTTGAAGGACTTCATTATCCTTTACATGTCTTCCTATTCCGGATTGCGCTTGAACTTTTACATTATTACCTATAGTTATATGACCAGCAATACCAACTTGACCACCTATTTGACAATTTTCTCCAATCTTAGATGAACCAGCAATACCTGTTTGAGCAGCTATTACAGTATTTTTTCCTATTTCTACATTATGAGCAATTTGGATTTGGTTATCCAATTTTACACCTCTTCGAATTATTGTAGAACCTAGAGTAGCTCTATCTATAGTTGTGGCTGCTCCAACATCAACATGATCTTCGATAATAACATTTCCTGTTTGTGGTACTTTGCTGTATTCACCATTTTCATCAGGAACAAAACCAAAACCATCTGCGCCAATAATAACGCCTGCATTAATCACGCAATGATTACCGATTACGGATTCTGAATAGATTTTAGCGCCAGAAAATATAACCGTATTGTCTCCAATAGTAACATTATCGCCTATATAAGTATTTGGAAAAATCTTTACATTTTTTCCAATACTAACATTATCACCTATGTAAGTGAATGCTCCAACATATATATCTTCACCTAATGTTGCTGATTCAGATATAAATGATGGTTGTTCAATTCCATGCTTATTGAGTTTTACCTGATTATAGTATTCTAAAAGTTTTGAAAAAGATTTATAGGCATCTTCAACCTTTATAAGTGTTGTCGTAATATCATTTTCTGGCTCAAACGTTTTATTTACAATAGTAATTGACGCTTTAGTAGAATATATATACGATTTATACTTAGGGTTTGCCAAAAAGGTCAAAGAGCCTTCTGTGCCTTCTTCAATTTTTGAAAGTTTAGAAACTTCTACCTCAGGATCTCCTACGATATCACCTTCTAAAATTCCAGCTATTTGTTGTGCTGTAAAGTTCATTCTCGCAAAAATATGAAAAATGTCTCAAAGTTTATTTAGGATAACAGATATAATATTTAGTTACTGGTTTTGATAAAGCTTTAATGCTAAATTGATCTGAAGCTTTTGTGATATCTACAACTTTACCAGTCTTTTGCAAAATCTTTATATTTTGGTTTTCTGACTGATATGCTTGGTTAGATATTTCATCAATAAAAACAAAGTATTTAGCATCATCCCTAGATATATTATACTTTTTAATTAAATCATCAATATGCTTATTTAATGTAGATGGTTTAATTGGCTTGTTCTTTAATTTAATCTTTAGCAAGTCTCTATTAATAATCATGTCACAGAGGTTTTTTAAGATAAAATCATCATGATACTGCCATTGTTTCATTGCCCAAACGATATCTGAATCATCTAAATGAGAGAATGTTTCCAATGTATCATCAGTAAAGTTTTTAGCTGTTATTTCATTATTAAGAAAATAAGACAAAGCTTCACTTGACTTAAGTTGTACTCCAGAATTGCTAAGTTCTTTCGCCCGCTTTAAAACACGTACCAACAATTGTTCGGCTACCAAGCCGGTTTTATGGAGATATACTTGCCAATACATAAAACGTCTAGCAACCAAAAATTTCTCAACGCTATAGATTCCTTTTTCTTCAACAACAAGTCTATCATCAACAACATTAAGCATCGTGATAAGGCGTTCACTATTTATATTCCCTTCTGCAACTCCAGTATAAAAACTATCCCGTTTTAAATAATCTGCCCTATCCATATCAAATTGGCTAGAAATCAATTCACATAAAAATGGACGATGATGCTTTCCTTCAAATATTTTAATCGCCAGCGTTAAACTTCCGTTAAATTCTTCATTGAGTTTTCGCATAAAATGTTTCGAAATATCTTCATGTGAAATCCCATTTACTATACTATGTTCCATAGCATGCGAGAATGGTCCATGACCAATATCGTGCAATAGAATAGCTATATAAAGCGCTTTTTCTTCTTCTTCAGAAATCACAACTCCCTTAAAACGAAGTACATTAACCGCTTTTTGCATTAGATGCATGCAACCCATAGCATGATGAAAACGTGTATGGTGAGCTCCTGGATATACCAAATATGACAAACCCATTTGAGAAATTCGTCTGAGCCTCTGAAAATATTTATGTTCAATTAAATCGAAAATATCCGAGTTCGGAATAGTAATAAATCCGTAAATTGGGTCGTTAAAGATTTTGAGTTTGTTGTTTGTCTTCAAACTGTGACTTTTACATTAATATTAAACAAATATACATGAACACTATAAATATTCTTTGGGTTGATGACGAAATTGATCTTCTAAAACCTCATATCATCTTTTTAGAACAAAAACAATATAAAGTTACGACCTGTCAAAGCGGTACCGAAGCTATCGAGATTATTGATGATACCAACTTTGATATTGTCTTTCTAGATGAAAACATGCCTGGGTTAACAGGTCTTGAAACACTAAATGAGATTAAAGAAAAGCGTGCCAACCTTCCTGTGGTAATGATTACTAAAAGTGAGGAAGAATATATTATGGAAGAGGCTATTGGAAATAAAATTGCCGATTATCTAATTAAGCCAGTAAATCCGAATCAAATCTTACTGAGTTTAAAAAAGAATCTAGACCACTCAAGACTTATTTCGGAAAAAACGACATCTAATTATCAGCAAGAGTTTAGAAAGATTGCTATGGATCTATCTATGGTAAATACTTTTGAAGAATGGAGTGATCTATATCAAAAGTTGATATACTGGGAATTACAACTGGAAGACATTGAAGATGTAGGAATGACAGAAATACTAGAATCTCAAAAAAATGAGGCCAATGTTCAGTTTGGAAAGTTCATTGATAAAAATTATCCAACTTGGTTTGATCATAAAGCTGATGCTCCTACATTATCACACAACCTCTTTAAAGATAAAGTTGTTCCTGAATTAAGTAAGAACCAACCAACACTTTTAATTGTTATTGATAATTTGCGTTATGACCAATGGAAAGCCTTTGAACCTATAGTAAATAATTACTATAAGAAAGATTCTGAAGTCCCATTTTATAGTATACTGCCAACAGCTACACAATATGCAAGAAATGCAATTTTTTCAGGTTTAATGCCTGCTGATATGGAAAAACTACATCCGAATTTGTGGAAAAATGACATTGATGAAGGTGGAAAAAACATGCATGAAGCCGAATTCCTCGAAGGACAATTAAAACGTTTAGGCTTGCAACATCTCAAAACTGAATATCATAAAATTACCAATCTCAAATCGGGTAAAAAGCTTGTTGAGAATTTCAAAACTTTAAAGGATAATGATTTATCGGTTATAGTATACAACTTTGTAGACATGCTATCACATTCTAAAACAGAGATGGATGTGGTAAAAGAATTGGCTTCAAATGATAAAGCTTACCGCTCTCTTACTGTGAGTTGGTTTAAAAATTCCCCTTTATTAGAAATGATACAACAAGCTCAAAATTTGGGGTTCAAGCTTATTTTAACTACAGATCATGGTACCATAAATGTGAAGAACCCTTCAAAGGTAATTGGCGATCGAGATACGAGTTTGAACTTGCGCTATAAAACTGGACGTAGTTTAACTTATGAAGACAGAGAAGTCTTGGTTGCAAAAGATCCCAAAGCTATTCATTTACCTGCAATTACTATGAGTAGTTCATTTATTTTTGCTAAAAGTGATTACTTTTTAGCTTACCCAAATAACTATAATCACTATGTAAGTTATTATAGAAATACGTACCAACATGGTGGTGTTTCCTTGGAGGAAATGATAATCCCGTTTGTGGTAATGAATCCAAAATAGGCGTAAGTTTTTTTGAAGTAGTACATATGTTAATAAATCCATGTATTGCATAAAAATCCGATGAAATACACTTTTTTCTAGTTTTTTTCATTAATATTTCTTATTATTGCTCATCAAATTAGGCTGAATACTTTTTTGACACCCTTTTATCATGTCAAAACTATTAGAAATAACATATCAAATTGAAGACATTAACGCTGTAGCGCGGCAAATTTTAGAGCAATGCAGTTCTAAGACTATTCTGTTTTATGGTGATATGGGTGTTGGCAAAACTACTCTTATAAAAGCTTTGGTAAAAGCCATAGGTAGTGAAGATGAAGTAAGCAGCCCAACATTTTCGATTGTTAACGAATATGCCGCTAAAGGTTGTTCCATTTATCATTTTGATTTGTACAGAATTAATGATGAAGAAGAGGCCTTAAATTTTGGTTTTGAAGATTATTTATATACCCAAAATTGGGTGTTAATTGAATGGCCAGAGAACGCTAAAAATTTGTTACCAGAAGATGTAAATAGTATTGAAATTACACATAAAAACAAGACCTCAAGATCCCTCAAATTGAGCCAAAACACAACTTTAACCCAGAAAAACGCTATGGAGCAGTACAAAATTTAGAAAATAAATTGACAACCTAACACCACGTTATTGTTAGATATTACGGAAAAACCGTAACTATAGGTGATTATTAGAGCTGTTTTTAACAGTCGGTTTAACTATTCAAAATGTAAGTGCTGCTTATATTTGAGTAATTAATTAATTTAATCCCTTATATTATGAAGACTAAAAAGTACGTACTAGCAATCGCAATTTTCGGTGGAATGTTGTTCACAGCTCAAGCAACTGATTTAATCAACTTAGATGGACAAGTTAAAACCGAAATGGAAAAGAAAAAGCGAAAACTCGTTAAAAACGGATAGAAGTATATCTAGGAGTGCTGTTACGGGAACTATTATTGGTACCTTAATAGCATCGACTCCTATATTATTTTCTTTACACGAAAGTGTTCCAGATGAAAAAATCTGGAGCACTTTTTTGTTTACATACGATAGTAGTCTTTGGGAGAGTGCTCAGTATGCTATGTGGGTCTTTACTGGAAAATTTATTCCGCTAATGTTATTATTTATTTGGTTCTTCACAAATAGAAATTGGTGGTATCACGCTTTACTTGTTCCTATCGCTATGTATATTTTTCAAATAATTGTAACACTAAGTGCAGACGTTAAATATTTTGATGAATTCCAAATTGTATATATGCTTCCAATAATGGCTATTGTCATTCCTTCAATTTATTTAATTAGAGCTAAAATGTTTAATAAAATTAATGATGCGGGCAAAACCATGCAAGAACTAGAAGAAGAGTTTATGATAAAACCTAAAGGGCTTTGGGGAAAAGTCAAACAATATTTTTAATTTGCATATTATATAATTTAAAGCATATTTGAGCAACTCACTTATGTTTTTTTGTTTACAACTTAATATAGAAAAAATTCGATAATTGAAATATTTAAATAAAAAAAATTACATTTGTGTAAACAATATCTAACTACTCTAACCCCTTTATAATTATGAGTAAAACTATACACCGCATCATGAAAGTAATTTCTGCTTTAAACATGAGTGCGAGGCAATTTGATATTTCAATTGGCACTGCAAATGGCTACATATTACGTATGGAAAAAAATAATGCCTCGGTTGGCAGCGACGTCATTGAGCGTATTGTTAAAGAATACCCTCAAGTAAATTTGATTTGGTTGATTACTGGTAAAGGTGATATGTTTATTGAGGAGCAACCCAAACCAAAAGTGCGCAGCAAAAAAGAAATTGAAGCATACATAGATACAAAGCTTAAAGCGCAATGGTCAGATGAAAAGAAAGCGCTTTTAGATGAAATATTATTGGAAATTGAAAACGCTAAAAAGAATTAAAGAGTCAATTTATCCCTTAATTCTATAAGCTTAGTAAGATATTCTTTATTATTCATCATTTCTTTTTGCTTTACTATTAACGACAAATCTTTCTTAACTGCTTTATAACTTTCCGAATTGAATGATGATATTTTATTTAGTTCAGCATTAATCTCCTCATTAATCTTTATTTTAAATGTTTCTTTTTTTATATAGAAACCAGTCCATCTAGAAAAAAAATACAAAATGAGTATGTAAGGAAATGATAAAAGTAAGCTTTCAAAAAAAAATATTTCATAATCATATCCCCATTTCAGGCTTACTATTAGTACATAAACTTTATACATCTCAATGATAATAGGCAAAACAATAATGAAACGCCATTCGTACGGATTAGTAACAAACCAAATAGATAAAATTAAAAGTGTTAGGACTTTAATATAAAATATCCAAATACAATAATCAACATCCATTATGACTTCAGCATCCAATGACAAAAACTCTGAAGACCAAATATTGTAATCTAATGGAACCAACTTATATGTAAAAAACAAAAATGGTAAAATTATAATAGTAAAAAGTACTACTATATCCCTCAAATATAATTTGTTTGTTGATATGCTTTTCAAAATTACACTAATTAAATTTCATAAAATTCGTCTCTTAACTTAATAAGGTTTCTTAAATATTCTATTGATTCTTCTTCTGAAAAATTTTCACTTTTTAGTTCAATAAATTTCTTCTGTAAATTATCTAACTCTTGCTTTTTGCCTTTATTCATAGTAAAAAACGCTTCATTAATCTCATTATCTATTTCAGATCTAACCTGCTTGGCTAAGTTATATTGATTTATTTTATGAGAAATAAAAATCATTATAAGAATAATTGGAAGTGTAATTGGTAAAGTTATAAAGTATTCAAAATCATCTACATTACTTTGATTTGGATTAAATGTACTAAACAGCTTCATAAGCTCAATTGTAATAATTACCAATATAGAATATCTCCACCAGTTTTTTGATGTAAAATACCATATCAAACAAAACGCAATAATTAAGATCTTCATTTTCGAATAATGAAATATCCCTTCTATACTATAGAAATCTAGCTCTTCACCATCATCCAAATCAAAAACAAAAGAATCTAAATAATATCCAAAAGTAAAACCTAAAATGAGTACTATAATTAGGAGTTCTTTTAATTTAAAATTTTTAAAACGATTTATCATATAGAAAATTATCTATAACGAATATAAAACTAATTTTGTAAAAAATCGATTTTTATTTGTAATTTGAATTTCCAACTTAATAAACACAATGAGCAAATCATTATCTCCTTTTACAAAGGCCCAATTATTACCTCAAGAAGAAACCCTTGAAGTCTTCAAAAAGAAAGGCGATTTATTTATAGGAATCCCAAAAGAAACCCATTTTCAAGAAAAACGAGTGTGTTTAACACCAGATGCAGTCTCTGCTTTGGTATCTAATGGTCATCGTGTTATGATCGAATCTGGTGCAGGTGAAGGTGCCAATTTTAAAGACAAAACCTATAGTGATGCTGGTGCAGAAGTTACTAACGATACTGCAAAGGTGTTCTCCTGCCCTATTTTGCTAAAAGTAGAACCACCTTCTCTAGATGAAATAAAACTAATAAATCCGCAGACCATTTTAATCTCTGCACTACAATTAAAAACACAAAACAAAAAATATTTTGAAGCACTAGCTTCCAAGCGAATTACAGCTTTAGCCTTTGAATTTATAAAAGATGATGATGGCGCTTATCCTGCTGTTCGCTCACTTAGTGAAATTGCTGGAACAGCATCCATTTTAATAGCTTCTGAGCTATTATCTAATGTGAATGGAGGTAACGGACTCATGTTTGGAAACATCAGTGGCGTCCCTCCTACTGAAGTGCTTATTATTGGTGCAGGTACTGTTGGTGAGTTTGCAGCTAGATCTGCTATTGGACTCGGCGCTAATGTAAAAATATTTGATAATTCAATTACAAAATTACGTTGTGTACAATCTAATTTGGGGCGAACCATCTATACCTCTACTATGCAACCCAAGAATCTAGTTAAGGCCCTAAAACGTTGTGATGTGGCTATTGGCGCTATTAGAGGAAAAAATAGATCTCCTATTATCGTTACTGAAGCTATGGTGAATACTATGAAAGCTGGTGCCGTTGTTATTGATGTAAGTATCGATATGGGTGGATGTTTTGAGACCAGTGAGGTCACGAACCACGATAAGCCAACATTTGTGCATAATGGTGTTATACATTATTGCGTACCAAACATTCCTGCAAGATATTCACGATCGGCCTCAGTATCAATTAGTAACATCTTTACACCTTACCTTTTAAAGATTGCTGAAGATGGTGGAATAGAAAATGCTATCCGTTTTGACCGTGGATTAAAAAATGGGTTGTATTTTTACCACGGAATTTTAACCAATAAATCAGTTGCAGATTGGTTTGACCTTGACTGCAGCGATGTAAACTTGCTAATTTTCTAAAAACAATTCAGTTAGTTACTTATGAAATTAATTCATCGAATAGGCTACTATTTGGGAGGTTTCTCAATTGGTCTTATTTTATTAGCTTTCTTTTTAAGCGGAAAGAAAACATCTTGTGCTTATGGTCCTAATGCAAGAACCATAAAGAATATTAGTGAGAAAAAGTACCGGCTCTACTCAGAAACTACTAAAAGTGTCATGAAAAGTCATGATCTTGACTCACTTGATATTTCTAATTTGATAAAAACTGGAGATGTCAATTTTTCTGAAAGCGATACCAAAGCAAAAGGTTGTAAAACCTATCTCATCGAAAACGAATTAGAAGATAAAACTGTAGAGTTAATGATTAAAAATTGTGATTCTTCTGCAACCATCCAATCGTTAATAATCAAATAAAAAACCATTGCCAGTAAATACTAACAATGGTTGCTATTAATTAAATTCAAAAAACTAACTGATTTATCTGATTGGTACTTTCTTTGTCAAGCTAGTATCATCATAAATCAATTTAACTATATATATACCTCTTGCATAAGAGGCCGTATTAATTCCTCTTGTCATTTGAGATTGATTTTGTAATTCTGACGCATTAAATGTTTCATTGTAAAGCACTTTACCTGATAAATCATATAATAGAATACCTGTAGCATTAACAGAATTTAAACCATCAATTTTAACTTTTAATATATCATTTATTGGATCTTGAAATACTATAAATTCGAAATCATCAGATTCTCCAGGTATTTCGATAGTGGTATTACACTCTTCAACAAAAACCATGACTGTGGCTTCATCACTATCCAATACATTATACACCAAAACAGAATACTCTGTATCTTCAGTTGGAGATACTTCTATACTTTGCGTTGTTTCTCCTGTACTCCATAAGTATTCATCTCCACCACTAGCTGTTAACGTTACTGTTTCTTCTGAACAAATTGTTAAGTCTTCACCAGCAAAGGCTTCCACTGTTTCTACCACGTTCACTACAACAGCTTTTGTGTCTTCACAATTATTAATAAAACCTGTTACTTCATAAGTGGTTGTCACTGTTGGACTAACGGCAATATTAGGTTGTGTTGCTCCGTTATTCCATAGATAAGAATTAGCTCCTGAAGCTGAAAGTGTAATAAATTCGCCTTCTAGAATTGTTACATCATCACCATTTGATATCACTACATTCGGATTTGGGTTTACAGACACCATTACATCTGCTTCATCAGAATAATTACCAATAAAAACAGTTACTGTATATGTTTGCGTATTTGCAGGGTTAACTGTAATACTTTGTGTAGTTTCACCAGTACTCCATAAATAACTATCACCTTCAGAGGCTGTTAAGGTTGTTTCATAACCTTGACAAATAGATTGATCGGCTCCTGCACTTGCTATAAATTCGAAAGGCTCAACCGTAACGATTACCTCATCTGTAAATTCACATCCATTAGAAAACCCTGTAACTGAATAGGTTGTTGTAAGTATAGGCGAAACCGAAATACTTGCAGTAGTTTCTCCTGTACTCCATACATATGTTTCTGCTCCTGAAGCAGTTAATGTAGTAGATTCACCTTCTATTATCGTACTATCATTTCCAGCATTAGTGTTTGGCAACTCATTTACCGTAACTATAACACTATCATCATCTGATACAGTTTGATTCACATTATAAGCTGTTACAGTATACACTGTTGTCGCATTTGGAGACACATCAATACTAGCAGTGCTTTCACCCGTATTCCAAAGATATGTCGTACCTCCAGAGGCCGTTAATGTAGTCGTTTCACCATTACAAATCTCTATATCATTTCCGGCGTTAGCTGTAACTGTCTCAGATTGTACAGATACAGTGACATTTGCAGAGGCTTCACATCCATTAGAATAACCTGTCACAGTATAAGTTGTGGTCACATTAGGAGTTACATCAATACTTGATGTCGTTTCTCCTGTACTCCATAAATAGGTGTCTGCTCCTGTAGCTGTTAATGTTGTTGTTTCTCCTTCATTTATCACTACATTGTTTCCTGCATCTACGTTTGGTAACGGATTAACAGTTACAATAACACTATCATCATCTGAAATTGTTCCTGCATCATTATAAGCAGTTACAGTATACACTGTTGTCGTATTTGGAGACACATCAATACTAGCTGTAGTTTCACCTGTATTCCAAAGATATGACGTACCTCCAGAGGCTGTTAAGGTAGTCGTTTCGCCATTACAAATCTCTATATCATTTCCGGCATTAGCTGTAACTGTCTCAGATTGCACAGATACAGTAACATTTGCAGAGGCTTCACATCCGTTAGAATAACCTGTCACAGTATAAGTTGTAGTCACATTAGGAGTTACATCAATACTTGAAGTCGTTTCTCCTGTCTCCCATAAATAGGTGTCTGCTCCTGTAGCTGTTAATGTTGTTGTCTCTCCTTCATTTATTGTTACATTGTTTCCTGCATCTACGTTTGGTAACGGATTAACAGTTACAATAACTTCATCTGTACTAGAACAATTATTTTCAAATACTTCTACTGAATATGTTGTTGTTGCATTTGGACTTACAGTAATGCTTGAAGTCGTTGCTCCTGTATTCCACAAGTATGATGTTCCGCCCGAAGCGGTTAATGTTGTTGCATTTCCGAAGCAAATTGCAGTATCATTTCCAGCATTTGCAACTGGTAAATCATTAACTGTAACAACGACACTATCGTCACTTGTATTATTTCCAGAAGCACTGTATGCTGTTACTGTATATGTTGTAGTAGTCGTTGGTGATACATCTATACTAGCAGTAGTAGCACCTGTATTCCATAAATAAGTTGTTCCTCCCGTTGCTGTAAGTGTAACAGATTCTCCATTACAAATCTCCATGTCGTTTCCAGCATTGGCATCGACACTGTCATCTTGCAAAAAAACAGTAACTGTATCTGTACTTTCACAAGTATTAGTAGTACCAGTAACTGAATATGAGGTATCCAATGTAGGCGTAACTGTTATTGATTGTGTTGTTTCTCCTGTACTCCATAAATAAGAGTCGGCTCCAGTTGCTGTTAATGTAACGCTTTCACCCATAAAAATGGTTTCATCTGTTCCTGCATCTACATTCGGAACTTGATTTACAGTTACAACCACTGTATCAGTACTAGAACATCCATTTTGAGTAACTTCTACTGAATAGGTTGTGGTTACATTAGGATTTACAGTAATTGAAGCACTAGTAGCTCCTGTATTCCATTGATAAGATGTTCCGCCTGATGCCGTTAAGGTTACAGCTGTACCTTCGCATGTTTCTACATCATTACCAGCATTTGCTGTTGGAATATTATTTACGGTAATTGTAATGTCGGCTTGAGTTGTACTTCCATCAGAATGTGAACCTGTAACTGTGTAAGTTGTCGTTTGAGTTGGAGTAACTGTAATACTAGCCGAAGTCTCACCGTTAACGCTCCATACATATGAATCTGCTCCAGATGCCGTTAATATTACATCTTCACCTTCACATATAGTATCGTTATTTGCACTAACTGTCACTTGACTACCTTGAACATCTAAAGTCATTCCATTTAAGTAGTATTCAAGATTTGTATAACCATCTGGCTGTACAATATTTCTATCAGATGCATTATTTGGATTTAATCCATTGTCGTTTTCCCAAAAATCTGGCATTCCGTCATTATCACTATCGGAAGGCGCTGTACCTCCTTGAATTGTAGGATAAGCACCAGAAGTTGCCAATCCTCCATTACCATTGATATATTGATTAATTAATCTCGTATCTACATCATCTCTGGCAGGAAAGCTTGCACCTACGTTATTTAACAATTCTGATTCTAATTGATCAGCAGGTATTGCTTGAATACCAGACGTCGCATAAGGTGTAGATTGAAGGTAAGAGGATAGTGCTGAATTATTTAGCGACGTACCTTGTGCCAATATATTACCACTTATGTAAGCATAAGTTTGTGATGTCTGACCAGCTCCTGCAGTTGTTCCTTCTACAACAGCACCACCATTAATAGTTGTTTGACTTGATTTTTTGTACTTATTGTTAAGCACTGTAAATTTTGCTCCCATACTTGGTACAGTTGCATAACGGAATCCATATATTAAATTATTGATTAATTCAAAATCAAATGTATTAGGTAGTGGATATCCTTTTCTTGTATTTCTTTCACTGTTGTGAGCGTATAAATTTCTATAGTATGTTAAGTTGGTTGTTCTCTCAGCAGCTAATGACCCGTAACCACATTCTGCCATGATTGAGTTTTGAATAGTAACATTGGTTACACTTCCATTTGGTAAAGCTCTAATATCAAAATTCTCATCTGAAGCCCAACTCAAAGAACAATGATCTATAATTAAGTCTTCATGATGTTGACCACTCCAAGCCGTAATGTTTAATGCATCTGCTCCATTAGGTGCTGATGGTCCTGGTCTAAACCTAATGTATCTAATGATTGCATTGGATGCTTCGATTTCTACCATTCCTCCTCTAATCAAGATTCCGTCACCAGGAGCTGTTTGTCCAGCTAAGGTGAAATTACCGTTAGTAACATAAATGTTACTCGTAAGATTGATAGTACCACCTACTTCGAAAACAATAGTTCTAGGTCCAGACGCTAGCAAGGCGTTTCTTAAACTTCCTGGCCCAGTATTGTTTAAATTTGTGACTTTAATCACTGCACCACCTCGTCCACCAGATGCGTATTTACCAAAACCTTCTGCAGTTGGAAATGCTTTAGTTTGGGCAAAACTATTAAAAGAGAGGATAAAAAGTAGTGTTGTAAATAGGCTATAAAAATGTTTTGTTGAGATTCCATAGGAATCCCATTTAAAAGTTGGGGATATCATTTGCTATTAATTTTGGGGCTTAATTGCTAGAGCAATCTATAATTTTTTTTGAGTACAACCGTTTAAAGTATTAATTTTTCGTTAAAACGCTTTTCAAAGTAAATATTTACTTACAACAAACAGAAAATTCCTATAATATGTATGTTTTGTTAGATGAAATGCAATTTTTTTCTTTATATACGGTTGAATAGCAAATAAAAGATGTTTAATTATGAAACTTTAACGTTTGTAGGAACTTACTGCCTTAGATTTGTCAGATTTACTTACAAATGAAATATCAAGTCATCCAAAAAAAAAGCATAACATCGTTTGATTGATTTCTTTATATAATTTATTTGTACTATTGCCTTATACCAAATCATACTAGATCATAAATTTTTTCCTTTGCAACCAAAATTTAATTTAAAGACAGCTCTACACAAACTATTAGGTAATGCTACCATAGTTAATGTTCTAGTTGCTGGTTTCTCAACATTTCTTGTCTCAGGAATGGGATTCTTTAAGGAAATGGTTATTGCAGATAGATTTGGTTTATCTGAACTCATAGATACATTTTTAATTGCTGTACTAGTACCAGCTTTTATTAGCGGTGTCTTTTTAGGATCTTTTCATAGTGTATTTATTCCTAATTATGTTAGTGAATTAAAAACTGGTAAGCGTATTGGTGCTTTTCAAAGCACCAGTTTTATAGTCACCATTGGTGTAGCTCTGGTGTTTTTGATTATAGCGTTTTTATTCACAGACGTCTATCTTGAAACACTATATAAAGGTCACACCGAAAACTACTATACATTAGTAAAAACACAATTTTATTATGTAGCGCCATGTATTTTATTTTGGGGCTTTACCTCAGTAATTAATGGGTTGCTTACTATTGATAACGAGTTTAGATACTCATCGATGAGTGCCATATTTACACCTATCTCGATTATAGTTTGTGTCGTATTCTTTAGAGAACAGCTTAATACATTGGTATTAGCCGTTGGAACTTTAATCGGTAGTGTTCTCGGGTTCTTATTTGTACTATCTATTGCGCTTAAAAGAGGCGTTATCTTTTTGAATCGTCCAGATTTTAAATCTGAAAACATAAAAACATTATTCGGACAGCTACCTGCTAAACTATCAGCCAGTTTATTAAGTGGAGTAAACCCTTTAATTGATCAGTACTTTTCGGCTCAACTTATTGTTGGCTCTATTGCTGCTCTTAATTATGGAATAAAAATCCCTGCTTTTACGATAAGTATTGTTGGTATTGCCATTGGTAATGTGCTTCTGCCCTATTTTTCGAAAAATGCTGTTGACAACAAGATAGAAACGTTTAAAAAGCTAAAAAAGATTTTAAAATTTGTAATTATTGGTAGTGGTACTGTAATGGTTATAGTTATTCTTCTATCCAAGCCTATAATAACACTTATATTTGAAGGTAATGCTTTTGAAAGTGATGATACTCTTATTGTTTCTCGAATTCAGCAAATGTATTTACTTCAAATCCCATCATATATTGCTGGTCTTATTATGGTGAAGTTTTTAACCTCTATCAATAAGAATAATTTTATGGTTTTAACGTCCATAATAAATCTAATTTTTAATATTGTACTTAACTACATCCTTATTAAAAGTATGGGTGTATATGGATTAGCACTTGCAACTTCAATAGTTGCCACAATTAATGGTATCATTTTATATACCTACATCAATCATCTAGATAAAAAGAATGTTTAGTATTATTACACCTACATATAATAGAGAACACACACTAAACAGAGTCTATGAATCTCTTAAAAATCAAGATTTCAAAGATTTTTATTGGATTATTATTGATGATTGTAGTACAGATAATACTCAAGAATTAGTGCATCAATGGATGAGTTCTGGTAGCATAAACATTGCATATCACAAGTTAAACAAGAATCAAGGTAAATCTGCTGCAGTGAATTTTGGATTGGAGTATTGTAACCAACCATACACCATTATTGCAGATAGTGACGATTCGTTTAGTGACAATACATTATCTGATCTAAAAAAACTATGGGAATCAATTAGTGACAACGAAAGTAAAGTAGCCTCTATTTGGACATTAACTAAGGATGAAAACGGAACTATAGTTGGAGACAAATTCCCTAAAGACCACTGGCAAGTTAGCTTTAAAGAACGTGTATTAAATCATCATATAGATGGTGAAAAATGGGCATGTTGGAGAACTTCTATTCTATCAAAGCAAAAAATGTATACTAGTGACACATGTCATATTCAGGAGAGTCATACCTGGAATACAATAAATAAGAATTTTGACTTTTTGTGTGTGAATATAGCTCACAGATGTTATTTTAGCTCTGAAGACGGTTTGATTGCGTCTAAAAAATCAAAAAAAGATCTAGCTATGGTTTACTATTATGGTGGATATTATGGCCTAAAAGATGTTTCAGTATCTGAAATCTTAAAGCACAAATACTACCGTAATTTAGCATTTGATTATTTTAAATCAAGGCTCTTGTTCTCTGATAAAAATTTAAAACTTGGCAGCTTGAAATCTATAGCAAGCGGATTCATATTTTTGGCACGCCTTCCTAAACGTATAGTGAAAAAACTCATATGAAGTTACTACGATACATTATACTTATGCTTTTACTGTGGGAAATTTCAAGTTTCTCACTAGAGGTCTTTGGTGAAACTGCTGGAAGTTATACCAGTCACCTTGCCAACATCTTACTTATTGGTTATTATTTCCTTAGTAAAAAACGAAAATTACTATTTCCTTTTCTCATCTTAGGGCTTTTATATTTCATGATCTCTGGTTTGGTTGAAGTTCCTGATGCTAAGGCTTTTATTAATGAATTTATTAAATACCTTATCTTAATCGTTGGTGGTGCTGAAATCGCTCGAGATACAGGCTTAAAAGATTTGTGTTTTATTCTCCTAATTGGATCTCTAAGTATATTGGTGCATTCACTCTTCTTTGTAGATGGCTATGGTAGGTATAGCGGCTTTTATTTGGATCCAAATGCTGCAGCTTTTGTAAGTTTAATTGGTTATTGCTTAACTTATAAACTTCAAAATAGACAACTTAGATTAATTTTATTATTTGCTTTTACCTTTACTGGTGTTATCACTTTTTCAAGGTTTTTCTTAATAATGTGGTTGTTTATAAGTATTCTTTCCGTGTTTTCGAACCGGAAAAATGCACAAGGCCTTCTCATTGGTTTTGGAGCATTGCTACTTCTTGTTAGTGTTGCAGCTATTCTTCAAGTAAATACAGCTCGTTTTTCAATTATAGAAAGTTTATTCGAAAGTGAAATTCAAACCACCGCATTTACCGAAGACTCTAGAACAAAACAATGGACGTCCTATCTCGATGATATATATGATAATCCAATATTTGGAAATGGATATAAGAGTTTTATGGGATCTTCTGGAAGACAAGGCGTACATAACACTTATTTAATGGTGATAGGTGAATCTGGTATCGTTCCATTTTTATTGCTCATCGCGATTTATGTCTCTATGTTTTTTAAAAGTTTGCCTTTTTTTAAATCTGAAATCCATCTTACTTTAATGGCAATCTCTTTAGTGGGAATGCTCATGGTAATTCATAATTATTTTTCAAACGATTTCTTAATCTTTATTTCAATGTGGTTACTTGTTAAATTAGGTACTTCAACCCAAACCATAATGAATGAAGAAGTAGATACAGATACGACATTAATAAGACCACTATAAAATGCTGTTCAACTCCATTGAATTTTTAATATTTTTTCCAGTAGTCTTTGCAATCTATTGGATGCTAAAGAACAGTGTTTCCAAGCAAAACATACTGTTGTTAATTTCTAGCTACGTGTTCTACGGATGGTGGGATTGGCGATTTCTTTCTCTTATTGTATATAGCTCTTTTATTGATTATTTAACTGGATTAAAAATTGAAAATTCTCCTTCTAAGACACTTAAAAAAAGATGGCTGTTAGTAAGTCTTATCTCTAATTTAGGACTATTAGCAGTCTTTAAGTATTATAACTTTTTTGCAGATTCATTTGCACAATCTATGGCAAGTTTAGGATGGCAAGTTGATGATCTCACCTTAAACATCATATTACCTGTAGGTATTAGCTTTTATACGTTTCAAACATTGAGCTATACTATTGATATCTATAGAGATAAATTAAAACCTACTAAAGACATTGTCGTCTTTTTTACATATGTAAGCTTATTTCCGCAACTTGTTGCAGGACCAATCGAACGTGCTTCTAATTTAATTCCACAGATAAAAAACAAACGGATATTTAAAGCGTCTCAGTTTAATGATGGAATTTTTCAAATCATTGTTGGGTTGTTTAGAAAAATCGTGATTGCAGATAACCTAGCAATTTATGTCGACACGGTATACGAAAATCCAGACCTACACAATGGATCTTCGCTGTTGATTGCAACGCTATTTTATGCATTTCAAATTTATTATGATTTTTCTGGGTATTCAGATATTGCTATTGGTAGTGCTAAACTATTAGGGTTCAATTTTAACCAAAATTTTAATTTCCCTTACTTCTCTAAATCAATTACAGAATTCTGGAGACGTTGGCATATATCATTATCATCATGGCTTAAAGATTATCTATACATCTCTTTAGGTGGAAATAGAAAAGGTATTAAGATCACGTATCGAAATCTATTGATAACTATGTTACTCGGAGGATTATGGCATGGAAGTTCCTGGAATTTTGTGATTTGGGGAGCTATACATGGAATTGCTCTAGCCATCGAAAAATTTACATTTTCAAAACTGAACATTAAAAACTTTAATGTTCTAGGAGGCATATGGACTTTTACTGTGGTGCTTTTATCATGGGTGTTTTTTAGAGCACAAGACTTATCATCTTCAATGTTGATTATCAAACGTATCTTGAGTTTCGATTTTGGAGCGCCTTTCATAGGAAATATGAATACAGTTATTATTGCGATTCTCATGCTGTTTTTAGGACTAAGTTTTGATGTGTTCATTTTCAGAAAAAAAGTAGCATTAGAATATTATGGAAGCTCACTTAAAACTGGATCTCTAGCCGTTTTTGTATCTATTCTTATAATGATTATCACTTTATTTTACTCAACGTCTAATAATTTTATTTACTTTCAATTTTAAAAGCATGCTAAACCAATGAAATCGTCACTAAAACTTGTTCTAATTATTTTACTCCTTACCTATGGCATAGACAAGGTCGTCTATTTGGTATTGAATACAATTAGCGATAAAGTAATGTCTGGACAATCCATTGGAAAATTGAATCAGTTTATAACTGTTAAAGACTCAATAGATCTTATTGCCTTTGGGACTTCTAGATCAAACCATCATATAGATGTGAAAAAATTGAAGTCCGCAAGTTATAATGTGGGTATGGATGGTAGTGCTATAGCCTATGCGGCAACGTTAATTCAGTTATTACCAAAAGATAAAGCTCAAGTGATTGTTTTTAATATCGACCCAAACAAAGTTTTTGTAGATGACTACGATGCTTCAGATATTAAAGGGCTAATTACAAAATACAATCGTAATCCAATTATAAAAGAAGCTATTTCTGAAGCAAACCAAGATAATAGTCTTCAACACTTTTTGTGGTCATTAGATTATAATAGTAAAGCCTTAGGTATCGTAAAAAATTACATATCACCAAAATATGATCATAAATTATATTATGGATTTGATCCTTTACACATTACAGATGCTCAAACAGAATTATTTAAGAAGTCGCTACTAAAAAAATCAAATTACAATTGTGATGCTACTAAAAAAATAAATCCTACAGTTTGGAAATACCTTAATCAAATAAATGATTTTTGTAAAGCTAATAACAAGACATTGGTTATGCTTACTACACCAACGTATGCTCCTGAATGTAAAGTTCAGTACACAACCTTAGAAACCGAATTAAAAACTATAGGTGTTGCTTATAAAGACTATTCGGGATTCTTTTTAGAACGTAATGATTTAAGCTATTGGAGAGATAAAACACACATGTCATCTAAAGGGGCCGACATTTTTACTGAATTTCTGAAAAAAGAATTACAAAGAGATAATATTATTAATTAGAACAATAACAAGTTAGTGACAATCATTCATATATCAAGTAGTCTAGGTGGTGGTGGTGCCGAACAAATGGTCCTACAATTAGCAAAGTGTTCTAATCCTCACTTAAAAACAATGGTCATTTCGATTTCTGATGATAATACACTCGAACCTAAATTTCAAGAACATCAGATTGAATATCACTTTTTGAATATTACCTCTTTCAAAAATTTAAGCTTAAAAAAAGGAATTGGTAAACTTCATACAATTATCAAAGATCTTGATGCTGTTGTATTTCACTGTCACCAATACCACAGTGCAATTCTTGCTACACTCTACAGCATATTTTATAAAAGAACACCTATTGTATTTACTTTGCACTCAAGTACTATTGAACTATATAGAAGAAAACTAATTCTTTTTGCTACTAGAACCTTCCGAAGAAAAGATATTGTATTTAGTTCTAATGCCAAACAATGGTATTTAAAGAATAGCGCTATAATTCCTAATGGTGTAGATTTTGACGAACTTGCTATGGTTTCCTCTAGAGAAATAGGTCCAAATCAAACATTTAAGTTTCTATATCTCGGACGATTGAGTGATGAAAAGAATCCACTCTATATGATTAGTGCCGCAAAGAAGCTAATTGATAACGGAGTCACAAATTTTAGTTTTGATGTTGTAGGTGAAGGACGACTCAAAGACGAATTAGTTGCCAACATAAAGTCTGAGAATTTAGAAAAGCATTTTAATCTCTTAGGGTTTAAAAGTAATATCAAGCCTTATTTACAATCAGCAAATAGCTTGATATTACCTTCTAACTGGGAAGGTATGCCGATGGTACTTATTGAAGCTGCTGCAGCTAAATTACCTATCATCTCCACTCCTGTTGGTAGTATTCCTGATTTTCTTAATAATAATAACGCATATGTATCTAGTTTAGATGAATTTCATAATGCTATGATTGACTGCTTTAAAAACTATGAGCAAGCCTTACAAAAAGCCGAATTATTATATACCGAACTAAGATCAAGTTATGATATAGATGCCGTTTACAAAGCGCATTTAAACATATATAAATCAGTACTCTAGAAAATAGGTTTTCATTTCGTAGTCTAAAACGACTTTTAATAGTCTTTTTTAAGTAGAAGTGGATTTAATATCTATTTTTGTTCAGAACATAAAACACCCAAAAACAAGCATAAATTTATGTGTGGAATATACGGAACAACCTTAAAGTATAATGAATCACAAGTTAAGGACAAACTAAAACGTACAGCGTTTAGAGGTCCAGACAAAATGGGTTGGCAATTTTATAATCATAGTGACCATAATATCACATTTGGTCATAACAGGTTATCTATTATCGATCTTGACCCAAGATCAGATCAACCATTTACTTATAATGAACATATCCATATTGTATTTAATGGTGAAGTATATAATTTCCAGTCTATAAAGGAAACGCTTTCTCAAAAAGGATATACATTTAGAACGACCAGCGATACAGAAGTGTTATGTGCGGCTTATCTAGAATATGGTCAAGATTGTGTTAAACATTTCAATGGCATGTTTGCCTTTGTGATTTATGATGAGAAAAAACAGCTCTTTTTTGGAGCTAGAGATCGTCTAGGACAAAAACCGTTCTATTATTATCACAACGGAAAAGACTTTGAATTTGCAAGTCAGATTTCGTCTATTCAACTTCATATGGACGGCCTTACTATTTCTGAAAAAGCAATCTCATATTACCTAGCATGGGGAAATATTCCAGATCCGCAATCTATTTTTAACGAAGTAAAGAAACTAAAAGCCGGTCATTTATTTACATTTGATTTAAACACTGGAAATTTTAATTCTACACCCTATTGGGATATAGATTATAAAAACGAAAGACCATTTAAAGGTTCATATGAAGATGCAAAGCAAGAACTTGATGACATATTGAAAGATGCTGTATCTACACGATTATTTGCCGATGTACCAGTTGGCGTATTTCTTTCAGGAGGTGTCGATTCCTCATTAATTACAGCAAAAGCAACACAAACATCTTCTTCAAAAATTAAAACGTTTTCTGTTAAATTCAATGAAAAAGGGTTTGATGAGAGTGCATATGCGCAGCAGGTTGCTGATCATTTACAAACCGATCATCATATCATAGAATGTAATTATGATGAAGGTATTGATCTTATCCAAAACTTCAACGAGTTTTATGATGAGCCATTCTCAGATTCGTCAGCTATCCCATCAATGCTATTGGCAAAATATACCAGAAAACATGTAACAGTAGCACTTTCTGGCGATGCAGGCGATGAGAGTTTTATTGGGTATCATCGGTATAATTGGACTCGAAAAGGCAGTAAAATTTATAAACTCCCACAGTCATTTAGAAAATTATCGGCTATGGGATTAAATCTAATTCCGTATTACAAACTCAAGGTAATCGCTAAAGCTATCCAATATAAAGATTCTAATGAAGCTTATTTGAGTGCCATGACTGGAGTAGATCAATCATTTATCAAAACAGATTACAACAATCGAGAGGTAGATGAACTTAAGTATTTAATGCACGACCATAAAAATTTGATGGA
The DNA here is from genome assembly GCF_947500255.1 of uncultured Psychroserpens sp. GTDB lineage: Bacteria > Bacteroidota > Bacteroidia > Flavobacteriales > Flavobacteriaceae > Psychroserpens. The sequence goes on along the minus strand of NZ_CANMRL010000005.1, from coordinate 189,053 downwards.
GCGTATTTCAAACTTTGACACCAAAACGTATCTTAATTTCGATATTAACACTAAAGTAGACAGAGCGACCATGGCATTTTCGTTAGAAGCGCGCGCACCTCTCTTAGACCATCGTGTTGTTGAATTTGCTAATTCTCTTCCAACTGAATTCAAATTCCAAAAAGGAAACATGAAACGTATTCTCAAAGATGTATTATATCAATCTGTTCCTAAAGAGATTTTCGATAGACCAAAATCTGGGTTTACAATGCCATTTGCACGTTGGTTTAAAGAAGACCTCAAAGATTTTGTATTAAGTGAACTTAATGATGATGCCTTGAAATCCATACCTTGTATTGATATTGAAAAAGTGCAATTTATGATTATGCAACATATGGATGGGAGCTGGAATAGATATCCCCTAATATGGAAATTGTTAGTATTAAAGCAATGGCTTAATAACAACGGTAAAGGACTGTCTATTGTATAATAACGCGATGGAGAAAACAATCAAAATCTTATTCATTCTACCATCATTAAAAGCTGGAGGAGCAGAACGTGTTGTATCGTTCATTGCTCAAAATCTCGACAAAACTAAATTTGAACCTATTCTGCTAATCATTGGTTTTGAGAAGGATGCAGCATTTTCAGTGACAGGTATCGAAACACATTTTTTAAATAAAAATCGCGTGTTGCAAGGCGTTACTGGAATTTTCTCTAAATTAAGATCCATAAAACCTCAAATTGTAATGACCTCCATTGCGCACTTGACTTCGGTTACTGCCATACAAGCTTTATATTTTAGAAAAACAAAGTTTGTAGCTCGTGAGGCCAATATCAAAAAGATTACTAAAATTTATCATAATAATACGACTTTACCTTTTGGCAAAACACTAAGTAAAATAAGCTATAAACTTTTAGACGCAATTATTTGTCAATCAAAAGATATGGCAGATGAATTGATAGAGTTGCGTCCAAAAACTACACATAAAGTTCATATTATCAACAATCCTATCACAAAGGTGTTGTCTTCGGAAATAGAAACAAATGACAATCCATTTCCTCAATATATTACTGTTGGACGATTACACAATGAAAAAGGTCATAATAGAATTTTAGATGCCTTGAGTGTATTGGATTTTGATTTTATGTATACTATAATTGGGAGTGGACCTCATAAACAACTTATTAAGGATAAAGTAGAAGAATTAAACCTCACTGAAAAAGTGAAATGGATAGATTTTACAAATGCTGTAGAAAATCACCTTAGACAGAGTACTGTATTTATTCAAGGTTCTTATGCAGAAGGGTTCCCTAATGCGCTTTTAGAAAGTTGTGCGGTTGGAACACCAGTTATTGCTTTTAATGCTCCTGGTGGCACATCAGAAATTGTAGTAGACAGCATTAATGGGTTTTTAGTGGATTCTGAAAATGAATTAAAAGAAAAGCTAAATCAGCTTAAAAAGCAACCTTTGGATAGATTACAAATCATCAAATCTGTGACCGACAAATTCAGCAAAGAACAAATTATTGGGCAATACGAAAAGGTGTTCACTAACTTAATTAAAAGCTGATGAAAAAGAAAGAAACCATAGATTGGCTCTTTGTACTTCCAGATGATTTAATTGGTGGTGGTGCACAACAAGTGTTATTTACAATTATCAACTTTTTTATAGCACAAGGAAAAAACTGTATGGTTGTTTTTTTAGTAAATAAAAAGCATCATGGCTGGGAATCCCTCGAAGACAAGTGCTCTATCGTATATTTAGATAATAACTCTGTTTACAGAGGTTTTTTTAGTGCTGCAAAATATATTAGAAGGCTAAAAAAAACGATTCATATTGAACATGCCATTAGTTCGCAAGCACTCATAAACGGTTTACTTGGTTTTTTGAAATATGTTAACATTCTAAAACACACTAAACTAGTTTTAAGAGAATCAACTTCTATTTTTCTAAGATTTAAAGGATTTAAACTCCTACTCTACAAAACGGCTTATCGAATGGGCTACAAGCAAGCTAACCTTATTATCTGTCAAACACCATTGATGAAAGAACAACTCTTAGAAGCATTACCTTGGTTAAAGAAAAATGACAAAGTGGTTGTAATACCAAATCCAGTCAATTTAGATGAAATCTCAACAAAGGCACAGGAAACCTTAGATTTTGAAATTGATAATTTCTTGGTAGCTGCTGGACGTTTCATTCCCGAAAAAGGTTTTGATATTCTTATTGATGCCTTCAATTTACTTGAAGATATAACATTGAAATTGGTGATTCTTGGTGTTGGCACAACTGAGGAAGAGCGAAAACTTATTAATCAAATTGAACATCTAAATTTGCAGGAACGTGTTATTTTATATGGTTATGTAAATAATGTATATCCTATTTTTAATAAGGCACGTTTGTGTGTGGTATCCTCTAGAATTGAAGGTTTCCCTAATGTATTATTACAAATGATGTCCCAAAATGATAGTGTTGTAAGTACAAAATGCGCTGGTGAAATTTCTAATATAAAAGGGATAATAACCTGTGAAACGCATAGTGTAGATGCCTTAAAAGAAGCACTAAATAAAGGTTTGATTAATTCGGATAACCAAAGAGAATTGTATTTTAATGATTATATAAGATCTAGATCAATAGATAGTTTTATTAACACCATGCTAAATCAAATTAACAATTAGTATGCAAAAGATTATTCGCATCACAACAGTTCCTTCGTCATTGAGAACGCTTTTAAAAGGTCAATCGCGCTTTATGAGTGATCATTATGACGTTATTGGTGTTTCAGGAGACGGTGACGCTTTAGCAGAGGTAAGACAAAATGAAGGTATCAAAACGCATGTCGTAGAGATGACTAGGACTATTACACCATTAAAAGATCTAAAAGCAACATATAAACTCTATAAATTTTTTAAATCTGAAAAACCCTTTATTGTCCATACGCATACGCCTAAAGCTGGAACATTAGGTATGCTAGCTGCAAAACTAGCTCGTGTACCACATAGACTCCACACTATTGCTGGCCTGCCTTTATTGGAAACTACAGGCACTAAGAGAACGTTGTTAGATGCCGTTGAAAAATTCACTTATAGTTGTGCTACTAAAATTCTACCAAATTCATTCGGATTAGAAAAAATCATTATTGAAAATAAATACACAACACCAGAAAAATTATTGGTTATTGCTAATGGAAGCTCTAATGGTATTGACACAAAGCACTATGATACAGCGCATGTTTCAGAAAAAACCAAAACAGAGCTTAGAGAAGAACTTGGCATTTCTAAAGATGATATAGTTTTTATATTTATCGGACGAATAGTTAGAGATAAAGGCATTAATGAGTTAGTGAATGCCTTTAACCGACTCTCAAAAAAACAACTCAAATGTAAATTGATTCTGGTTGGACCTAGAGAGAATCATTTAGATCCTTTATTACCAGAAACCGAAGCACTTATTAAAGAAAACAATCAAATATTAGCAGTTGGTATGCAGAAGGATATTAGACCGTATGTAGCTATTTCAGATGTATTAACATTTCCTAGCTATAGAGAAGGTTTTCCTAACGTAGTACTGCAATGTAGCTGTATGCATTTGCCTTGTATTGTTTCAGATATTAATGGGTGCAATGAGGTCATTGAGGACAAAGTCAATGGATTAGTCATACCTGTAAAAGATGAATTGGCTTTAGAAAATGCAATGCAGTTCATGATTGACAATCCTAAAAAAAGAAAGGACATGATCAATCATACAAGATCTAGAATTTTGGAGCGTTATGAGCAAGAATTTGTGTGGAATGAAATTTTAAAATATTATAATAGTTTAGGTTAATGGGACTATACAAACATATTGTCAAGCCATTTTTTGATATTATATCGGCAAGTATTGGGTTTATTTTACTGCTTCCAATATTTTCTATTACCTGGTTGACCCTTATGATTAAAAATAATGGAAAAGCTTTTTTCTATCAAGAACGACCTGGTAAAAATGAACGCATCTTTAAAATTATCAAGTTTAAGACAATGAACGATAAAACTGATGCTAATGGTCAACTCCTTCCTCCTTCTCAACGCTTAACTAAGGCCGGGATTTTTGTTCGCAAATACTCTTTAGATGAAATACCTCAGTTATTAAATGTCATTAAAGGCGATATGAGTATTATTGGTCCTAGACCATTATTGATTAGATATTTATCGCGATACAATGATTTTCAAAAACAACGACATGATATTAAACCTGGAATTACTGGCTGGGCTCAAGTAAATGGCAGAAATGCAATTAGTTGGGAACAAAAATTTGAATATGATGTGTGGTATGTAAAACACATGTCGTTTGTATTAGATATAAAAATTCTATTTTTAACAGTATATAAAGTGTTTAAAAAAGATGGAATTTACAGTGTAGAAAATGATATCGTTCCTGATTTTATGGGAACAGAAACCAATCAAAATTCAACTCATGGCAATTAACCTATTATTTACTTGTGCAGGTCGACGCAATTATCTCATCAATTACTTTAAAGAAGCAATTAAAGATGAAGGTCGCGTAATAGCTGCCGATATGAGTCTGACCGCGCCTGCAATGGTAGATGCAGATTTGGCGATTTTAGTGCCAAGTATTTATGACAACACCTATTTGGACGAACTCAAAAAGATAATTGTAGATCATCATATTACTGCTGTTATATCATTAAATGACCTAGAACTTCCGTTGCTTTCAAAGCATAAAAAAGAATTAGAAGCCACTGGAGCAAAAATTATTGTCTCTAATGCAAAAGTAATTGACATAGCATTTGACAAAATTGAAACATTTAATTTTTTAAAATCTATTGGACTACAAACACCACAAACATATACCAACCTTAAACAAGCATTAACGGCAATTAAAGATGGTGTGTTAGATTATCCTTTAGTGGTTAAGCCACGTTGGGGAAGTGCCTCAATAGGCATCGATTTTCCTGAATCAAGAGAAGAATTAGAATTGGCATTTAAACTTCAACATATAAAACTAAAAAAGTCTATATTAAATACAGCAAGCGAGCAAGATATTGATAATGCTATTCTCATTCAAGAGAAATTGGATGGTAGAGAGTTTGGAATGGATATCGTGAATGATTTTGGTGGTGAATACTATGGAACCTTTGTAAGAGAAAAACTAAATATGCGATCTGGAGAAACCGATAAGGCTGTATCTGTAATCGATAAAAAATTTGAAGCTATTGGGAAAAAAATATCTGAACATCTCAAACATATAGGAAGTTTGGATTGCGACGTATTTATTGCCAACAATCAACTTTACACATTAGAGTTAAATCCAAGATTTGGAGGAGGTTACCCTTTTTCACATGAAGCAGGAATTAATACAGCTTCAATTTATATTGAATGGCTAAAAGGGAATAAAAATGTGGAACAATTTAATAATTACAAAGCTGGTGTAACATTTTCAAAATGTGATAGAATGCTAGAAATAAAAAGCTCTAATCAAAAATAATTTTTTGAGACCTTTTAGACCCTGAAATAACAAATTCATTTTTAACCTTATTCTTGAAAATCTTTATGTTTTTAATAGATTCAGGGTTTGCAAACATAAACGTATATACAAATTGTCGTAAAAAGCGATACATTTCTAATTCAAAATCTAAAGACTCATAGTCTTCTGAAGGATTAAAATCATTCATTTTTTCAAACCTGTAGTTTTCATAGGCTTTATCGTCTTTTTCCTTGTGACCTCCTGTGATAAAAAACTTATACTTTCTATACAATTCATTAACCTTCTTTTCTCTTAAATACAATTTCAATTTATAATATGAAACAGCATATTGGGCCCTCAGTCTGGACATTATAGATTTAGAATCGTACAAAATATGATAATGAAAATCATAAACAAGGTTACTCCACTTGTGCTTATAGCTAAAATCTCCTTTTGAAAAATCGGAAATTCTATAATTATTTTCAAAACACCATTCCAACAATTTTATGATAGATGTTTTACCTATACTGAATTTGTAATAATCTGGGTCAAAGACAGTAATGGTCTCAAAAAGAATATCTTCAGCGTGAAAATTAAGCGTAATTCCTATGGGAGTATTAGTATTACTTATGACTAACAACGAGGCTTTCTTTTCTTGCAACATTCTAAATACTAGGTCTTTGTAATAACTCCATTTTCTTTCGCCCAAATGGTGGTAGTTTGTTTGTTTATCAGCAAAACGCTTACTTAGCAAAGCATAAAAATGCTTGAAAATCGCATCAAATTCTGCTTGAGAAATTGCACCATGTATAAACGAATAATCAATATCAAAACAGGTCTCCAATCGGCGCTGATTAGAACGAAATTCTCTTCTGTTTTTCGAACTGAATTGAGAATTTATATATTCATCTTGGGAATTAAATGAAGTAATATCCATTAAAAACCCTCGATACTGAAATACTGTCTTAAGTCGTAATGACGAATTAGAAGCCGTATTAAATTCTTCCAGATCAAAATAAGACGGCACATCATAAATTAAAAATGTCTTGCCTTTATAATCACCCTTAGTCAAATCTAAGTCGTAATATAAACCCTTAGTCAAATTTCTACCAGCATTTACATAAATCCCATTAGGTGAATTCTTTACAAACTTCAAACCTTTAATAAATTCAAAAGCCACTAAATCCTTTCCTCTATTAAAGTGCTTGGACCAAGTGTTTTCAAAAATCGAAGATGTAAACGGGTTGGTTTTCATTGAATTACAAATACGAGATGCAAAAGTAACATTTTTATAAAGTTATAATCAATTAAGAGAATTAAAAAATACTGTTAATTTTATTTACATTTGATGCGAATTTAAATCATGCTATGAACGGTCATTTTGTTATTTCTTTAGATTATGAAATTCATTGGGGAGTTTTTGATAAGAAATCTGTTGATGAATACAGAGAAAATCTCGCTAATGTTGGAAAAGTGATAGACAGACTTTTAGAGATGAGCGATGCTTATGGTGTAAAAATCACGTTCTCTACCGTTGGTTTTTTATTTGCCAAAGACAAAAATGATTTATTAAATCACCTCCCAAAGCATAAACCTACATACCTTCATAAAAAATTTAGCCCGTATCCACTTATTGATTCTATTGGTGATAATGAAGACAATGATCCCTTCCATTATGCAATTTCTGGAATCAAAAAAATTAGAGATAACGGTAATCATGAAATAGGCACTCATACATTTTGCCATTTCTATTGTCATGAACACGGTCAAACTGTTGAACAATTTGATGAAGATCTGAAAGCGGCAATAGCTATTGCCCAACCCTTAGGTATCGATCTTAAGAGTATTGTATTTCCTAGAAATATGATTGAGGCCGACAAGCCAATAGATAAACCATATTTAGATGTGTGCCACAAACATGGTATAACATCATTTAGAGGTAAAGAAAAAGCATATATCTATAATATTCATACAACCAAATCCTATCATGGTTGGTACATATTTAAATTTTTAAGACTCTTAGACTCCTATGTCAATGTAACAGGAGCTAATACTTATAACACAAAAGAGATTAACCAAAACAAAGATGTACTTAACCTTCCATCTAGTAGATTATTTAGAGCGTACAGTAGCAAACTCAAATTTTTAGAACCACTAAAAGTTAGACGAATTAAAAAAGCTATGACTCATGCTGCTAAGAAAAATGAACTGTATCACTTATGGTGGCATCCCCATAACTTTGGAGCTCAAATGGATGACAATTTTAAAAACCTCGAAGAGGTCTTTAAAACTTATCGAAAGCTCAATAAGAAGTATGGTTTTGAGAGTGAGACTATGACTGGTTTAGCCACTAAAATAAAGTCTACTTCTTAAAATTAAACTTTTCTTACAAAAGCTACAATTCTAAGTTAACGTGAAAAATTGTTTTTTATCGTGTTTATTTGGTTGGTTTTATGGTATTAATGCATATTTAACATGAAATTTTTCTGATTCTTACCTATAAACTAGGTAGTAATTCAATAAAATTTCACCCAAATCCCTCGCTAAACAAGACGCTGTATAGTAATAAACTTACTTAACAAGTTGATTATGGAATCAAAAATTTGGTTGTCATCCCCTCATATGAGCGGAAAAGAACAATCTTATATTAACAATGCTTTTGAAACTAATTGGATAGCCCCTTTAGGGCCTAATGTTAATGGTTTTGAAAACGATATTCAAAACTATCTCAAAGAAGATAGTCATGTTGCTGCCCTAAGTTCTGGCACAGCTGCAATTCATATCGGTCTTATTTTATTAGAAGTTGGTCAAGGTGATGAAGTCATTTGTCAAACAAAGACATTTTCTGCTTCAGCAAATCCAATAGTCTATCAAGGTGCTACACCAATTTTTATTGATAGTGAACGTGACACATGGAATATGTGCCCCGAACAATTGGAAATAGCTATTAAAGATCGTATTGATAAAGGAAAAAAACCAAAAGCCATAATTGCTGTACATCTATATGGTATGCCTTACAATGTTGAAGAAATTCATCGTGTAGCCAATAGTTATAATATTCCAGTTTTAGAGGATAGTGCCGAGGCTCTTGGCAGTACTTATAAATCGGTTAAGTGTGGCACATTTGGTGATATCGCAGTGTTATCATTTAATGGAAACAAGATTATTACAACTTCTGGTGGAGGCGCTATTGTTACCAAAAATGTTGAACTAAAAGAGAAAGCTGTTTTTTTAGCTACTCAAGCCAGAGATAAGGCTGTAGAATATTTACATTCATCTATAGGCTATAATTATAGATTATCTAATGTTTTAGCTGGTATAGGAAGAGGTCAAATGGAAGTTTTAGATAGTCGTGTAGAGGCACGCAGACAAAACTTTAATACATATAAAGAACACCTAAAAGATATAGCTGAACTTCAGTTTTTTGATGAACCTGAAGGGTGTTTTTCTAATCGCTGGTTATCATGTCTTTTAACGTCCTCTGAAACCATGAGAGAATCAATCAGATTAGCACTAGAAAAAGTAAATATAGAAACCAGACCGCTTTGGAAACCAATGCATCAACAGCCCATTTTTAAAGATGCTCCAAAATATCTTAATGGTATTTCTGACGATTTATTTGAAAAAGGATTGTGCTTACCTAGCGGCTCTAACTTGACTGAAAATGAAATAAATAGAGTAACATCAGCAATAAAAACGTATTTTAGAGCATGATTAAAAGTCTACTACAAAATATTTCACATAGATATGCATCCAAATGGTTGGTAATGCTTTTCGATTTAAATATCGTAGCGTTTACCTTTATTGCTGCCTATATTATAAGATTCAATTTCAATCTAGATTTTGATTTTGTAGTCATGTTTAAACAAATTCCGTTTGTATTTTTAGCTGCTCTTATTAGCTTTTTACTTGTTGGATCTTACAAAGGTGTTGTAAGATTTACTGGTTTTAAAGATGTCATCAATATAATTATAGGTGTCAATATTTTAGCGACCATTTTAATTGTATCTACCTTTTTCAGCAGACGATTAAATTATGAAAGCATTTTTAATATTTCAGGATCTATAATCTATATTCATTTACTTCTCAACATTCTATTTCTCGTTGGATTTAAACTGTTTATAAAATCCATGTACAATAAGTTGATGCAAGATATTAAAACACAAAAACGTGTTTTAATTTTTGGAGCAGGAAATTCTGGTATGATTACTTATGACGCCATAACGAATGATCCAAAGAATAGTCACGTCATTATAGGTTTTATTGATGATAATGAACGAAAAATAGGTAAAAAGATAAATACACTATCTGTGTATAGTTTAGATAAGATCACTCCAAAGTTTATTGAAAAATATAGAGTTGAGGAAGTTATTATTTCTATCCAAAATATTGAGTCGGCTAGATTGTTGCAAATATCAGGGCTTTTATTTGAGCTTGGCTTAAAAGTAAAAATCGTACCTCCTGTTCAAAACTGGATTGATGGCGACTTAAGTGTTGGTCAAATAAAAGAGGTAAATATTGAAGATCTCCTAGGGCGCGATCCTATTTCGATAACTAATCCAGCCCTTTTAGATGAATATGAAAATCAGATTATTTTAATCACAGGAGCAGCAGGTTCTATTGGTAGTGAAATAGCTAGAAAAGCGACAAATTATAATTATAAAAAACTGATTCTTATAGATACTGCAGAATCACCGCTTTATGAATTGCAACAGGAATTTGTTCAAAAAGACGTAAAGAAATTTACAGCTATTGTTGCAGATGTGAGAGATTTTAGACGTATGGAACAACTATTTCAGATTCATAAACCTAAAATTGTATTTCATGCCGCAGCTTACAAACATGTGCCTTTAATGGAAAATAATCCTTACGAAGCTGTAAGCGTAAATATTGGTGGCACAAGACACATCGCTAGTTTATCTGTAAAACATGGCGTAAACAAATTTGTACTCATTTCTACTGATAAAGCTGTAAACCCAACAAACGTTATGGGAGCGACCAAACGTATTGCTGAGCTCTATGTTAATTGCTTACAAGGAAAAGGAAAGACAAAATTTATAACAACTCGATTTGGTAACGTATTAGGCTCTAATGGTTCTGTGATTCCATTGTTCAAAAAGCAAATAGAAAATGGAGGACCATTAACTGTAACACATAAAGACATTACTCGTTATTTCATGACCATTTCAGAAGCTTGTCAGTTAGTATTAGAGGCTGCAACCATGGGTAATGGTGGAGAGATTTTTGTGTTTGACATGGGAGAGTCTGTGAAAATTTATGACCTCGCCAAAAATATGGTTATCCTTTCTGGGTTGAGATATCCTGAAGATATTAAGATTAAAATAACGGGCTTACGTCCTGGTGAAAAAATTTATGAAGAATTACTAGCCGATGGTGAAAACACAAGACCAACTTATCATGAAAAGATTATGATTGCTAAAACTAAAGCGATCGACACTTTGACCATAAGTGATAAGATTGCAACTTTATGTACTTTAAATTCTAAGTCTCAAAATCTTGAAATTGTTTCTTTAATCAAAGAAATTATTCCAGAATACATTTCTAACAACTCTAAATACGAAGTCTTAGATTCAAAAAAATAAATCTGACCAAATCAAAATATTATGCATCAAAATATGAGTAACACTTTAAAATTATTTCTTTTATTTTCTTTTGTAATACTATCATCTTGCGGAACAAGAAAAGAGCTTGTATATTTTCAAGATGAGCCAATTACAGATGTAAGTTTGAGTGAATTGGATAATAATTTTCAAATTAGATATAAACCAAATGATATATTAACCATAGATGTGTCTGCTGAAATTTCCGAATCTGTAGCTGCGTTTAATTTACCTGCAGTTGCTTATAACACTTCTGGAGGCGCTGCTAATCAACCAACCGTTTTAAGACAAACATATTTACTAGATCCTGAAGGTAATATCGAATTTCCAGTACTTGGAACTATAAAAATGGGCGGACTTACACGCGTAGAAGCAACGGCTATGCTCAAAGAGAAGATTGGCGAATATGTAAAGGAGTTTATTGTGAATATACGACTTATCAATTTTACAGTGACGGTTCTTGGAGAAGTTAACAGACCTGGAGCATATACTGTTGAAGGTGAACGTATTTCTTTGACACAAGCATTAGGTTTGGCAGGAGATTTAACGATTTATGGAAAGAGAGATAACGTTTTTTTAATTCGTGAAGTTGATGGAAAGAAAAAATATGCAAAGTATGATTTGACGTCTATAAACGTTGTGAATTCTCCTGTGTATTATTTAACACAGAATGATGTCATTTATGTAGAGCCAAATAATGCAAGAATTAAAACCTCTTCCTATACGCCAAATACAGGTGTTTTAATTTCTGCAATCTCAACGCTTGCAACAGTAGCTGCAATTTTCATTTTCAGAAACTAATAATAGATTTATAGTATCATGTCTCAAGATTCCCTAACAAATAAAGACACTATAGTAAACTTAGTTGAGTTATACTTATCAAAATGGAAACTCATCGCTTTTTGTCTATTAATAGCATTAGCTGCAGCATTTGTAAAAATTAGATATAGTACATTTATGTACCAAGCCAATGCTACAATAAAATTAAAAGAAGATGAAAACTCAAGAAGTTTATCTGAAATATCTTCTTTACAAAATGGTGGACTTTCATCTACACTTCCAAATGTTGTGGATGAAATAGAAGTAATTAAATCACGCTCTATACTTACTCAAGTCGTTAAAGATCTAAAGCTAAATATTAGCTACTATGTGAGCGGAAAAGTAAAAAAAGAAGAAATCTACTCCAACCCTCCTGTTGATATAAATTTCTTCTTAAGCGATTCTGTACTAGCCGATGTGCACAAATCACTATACATAAAAATTATATCTGCTCAACAATATGAATTGTCTAAAGTAAATACGAATAAACTTTTAGAGTTTGATGATGGAGAAACCACAACGCATAGTTTTGGTGACCGTGTCAAAGGGTCTTTTGGCGACTTTGTTATTACACCAAATATTGATGCATATGGCTCTCAACCAGGTTCCTTTATTGAAATACATATTAGACCAATTCACAGTGTTGTAGAAGCTTATTTATCTAAGGTTAAGATAGGAACCACAGATAAATCCAATGTTATAAAACTATCCTTAAACGAAAGCATTAAAGAAAAGGCGCGTTTAATATTAGACGAGGTCATTAAGAAATACAATGCAGATGTCATTAATGATAAAGAACTCATTGTAAAAGCCACTTCAGATTTTATCACTAACCGTTTAAATGTTGTTTCAAACGAATTAGAACAGGTCGATTTTACAGCTGAAAAATTACAAAAAGACAACAGGTTAACTGCCTTATCATCTCAGTCTAATATCTTTCTAGAAAGTGAACGTCAAACAGAAGCAAAGATCAATCAAACTAGCAATCAATTGCAATTAGTTGAATTTATGAGTGACCGACTAAACAACAACGATTCTGGTACTGATTTACTACCTGCAGACATTGGTATAACCGATAGTAATGTAGCTCAAATAACCCAGAATCATAATAACTTGGTACTTCAACGTGATCGTATTCTCAAAAATTCAAGTGACAAAAACCCAACGGTTATTAAACTGAATGATCAAATAAATGCCTTAAAAAACAATCTTAATCAAAGTTTAAGCAATATTAAAGATGCCAATCAAATTACTTTAAATAACTTAAACAGAGAGGATTCTAGAATTCGTGGGCAAATTTATTCTGCACCAGGAAAAGAGCGTCAGTTCAGAGATATAAAACGTCAACAAGATATCAAAGAATCACTCTATCTCTATTTACTGGAAAAGCGTGAAGAAACTGCTATTACACTTGGTATGTCTACGGCAAACGCTAAAGTTATCGATTATGCCTACACAAATGACGATCCAGTAGCGCCTAAAAAGAAAATTATTTACTTAACTGCTATATTAATTGGTCTTATAATCCCAGTGTCATTTATTTATGCTAAAGATCTAATTGACACTAAAGTGCATAGTAAAGAAGATGTATTACGATTAGTTAAAGCACCTTTTATTGGTGATATACCCAAGGCTGACACCAAAACTAAAGTGGTAAACAAAGTTGATTATTCTCCTAAAGCAGAGGCCTTCAGGATTATTAGAACTAATGTTAATTTCATGCTTCAAAAAGTAGACAAAAAATGTAAAACTGTTTTTGTAACCTCTACTACAGCCCAAGAAGGAAAATCACATACTACGACCAATCTAGCAAGTTCATTCTCTTTTTCTGAGAAAAAGACATTACTTATAGAAACAGATATTAGAGTCCCTAGAGTTAATGATTATTTGAAAATAAAAAGTGATAAAGGACTTACCGATTTCATTTCTGACAAATCATTAAGCATCAAAGATGTTACCGTTAGTGTTAAGGACAACGAATTTTTAGATGTGATTCCTTCAGGAACCATACCTCCAAATCCTGCAGAGTTGTTAATGAGTGATCGCATAAAGTATCTCTTCGAAAATGTTAAAGAACAATACGATTATATTATTGTTGACACAGCTGCTGTTGGATTAGTAACAGATACCCTTTTGATTAGCGATCATGCAGATATTTTTATTTATGTTATTAGTGCTAACAATATTGACAAGCGCCAATTGCATATCGCACAAACCATGTATGAAGAAAAGCGTTTACCGCGTATGGTAACGTTACTTAATGGAACAGTGAAAAAGAAAGGCTATGGTTATGGCTATGGAAATAACCCTACACGAAAGAAAAAATGGTACAAACCCTTCTAATTTAATAATAACCTAACGAAAAGATCCGCACAACTTGCGGATTTTTTTATGCTTAAAGCCGTCTGCGTTTTTTTTCTTGCTTCAACAAATTAAGCTCTCTACTTGTTTGCCCAGCAACTGAAGTATTCTCTTCGGCACGACGTATTAAATAAGGCATAACGTCTTTTACTGGCCCAAAAGGAACATATTTAGCTACATTATAACCATGTTTTGCCAAATTAAAACTAATATGATCACTCATTCCATAGAGTTGTCCAAACCAAACATTATTATCTTTTTTATCAATACCCAAATCTCTCATGAGATCCATTGCTATATAACAACTCTCTTCGTTATGAGTTCCTATAAATAAGGAGATATCAGCTAAGTTATTTAAAATATATCTCATGCACGTATTGAAATTTTCATCAGTAATTTCCTTGGTTTCGCAAATTGGAGATTTATAGCCCTTCTCCTCTGCTCGATTACGTTCCTTTTCCATATAAGCGCCTCGAACGATTTTAAATCCAACTTTAAAATTGCCTTTTTTTGCACGTTCGTGAATTGCTTTTAAATACTCTAAACGATCCCATCGATAAGTCTGTAAGGTATTATACACAATGGGCTTTTCTATATTATACTTACGCATCATATCTTCACAAAGCTCATCTGCTGCATCTTGCATCCAGCTTTCTTCGCCGTCAATCAGTACTTCAACATCCTTTTCCTTAGCTAATTGGCAAACCATATCAAATCGGTCTACTATTCTATTCCATTCTTCATGCTCCTCTTGCGTAAATATTTGTCCTTCTCCTTTCTTTTGATACAAATAAAAGCGCCCAAAACCTGTTGGTTTAAATACTACAATTGGCATTGCTTCCTTTTCATCTGCAAATTTGATAATCTTTATAATCTTATCTCTCGCTTCATCAAAGGTTGATTCCTCTTCCTTCCCTTCTACCGAATAATCTAAAACCGAACTCACCCCTTTAGTATACATCTTATCGATTACAGGCAAACAATCTTCTTCGTTTACACCACCACAAAAATGATCGAATACTGTTGAACGAATTAAACCTTCAACAGGTAATTTGGCTTTTAAAGCAAAATTAGTAGCCGCTGTACCAATTCTTACCAAAGGCTCATGAGAAATCATTTTAAAAAGAAAATAGGCGCGTTCTAGTTGGGAATCGTTTTTGAGTGCAAAAGCAACTTCAGTATTATCAAAAAGAGTATTTGTATCCATTTGTAAAAAATATATAACAAAAATAATTATTCAGTAGTTATTATGTTAGTAAAAGTCGCTAATTTTCCACTTTCTAAATATGTATGAATTCTATAACAACCAAAACCTATACTGTTCATTTTAATACCAAGGCTTACCTAGAGCTCAATGCTTATATTGATACTCATAATTTCTCGAAGATATTTATCCTTGTAGACAGTAACACACATGAACATTGCCTATCAAAGTTTATGTCAAAGCTTAATACATCTAGAACTATAGAGGTTATTGAAATTGATGCTGGCGAACAATTTAAAACTATAGAAACTTGTGTTGGTGTATGGAATGCTTTATCTGAACTTGGTGCAGATCGTAAAAGCCTACTACTCAATCTTGGTGGTGGTGTCGTGACGGATCTTGGCGGATTTGTAGCCTGCACATTCAAACGCGGTATTAAATATATTAATATCCCAACGTCATTACTGGCTATGGTTGATGCATCTGTTGGCGGAAAAACAGGTGTTGATCTTGGTACTTTAAAAAATCAAGTTGGCGTTATCAGTTCTGGTGACATGGTGATCATTGATACGTCCTATTTAGACACACTACCACAAAATCAAATGAAATCTGGTTTAGCTGAAATGCTAAAGCACGGACTTATAAAAGACAAAAATTACTTTGATAAGCTTACCGATTTATCTCAGCTCACGTTGGAGGATTTAGACGTTTTAATTCATGAATCTGTAGTCATTAAAAAAGATATAGTGACGAGTGACCCTCTAGAACAAGGCGAACGTAAACATCTTAATTTTGGTCATACGCTTGGCCATGCCATAGAATCCTATTTTTTAAGTCATCCTGAAAAAGAAGAATTACTCCATGGAGAAGCTATCGCTATTGGTATGGTTTTAGAATGTTTTATTTCTTCGGAATTATTGGGCTTTCCTAAACAAGATTTAGAATACATCACTGCAACTATTAATAATATCTACAAGCATGTTGAAATCTCAACGTCTGACTATGATGCAATTATCGATTTATTAAAGTATGATAAGAAAAATGAGCATGGTAATATCAATTTTGTATTACTAACTGAAATTGGACGTCCAAAGATTGATTGTTTAGTAGATAATGATTTGATTGAAAGAGGTTTTGAATTCTATGCCAAATCATTAAAATAGAATCTTTAATCTGATATATTTAGTATATGGAAGAATATAAAGATATACAACATACAAAGTGTAGCAATTAGTATTAGTTTAGGCCTGTTATGGCTTGGATATACCTTTTACAAAAAACGATGGCAATAATAATATACGTTATGAAAACAATTTTAATGCGATTTCTACTAGCATTCTATGTGCTTTTATTTATGTCTTGCACAAATAAAACAAAAACTAAAACATCAACAGATTTAAACAATGAAAATGTAAATCTAATTGCTGTTTTGGACACCATATGGAGAACTGAGCAGGAACCTATAAGATTGCGAGACTCCTTAATGGACATTTATGGTGTAGAATCAAAAGAAGCTCAAGTACAACAAGACATTTATAAGAAGAATCATGTTATAAATGAAAAAAAAGTAATTGATATTCTAGACAAGTACGGTTGGCCAACAAGAGAAATGATTGGAGGCGAACAAGGTAATCAAACACTCTGCAATGTGATTCAACATTCTGATAATGAGATCAGAATTAAATACCTTCCCATGATGACACAGGCCGTAAAAGACAAAAAACTAGAACCTCGTTTTTTAGTAAGAGCTGCAGATAGAATTGCTACAGAAAAAGGAGAGTTACAAATTTACGGTGGTCAAATGAAATTTTATCGTGAAACCAAAACCTTCAATGTATGGCCTGTTTATGATCCCAAAAATATTGACAAAAGAAGAGCCGAAATTGGTCTAGAACCCATTGCTGAATTTTTACGAAACCGTTTTGACTTCGAATGGAACCTGGAAGAACAGTTACAAAGAACAGCAGAATTTGTAAGAAAACAGCAAGAGAATGCAGATACTAACAATTGACATCTATCTAATCAGCATTTTAAACTACACAAGTATCAAAACATAGTATCACCTTTTTTACTACCTTTAGTTTCATGATATAAAATAGGCTAAATGCTTAACTTCAACTTTAAAGAGACTTATATTTTAGAAGACGATGTTGTAAAACTAAGTCCGCTAAAAATTGAACATGTTCATGATTTGATTGATATCGCTAATGAAAGTGATATATGGAAATATTCGTTTATAAAAGGTGATGGCGTTGAAAATCTTACTGCATATATTCAATCTACTATAGACAATCGAAAAGCTGAAAAGGACTACCCTTTTATCGTTTTTGATAAAATCAAAAATAAATTTGCAGGAAGTACAAGATACTGTGAAATTGTTCCAATATTAAAAGCTATCAGACTAGGTTATACTTGGTATGGAGAAGAATTTAGAGGTACTGGGTTAAATAAACACTGTAAATACCTACTTTTTAAATTTGCATTTGAAAACATGGGTGCTGAAAGAATTGGACTGGGAGCTTATGTTGAAAATGACCTTAGTATTGCAGCCATGAAAAGTGTAGGTTGTAAAGAAGAAGGTATTTTACGCAACATTTTTCCAGCTATAGATGGCATAGGTCGTACAGATGCCGTTTTGATGAGTATTTTAAAAACAGATTGGGAATCTTCGGTTAAATCCCAATTACAAAAAAGATTAAATCAAATCACATGAGATTAAATAAATGTATTCTAATAATGTATAGCATCTGCTTAATTGCTTGTCAGACCAATACTTCTAAGCAAGACTCAAGTACTACTGGTTATTTAAAACATCAAACAGTTCCGGATTCAGATACTGAAAACACACTTAAATTAGTCTATACTGGAAATATGGGAGTTTGTTTAGAGTATGATGATAAAACTGTTATCATTGACGGTTTACATGAGTATTATGACAAACCATATGTCTATCCTCCAGAAACTATGGTCAATCAATTAATAAAAGGAGAATTCAAGGATTTTTCCAAAATAGAGTTCTGTCTCTTTACGCATCTTCATGGTGATCATTTTAGTGGAAAATATGCAAAACAATATCTTGAATCTAGTGATGAGGCTTATGTTATAGGTTCATCTCAGTTAATGAAAGATGTTGTTACACTTCACACAAAATTAGACAGCATGTCTAGTCGATTTTTTCCTGTTCCATATAATAAAAAAGCACATTCTTTTAATGCCACAGGAATTAAAATTGAAGCAATTCAGTGTGATCATACCAATCCTAAACGACACAATAAAACTGAGAATATTGCATATTTAGTTAACCTAGGTGGTTACAACATTTTGCATGTTGGTGATACCGATTGGAGTTTAACTCGTGAGCCTGTTAAAACCTTAGATATTAAAAACAAAACACTAGATATAGCAATCCTGCCCTATTGGTTACTCTTAGACGATAGTGATATTAGTCAAGTGAACGATCTTCTTGCTCCAAAACATATCATAGCTACACATATTCCACCAGATTTTAGTAAGCGTGATCAAAAGGAATTACGTGAACGGTTTTCAAATATTACATTGTTAATGCAGTTAGGCGAAGTTCATTATTTCGAAAAATAATTAGCCTAATCTGTATCTAAGCTTTTGTTAAACTAATACATATGTATTTATCTTTTTGCTATCTTGTTGGAAGAAGCAAAATCAATCAAAATCTATGCATACTTATCTATGAAAAAGTTCTTAATACTTGCCCTCTTCTCAGTAATAATAACTAGTTGTCAATCTGAACGCAAAAAGGAATTATCAGATTTAAATCTCTATTTTGAATCTGATATTGAAATTGATAGTGTATTTATTTCCAATATAACACAAGACAGAGAATTTCAGTTTTTACCATTTTCAAATACCATGAATATTGATTTAAATGATAGCATCAACGATTTATACAATATCAATTTTTATACAAAAAATGGATTGATAATGAATCAAATGTGGTTAGATGGAAAACAGTTACAAATTAAAGGTCGCATTACAAATAAAGCAGAAATAGATACAGTTATAGGATCTAGCCTCTACTACAAAGCCAAAGACTTTAGTAAACGATATAAAAAGATGTCATCAAATTCATCAAAAATTAGTACTTCAGAAAACGAATTTTTGTTGCAAGAATTAGAAGCACATATAGAAAATCCCTTTTCAATTCATGTGACCTCACAATTTTTGAATAAGAATATGCAGGACAAAGAAGCATTAAAAAAAGCTTACACTATTTTAAATCGCCAACCCGAAAACATTAAAAACCACTTATTTAATGATTTCAAAAAAATCGAAAACCTCTTAACCGTAAACACCATTGACATTTCCAAACATAGATTTTATAATACCAGTAAGGAGCTTTCAGGTATTACATTTTCTGAAGGAAAAACCTATCTTATAGATTTCTGGTTTGTAGATTGCAAACCTTGTGTAAAAGACCATAAATACATATCAAAGCAACTAGATAAATTAAAAGCGAATAACATAGAACTTATTGGTGTGTCTATAGATAGAGACCACTCAAAGTGGATGAACTACCTTGATAGTAATTCCTATAATTGGGCAAACTTTAGAGACGTCGATAATTATGACGACAGACTAACCAAGCATATGTATATAAGCACATTTCCAACCTATATGCTTGTTGATAATCAAGGAAATATAATTAAAAACACTAATGATTATAAAGATATTGAAGAGCACTTAAAATGAAAAAAATCATAAGCTTTCTATGCGTTCTAATGATCCAATGGTCTTTTGCGCAAGTTGATAATGACAAAAAAATCATTGCAAAAAACCAATTAAAATCATCATTTGAAAAACATTGCTTTACTGGCTCTAACGGTGGCTGCACATCCTTTTTTAAAGCATATGATAGACGTGGCAATGTCATTGAATGGGACATGGGGCGTCTTGGCACATTCTATAGGAGTAAATATGATAAAAACAACAACAAAATTGCATTGCAGTGGATTGACAAAACAGATACCACAGATGTTAAATTATTTAAATACGCCTATGACAAGTATGACAATTTAATTAAAGATAAAGATGGCGTTTATAAAAATGATTATGACAAAAGAGGAAATTTAATCCAAACTACAAGTGAAACTAAAAATGAAAATAATACAATCGATAGAAAAACCATTTTGCAGGTTTGGTCAGATTTCAATAAGCTTTTAAGTAAAACAACTAAAATAGAAATCATAAGTGAGTCTAGTGAACCTAAGTTAAAAGATTTATATGTTAAAACTTATGAATACGACGGCAATCAAAACTTAATAAAAGAACTCCATTTTACAAATTATCAAGTTAATAATACCATCACCTATAGCTATGATAATTCCAATAGACTAATTGAAAAAATAGAAATCAATCCTTCTTATCTCGAAAGATTAAACAACATGACTTTTGGAAATAGAGAAGTACTAACAGCGATAACGACAAGAATGTCCTATAACACTAATGGAAGCATTAAAGAAAAATACACCTATTTTAGCGACCCTTGCATGAGTCTTGATAATCACTTTCTATATAAACATATATATATGGACAATGGTTTGTTGAGTCAAGTAGATGTTTATGAAAATGACGAACAACGCTTTTCGATAAGCTATGACTATGAGTATTTCAATAAATAAGAACATATTCAATACTTCCCAAAATCTTCTCTTGAAGCTTCTTTTCTAAAAACAGTAAAAGGAGAATTGCCAATGCTACATTGCAATATCACCATTCCGACATATCGCAAAACCGATTCAGAAAAATTTGATATTAACTGGGAATTACTAGGTCTTAGATATAAATGGAATATGTTTTGGCATCGTTTGATTGTACAAAGAAAATACAGAGGTTCGCGATCATGATTTTTAAATCAGAATAGTTAATAACTCTGCATAAATCTCTTTCAAAAAACAACAACAATTTCCTATTTTGCAGTTCTGTTTAATTCAAAAAAACTGCCATTACAAATGAAGGTCTGTATTGCCGAAAAGCCTAGTGTAGCTCGAGAAATAGCACAAGTTCTTGGTGCAAACACTAAGCGCGATGGCTATTATGAAGGGAATGGCTATGCAGTGACCTATACGTTTGGGCATCTATGCACACTCATGGAACCCAACGACTATAAGCCCTATTGGAAAAGCTGGGATTTGAATAACTTGCCAATGCTTCCAGAAAAGTTCAAAACTAAAGTGGTGAGCAATTCAGGGATAGAAAAACAGTTTAATATTGTAAAATCTCTTTTTGATAAAGCCGACGTTGTCATTAACTGTGGTGATGCTGGTCAAGAAGGAGAGCTCATTCAACGTTGGGTGTTAGACCAAGCCAATTATAAAGGAAAAGTGCAGCGCCTTTGGATTTCATCATTAACAACAGAAGCTATTAAAGAAGGTTTTGAAAGCCTCAAAGACTCAGAAACTTATGACAATCTTTATTATGCAGGATTTTCTCGTGCCATTGGTGATTGGCTTTTAGGCATGAATGCAACACGATTGTATACAGTAAAACATGGTGGTTATAAGCAAGTACTCTCAGTTGGTCGTGTACAAACACCAACCTTAGCCATGGTTGTAAATCGCTTTAAAGAAATTGAAAATTTTAAGCCACAACCATATTGGGAATTACAAACGCTATATCGAGACACTTTATTTGCTTATGAGGAAGGTCGCTTTCTAAATATGAGCGATGGTGAAGTTTTAGCCAATAAAGTCAAGGAGCATGATTTTGAAATTGTTTCCATTACTAAAAAGAAAGGTAAAGAATACGCACCAAAGCTTTTTGATTTAACAGGATTGCAAGTGTATTGCAATACTAAATTTGGTTTTTCAGCTGATGAAACTTTAAAGATTGTACAAAAACTCTACGAGCAAAAAGTAGTGACTTACCCAAGGGTTGATACAACGTTTTTACCAACAGATATTTATCCAAAAGTGCCTGGTATACTTCAGAAACTGACTAATTATTCTGAATTGACCCAATCGCTTTTAGGTACAAAAATAAAGAAGTCGGCAAAGGTATTCAACGATAAAAAAGTAACCGATCACCATGCGATCATTCCAACCGGAATCCAAATCAACCTGCAATACAATCAGCAACAAGTCTATGATATTATTGTCAAGCGTTTCATAGCTGTATTCTATCCAGACTGTGACGTTTCTAATACAACTGTTATTGGAAAAGCAGATGATGTCAATTTTAAAACTACTGGAAAAGAAATTTTAAAAGAAGGCTGGAAAGTCGTGTTTAAATTCGGAAAAACCTCTTCTTCCTCTAGCAATCAGCCTAAGGATATACTCCCAACATTTGAAAAAGGCGAAAAAGGACCTCACCAACCTTCATTTTTGGAAAAACAAACCAAACCTCCAAATCAGTTTACCGAAGCCTCTCTCCTACGTGCTATGGAAACAGCTGGAAAACAAGTAGACGATGATGAGCTTCGTGATTTAATGAAAGAAAATGGTATTGGTAGACCATCAACACGCGCCAATATAATTGAGACCCTGTTTAAACGTCAGTACATCAAACGCAATAAAAAGCAAATCTTACCAACAGTAACAGGAGTAGCGCTTATAGATACGATTCAAAATGAATTACTGAAATCGGCTGAACTTACCGGGCTCTGGGAAAAGCAGCTCAAAGACATTGAAAAAGGAGAATATAGTGCCAGTTTGTTCATCAAGAACATGAAAAAAATGGTCGATGAGCTCGTGTATGAAGTCCGCAGAGAATCGTCTCGTGCCAATATCTCTCAAGCCGTTGTTATTAAACAACGACAAGCAACAGCAAAACAAACCAAATCTGCAGGTATTACTTCAGAGCAATGTCCTAAATGCAAAAAGGGTCATATCCTCAAAGGCAAATCTGCTTATGGTTGTAGTCATTTTAAATCGGGTTGCGATTTTGTAATGCCTTTTAAAATCTATGGAAAAAAGATTTCCGAAAAACAATTTGTCCGTTTATTACAAAAAGGATCCACTGTTAACCTTAAAGGATTCAAATCTGATAATGCTACCTCAGAGGGCTTGCTTCGTTTTGATGCATCTTTTAAATTAGTTTTAGAAGCCAAGAAAGGAGTTATAAAAATTTCCGATGAGAAAAAATCAGACGATGTTAAATGTCCGAAATGTCAAAATGGGACTATTATCAAAGGAAAAACTGCCTATGGCTGCAGCGCCTACAAATCGGGCTGCGATTTTAGAATGTCCTTTGATACTATCCGCTCCAAAGCGAAAGACAAACAGCTGACTAAGGATTTGGTGTATTCAATTTTAAAAGGAGATATTTAATATGGAGCATTACCATTTTAAACTCTTTAAGCCTTATGGGTATTTGAGCCAGTTTAAAACAAATGCTAGGCATGAACGCAATAAAAAATTCTTAGGAGAATTATACGATTTCCCAGAAGGCACTATGGCTATTGGACGACTAGATAAAGACTCTGAAGGTTTACTTCTACTCACCACAGATGGAAAAGTAAGCTACGAGATTACCAGCTCAAAAACCGATAAAGAATATTACGTACAAGTAGATGGAGACATTACAAATCAAGCCATAATTGAATTGCAGCAAGGTGTAACCATTACCCATAAAAATGAATCATATATAACGAAACATTGCAAAGCTTTTAAATTAGAAGCTACTCCAAATCTTCCTCAACGTGTTAAAAAGATTCGTGATGAACGCCATGGCAAAACCTCATGGATTTCAATTACTATTAATGAAGGAAAGTTTAGGCAAGTACGTAAAATGACTGCACAAGTAGGCTTTCCTACATTGCGATTGGTAAGAGTAAGGATTGGAGGTATCACTTTAAATAACCTAGAGATGGGAGAAGTTAATAAACTAATGTCTATTCCATAAAAAAAGCCAATGAAGAATCATTAGCTTTTTAATATTTTATAATACATCTGTCAAATTAGATTAACTTCACACGAACCGCATTCATACCACGATTCCCTTTTTCTAATTCAAACTGTACTTTATCATTTTCTTGAATCTCATCAATTAATCCACTCACGTGGCAGAAATATTTTTCCTGATCTTCTGTATCGATAATAAAACCAAAACCTTTAGAGTTATCAAAGTAAGACACTTTTCCCTTTCTAATTGGATCGTACTCTTCTTCCTCAACGTCTTCTTTTTTGGGCACGCCAAGCACAATGTTCTTTGCCTTCACTTTAATTTTATCTGCTGGATCAGGAGGTGTATCTGTTAAATTACCAAACTGATCTACGTAAGCAAACGGAATACTCTCTCCTCCTTTTTCTTCCTTTTCTAGCTTACGCGCTTCCATTTTTTTGCGCTTTTCTTCGCGTTTTTTTAAACGTTTTTTTTCTTTTTCACTTTTGTTAAATGTCTGTTGCGACTTTGCCATTCTTTATTTTGAAATCTAGTATTATAAGGTGCACAATACACCTCTTTACGTAAAGATAGCAGTAATAATTGAATATCTAAAGTAAATATGAAATAAGTTAACTTAAAGTTAAAACTTGCAAAATTAATAGTAATGCTATTATATTTGCACGTAATTTATAAATAAATGAAAAGTTTACTATCAAATTTAAAAATTGACATCAATGATAAGATCTATTTAAAGGATCCGCAATCATCAGATCTCGGTAAGCGTATCATAGCAAATAGCATCAAATTAATTGATGATGTTGGTTTTGAAAGTTTCACCTTCAAAAAGCTAGGACATGCTATTGGTTCTAACGAAAGTTCAATCTATCGTTACTTTGACAGCAAGCATAAACTGCTACTCTACCTAACATCTTGGTATTGGGCATGGTTAGAATATCAGCTGGTGTTCTCGACAGCCAATATGTCTAATCCAAATGAAAAATTAGAAAAGGCAATTAATATATTAACACGCACAATAGAAGCAGATTCGACATTTGAACATATAGATGAAGTTGTTCTAAGTCGTGTAGTCATTAATGAATATTCAAAATCATATTTAACCAAAGAGGTTGACGAAGAAAATAAAGATGGTTATTTCTCTATCTATAAACGACTTGTCATACGATTACGTGATATGATGATTGGAGTTAATAAAGATTATAAATTCCCTCATAGTCTTGCTAGTACTGTTTTAGAAGGCGCTTTACATCAGCACTTTTTAAAAGATCATTTCAAGTCGCTCACAGATTGTGATCATAAAATACAACCTTCAGATTATTTTACACATTTAGTTTTTAATGCCTTAACAACTAACAAATGACAAAAACAATATTGACGTCTTGGCAACGCTTAATAGGTCTTTTAAAACTAGACCGTAAAGATATTAAGCAGGTGTTTTATTATGCCATTTTTGCAGGACTAGTGAACCTTTCACTACCATTAGGGATTCAAGCAATCATCAATCTTATACAAGGAGCTCAAATAAGTAGCTCATGGATTGTACTAGTTATTTTAGTTACGCTAGGTGTGGCATTTGCAGGAATTTTACAACTCATGCAAATGCGTATCATAGAAAACGTTCAGCAAAAAATATTTACCAGATCTTCATTTGAATTCTCTTATCGATTTCCGAAGATAAAAATGAGTGAATTGCGTAATTACTATCCTCCAGAATTGGCGAATAGGTTTTTTGACACACTAACTGTACAAAAAGGTTTGTCTAAAATATTGATAGACTTCCCTGCCGCATTGCTTCAAATCATTTTTGGATTAATGCTACTGTCGTTCTATCACCCATTTTTCATTATCTATGGGATTTTACTCATTCTTTTAATCTACGTCGTATTTAAGTTTTCGGCACAACGCGGCCTAGACACAAGTTTGGATGAGTCTAAACAAAAGTATAAAGTAGCACATTGGATACAAGAGGTAGCACGCTCTATATTAAGTTTCAAATTATCAGGAAAAACGAATCTAGCCCTTAACAAAAACGACCAATTAGTTTCTGATTATTTAGACGCCAGAGAAGGTCATTTCAAAGTTCTTGTGCAACAATTCATAAAGCTTATAGGCTTTAAAGTCCTTGTTACTGCTGGATTATTAGTTATTGGAGGTTTTCTAGTATTAAGTCAAGAAATGAATATCGGACAGTTTGTTGCGGCAGAAATCATCATTCTATTAGTCATTAATTCTGTTGAAAAACTAATTTTAGGATTAGAGTCTTTTTATGATGTACTTACTTCAATTGAAAAACTCGGACAAGTAGTTGACAAAGAACTAGAATCACAAGACGGAGACCTTGTTAGTTCTGAAAATTCAATACTTAAAGTCGAATTGGATCGTGTGAGTTATACTGTCCCTGAAAAACCAAACCCAATTATTGAAGACATTTCATTACAGATCGATCCAAAAGATCGAATTTTAATACATGGCTCACATGGTTCTGGAAAGTCTACATTATTGAAACTTATAGCTGGAATTAATAAGCCTTCTAAAGGAGGTATTTATGTCAATGATATTGCTTTAAGTGGTATAAAACTTAATGATTATAGAAGTTTAGTAGGCCAATCTCTAGCAGAGGAATCTCCATTTGAAGGCTCTATAAGGGATAATTTAACTTTTGGAGATGACACCATCTCCCAAGAGGAAATCAATACTGTTTTAGAACAAACAAACTTGGTAGAATTTGTCAAATCACAGCCAAATGGTTTAAGAACCATCTTGTATCCAGAAGGAAAGCGTTTGTCGTCAACAGTTTCAAAGAAAATTGTGTTAGCGCGAAGCATACTTAAAAAACCAAAACTCTTATTACTTAAAGATCCTTTAGAGCAATTTGATCAGCCTGAAGCCTTAAAAATCATAGATTTCTTAACAGATAAGCAAAATCCGTGGGCATTAGTAGTAGTGAGCTATAACATGGATTGGAAAACTAAATGCACAAGAATTATCAATTTAGAAAATGGTAAAATTGTTTAAACCTGAAAGACAATGCTAAATATTTCTCATAATAAACTCAATAAAAAAGTTGATTTATCACCATATAAATCGGTACAAAAAGTATTTCACAAAAGGCATTATAAACATTTCAACCGCTTTTTAATTGCTTTTGCGATTACCGTTATTGTTGTCATGTTTTTACCATGGACGCAAAACATAAATAGTCGTGGAAAGATAACTACTTTAACGCCAGATCAGCGACCACAAACTATTCAATCTCCAATTCCAGGACGTATAGAAAAATGGTATGTAAGAGAAGGTGATGAAGTAAAAAAAGGGGATACAATTTTATTTATTTCAGAAATAAAAAATGAGTATTTTGATCCTAACCTAGTCAATCGTACAGGGCAACAAATTAAAGCTAAAGAAGCTTCTGTTGTGTCATATGGTTCAAAAGTAAATGCGCTTAACAACCAAATTAGTGCTTTAAGTAGAGAGCGTAAATTAAAATTAGAGCAAGCTCAAAATAAATTATTGCAAGCAAAACTAAAAGTACAGAATGATAGTATTGATTTAGAAGCAGTAAAAATTAATTTAGGAATAGCTGAGCGTCAAATTGGAGCCATACAAAAACTATATGATGAAGGTCTAAAATCCTTGACAGAGCTCGAAGAAAAGCGTTCAAAATTTCAAGAATCGCAGGCGAAGTTAATCTCTCAGAAAAACAAATTACTTGCGGCCAAAAATGAAGTGATTAATTCCAAAGTCGAAATTAATCGTGTACAGGCCGAATATGCAGATAAGATCTCTAAAGCGCAGAGTGATAAATTCACAGCAGAGTCTAATCAATTTGATGCTGAAGCTCAAGTCACAAAATTAGAAAGTGATTTTACGAATTATGAAATTAGGAATGACCTCTATTATATTCGAGCTCCTCAAGACGGTTTTATAAACAAAGCCATTAAAGGCGGAATTGGAGAAACATTTAAAGAAGGAGAAGAGTTAGTAGGTATTATGCCTTCTAATTATGACATCGCTGTAGAAATGTTTGTTGACCCAATAGACTTACCTTTGGTTCACAAAGGCGAAAAAGTTCGTGTACAGTTTGATGGCTGGCCTGCTATTGTATTTAGTGGTTGGCCAAATATATCCTATGGTACTTATGGTGCAAAAGTAGTAGCTATAGAACGATTTATAAGTAGCAATGGCAAATTTAGAGTCTTACTCGCTCCAGATGAAGATGACCATCCTTGGCCAGATGCCATACGCGTTGGTTCTGGCGCAAAAACAATTGCATTATTAGAAGATGTGCCTATCTGGTTCGAATTATGGCGAAAACTGAATGGTTTCCCTCCTAACTATTATCAACCTGAAACTGATTCGAAACCGAAAACAGCTAAAAAATAATGACCATTATGACGAAACATTTTAGTGTACTATGTCTTTTTATGGTATCGCTTTGCTTCTCACAAAATGATGAGCCAACAATACTCAGTTTTAGTGAATATTTAGGCTATGTGAAAAAATATCATCCCATAGCAAAACAAGCCGAACTTACTTTACAATTTGGGCAAGCCAACTTAATGAAAGCACGAGGTAGTTTTGACCCAAAAGTCGAAGTTGATAATGAGCGTAAGAAATTTAAAAATATAGAATACTATGATTTGTTAAATGCAACATTTAAGATCCCAACATGGTATGGCATAGAACTTAAAGGAAATTTTGAGCAAACAGATGGTTCATTTTTAAACCTACAAAACTCTTTGCCAGATGATGGTTTGTACAGCGCTGGCATATCAGCCTCATTAGGGCAAGGTCTGTTTATTAACAAACGAATGGCCGACTTAAAGAAGGCTAAATTATTTAGAGAGCAAACAAAGGCCGATCGAGAGATATTAGTTAACCAAATTTTGTTTGATGCCTCATTGGCTTATTTCAAATGGTTGCAAATGTACAGTGAGACCAAACTCTATGAGCAATTTTTAGAAAATGCTAGAATTCGATTTCAAGGTGTTAAACGCAGAGTTGAAAATGGAGATAAAGCGGCTATAGATTCTGTTGAAGCTGGTATAACAGTAAAGAATAGAGCTTTAGGTCTAGAACAGGCCAAAGTGAAATTTATGAAGGCCTCGCTAGAACTATCGACATTTCTATGGCTAAATAATGATATTCCCATAGAAATACAACCTAGTGTTATTCCAGATACAACTGTTGAAAATACCGTTGATGATGTTCTAGAAATTTCTGGTCTGCCGCTAACAGATTTCGTATTAGAAAATCATCCAAAATTGCGGTCATTAGCATTTAAATATGAAGGATTAGAAGTTGATAAGCGACTTAAAGCAAATAAGCTTTTGCCAAAAATTGATGTACAATACAACTTTTTAACTGAAACTCCAGATATTGCAAGATCATTTAATACGAACCAATATAAAGGCGGATTTAGCATAGCCTTCCCTCTCTTTTTAAGAAAAGAACGAGGTGACTTAAGATTGGCTAAAGCTAAGCTTCAAGATTTACAATTTGAAATTGATAATGCGAAAATTACGATTCAAAACAAAGTTTTGGCTTTATATAGAGAGTTAGAATCATTTCAAACACAAAACTTGCTCATAGATGACATCGTTTTAGATTATACGACTATGCTCAATGCCGAAGAACGAAAGTTTAGTTTTGGAGAAAGTTCTTTATTTCTAATTAATTCTCGAGAAAAAAGTTTAATTGATTCACAATTAAAAGCCATTTCACTGCAAAATAAATATTTGAAAACAAAAGCAAAGCTCTTTAACAGTCTATCAAGAGATATTCAAAATCTTTAATTAATTGTTATTAGCCTTTTCAGTTTTAGGCTCTTTTTCGTTTAAAGGTTTTTGCTTAATCACATTAACTGTGGCTCTAACACCTGTTAGAAGATTCCATTTTTTTGAAGAGACTAAGTTTCCATTATCGTCATATACGATAAACTCAGCCGTATTAGGACCAGAATCACCTTGATTTAAAGCCAAGAACACAATTTTATTAACACCTGGAGTTAAAGCTACGTCAAAACCTTTATAACCAGCAGTAAGTAATAATGAAGGAACTATAATTTCGTCATTAACAAATACACGAACCAAATCACCATCCGGATATTCGTGATCACGACAAACAATTTTAACAAAGGCACCATTGCTTTTGATATCACCTAAGAACACATCGGCCATGGTTTCAATAGCTAGACCTTGCTCTACAGCTACTTTCTTAAAACGTTTTTCAAAAATTTCTCCTGGATTTCTCAAGCCATTATCATGAATCATTGAGAATTCCTTTTTAGATTTATTAATAGCTGCTTTACTTTCAGTTGGAATACCAGCAACATTCTTTTTAGGCTTAGTTATTCCAATTTTAGACTCGGGCTTTATAATAAGTTTAGGTGTAGTGTCCTTCTTTTTGGTTTCAACAGCAGGTATTCTAATAGTTTTCTTCTCGTTCTTATCTGGTTGTTGGGCAAACAGAGAACAAGTACATATAGTAAATAAGAAAAAAAATAGCTGTCTTTTCATCACATTTCTTTTAGTATAGTCGTTTCAAAAACCATACCTAACAATAAAAGTAACGACTTTATAGCGTAAACATTTTAATTTTACGTTAAAACTTTCCGTTGAAACTTAAACGCAATTTACGAGTATATTCTTCTAATAACCAGTCTTTATAGTTTTTTGTACTATTCATAATACAATAACAATACTGTTTAATGCGATAACAAATATCATCGTGTAATAATTTTGCTAACTCCCTCGCTTCAAAAACATCTTCACTATTAGCGATAACCAAAGCTGAATGTTGTGCAATACTATTTTCAATAGCTTGCATAGACTTCTTACCTTCTCTAATCACCTTTTTGTATTCTTCTTTTATATCAAAATCGTCATTAGGATTTTTGGTAAAACGCTTTCTTAACGACTCTGGCATTTTATATACAAATTCTCGTTCTATGTCTTCATCATTACGAAGATTCTCTAAATAGAAATCTGGATTTTTAAAGATATGCTGCCAATCTACTGGTTGACTCCATGGTCCAAATCGCACTGCATTATTTCCTAAGTCAATAACCGTAAACTTACTTTTATCACCATGAATTCTCGACCCTCTACCAATCATCTGAAAATATAAGGTTAAAGAACGTGTCGCTCTATTTAAGATAATGGACTCTACAGATGGCTCATCAAAACCTGTGGTTAAGATACTAACAGAAGTCAATATACCATTAGGTGTATTTTTAAACCATTTTAAAATCTCTTTACGCTCCTGTTTACTTGATGTGTTATCCAAATGGCGAACATCGTAACCAGCTCTTTTAAACGTATAGTATACCTCCTTTGAGGTATTGATCCCGTTATTAAAAATTAAGGTTTTCTTGCCTTTAGATAATTCTTCATAGGCAAACAGTAGCTTACCTTGCATCGCTGCATTAGTATATAATGCTTCTGAAGATTTTACAGTATAGTCTCCATTGATACCTATTTTAAGAGTATTTAGCGACACATCATAATTATAAATTTCGGCTGAAGCTAAAAATCCATTTTTAATTAAAGTCGAAATATTATCTCCAACAATCAACTCTTTATAGTTGTCTTTCATTGGCAATTTAATGTTACTACTTAAAGGTGTCGCAGTAACTCCAAGAATGAAACAATTATCAAAAAATTTAAATAACTTTCTAAACGAATTGTAATGTGCTTCGTCAATAATGACAAGACCAATATCTTCTAGGTTAAGTTTACCATCATTTAATCGGTTGTTCAACGTCTCAACCATAGCCACAAAACACTGGTACTGGTCTTGATCTGGTAATTCTTTAACCTTACTGTTGATTATTTTATTATTGACACCAAAACCATGCAAAACTTTAGACGTTTGCTTACATAGTTCAATTCGGTGTGTAAGAATGACCACCTTTTTTTGGTGCTTCTTTATATACTGTCTAACTATTTCAGAAAAAATAACTGTTTTACCTCCTCCTGTTGGTAACTGATACAAGAGATTGTAATTATCAGGTGCAGCCTCAAAGACATCAAATATGCGATTTAGATCAGCAATTTGGTAATCATAAAGACGCTTTTTTGTTTCCTTTTTTGTTATTTGAAGGGTTTCGGACATAAATTAATAGCTTCAGAAAATCAATTCTTGCAAAATTAAGCTTTTATAAGAGTTATTTAAGCATATTGTTAAAAACAATTGAAAAGTAATTCCTACCCTATCCTGTTAAAAAATGTTAAATTACTACTATGTAATGCAAAGTACTGTAACATTTTTATAATTCTGTCGTCTTTCTAGTATAACATCAATCATTAAAATCAATTATTATGAGAACTTTAAACAACAATCAATTATCAAG
The DNA here is from genome assembly GCF_947500255.1 of uncultured Psychroserpens sp. GTDB lineage: Bacteria > Bacteroidota > Bacteroidia > Flavobacteriales > Flavobacteriaceae > Psychroserpens. The sequence goes on along the minus strand of NZ_CANMRL010000005.1, from coordinate 156,374 downwards.
TACATCAACAGAAACTAAAATTTATACTTGGAATCAAAAAAGACGATATAGATAATTATATCTATTTCAAAATCATCAATCAAAAAAAAATCAATTATCATGAGAACTTTAAACAACAATCAATTATCAAGTACTTCAACTGAAACAAGAATGTACAGTTGGAACCAAAAAAGACGCTATAGATAACTATAGAAATTAAAATTCATCAATCAAAACATCAATCTACCATGAAAGCTTTAACAAAAATTATCAACACATCACATACAACAAATGACGATCTAGAGACGTTACGTTAATAGTGATAACAACATTATTCATCAATCAAAACGCATATTGAGTTTATTCTCAGTATAATATCCGGAAAAACCAGCATACTTTAAGTATTCTGGTTTTTTTGGTTTTAAGAAAATGGTATCGTTTTTGAGGCTTGTGACACATAACAATAATCTTAAAAACTATTATTATGAGAACATCAAGACGACTATGCCCTCAAGTTAATGCAGGCTCAATGGCTGACATTGCTTTTTTACTTCTTATCTTTTTCTTAGTTACTGCTGCTATACCAGAAAAGGACGAAGGCATCACCCGAAAACTTCCACCTCCTTGTCCGCCTAATACAATTTGTGATGAAGACATCATCAAACAGCGTAACATTTTAGAAGTTAAAATTAACTCTAAAAATGAGTTGTGGGTAGAAAATGAGATTGTTAATATTGAAGAACTCAAAGACATTGCAATCGCTTTTCTTGATAACAATGGTGATAATACATGTAATTATTGTAATGGTTTAAAAGATAATAATTCATCTGACAACCCAAATAAAGCAGTAATATCCTTAAATAATGACAAGCTCACATCCTACAAATTTTACATTCAAGTTCAAGACGAATTAACTAAAGCCTATTATGAATTGCGAAACAATTATTCTGAAACCGTTATAAAAAAACCATCTAATAAACTCACAAAAGAAGAATTAAAACAGGTTAAGAATGCCTATCCGTTTATACTGTCTGAAGCAGAAATCAAGAATTAATTTAAAGAGTCTAACTCAATTTCAATTCTATAACTGATGTTAACTTTGCGTCTGCCCCATTCTTTAGCAGCTTTGACATCAGTTCCCATATAGATATCTATTCGTTTCCTCCAACGCCTATTCATCTTATCCTTGACTAAATACGTCCCTTCAACTCCTTCAATCTTCACAGGTGTATTATGTACCAAACCATTTTTAAGCAAATCTCTTGAAACAGCGATATAACGCAGACCCGGTTTTAAGCTATCACCAAAAGCCGTAATATGTGGATTTGAACTAGTTTGATATGCCAAAGAATTGTAGGCTGTTGCTGTGACTTCAATGGTTTTCCATTCGTAAGGACTGGGTGGTTCACTTTTACAGTTAATCAATAATACACAGATTAATATTAAAATATAAACAGTATAAGACGTAGAGGAATTCATATTTTAAATATAAGATTTTGTAACTTCACAATCGAAACGAAATCCAACTTTTATGAAATCATTATATCTCTCCCTTTGTATTTTAATTATGACGTCTTCTTGTAAAACTGATTCTAAAACTGATAGTAAAACAACTAGTAAAAATGATTCTATAGCACTTATTGAACGTGCTAAAGCCATTCATGATCGCGTGATTACCTTAGATACACATTGTGACATTAATGTAAAGAATTTTACAGATTCTATCAATTACACACAAAATCTAGAATCTCAGGTTAATTTACCAAAAATGAAAGCCGGAGGTTTAGATGTAGCTTGGTTTATTGTATATACTGGTCAAGATACACTTACAGATGAAGGCTACAAAAAAGCATATGACAATGCCATGTCAAAATTTAATGCTATTCATAAATTAGTTGAAGATATAGCGCCAAACCAAATCGAACTTGCTTTGAACTCTGATGATGTGCGTCGTATTTCAAAAACTGGAAAAAAAGTAGCGATGATTGGTATTGAAAATGGATATCCAGTGGGAACTGATATTTCTAACGTAGAGAAATTCTACAATCTTGGAGCACGATACATGTCTTTATCCCACAACGGACACAGTCAATTATGTGATAGTAATACAGGTGAAGAAGATGACATATGGTTGCATAATGGTTTGAGTGATTTAGGCAAGGAAGTGATTAAAGAAATGAATCGTTTAGGCATCATGATTGATGTATCTCATCCTTCAAAAGAGTCTATGCGCCAAATGATCGAACTTAGTAAGGCTCCAATAATAGCGTCCCATTCGTCGGCAAGAGCATTATGTGATCATAGTAGAAATCTTGATGATGAGCAGTTAGAATGGATGAAAGAAAATGGTGGCGTGATTCAAACAGTTGCGTTTCAAGCTTATACTAATACCGAAAAGAACGATGCTAGAAACAAAGCCATTAAAGATATTAGAAAAGAGATTGCTACATCCTTAGGAACTAAATGGTATGAATGGAGTGAAATGAAAACATTAACTGACGACGAAAAAGAAGCCTTTTACGAGGTAAGGTCAAAAATTGTAACGTTAGCAGATGAAAAAGCGAGTCAAATGAGTTACTTCCCTCCTAAAGTTAATGTCGCAGACTTTGTAGATCATATTGACTACATGGTTGAGAAAATCGGACTCAAACATGTTGGTATCAGCAGTGATTTTGATGGCGGTGGTGGTGTTGAAGGCTGGAGCGATGCTTCAGAAACCTTTAATGTTACTTTAGAATTAGTAAAACGTGGTTACACCGAAGACGAAATTGAAATGCTATGGAGTGGTAATTTGCTTAGAGTTTTGGATGAAGTTGAAGCAATTGCCAAAAAAAGTTAGTGATCAAATAAAAAAGTTATATAGCGCTTTTAAAATCGATATATCTCATAATAACGGTCACTACAAACAATAAGAAGAGTATAGAATTCGCAATGATCCCAAATATCTTTTTAACAGAGTTAGGGTCTTTAAGTCCTTTCATACTAAATACAAAACCAATAATTGAAGACACAAACACTAAAATCATTAGGAAACCACTAACATATCTATAAAAATCTAGTGAGATCTTTTCATTAGCAGCTAATAATTGTAACAACAAAAATAGTAGAAATGTTACAATTGTAATAATTGCGAATTGAAAGCCTTTCTTTGAGTGTGATGATGTCATGACTGTAATTTAATAAGCTAAAAGTTCTTTTAGTGCGGTTTCAAAACGTCCTTTAGCCATATACTGTTCTTCCAATTGATTAATAAACGGAATTGGCGTTTCCATACTAGCAACGCGTCTTACTGGTGCATCCAAGTGTTCAAAAGAATGTTCCATAATTAACGATGAAATATCACTAGCAATACCTCCAAACAATGAATCTTCTTGTAAAATAATAGCCTTCCCTGTTTTCTTGACAGAGTGTAAAATAGCATCTAGATCTAATGGCTGAAGGCTTCTCAAGTCAATCATATCAGCACTAATATCAGTATTATTATCTAGTGTCTCTAAAGCCCAATGTACACCAGCACCATAGCTAATAATTGTTACATCATTACCTTCTCTGAGCATGGAAGCCTTTCCTAAAGGTAGTGTGTAATAATCTGTAGGCACCTGCTGACGAATACTTCTGTACAATGCTTTGTGCTCAAAGAACAATACTGGGTTTGGATCTTCAATGGCTGTTGCTAACAATCCTTTTGCATCATAAGGGAATGCTGGATAAACCACTTTTAAACCTGGTGTCTTAGTAAACCATGCTTCATTAGTTTGCGAATGAAATGGTCCAGCGGCAACACCTCCGCCACAAGGCATTCTTACTACAACATCAGCCTGTTGGTTCCAACGATAATGTGATTTTGCTAAATAGTTCACTACAGGATTAAAACCAGAAGTCACAAAATCTGCAAATTGCATTTCCATGACAGCCTTCATTCCCGCAATAGATAATCCCATAGCAGCTTCGACAATAGCAGACTCACAAATTGGTGTATTTCTAACGCGCTGCTTTCCAAACTGTTTGACAAAACCTTCAGTAATTTTAAACACACCACCATATTCTGCAATATCTTGTCCCATAATGACTAAATCATCATACTTTTCCATCGACTGTTTTAAGCCTTTAGAAATAGCATCAATAAGTCTAAGTTCTTCTGTTTTTGATTTAGGCTCAACCGCTTTAAAATCAAAAGCTTTATAAACATCTTTAAGTTCTGTCTCTATATTTGGTACAATAGGAGCTTCATCAAATGCCATTTGTAAATGCTCATGAATTTCATGCATTATCCCTTCCTTGATCGCAACTTCCTGCTTTTCAGTTAATATTTTCTCATCTTTTAAATAGGCTTGAAAATTTTCTAAAGGATCTTTCTTAGCCCATTCTTGCATCAACGTTTTAGGTACGTATTTTGTTCCACTAGCCTCTTCATGACCTCGCATTCTAAATGTTTTGAATTCGACCAAAATTGGTCTTGGACGCTTACGAATACTTGCAGCAAGCTTTTGCATTTTTGTATAGACTTCAATAATATTATTACCATCAAGAATAAAAGATTCCATACCATAACCTTTACCTCTATCAGCAATATCTTTACATCTGTATTGTTCATTAGTAGGTGTAGACAAACCATATCCATTATTCTCTACACAAAATAATACTGGTAATTGCCAAACAGAAGCGACATTTAAAGCTTCATGAAAATCTCCTTCACTAGTTCCACCCTCACCTGTAAATACAGCAGTGACTTGTTTTTTGTTTTTTAATAGACTCGCTAATGCAATACCATCAGCGACACCTAATTGCGGTCCCAAATGTGAGATCATTCCAACAATATTAAACTCTTGGGTTCCAAAATGAAATGATCGATCACGACCCTTAGTAAAGCCATTTGCTTTACCTTGCCACTGACTGAACAAACGATATAAAGGAATCTCTCGAGTCGTGAACACACCTAAATTACGATGCATAGGCAGTATATACTCTTCTTTGTTCATTGCCATGGTCACACCAACTGAAATAGCTTCTTGGCCTATTCCGGAAAACCATTTTGAAATTTTACCTTGACGCAATAGAATGAGCATCTTCTCTTCTATCATGCGAGGTTTAAGCATATTCTTATAAAGACTTAATAGGGTCTTGTCGTCTAAATTTTTTCTATCGTAGGTTATTAATCTCTTGGTTGAGGTCAACATTATGTTTAAAATTGCGTTAGTAAATCAAATGTAAATAAAAATTGACGTTTTTAAAGGTTAAGACCGTTTATTTTTAAGCGAAATTGAAATGTGTGATTTTAGCAGTATTTTCGCTATTTTTGTTAATCGAACTACAATAAAATCCATTTTAAAATGAATAGAATACCAAGTGTGAATCTTCAGGATTTTCTTTCTGGAGACGAAAGCAGAAAGCAGAAGTTTATAAATGAAATAGGAAAAGCATACCAAGAAATTGGATTCGTAGCTCTTAAAGGTCATTTTTTAGACGATCAGCTCGTAGATAATTTATATAAAGAAGTAAAGAATTTTTTTAGTCTACCTGTGGAGACTAAAAGAAGTTATGAAATTGAAGGTATTGGCGGACAACGTGGATACGTATCCTTTGGAAAAGAAAGTGCTAAAGGAAAAAAAGAAGGCGACTTAAAAGAATTCTGGCATTTTGGTCAGTATGTCGAAGATGACCCAGAGCGTGCCAAAGAATACCCTAATAATGTTGAAGTTAAAGAAGTTCCTGAATTCAACAAAATTGGTAAAGAAACTTACCAAATGCTTGAAAAAACTGCTAAATACGTATTACGTGCATTAGCCCTGTTTTTAGATTTGGAAGAAACTTATTTTGATAATTACATTCATAATGGTAATTCTATCTTAAGACCTATTCACTATCCTCCTATTCTTGAAGAACCAGAAAATGCAGTTCGTGCTGCTGCTCATGGTGATATTAATTTAATTACACTATTAATGGGTGCTCAAGGACGAGGCCTGCAAGTTCAAAACCATGAAGGTGAATGGATAGATGCCATAGCAGAACCAGATGAATTAATGATAAATGTTGGTGATATGTTATCACGTCACACAAACAACAAATTAAAATCTACTATACATCGTGTTGTTAATCCACCTCGCGAACTTTGGGGTACTTCGCGTTATTCTATCCCATTTTTTATGCATCCAATAAGTGAAATGAAATTAGATGTTTTGGATAGCTGTATTGATGAAGATCATCCGAAACAGTTTACTGATATTACAGCTGGAGAGTTCTTAAATGAACGTTTGGTTGAACTTGGATTAAAGAAATAAATCTATTTATTATAACAAATGGATTTAAAAGATCAATTAAAGAACCTCTTTCCAGATCATGTGTCTGAGGATATTTCCGAAGAAAAATACACAAAAGATCAAGGCATTTGGTTACAAGAAGACCCTATACTTTGTAAATACGAAAAAAGAAAAGGTAAACCTATTACAATTCTTGAAGGTTACACTGGCGCTGATGAAGATTTTAAAAAATTGGCCAAAGAGCTTAAGCAAAAATTAAGTGTTGGAGGTAGCTTTAAAGATGATAAAATCATTATTCAAGGTGACTATAGAGATAAAATCATGCAGATTTTAAAAGATAAAGGGTTTAATGTGAAGCGTGTAGGTGGTTAAATGAGTTCAAGTACATTACATATTACTAATGGTACAAGTTTGACCAATTATTTGTTCCAATTAGGCATTTCAACAACAGAAAATACAATTACTTGGCAAGAGACGCTTTGTGTAGGTCCTACTGTTGAAGACGTTTCATCAAGAGAGTTTTTCAAAAAAAGAAAAGCATTTTTCAAGTCCTTTTATAATATTAGCTTGAGTCGAAAAGAAATGAATAGTGAGCTCAAAAAGCTTGATAAAATTTCTGATTTTACTGAAATTGTATTGTGGTTCGAATATGATTTATTCTGTCATATTAATATGGTAGCTGTTATTAGTTTACTCGAACAAAAAGGTATCTATTTACCAATATATCTTGTATGTAGTGGTCGTGTTGAAGGCGAAAAAGGACTGAAAGGACTTAGTGAACTCAAACCAAAACAATTAGAGACCCACTATCATAATAAAGTTAAATTAACTGTTGATGATATTGCTCTGGCAAAAAACATCTGGCGAATTTACTGCGGAAAAGATCACAACTTATTATTACCACTTATATTAAGACGGTCTTCATTTGAATATATGAGTATTTGTTTGAAAGCCCATATTAAACGTTTTCCAGATACTAGAAGTGGTATTAGTACTCTAGAATACAATATATTAAAACTTGTTAAGGAGAATACGATTACTTCAAGACATCACTTGGTAGGTTACACCCTACATTATCAAGGTTACTATGGTTATGGTGATTTACAATTAGAACGTGTTATCGATGTGCTATCTATTTTTTTTATTGAAGAAAAAGGTAGCTTAAAACTCAATCGTGAAGGTCATTTAGCATTAAGTCATCAGCACAACTATCAAAAAGAAATGAATAACACTATTTATTTTGGTGGTGTTAGTAGTTTAGATTACACCTTCGATAAAAAACAAAACAAACTTATAAAAACAGTTGTTCATGCCAATTAAAGCATCAGAATTAATATTAAATCCAAACGGCAGTGTCTATCATTTAAATCTTCTGCCAGAACATATCGCAAATACTATAATAACCGTAGGTGATCCAGATCGAGTTAGTAGTGTTACCAAATATTTTGACGAAGTGAATTTCTCGACTCATAAACGAGAATTTCATACTCAAACTGGTGTTTATAAAGGAAAACCAATAACCGTTATTTCTACTGGCATTGGTACCGATAATATTGATATCGTATTTAATGAATTAGACGCGCTAGTAAATATTGATCTTAAAAAAAGAGAGATGAAATCTGAGCTAACCTCATTAGATATTATTAGAATTGGTACTTCAGGATCTATTCAGGCAAATATTCCAATAGATTCATTTGTCGCAAGTGAATATGCAGTTGGATTTGATAGTTTGTTACATTTTTATGACAGCGCTCATGTTCAATATTTTGAAATTTCAGAAGCATTAAAACGACAAACTAATTGGTTTGAAAAAAAATCTGACCCTTATGTTGTAAAATCTAGCGAGCGCTTGTATAAACAATTGTTTAGCGACAAGACTTTCACAGGTTTTACAGCAACAAATGTAGGTTTTTATGGACCTCAAGGAAGAATATTGAGATTACCTATTCAAGATAATAGCTTAAACGACAAGCTTGCAAATTTCAATCATAACGGTAGGACAATTACTAACCTAGAAATGGAAACTGCAGGTATTTATGGTATAGCAAATTTACTTGGTCATCATGCCTTATCTATGAATGCCATTATTGCTAATAGAGCTACTGGTGAATTTAGTGCTGACCCAAAAAAGGTTGTAAACGACTTAATAGTTTACACTTTAGATAAAATTTTAGATTTAGATTAACAACGACAAAGTCAACATATTGAAAACTATAAAAATTGGAGGAGTACCAGAGCACTTTAATCTCGCTTGGTATTTAACATTAAAAAATGGTGAGTACAAAGAAGAAGGTATTAATTTACGTTGGAAAGATTATTTTGGTGGCACAGGAGCCATGAATAAAGCACTTCGTGAGGAAGAAATCGATATTGCTGTCATTTTAACTGAAGGTATCATAAAGGACATTATTGATGGTAACCCATCTAAAATTGTACAAACATTTGTGCAATCGCCCTTAATTTGGGGAATTCACGTTGCAAATGATTCAAAATACAACACAATAGACCAGTTGAGAGGGACTAAAGCAGCCATTAGTCGCTATGGTTCAGGTTCTCATCTTATGGCATATATAAATGCCGAAAACAATGAATGGAATCTTGATGAAGACATGAATTTTCAGGTGATTAAAAACCTTGATGGCGCTGTAGAAGGGCTGACTAATGGTGATGCAGATTATTTTATGTGGGAAAAGTTTACTACAAAACCTATCGTTGACGATGGTGTGTTTAGACGTATCGGAAACTGTCCTACACCATGGCCTTGCTTTGTAATTGCTGTAAGAGAAGCCTTTTTAGACACCAACCTAGAGGACGTTAAAACAATACTTAACATCATAAATAATACCACTCAAGAGTTTAAGCAAATCCCTAGTATTGATAAAACTATTGCAAATAGGTATGACCAAAAGTTAGAAGATGTACAAGAGTGGTTATCACTTACAGAATGGTCTCAAAGCCTTATTGATGAAACTTCAATCAATACCATTCAAGATAAATTATTGAATTTGGATATTATTCCAAAAAAAGTTGATTACGATCAACTTGTAAGACAAATTAATTAATTTTTAGCTAGGAAAAACTAAAACTCAGTTGTTATATAATTGATAGATTTGGCTATTTATAACGTCTAAAAATTAACAAAATTTTAGCTTTTTATTTCGTTAACTTTCTATTTATCAAAATTTTAATTACATTTACCCCAACCAAATTTATGTGCTACTTGACAAAAACTATACAATATGATAATAACAATTACTCTAATACTTTCATCTTTAGTTGCATTAAATTTTTTGTTATTGATATTTAGCTGTAACAAAACAACTAAGAAAGTTACTACAGAAAATAAAGTGATTTTTAAGCCTACTAAACTACAAAAACCAACTAAACAACTTACATCTTCTCAATTAGCTCCTACAGGAAGCTAAGCTGTTTACCAACGTATTTCTTTTATATTTCTAGATTTCAATTCTGTATTGGCTTTACTAAAATGTTTATTGCCAAACCAATATCCTCTATTAGCACTTAATGGTGAAGGGTGTCCAGACGCTAATACTATATGTTTAGTAGAATCAATAAGTTTAGCTTTCTTTTTAGCAAATCCGCCCCAAAGTAAGAACACTACGTTTTCTTTTTCATCACTCACTAGCTTGATTACTTGATCTGTAAATTGCTCCCAACCCTTATTTTGATGACTACCAGCTTGATGCGCTCTAACACTCAATGTTGCATTGAGCAATAGTATGCCTTGTTTTGCCCATCGCTCTAAGTTACCAGACTCAGGATAAGGAATATCTAAATCGTTTTCGATTTCTTTAAAAATATTAATAAGCGATGGCGGATGTGAAATACCATCTGCAACTGAGAAACACAATCCGTTAGCTTGACCATCTCCATGATAAGGGTCTTGACCTATAATAACAACTTTAACAGCGTCTAAAGGACATAGATCAAACGCAGAGAATATTTGTGATCCAGGTGGAAAACATTTTGTTTTTGCATACTCATGCTTAACAAAATCTACTAAGTCTATAAAGTACGGCTTTTCAAATTCGTTAACTAGTCTATCTTTCCAGCTATGGTGTATATTTACTTTCATTTTATCTAAAAAAGAATCTTATTATCTAAAATATGAAATATGTCATAAATTTGTAGTATCATTTATAGTATATTCGCTATTACAAACATTAATTAGCTTAAAAACAAATAGATAACAAATCTTAACCTTAACACCATGTCACAAGAATTAAGAAATAGAATACAGAGTTTATTAGATAAACCTCTGCTTGACCTGGAAACGATCGATAAAATTAGCCACAAGGATTTTTTAAATAATTACATAAAAAAAAGAAAACCGGTTAAGATTACTAATATGATGGGAGACTGGGGAGCGACTAAGAAATGGTCCTTAGATTATTTTGAAGAAATTGGAAAAAACAAACAAGCGTATATTTCTAAAGGAAATATTAGACAGCAAGAAACTAAATGGGAATATGGAAATTTTATAGACTACGTAAAACAAATTAGAAATGCTAAAGATCATAAAGATGTTACGTATCTAGCAAACCTTTCTATTATTAGAATGTTTCCAGAACTAAAAGATGATGTTGATTTCTCTATACTTTCTGATCATAAAGTAAAAGACTCTATGTCCATCTGGATTGGTCCAAAAGGAACAATCACTGGCTTTCACCAAGATAGAGCAGACAATATTCTTGCTCAAGTTAAAGGATCTAAAGTTTGGTTAATTGTCGACGACAAGCAATCTAAATATATGTATCGCAGTAAAAAATTCGAACCCGGATCAATTTTAAGCGAAATTGATTTAGAAAATTTTGATCGCGATAAATACCCTTTACTACAAGAAGCAGATATCTATTACGTAGAGATCAACGCTGGTGAAATGGTTTTTAATCCGAAAAACTTCTGGCATTGTGTGTACTCAACCGACACGTCACTAAGTGTCAACTGTATGTCTTATACAAACTATGATTACATCGAAGGAAAATTAAAGAGTTTTGCTAAGGTAAGTCTGCACAACTTAGGGTTGTACGGAACCGAAGATTGTGTATGCCATTTTATTGATGATAATGGAAAGCGCATAAGACGTTAATGACTATTAGATTTAAACATTTTATTAGTATCTCATTAATAATTACCTTTGCGTCTTTTAGTATTTAGAGGTAAACATTAATGATTAATATTCACGAAAAAACATTACAAGATATTGAGTTTTACTCAGTTTTGCAGCAAGTTGCAGAGCTTTGTATAACCGATTTGGGAAGACTTGAAGCTTTAAAAATAAAGCCATTTTCTTCGCAAGAACTTGCTATGCAATCTCTTGAATACACTAATGAGTATGTCTCTTCATTTTATAATGATAATAGAATCCCAAATCATGGTTTCGAGCCTATCACAAAGGAAATCAAGCTTTTAAACATTGAAAATTCTTATTTAGAAACTAAAAGCTTTAAGAAAATTGCCTCTATTACTCTTTGTGTAAATGATATCTTAGTATTTCTAAAAAAGTTTCAAGAGTACTATCCTTCTTTGTATCAATTGTCTTCTAATCTTGAGGTAATTAAACATGTGGTTACAGAAATAGATGCGATTATTGATCGCTTTGGAGATGTAAAGGATAATGCATCAGAAACACTACATCAATTACGAAAAGCCATAAATTTAGTAAGGGGAAAAATCAATCAAAGCTTTTCATCTGCGCTAAACACCTATCACAATCTCGATTACCTAGATGATATTAGAGAGTCTGTAGTAGAAAATAAGCGTGTACTTGCTGTGAAAGCTATGTACAGACGTAAAGTGAAAGGCAGTATTATGGGCAGCAGCAAAACAGGAAGTATTGTTTACATACAACCTGAACAAACTTTTCAGTACGCCAGAGAACTCAATAATTTAGAATTTGACGAAAGTGAGGAAGTTGACAAAATACTTAGAAACCTCACAGAATACATAAGACCTTACGCGGCTTTATTACAACTCTATCAGAGCTTTTTAGTTAGCATAGATGTCGTTTACGCCAAAGCAAAATATGCGCAATCAATAAATGCTATACGACCTGAAATTAACAATGAGAAAGTCTACATAGCAAAAAACGCTTATCATCCACTACTCTATTTATCTAACAAAACCGAAGGCAAAAAAACGTTTCCGCAGTCTATCATTTTAAATCCAGAAAATAGGATCATCGTTATTTCTGGACCAAATGCTGGAGGAAAAAGTATCACGCTAAAAACCATTGGTTTATTACAAGTCATGTTACAAAGTGGCTTATTAATTCCGGTTCATGAAAAAAGTAACATTTGCTTATTTGATAGAATCATTAGTGACATAGGTGACAATCAATCAATTGAAAACCATCTTAGTACATATAGCTACAGATTAAAGCAGATGAATTTTTTCCTGCGGAAATGTAACAAGAACACCCTATTCTTAATTGATGAGTTTGGTACTGGTAGTGACCCAGAACTTGGAGGCGCTTTAGCCGAAACATTCTTAGAAGAGTTTTATCATCGTGAAGCTTACGGCATTATAACGACCCACTACTCCAATCTAAAAGTATTAGCAAACGAACTGCCATATATGCAAAATGCCAATATGATGTTTGATGAAAAAAGCTTAGAACCTATGTTTAAACTGGTTTTAGGTCAGGCTGGTAGTTCATTCACATTTGAAGTCGCTCAAAAAAACGGTATTCCGTACAGCCTTATCAATCGTGCAAAAAAGAAGATAGAGCGTGGTAAAGTTCGTTTTGATGCAACGATAGCGAAACTTCAAAAAGAGCGTAGTAAACTTGAAAAGACTGAGCGCTCCCTTAAAGAAAATGAGAAGAAAAAGCAATCAGAAGCCGATAAACTAGAAGAAGTAAATGCTAAGGTTCAAAAAAAGCTAGAAAGCTTTCAAGAACTCTATGATACGAATCAGCGTTTGATTTATCTCGGACAAAAATTTAATGATATTTCAGAAAAATACTTCGATAACAAAAAGAAGCGTGAGCTTATGGCAGAACTATTTAAGCTGGTTCAGATAGAAAACTCCAAGCGAAAGAAAGTTTCTGCTAAACAAAAACGTACCGAAAAAGCAAAAGAAGCTCAAATCAAAAAAGAGGCTGAAAAGAAAGTTGCTGTGATTCGTCAAAAGAAAAAATCGGCAAAGAAAAAAGAAATCAAGGTTGAAAAACCGAAACCTATTTTAAAAGTCGGTGATCGTGTACGAATGCATGACGGAAGAGCCGTAGGATCTATTGACTCTATCGAAAAAGGAAAAGCGATAGTAAACTATGGTATTTTCACGACTAATGTTAATACAGATTTGTTAGAGTTAGTTGAAGCCAAGAAGTAATTCGTCATTATCTATTCTATTGTGATGTCTTAAACCTAAACGGTTTTTTGAAAAGAAGTCTGCCTTAGCTAGACACTTGCGATTTAACTCAATTTTTAAATACCTTAGAATTGGTTATCGTATCTTTGTAATGTGATAGAAAGCCTGCCTAAACATAAACAATTAATTCTCTTTGATGGTGTATGCAACTTGTGCAACTCATCTATTCAATATATCATCAAACATGATAAAAAGGACCTTTTTATGTTTGCTCCTCTACAGAGTTCTATTGGAAAACAAATTATTAATGAATTTAGAATTGATACAACAAAAACAGATTCTATATTATTGTATTCTAATGAAAATGGGCTTTCAAGTAGATCTACAGCAGCTTTAAAAATTGCAAAGCATTTAGGGTTTCCAAGACATCTCTTAGTGATTTTCTTCATCGTCCCAGCCTTTATACGTAATTGGGTCTATGACTATATTGCAAAAAATCGATACAAGTGGTATGGCAAAAAGGACGAATGTATGATTCCTACGCCAGAACTAAAAGCAAAGTTCCTGACATAAAAAAAGCCCTTTCGGGAAAAAGGACTTTAATAATTAACAACTAATTAAAACTTAATTTAACTCTTAAATAATTTCTTAATCAAAGAGGGATTATCTAGTATTAGATGAATTTGATTAATAGCACATTATTTATAGTATAAATCTACTCCATAACTCAAATTTTGAGCAAAAACATCGGTATAAACCCAAAAATATTTGTTCAAAAAACGAGACGTGCAAAAAACATCTATGAGTTGCACTATTAGATATAAACCTTTTCAAACTCAGCCAACATATAGTTTTACTCATTCAACTTATATCTTCACTCAACTGCTGTTTTATGATTAAAAGGGGTGTTATAGTTTTAACTCAAATAAAACCTTCACATCATGAAACAATTTACATTACTCCTATTTTTAATAACGGCTATTAGTTTTGCTAACACTAAAAAAGGAACACCGTCAAAGCTCGAAAAAGTGACCGTATATCTTAGCGGAGCACAAATTGAAAGAGTAGCAAATATTTCGCTTCCAATCGGTACAACCGAATTTATATTTGATAGATTATCACCAAATATTGAAGAAAGCAGCATCCAGATATCTGGACTGGACAATGCTACAATCCTATCAATCAATTACGGTATCAATTATTTGTCAAAGCAAGACAGAACTGAAGACGTTGAAAATATTCAAAAGCAAATTAAAGTGATCTATGACGATGTTCAGGCGCAAGACCATCTCATTGCTGGCTACAGTGAAGAAATATATCTCATTACACAAAACAGAGTTTTAGGAAATACTAATGAAGCTGTTAGTCTAGAAAAACTTAAAACCTTTGCGACGTATTACAGAACTCGAACTACCGAAATTAAAGCTAAAATTTATGCTTCCCAAAAATTAAAAAGAGAACTGAATGCTCAAATTTCAGATTTAAAAAAACAACTCAATGAGCTTAACGTGGATGATAAGGTTCAAACTGGCGAAATAAAAATCAAACTCAATTCTGATGTCAAAACTGAATTAAAACTTCAGATCACCTATAATGTGAGTAATGCTGGTTGGTTTCCTATTTATGATATTAAAGCTGAAAAAATAAATGAGCCTATCCAATTAATCTATAAAGCACATGTGTATCAAAATACAGGAAATAGTTGGGATAATATAAAACTAACACTATCCACTAGTGATCCAAATACCAATAACGTGAAGCCCGATGTAAATCCGAAATACTTAAACTTCATTAGTGCCAATAGTAACTATCGCAGCAATAGAGCGACAAAAAATTACAATTACAAATACAATCCATTGGTAAAAACTGTATCTGGTGTTGTGACTTCTAGTATAGACGGACTACCATTACCTGGAGCAACTATTATAGAAAAAGGAACAACTAATGGTACGCAGACCGATTTTGATGGCAAGTATTCAATTAATACAAAAGGTGGAAAAGAATTGACATATACCTATGTTGGCATGAAAACTGAAAATCTACCTATTCATTCTAGCATTATGAATATTGCAATGGATACTGATGCCAGTGTATTGGATGAAGTTGTTGTAGTTGCCTATGGATCAAAATCTAAAACAGCATCTGTCGGTTATGTTAATCGTGTTCAACAAATGATGGATCAAGATTTTGATGAGGAACCATATATAGAACCTGTAAACTACACCTCTAATGGAGATATCATAGAAGAGGGAATTACCAATACGCGTTTTGAAATCAATAAATCATACACCATACCAAGTGATGGTGATGTGACTGTAATTGAAATTGAAGATTATGAAGTACCAGCATCTTACGCCTACTTTGCTGCTCCTGTCTTAAATGAAAATGTGTTTTTAACTGCTAAAATTGATGATTGGGAACAATACAATTTATTGCCAGCCGAGGCCAACGTATACTTTGAAGGGAGCTACTCTGGAAAAACAAATATCAATCCACAAAGCACAACTGAAAAACTTACTATCTCTTTGGGTGTTGATCCAAATGTGGTTGTTAAACGCACGCAACCAACAGATTTTAAAAAGAATGCCTTTATTGGTAGCAACAAAATCATTTCTAAGCATTATGACATTGAATTAAAAAATAATAAGTCTTCAGCGATAGATTTGATACTATATGATAGAATTCCAATTAGTCAAAATAAAGAGATTAAGATTGATGATATAGAAACAGGTAATTCTGAATATGATGATAAAAAAGGCATCTTAAAATGGACTATCAACATGCCAGCCAATAATAAGGAGACATTTAGCTTTTCATATATCGTAAAATACCCAAAGTATAAGCGGGTAAATTTATAGATCAATAAAGCCTTAAAGCGACATCATCAACTTGAGCCTTACTTCGGTTAGTTAGGAACAGATCAAGTTCTTCTTTAGTGTGAAGGTCTAACAATAAAGAAGTTTCAGAATTAAAACCTCAGATTAGAAATGTTGACTTTAAGGCTTTTTACTTTAAGCTCTTTAAAATAAAGTCCAAGTTCTTATTAGAGTTATCGTTGTTGATGTAAGAATCTGTATAATACTTTGAAGGTATAGCTAACCCAAGATCTTGAAGTTTCTTGATGGTATCTATATAATCTAAGGTCACTTTTCCAGTGAGAAGAATATCAAGATCACCACCTTGCTTCGCATAATTATAAACACGATTGATACCTGTTAGATATTGATGATCTTTGGTAAAGCCTCCTCCTCTATGCACTCTAAGTGTTATTGAAAATGCCTTATCTCTATTGAGTTTGTATTGACTGTAAAGTAAATCAAACGTATCAGCAAAGCTATAACCTTTATTAAGTGTATCTACAGCTATGACACGATATGCCAGTTCTTTAAGACGCTTCATAGTTAAACATCCAGACATGTATTCTGAATACACTGCTAAGCCTTCTTGAGTTTCTACGTTATTTGGAAACCCATTTGAGAATACTTTTAATGGTTGCGCCAATCCGTTAAACGTCGTAACCATGTGCACACCAACTTCATGGTTGGTTAAAACCTTTAATTGATTTTTACTGAATTTATGATTTTTATGTAATACTAAAGTTTGTGAATGGTTTAATACCATAGCTGCAGCTGAAAGATTGGTAGACAACTTGATATTGTAATCAAAATCATAACGCTTAGAATACTCCTTAAAATAATCTACGGCATCGTTCGCTGAATACATAGGTAACATCTCCTCATCAAAATCACTATCATCAAAGCGCAAGATAAATTTAGCATTATCAATATCTTTCTCTGTTGGTGTACCAAAACTCTTGAGGCTATTAAAGTAGAATTTACGCCCTTGGTTAATGGTTTCAATACATTCTATCAACCCAGAGTATTCATAGATTACATCTTCATACAACTGTCTAATATCATCATCGGTTATGCGTTCCAGTCTTTGAGAAAAGAATAGACGATGCAATTTATAACCGTTAAACCTCATTTTCGGGTATTTAAATACGGGGTCGTAGGTAAACTTTGAAGAAAAGAATTGTTTTTTCTCGCGTTGGATATTCAACGGATTAATATAATTAAGTACCTCTATCTTTTTAACTAATCGATTTAAATTAGCATCAATATCAAATAAATCTTGGTATTCGTCTGTACTTGTAATTTGTGGCATTGTTAAGCGTGCTTTTTGTAAAAATTTGCGGCATGCTCTGGTAATCTTGTTCTCAACTGTTCTTCAACACTTGCAACAACTTCTGGGTAAATAACATAATTGTATTCATCACAGTAGACCTTTGCAATCTCAGTTGCCAAAACTAAGGTATTTTGAAAGTTTTTCGTTATAAATTTCAAGAAATATCCATTTCCTTGAAAGGTATCATTGATTTTTGAAGTGGATTTTATTTCATGAGGTAAAATCATCTCTGATAATCGCTGCCTCCATTGTTCGATATCGTCTCCAAATCTATCATTATCCACATTAGAAGTTCCTAAATTCCATGTTGGCACTTCTCGATCCCAACGTTTCCAATTGTAACTATGCATATCATAAACTATAGCCACACCAAATTTTGCTTCGAGCTTCGTGATTAAAGCGTGAACAACCTTATAGAAATTCTCATGCTTTTGCAAGCTCTTTTGTTTTTTTTCTTCGGAAAGTGGTTCATGCCATAACTGTTTTCCCCAAGCTGTATCAAAAACAGCATCTTCGGGTGCTCTGTTTAGATCGTATTCAAAACGCGAATCACAACCTGCAATAACAATAGGATGAGATTTTACCATATTTTTTGTTTCAGGATCTTCCTCATACCAGCGTTCATAGCCTGTATGAATACAATTCTCCCAAAGCTCTTTTCTAAATTGATGTCCGTCGTGCACTGCTCCACAAGCATAATGAACATATTCATCTATTTTGATCGTGAATGAATAATCCTCTGCCACAGCGTGAAAGCATTTTTCAGTATTGATATTCTCAATGATGGTTTGAATTGGTAAGCGCTCCATAAAATCTAACTTAATATTCTTTTTAAGCTATTGTATATAGCATGTTCCATTTGATCCATTCGACCGTCCGCAAAAGCCATTAATTTGATGTCGGCAAAAAGGGCATCAGGATGATCACTATAAGTAGATTCTGTATTTACAGCATCCACAATTTTAGTAATACTCTGATAATCGTTATCACTTTCAAATTCGGTTTTGATGTGCTTATACGTCTCTTTATCTACTCGAGATAAGATATACTCATGTTCTTGTTGTGTTTCTTTTAAATCAGAATGTGCCACATATAATAAAATATAGGCTACTAACTCTTGCTTTGTCCAATTAGTGTGTGCCATCGTCTTATCTGTTATTTAAATTGAGCTCATATAAAACGTTTTCAAAGTTAAAATGAGAATAGTCAAAGTTCTTCTTAAAGCTTATACAAAATAAAGCTAATAATAATATCACAAAAAACACATATATAGCATTATATTTTGCATGCAAAATTATTTAGTTAATGTTCCAAATTCTGTCCACGAGCCATCATACACCGATATGTTTTGATATCCAGAAATTTCTGCAGCCAAAGCCAAAATACAAGCCGTGATCCCAGAACCACAAGAAAAGGTTAAGGGTCTATTCGCAATATCAAAAGATTTAAATATAGCTTTTAATTCTGCTTCAGGTTTTAAGCAATTACCATTCAATAATTTGGCATACGGGAGATTGGCCGAATTAGGAATAGTTCCACTTCGCAAGCCAATTCTAGGCTCAGGAGCAATTCCTTTAAAGCGGTCTTCTGAACGCGCATCTAGGATACCACAGTTTTCATCTCTAGCAATATCAAGTATGTGATGAAAAAAACGCATTTTATCTTGCTGAAAATTAGCTTTAAAATCTCCTTCTTCCCAATGCGATATAGCTAATGAAGTTATTGTGTTATAGTTATGACGTTTCCATTCTGGAAGCCCTCCATCCAATACTGCAATGTTATTGAATCCAAATGACCTGAATAGCCACCATACTCTCGGACTCCAATATATACCTTTATCATCATCATAAACAATAATCAAGGAATTGTTATTTATACCTAGGTTTCTGGCCTCTCGTTCAAACTGTTCTTGCGATGGAAATGCATTAGGAAACTCATCATCTGTATCACTGAATTTTCCTTTAATATCAAAATATCTAGAGTTTGGAATATAAGTTTGCGAGGTAAAATCATCAGCTTTTAAAACTCGAGCATCTAGAATAACAAGTTCCTCAATATGTTGATTTTGAAACAACCATTCACAACTTACAATAGTCGAAACTAATCGACTGGCATTAGGCATCTTCAACAGTTTTTCTTAAACGTGTACGTCTGTCAAATGCTTGTAATTGATCAACTACTTTACTTTCAAGAAAATCAATAACACGTTCTTCAACTTTAACCTTATTCTTATAGACTTTGTTGATATATGTAATTCCGCCTGGAGACATTACATTTACCTCTACAAGTTTTCCACCTATAACATCAATTCCAACAAAATATAAACCGTCTTTAACCAATTTTGGACCTATTTGCTTACATAATGCTTTTTCAGCTTTGGTTAGTGTATGCTTTTGAACCGAACCACCTGCAGACACATTAGAACGATGATCATCAGTACCAGGAACACGTTTCATAGCTCCAACTGGTTCTCCATTAAGCAACAAAATTCTAACATCGCCTTGATCGGCGCCTTCAATATAATCTTGAAGAATCACATAGTTTGATGTGCCATCGCCACTCGTGATATAAAAGTCTAATAACGAATTAATATTACTCATTGCCGATTTTTCAATAAGTATCACACCAGAGCCTCCAAAGCCATTTAAAGGCTTTAAAATCATTTTATCAGCTTTAGACTCTCTAATTTGTTGTATGAGATAGTTTTTATTTTTTGATACATGGGTATTCGGAATGATATTACTATGAGCATCACCAAAAGCAGCAGTATACAATTTGTTATTTGCCTCACGCATACCTTGCAATGAATTCACTATAAACACATCGTCCTTAACTGAATCTAAAAAGTTAAGCATTATGGGATCCAATGGCGGATTAGCTCTAAAGAAAATAGCATCAAAACCAGCAAGCGGTAACATTTCTTCTCTTAAGGTTGCTTTATTATAAAAAGCTTTTAATGTTGATGGCACTTTTTCCATACGATTAATAACCGTACAAAATGCATTAGTTACACTATCTCTAATGGTTAAATTAGCAGGTGTGCACATCGCAACACCATGTCCTCTTTTTGCACATTCTTTTATTAAGGCTAAACTTGTATCATTTTCAGGATCTATTTGTTCCCAAGGATACATGATAAAACAAATATTCATAGTCAATTATTTTGGTTGGTTATTTTATAAATTTAAAAAGAATAATCTATTCATAAAACTATTTCACAGCTTCATAATGATCATCCCATTCTTTAGGTTGTGGGTCGTGCAACTTGTCTAATGATTTAGCAACCATCATAGAAACTGTTGCATCACCAGTAACATTTACAACTGTTCTACACATATCCAATGGTCTATCAACTGCAAAAATAAGTGCCAATCCGATTGGCAATAATTCTGCTGGAAATCCAATAGATTCTAATACAATCACTAACATTACCATTCCTGCACTAGGTACAGCTGCACTACCAATAGATGCTAACAATGCAGTGGCTATAATGACTAACTGATTGGTAAAAGTTAGACCCTCAGGCCAAATGACTTGCATAATAAAAACAGCAGCAATACCTTGATACAAACTGGTACCATCCATATTCACAGTAGCTCCAACAGGTAATACAAACCCAGATACTTCCTTATCAACACCAATATGTTCTTCAACACGTTCCATAGTTACCGGAAGCGTTGCTGCGCTACTACTAGTTGAAAATGCTAAAAGCTGAGCTGGAGAAATTTTATTTAAAAACCATAAAGGGGATTTCTTAGTATATACCTTTATTAAGATCAAATAGAACCCAATCATTATGGCTAACCCAGCAACAACACATAACGCATAATTAAGTAGTTTTAAGAGAATTTCAGTGTCGTCAAAAGCAATAATCACATTAGCCATTAAAGCAAAAACGGCATAAGGCGCAAATAACATGATAAGGTCTACCATTTTCATGACGACCTCATTGAGCGAATCAAAAAACTTGACTAAAGGCTTTGCTTTCTCTTCTGGAATCAACAATAAGCAAATACCAACAAATAAGGCAAAGAAAATCACCTGAAGCATTTTAGCTTCAGCAAATGATGTAAAAATATTGCTTGGAAAAATATCAACTAAAGCCTGTAATGGCCCTGCATCTTTAGTCGCTGAGGCCTTTTCTAATTTATCAATAACACCAGCATCATTTTCGTATTTCATTTTAATCTTGGCAATAGTCTCTTCAGACATTCCTGTGCCTGGCTGTACGGTATTTACAATAGATAATCCAATGATTATGGCAACTAGTGTTGTGCCTATGTAAATGATTATTGTACGTAACCCCATCGACTTAATTTTGGAAATATCTTTAAGATCAGAAATTCCTTTTATTAACGAGGCTAATATTAACGGAATTGCAATTAGCTTCAACAGGTTAATAAATATGGTTCCAAATGGAGAAATCCAATCGGTTACAAAATCTTTTCCTCCTACAGAATTCATAATAAAACCAAAGATGATCCCTAAAACCATTCCTATTATTATTTTCCAGTGTAATGCTAGTTTTTTCATATGTAGTGTTTAGCTTTTTCCAAAGGAAAAAGTAGTTATTTTGTTTAATTATACAGTTTATTCAGTAAATAAAAATCGGCCAAGACTAGTGCAGCCATAGCTTCTACTATTGGAATAGCTCTAGGAACGACACAAGGATCATGTCTACCTTTACCCTGCATTTCTACTAAATCTCCAGAACTATTTAAGGCTTCTTGTTTTTGAATAATAGTAGCTACTGGTTTAAAGGCTACTCTAAAGTAAATATCCATACCATTGCTAATTCCACCTTGAATACCACCAGACAAATTGGTTGTTGTCGTTCCGTCTTCATTGAATAGATCATTATGCTCACTTCCTTTCATTTTAGCACCACAAAAGCCACTGCCATATTCAAAACCTTTAACTGCGTTAATAGAGAGCATAGCTTTACCTAAATCGGCATGTAATTTATCAAAAACAGGTTCACCTAAACCAATAGGTACATTTTGAAGCACACAAGTCACTGTACCTCCAATAGTATCACCTTCTTTTCTAATGGCCTTTATTTTAGAAATCATCTGTTCAGCAGTAGTCTCATCTGGGCAACGTACGCTATTGCTTTCAATTTTAGAAAAATCTAAATCTTGATACGGCTTTTCTAAAAACAAATCACCAACCGAAGATGTGTAAGCGTTAATCTTAATTGTACTTAGTAGTTGCTTTGCAATTGCTCCAGCAACAACGCGACATGCAGTTTCTCGTGCCGAACTACGTCCACCTCCTCTATAATCACGTACACCGTATTTTTTTTCATATGTATAATCGGCATGACTTGGTCGATAAACATCCTTGATATGCGAATAGTCTTTAGATTTTTGATTTGTGTTTCTGATGATAAACCCAATTGGAGTTCCTGTGGTTTGTCCTTCAAAAATTCCAGATAAAAACTCAACGCTATCAGGCTCTTTGCGCTGTGTCACGATATCAGATTGACCAGGCTTACGGCGATCCATTTCTGCTTGAATCGCATCTAAGTCTAATTTTAATCCTGCAGGACATCCATCAATTACACCTCCAATAGCAATACCATGAGATTCACCAAACGTGGATAATTTAAAAATTTTTCCAAAGGAATTTCCTGCCATAGACTTAGATTTTACGCTAATGTAATTCTAAAAATAGAGAAACAAAAACAGAATTTCATAAAGCCCATAATTTCCATAGAAAAAACACATAACAATTGCTTAACAATTTGCTGATTGTTTGTTAATTACAGAAATTATCTCAAGTAAATTTGAATTAATTCCTTTGCATTATAATTTGATAGTAGCCATTGAAAACAAAACGCAAAATAGAGATTGCCGTCATTTCTGATGTGCACCTAGGCACCTATGGTTGCCATGCCAAGCAACTACTGACTTATCTCAATAGTATTACTCCCAAAACGCTCATTTTAAACGGTGATATCATAGATATTTGGCAATTTAAAAAACGATATTTCCCAAAGTCACATCTTAGAGTTATTAAAAAATTAATGGACATGGCTGCTGATGGTACTGAAATCATTTATATCACAGGAAATCATGATGAAATGCTAAGAAAGTTTAGTGACATGACTATAGGCAATATCTCTATAGTTGATAAGGCTGTTTTAAATCTTGACGGAAAAAAAGCATGGTTTTTTCATGGTGATGTCTTCGATATGTCTATTCAAAATGCTAAATGGTTAGCCAAGCTTGGTGGTTACGGTTATGATATGTTGATTTTACTTAACCGCTTTACAAATTGGTGTTTAGAAAAAATGGGGAGAGAGAAATATTCACTTTCAAAAAAAATAAAAAACAGTGTTAAAAGTGCTCTCAAATATATTAGTGACTTTGAAAAAGTAGCTTCAGATTTAGCCATTGAAAATGACTATGATTATGTTATTTGCGGTCATATTCATCAGCCAAAAATGCAAGTTACTTCCAATAAATATGGCAAAACCACTTATTTAAACTCTGGAGATTGGGTAGAAAACTTAACCGCTTTAGAATATCAATTTAAGCGTTGGAAAATCTATAACTACAATAATGATAAACTCAGAGCTTTTTATGCAGACGAAGATATCAAAGACATGGAGATAAAGGATCTAATTGCTGCCATTACTGTTGTTGAACAAAAAAAGAAGAAAAAAAAGTAGCCTAATTAAATCAGTGCCTGCTTCAAAATAGTAATAGGGTGTAAAGCCTCACGTCCTGTTCCGTCTTTAATTTGATGTCTACAGCTTGTTCCATTTGCTGAGATAAGAATCTCATTATTAGTTTTCCTAACCGCAGGAAACAACGTCTGCTCACCTATCTCCATACTTATCTCATAATGTTCTTTTTCATAACCAAAACTTCCAGCCATACCACAGCAACCACTTGGAATTATATCGACTTGATAGTTTTTAGGTAAGTTCAAAATCGTGAAACTAGACATTTGATTTGCCAAGGCTTTCTGGTGACAATGTCCATGAAATTTTATAGTCTCATGCTCTAATGTAAACTGATCTGAGCTGATATTACCAAACTCTATTTCTTTTTGAATGAACTCTTCTATCAAAAACGTGTGCTTTGCGAGGTGTTCGGCGGACTCTTTATCATCGGCTAATCTTAAATATTCATCTTTAAACGTAAGAATAGCTGAAGGTTCTATCCCAACAAGTGGTGTGTCTTCTGAAATTAGCTCTTTAAATAAAGACACATTTTTGTTAGCAAAATTTTTAGCCTGATCTAATAATCCTTTTGATAAAAAAGCTCGACCAGATTCATGATGTTCAATGATTTTCACTTCGTAATTAAGACCTTTTAACAAGGTGATTGCATCAATCCCAATAGAGGTATCTAAGTAGTTTGTGAATTCGTCATTAAACAAAT
Organism: uncultured Psychroserpens sp.; assembly: GCF_947500255.1. Classification (GTDB taxonomy): domain Bacteria; phylum Bacteroidota; class Bacteroidia; order Flavobacteriales; family Flavobacteriaceae; genus Psychroserpens. The sequence continues at coordinate 131,221 of NZ_CANMRL010000005.1, read as the reverse complement.
AAATAGTTTTTATGTAATTATCATTATTTAATTCATTTTTAGAGTTTTGAAGTGCTTTATATAAATTTTTACTTGATAATATTGGCAAGGTTCTTTTATTTGAAATTCCGAAGATTTTTTTCAGAATAGAAGACGTCAATACATTCGAAAATATAAAATTCGTAACCCTTGGAAAATGACTTCCAAATTTGTTTAAACGATTGTTATATGCAAACAGTTTTGTACGCCAACTTACACCATTAGCTTTTTGATATTGATATTGAAACTCAGTTTTCAAACTAGCGACATCAACACTACTTGGACATTCACTAACACAAGCCTTACAACTCAAACACAAATCAAAAACTGTTTTTAACTCATCATGATCAAACTTATTAGCTTTTTCTGAGTGTGTTAAAAACTCGCGCAAAGTATTAGCTCTTGCTCTAGTTGTATCTTTTTCATTTCTTGTAGCACGATAACTCGGGCACATCGTTCCACCAAACTCAGGCAGTTTTCTGCAATCTCCAGACCCATTACACTTCTCTGCTTCTCGCAATATCCCTAAAGACTTCGAAAAATCTAAAACCGTTTCAATTTCTGGTTCTTGACGACCAGGTTCATAACGTAGTGACTTATCCATTGGAAATGCATCAATAATCTTTCCTGGATTAAAGATATTTTCAGGATCAAATATAGACTTGATACGTTTTAAAATCTCATAATTAGACTCGCCAATCATCATTGGAATAAACTCGGCTCGTACAATGCCGTCTCCGTGTTCCCCACTCATAGAACCATTATAACGTTTTACCAAATAAGCAACATCTGTAGTTATCTCTCTAAACAGCACAACATCTGCTTTTTTCTTTAAATTGAGTATTGGTCTTAAATGCAGTTCTCCCGCTCCTGCATGTGCGTAATAGACTGGTTTTTGATCATACTTTTTCATTAATTCAGAAAACGCCTTGATATAACTGGATAAATCTTCTAATGCCACTGCTGTATCTTCAATACAAGCAGCTGTCTTCTCATCACCTACTATATTTCCCAATAAACCTAATCCCGCTTTTCGTAAATCGTTAGCCTTATCAATCATGGTTTTTTCAAGCAACACATTAGCGTAAGATAAATTAGAGTCCTGCAGATCAACAATTAGCGATTGAGACAACCTTTTCAACTTCTCATCATTATCAGACCTCAATTCGCACATCAATATAGCTTCTGGATCTCCTTCCAAAAACTGACGATTAGCTTGTTGTTTTGTATTATACTTTGTAAGATCCAAAATAGTTTTATCCAGCATTTCACAAGCGTATAAATCATGATTCATGACCAATGAAACTGCATCTAAACAACTTTCTATAGATTCGAAATGTGCAGCAATCATTATATTTTTTGAAGGAGGAAGCTCGTCCAATTGCAATGTGATTTGTGTAGTAAATGCTAAAGTTCCTTCACTTCCCGACAATAAAGCACACATATTAAAAGCATCAGGAGACGTATCAAATATTTCATTTTTCAACAACTCATCTATAGCATAACCAGTATTTCTACGATGTATTTGAGGTTTAGGAAAATTGTCTTTTATTTGTTTTTGAATGTGCTCTTCTTTTAATTCAGAATATATTGTTTTATAAATCAGCCCTTCCAATGTACTTGACCTCATTTTCTCTTGAAAACTTTCCATTGACACACTCGAAAACACCGCTTCACTCCCATCACTTAAAATCACATCAAGCGCCAATACCTTATCTCTAGTTACTCCATATTTAATAGAGGTTGTCCCAGATGAATTATTGCCAACCATGCCTCCAATCATACACCGATTAGAGGTAGACGTATTAGGTCCAAAAAATAAACCAAAAGGCTTTAAATAGTTATTTAACTCATCTCTTACAACTCCAGGTTGCACCGTAACAGTACGTTTTTTTTCGTTGATATCGACTATTTTATTAAAATACTTGGAGACATCAACTACAATACCGTTCCCTACACATTGACCAGCAAGTGACGTACCTGCTGTTCTTGGAATAAGCGATGTATTATGCACTCTAGCAAAATCAATGAGGCATTTTATATCTGCTTTAGTCTTAGGGAGTGCAACAGCTAACGGCATCATTCTATATACCGAAGCATCAGTCGCATAAAGTGTTTTTGCCAAGTCATCAAAATGCAACTCACCATCTAATTGAGAAGACAATACTTGTAGCTGTGAATTGATTATCATATATGAATAACTATGTTTATAAAACTAAAAAGAAATTTAATAAAACCTGTTTTTTGGCGTTATTTTTGTAAAGTTAATCCGAAAAAGAAAGCAAACGTCTTTATTTGACTTTCATTCGTAATTAATTAATAACAACAAAAACTTAAATTTTATGAAAAAATTATTTTTAGTAACATTAGCTTTAATTGGCTTTACAACCGTAAATGCACAAGACATTGCAGATAACGCTATTGGTCTTCGTTTAGGAGACAGTGATGGTTTTGGCGCTGAAATTTCATACCAAAGAGCCCTTGGAGATAACAATCGTTTAGAATTAGATCTCGGTTTAAGAAGCGGGAATAATTATGATGGCTTTAAGCTTGCTGGACTTTATCAATGGGTTTGGAATATTGATGGCGCTTTTAACTGGTATGCAGGCGCTGGTGGTGGCGTTGGATCATACAGTTTCGACAATGTTCCTAATGGTTTTGACGACAGCGAAACATTTATATTTATAGCTGGAGATGTTGGTATTGAGTACAATTTTGACATCCCTTTGCAGCTATCTCTAGATGCAAGACCAGAACTTGGTTTTGGTGACTTTAGAGATGATTTAGATTTTGATATTGCATTTGGAATTAGATATAGATTCTAAAATGAATCCAAAATTATACTTAAAGCCACTTCAATAGAAGTGGCTTTAGTTTTTTATAAATACCGCTCTTTAATGACATCACAATGATGATTTTCATGTCCAGTAACAATAAATGCCACTGCTCGTGGAGACAAATTACTATTGCTCGCTGTACCAATTTTAGTAAGCATCTCATCAGTAAAACCATCAAATAAATTAATCGTAGCTAATCGAACAGCTTTGTACTCATTCATTAAACTATATATCGAGCGGTTGTTTGCGTTACAACTGGCTGCATACTCATCTTGATCAAAACCAGGAAATAAAGTTTTATCGCCTCTAGCAATACCAAGCGCTCTATAAGTAAACACACGTTCTGTATCAATTAAATGCTGTATAATCTCTTTTACAGTCCATTTCCCTTCAGCATATCTATATTCCAGTTTATCCTCTGGAATAGACTCTAAAAAAGCAATTGTAGCATTACCATTATCTTTTAAACCTTCATTTAAATGAGATGAACCTGCCTTTTCTATATAGGTTTGATAATAAGGATTATATTCACTTTTTAATAAGTCGTCTTTAGTCATAATTATAGTGTTTAGAATTTAAATGCAACAAAAAACCCTTCATCAAATACATGACAAAGGGCTAATTTTATAAATGTTAAAATAGTTATAGTTCATTAAAAATAGTATGCATTAAACGTTTCTTGTCGTTAATACTTTCTTCTAGAGAAATCATAGTTTCTGTTCTATAAATCCCTTCAATATCGTCTAGCATAAAGATAATATCTTTTGCATGAGACGTATTCTTTGCCCTCACCTTACAGAAAATATTGAACTTACCTGTAGTAATATGTGCTACAGTTACATAAGGTATCTGAGCAATACGCTCTAAAACAAATTTCGTTTGAGATGTATTATTTAAAAACACACCAACATAAGCTATGAATGAATACCCAAGCTTTTGATAATCTAGAGTCAAAGACGAACCTCTGATAATACCAGCTTCTTCCATTTTTTTAACTCTTACATGCACAGTTCCTGCCGAGATCACTAATTTTTTAGCAATGTCAGTAAAAGGAATTCTCGTATTATCGATTAACATATCTAAAATTTGATGATCAATTTCATCTAATTTAAATTTCGCCATTTTCTTACTTTTTTATAAATATTATACAAAAATAATGCAATTTCCTTAAAGATACTGCATTGAAAATGGACTTTTTTACGGTTTTAATAAGAATTTTTCATTATTTATGACTACGAAATCGTTTTCGTTGCCTTCGGAAATTGTAGTATTATTCTCTCCGAATACTTGATATCCATTAGCATTGAGCTCTTTATGTGCATTAAAATCACTTAAATCTGAGATTTTTTCAATTTTAGGAATAAATTTCACCTCACCACCTACTAGCCTTTCATGAAATTGAACAGCTATATCCAATCCGTTAGCATTTCTAATAATAATATCATAGAACAATTTTTCATTTTTTGGAATATCTACATAGGCTACATATTTATGTCCATCTACAACATTACTAGCAATATAAGACAGAGACACAAGTAACGATTGAAATATAAACTCTCTAGTTTGCTCTCTCATATAGTCATTTGCAAAATGACCAGCTTCAAATAAAATCGTAGGCACGCCTTTAGCTTGAAATGTATCGCCAACACAGTTAATATTAAATCCATCATCATATATACCAACCTGATCTTTAATCTGCAATTGAAGATTCTTATTCATTACAGTAATAATCTCCATAGCTACCATTCTGGATGACGTAACTGTGCGCTCAGCATCTTGCGCAGGAGCTAGAAAGGATACTGTTGCCGATTTATTAGCGTGTCCAGCACTAAAGATTGTTCGCTGCCCATGCAAATTATAGCAAAAATGAGGTTTAAATTTTTCAAAAACAGAACGCAATACTCTACTTTCAGGCTGAGATAAGTCTTGAGCATCACGATTTAAATCTATATCATTTGCATTATGTCTCGTGTAAGCAAAAGCACCATCAGGATTTAAAATTGGAATTATTTTAATAGTACATTGCTCCAAAATTAAATCCAAATCAAAATTATTCTGAGCAAAAGCATTGAGCATATCAAAAATCGCCTTAGTTGTTGTGCTTTCGTTACCATGCATTTGAGACCACATTAAAACCTTTTTGTGTCCGTGACCCAAAGTAATTGTATAGATAGGTAGTGAATTTACAGAAGTTCCAACCAAATCAATGCTAAAATTTCTATCAAATTTCTTAAGTAAAGGCACTATAAAATCATGATGAATGTAGCGTCCAAAAAGCAACCTTTCTTTGTGTGTTTTGAATAATGTTCTGAGAGTTTCTAGCTGCATATTTACAAATTACCAATCACAAAGGTAAACATTTGTTAATTTACAATTGTAAACATGTAAAATCTCCAATTACAATTTCATTTGTTGATATTTGTATACAATTTGCCTCTTATGTCTAAATGTTAATTGAAGAAAATGCAATAAAGAATATTTATCAATATTAACTATTTAATATTCAGGCTATTAAATAAATTTAAATAAAGTTTTAGTTTTATATATAGTATATTATTATTAGTTCTTTGTCTTTAGAGTTTACAATTTTATTTACATTTGTAACGTTACATAATTAAACTTCAAGGTTTACAATGATCAACAACGAAGAATTCACAAAACGACTTCAAAAAGTCATCGATTTTTACGGAGAATCGGCATCTTCTTTTGCAGAAAAAATAGGCGTCCAACGCTCTAGTATTTCTCATATATTATCTGGTCGAAATAAACCGAGTTTAGATTTTGTTTTAAAGGTACTCTCCTCCTTTCCTGAAGTGGAATTATATTGGCTAATGAATGGCAAAGGAAATTTCCCATCTAAAAAAAGCAAAATACCTACTCTCCCAATTTCCGAAGTTGAAAAAAATCCAATACCAGAAATTCCTCAAATTTCTAAATCCGATGATAAATCAATAGAACGTATAGTTATATTTTACAAGGATGGTACATTTAAGAATTTTGAGCAGTCTTAAATCTGCTAACTATTTTTTTAATACCTGATTATTCTAATATCTCTTATAAATCATGTTCCATTTTGTAATTTTGTACAAAACTCAAATTATGCGACACAGGTTACTACTTCTTCTGCCATTATTTTTTCTAAACTGCTATGAAGCAGAGCGCAATTGTACCGACTTCAAAACTGGAACCTTTGAATTCACTTACACAATTGATGGTGTTGAAAAGACTGGCACATTTGTTAGGACTAAAGATTATAACATCGACTATTTTGACAATAAAATTGATTCTGCATCCATACGATGGATTAACGATTGTGAATTTATTCAGAAAGAGTTACACCCAAAAAATAAGGAAGAGCAGAAAGCCATTCATTTTAAAATATTGAGTACAACTGAAGATTCCTATACTTTTGAATATAAATTAGCTGTAAAAGAGGATTTTAAAAAGCAACGTGTAGAAAAAGGCATTGCAAAAAAGATAAAATAACATGTTAGAATTTTTATTAACTGGTGATGCTATAATAGCATTGTTAACTTTGACATTTTTAGAGATAATTTTAGGAATAGATAATATTGTATTTATTTCTATTGCAGCTAATAAGCTTCCAGAGAATCAGAGAAGCAAAGCCACGAATATAGGGTTAATCCTAGCCTTAGTGCAACGTGTTATTCTTCTGTTTTTTGTCTCTTTTCTTGTTGGTTTATCTAAACCTTTTTATACTATTGAAAACAACTGGCTTCAGCTACATATTAGTTGGCAAGCACTAATTTTGTTTATTGGTGGCTTGTTTTTGATTTATAAAAGCACTTCTGAGATTAGAGAAAAAGTAACAGATCCAGAGCATGATGAAGACCAGGTAAAAGGAAAGAAAATTAAATCTTTATCTAACGCATTGGTACAAATACTCATTATTGATTTTATTTTTTCCATAGATTCTATTCTTACAGCAGTAGGAATGACCAATGGGTTACATCCAAATCAAAATTACACCTTAGTGCTAATGATTATCGCTGTAATGATCTCTATTGTAATTATGATTGCTTTCGCTAACCCTATTCGTCGCTTTATAGACACGAATCCGAGTATCCAAATGTTAGGATTGGCCTTTTTAATATTAATAGGTTTTATGCTAATTACCGAGGCTGCTCACTTATCGAATACCGAATTCTTTGGAAATAAGGTTGGCGCAATACCTAAAGGCTATCTCTATTTTGCTATCGCTTTCTCTTTATTTGTTGAGTTCTTGAATTACAGACTCAATAAAAAAGCACAAAAGAAGAAAACGAAAGCGAACTAGTCTATAACAAACTTGAACCCTGTAGTTATAATACTTGAATTTAAGCTATTATTTCTATCATAATAGGTGTATTTCAAATCGATACTCTTTAATCCGAGTTTCCATATATGGAATTTTGTAAATATATCCGTATACGAAGCTCCAAAACTAAATTGATTTGCATTATACTTAGACAAATCATAATCTGATGTATAAAACTCATCTGTAGATACATGCCCTTCATAAACATTGAAATAATCTGCTGCAGTTTGATTATAGAAGCGATATGATGGATACAGCGTGAACTTATCACTTACTTTTATAGGAATTTCAACACTAGCAGTATGAGATTTTATTCCCCAATCATCTGTGTAATAGCGATAAAACATCCTTAACACAAATGCTTCATCTATATAATAATTTAATCGTCCTCCCAACGCGATTTTAAATCTAGAATCTGGTAGGCGTTCTATATCATCTGCGAGATGAAAATTATCAATAAACGAATCTTCTATATCACTAAAATATACCCTCTGAAAAGGTGTAGACAGTAATCCATCTTGCATAACTAGATCAAGAGCAATTGACCCTTGAAGGTTTTTGGATAGTATTTGGGAAAATCCAAAACCTAAGGCATAAGAGTTACGTCCTTCATTGTCAAAAATTGTAAAATTCGGGTTATAATTAGGGTTTCCTGTAATTGTGTTTTGGTTAAATAAACTACTATTTAAACCCTCTCCGCCTTCTTGAAACGGTCTTAACTCTGTTGGGTAAAGAGCATTCCAAGTATCTATATAAACATTTCCATTAATACTAATTTCAGTATTTTTTTCATTAAACAGTTTTGTATAACTCCCTCCAACTCCAATTGAGAAATAATCATATTCTGTAGATATAGAAAGCTTAGCAGACCATATGTCGTTTCTATCATCAGAGCTATGGCTATAAGACCCTGTTATATTAGTCCAAACATCTCCCTTAGAAGCTCCAGAGCTAGCTACAAATGCATCAGCAGGACCATCTCCATCAAAAGGACCAACATTACTTGAAGATGCCGACGTATAAGCAGAAACACCTGCATCTATTGTTAATATATCATCGTCATTTAATGGAATAGACACTATAAATGTTGCTGTAACATCTGTAAGTTCTTCTGTTCCAATTCCACCACTTACAGCAGCATTATCTCCATCTTGAGTATAATAACTCGACAGAAAATCAACTTCAGTAGTCTCCAAAACTCTCTTTTTATAAACTTGCGTAGAATCTTGAGATTGCCCAAATACAAATTGAAATGAACATATGGCAAGAACAATCAAACTTCCTTTTTTCAAATTTCTGTTTTATTAAATTATTTAGTTGCAACCACAGCCGCCTCCGGTTTTACCTCCATTAGCACCAGATGCTGCTTCTCTATAAGAATGAGCTGTTAATATATTTCTATCTGATTTCCTGTCGGCTAAAACCATATCAGGGTCATTAAGGTTTACTTTTTCATATTCTTTTACAGCCACACAAGACGTTAAAAATGATATCGACATGATAAGTAATAATGCTTTTTTAATCATCTGATTTGATTTTTATATTATTTGATGTAAAGAGATTGCCATTATCATCAATGATAATGCACTCTATATTTTGTAATTGATTTATCCTATTTAGGCCTACATCTATTCCCATAACAAATACCGAAGTTGCTAACGCATCGGCTAACTCGGCTTTTGGAGCAAATACAGTAACACTTATAATTCCCGATGATGGATAACCTGTTCTAGGATCTATAATATGAGAATAACGCTTATTGTTAAACGTGACATGTTTCTCGTAATTACCCGAAGTCACTACTGCTCCATTAGATATAGGTAACAGTGCATAAGCTTTGGCTTTGTCCAATGGGTTAGTGATTGCCACGTTCCATTCGTCACCACTTACCTGTTTACCCCAAGTATTCATATCTCCCGAAGCATTTATAATTCCTGAGGTTACTCCTTTGGATTTCAAAAGAGATTTGGCTTTATCGGCTGCATAACCTTTCCCTATGGCTCCAAAGCCAATCTTCATTCCCTTTTCTTTTAAAAAAACTGAAGAATTATTAGAATTCAACACTACATTTTCGTACCCAACTTTTTCAACTGATGCTTTTATATCTGTTTTTGAAGGCATTTGCTTCATACTTCCATCAAACTTCCAAATTTTATCCATTGAAGCATAGGAAATATCAAAGGCGCCATCTGTTAATTTAGAGATAGATAATGAGCGTTGAATTAAATCAAACAACTCTTTATCTACTACTACTGGTTTAAAACCAGCATTTCTATTAATTTCGGAAGTTTGAGATTTTACATCCCACGAAGAAATCAATTTTTCAATTCTAGTTATTTCCGAGACTGCTAAGTCAATATGTTGGTTAGCCTGAATAGTGTCTTTTGCCACTACTGTAATATCAAATCGACTACCCATAAGCTTTAAAGTTCGCTTGTGTGTAATCTGTCCTTGAACACAAAACTGTGCGAGAAGTAAAAAAATTAGTATTGAGGTCTTTTTCAAAGTATTATAATTTAAAAGACTCTAAGATTTTTATGTAATCGGAAGGTGATACTTTTTTATAACCAATAGCTCCTAACTTATTCCCTTTAGCATCTAAAACAACAACAAAAGGAAAGTATCCATTTTTATTATAAGTTTCAGCTAATTTATTATTGTGCTCTTGCTGAGATTGAGGTAATGCATTTTTCTTTCGTTTTGGAAAATCAGCTTTAAGCATTATAAAATGATCTTTGGCATATGTTTTAAATTCATCTGTATGCCATATTTCCTTATCTAATTTAATACAAGGTGCGCACCAATCTGATCCTTGAAAAACCAGTACTATTTTTTTGCTGTCTTTTTGAGCCGAAGATTTAGCCGTATTAAAATCGGTAATCCATTCTTGAGAAAATGCGGATACTGAAAAAAGTATACACAAAGCAACTATGATTTTATGCTTCATAAAGATTAATAGTTAATAGGTTGTTGTTAAAACGACAAAAAAATCAAATACATACAATCGGTCAGTTAAAAAATGTTAAAACTACACTTTCGACTACCTCAACCCTTACTAAAAAATCAAATTACTGAAACACTAAAATCCCATGAAATGATAAATATCAATTAAAACAAAGTAATCTGTCCTTCATCGTCTTGAGAATCCTTTTTAGGATTATCTTCAGGTTTTTCATCAGAAACAGGTTTCGAATCAGAAGGCTCTACTGTTTCATCAATCACTTCAATTTCTACTGCTGGAATCTCCTCAGGCGCCTCATATGGTAATGGTTCCAATAGATTGACCTGGTTAATTTTCTCTTTTGTCAATTGATTACCCAAAGCATTAATTCCTTTGATTGCTATAAATTCTTCAAGATTAATCTCTTCGCTATCTTTTCTGTCTTTTCCACGCTCTTTTTTAAATTCTATTTCGGCCATTGGCTTCCAATCTGTAGAAACGATTTCTAATTGAGAGTCTGGATGATCTGAAATAAAAGATTCTTCTTTACCTTCATTCTCTATAAGAAAACGTTTAACATAATACATTTCCTTTTCACCATTGTAGTATACGACAGAAACAGGTTTCTTCGGAATCCATTTTTCCAATACAATCATATCATCATCAAAATGCGTACTTAACTCTGGTAAAATCGTTTTCACAACACCAGATTGTGTAATTATAAGCAATCGATCTTCCCCTCTAAATTCACCTATTAATTCTCCACGCTCATCAACATTAAGTCGTTGTACTGTATCATCAAACCATATTTTACGTGGTTTCAATGTAGAAACTCCCTTTTCTTTGAGTTCTATTTTCTTAACCGAATACTTCGTCACTAGATTACCTTTTGAAGCTCTACCTTTAATTAGTACATCAGCGAAATCTAAGTCCCATTTAAGTTTTTTAATACTTCCTACTTGGCGCAAGTGTACTGTAATAACCTCTGCTTCTCCATTTGGGTTTGCAGAAAAGTACCATAGCTTAGAACTTTTTGATCCGTTAGTGAGGTCATATTCTTTATCTCTTGTCATAGAAGTCACCGCAAAACGCTTCACGTAAGTTGGCCCTTTACTCCCATCACGATAAATCAAATTATAGATAGTACGTTTATCTTTCTTTTTAAAGACAGCAACATGGATAATATCTTTCCCAACAAAAGTTTTACTACCTACCTTAGTCACCATCATTTTACCCTCTTGTGTAAATACGATGATGTCATCAATATCACTACAGTCGCAAACATACTCATCCCTTCTAAGCGATGTTCCTATGAAGCCTTCAGCTCTATTGACATATAGTTTTGTATTTCTAATTACAACTTTAGTTGCATCTACATCTTCAAATGTTCTAATTTCTGTTTTACGCTCACGACCGTCGCCATAATCCTTTTTTAAACGTTGAAAATAGGAAATAGCATAATCGATAAGGTTAGCCAAATGATGTTTAACCTCAGCAATTTGATCTTCTAGCGCATCAATTTTTTGTTGCGCCTTGTCAATATCAAATTTTGAAATACGCTTAATTCTAATCTCAGTTAGACGTGTAATGTCTTCGACTGTGATTTTACGTTTAAGATGCTTTACATGAGGCTTCAATCCTTTATCGATAGCCTGAATCACACCTTCCCAAGTTTCTTCTTCTTCAATATCACGATAGATTCTATTTTCAATAAAAATACGCTCTAAAGATGCAAAATGCCATTGCTCTTCAAACTCACCAAGTTTGATTTCCAATTCACTTTTCAGAAGTTGAACTGTATTATCTGTTGAACGTCTCAACATTTCAGAAACACCAATAAACAACGGTTTATTATCTTCAATCACACAACCTAGAGGCGAAATTGAAGTTTCACAATTCGTAAATGCATAAAGCGCATCTATAGTTTTATCTGGTGAAATGCCACTAGGTAAATGCACCAAAATCTCTACATCTGCTGCAGTATTATCTTCGATTTTTTTAATCTTGATCTTTCCTTTGTCATTTGCTTTTAGAATAGAATCAATTAAAGATGATGTGTTTGTTCCAAAAGGAATTTCGGTAATAACCAAAGTATTTTTGTCTAATTGAGAGATCTTAGCACGTACACGAACCTTTCCTCCTCGAAGTCCGTCATTATAATTAGATACATCAGCAATACCTGCTGTTGGAAAATCTGGAACAATAGTGAAACGTTTCCCTTTAAGGTGCTTAATAGAAGCCTCTATAAGTTCGATAAAATTATGAGGCAATATTTTGGTTGACAATCCTACAGCAATACCTTCTCCTCCTTGAGCTAGAAGTAAAGGAAACATCACTGGAAGATTGATTGGCTCTTTACGACGACCATCATAACTCGCTTGCCATTGTGTGATTTTTGGATTATAAACCACGTCCAATCCAAACTTAGAAATGCGTGCTTCTATGTAACGAGAAGCAGCAGCGCTATCACCTGTAAGTATGTTTCCCCAGTTTCCTTGCGTGTCGATAAGAAGGTCTTTTTGACCAATCTGAACCATGGCATCAGCTATACTAGCGTCTCCATGAGGATGGTACTGCATGGTGTGACCAACTATATTTGCAACCTTATTATATCGACCGTCATCTAAATCTTTCATAGAATGCATAATACGACGTTGCACAGGCTTGAAACCGTCTTCAATTGCAGGAACTGCTCTTTCGAGGATTACATAAGATGCATAATCTAAAAACCAATCTTTATACATACCAGTAACTCTGGTAATGCTTTCTTGTGGTTCATCTTGATTATCAATCATATCAGTATTATCTTCGCTCATTAATCTTTCTTGTTTTTATTCATTTTAATAATTTTACTTAAAGACTGCCTTATATAGCGTCGCTTTTTTCGAGAAACCAGAGTCACATTGAAGGACTGCTTGGTTTTTCTACCGCGACTATCTTTAAGACAAAACGTAAGTGTTTTATAAACGATGTAGTTTCTAAACTTAAAAGCATATAATCGTTCTTTTTCAAATTCTAATCTATGCTCTCTGTAATTGTATTTTTCTGAAAGTAACAACCCTCGATTAATTGCCACGACTTTAATACCATCACTATCATACTCAAAATATTTTGAAATGTAATGCACTAAAACTAAAAGCATCACAAACCCAAAAACAATAATTAAAAAAGTAAACGCTGGATTATCAGTGACATCACTAAACGCCCTAAAGACAGTCGCAAAAAGCACAGCAAGAAGTATCAATACAAAGTATACTGATATGATTGTGTTCTTTACTTTTGAATTATTGGTACGCATTGTACTAATTTAATTTAATATTAAAATCACTTAAAATAGTAGAGAGGTCTTTTTTTGTAATATCTACATCTAAAAGTTCTCCCTCTTTATTTTTTATTTTTAAAGTTAATTGTTTTAATTCTTCTGTATTTGAAGCTTTAGTAATATAGTCACAAATTTTACTTTCTGTGATTTCTTCTCCATTTACGGCTAGGATTTGGTCACCATAATTAAGTTTTTTCTGTAACGCTTTATCCCAAACATAGCCAACAACAATAGTATTATTTTTAAATGTCGAAGTATAACCAGACATTGGCTTACTCACATCTAATGTTTCTGTTTTTGGTTTGAAGTAAAATCGTTTATTTCTATAATCGATTGTCATTACGCCATAATTTAATAATTCAGCGCCTATTTTAGAATTATTGTCTTTGGTGGTATGAGTGATACAATTTTCAATTTCAAAATCATTGATAACCAATTTCGGCAAATGTACTCTTAACTGATTATTCACAGGTACTTCACCAAATAAACTTACAGATGATGCTCCATCACTTTGACCAATAGCATTAAAGATAGCTTTGGATTTAAAAATATCATAATTTTCTCGAGACAGATCATATAGATCTCCCATACCTGTGTCAATTAAAACGAGTTCTCTGCCTTTTTCTTTTCCGTAAAGTTCAATCCAAACATAGGGGCTGCTTTGATTACCAACCAATTTAATTTTGCTAGATTCTTTCTTATTTAAGCCTAGTTTTTTTGGTTTATCTGTTAGTATTAAAACTTTATTCGAAGCATCAAATTGAATAATAGACTGTTTGAGTAAGTTGCTACCAATAAACCCGTCAACACCAAAACATTTAAAAATATCACTTCCATTGAGGTCATATACTAATGCTGTTGCATTTTCAAACTCAATACTACCAAGCTTTAAACTTTTTAGCGACACTACATCTAATTGTTGACGTTTTCTGTTAGCATCAGTCGTGGGAATCGTTGTTACTACTTTAGGCTTTACAGCTTGTAAAACTTCAGAAGATATAATATTAGGAGCTCCTGTATCCAACAAAAACCTATACACCTTTCCTTCTATTTCTACTGGGACAATGATTTTGTTTTTCTCGAACTCAAATGGAATTTCTTCATAATAATTCTTAGCATTAACTTTTCCTTGCCTAAGGCTACTACTTTGAGCGCAAGCACTTAAAGTAAAAGCAAGGATAATTAGCTTAAATACGATTTGATTAATACACTTCATTCTACTTTTCGTCTTCAACCAAATCTAATTCAACTTTCAAATTATTTATAATAAACTCTTGACGAGATGGCGTATTTTTTCCCATGTAGAAAGATAACAATTCCTCAATCGACATGTCTTTATCTAGCATTACTGGATCTAAACGAATATCATCACCAATGAAATGCACAAATTCATCTGGAGAAATCTCACCAAGACCTTTAAATCGGGTAATTTCTGGTTTTGGTTTCAACTTCTCAATGGCATTGCGACGTTCCTCATCTGAGTAGCAATAGATGGTTTCTTTTTTATTTCGGACTCTAAATAAAGGTGTTTGTAATATATACAGATGTCCTTCCTTAATGACTTCTGGAAAAAACTGTAAGAAAAATGTAATTAACAATAATCTAATATGCATACCGTCGACATCAGCATCGGTAGCAATTACGATATAATTATAACGCAAATCTTCTAGTGATTCTTCAATATTTAAAGCAGCTTGCAATAAATTAAACTCTTCATTTTCATAGACAATTTTTTTACTCAAACCATAACAATTAAGAGGTTTTCCTTTTAAACTGAAAACGGCTTGGGTATTGACATCTCTTGATTTTGTGATACTACCAGATGCAGAATCTCCCTCTGTAATAAATAATGTAGTCTCTAGATTACGTTCATTTTTGGTATCTCCAAAATGCACACGACAATCCCGCAATTTTTTATTGTGCAAACTTGCCTTCTTTGCTCTATCTTTTGCTAGCTTTCTAATTCCTGAAAGCTCCTTACGTTCGCGCTCAGCTTGTAAGATCTTACGTTGAATTTTCTCTGCAGTATCTGGATTTTTATGCAAGTAGTTATCCAGATAACGCTTCATAAAATCGTTAATATATGTTCTTACCGTTGGCAAGTCTCCTCCCATATCTGTAGAACCTAATTTTGTTTTTGTCTGACTTTCAAAAACAGGCTCCATGACTTTGATTGAGATCGCTGAAGCTACAGATTTTCTAATATCTGACGCTTCATAGTTCTTTCCGTAGAACTCACGCAAGGTTTTCACTAGAGCTTCTCTAAACGCTGCTAAATGCGTTCCTCCTTGTGTTGTGTTTTGTCCATTTACAAAACTGTGATATTCTTCGCTGTATTGTGTTTTACTATGTGTTAGTGCCACTTCAATATCATTTCCTTTTAAATGGATAATATCATAGAGGCGATCTGTTTCATTTATGTTTTCAGATAAGAGATCTTTAAGTCCGTTCTCACTAAAATACTTTTCTCCATTAAAAACGATTGTTAGTCCTGTATTGAGATACACATAATTTTTAAGCATCTTTGAGACGTACTCATTACGATACTTATAATTTTTGAAAATGGTCTCATCTGGAATAAATGACACTTTGGTACCTTTTCGTCTAGATGTGTCATCAAGCAATTCTTGGTTAGAAAGATTTCCTTGTTCAAATTCGGCCGAAGCAGACTTCCCATCACGTGTTGATTCTACTCGGAAATAATTAGATAAAGCATTTACCGCTTTTGTACCAACACCATTTAATCCGACAGATTTCTTAAAAGCTCTAGAATCATATTTTCCTCCAGTGTTCATTTTAGAAACTACATCAACTACTTTTCCTAATGGAATTCCTCGTCCATAATCCCTTACGATCACTTTATTACCTTGGATAGAAATTTCTATAGTTTTACCTGCTCCCATGACATATTCGTCAATGGAATTATCTAAAACTTCTTTAAGTAATATATATATACCATCATCTGGTGATGAGCCATCACCTAATTTACCAATATACATACCAGGTCGCATTCTGATGTGTTCTTTCCAATCGAGCGAGCGTATGTTATCTTCGGTATATTTGGTTTCTTGAGACATAAATGGATGAAAAATTAAGATAGAACGCTAATATAACATAACGTTACAAAAAATGAAATAGGGATCCCACAAAGTAATTAACAATAAAAGCCCAATATTGTTGAGAACGTTACTGTTTTATTGATTATAAGATAATTCTTCAGCTTTTTCTTTCAAAAACGTATTTCGAGTCACTAATAAATTGGTCATATAGCGCTTTAAAAACAGAACATTGGCGATTTTTCCTAAGATCCCAAAAGGCGATTGAAAATAAAACGTGTCAATCATCACAGTATAGTCATTTTCAACTTGAAATCGATGTTCATGCTTAAACGATTTAAAAGCTCCAGAAACCATTTCATCTACAAAATAGTAGGGAGGATCAAATTGTGTAATTTTAGAGGTTAGCTTCTGTGTAACTCCGAAGTGTTTAGCTTCCCATGTTACCCATTCTCCTAGTGCGATCAAGCCTGACATTTTACCTGCAACGGCTTTTTCGCCAGAATGTACCATGGACGATTTATGAAAATCTATATCACGAGACAAATCAAAACAGACTTGAATGTCTGCTTTAATAAAAGTCTTGATTTCGATTAAAGGCATTATACATTAAATAAGAAGTGCATAACATCACCATCCTTGACAATATAATTTTTACCTTCAACACGCATTTTACCGGCTTCTTTAACTTTTGCCTCACTACCATACTGCACATAGTCGTCATAGGCAATAACCTCTGCTCTAATGAAACCTTTTTCAAAGTCGGTGTGAATCACACCAGCAGCTTGAGGTGCTGTTGCGCCTATATCAACTGTCCATGCTCTAACTTCCTTGACACCAGCAGTAAAATACGTTTGTTGATTTAATAACTTGTAAGCAGATCTTATAAGTTTTGAAGAACCTGGCTCGTCTAAACCAATATCTTGAAGAAACATTTGACGTTCTTCGTAGTCATCAAGTTCATTAATGTCTGCTTCAGTACCAACGGCTAAAACCAAAACTTCTGCTTTTTCATCTTTTACAGCTGCTCTTACTTGCTCTACATAAGCATTTCCAGATACAGCGCTTGCCTCATCGACATTACATACATACATCACTGGCTTAGAAGTAATCAATTGCGCAGGACCAACAAATTCCTCTTGTTCATCATCGCTAAACTCCAATGCTCTAACCGATTTCCCAGCTTCGAGACCATCTTTAAGTTTTAGCAATACTGCTTCCTCTTTTTGTGCCTCTTTATTCCCAGTTTTTGCTGCACGCTTCACTTTATCGAGTTTCTTTTCTACAGTTTCAAGATCCTTAAGCTGCAATTCCATATCGATAGTTTCCTTATCACGAATAGGATCTACGCTTCCATCTACATGCACAATATTATCATTATCAAAACAACGCAACACATGAAGAATGGCATCAGTTTCACGAATATTTCCCAAAAACTGATTTCCTAAACCTTCACCTTTACTTGCGCCTTTTACCAAGCCTGCAATATCTACGATTTCAACAGTAGCTGGCATAACACGCTCAGGGTTTACCAAAGACTCTAATTTTTGAAGCCTTGGATCTGGCACATTAACCACACCAATATTGGGTTCAATCGTACAAAACGGAAAATTTGCGCTCTGCGCTTTAGCATTAGATAAACAGTTAAATAAGGTCGATTTACCTACGTTTGGTAATCCTACAATTCCAGCTTTCATAAGTTTTGTTTTTGCGAGTGCAAATGTAGTTAAATATCTTATTGTTTTAAATAAAAACGAGAAGTAAGATTACAGAGACTAAGAGACGTCTCTATTTTCTAATTATTACAGCACGATATACCGTGTCTTGTAGAGATAGTATCGTTTCTTCTATAGGAAACCCAGTACTGTCCATATGAATAACTGTAGTGGAGACAGAATGAGAATCATTTGCCTTTTTAAATTGTTGCACAGTTACTCGCTTTAAAATAGTCTCGTTCCAAGAATAAGTCATAATTTGATTTAATCCAAATTCAGCTTTAGGATGATCCTTTTTCTTTATAGTCTTCTTTACGAGTTGTCCTTTTTCATTGTAGTAATAATCTATATGGTCATAAAATTCTGGGTAATTCATAATTTTCCCTTCTTCTAGTTCACCATCTCTTGAAATTATTTTTTCGTTTTTAACGACATATTTATAGTGAATTCCCCATCCAAAATTAGACATCTCACTTTCAAAAATAGTATCATTATGTCGCGTTCGTTCATAAGTATATAATTCGGAGTAATCAGTAAATATATTCTTCTTACTTAGCAACCCCGTAGAATCAAATTCAAAATGATTGGTGCAACACATAAAGCCTCTTCTATTTTCCATGACAATATTATTTTTTTGCAAAACAAAATAGCTTAAGGTATCGCCCACTATAGAACCAGCAACTTTACCATGAGTAAGAATTTCAAAAACCAAACCTGCATCAGAAGCCCTCATCAAATGTGGTATATCATCTATGTAGTTAACCAATAAAGGGTTTAAAGACGTTTTCTTTTCTAAAGAATCTGAAGACGTCCTCTTGTCTTTAGAACAGGATAGGAAAAGACAAACACATAAAACTAAAGTAATATATTTCATTGCATTATTAAACAAAAAAATCCTAAGCTTATTGCTTAGGATCTTTATGTTTTTGCTCAGTATTATCTTAAAAAGATTAATTTCAGTATGATATAGATCACATAAAGAAATACGCAACCTGTAACAATCATAAGCGTACAACCTAAGTGCTTCCAAAATCCGTTATACTCTTCTTTGTCTTTGTGTTCCATAAAGGCAATTTAAACAAAAAACCCCAAGCAATAAACTTGGGATTCAATTTTATAATTAAATGGTTTTGTATTGTTTAATCATCAGGATGCATAAAGCGTTGCTTTCCAAGCAATACCTCTTCTGTTTCCACATGGTCATCATCAGGAACACAACAATCTACAGGGCATACAGCTGCACATTGTGGCTCTTCATGAAACCCTTTACATTCTGTACATTTATCGGGAACGATATAATAAATCTCATCGCTAATAGGCTCTTGCGCTTCATCTGCATTAACAGCATTACCGTTTGGTAAAACGACATGTCCTCCTAAACTCGTACCATCTTTGTATCTCCAATCATCTGCACCTTCATATATCGCAGTATTAGGACATTCAGGTTCACATGCGCCACAGTTGATACACTCATCTGTTATTATAATTGCCATAGTAATTTTTCTTTTAAATAAGCTTGCGTAAATTTGCAGTTGCAAAAATAAAGCCAAAACATCGTATAACCAAACGCAATATGGATTTACAACAAAGAATTAACGCTTTTTCTAAACTAGGCGAGTTTTTAAGTCAGTTTTCTTCAGAAGGCATCAAAAAAAAAGACGACATTATCAATAATGATTTGTTTTTTGACGGCTTTAAACATCAAATCAAATTAACTCAAGAACATAACGGCTGGTTTACAAAAGAAAATATATTATTTGCTTTAGACGGATGGTCTAACCAATTGACTAACAATAATATTAAACAATGGTTGTCAAAGTATAAGTTTACTACCGAAAACTTAAAGAACATAGCTATTATTATGGCAGGAAATATTCCGTTGGTAGGTTTTCATGATTTCTTGTCTGTATTAATTTCTGGTCAAAATGTTTTGGTAAAACAATCGTCTAATGACAAGCATCTTTTGCCCTATTTAGCCAAATATTTAGAGCATGTAGAACCTGAATTTAAAGGACGAATTTCATTTACCGAAGGCAAACTAGACAATTTCGATGCTGTTATTGCTACAGGAAGTGATAATACTGCGCGCTACTTTGAATATTATTTTAAAAACAAACCTTCAATCATTAGAAAGAATCGAAACTCAGTAGCTGTATTAACTGGAAATGAAACCGAAAACGATCTGAAAGCACTTTCTGAAGATATTTTTAGATATTATGGTTTAGGGTGCCGAAATGTATCCAAATTGTTTGTTCCTGAAGGATATGACTTTGACAATTTCTTTAAAGGAATGTATGACTGGAATCCAATCATAAACCAAGCAAAATATGCCAACAATTATGATTATAACAAGGCTGTGTATTTAATGAGCGAATTTGAAATGTTAGAAAATGGGTTTCTGATGGTTAAAGAAGATGACAATTTCTCTTCTCCTATCGCGACAGTTTTTTATGAACATTACAAGTCAAAAAAACAATTGACAAACATTTTGAAAGAGAAGGCAGAACGTATTCAATGTGTTGTTGGTAATGGCATACTAGACAATGAAATTAAATTTGGCCAAACACAATTGCCTAACTTATGGGAATATGCCGATGCCATAGACACTATTACGTTTTCGTTGACAATCTGTTAATAAAATATCGATATTATATCTCGTTTTTTAGCAGAAATCACCACCTTTGTGAGAAGTGAAAATACAACTTATTTTTTCGTTAATTCGGAATTAAAATCTACATAAATGAAAAGACATAATTTTAGTGCGGGTCCATGTATTTTACCTGGTGAAGTACTACAGAAAGCTTCTGAAGCAGTGATAAATTTTGACAATGGATTATCACTCTTAGAAATATCACATCGAAGCAAGCCCTTCGTAGACGTGATGGAGAATGCAAGAGCGCTGGCTTTAGAATTACTTGGACTTGAAGGTAAAGGTTATAAAGCGTTATTCTTACAAGGAGGTGCAAGTACACAGTTTTTAATGGTAGCACTCAACATGCTCGAAAAAAGAGCAGGATATCTTAATACTGGAACTTGGAGTGACAAAGCTATAAAAGAAGCTAAAATATATGACGACATCTATGAAGTAGCTTCGTCTAAAGATGCTAATTATAATTATATCCCTAAAGGATATGATATCCCAACAGATTATGACTATTTTCACTGTACATCCAATAACACCATTTTTGGAACACAGATGAAAGAATTCCCTAACTCTCCTATTCCCATGGTTTGTGATATGAGTAGCGACATTTTTTCACGCCAATTGGATTTTTCGCAATTCGACTTGATCTATGCTGGAGCTCAAAAAAACATGGGACCTGCAGGAGCAACTCTAGTTGTTGTTAAAGAAGATGTCTTAGGAAAAGTGTCACGAAAAATTCCTTCTATGATGGATTATAAAGTACACATAGGCAAAAGCAGTATGTTTAATACACCTCCTGTTTTTTCGGTGTACGTATCTATGCTAACCTTACAATGGCTAAAGGACCTTGGAGGTATAGCTGCTATAGAAAAAGAAAATGATAAAAAAGCCCAGTTAATTTATTCAGAAATTGATCTCAACCCATTATTTAAAGGGTTTTCTACAAAGGCAGATCGATCAACCATGAATGCTACATTTACTTTAGCTAATGACCATTTAAAAGAAACCTTTGAAACTATGGTTAAAGAAGCTGGAATAAATGGCCTTAATGGTCATAGAAGTGTTGGTGGCTACCGAGCATCTATGTATAATGCTTTGTCGCTAGAAAGCGTTGGTATTCTTGTAGACGTTATGAGTGAATTAGAAAGAAAAGCATAAATAAAATTAAATGAAAGTATTAGCAAACGATGGTGTTTCGCAAAGCGGAATTACAGCATTAGAAAATGCTGGTTTTGAAGTTCTAACTACAACTGTTGCCCAAGAACAATTAACCAATTTTATAAATGAGAATGACATTGATGTTCTTCTAGTAAGAAGTGCGACTAAAGTTAGAAAAGACTTGATCGACGCTTGTGCTAATTTGAAAATAATTGGTCGTGGCGGTGTTGGCATGGATAATATTGATGTTGAATATGCTCGCAGTAAAGGGAAACATGTTATTAATACTCCTGCAGCGTCTTCTCAATCTGTTGCAGAGCTAGTTTTTGCCCACTTATTTGGAGGTGTTCGTTTTTTACACGATTCGAATAGGAACATGCCCTTAGATGGTGATACAAAATTTAAAGCCCTAAAGAAAAACTACGCTAAAGGTGTAGAATTACGAGGGAAAACACTTGGTATTATTGGATTCGGAAGAATTGGTCGTGAAGTTGCAAAGATTGCATTGGGTATTGGAATGAAAGTTATTGCTAGCGATAAATTTGTAGGTAAGGCGAATGTGAAAGTTGAATTTTATAACGGACAGTTTATCAACGTGGAAATTGAGACAGAACCAATGAAAGATGTTTTACAACATGCAGACTTCATTACTTTACATGTGCCAGCACAGAAAGAATATGTTATTGGAGATAAACAATTCAATCTAATGAAAGATGGTGTTGGAATAGTTAATGCTGCACGTGGTGGTGTTATTGATGAAGTTGCTTTGGTCAAAGCTATAGAGTCTGGCAAAGTTGCTTTTGCCGGTTTAGATACTTTTGAAGAAGAACCAACTCCTGCTGTTCAAGTCTTGATGAATGGACGCATTTCTTTAACCCCTCATATTGGAGCTGCAACAAACGAAGCGCAAGATAGAATCGGAACAGAATTAGCAGATCAAATCATTAGTATTTTGAATTAATTGGTCAAAATTGTGACCAAAACAAAAAAAAGGAGTCCTAATATATGTTAGGACTTTTTTTCGTAAATTGAATGTCCAATTTATATTAACTTTATTCAAATAAATTATGTCAGGAATTTTAGACTTATTAAACAGTGACCTCGGTAAAACAATAATTAGTGGTGTATCGAACGAAACAAGACAACCACAAAACAAAACCCAAGATGTATTAACTATGGCACTACCAGTGTTAATGAAAGCTATGGAGCGAAATGCAGCTACACCTCAAGGCGCTGAAGGGTTAATGGGAGCACTAAAAGGCAAACACGATGGAAGCATTTTAGACAATCTTGGCGGCTTATTTGGTGGCGGAGTTAATGAAGAGGTAAAAACTGATGGTGATAAAATTTTAGGACATGTTCTAGGCAACAGAAGACAAGGTGTTGAAAAAATTATCGGTGAAAAATCTGGTATAGATATTGGATCTGTTGGCAATATTCTTAAAGTTGCTGCACCAATATTAATGGGTGTTTTAGGAAAACAAACAAGACAAAACAATGTAAGTTCACCAAATGATTTAGGTGGTTTATTAGGTGGTTTACTTGGAGGAAATAGCGCTCAAAAAGAACAAGGTTTCTTAGAGAAGATTTTAGATGCCGATGGTGATGGAAGTGTTATTGATGATGTTGCAGGAATGGTTTTAGGGAACTCTAAGAAAAAAGGCGGACTTGGAGGTTTGCTAGGTGGACTTTTCGGGAAATAAAACAACTTACACGTTGATATATTTAAGCCAAACCTTGTGTTTGGCTTTTTTTATATCCAATTCACTCATTCAAATACGGTATTCACTCATTGCTGTTTTTCAAAGAGACATTTGCCTCATACTTTTGATATATCAAAAAAACTAATAATTGAAATCTAAAAAGTACATAGTGCTTCGGAATGATTTTTGTAACTTTAAAAGAAAAAACAATGAAACATTTTTTAACCCTTTTTGTATTAACATTTTTGTTATTTAATTGTGGGGCAACGCAAACAACAAACGAACCTGATCTTGCAGATGTACCTGAAGAAGATATTGTTAGAATATCTAACGATGATATTGAATATGAAATTATAATTATTGAACCTGGTTTTAACGGGTGGCTTGCTTCTATTGCCAGACCTGAAGGTTATTACTCTCAATCATTTCTTGAAGCAAGAAACAGAATCCTTGTACAGGAGTGGAATACTAGAGTTTTGCAGGTTAACAGATTTGATCCTAGCCTTTACGAATTACCAATTGATTACAGAGCTAATGTTGATTATGGCTATGATGTAAACTATAAACTTTATAATTATTTTATTTATTTCCAATTAACATACAAACAGCAATTATCTACATTTGTTCCTAGAATTTAGAGTATCTTTGCATAGCAAAAACAAGCTATGTTTAAAGACTTCAAATCAAATTGGGACATACAACAAAATTGGCACCTTATTTTTCCTATATTAGGACTAATAGGTTTAGGATACAGTGCTTATAAGTTATCATTTGTATTTACAAAGTCTTATCACATTTCAATAACAATAGTGCTTTCTGTGGTATTGTTTTTTTTATTGCTCAAATTAACACTATTTATTTTTAAGAAATTGGAGAATAAGTGGATCGTTAAGTATCGTTGGGAAATGATTCGAATTTTCATTGTATTTGCCATTACTGGCTCCTCTTCGGTATATGTAGGACGACCAATAATGGATCTTTTAGGAATTACTAAAGAAAATTTAAATCCTTTTGTTTATTGGGTTTTATTCATTATCATTGGCCTAATTTTCTACCAAATTCTGCTAGTGACTTTTGGTTGGCTCTTTGGTCAATTTAAGTTTTTCTGGGAATTTGAAAAGAAAATGCTCAAACGCTTTGGTTTAGGGAAATTTATTAATTAATGGCAAACGTAAAACAACATATCTCTATTAGACTTGCATCATTATTGCTAGCATTTGTATTGGTGTTGCCTTCTGTTGTCAAGTTTTCCCATGCTTTAAGCAGTCATGAACATGAGGTTTGTTTTATTAAAAATCAAACGCATTTTCATAATATTGATATTGACTGCGAATTTTATAAGTTTAAGCTAAGTAATAGTCTATATATTCAACTAGAAAATTATTCCTTAACAGCGAATGATAAGTTATATAAACCTATTACTACTTATCATAATTTCTTAAAAAGTCATCAGCACTTACCCTCATATTTAAGAGGTCCTCCTTCTTTAATGTAATTTTAAGAATAGCATCTTTACATTAAATAATTTTCAATGAAATATTATATTTTATGCATTGTTGTATCCCTTTTTGGTATAAGCAATGCTCAAGATTGTTCGTTGACGTTATTAGGAGAAATTACTGATTTTCACGACAATACTCCTATAGCTTCAGCAAACATCTATATCAAGAATTTTGACCGTTATATAGTTTCTGATTTAGACGGTAAGTTTAAAATAGAAAACCTTTGCAAAGGAGAATTAACATTAGTTATTTCTCATGTTGGTTGTGAAACAAAAACAGTTACTTATAACATTGTAAGTGACGTCTATAAGTCTATTGTTTTAGAACATCATATTGAAGAACTAAATGAAGTCTCTATTAAAGGTAATAGTACAAAAAAGGAAACGAAAACGGCTCAAGAAACTGTAATCAAAGCAAAAACATTAGACAGGTATAGTTCTTTAAATTTGGGTGATGCCTTAAAAGAAGTCTCTGGTGTCTCATCTATCAATACAGGTAACAGTATAGTTAAACCTATGATAAATGGCATGCACAGTAGTCGCCTTTTAATTTTAAACAATAATGTACGCTTACAAGATCAGGAATGGGGTATTGAACATGCTCCCAATATTGATATAAATTCTGCAGAACAGATTTCGGTTATAAAAGGCTCAGGAACACTAGCCTATGGAGGAGATGCTATTGGAGGAATAATTGTGATTAATCCTTCAAATATTAGACTTAAAGATACCATATATGGAAAAACAATCCTTGGTGGGCAAACCAATGGTAGAGGTTACAGTATTACGACAAACTTTAATTCAAATTTTAGCTCAGGATGGTTTGCTAACGTTCAAGCTAGTTTGAGAAAAAATGGAGATTTTGAAGCTCCAGATTATATCTTAACCAATACAGGCAATGCATCAAAAGGTGTATCATTTCATGGTGGTAAGAAAAAGTTTGAAAGTGGTTTTGAATTGTTCTATAGTTATGTGAATAATGAAATTGGTATTTTACGAGCGTCGCATATAGGAAATATTAGCGATTTAGTATCTGCTATTAACACGCAACAGCCATTAGTTGTTGACGATTTTAGTTATGATATCAATTTCCCTAAGCAGGAAGTTACTCATCATTTACTAAAAGCGTCTTATTATCAGAGGTTTAAAAACTTTGGAAAGCTTACGTTGCAATATGATTATCAAAATAACCAACGTTTTGAATTTGATGTTCGTGTAGGTGACGATAGAAATAAGCCAGCTTTAGATTTAACACTTCAAACCCATACAGTGACTGCAGATGTTATTTTGGATGCAAAAAGTATATACAAATTAAATTTTGGTGTACTGGGACGTTATCAAGATAATTTTGCTAACCCAGATACAGGTGTAAGACGTTTAATCCCAGACTATCAACGCTATGATTTTGGAACTTATATCACTTCAGAATGGGATATTAACGATCGATTGACTTTAGATGCAGGAATACGATATGATTTTAATAGAATTGATGCTAAAAAATTCTATCAAACTAGTAGATGGGAAGAACGTGGTTATGATGAAGATTTTGGTTCAATTATTATTGAAGATTTAGGAACTCAACTCCTTACTAACCCTGTTTTTAATTTCCATAATTTTTCCTTTGCAAGTGGTATAAAATATGATTTAAATGATAATAGTTTTATTTCAGCAAATTATGCCTTAGCAAGTAGACCTCCAAATCCGTCAGAATTGTTTAGTGATGGCTTACATCATTCGGCCGCGAGAATAGAGTTAGGTGATTTACGCCTTGATCAAGAACTATCAAATCGTTTATCAGCCAGTTATTCTTACGAAAAAAATGACCTAAATGCATTAATTGAAGTGTTTTATAATAATATTACAGACTTCATGTATTTGCAGCCTACTGGAATTGAGCAAACGATAAGAGGTGCTTTTCCAGTTTGGAGTTACCAACAAACCAATGCCGCTTTATATGGAATAGACTTATCATTAAATTATAAATTTACAAAGGCTTTAGGATTTACAAACAAATCGTCTTTCATAAAAGGAGACGATTTAAAAAATGATACGGCATTAATTGACATACCTGCATTTAATACAATGAATGAAATTAGATATGTCAACCCTAAATGGAATAACTTTTCCACAAGCTTAAAAAGTGAGTGGGTGTTTGAACAAACTAGGTTTCCAGATTATAATTTTGAAACCTTTATTGCCACTACAAATGAAACTGTTTTGGTAGATATTAGTACGCCTCCTCCTGCTTATCATTTATTACATCTTTATAGTAGTGTCGATTTTGACATTACTAAACACACCAAGCTAAATGTAGCTCTATCTATCAATAACATATTTGACACAAATTATAGATCATATTTAAACAGACTGAGATATTTTGCTGATGACCTCGGAAGAAATGTGATGTTACAATTACAATTAAATTATTAACAAAAAATATTCAAAAACATATTACAATGATTATCAAAAATTTAAAATTAGAAACAATGAAAACAATAAAAATATTAGCATTTGTTTTATGCTCTGCAGTATTAATTACTTCATGCTCAAATGATGATGACAACCCTCCTCCTGTAAATGAAGAAGAAGTAATTACAACACTAACTGCAACTTTAATGCCTGTTGGAGGCGGAACAGAAATTACTTTACAAACAAGAGATTTAGATGGTGACGGTCCTAATGCTCCTGTTATAACTGTTTCAGGACCCTTGGCTGCTGGAACTACTTATAATGGTAGTTTAGAAATTTTAAATGAAACTGAAACGCCAGCTGAGCCTGTCAATCCAGAAATTCAAGGAGAAGATGACGAACACCAATTTTTCTTCCAAGCGACAAACAGTATTGCAACATTTACATATGTAGATTTTGATGGAGATGGTAATCCTTTAGGATTAGAATTCACTTTAACTACAGGTGCTGCTGGTTCTGGAAATATTACAATTACATTACGTCACGAGCCTATGAAAGATGCTGCAGGTGTAAGTGATGGAGATATTACTAATGCAGGTGGAGAGACAGATATTGAAGGGACATTCCCTGTTACAGTGCAATAAGCACTACTTGCAAAAATTAAAAAATCCCTTTCATTAGTTTGAAAGGGATTTTTATTTACGCTTCTATTATTGCTGTTTTCTCTTTACTAAACACATACGTGTAAATCCACATTAAAGTAAACGTTGGAATAACGTCCATAAAAGGTAAAGCTTCTTCTACAAATGATATTACAGCCGCAATTTTTCCTTTTTTGCCTTTATACAATTTGGTCATTAACCAAGCCGAAGCTGGAGCCCAAATAAAATCAAAAGGTAGAAATATAAATGAAAGATAGCCTAAGGCATCAAAGAGAAGACTTAACGCTAGTTTTTTGTGTTTTGAAATGTTTTCTAATGTCATAATTATGTTTGTAATTCACTTGTAATAAAGCAAATAGTGTTCCAAAACACAAGTTATGACAGTTTTTCACTAATAAGTTTTAAAAACTCAGTTCGAGTTTCCATATTTTTAAAAGCACCACGAAATCCAGATGTAGTTGTTGTAGAATTTTGTTTCTGTACACCACGCATCATCATACACATATGGGATGCCTCAATAACGACGGCAACGCCTTCAGGTTTCAATGTATCGTTAATACAATCTAAGATCTGTTCGGTTAAACGCTCTTGCACTTGCAAACGTCTAGCAAATACATCAACAATTCTAGGCAATTTACTCAACCCAACGATATGTCCGTTAGGAATATAGGCAATATGAGCTTTTCCAAAAAAAGGTAAAATGTGATGCTCACATAGCGAATACAACTCAATATCTTTCACAATCACCATTTCATTATAAGATTCCTTAAACATGGCACTCTTTAATATTTCGGCAGCATCTTGATTATAACCTTGCGTTAAAAACTGCATGGCTTTAGAAGCACGTTCAGGCGTTTTTAAGAGTCCTTCACGCTTCGTATCTTCACCTAATTCTTCAATTATTTGCTCATAACGCTGTTTAACATCATCAGTAACTTGAATATTATATTCCTCAAATTTTTGGTAAGGCATCGTATATCAGAATTAAATTTTATTAAATGTAAGTAAAAAAAATCAGACAAAATTTTAATATTCTATTATCAAAAGATTAACAGTAAGCTAACCTTTTTAACGTTTACTTATGAAAATCGAGCGATTTGCATGGGTAGATTTGTACCCCTAACTGTAACAAATAAAAAATTCTAGTGTCTATATGTTAATCAGCCACTAATCATCAATCAATATAAAATGAAAATCCGCTTACTGCTTCTCATATTAATACTTTCCATTAGTTATTCGCATAGTCAAGACACAATACCCAAAAAACAACTTCAGATTAAACGAACAAACATTGCACCAAAGATTGATGGTGTTTTAGATGACAAAGTATGGGAAGATGCCGATATAGCTACCGATTTCATACAGTTTAGACCAGACATGGGTAAAACTGCAACCGAAGACATAAAAACTATTGTAAAGTTGGCCTATGATGATACAGGGATTTATGTTAGTGCTTATATGTACGATGACCCAAGTTTAATATCAAAACAGTTTACTAGTCGCGATAATTTTGGGCAATCCGATTTTTTCTTAATCGTTCTCAATCCTAATAATGACGCACAAAACGATACCGAATTTTTCGTTTTTAGCTCTGGAACACAAGCAGATGCTGTGGCAAACCCTAATAGTGGTGAAGACTTTAGTTGGAATGCTGTTTGGGATAGCGCAGTTAAAATAAATGATGACGGATGGTCTGTAGAAATGAAAATACCATATCGGGCTTTACGTTTTTCTACTGATGTTGAAACATGGGGACTTCAGTTTCATAGACGATTTAGACGAAACAATGAACAGTACACATGGAATCCCTTAGATGTTACCAAAGGTAATATAGGTCTTTATCATGGTGAGCTCAAAGGAATAAAGGACATCCACCCTCCTGTTCGACTCAATTTATACCCTTTTGCCTCAACGGTTTTTGATAATATGGCTAGACCTCAATTCAATCTTGGTATGGATGTGAAATATGGTATTACCGAAAATATTACTTTAGATGCTACACTTATACCAGATTTTAGTCAAGCTGGCTTTGATAATCTAAGCCTTAACCTAGGACCATTTGAACAAACTTTTAGTGAGCAAAGACAATTCTTCACTGAGGGTGTTGACCTATTTAGTAAAGGTAATCTGTTTTTTTCCAGACGTGTTGGAAGCGCACCAACTGGAAGTGTAGACCTTGCAGAGGATGAAGAACTTGTAGATTATCCAAATGAAGTTAAAGTTTTAAATGCGGTTAAAGTTTCAGGACGTACAAAAAACGGATTAGGAATAGGTTTCTTTAATGCTATTACCGAAAAAACCGATGCATCAATTAGAAACAATGTTACTGGTGAAATTAGAAAGGAAACAGTAGAACCATTCACGAATTATAACATTGTTGTGCTTGATCAACAATTCAATGGAAACTCGTCAATAGGAATCGTAAATACTAATGTACTACGGGAAGGTAGCTTTAGAGATGCTAACGTCACGGCTTTAGTTGGTAATATTTTTAATAAACGAAACACTTATAATATTAGAGCAGATGTAAAGATGAGTAATCGTAACCTTTCCACTGGTACTGAAACTGGCTTGAGCTCTTTTTTCCTCATAAGAAAGTCACATGGAAAAGTAAGATATAGCTTTGATCATAGGTTTTCTGATGAAGAATTTAATATTAACGATTTAGGGCTTAATTTTAGAAATAACCTTAACAATTTTGGTGTCGACGCTTCTTATCAGATTTTTGAAGCAACAGAAAAACTGAATCAATTTAGAATAAATGGTTGGTATAACTATAGACGTTTATACAGACCTAGCACATTTACTGGTCAGAATGCAGGTATAAATGTATTTGGTAATACGAAAAAGACACTAATGGCCTTTGGTGGAAATCTCAACTATCAAATGGGTAAACAATTTGATTTTTTCGAACCCCGTGATTTTGCAAACAAGCGTTTCTTTATTTATGAAGATCGTGTAAATGGAAACGTTTGGATCTCTACTAATTATAATAAACCGTTTGCAATTGATGCTAATGTTGGAGGAGCCTTAATGTTTGAAGATGTTAGAACCGATTATTCAACGCTATGGTTTGGTATAAGTCCTAGATTTCAATTTAATGATAAGTTCTTGGTGTCCTACTCTTTTGATTATCAAAATGAATTAAATGATAGAGGTTATGCTAATAACTCTAATAATTTGGATAATGAAATTGTTTTTGGTGAACGCGACCAAAAAACAATTACCAATAGTGTTTCAGGAAGTTATAATTTTAATCCATTTAATTCACTAAACCTGACATTTAGAAATTATTGGACCACAGTACATTATGATGCTAACCCATTTTTCTTACAAGACAATGGTAGACTCTTACAGTCTGATGACAGTTTTGAAGACTTAGGCTTAGGCGATTCAAATGTAAACTTTAGCACATGGAATATAGATTTGAGTTACTCATGGCAATTTGCGCCAGGTAGCTTCTTAACAGCGCTTTACAGAAATCAATTATTCAACTCCAATACAAATTCTGATGATAGTTTTGTGGATAGTCTTAATAATTTATTAGATCAAGACATGCAACATATCTTATCGTTGAGACTGCAATATTTTATTGATTATAGTGGTATCAAACAAATCTTTAAAAAGAGAGACAGAAACGCAGAGAAGTTAAGTCGTTTATCACGAGCTTCAAATTCTACTTCACAACAAGTACTATAATTATCATTTCTCATTTTAAAATGGTATTTTCGAAGTTCATTTCAATAGGATGATCAAAGCAAAAAACATTCATAAATATTATGGAGATCTGCATGTTTTAAAAGGTGTGGATCTTGATATTAATAAAGGAGAAGTTGTATCTATAGTTGGTGCTTCTGGCGCAGGAAAAACAACGTTACTCCAAATCATTGGTACTTTAGATCAGATAAGTACAAATAACTCGAGTGAGCTTGTAATTAATAATGTATCTATTCCGCAATTGGCAGACAAGGCTCTGGCCAAATTTAGAAATGAGCACATTGGTTTTATCTTCCAGTTTCATCAGTTATTACCAGAGTTCACAGCTTTAGAAAATGTATGTATTCCAGCTTTTATCTTCGGAAAATCTCAGCATGAAGCCGAAACACGTGCAAAAGAATTATTGGACTTTTTAGGGTTATCCCATCGCTATGATCACAAACCCAATGAGCTTTCTGGTGGTGAACAGCAACGTGTAGCTGTAGCCAGAGCATTGGTAAATAATCCAAGTTTGATTTTTGCCGATGAACCATCTGGTAACCTAGATAGCGAATCTGCTGAAAATTTACACAACCTCTTTTTTAAACTTCGTGATGAGTTTGGTCAAACCTTTGTTATTGTAACGCATAATGAGGAATTAGCAAACATGGCAGATAGAAAACTAACCATGGTTGACGGGAAAATTGTTGGGTAACTATAGTCTTACTGTTTTTATCCAACTCTAATATAGTTAGATAACTTTACTCCACAACAATCTTACTTCGATATTCGATTTCAACACGCTTCCCAAAAGTAAAATCATAATAATTTGCTTCTCCTTTTTTACCTTCTACTTCTAGTTTAGCACGTCCTGTTTCAAGTCCATTCTTGTCAAAAGCCTTCACGTAAATAATGTCCTTAAAATCCTGATCAAAAATAATATATAGTGTAAGTAAGTTGTCTTTACCTCCTTGTGGGTTATTAGATATTGAGTACTTACCTGTACTTAAACCACTGGCCTTCAAATCTGAAGACATAGCTATTTTTACCTCTAAGGTTTTATCTATTCCTTCCGAAACTCCTTCAATAAATTCGGTAGCCGATTTTCCTACAGCTTCTCCTCCTGCATTAATGGTTTCTTGAGTTTTATCTTTTACACGTTGGCAAGAGATTAATGTGAACACACATAATAAGGCTAAGTAGACTGATGTTTTCATAATATTAGGTTATACCCACAAAATTAGCAATTCTAAACTATTGCAACAACTATTAAAGTAATGTAAATTTGTATGTATTAAAGTCGTAATCATTTGAATAAAAAAGAACTTAAAGAATTTTTAGACGCTAAAGTTGAACAATACAATCATCCGCGATTCATTGAAAGCGACCCTATTCAAGTCCCTCATCAGTTTTCAAAAAAAGAAGATATTGAAATTTCAGGATTTCTAACAGCTACTATAGCTTGGGGAAACCGTAAAAGTATTATCAATAATGCTAATAGAATGATGGCATTACTTGACCAAGCGCCTTACGATTTTATCAAGAATCATAGTGAATCAGATTTGGAGAAATTAGGTGGTTTTGTACATCGCACATTTAATGGTTTAGATTTTGTTCAGTTTGTAAAAAGCTTAAAGCATATCTACAACAATCATGACGGCTTAGAAGCTGTGTTCTCAACAAGTATTGAAAACAACAACCTTCAGTTGGCAATCCATAGATTCAAATCCGTCTTTTTCGAAATAAAACATTTAGAGCGTACTAAAAAGCATGTGAGTGACCCACTAAAGAACTCGGCAGCTAAACGTATCAATATGTATTTACGATGGATGGCAAGACAGGACAATAATGGTGTAGACTTTGGTATTTGGAACAGCATATCTCCTGCATTACTCTCTTGCCCTTTAGACGTACACTCAGGAAATGTAGCTAGAAAATTAAAGCTTCTCAAGCGAAAACAAAACGATGGAAAAGCGTTACTTGAACTTGATACAGCCTTAAGGAAATTAGATTCCAATGATCCCGTGAAGTATGATTTTGCATTATTTGGGTTAGGGGTTTTTGAAGGCTTTTAAATTTTCTATATTTGTATACCCCTAGCTAATCTAAAATTAACCAAAATGAAATATTCTTTTAAATTAAAGAAATCTCAACTTAAGTCTGTTTTTTCTAACAAAATGGGGTTTAAAAATTTAACTATTGAGAATAAAAATGATGTGCAAAACGCTATAAATACTGTGCTCATGTTTATTGAATTAGAAGACAAGCTTGTACCAATAAATTTCTCATATAATTTTCTGAATAACTCAATTACGTTTGAACTAACATACCAATCCAATTCTGATAAAAAATTGTTTTTCGATTCTATCAGAAAATTTGAAAATTTTATAATTGGATAGCGGTTTAATAAAAAAAGCTGATAAATAGTACTATTTATCAGCTTTTTTTATGATTATAAAGATTATTTGATTTAACCTTTTAACCAAGCCTTTCTTGTATTTATCTGAGCATCTGTCGCATTTTCAGCTTCTATAATGCTGCGAGATGTCGTAAATGACGGGACTAATTTAGCCTCGACTACAACTTCCTCACCATCACGTTCTAATACAACTTTGATATCATCGCCTTCTTTCCATTGGTACATAGCACCAAGCATTGCTTGTGCATTCTGCATTGTTAAGGCTTCACCATTTACAGTTTTAATGATATCATTTGGCATCACACCTTGATCTGCCCAAAAACTATTGTTTTTTACACCTTCAGAAAAGAAGATCTCTCCTTTTTCCTGATTTGCACCAAAAATAAAACCTGATCCACTTTGAATGTAACTTGTAGGCACTCGTTTTTCACCAAATGTTAATCCTACTCTTTCAAAGAACTTTGAATAATCTATTGGTGTTCCACCTACAACGTGAGTATTTAAAAACTCACCCACAGAAGGATAGGTCATCTCAGTAATTTCTGCAATGATATTATCATCAACAAAAGGTTTTTCTTTTCCATACTTAGCAGATAGCTCTTTCATTAATGACAACATACTCCTATTTCCATCACTTTCTTCACGCATTAAAATATCAATACACATACCAATCAAAGCACCTTTCATATAAACATTGTAATAATTAGTTGCATAAGGTTCTTCGAGTACGTTTTCACTCATTGTAGTAAAACTCATCGAATCATCCATATTTTTAGATACTTGGATTTTTTGATTCATTGTAGCATAATAAGTATCTGCATCTACTAAACCTTCATAAATCTGGAAATGCTGTGCAAAATATTCGGTCACACCTTCATACATCCATAAATGTTTTGAGAATGTAGGATCATTATAATCAAAGTAATGCACATCTTCAGAATGTACAGAAAGTGGCGTTACAATGTGAAAGAACTCATGTGCAACCACATCAGTCATTGATGCTGCTAATTGCTCTTTAGATGAGTTTTCACCTAGCACAACAACAGTTGATGTATGATGTTCTAACGCACCAAATCCTTTAGGGGCTTTTTCAGTACCATCAGACAGGTATAAATAAATATCATAACGTGGCGTACTGTTGACATCGCCTAAATATGCTTTTTGAGCCTCCATCATTTTGTAAACCGTCTCTTTCATACTCGCAGCACTATGCACTTTGTTTGGAGAGTATACACTCAATACAATCTTAATATCGCCAACCATGAACTCTTCTACATCTAACTTACCATACATCATTGGATTATCAGTGATGTCAAAATAACGTGGCGCAAAATATGAAGTCGTGATTTGTGTTCCGTCAGAACTTGAAGTTGTATTTCTAGTTTCTAAAGCAGATGTACGCTCAAAATTAGCAGGAGCTGTAACATCTAATGTATACTGTGCATTTTTTAAAGAATCAAAATATCCTATAAAACCGTGTAAATTTAATACATAGTTGTCTGGTTCAATATTTGTTCCTGCTGGTGAAAAAGGAACATCTCCTCCAATACCACCACTCACTTCTTGATCGAACGTATCATTAACCATATACTCTATTTTATCAAGTTCCTTTGCGTTTGCAATGGTCCAAGTATTCGTATTTTCTTTAACGACAGTCATTTCGTTACCGTTGTAGTCAAATGCTTTAAAATCGTCAACATATTTTCCGAAGTCACTCACAGAATACGTTCCTTGGACAACCTTAGGTAATCTGTACGTCACCACCTCTTCGGTGAATCGTCCAGGGTTTATAATCACAGGTGCTTTATCGTCAGTAACTGCAGATAAGTTGATAGATGTTGAAATTGGATTTGCTGTAGCTAAGTCATTTACCGAAGACTTAGAAGAGCCACAAGCTACAAGTAGTGCACTAGTAGCAAAAATTGATAGGATTTTTTTCATCGTAATGTTAATTGTTTTTCAGATATTTTTTATCTGACGCACAAAACTACAATCTGTTACCACTAATTTAGCTAAGGTTTTGTTAAAATGGTACTTTTGTAACATGTCAAATCCTTTAATTAGTATTCTTACGCCTTTTAAAAATACGGAACAATATCTTCCAGAATGTATAGAATCTATTCAAAATCAAAGTCATCAAAATTGGGAATTACTTATTGTTGATGATCATTCTAACGATAAAAGTTATGAGCTTGTGAATACTTTCGCAGCGCATGATAAGCGTATTAAATTATATAAAAATAAAGGTAACGGGATTATTAACGCATTGCGACTCGCTTTTTCTGAAAGTTCAGGAAACTATATCACTAGAATGGATAGTGATGATATTATGCATTCTGAAAAGCTAAGTATGATGCTCAACGATTTGCAAACTCATGGGAAGCAACATATCGCATTGGGATTAGTAAAATACTTCAGTGATAATGGAATTGGAGATGGCTATGCTAAATATGAATCATGGCTTAACAATTTAACCCAATATGGGCATAATTACACCGAAATTTATAAAGAATGTGTTATTCCTTCACCTTGTTGGATGTTACATCGTGATGATCTCCTTAATTGTCAAGGCTTTATTCCTGAACGTTACCCTGAAGATTATGATCTCACATTTCGGTTTTATAAAAACAATATCAAATGTATTCCCAGTAATACAGTTTTACACTATTGGAGGGACTATAGCACTAGAGCTTCGCGAACAGATGAACATTATGCCGAAAATCATTTCTTAGAACTAAAGGTCGATTATTTTTTAGAACTTAATTATGATGATTTCAGACCACTTACCATTTGGGGAGCAGGACAAAAAGGAAAAAAAGTTGCTCAACTTTTAAAGACCAAACACATTCCTTTTATTTGGATTTGTGACAACCCTAAAAAGATAGGAAAACATATCTATGATGAATTATTACATAATTTCCAGTATCTAGAAGACCTTAAAAACCCTCAAAGTATTGTTACTGTTGCCAATGCTGAGTCTCAAAAAGAGATTACCTCCTATTTTCAAGAACAGAAAATGGTATCAATGATTGATTATTTTTTCTTTTGTTAGATTGAACCTTCAAAAAATTGTAATTTACTCTTAATAAAACAAGTCATTATGAAATATCTAATTGTACTATTAATTTTACCGTTTTCAGTGTTTAGTCAAAACTCTGAAAAAGACATAAAAGAGAAACTCATTCAGTTAAATGAGGATATTTACAAAGAATATGCACTTCATAAAAATGAAGCATTCTTTAATGAGCATGTTAAAGATGATTTCATTTTAATAGCAGGAATTGGCATAACAGAAAGCAAGTCACAGGCCATTAAAGGCATCAAGAATCTTAATGTTTCAAGTGTTGATGTTGTAGCTAATACAATTATCTTAAATGGAGATAGCGCAATTATTGTTGGTGTATTGAAATTAGATGGAAAAATCATGGGAAATCCAATTCCTAAAATGCGCTATATGAGTGTATTCGCAAAACATGAAGGGTTGTGGAAACTTCAAGCTAGAAGCATGACACCTATTAGAGAAATGAAAAAAAAGCAATAGCTCAACTTCAATCATTAGATAAACGTTAAAATTCTCAAAAGCTAAAGCAACTAATCGCTTATCATTTTCTATATTTGATTCCAAACTAAAACAATCCAAAAAAAGGAATGCAGTTTAAACACCCAGAACTTCTTTACGCTTTATTTCTGCTTATCATTCCAATTATTGTTCACTTATTTCAATTAAGAAAATTCAAGAGTGTCCCCTTTACTAATGTTCAATTTTTAAAGGAATTAACCATTCAAACACGTAAAAGCTCACAATTAAAAAAATGGCTTACATTAATTACACGTTTATTACTCTTAGCTTTTACTATCATTGCTTTTGCTCAACCTTACATTTCAAATTCTGAAAGCTTCAATACAAAAAGTGAAACCGTTATTTATCTCGACAACTCATTTAGTATGCAATCACCAAGTACTAATGGCAGTTTGTTAAACTCGGCTATACAAGACATTATAGAAAACGTTGACGAGAATGAACAACTTTCAATTTTCACTAACGATGTAAACTTTAATAATACGAGCATAAAAGCCATTAAAAATGAATTGATCCAATTAAAACACTCTGCAAATCAACTTGCATATGATGCAGCAATTTTAAAGGGAAAAAAGTTATTTTCAAATGATGAAAGCAGCATAAAAAATCTAGTGCTAGTATCCGATTTTCAGCAAAAGGCTGAGGCTATGACTGCTACAAGTGATAGTCTAATTAACTTGAAATTAGTGCAGCTAAAACCTACAAATCAAAGTAACATTGTTATTGATAGTGTGTTTATATCAAAAACCACAGTAGAAAATATTGAACTCACCGTAGGTATAAAAAATCAAGGTGATCCTATAGAAACCTTACCTGTATCACTATATAATGATGATAAACTCATTGCAAAAACGGCTGTTAACATTAGTAATGAGGCGGCTACTAATTTCACAATTCCTGTAAATACTGTATTTAATGGTAAACTTGTTATAGAAGATAGTAATCTTCAGTATGACAATACCCTGTATTTCAATATTGATAAACGTGAAAAAATAAACGTTTTAGCTATAAATGAAGCTGATGA
This sequence comes from uncultured Psychroserpens sp., assembly GCF_947500255.1. Taxonomy (GTDB): domain Bacteria; phylum Bacteroidota; class Bacteroidia; order Flavobacteriales; family Flavobacteriaceae; genus Psychroserpens. The sequence continues at coordinate 92,218 of NZ_CANMRL010000005.1, read as the reverse complement.
TCTCTTCCTTAAAAAAATATATACAAGTGATGAATTTGAGTATACATCATCAAATTTTAGTGCGCTAAATTACAATATAATCGAACGCCAAAATTTAATTGTTTTAAACGAATTAAACACGATTCCAAACGCTCTCATTACGACGTTAAAATCATTTACTGACAATGGAGGAAGTATATTAATAATCCCTTCAGAAAAAGCAACATTAAACACTTACAATCAATTATTTAACCAATATAATCTTTCTAATTTTGGTGCTATTAACCCGGTAGAAAAAAAGATTACAACAATTAACTTTTCACATCCGTTACTTAACAATGTATTTGATAAACGTGTTAACAATTTTCAATACCCTAAGGTCAATTCATTTTATAACAATGCTACAAGCTCTGTCAACTCTATTTTAAGTTTTGAAGACGGAATGTCATTTTTGGCGCAATCAGGAAATGCCTTTAGATTTTCAGCAGCTTTAGATCCTATAAATTCAAATTTTAAAAACTCTCCGCTAATTGTTCCTGTACTCTATAATATTGGAAAACAAAGCTTGAAAACTGGCAATCTATTTTACACTATTGGGCAAGAAAATAATATAGATATTGCAACGCAATTACAACAAGACGATATTTTAACACTCGTAAATGGTGATAATTCTGTAATTCCCTTGCAGCAAACCTATGACAATAAGGTTGAGCTTATTACAAACACTTATCCAGACGTAGCTGGCATTATCTCGGTTAAAAATAAAGATAGTTTTCTTAAAAATTTAAGCTTTAATTTTAATAGAAATGAAAGTCATTTAAATTACTTTGATACTCAAAATATTGCGAATACCAGCATGAATAATTCAGTGGCTACAGCTATAAGTGATATCAAAAGTGCAACTAATGTTAATGAACTATGGAAATGGTTTGTTATTTTTGCAGTGATTTTCTTAATTATCGAAATGCTTATCTTAAAATTTCTGAAATGAACGTACTTGTAAAATCCGCCACTATAGTTGATCCTAAAAGCGATTTTCACAATCAAACCGTTGATATTTTAATAGAAAAAGGGACAATCTCCCAAATCTCTAAACGCATACAAAATCCAAAAAACTACAAAGAAATAAGATTAGATAACCTCCATGTATCTCAAGGCTGGTTTGATAGTAGTGTGAGTTTTGGTGAACCTGGTTTTGAAGAGCGTGAAACTATAGATAACGGACTCCAAACAGCTGCGCACTCAGGTTTTACTAGTGTAGCCGTAAATGCTAATACAAACCCTGTCATCGATTCATATGCTGGTATTTCATTTTTAAAATCAAAAGCTGCAAAACATGCAGTAGACCTCTATCCTATTGGTGCTTTAACCAAAAATAGCGATGGTATAGAGCTAGCTGAATTATTTGATATGAAAACAGCAGGAGCCGTGGCTTTTTATGATTACCAAAAACCAATTTCAAATCCGAATCTCATGAAACTGGCTTTACAATACGCTAGTAATTTTAATGGATTGGTTTGTTCGTTTCCACAAGAATCAAAAATTAGTGGATTGGGAGTTATGAATGAAAATGTAACAAGTACATCATTGGGCCTAAAAGGAAATCCTGCCTTAGCTGAAGAATTACAAATAGCAAGAGACTTGTTTATTTTAGAATACACTGAAGGAAAGCTACATATTCCAACGGTATCTACTGCAAAATCTGTCGCGTTAATAAGAGCAGCGAAACAGAAAAAACTAGATGTCACTTGTAGTGTTGCTATTCATAATGTCCTATATACAGATGAACAACTTAACACCTTTGACACCAACTATAAAGTATTACCTCCTTTGAGAACTCAAAATGATATTGATGCGCTTATTGACGGACTAAAGGACGGCACTATCGATATGGTGACTAGCGATCATAATCCTTTAGATATCGAGCACAAAAAAATTGAATTTGATTATGCCAAATATGGTACTATTGGTCTTGAAAGTGCCTTTGGAGCTTTAAATTCTATATTCACGGTAAAAAAGACCATAGAATTATTGACTAAAGGTAGAGAACGGTTTGGTTTAACAGTGACTCCTATTGCTGTTGGTAATGATGCTAATGTATCACTTTTCAATCCTAGTGGAAGTTATACCTTTTCAGGTAACAACATCTTATCTACATCTAAAAACGCTATATACAAAGGAAAAGAACTCAACGGAACTGTATATGGTATTGTAGCGAATAACCAACTACTAATCAAATAAATATAATGACTGAAGATATCATAAAACAAGGAAAGACCTTGGCCTGCGTGAGCTACTTTCCAATTTTTGGAACTCTAATTGCTTATTATTTAAATGCAGATAAAAAAAATCCTTTCACTAGTTTTCATATACGACAAGCATTAGGTTTATGGTTGGCTTACTTGATATGTGCCATAAGTGTTAGCAACTTTGATTCTGCAACGTTGCGTATGTGCTTATGGGTGTTTTTTGGTACATTAGTATTATATGGGTTCATTATTGCATTTTTAGGAAAATTTCAAACTATTCCTGTTTTAGGGCCTTATTTCCAAAAATGGTTTGCAAACATAGGTAAATAACAACATGAAATTACATTATATCACTAGACCATCATCGTTAAAAGAGAATGCTCCATTACTTATCATGTGCCATGGCTATGGTAGTGACGAGAATGATTTATTTTCATTTGCACAAGAGCTTCCTGAAGAGTTGTTTATCATTTCTTTAAGAGCACCATATCCAATGCAACCCTTTGGAAATGCTTGGTATGCTATTAATTTTGATGCACAACAAAACAAATGGAATGATGTTGAACAAGCTATAGAATCGCGAGATAAAATTTCAAACTTTATCGATGAAGCTTGTGCAACGTATCCTGTTAATAAAGAGAATGTTACTTTATTGGGTTTTAGCCAAGGCACTATTTTAAGTTATGCTGTTGCTCTTACCTATCCAGAAAAAGTAAAAAATATTGTGGCTTTAAGCGGTTATATTAGTGAAGATATGATAACAAATACTAAAAACAATAACTACTCACATCTTGATTTTTATTGTTCTCATGGTAGCGTAGATCAAGTTATCCCTGTAGATTGGGCCAGAAAAGCACCAAAATTTTTAGACAACCAAAACATTAAACATAGTTATTCTGAATTTCCTGTTGGTCATGGTGTAGCACCACAAAATTTTTATGAATTTAGAAGCTGGTTAGAACAACGAATTTAAATCTATGAACTACCTTCTTACAGGCGAAGAAACAGAACGCTTATATTTTAGGTTAGTCACTAAAGATGACTTCGACAGTTGGCTGCCGCTATTTAAAGAAGAGCGTATAGATGAGTTTTTAGGTATGCCTAAAGGCTTATCACAAATGGAGCAATGTGAGTTTTGGTTCAATAAAGTGTTTCATAGGTACAACAATAATCTTGGTGGTATGAATGCTCTAATCGACAAACGCACTGATAAGCTTATAGGTCAAAGTGGGTTACTTATTCAAACCGTTGAAGACGAAGAACGTTTAGAAATTGGATATTCTATTCTACCAGAATATTGGGGAAAAGGTTATGCCCAAGAGGCTGCTATAAAATGTAAAGACTTTTGCTTTGAACATGAACTCACAGATAACCTAATGTCGATGATGCATCTAGACAATATAGGTTCAGAAATTGTAGCCAAGAAAAACGGAATGACTTTCGAGAAAAAAGTAGATGAGTTTAATGTCTTTAGTATTACTAGAGGCACATGGCTAAAACAACAGCAATAAAATTAAGGTTGATATAATAAAGACCCTAATTCTGTAAACTTGACATTTCCATTGTCATCTAAATCATAACCTAAAAGCATTTCTCCAAAATATTTCCCATCGGTAAAATTAAGAATGATCCATTTGTGGTTGAGCATTCTAATTTGATCGATACGCATTTTTTCACCAGACATCGATGCAAAAGGCACTAGTGGATGATCTTCGGTATCATATTCGTTAAGACTAATAAGTCCGTCTTTTATTGATGGAACAAATTCTGAGATTCTAAACCCTCTATTTTCCCAGTAAGTCATTGCATCGTCATTTGTATCAAATCTAAATGTGTACAAATCTTCAACAATATTATCCTCCATTGTTCTAATAGAATCTCTAAGTTGTGTATTCACATCCTTATAACTAGTTAGTTGTCCGTCATATTCTTCTATGATATTCTTTGAATTCACAAATTGAAAAATCACAAGTAATAGTGTGAAAATAAACAGGTACATAAAAATTCTACTCTTCATAATAATTATAATTCTATTTGTAAGTTATCGTAAGCTAAATAAACGTTTTCTGGCAATCTTTGTTGTACGTCATCATGAAAACCTAAATAATGACTAATATGAGTTAAATAAGCTGTTTCTGGTCTTACTTTTTCAATAAAAGCTAAAGCTTCATCAAGATTGAAATGAGAAATATGCTCCTTTTCACGTAAAGCATTAACAACTAAAACCTTAACTCCTATAATCTTTTCAATTTCTTCTTCAACAACGGTCTTCATATCGGTGAGATATGCAAAATCTCCAAAGCGGAATCCGAATACCTGCAATTTATGATGATACCCATTAACAGGTACAACGTTTAAATTTCCAAGTAAAAAGGGTTCATTTTTAATTTCATGCTGAATTACACTTGGCACTCCAGGATATTTATCTTCTGTCGTAAAAATATAATTGAAACGCTTAGCCAATTCTCCCAAAACACGCTTATGCGCATAAAACGGAATGTCTCCTTGACGAAAATAAAACGGACGAATATCATCTAGACCTGCAGTGTGATCTGCATGTTCATGCGTAAACACGACACCATCAATCTTACTACAATTAGTGTTTAGCATTTGTTGTCTAAAGTCTGGACCACAATCGATGACATAGGTATAATCGTCCCATTCAATCAACACCGAAACCCGTAAACGCTTGTCCTTAGGATTATTACTTAAGCATACAGGATGATCACTACCAATTACTGGGATGCCTTGTGATGTTCCTGTTCCTAAAAATGTAACTTTCAACTTTAATTTTATTTGCTGTAAAAATAGAACTTATTTTTTTAGTTTGAACACCTATTTTAATACCTTTGTATTGTTGACAAACCCAAAATAAAAGATGGAGATAACCTTAAAAGGAGACAAAGAGTTTGATGAGATTCCTTCGCTAAAAACGAAATGTTTACGCATCAACTTAAATGAAAATATCTACGGAACGTTTGCCGAAATTGGAGCTGGTCAAGAAACTGTTCGTCAGTTCTTTAGAGCTGGAGGTGCTTCCGGAACCATCGCAAAAGCAATGTCTGCATACGACAAAGCCTTCAGTGATGCGATTTATGGTATTGAAAATGATAGACGTTATGTAACCGAAGCTCGACTTCGGAAAATGTTAGACCATGAAGTAAATTTAGTAGAAGAACGAATTAAAAGGGATGTGCATCCAAATAAAATGTTCTTTGCCTATGCTAATACAGTAGCGACTATTGATTTTGCAAAGAAATATAAAGGACACGGCTGGGTTGGTATTAAATATCAAGTAGATCCAAATCAAGGCTATAATGAAATTGTATTGCACATTCGTTTTAAAGAGAATGATGCCAGACTACAACAAGAGACATTAGGTGTTTTAGGAACCAACCTTATCTATGGTGCTTTTTATAAGTACAATGAACCAAGAAAGTTATTGCGCTACCTCTATGATCACTTAGATAAAGATCAAGTTGAAATAGATACCATTAATTTCTCTGGTCCTGTGTTTGAAGATGTAGATAACCGTTTAATGAGTTTACAACTTGTTAAAAATGGAATGACTGATGCGGTCATGTTTGCTCCTGACGGAAATAACGTATTACCAGCTAGAGTACTTTACAAGAAAAACATCTTGACTTTACGTGGTAGTTTTAGACCTGTAACTAAAGTTAATATGGACATGTATAAGAAATCTTATGACATGTTTATTAAAGAAAATAAAGTTGATCCCGAAAAAACGCAGGTGATTTTTGAAATTACCTTATCAAATCTTAGAGCTGAAGGAGAAATCGATGAGCAAGATTTTATGGATCGTGCACGACTATTATGTTCTTTAGGTCAAACCGTTTTAATTTCAAATTTTCAAGAGTATTATAAACTTGTAGAATACTTCTCTCAATATACAAAGAGTAGAATGGGATTAGCTATGGGAGTTAATAACTTAGTAGATATCTTTGATGAGAAATATTATCGTCACTTGAGTGGTGGAATTTTAGAAGCCTTTGGAAAACTATTCTTTAAAGACTTACGTGTTTATCTATATCCAATGCAAAATGATGATGATACATTAACAGATAGTGAAAACTTAAAAGTGCATCCTAGAATGAAAGAATTATACAAATTCTTTAAGTATAATGGTAAGGTTGTGGATATCACAGATTTTGATGAATCAATATTAAATGTGTTCTCTAGAACAGTATTAAAAATGATTGCCGAAGGAGAAGATGGCTGGGAAAACATGCTCCCTGAAGGTGTTTCAAATCTTATTAAAGAAAAAAGCCTTTTTGGTTGTGAAACTGAGCAGGTACACTTAGGAGAATAAGTTATCTAAATAAAAGACACAAAAAAAAAAAGCTGCATATTTAATATGCGGCTTTTTTTAGTATTTAAGTATCCTATTTCGGTTATGCTTCTAAAATCTGGTCTGTATGGATTTTGGCTTTTACTTTATCAATAACACGATCAACAACACCGTCCTCATTAACAATAAACGTGATACGATGGATACCATCAAATTCGCGTCCCATAAATTTTTTAGGTCCCCAAACTCCAAAAGCATTAATCACTTCCTTTTCTGTATCTGCTAATAACGGATAAGGAAAATTAAATTTATTTTTAAAATTAGATTGGCGCTTTTCAGAATCGGCACTTACACCTAAAATATTATAACCAGCATCTTGCAAAGCTTTATAATTTTCTCCCAAGTTACAAGCTTCTACTGTACATGTTGGTGTATTGGCTTTAGGATAGAAAAAAACAACTAATTTTTTCCCTTTGTAGTCAGAAAGAGAGACCGCATTGCCATCTTGATCATTGACTGTAAAATTTGGTACTTTATCTCCTGCTTTTAATGTCTTCATATTGCTTATTTTTGTGATCAAATATACAACAATGACCAAACAAGAGAAAGTAGATTTTGTTATAAGAACGTTAAACGAGCTTTACCCAACAATTCCAATTCCTTTAGAGCATAAAGACCCTTATACTTTACTTATAGCAGTATTAATGTCTGCACAGAGTACCGATGTACGTGTTAATCAAATTACACCACTTTTGTTTGAGAAAGCTGATAATCCTTATGATATGATTAAGCTTTCGGTTGAAGAGATAAGAGAAATCATAAAACCTGTTGGTCTGTCTCCTATGAAAAGTAAAGGCATTTATGGTTTATCACATATTTTGATCGACAAGCACGATGGTAAAGTACCTCAAACCTATGAGGAACTTGAAGCACTTCCAGCTGTAGGTCATAAAACTGCTGCTGTTGTATTGTCTCAAGCTTTTGGGATTCCTGCTTTTCCTGTAGACACACACATCCATCGTTTGATGTACCGTTGGAATCTAACTAACGGTAAAAACGTGGTACAGACCGAAAAAGATGCAAAACGCTTATTTCCAAAAGAATTATGGAATGATCTTCATTTACAAATCATTTGGTATGGAAGAGAATATTCACCAGCTAGGGGTTGGAATCTAGATAAAGATATCATCACAAAGACTATAGGTAGAAAGTCGGTTCTAGATGATTATTACAAAAAATTGAAATAGGTAATAATCGTCTATTTGGTATAATAATTGTGCATTGAGAGGAAACTCTTTTTATGAAATCAATCTACTATTTCACACTAATCATATTAGTTACATCCTGTATACCTATTAGAATAGCTCCAAAAATTAAAGACCAAAAAATAATGGTCGCTAAAAAGTTTAGACGTACACTACCAAAGGAATATGCCTTTATCTTTCAAGACACAAAAGAGGCTAATGAATTCTACAATTACATCAATACTAAGTTTCAGTTAAATCATATCGATGTAGATTACGATGTCCCATTCAAACTAAAGAATAAACAATATTTTCTATCTTTTTATGAAGCAGAAATTCCAAATAAAACACTCAACTTTGCTCCTATCGTTATAGATTTAGCCTTAGAAAGTAAGAATATAGATTCGCAGTTATCAGATTTTTATGTATCCAGACATGAGGATTGGTATATAGCAATTACTATTTGGGACAATGATTCTAATAATTGTCTAAAACCAAATTATAAAGACAGAGATGAGGTTATCAATTATTTAAAACGCTTAAAACAGGAATACTTGACAACGAGTAATTATGTCGAAGTACTATTCAAAACACATTACATTGAAGATTAGATTTACGCTTTAAAGTGTAACATTTTATGATTAATTCGAACACATAGATAAGCACTTTAATTTTATGAAAATCAAATCAGATGCAACTTCAACAGAATTATCGTCCACTTTCTATAAAAAGAATCAAGAATTTTGTCAAGAATTTGAAAATTATATTGCTTCTAAGAAAGGAAAAGTAAAAGGAACTTATAATGCTTGGTCTTATCTCATATCTGGAAAAATTGACCAGCCAAGATCTTGGACGCTGATGTATGAAAAATCTACTTTCACTTATAATTGGAATATATTTCTATCATCTAAAAAACAAAGCTTGAGAATTCGAACAAAATGGTCTACACAATTAGACACAAATTTGAAATTCACCATTAGAAGGAAATCGATTCTAGATACTTTCAAAAAAAGTACATCAACACTAAATAAACATAGTAAATATGTACTAATATCTGACCAAAAGCCTTCTAAGCTCATTTCAGATTTAATAATAATTCTTAGTTCTCTTTTAGAAAATAAAGATGTGCATTTGGTTACTTTAAAAAAAGGTAAACTAATGATTGAATTAGATACCGAAACACATGAGTTAAATAGCTTCGAAAAGCTATTAGTAGTAGTATAAAAAAAAATCCTGAAGACTAACGATTCAGGATTTTTTCAAATTTAGTTTTGAAGTGCTTCAAACTTCAAATTATTATAATGTATAACACTTAAAGCCTTAGAATAATTCAAAAGAAAATCCACTGTCTCTTCTTTTGGGTTGAGGTCGTTTTGTTTTTGGGGACATTCTGAGTAAAGTTTTGCCATTTTACGTTTTTTAGTTTGTTATCACTTTTATTAACGCAACAAAACTTAACTTATTGTATCAATTTGTTAAAATAATATTATTCTTATCGATGACCTTTCTTAAATTAATGAGTGCATAACGCATTCTCCCTAAAGCAGTATTAATGCTAACACCCGTTCTGTCTGAGATTTCCTTAAAGCTCATATCCTTATACATACGCATAATTAACACCTCTTTTTGATCTTCAGGAAGTTCTTCTATAATACGTCTTAAATCACATTCTACCTGGTCTTTAATCAAGCGTTTTTCAGCATTCATAGCCGAATCACTTAACACAGAAAAAATATTAAAATCACCCGAATTATCAAATTTTGGCATTCTGTTGTTCTTTCTGAAATGATCAATAACCAAATTATGAGATATACGCATCACCCAAGGCAAAAATTTACCTTCTTCATTATACTTCCCTAGTTTTAGATTCTTAATAACCTTAATAAAAGCATCCTGAAATATATCTTCAGTGATATCTCTATCAAAGACTTTTGAATAAATAAAACTGTAAATTTTCTGCTTGTGTCTGTGGATAAGGACTGATAGAGCACTTTCGTCTCCATTCATGTAGTTTTTTACTAAAACAGCGTCCGTGATAAGTTCGTGTCTCATAATTATTACTTTAAGGGCAAAGAATTTAATCTAAGCTTGGGGTTACATTTTTTAAAGTAATATTATAATATAGGCAACTCGGTTTTAACTGTTTATGTTCTCAAATATAACAACAATCATTCCGGAATTCCAAAAAAAAGTATAAAACTTTAACATTTTAATGAACAATAATTCATTTTCTAAGCTTGATCAAAAGACGTATCTTTGCACTTTCTTATTCGCTACAACTCCTATGAACAGTAACATTTTAGACCTAAACCCTAAAGAAAATATCATTATAAAAGGTGCAAAATTGCACAACCTAAAAAATATTGATGTCGTTATTCCAAGGAATAAATTAGTGGTGATTACTGGTTTATCGGGTTCTGGAAAATCAAGTTTAGCTTTTGACACCCTATATGCTGAGGGTCAACGTCGTTATGTAGAGAGTTTATCTAGCTATGCGCGTCAATTCTTAGGAAGGCTTAATAAACCAAAAGTTGATCTTATCAAAGGTATTGCTCCAGCTATTGCTATTGAACAAAAAGTAAATAGTACCAATCCGCGTTCTACTGTTGGAACTACAACTGAAATCTATGACTACTTAAAATTACTGTTTGCTAGAATCGGGAAGACTTACTCACCTATTTCCGGAGAGTTGGTCAAAAAGCATCGTACCAAAGACGTCTTAGACTTAGTAAAGTCTTTTGATGATCGTGACAAATTATTGCTCCTCTCTCCTATTATTTTGGAAGAAGGACGTACAATGGATGATAAGCTAAATGTTTTAAAGCAACAAGGATATGCTCGGGTTCAGTATAATGAAGAAGTTTTAAGAATTGATGATGCTATCGAGAAACGTATAAAAAAAGATGTGTTCTTAGTTGTTGACCGAATTGTAGTTAAACATGAAGAAGACTTTTATAATCGATTAGCAGATGCTATCGAAACTGCTTTCTTTGAAGGGAAAGGGACTTGTACTATTGAATCCCTTTCTGATCAAAAGCGTACAGAATTTAATAATCGTTTTGAATTGGATGGAATGACCTTCTTAGAGCCCAATCCACATCTCTTTAGTTTTAATAATCCTTATGGTGCGTGTCCAAAATGTGAAGGCTATGGCGATGTTATTGGTATTGATGAAGATCTGGTGATACCTAATACTGGACTATCGGTATATGAAAATGCAATTTTTCCTTGGCGAGGTGAAAGCATGAGTTGGTATCGCGATCAATTGGTCAATAATTCTCATAAGTTTGATTTCCCAATTCACAAACCATTTTTTGAATTATCAGACGAACAAAAACAATTGATTTGGACTGGCAATGACTATTTTGAAGGCTTGAACTCATTCTTTACCGAATTAGAGTCTAAAGCTTATAAAATTCAAAATCGCGTGATGCTATCGCGCTATCGTGGAAAAACAAAATGTAATGTCTGTAAAGGAAAACGATTACGAGAGGAAGCCAATTATGTGAAAATTGCAGGTATCACCATTACAGATTTAGTAGAAATGCCTCTTGATAATCTAGCTAATTTTTTCAAGCAATTAGAACTAGATGATTATGATACAAGTATTGCCAAGCGTTTGCTTAAAGAAATCAACAACAGATTATCATTTTTAAGTAATGTTGGATTAGACTACTTAACCTTAAATCGAAAATCGAATACTTTATCTGGTGGTGAAAGTCAACGTATTAATTTGGCTACATCACTTGGAAGTAGCTTAGTAGGATCAATGTATATACTAGATGAGCCAAGTATTGGACTTCACCCTAAAGACACTGAGAAACTAATTAAAGTACTACAGGCACTTCGTGATTTAGGTAACACTGTTATTGTTGTTGAACATGATGAAGATATTATGAAAGCCGCAGATGAAATTATTGATATTGGACCAGAAGCCGGGACTTTTGGTGGCGAAGTTGTCGCTACTGGAACCTATCAAGATATTTTAAATTCGGAGTCATTAACAGCACAATACTTAAATGAAACACTAGAGATTGAACTGCCTAAAAATAGAAGAACCTCAAAATATCAAATCGAAATTGTTGGTGCCAGAGAACATAACTTACAAAATATTGATGTGACTTTCCCTTTGGAAATGCTCACCGTTGTTACTGGCGTTTCGGGTAGTGGAAAAAGTACACTAGTTAAGAAAATTCTTTTTCCGGCTATTCAAAAACAACTTACAGGATTTGGGGATAAACCTGGACAGTTTACCGAATTAAAAGGAAACTATAAAAACATTAAACATATTGAGTTTGTAGATCAAAATCCTATTGGTCGTTCATCTCGCTCTAACCCTGTAACTTATATTAAAGCATATGACGACATAAGAGCATTATTTTCGAGTCAAAAATTGAGTAAGATTCGTAATTATCAAGCTAAGCATTTTAGCTTTAATGTTGATGGTGGTCGATGTGAAACTTGCAAAGGCGATGGTGAAGTGACCATTGAAATGCAATTTATGGCCGATGTGCATTTAACTTGTGAAACCTGTAATGGAAAGCGTTTCAAAAAAGATGTTTTAGAAGTCACCTTTGAAGGTAAAAATATTGACGATATTTTAACTATGACCATTGATGATGCTATTGCTTTTTTTGATCAACATAATATTTCAAAAATTAAAAACAAATTGCAACCATTGCAAGATGTTGGTCTAGGTTATGTGGCTCTTGGTCAAAGTTCTTCTACACTTTCAGGTGGAGAAGCACAACGAATTAAATTAGCATCATTCCTTGGAAAAGGATCTAAAAGTGATAATGCGCTATTTATTTTTGATGAACCTACAACTGGTTTACATTTTCATGATATTAAAAAACTGTTGAAATCATTTCAAGCATTGATTACTAAAGGACATTCGATTATTGTAATTGAACACAATCTCGATCTTATAAAATGTGCAGATTATGTAATCGATTTAGGACCTGAAGGCGGAAATCGTGGCGGACAGCTCATAGCACAAGGAGTTCCTGAAGACATAGTTAAGAATAAGAAGTCTATTACTGGTGAGTATTTAAAAGATAAGATTTAATTTGTATCACACAGTACATCTGTTATTTTAAAACACCATTTTCAAATTCGACTAGAACACTTTAATACGCATATTAATAAAACATAAACGAGAACATTCCAACTACAAACAAGGCTAAAGGTGCTACGAATAATAAAAATAAAAACGTCGCTACACCGCTTTTAAACCAACTCAAAAACCATCCTTGCCTATAGAATCGTTTGACGGCTATCATCAAATAAAAGAACGTAGAAAAGAACAATAACCAATCAATCCAATCTGGAATATCTACAATAAGGTTTATTAAATACAAAACACAAAACGCCGTAAATAAAAAGGAAAAGAAGTATAAACTAAAAACCAAATGATGAGAATAAGGTCCTTTTTTAAAATATAAGATTTTTAAAATGAGTGCAAAAATTGGCAATAAGAAAAATAAGGCAATAGGTAAACTGTTATACAATGTAAGTAAAATGGTACCTACACCTTTTTCTTTATAGAGCTTTAGCATTTGTGTATAAAACTTTCGCTTTACAAACCCAGCATCTTCGGGCATTCCCATGGCCCTAATGATGTCATCCTCTTTAGCATCGATTTTAATTAACGAGTCCACCTTTTTTTGATCAAAATCAAAAGTGAGAGCAGTATTTCGAGGATCTTTATTAGCTTCACTTTTTATAATAGAATCAAGTACCTTAACGTCTTCATCTTTGATACCTAAAGCATTCTTATTGTCTTTTATGGGTTTGGTAATTCTCTCTATTTGTAAAGAATCCAATTGAGGTTGCTGCATACTATCCAGCGGTATACCTCCAAGAGTAACATTGTCGTTTTTTTGCAGTTTTTTATTTAGTACATCTGTATTTTCAGTAACCGTAAATGAAAACACAAAAAAGAAAATAAAAGCAACAAATAAATACATCTGCCCTGGATGCAAATACACCAAGCGCTTACCTTCGATAAACTTTTGAGGTAAAAAACCTGGCTTGAACATCAATGGAATAAAGCCTTTTAAAAACCGCGCATCAAACGAAAAATAATTGCTTATCGTATTGTAAAACAATACACCCATGGTAAGATTTTCTTCCGTTTTCTGACCACAGTTTGGACAAAATTCAAACTGCTCTTTTAATTCGGAATCACAGTTTAGGCATTTAGATATTTGATCTTCCATAAGTTGGATTGGTTAGTTAGATAAAAGTAATAAAAAAATTGAAGTCAGGAGTTTCTTTTTATACATCAGAATTTACCAACCTTTACAAAAATACATGTAACTACTTAAATATCAAATAATTAAAACTTTGGCACGCATATTGGTTTATCATAAGCATATAGCGTAAGCCGAAAAGCTACAATTATGAGTAGGCAAAATTAAAACCTTATTTACTATGAAAAAATTAGTACTATTATTTACAGGTTTGTTGATGGGATTAACAACTGTAACAGCAGCAGAAACAATAACTGCAACACAAGGAATTGATTTTAATAATTCACGCTATCGTTTTGCAGAACCAATAGTGTTCATTGAGCGTGGTGTAGAATTTTTAATCTTTCCTGACGGAAGTTTCGATTTCAATACAGAATTCGGAAACAACGTTTCAGAAACCTACTACAGAACCACAAGAACTCGTAGAGGTTCTGTTAACACTACTTATGGTGCACCAGGTTCAGTAAACAGAGTTCACTACTCTACGCCAAGACCAAGAGGTGTTATCATTACACATGACAGCTATGGTAAAGTACGTAGAATTGGTAATGTATTTATTAACTACGACAGACGAGGCCGAATTAAACGTGCTGGATCTGTATATATGAGTTACCAAAGAGGAAATGGATTTCTTCGTCAAGTAGGCGGACTTAGAGTTAACTATAACAGATGGGGAGAGATTGTTCATATTAATGGTATCGTAAACCATCACAATGCAACACTAAACTGTGGTGTAGGGTCTGGAATTGGAGGAAATCAATATGATGACTATGGTTATGATGGAGATTTTGATGACGATTTCTACTACTACAGAAAGAATGGTAAAATCAAAAAACATAAAAAGTTTAAACAAAAAAAGAATAAAAAATACAAAGATTAAAAAGTCTTGATTTTTTTAGTTGGTTGTTCACATTATAAGTGAACATATATAGAATCCCGATGTGCTTCCCCAAGCCTTCGGGATTTTTAAGATCTAAACATACTTTCAATGAGCAAGCGTAAATTCTCATTAGGAATCATATCAATGGTCAAATTCACACGTTCTATATCTCCAGAATTCACAACACGATGCGCATCAGTTAGTCTCAGATACCAGCATTCTCCTGGTTTCATATCAACAGGTGTACCATTTAAATAAAATGTAACACCTTCATTTTTTACAATCGGTATGGTTAATCGAATTACCGATCGCTCTACCTCTAGTCCCAATGTTGGATCTGTGTGCTCCTTAACTTCAGATTTAGGTGCCAACCTTAGTAGTCTTACTAAAGTTACTGTAGTAATTTCTTTAAATGAATTGATAATCTCTTTGAGATATGGTGAGCTATTTAATTCCTTTGCATCTGACCATTCCGTCCAAGAACCATCAGCATAATCTTTCGCAGGAGGTGGTATTGGCAATGATGGGTCTACGATGTGAGATGGCGCTCTTAATTGAATAACATTATAATATTCAAAATCAGAAGCTTGTAACGCTAAGTATTCTTTCAGCATTTTATTAGCATCAAATTGAAACGGTAATTTTACACGATCATTTAGCACTTCAGAATCCTTGATTGCAATCATATCTATCAATTTAAATTAACAGTACTAAAATAAACTTCCTCCTTCTCATACATATAGGTAGATTTACCTGTTTTTAAACAACTCGAAAACAAATACTTAAACTTATTAATGTTTTTTGGCACGCTAATTGTTTTATAAAGTTTGTAATCAAAAAACACTTACAATTATGAAATCAAAGATTAACAAATTCGAAAGAAAAATGAAAATGACGAGTAAACGCATTTTATCATTTTTTGCAGTATTGCTCCTAGTAGGAACAACAGCTAATGCAACAACCACCAACACAGTAGAGTCAAACACGTCGTACAACTATGTTAGAGGTTATGGTAATTCTTTCATATTTGTTGAAGGTGGAATAGAGTTTTCTATTTTTCCTGATGGTCAATTTGATTTCTATATGCAAAATTATGGACCAAACGTTAATGTAGGGATTAATACTAGAAATGTTTCGATTAGTTTCAATAGTGGTTATGACTATAATCCTTATGTTCAATATGACGATTATGGTGCTATTATTCAAATTGAGAACACTCCTATCTACTACGATTACTATGGACGTGTTACTCAAATAGGGAATATTAATATAAACTATAATAGTTATGGTCGTGTTGCTCGTTTAGGAGGATTATACGTTCATTATAACAGATATAGAACATTTACACACTGTACTGGGTTTATCAATGTTTATAATAGAGCATATGTGTTTAGACCATGGCATACATATTATGTAATTCCACCTGTAAACTACTGTGTTGTATATGCAAGACCTTACAGACAGTTTTACACACCTGTAAGACATACATATTACAGACCTTACAGAAACAATGTAAGACAAACCGTAAGAGTTGGTAGTCGAAGAGGTACTGTTGCAACTACTGGACGTAGAGCAAATGAACGCTACAGACAAGAAGCTACTACAACGAGACGTGGAGGTGATAGAAATGTATCAAGCACAACGAGACGTGGAACAAGAAATGTATCATCAGGTACTTCTAGCACAAGAGGAAATAGAGGAACTACGAGATCTAATACTAGAATCACAAGAGATGATAATAGAGTGAACTCTGGAACAAGAGATACGAGAACTGTTAGAGATAATAGTAGAGCAAATACAAAGACGAAAAGAGATACTAGGATAAGAACAACTTCTCCAAGATCAAATTCAGGAACTAGAAATGTGACCAAATCACCTAGGTCTGTGTCTAATAATAAAACGACAACTAGAAACGTTAGAAAAAATACGAATGTTAGAAAACCAAACACAACTAATACTCGTATATCTAGTAACAAACGAAGCAACAAATCTTCTTCAACTGTAAAGCAGTCTAGAAGTAGAAAACAGTCTTCGGTAAGAACATCAAGTTCTAGAAGTTCTTCTAAAAGTAGAAACTCAAGAACATCAAGAGGAAGATCACGATCGTAACAATATAAATTTTTTGGTTGGTTAGTAGAATGTCCCATAAGCCGTATGCCTCAAAGCACCTTATGGGACTTTCTCGTTTAAAAAAATATTAAAGTCTTCAATTATGAAATATAAATTATGTATTGTCATTCTCATGGTAGCCACAACCACAAGCGTTTTAGGACAAAACATCAAAAAAGAACAACAGGATTTTGATGTACTAATAGGAACATGGTTTGTTGTAAGTCAAGATACAAACACGATAACCTATACAAGAAATATATCTAAAGGTGAAGAAAAAAACTTTGCAAAGTTAGAAATATCTAATGTAGGTGACTTTAATTATGAATATCCTAAACGTCATAGAAAACCCAAAAGATGGTGTGGAAATGAACTTCCTAGTAAAGAAAAAAAGTCGGACTGGGCTTTAAATAAAAACGACGGTATTCTAATTCTATACCCAAGACATACAACTCGAACGCGATATTATAAAATTAATAAGTTAAATGAGAACACTCTAATTCTAGAGTACATAAAAAACAAAAAATAGAGCATATTATTTTTTTAATCTTAAATACTTCATCATCATTGAAGAGATATCTTCAGAAACATTAAGCTTTAAAATTAAAATCCCATATACAATTGCTATTATTATAGATTTTAGGGCAATATTTACAAAAGGATTAAAAGGAAAATCCCAAAAGTAAAACCCTAGTACAATACATAATAATACTATCGAAATCTTTAAAGTTTCCGAAGTAAAAGGAAGCATTCCAAATTTTTGATTTACAAAATAGACCTTTATGGTATTATAAACGATAATAGCTATAAACGTAGCTAAAGCCGAACCGTTTATGCCATAAAGTGGTATTAGAATTAGGTTCAATACAACGGCAAGTACAGCCAAAATAACACCAAATAATAATACGATACGATAATAGTCGCTATTAAACAAAATGGCATTATTATTCCCTAAAAGATTATCATACAATTTAGCAACACTAATTAAAAACACGACAATTAAACCTCCGCTAAATTCGGGCGGAATTATGTCATAGAGTTCATTAATGTTTAAAACAATTAGCAAAAAAATAAACCCGCTAATCACATAAAGCGTTAATGAACTACGTTGATATAAATCTTTGAGCTCTGTTTTATTGTTTTCATTTAAGAACTTCGCCGTTAAAGGCAATAATATTTGATGCATAGCACGTTGCGGCACAGCTATTACTGTAGCAATAAAAACTGCAACGCTATAATGAGCAACTACTGAAATTGGCTCTATAAAGTTATTAAGCATCACTTTATCCAAGTCTAAAATAAGCGTTGCTATTGAACCAGCGATAATAATAAGTGACGAATACTTTAAAATAGAACTCAATTTGTCGATTTTGTTAAATCGAAATACTGGTAAGCGCTTTGTAAACGCATATAACATCATGATAAATGCTCTTAACACATATACACCAACAATTCCCATTAAAAATTGATCTATAGTAATCACATTAAAATACACCAAAAACAAAAGCGTCATGGCTCCAACACGATGAAATATCTCTTTCATAAAATTTCCAAATACTGTTTGCATTTGAACTTTCATCCAGGCATAGAACACTTCAAAGTAAGACATCGATATCGCTGTAATAAAAATATACCAGAGATAACTACGTACAATCTCATTTTTTTGAGACAGAATATCAGCGATTGCATCATAAGCCAAATACCCTACAATAGCTACTGGAATAGATAAAACCAAAGGCAAAAGTAGCATGAGAGTAAGAAAACTATTAAGCGAATTTTTAGTTTTAAATGTGGAGTAAAACTTTACGATGGTGTTATGAGCACCAAAGGCCATAAGTGGCATCATAATGTTTGCTGCAGAAAGAATATAGGCAACTAATCCATAATACTCATCTGTAATAAAGTTGGTGTACAGAAAAAGGGCATTTATGGCTCCAATACCGAAACCTAAATACGTCGTTATAGTGTTTTTAAAGGATTGATTTATAACAATTCCCATTAGATAATCTCAGACAAACGTTTGGTTAGCGACTTTCTACTATACTGCTCCAACCCTATAGCACTTACAACTAATGAATCGGATTTGTATGCATTAAAATACGATAAAATTTGAGATTTCATGTGTTCCTTTTTATCGTAATAGAAATAATGACCTGTATTTGAAGTCTTTAAGATAGTCTCAACATCTGAGTCTGTTGGGCCAACAGCAATAATAGGAGTGCCAGATGCCATGTATTCAAATAATTTTCCAGGAATGATCACTTTAGTATCTTCTGAATCAATTTCTACCAATAATAATACTCGTGACGCCATTTGTTGTCTCAACGCTTCTTCATGAGTTACATAGCCTAAATTATTGATGTAACTTTCTAATCCGTGATTATGTAACGTTTGTAATACATCTTCGCTAACAACACCAATAAGTTTTAACTGAAATGCGCTTTGAAAATCGTCATGCTCTTGAATAAGCTCACTAATGGCTTCCCATAAGTGTATTGGATTGCGTTCTGATAGTAAAGATCCTATATGTGCTAACGTAAACTTGTCATCTTTTGGTGGCCGTTGAATATGATGCGTATCATAACCATTTGTAATGACTGATATAGGTGTATCTGTTTCAGACTCAAATTCTCGCTTTGTGTTACCACTGGTGACTATAACTACATCTGCAAAATTAAGGACAGAGATTTCTAGTTGTTTGTGCTTTTCTTGCGAACGTCTCGTAAGTTTTAACTCTTTATGATATCCAATAGATGTCCACGGATCTCTAAAATCGGCCAACCATTTTACATTCAATTGTTTTTTTAACTGAAATCCTATCAAATGTAGACTATGTGGCGGACCAGTAGTTACAATGGTATCAATATGATGAGTTTTAATATATTCTGTAAGAAATCTAACCGAAGGTTTAACCCAGTTTTTACGAGCATCAGGAATAAAGAAATTACCACGTACATACAATAACAATTTCTGAATGAAAGATTGTTTTTTTTGTTTTGGAATCACTCCTGAACTTATTTGCTTGACACCCTTTTTAGAAAGCACTTTTGCAAAACGGTAGGGTTCATTAATAGGCTGTTTGATTATCTTTAGATCTGCCGAAACCTCATGTAATAAGCTTTCATCCATCATTGGATAACTTGGGTTTTCAGGGCAATACACAATAGGTTCAATATCAAATTCTGGCAAATACTTGACAAATTTCAACCATCGCTGTACACCTGGTCCTCCTGCCGGTGGCCAATAATATGTGATGATGAGAATTTGCTTTTTCATTCGATTAAATTTTATGACTAAAAATTAATCTTTGCGCTGCCGCAATCCAAACCAGAATCCGCCAACCAATAACAAGCCAAATACAATAGAACTTCCCAAAGAGATCATGCTTCCAGTCTGCACTACTTGAGGTTCAAATTTAAAAATAATCTCATGCTCTCCTGCTGGTACTTCAAGTCCGCGTAAAGCATAATTTACGCACTGTATTGGAACTTCGTTTCCATCAATTGTAGCTTGCCAGCCACTACCGTAGTACATTTCAGAAAAGATTGCAAATCCATTATTGTTATTAGTCGATTTATATTCTAAATAATTTGGTTGATGCTTGGTTAACGTAATGTTGGCTAGAGAATCTACAACAAAACGCTGTGAAGACAAATTAGACACAGTCGTGACAGCTTTTATAGCTGTTTGCAAACTATCAAGGGCTTTTATTTCTTCATTTGCAGTTTGCTTTTTCTCTAATTCTGAGATAAACCATGCATTACCATTAGCATCTTCGTTCACAAAAGGGAATATTTGCCCTTCTTCTTCGGCAATAATATATTTCGTGTTAAGCATATTAAGCACGTTCATATTATTTCGGGCAATATGAAAATCGAAGAGTTCATCAAATCGCTTAAGTTTAGCTGCATGATAACCGCTTAAGGAATTATGAAAATAAGCTGCTCGTGCAGGTAAACTCTGGCCTTCACTAGACACGTCCAATACTCTAAAATGCCCTTTATCCTGCATAATTTCCTTATCTGCAGCATTGGCTTGATACGGTTTATTCACTTTAACTGCAGAAATAAAGTTCTCTGTATTCACATAACGACGATCAACTCCAACAAGATCAAATAAAATTAATCCTGCAAAAATGATAACAACTAGCGTTTCTGATAGTTTCTTTTTTAAGAACATAAAGATCGTTCCAGCAGATAACAGCACTAAAATGAGTGTTCTCAATATATCTTGGGTAAAAAAGCCTCTTCGATCATCTCGCAAAGCATCGATATAACCTTCACCGTAATCGCCATAAAGCTGTCTATAGTAACCATCATTACTACCTACAAAGTCAAAAGACCCTTTAAATACTAAAAATAACAAAGCCAATCCACCAGCAATTGCTACTGAAATCTTGAGCGCTTTAAGTTTACGTTCGTCCTTATCAAAATCATTAAACAAGCGTGCCAAACCAAAAATTGCCAATACAGGAATACATAGCTCCAATATGACTTGAATGGAACTAACAGCTCTAAATTTATTGTATAAAGGCACATAATCGATAAAGAAATCGGTTAAAAATCCTAGATTCTTTCCATAAGACAATAATAGTGATAAGATTGTACCACCAACCAGCCACCATTTAAGACGACCTCTCACTAAAAACAACGCGAATATAAACAAGAAAATCACTACTGCTCCAACATAAGCAGGTGCTTCTACTATAGGTTGATCTCCCCAATATGTTGGTGCATTTTCAGATTCTTGCCTAGCTTGAGCTGGCGAAGCTCCTAGGTTTCTAAAAAACTTATAAATTTCAGAGTCCTTACCTACATCTTCTCTATTTCCACCACCATATAACCTAGGAACATAGAGATTGAAGGTTTCCATTTTTCCATAGCTATATTGAGTAATGTATTCTCTGCTGAGTCCAGAATTTGCCTCCTTAGGTGAACCATCAGGATTAATAGTAAGTTCACTTTTTCCTCGTGTACTTTCTTTAACGTATTCTTGTGTAGCTAGAATATTAGTTGCATTAAGACCTATGGCTAATACAAGGGCTACTACCATCATTCCTACAGACTTAAAAAAATGTGGCAACATTTGCTTTTTAAAGGCGTCAATGAGATAACAAACACCTAAAACGAATACTAATAGCATTAAATAATAGGTCATTTGAAAATGATTTGCACCAATTTCTAAGGCTAAAGCTATAGCCGTGAGTAAAAAGCCAAAAATGTATTTTTGCCTGAACGTGAGCACAATTCCAGCTAGCACTAAAGGCATATAAGCTATGGCGTGGGCTTTACTATTATGTCCAACACCAAGTATAATAATGAGGTAAGTGGAAAACCCAAATGCTAATGCGCCCAAAGCAGCAAGTTTGAAGTCAACTTTTAATACCAATAATAAGGCGTAAAATCCTAAAAAATAGATAAATAGGTAATCTGCAGGTCGTGGCAGAAATCGCAAAACTGAATCTAGTTTTTTAACATAATTATGTGGATATCTGGCGCCCAATTGATAAGTTGGCATTCCTCCAAATGCACTATTAGTCCAATAGGTTTCTTCACCTGTAGCAGCTTTAAAATCTTTTTGTTGCTGAGCCATACCAATATAATGCATGATATCACTTTGCTTGATTTGTTTGCCTTGTAAAACAGGACTAAAATAGGCTAATGAGATAACCACAAAACCAATAAGAACTAATACGTGTGGCAAAAAATTTTTAAATGAAAATTGCATAGAATGATTGACTTTCAATAGACTCGAAAATTAGTCAATTTCTTCGTAATCTATGTACTCTCCTACTTTTTTATTTGAAGATGCTTTATCGTTTGGCATTTTATCAATAACCGTTTCGCCTTCTTTATGCTGTTGTTTTTGTTGATGCTGCTGAAATTGACCTTCAAATTTCTGTTGCATTTTTTTCGACATATATCGCACCATATAAGGTGCAAATAAGCGCGTTAGGATTTTTAATCCGTAGTACACCAAAAGTATAATAAGAATGGTTCTTACAAAACCATATAATGATGCTTCTTGTAACATTAAATTAAATTTATTCAAAAATACAATTATCTGTATTGAAAAACAGTTATAAATACTTAAAAAAAATATAAAATCTCTATATTTGACTTAAATCGATAGCCTATGAACCTTGCTAAAAAAGCGCTTTTATTTACAACTTTGTTAATCACCCAGTTAACATTTTCTCAATACACCGAAGTAATTAATTCTAACAGACCAGGCGTTTCTCGTAGTGCGTTTTCTGTAGGAACAAATGTAGCTCAAATTGAAGTTGGCCCTTACATTTTAAAGGAAGAACATACACCTTTACAATATGAAGTATCTGGATTTGGTGCTGATTTTTCATTACGCTACGGTTTACTTTTTGAACAATTAGAAATAAACTTAGAGGGTACTTATCAAAACGACACCTTTACAGATAACCGTTCTACTATAGCTACAGAAGACAAACGCTCAAATTTCAAGAACTTTACCTTTGGTGCGAAATATTTGGTATATGATCCTTATAAAAATGCAGAAGAAGACAAACCAAATTTGTACAGTTATCATGCTAATCGCTCATTTAAATGGAAATCATTAATTCCTGCAGTTGCTGTCTATGCTGGTGCAAATTTTGATTCTAAGAACAATCCTTACACTGCACCAGGAGTTGAAGGTTTTAGCCCTAAAATCATGGTTGCAACGCAAAATAATTTTTCTGGCGGCTGGGTTTTAGTACTTAACCTTATTAAAGATCGTATTGGAACAGACTATTCAGATTTTCAGTACATCATCACATTAACGCACTCATTCAGTCCACAATGGGTTATTTTTGGTGAAGCCCAAGGAATTCAGAGTGATTTTTATGCCGACAATCTATTTCGATTTGGAGGTGCTTATTTATGGAGCAAAGATTTTCAATTAGATACTGCACTAACCTTTAACACAAAAGATACACCTTCTGTTTTTAGTGTGAACTTTGGAATGTCTTACCGTTTCGATTTCCATAAAGATAAAGAAATAGACAACGGAACTTCTCGAAGTGATGCTGATAATAGAAAACCTAAAAAGAAGAACAAGAAAAAGAAAAGAAATGATGATTTTGATGATGACGGAAGTCTTTAAGCCTTGCTCTCTATGATTACTGTAAAAGAAATTCACTCTAAAAAAGACTTAAAGGCATTTGTCAAATTTCCTTTTAAACTAAACAAAGACTCAAAATCTTGGGTGCCTCCTATTATAAAAGAAGAAGTTAGGACCTTTGATAAAAATGTAAACCCAGTATTTAATGATGCTGAAGCACGTTTTTTCTTGGCCTATAAAAACGATACAATTGTTGGTCGTGTTGCTGCTATTATTAATTGGCTCGAGATTAAAGGAAAAAATGAAAAGAAAATGCGCTTTGGCTGGTTTGATGTCATTGATGATATCAATGTCACTAAGGCCTTATTAGAAAAAGTACATGAGATAGGTAAAGCTCAAAACTTGAAGTATGTTGAAGGTCCTGTTGGGTTTTCAAATTTAGACAAAGTTGGCATTCTTACTGAAGGCTTTGATCAAATAGGTAGTATGATTACTTGGCATAATCTTCCGTATTATGCATCCCATTTTGAAGAACTAGGCTATGAAGTTGCTAAACGCTATTCTGAAAATGTGATGGAGTTTAAAAATATTCTTCCTGAATTTTTCTCCAGAGTTCAAACGTTAATAAAAAAACGATATGAGCTTCGTGCTTTAAATTTCAATAAGAATAAAGATATAATGCCTTATACAGATGAAATGTTTGAGGTATTTACCAAATCGCATGCTGTTTTATCGTCCTTTGTTGAGATTAATGATGAGCAACGTGAATATTTCAAGAAAAAATTCATTGGCTTTCTGAATCCCGAATATGTAAAGTTCGTTTTAGATAAAAATGATAAACTCGTTGGATTTGGAATTGTAACTCCATCCTATGCGAAAGCCCTTCAAAAAATGAAAGGCAAGTTATTTCCTTTTGGAATTCGTCATTTATTACATGCAAAAAAGCACGCTAAGACTGTTACTTTCTATTTAATTGGTGTTTTACCCGAATATCAAAATAAAGGCGTAACAGCTATCTTATTCCACGAATTTCATAAGACATTTTCTGAAAAGGACATAAAGTTGTGCATAAGAGGCCCAGAGTTGGATGATAATGAAGCAATCCATAAGTTATGGAAGAATTTTAAGCCTGTTACTAATAAACGCCGATGTACGTTTAAGAAAGATATTGTATGAAAAAATCCGATTCAAAATTGAATCGGATTTTTATTTATTTGATATCTCAATTTACTACTCACCCATTGCTGCCATAACAGCTGCAGATAAGCGCTTATATGTTCCATTTTCCAAACGATCTCTAATTGCATCAAAAGCGTCTAACGTTTCTTCTACATCTTTTAAAGTATGGGTTGCTGTTGGTATCATTCTTAATAAAATCAAGCCTTTAGGAATTACTGGATACACAACAATAGAGCAGAAAATACCGTAGTTTTCACGTAAATCTCGCACTAAAGCCATGGCTTCAGGAATGCTTCCTTTCAAATATACTGGAGTTACACAACTTTGTGTAGTACCAATATCAAAGCCTCGCTCTTTCAATCCAGATTGTAAGGCGTCTACGATAGTCCAAAGATTCTGCTTAAGTTCTGGCATGGTCTTTAACATTTCTAAACGCTTTAACGCACCAACTACCAGCTGCATTTGCAACGATTTTGCAAACATTTGCGAACGTAAGTTATATTTTAAATAATCAATGATTTCTTGGTCTGCAGCAATAAAAGCACCAGTACTAGCCATAGATTTGGCAAATGTTGCAAAGTATACATCTATATCATCCTGTACACCTTGTTCTTCTCCTGCTCCTGCTCCTGTTTTCCCTAAGGTTCCAAAACCATGTGCATCATCAACAAATAATCTAAAATTAAATTTTTTCTTTAAATCAACTATTTCTTTTAAACGTCCCTGTTCACCTCGCATTCCAAAGACACCTTCAGAAATAACTAAGATTCCTCCTCCTGTTTGCTCTGCCATTTTAGTGGCACGTTCTAAGTTCTTTTCTAAACTTTCAACATCATTATGCTTATAGGTAAAGCGTTTTCCCATATGAAGACGTACACCATCAATAATACAAGCGTGTGCATCAACATCATAGACAATAATATCATCTTTAGATACCAAAGCATCTACAGTAGACACCATTCCTTGGTAACCAAAATTCAATAAATATGCAGCTTCTTTGCTTACAAATTCAGCAAGTTCATTCTGTAATTTCTCATGAAGATCTGTGTGACCAGACATCATTCGTGCTCCCATTGGGTAAGCAGAACCATATTGAGCAGCAGCCTCAGCATCTACCTTTCGAACTTCAGGGTGATTAGCTAAACCTAGATAGTCATTGATACTCCAGGTAATCACTTCTTTCCCTTGAAACTTCATCCTATTAGAAATCTGTCCTTCCAGCTTTGGAAATACAAAATATCCTTCAGCCTGAGAAGCCCATTTTCCTAATGGTCCTTTATCTTTGTATATCTTCTCAAATAAATCCTTCATTAAAGCGAGTTTTTAGTCTTATTAGTTGGGACAAAATTAGGTAATTATATTATCACAGCATAATATTTTTATGAACCAATGTTTATATCCTCACTAAACATAAAAAACCTACCACGATTAAACGTGATAGGAGTTTTGTATGCATTGTACTATTATTTTATTTTATATACTGAATTTTCTCAGCAACTTCTCTCTGACTATCAAAGAAACCTTGGTCTCCCATCCATTTATCACTATATACTTTACTCATATAGCGTGATCCATGATCTGGAAACACAACAACAACTTTATCTCCAACTTTAAACTCCCCTTCTTCATTAAGTTGTTTTAAGGCTTGCATCGCTGCACCACTAGTGTAGCCAACAAACAAACCTTCAGTTCTCGATATTTCTCTTGCGGTGTGAGCACTTTCCTCATCGGTAACTTTAACAAACTTGTCTATAAGATCAAAATCCGTCGCTGTTGGAATTAAGTTTTTACCTAAACCTTCTATTCGGTAAGGATAAATCTCTTTATCATCAAACTCACGTGTTTCGTGATATTTTTTTAATACAGAACCATAAGCATCAACACCTATTACCTTTACATTTGGGTTTTGCTCTTTTAAGTATTTAGAAATTCCTGAAATAGTTCCTCCCGTTCCACTGCAAGCAACCAAATGCGTGATTTGACCTTCGGTTTGTTCCCAAATTTCAGGGCCAGTAGTATGGTAATGTGCATCAAGGTTTAACGCATTAAAGTACTGATTGATATAAACAGAACCTTTAATTTCGTTGTGCAGTCGCTTTGCTACTTGATAATATGAACGTGGATCGTCTGCACTAACATTTGCAGGACACACATACACATGAGCTCCCATCGACTTTAACATGTCAATTTTATCCGCAGAAGATTTAGAACTTACTGCTAGAATACACTCATATCCTTTAATAATACTCACCATGGCAATACTAAAACCTGTATTTCCTGATGTTGTTTCTATAATAGTATCACCTGGATTTAAGATGCCTTGTCTCTCGGCCTCTTCTATGATGTGAAGTGCAATTCTATCTTTTGACGAGTGACCAGGATTAAACGCTTCAACTTTAGCAAAGAAGTCACCTTCAAAGTCCTGAGCCATTTTATTTAATCTGATAAGAGGGGTTTTACCTATTAACTGTAAAACATTATCAAACACTTGTATGTCTTTTTTCATAAATGCTATTTATCAGTTTCCTATTGATTCAATGTGAAACATAAAACCTCGCAAAATTAAGATTTTTTTTAGAATTAGCAAGTAATTCCCTCTAAGTCTAGTAAAAATGCAAATTCTTGAGCATCTTCTTTTAAAGCTTCAAATCGGCCAGAAGCTCCGCCATGACCAGCTTCCATATTAGTCACTAAATACAATTTGTTGGTATCTTGTTTATAAGTTCTGAGTTTTGCAACCCATTTTGCTGGTTCCCAATATTGTACTTGAGAATCATGCAAACCAGCTGTTATCATTAGGTTAGGATACGATTGTGCCTTAATATTATCATATGGCGAATAACTTTTAATATAGTTGTAATAGGTTTCATCGTTAGGATTCCCCCATTCATCATATTCTCCTGTTGTTAAAGGAATAGTATCATCTAACATAGTAGTTACGACATCAACAAAAGGTACTGCTGCGATGATGCCATTATAAAGTTCTGGTGCCTCATTGGCAATAACACCCATTAATAAACCACCTGCACTTCCTCCCATAGCATACAAATGCTTAGGCGATGTATAATTTTCAGCAATTAAATGCTTCGAGCAATCAATAAAATCGGTAAAACTATGTTTTTTATTCAGTAATTTTCCATTTTCATACCATTGTCTTCCCAAGTACTCTCCTCCTCTTACATGAGTAATAACATAGATAAAACCACGGTCTAACAGGCTTAATCTAATTGTAGAAAAATAGGGATCAATGGTAGACCCATAACTTCCGTAAGCATATTGCAAAACAGGAGCATTACCGTCTAATTTTGTATCTCGTCGTCTTACTAAAGACATTGGAATCTTAGTACCATCCTGAGCAGTAGCCCAAATACGTTCGGATGTATAATTTATTTTATCGAAATTAGGATCTAAAACGGCTTGCTCTTTTTTTATATCCTTTTGTTTTGTTTTCATATTGAAATCAATCACAGAAGACGGATTTGTTAAAGAATTATAACTGTAGCGCAAAGTTTCAGTATCAAAATCTACATTATTTCCCGTATTGGCTGTATAGGTTTCGTTATCAAATGGTAAGTAATAATCGTCTTGACCATCCCAGCGTTTGATTCTAATTTGGTTGAGCCCGTTAGTACGTTCACTTATAACTAAATAGCCCTTGAATATGTCAATATCCTCCAATAGTACATTATCTCGATGCGCCATGACCTCAACCCAATGCTCTAATCTTGTATGATGCTCAGGAGTTTTCATGAGTTTAAAATTGGTCGCATTATTATGATTGGTCAATATATAAAAATGATCTTCAAAGTGCGAAATACTGTACTCTAATCCGCGAATACGTGGTTGAAATAACGTAAAGTCAGCATCTGGTGTATTTGCATTTAAGATATGAAACTCATTTGTGAGTGTACTGTAACATGCAATGATTATATATTTTCTTGATTTCGACTTAAATACAGCAGCGCCAAAGGTATCATCCTCTTCGGTAAAGATAAGTGTATCCTTCTCTTTAATGTCTCCAATTTTGTGTTTGTAAATTTTATTAGACCTAAGCGTTAGTTCGTCTTTCTTTGTATAGAATAAGGTCGAGTTATCATTAGCCCAAGTTGAGGAGCCAGTTGTATTTTCAATAGTATCAGAAAACACCTCATTTGTAATTAGGTTTTTAATCTGCAATGTATACTGTCGTCTACCAATAGTATCAACTCCAAAAGCCATCATTGTATTATCTGGACTCACACTCAACCCAACCAATCTAAAGTAGCCATGACCTTCAGCCATCAGATTACCATCAAATAACAATTCTTCTGTGGCGTCTAAGGTTTCTTTTTTTCGAGTATATATAGGATAATCCTTCCCTTTCTCATAACGAACAATATACCAATAGCCATTGTATTTATAAGGAACAGACGAATCATCTTCCTTAATTCTAGATTTCATTTCTTCAAAAAGCGATTTTTCAAAATCTTTAGTATGTGCCGTTTCCTGTTGATAAAATTCGTTTTCAGCATTGAGATAATCCAATACATTTTGGTCGTCACGTTGATTTAACCAAAAGTAGTTATCAATTCTTATATCGTTGTGTTTTTCTAATTCTTTAGGAATTTTTCTAGCAATAGGAGCTTCAATGGTCGTCTTCATATAGTATTCTTCGGAAATAAGCTTTGCTTTTTTCTTTTTAAAAGTGTGGCAATTTAGTAATTTTGCTTTTCATAATTTTAATACTTAACAATATGTTTGGAGATATGATGGGAATGATGGGTAAACTTAAAGAAACCCAAAAGAAAGTTGAAGCGACTAAAGAGCGCTTGCATACTGTTCTGATTGATATGAATAGTCATGACGAAAAGTTGAAAGTCACTATTACCGCAAATAGAACAATTAAGTCTATTGATATAGATGATGAATTACTCCATGATAAGGACATGCTAGAAGATTATCTCATTCTTACAATTAATAAGGCAATTGCTCGTGCTACAACAGTTCATGAAACTGAAGTTGCTGCTGTTGCAAAAGAAGGCATGCCAAATATTCCTGGTATGGATATGTTTAAGTAGGTTTTAAAAATTATTCAAAATTTCTAAAAGACGCTCATGCATCGCATTGGTATAATCCAAATGTGTGACCATTCGCAATTTATTACTTCCCATTCCAATAATGTGAATATTTTGATCTGACAATTGCTTTAAAAACTCACTTTCATCAACATGAGATTCTAGTTCAAAAATGACAATATTCGTTTCTATAGTCTCAACCTTTTTAATTATTGATAAGTCTTCTAGAACCTCTCCAATATCTTTGGCTTTTTTATGATCTTCTCCTAGCCGATCCAAATGGTGATCAAGCGCATACAAACCAGCAGCAGCAACGTATCCTACTTGACGCATGCCTCCGCCTAATATTTTTCGTACTCGTATAGCGCCTTGCATGAGATCTTTATTTCCAATAAGCACAGATCCCATTGGACAACCCAGACCTTTACTTAAGCAAACAGAAATTGTATCGAATAATTGCCCATAATCTTGAGCCGTTTCATTAGTATTTGCTAATGCATTCCATAATCGTGCACCGTCTAAGTGATATCCTAAGTTATGATGATCACAAACAGCTTTGATACGTTTTAATTCTTCAAAATCCCAACAAGCTCCTCCTCCTTTATTAGTCGTGTTTTCAACTTCGACCAGAGTGGTTAACGGACTGTGATAAAAATCGGGCGGATTTATAGATTCTGCAACCTGTGCTGCATTAAACATGCCTCTGTTTCCATCTATCAGTTTACAAGAAATTCCACTATTAAATGATGCGCCTCCACCTTCATAATTGTATATATGCGAGTATTTATCGCAAATAACTTGCTCGCCAGGATTGGTGTGCAATTTTAAAGCCGTTTGGTTGGCCATACTTCCTGTAGGAAAAAACAAAGCTTGATCTTTTCCAAACATATTGGCCAAACGACGCTCCAGAGCATTCACTGTAGGATCTTCTTTATAGACATCATCACCAACATTAGCTGTCATCATGGCGTCTAACATGCCCTTGGTTGGCTTGGTAACCGTATCGCTTCTTAAATCTATAATCATATGTTAGTTTTGGTTGTAATTACAATAATCGCTTCCAATTGGAGAGCCATCTGGTATTTTTGGAGTATTCTCTATTTTAAATTTTTCTGGATGCTCTCTAAATTCTTTGATCATCATTTTATATTGCTCAACATAGCTAGAATGTTTAGCCCAATGTTTTGGAAGTTTTTTATTAATAGTAAGTTCAAGTTGTAATTTAAGTATCGCCTCATTCACTTTTGCCTTAACTTGAAAAAACGATTGATTATTTACCGCTAGGTTCATCAAATGCACTAAAACACGTTCATTTATTAATTGTTGAACCTCATTCATGTAGTTGTCTTTATGTTGCTTTCCGAAGGAATTATCTAAAAGCTGCTTCAATAGCTCATCAAAACCTAGCTGACTATCATCTAAGCTTTTCTGCTGAATCATTCTATTCACACGCTGTGGATGCAACAATAATTTCAAGGTCATGTCACTAGCAGTAACTGCTGCACTCATAGGATCAAAAGCAACACCTACTTTTCCAGAAAAAGACTCACGACCTCTACCATAGGCAAATGCCCTAGGTGGAAAAAGCTCTAATTTTTCCTTTGGAATCGCTAAAGCTTCCGCAGAAATTGTGTTTAAAATTGTTTTCAGCGCGTCTTCTTGCGTCTTTGCATCAATTGGCTCTACTACATTCTGATCATCTCCTTTTACTGCATAGTTATAATCTAAACCGCCAATCACTTTTGTCGCCGCTTCTGTTTGATAACGATGGAAAAAATACAATGGTACAAATACATCTTCTAATACTGAATAAGGCTCTCCTTGACGAATATTATCTTTTGAAAAATTTGATATTGCTTTGGCTCTTACTTTCAATACATTATCTAATTCTTCTGAAGCGCTTTTACCATTATCCCAAAGATGTGCTAAAGCATGAGCGCCCCCTTGCGCTCTGGCATCAGCGTCGGTTATAAAACGTAAACCTTTATTTTTTGCAGCATCTAAAACAGAATTCAATGCTTGTTTTTCATCAGTATTCGTATCAAATTCAGAATAACTATAAGCCACAGTAACTTTATCCCACTCACCTATACCAACAGCATAAGCGTCACTAAAATCGATACTTCCATTTTTTATGGTAATCGTTGGGTGCGGATAATCCATCACAGAGGCTCTTCCGTTGGTACTCGCAGCAAAATTATGTGCAAAACCAATCGTATGACCAACTTCGTGCGCACTTAACTGACGAATCCTTGCCAATGCCATTTCAAGCATAGGTTGGTAATTATCATCACGTTCAGCAAATGGTTTATTCATCAAAGCTTGGGCTATCATAAAATCTTGCCTGATACGTAAACTTCCTAAGCTTACATGGCCTTTTATAATTTCTCCTGTTCTCGGGTCGACAACACTGCCTCCATAACTCCATCCACGAGTGGAGCGATGTACCCATTGAATGACATTATAACGGCAATCCATAGGATCGACATCTGCAGGCAACATTTTTACTTGAAATGCATCTTTAAACCCAATAGATTCATAAGCTTGATTCCACCAACGTGCACCTTCCAACAATGCCGAACGTACTGGTTCTGGTGTTCCTGGATCTAGATAATAAATGATGGGGTCTTTCGCTTCACTCATTGTTGCATTGGGATTCTTTTTCTCCAAACGATGACGAATAATATAGCGCTTTCTTATAGGCTCTTGGATTGGTGTTGCATAATCTAAATATGACATAGAAATAGCACCACTGCGTACATCAAATGCTCTCATCTTATAACCGTCGTCAGGTAATTCGATAAAACTATGGTGTTGGATCACACTCACTAAGGAAGACGTTGGAGTCACACTTCTAATATTTCGACCTTTGGGCTGCCCTTTAAATGTGAGTAAGGCTTCAAATTCTACATTTTTAGGAAAGGCTTTCGTTCTATCTAATGACAATGCGCTCTTTGTAAGATCTACTTTATAAGCACCTTCAGATTTTAATCGGTTGGCTACACCGTGTGCATCAAGCATCAAGAAAGGTGTTAAATCAATAACATAAGTGCCTTCCTTATGTTCTAAAATTTTAAATCCGTATAGCACTGACTTCGCAAACGCTTGTTCAATACTTTTCTTCTCTAGTTCATTATCGGTAATTGCTCGATAGCTCAAATTGGGTTGAACCAATAACAACTTGTTACCCGCTTTTTCAAATTTCACTAGACGCTCTTGCCCTAATTGCCCTCTATCTAAACCAATATCATTTGAACCGATACCTGTAGCTAGTGAATTTACATATAGAAAATCTTTATTCAGATCTTTGACTTCTAAATATATTTTATCTTTAGATTCATCATAATGAAAATCAAAAAAGCCAGTTTGCTTTTTTAAGTCCTTTTTGTCTAAAACCTGTGAATATGAGAATGTTACGCAGCAAAAAAGCATAACATAGAAGTTGATTTGTTTCATAATGTTTAATTATCCTATAAAACTACGTAATTTCGTTCAAATAATATTTGTGACTTCCTGATAGAAATGGTGTCTTATTATTGAAAAACTTATAGTTGCAGATGTGAGTTTGTCTCTATAATAATAAATGTTATACTGAAAGCCCTAGTTGACAGATTAAAAATAATCCTCATACTCATTAAAGATGGAAACTTCAAACCCATTCTTGATGGTATTTCAACACGCTTATATTCTAAAGTAAATTCCTATGGCCTTGAGGTCAATTTGAAAGATTTGAACTCAGTGGATTCAAAAGTTGATTTATCTATTAGATTATTTGAAGACTCAGATGTTAATGCTCTTGATGAAGGTATGCGCCACGCCAGACTTGTACAGGAAAATATTCCCGACTGTTATGTGGCTGTCACAAAAGACAATACAACCATATACAGACAATGGTTATTTAAGCACCAACAAAACAATCAAGTTGCCAATTATTTTGGTAATATATTTCCAAGTCTAAAAGAAGACGAAGCCCTTATTGAAGGTGTATTTACACATCCTGATTACAGAGGGTTACGTGTAATGCCAAATGCTGTTTACAAGACGTTGATCCAAGATCAATATAAAGGTATAAATAGAGTCATAGTTTTTGTAGATGAAAACAACATTCCGAGTTTAAAAGGGTTTCATCGAAACGGATTTAGACCCTACATTACTCGACAAGAAAAATGGTTCTTGTTTTATAGAAAAGTATCCTTTGTTCCTATGACTACAAAACTAGAATACAGTTATTTAAATTTAGCTTCAGCAACAAACCTACAAACATCCTAAGGTTTTTATTTTGTCTAACGAATATATATGTTAATTTCGCTGAAAACTTTTTGCCATGATTACATCAGATCAAATTAAAGATCTAAATACACGCCTTGACAAACTAAGGCACTACCTTTGACATAGATGCCAAACTGATCGAAATTTCAAACGAAGAAGAGCAAACATTTGATCCAAATTTCTGGAACGATTCTAAGCAAGCTGAAATCGTAATGAAATCGCTTCGAGAGAAAAAAAGTTGGGTACAGGATTACAATACTTCTAAAACCTTAGTTGAAGATCTTGAAGTGATCTACGAATTTTTCAAGGAAGAAGAAGCTTCTGTAGAAGATGTTCAAAATAGATATGACAAGGCATTACTCCTTATTGAAAAATTAGAATTCAAAAACATGCTATCTGAAGAAGGTGACTCGCTAAGTGCTGTACTCCAAATTACGGCTGGCGCTGGTGGTACCGAATCTTGTGATTGGGCAAGCATGCTTATGCGTATGTACTTAATGTATGCCGAAAAAAACGGATTCAAAGTAAAAGAACTCAACTTTCAAGAAGGT
The DNA here is from genome assembly GCF_947500255.1 of uncultured Psychroserpens sp. Classification (GTDB taxonomy): domain Bacteria; phylum Bacteroidota; class Bacteroidia; order Flavobacteriales; family Flavobacteriaceae; genus Psychroserpens. The sequence continues at coordinate 57,067 of NZ_CANMRL010000005.1, read as the reverse complement.
GATGTGGCTGGTATCAAAACTGTAACTTTAGAGATTGAAGGTGATTACGCTTTTGGTTGGCTTAAAGGCGAAAATGGTGTACATCGTTTGGTGCGCATCTCACCTTTTGATAGTAATGCCAAACGTCATACTAGCTTTGCTTCGGTATATGTGTATCCTCTGGTTGATGATACTATCGAAATTGATATCAATCCTGCCGATATAGAAATCACAACAGCGCGCTCTAGTGGTGCTGGTGGACAAAACGTTAATAAGGTAGAGACCAAAGTTCAATTGACCCACAAACCTACTGGTATTCAAATTTCTTGTTCTGAAACCCGCTCGCAACATGACAATAGAGCTCGAGCTATGCAAATGCTTAAATCACAACTCTATGAAATAGAATTGCAGAAACAAATGGCTCAACGTGATGATATTGAAGCTGGTAAGATGAAAATTGAATGGGGAAGTCAAATTAGAAACTATGTGATGCATCCCTACAAATTGGTAAAAGATGTACGTTCAAGTCATGAAACTGGTAATGTAGATGCTGTGATGGATGGTGACATAGAACCTTTCCTAAAGTCATATTTAATGATGATGGGACAAAAAGAAGATAATCCTAACGAGTTATAATGTGATGAAACTATTGATATTACCGTGTTTACTATTTTCTCTTTCATTTTGTTTAGGCCAACAAAGTTTACCTAACGATTGGGAATTAAAGGAACTCAAAGGCAAAGTAAGACGAGTGATTGAAAATGAAAGTTATCATAATCCTGCGAGTTCACCATTAAAAAAAATTTTAAACTTTGATCGAGATGGTTTCTTAAAAACGGTATCAGAATACAATGATTATTATGTTGAAGACGATTCGGTTAGCTTAAGTCATATTTTATATTATAAAAATGATTCTGATAGAAGATACTTCTCAAGATATGATCTTGAAAAAAATGACACAGTCGTAACTGGTTTTTATCAAACAGTTAAAAAAGGAGAATATCTCATCAAAACAAAAACATCTGATGGTTATTCAACCACGATGAACATTTTTATGATTGACAAAAACATAACCCAACACACTTATGTTGTCTATGACAGTAGTAATATAAAATTAGCTGATCTTACTATGTCATATGAGTATAAGGATGATGAACTTTTTGAGATTCATGTAGTTGAAAATGTCAAAAAAAGTAATAGAGTACTAACTGTTGAATCCATAAAAGATTCTGTTGGCAATGTTATCAATCAAATCTATTTTAATGAAGATGGAAAGATGTATTACGAATTAAAAAGAAAGATTTATTATTATGATTAAAATATACCACAACCCAAGATGTAGCAAATCAAGAGAAGGATTTTCACTTTTGGAAAATTCTGGCAAAGATTTTGAGGTTATAAAGTATCTTGACGAGCCAGTTTCCGAAGCAAAATTAAAAGAGATTATTTCGCTTCTTGGAATAAAACCCATAGATTTGGTACGTAAAGGCGAAGCAATCTGGAAATCAGATTTTAAAACAAAAGAACTAACAGATGATGAAGTAATCGAAGCAATGACCAAACATCCAAAATTGATCGAGCGTCCTATCGTGATTAATGGGAAAAAAGCAGTAATTGGCAGACCACCATCCATCATACTAGATATTATTTAACATGAAAAAGATTTTTTTAACCTTAATGATGTTTAGCTTATTTGTAAGCTTTTCTGATGCACAAATCAGAAACCGGAGACAACAACGACAAGCACCAAGAGTTGTAAACGAAGAAAAGGAAAAAGAGAAGTACGAAGCAAAGGTCGAAGAAAAGAAAGTAGCCTATATTAATGATCTTATTGCTACACTTAATGTTGATGATTTTCAAAAAGAGATCATCTATCAAACAATGTATAGCTATTTTGACGAACTCACAAAGATCAATAAGCTTGGCTTAAAGAAATTTGAAAGAGAGACAGAAATAGAACGTCTAGACAAGATTCATTTTAGAGATGTAAAAGCTATGGTTTCTGAAGAAGTCATGGGTAAGATCATGGATGCCTTAAAAGGGAAATGGGATCAAAAAGAAGAGAAAAAGAAAAAGAAGAAGAAAAAAAGAAAGAAAGATAAAGACAACAACTAGAAGTACTATAATAATGGCTCAAACTCTTTTCAGAAGATTTTGAGCCATTTTTATTTAACACAAGATTAACCAAATCCTAGTGCAAGGAATTTTAATTTTGGTCATCTAAAGACTAAAACAAGATAAAACCATCAGATGAAATTAAAATTACTTTTACTAGTATATATGCTCTTTATGAGTATAATCGCTATGGCCCAAAATGAGGTGACCATCTCAGGAACTGTTATTGATGCAGAAGACAAAGCGCCATTGGAATATGCAACAGTTTCATTTTTTAGTAAAGCAGAAAACAAGATTATAACTGGTGGTATAACCGATAATAAAGGTGTCTTTAAAATCGAAGTCCCTTCAGGAACTTATAACGTGTCTGTTGAATACTTATCCTACAAAACCAAAACTTACGAAGACCGAACACTATCTTCCGATATGAATTTAGGAACCGTCTCTCTAGCTCTCAATTTGGAAGCTTTAGATGCTGTTGAAGTTGTTGCAGAAAAAACGACTGTCGAAATAAAGCTTGACAAAAAGATTTATAACGTAGGTCGCGATCTTACTGTTAGAGGCGGAACAGTAAGTGATGTTCTAGATAATGTACCTTCAGTATCTGTTGATGTGGAAGGAAATGTAGCTTTACGAGGTAATGAGAATGTTAGAATCCTTATTAATGGAAAACCATCTGGATTGGTAGGTTTAAATTCTACTGATGCCTTGCGTCAGTTGCCAGCCGAATCGATAGAACGAGTTGAAGTGATTACCTCTCCTTCTGCTCGCTATGACGCTGAAGGAACTGCTGGAATTCTAAACATTATTTTAAGGCGTAGTAAACTTCAAGGTCTTAATGGTGCAGTTACCCTTAATGCTGGAGATCCAACGCAAGCAGGTGCTTCAGGAAATATCAACTACAGAACTGGAGACTTTAATTTTTTTAATACGTCTGGCTATCGTTATAGAGAATCACCAGGAAATGCAACCACAAAAACCGAATTCTTCAATGATGATGATCCTAACACCTTTTTTAATGAGTTTAGAACATTTGATAGAAAAAGTAAAGGTTTTAACACCAATCTTGGTGTTGAATGGTATGTCAATGAAACGTCTTCAATCACTGCTTCTTTTTTATATCGCGATAGTGATCAAAACAATGACAATTCTAATGTAATTAGAGAATTTGACAGTAATAGAAATTTGATTAATGAGTCCATTCGTTTAGATCCAGAAGAAGAAACCGATATTACTAGACAGTATTCTTTTAACTACGATAAGCAATTTGGAGGTGATAGTCAGCATCGTTTGACTTTCGATTTTCAGTATGAAGATAATGGCGAGGTTGAACAATCACTTATTGCACAAGATGGTGATGCTGCCGAACGTGTGCGTACTGCTGAAACTCAGGATGAAGTCTTATTACAAATGGATTACACCAGACCGATTGGTGAACAAAGTAATTTTGAATTTGGTTATCGCGGAACTTTCGAAGAGTTAGATACCGATTACACCTTAGAATTTAATGAGAATGGTACGTTTGTGCTCGATACTGATCAAAGCAATAACTTGATATTTCGTCAATATGTAAATGCTGTATACTCGCAATTTGGAAGCAAGATTAAAGATAAATTTTCTTATTTATTAGGGCTTCGTATGGAAAGTACACGTATCACAATTGATCAGGTCACTTCTGGAAGTTTAGATCGTAAAAATTATACAGGCCTCTTCCCTACTGTAAATTTGGGGTATGAGATTTCTGAGAAGCAAAGTATCACTTTAGGGTACAACCGACGAATTCGTCGTCCGCGATCTCGTTTTATCAATACTTTCCCTTCACGAAGTAGTGCCACTAACCTATTCCAAGGAAATCCAGATTTAGATCCGAGTTACTCAAATACTGTAGACTTAGGCTATTTGAATCGCTTCGGAAAGATGACACTCAACTCATCGATCTACTATACAAGGGCTACAGACGTCTTTACCTTTGTGAGTTTGGATACAGGTGACACAGCTATCGTTGGCGGAACAGAAGTACCTATTATTAGACGTTCACCAATTAACTTAGCAACTAACGATCGTTACGGATTTGAATTTACCTTAACCTATAGACCATCAAAAAAATGGAATGTAAACGGAAACCTAAATTTATTCAAATCGGTCACAGAAGGCTTTTTTGAAGGCACAGATTTTGGTGCAGAGAACTTTAGCTGGTTTGCAAGAATTAATAATAAATATACCTTACCTGGAAGTATCGATTGGCAAACGCGACTCTTTTATCGTGGACCAAGTGAAGATGCACAAACCGTTCGTGAAGGTATATTTTCTATGGATCTAGCATTTAGTAAAGATTTGCTTAAAGACAAAGCATCTTTAGCAGTGAATGTGAGTGACGTATTTAACTCAAGAAAACGAAAATTTACATCGACAACACCTACGTTTATTGCTGATGGTGAATTTCAATTTAGACAACGTAGTTTTAACCTCACCTTTACCTACCGCTTTAACCAACAGAAACAGCGTCAACAACAAAATGGCGGACGTAATGGTGGTGGCGATGATTTTGATTTTAGCGGCTAGGCTAAGTCAAAACTATAAGACATAAAAAAAGGAAACCAAATTGGTTTCCTTTTATATTTTAATAGCAAAGAGCTTAGTGTGCTGCTCGCTTTGCTTTCTTTTCTTCTTTAATCTCATTTAAACGCTCAATAAGCGAACCACCAATCCAGTAAGGAATAACAAACGTTAATAAAAATATCATTAACCAGAATCCTATCGTTAAGATGGTTAAAAATGCTAAAAATCCTAAATATTGGTCAAATTCAAACATGTGGTTTTTTTTTGTTGGCACAAAGATATAATAAAGCCAATTGTTTTGCAATAGTAAATTTGAGATTTATTAACAGGTTGTGAAGAAAAGTTCTGTATTGCAATTCTAAACCTTTACATACTATTATCTATACGTAGTCCTAATTATATTATCGCAACCATTTCCGCATCTTAGGAAACTCTGCCTCCTCGCAAAGTCCCATCCAACTTAACAAAGGCAATCCCATGTAGGTTCCGCTCGTAAATTGCTCGATAAACCAAGGCGAGGCTTTTTTATAACCATGCTCATGAAAGATAATACTTGGGTCGAGTTGTAAATGCTGTAATGCCGCATAAGACCATAAAATGGCGACGATCTCGTCACCTTGTGTCGGCCAGTCTACTTCCATCTTATCTGTACCAATATATGGTCGCAGCTTGGCTTCAGTTACAGCTATATGTCCTGCTTCATGCAGCAGGTCTCCAGGATATTTGAGTTTGGTTTCATCTATTAAAATGCATTGCCCTTGCAACTGTATGCCTGGTAAAAAAGTGTCGTCATCTAAGTTGGTCTTGATGACCTTAATATCTATAGATTCTAAAAATCCAGTAATGTGCTCTACAAGTCCCTCTGTCATATATTCTTATTTCTGGAATACCACATCCAAAGCCAGGTCAAAATCAAATTTTTCGGTTGGACGCTTATCATTAGAATTTACATATAAAATCTGCTTGGTATACGCATTAATAATATGACGATGCTGCATCCCATTAATCGCAGAAAAGATAGTCATCTTTGGATCCTTAATATCATAAGTCTCTTTAAACGTATATGATTTTGACTGGTATTTAAAGTCTTGGTCCTCATAATGATGATTTCCAGATTTTGCAGTTGGCTCGGCATAATAAGTCGTAAAATCTATCAAATCAAAATTGCTTATGTCATAGCTAAAGGATTTAAATCCAGGATTATTACTGTGATATACCGAAATTCCAGGTGTCGATATACTCAAAGCCACCATATCTTTTTTATAAAAGGTATCATCGGCATACAAGCGTCGTAAGCCATCTAAATGAGTATGACTGGTCAGCACACCTTTTAGTTTTGATTTGTTATTGCTCAACACTCTTAAAAAGTTGTTTTGAACACGATAACTTACCGAGTCCTTATTTTTAACATACAAATTATCATTCCACATTTTTCCATGACCATAACCATCATATCCTGGTGGAATATGCATCACAATCATCACATGATCTTTAGCTCCATAACTATCCAGTTTCTTTTCAAACCATGAAAATTGCTTTTGTGCAGCTTTTTGTTGCGTTACGTTATCGTCATCTATATATTGATGAGTACTTGTAGGTTCACAAAAAATCACCGAGTTGAGTGCTATCACATGTAGTGTTTCAGTACCAATGGTTAAATCGACAGCATAAAACCCAAACTGCTTGCTGAAATCCAAATTGTTCACTTTGGTTGTCGTCGAATTCCTATTGATAATTGGCCAAGGATCTGTTGCACTTTTGTCCAATGAAAAAACATTGTCTCCATCAGGGTTAGGTGCATCTTGAAACGAATGGTAATCACCTTCCATAGTATCATTATTTCCTGGTAAGAATAAAATGGGATAATCCCCTTTTAAAGTTCTTAGGTCTTTAAGTACTTTGCTAATATTACCTGTTGTATTATCAAAATAATTTGGCACATCACCCAAGTATACCATAAATTTTGGTTGTACAGTTGTTGCGACCGTATTGATCTCTGTAATCGTTCTATTCCATGTATCGATACCTGTACTATTGATATCACCATAAGGTACATTCTTCTGTGACTTATCGAGATGCACATCAGACAACGTTAGAAAGTTAGCGGTTTTAAATAAGCTTGATGTTATATCTTCTTCTATATTGGGCTTGTCAATATTTGGTTCAGGTGTTTTCTTATCATCTTTACAACTAAATGACATAAAACAAAACAAACAAAGGGCAAAAAGATAAACGGATTTCATAATAAGCACATTTAAAATTTATATGTTGTAAAACTAATAGCTATGCTTCAACTATTTTAAGGTAGAAATACCTGATTTGCAATCAAGTGTATACTATAAACACAAATTAGAAATTAGCTAATATTTCCTAAGGAATAAAACCAAAAACCATTCGAAAAAACGTATCAAAAATCGTAACTTTGCAGTACGATAAACACACACAACCACATATGGAATTTAGAATAGAAAAAGACACAATGGGCAACGTTAATGTGCCTGCAGATAAATTGTGGGGCGCACAAACTGAACGCTCTCGAAACAACTTTAAAATTGGTCCAGCAGGATCAATGCCACTTGAAATTGTTTATGGCTTTGCTTACCTTAAGAAAGCGGCTGCTTATACGAATGCTGAATTGGATGTTCTAGACGATAACAAGCGTGACCTTATCGCTCAGGTTTGTGATGAAATTTTAGAAGGTAAACATGACGAGCAGTTTCCATTGGTAATCTGGCAAACCGGTTCTGGAACTCAGAGTAATATGAATGTGAATGAAGTTATTGCTAATAGAGCACATCAAATAGCTGGAAAAGTAATTGGTGAAGGTGAAAAAACCATTCAGCCAAATGACGATGTAAACAAATCGCAATCGTCTAATGACACCTTTCCTACTGGAATGCATATTGCCATTTACAAAAAAGTAGTAGAAACAACGATTTCTGGAATCATCAAATTAAGAAATACACTTCATGAAAAATCGATTGCTTTTACTGAGGTGGTAAAAATTGGTCGTACGCATTTAATGGATGCAACGCCTTTGACACTCGGGCAAGAATTTTCGGGTTATGTATCACAACTCGATCATGGTTTAAAGGCCTTAGAGAATACCTTACCTCACCTTGCCGAATTAGCACTTGGTGGAACAGCCGTTGGAACTGGACTTAACACACCTGAAGGCTATAGTGAGCTTGTAGCAGACTATATTGCGAAATTCACAGGGTTACCATTTGTTACGGCAGAGAATAAATTTGAAGCCTTAGCTGCCCATGATGCACTTGTCGAGACACATGGTGCTTTAAAACAAATTGCAGTATCGTTAAATAAAATCGCTAATGATATTCGTATGATGGCTTCTGGTCCAAGAAGTGGTATTGGTGAAATTATAATTCCGGCAAATGAACCAGGTAGTTCTATTATGCCTGGAAAAGTAAACCCAACTCAATGTGAGGCTTTAACAATGGTTTGTGCTCAAGTGATGGGCAATGATGTAGCTGTAACCGTTGGAGGTACGCAAGGGCATTATGAGCTCAACGTCTTTAAACCTATGATGGCTGCCAATGTCTTACAATCTGCACAATTGATTGGTGATGCTTGTGTAAGCTTCGAAGAGCATTGTGCTTCTGGTATCGAACCTAACCACCATGTAATTAAAGAATTATTAAATAACTCCTTAATGTTGGTCACTGCTTTAAATACAAAAATTGGATATTACAAAGCAGCCGAAATTGCGAACACGGCTCATAAAAATGGTACTACTTTAAAAGAAGAAGCTATAAATCTTGGTTATGTTACTGCCGAAGAATATGACGCTTGGGTAAAACCAGAAGATATGACCGGTAATTTAAAATAACGATAAAACGTATAAAAACATCGACAAAAAACCAATTTGTCGGTGTTTTTATATATATTAGCCTGCACAAACAAAACAATTATGAAGAAAACTTTACTCTGCGTTATTTGCTTAACTTTTTTTAGCTCACTTATGTTTGCCCAACCTTTTGCTGCTGTGCAAACCATAGATCCAAATACTGGAACTGACCCTTATGAATTTGCATCAGGCGATCTTGATGGTGATGGTGATATAGACTTAGTTATGGCAACGTACGATTTTAATGGAGGAACTCCAGCTCAAGATTATATTAAATGGTACAAAAATGATGGTAGTGGAAACTTTACAGTTGAAACTGAAGTATCTACAACCATACAGTATGTTGACGGACTTACCGTTGCTAATATTGATGGTCAATTTGGATTAGATATTATTGCTACATCGGCTAATCAGGATAAATTAGTGTATTTTCTTAGTGATGGCATGGGTGGTTTTGGTTCAGAAGTCGTTATAGATGGTGCTCTTATAGGACCTGGTGAAGTTGTAGCTGGTGATATTAACTTAGATGGCCATACAGATATTGCAACCATATCATTCTCAAATAGTAGAACACAATGGTATTCTGGTGATGGTACTGGAAACTTTACTGCTGAAGCAGATATTGAGAATGGCACAGGAAACTCTACACTATATATTAATCTCGCAGATTTAGATGGTGATACAGATTTAGATGCTGTAGTTACTTATTATGGCAACCAATCTATTGAAATCTATTACAATCAATATATTGAAAGCGGTTCTACTGCTGTGACATGGATTAAAGATACCGTTACTGTAGATAGTGGATCAACAGCAACAAATTTTATATTTAATGTGATTACTGGAGACGTGAATAACGATGGTAACCTGAATATTGTCATGGTAGATAACTTTTCAGGTGATGTGGTCTGGTATGACAAAGTTAAAAATGGAACCTCTACAGCTAATGCTATTTCTGATGATAGTATTATTGATAGACCAGCTGTTGCAGTTGTAGCAGACATCAATAATGATGGAGAAAATGATGTGCTTCTAACCGATGGAGGCTCTATAGATGATGCTATTATATGGTTTCAAGGTGCTGACAATGCAGCTCCGAGTGCAACACCACAATTAGTTGCTGATAACAATTTCCAAATGTATGACTTCACTGTTGATGATTATGATGGTGATGGTGATAACGATATTGCATCTGTAGGCTTTTCAAATGATACTGTGTTTTGGTATGAAAATGAACTGATTACACTAGGTGTTTCTGAATCTGAAAATAACGAATTAATCTTATACCCAAATCCAGCACAAACTCATATTGCTTTAAAAGGTAATTTTAACGAGACACTAGACATGACTATTTTTAATACTTTAGGTCAAGAAGTGATAAATGCCAAGGTAATGAATGACGAACGTGTAGATATTTCTCAATTAAAAACTGGTGTTTATATCATTAAATTAAATGACAATACCACTAGCTATAAGTTTGTAAAAAACTAACCAACTAGCCGACAAAATAAAAAAGCTGCCTTTTCATGACTTGAGGCAGCTTTTTTTATGCTAAAGATTTATATATTTATATCGTCAATCATTATATCATCTAAATGACTCTGCTCATTACAAATATTAAAGAACTACTTCAGGTAAGAGAACACAATGTTACCATTGTAAAAGGTGATGACATGAAAGTGTTGCCAGTATTGAAAAATGCTTATGTTTTAATTGAACACGATACCATTGTAGAGTATGGTAGCATGGATGATTTTGATGATATTGAGGCCGATGAAATTATTGACGCTACAGGAAAAATTGTGTTACCAACCTGGTGTGATTCGCATACACATATTGTTTATGCTGGAGATCGCACTCAAGAATTTGTAGATCGCATCAACGGTTTATCCTATGAAGATATCGCCAATCGTGGAGGTGGTATTTTGAATTCAGCAGAAAAACTACAAAACACTTCAGAGGACGATTTATACGAACAAGCAGCTAACCGACTCACTCAGGTTATTAAATCAGGAACTGGAGCTATTGAGATAAAATCTGGTTATGGTTTAACGGTTGAAGCCGAATTAAAAATGCTTCGGGTAATTAAACGTTTAAAAAAAGAGTTCCCTATCAAGGTTAAGCCTACCTTATTGGCAGCACACGCTATTCCAAAAGACTATAAAGACAATAAAAAAGGGTTTATAGATTTGGTGGTCAATGAGATGATTCCGGCTGTGGCCAATGAACATTTAGCCGAATACATCGATGTGTTTTGTGAAAAAGGGTATTTCGATTTAGAAGATACTGAGCGCGTGTTAAAAGCAGCAGAAGCACATCATTTAATTCCGAAAATACATGTAAATCAATTTAATGCCTTTGGAGGTGTTGCACTTGGCGTTAAATATAACGCCTTATCTGTGGATCATTTAGAAGAATTAAATCCGGAGGATGTTTCAGTATTACAAGATACAACGACCATTCCCGTGGCTTTACCATCATGTTCTTACTTTTTAAGTATTCCATATACACCTGGTCGCACAATTATTGATGCAGGTTTACCGTTAGCATTAGCGAGCGACTATAATCCTGGGTCAACACCTAGCGGAAATATGAACTTTGTAGTATCTACTGCGTGTATTAAAATGAAACTTACGCCAGAAGAAGCTATCAATGCAGCAACAATAAATGGTGCCTACGCCATGGGTGTTTCTAATAGTTACGGAAGCATCTGCAGAGGAAAAAAAGCGAATTTAATATTAACCAAGGACATTCCCAACTACTACTATATACCTTATGCCTTTGGAGATGACCTCATAGATAAAGTCATTATCAATGGAGAAATCTTTTAATTTATCTGGACGTCAGCCACTTTCAAAAGTATGCTTAGACCGAGGACTCACCGATTTTAAATCGGTATTTAATTATGTAAAACAACTACCTTATGGTAGAACAACCAACCGAAGTGATTATAGGCAAGTTCTAAAAGAACTTAAAGGTACTTGCTCAACAAAACACGCTTTACTAAAAGCTATTGCCATAGAAAATGGCATAGACGATATTCAGCTCTACTTAGGTGTTTTTGAGATGAACGCTAGAAACACACCAAAAATTAAGACTGTGCTTAAGGAGTACAAATTAGATTATATTCCCGAAGCCCATTGTTATTTAAAGCTTAATGGTGAGATTTTAGATATTACCTTCAATAATGATTATACACCAAGTTTTGAGAATACTTTGCTATATGAGGTTGCTATTGAACCAGAACAAATAGGTGATTACAAGGTCGATTTCCACAAATCCTTTTTAAAGACATGGATTAAGAATGAAAATTTACGAATTAGTTTTAATCAATTGTGGAAAATAAGAGAGGCCTGTATCTTAGCGATTTCAGAATAAGACATAAAAAATCCGGAGACCTAAAGCTCTCCGGATTTTAACTAACCTAAACCATTGTTTCTTTTACTTCAGTGTGAATTCTGAAGAAGATACTAGTTCTTTATTGTTGAAAACGTTAACGACATATCGTCCCTTCTCAAACTCTTCATTTGGAGCCACAAACTCGCAAATATTTAAATTTCTATTTTCGTAGTTAAACTTGCTAATCAAACTGTAATTCAATACTGTATCATCAAATTGAATTTGCTCATTAGCACCTAAAACATTGTTTTTTGGATCCAACACTTGAACATACAATTCTTTATCTCCTGCTCCAACCAATCTGTTCTTAGCCACTGTATAACATACTCTAATTTTATCACTACGTCTTGCTCTTTCTGTAGGAATCAATTTCCCAGAACTTCTCTCAATCACACCAAATCCTTTAAGATCTGTTGTTTGCAATACTGCTGCATTTTCTACAACTTCGGCCAACTGTGTGTTTTGCACTAAAAGTGAATCTGTGAATACAGTACGCTCAGCTAATTGCACATTTGTACTATCTAATGTAGATGCTAATAATGAGTTCTCTACCTTAAGCTTATCGTTTTCAGCCATAAGAACATCCATTTCGTCCTGTAGTGCTAAAAATTTCTTTTTATATCTCCATAAGCTGTTCACACTATTTTGAGATATTTTTAAAGAATCCATTAAGCCTTGAATACGTTCTCTAGCACCTAACAATTTCTCGTTAGCAACTTCGTTTTCACCAATAGCAACATCATACTGTTTTGCCATTGTACTTAAATCGGCCATTACCTGCTCTTTTTCGCGTGTTAATGTCGCCTCGTTTTCTTTTTTCTCATTGTACAGTTTTGATGTATAAAAACCTGTACCTAAAAATAATGCTAAAAGGATTCCTAAAGCAATTTTTAATCCTGTACTCTTACTGTTTGAATTGTCCATAAGTTTACGTTTTGTTTACTAGTTATTTTAAAGTTAATTCTTTCAATTTTATTTGAAGCCGAAAATAAAAAAACTGTACTTTTAATACATCAAAATTAATCAATTTTGTAAATGGAACACTTAAAACCTTTTACGAATTCAGAATTAAATAATATTCTGAACAAACGTCCTAAAGAGACCAAATTTGGAGAACACGTCTTGTTGTTTCCAGACTTCTCCAATATATACGAACAACTATCAAAATTAGATGTCACCTATGTCATTTTTGGTATAAAAGAAGACGTTGGAGTTTTCGCCAATTACGGCAATACTGGGACTTCCAAGGCTTGGGACGCTGCAATTAATATTTTGTTAAACGTGCAAAGTAATGCGTATACGCATGCAAAAAAAGTAGTGGTTTTGGGTCATTTGGAATTTGATTCTTATCAAGAAAAGCTAAAAAAGTTAGATCAGAACAAGAAAAAAGACATTCAAAAAGCTCGGAAAAAAGTATCAAAAATAGATGAATCTGTGGCTTATCTCGTTTCGCAAATTGTAAGTGCAGGTAAGATTCCAATTATTATTGGTGGTGGTCATAATAATGCTTATGGAAATATTAAAGGCACTTCATTGGCGCTTAAAAAGGCGATAAATGCTGTAAACTTTGATGCACATCATGATTTTAGAGCTGAAGAAGGTCGACATAGTGGTAACGGATTTAGTTATGCTTATGCTGAAGGTTTCTTGAAAAATTACTTTGTTTTTGGTTTGCACGAAAATTATACATCTGAAACTAGTTTTAAAACCTTAAAAAAACTGAAGCAAATACAATATAGCACATTTGAAAGCATGATGATTAGGCGAGATACTAACTTTGATACCGAAATGGAAAACGCTTCAAATCATGTCTCTGATAAGCCATTTGGTTTAGAAATTGATTGTGATGCCATACAGAATATACCTAGTAGCGCTATGACTCCAAGTGGTTTTTCTACAAATAAAGCCAGAGCTTTTGTGCATTACTTCGGAAAGCAGGAACTGGTGTCGTATCTTCATATATGTGAAGCTGCTCCTACTCAAGAACAGCCCACTCAAGTTGGTAAACTTATCTCCTATTTAATTACTGACTTTATCAGAGCGCGGGAATCCTTTTAATTGTATTAAATATTTTATACATTTGCATAAGTACTTATATAAATATATATACAATGGATGCATTAAGAGGTTTTAGCGAGTTAGCTTTGGGATCCCGATTAAAGAGATTAAGTGATTTCATTATGAAAGAGGTTCAATATACTTACGATCATTTTAATATCGATTTTGACCCTTACTTATTTCCTGTTATAAAAATAATTCAAAACAAAAAGGGAGTGACAAATGTGGAAATCAAAAAAGCTTTAAAACTGTCACAACCAGCAATAACTCAGGCAGTAAATAAGCTTATATCTAAAGACCTGCTCAAACTAGAAAATGATAAATTAGATAAAAGAAAAAAGATATTAACCTTGTCAAAAAAAGGAGAAACTCTGGTCGTTCGTATGAAACCTCTATGGAGAGCTATTGACATAGTTGTCAAATATTATACCTTACATTCGTCCAATTCGCTAACAGAACATCTCAACAAGATGGAAGATAAATTGCAACATAAAAGCTTAAGTGAAGCCATTATTAATATGGCAAAAAAGGAAGTCTCCAACAATTTTGAGATTATTAATTATGATGTTCAATATGCTCAAAGCTTTTATGACCTAAATATAGAATGGCTTAAAACCTACTTCTACGTAGAGTCTTTTGATGAGGAAGTCTTGAGCAAACCCGACACATACATTATCAACAAAGGAGGGCATATCTTTTTTGCCAAACGTGGTGATACTATTTTAGGTACTGTGGCTTTAATGCCAACAGAAACGCCTTTGATTTTTGAATTGACAAAAATGGCTGTTTTACCTAATCAACGCGGGCAAAAAATCGGGCAGCACTTAATGCAACATTGTATTGATTTTGCAAAAGCAAATAATCATAAAGCGCTTATGCTCTACTCTAACACAATATTGGAAAATGCAATATATATTTATAAGAAATATGGGTTTATAGAGCTAGAGTTGGAAAAGGATAGCCCTTATGAGCGCAGCAATATTAAAATGGAATTGAGACTAAAGTGAATGACTTAATATTTTGTCCAAATCAGCACAATAGGTATTTCCATCCTTACACAAAGCACTGAGAGTTTCAACTAGTAGCTGATGCAAATGCTCATTTTCAGGATAAATAACATAGGCCAACTTAAACTCTGAATATGCGGCCTTTAAATTATTTCTTTTCAACCTTTTAGTTCCAGACGATACTAAAAATTGAAATGCCTCTTTATCTCTACTTTTATTATAGGCTAGCTTTTGTACACTTATCTTATTGGAGTGTTCGACAAAATCTGGTGCTTTAAAATAAAATCCAGAAAATATCAATCCAAGAAGAAGTAAGCTTATGACGATATAAAAATGACCTGTTTGTTTAGAAGGTTGAAGTTTAAATTGACGACTATAAGTAGGCAATGTATTGCATGTAGGCTTGCATTTCTTTTTAGAAAAAGCTTTCTGCGGACGCTGTGTGTAAATCCACTTCGCCATTCCAAATCCCATGTAACCGCCCATAATAGACTTTATATATAGGTCTGAAAACCGGAGGGTTTGTTACATCTTTATTAATATATATGCGAAGAACACCTATCAATCAAGTAAGAAATGTTAGTCGTGTTATATTATTCTGAGTTGAAAGTAGAATGAAGATTAATTCCCATCCAAAGCCTGCAATGAATCTAATTTTCTTTTGAGACGTTCAATTTCAGCTTTATTCTTATCAATTCCCTCATTATGAGCACTGGTGTCAATGGCTTTAAATTTTTCTTGAATCTGCTCTTGTAGAATATCAACATCTGTTTTGTCTTCTTGAAAATAATAGCCAATACCTTCACTAGAGCGCCACGCCTCACCTAATTGTTCGTAAATAGTTTTGTCCCATGTACTTGGATGCTTTACATCAATCCAAATCACATCACGATACTCACTATCGACGAGTGCTAAATCTGGTGTAGCCGATCCATCAAATTGACCTTCTTTATTTATTGCAGAAACAGTTCCTAAAAAGAATAAACGCTTACGACCAGCAATATCTTTAATATAAGGTCTAAATTCTACAGGCTTATTGGCATCCCAATCAAATTCTTTTCGAGATTCTATCATCTTTAAAGGCATGGCAGATACACCTGCATACCCTTGTTTTTTTGCCGCATGATCATAGTAATACAATTTATCTGTACCATCGGCAGGAACAAATACGCTATAACTCAAACTTGTACGCTCTAGACCAACAGGTTCTAATCCAAACCAATGATATAATCCGCTATACGCATCACTTTCAGAGTCTGCAAAATCAAAATCGGTAACAAAAGGCTGTTGATTTTGGTCTTCTGGCATTATTGGAATTTTCACCGCAGTTTCCATATTCCATGGTAAGGGATCACTAAATCCACCCAGAAATTTCAACGATTCTGCTTGCAATCGTGATACTTTTTCGGCAAGCGTATTTTGTTTGGTGAGATACGGATAATTCTTCATCTCATCTGGAACGATAAATGTACCCTTTCCAATAGCAATACGTTCTAAGTAATCATTAAAATCGTGCTCTCCACTTTCTATAACCATCACGCCTCCAAATGTTGGATAAGGAAAGAAAAAACCTTTCCATTTAATCAAACTTACCACTTGAACCCATTCTCCTGAATCGTTCTTAATATAAAATGTATCGCTAGGCTCATAATTAAATAACATCCATGGATTGAAACGTTGTACTACAGCATTGTAGGTGTTTCGGCTGAATTTTAAGGATTCTCCAATAGAAAATGTTACTGGAATACGGTTTTCGGCAGAAAAACGCGGAAAAGGCGTCGTACTAGATACTGCAAATACTTCTTCGGTATTATCGCTAATACGCTGCATGATATATTTTTCAGAAGGTTGAATAGCCATTGTCCATTTATTTTCATTGTCAACACGCACCAAATGAGGTAAGGATACATCTTTGGTCTCACCTACACTTTCGTTGGCCATCGAAAAGATATTTCGTAAGGGTTGAATGCGCTCATTTTGAGTTAATGGCAATTCGTTGATTTCTACTTTATTTAAATCATTGAATACATTATAGGTTTTCATATAATCATATAAGCCTAAATGCCAACCAGCGAGATAAAGAAGAGCGAAAAATGCAGCAAGTAATCCTAAAATTCCAAGGCGTTTTCCTGTGCTTGCAGTTTTTCGAAATTTTCTTAAACCAAAATATAGCACAACCAAACTCAGTATGATGATAAATATGAATTTTCTAAAAAACAATAATGCCGGTTGATAATCATCACGAAGCACAAACAATGCAATGAGCAAGATAATACCAACTATAATTGTTATGGTTTTTTGCTTCTTTCCTTTATTCCAGTAAGATTTAATCATTTGATAAGTTTTGACATTCTGCTTTGTGAGCAGCATTATTTATAATTCGTAAGGACTCTACATCAATTTTGGAATAACTAACTACATTAGCCCCTTATCTTTCAATCGGTCGCGAGCCGACTTTTCATTCACTTTAGGTTCAGGTTCAGTTTGTATATCCTCACTTGTATCTTCGACTACTTTAGCGTCTCTAGTTTTTAGGTCGTCAATAAATTCCTTTCCTTTTTCAACTACATTTTCAAACTTATCTTCTAGAGATTCACTTTGCTCTTCAATAACTTTGCTTGATTTAATAACTATATTAGCCAAATATGTTCCTAATAGAGAGCCTGAGGCGAAAGATGCAAATGCCGACACACCATAATAACTTGCAAAGACCGAAATAGGTGTTAAAAACTCGAGAATTAATGCAGCAATCAAAACAATGCTTACAATAAAAATTAGTCGTGGGATGAATGCTTGTTTATATACAAATCCTTTTGGATTATCGGCACTCATTTGTAATTCTTTACTATTGACTATTTTATTAATAAAGCGATACGCACCATTACCATTAGATTCTCTCCAATAGATAAAAATTCCGAATAGAACGGCTACGATAAATATGATAATATCAGTTCCCATAGTTGTAGTTTTAGTTGATGCTTTATAAAGTTAGTCTAAATTTCTTAAATATTGTTACTAATCGTTTCAATAACCCAGTCTTGTAATGACTCTTCCCAAGTGCCATACTGCTTGTAAAACTCTTGCTTATCGTACCAATACATAAACAGGACATCCTTTGGTGCTATATTGATGAGAAGTTTCCAAATAAGGTCTTGATGTTTTGGGTGTAAACTTGAGTGTGGTTCATGCATCGCCTCAAATAAATCATTATCAACAATATCTGAAATTTTATACTCGTTACTTTTTTCGAGTTTCTCCAAGTAACGTTCTACGCTCATTACTTTCTTTCTCGTTTTAATATCGACCTTATTTAAATAACTTTTAAATAGTAATTGGTCGTTTAAAATATCTTTAATTGGGTGCTTAGTATCCTTTAAATATTGAGCAAATTCAAATTTTTTGATGCGCTCATAACGTTTGGTATTGACAATATCTTCTAAATCATAGGCAATGATGATGTGATCTCTAAGTTTTTCCATCAATTGCGGTTGTTTGATATGAAAAATAATCACTTCTTGCACAGTATCCTTAATAGCTTCTTTGTACCATTTTTTGTTTTCGAAAACAACAATGGGAGAAATAAAATCTCTTAATACATAAACACCTCCAAAAGATTTAGTGTAAAACGAATCTGTTTTAAATTTAATATCCTCCAAATTGAGATCACGCTCTCTTAAATCGCCATATTTATTAGCCGATTCAAGAAGCTGATTGTGAATATCCTCATCGATAAAGTTATTGCCATGCTTAAATTTTTCAATGAGCTGCAATTGTTCCTCTCTTACATAATCGAGGTTGTCAATTAAGTGGAATCTAATAGTAACAGTTTCATATCTCAACACATCTAATGGTTCATAAAATGCATCAATATTTTGATCGAAATCTATACAAATTGCCGAGTCACGTGTAATATCATTAATCTTATCACCATGTGTTTTAAACACTTGCACCATCATATCTCTGTCGAAGGTATGGTATGGCAAATAGACCGGTTTTTTATTTTGTAAAGGGGAAATGATAATACCATGCGGATTAGACTCGCCATTACACAAGTAATTCTCGTCGTTTTTTTCTTCAGCTACTTCAGGACTCCAACCAATACCATCCACATGAAAATGGGTAAGCGTAGTTTCTGTAAAGCCGAGTTTTAGTAAGCATTTATTATAACGCTCTACCAGCTTTCCAGATATTGGAATGAGTTCACTTCGATATAGATTTGCTGCTTTTAGCTTGTTCATGACACTTATATTTTCCCAAACTGCTCTCTAGCTTCCGTTTCAATATTCAACTGATTAATTCTCGCATCTACTTTTCGCTTAAAGTCTGTGTCTGCAATAGTTGCCACATTATCTAAATATCGCACCACTTCCTGGCGACGAATTTCAGAGAAATCTAAACCTTTCATATTCGCTCGCATTAATTCCTGAAGCATATTGAACTTTGTTTCATAGTCTTTTTGAAAGTAGATCTCTGGATTCTCAAACCAATCTTTTTCCAAGTCAAAGTCGGTTAAGCGTAACGACACTGCACTTTGTATATTACGCACATCACGAGATGAGAAAAATGGAAATAATTTCTGAATCTCTTTATACAGATTAGCATAGAACAAATGTTCAGTTGATTTAAATTGTTTTTCAACTTTATCATAAGCCTCTAATACGCGTTCTTCTGTAGGCTTGTCGGATACTTTTAAGATTTCTCCCATATTTTTTGCCAAACCTTGATCTTGAAGATATTTATAATCATTAGGCCCTTGCATATTTACAAAATCTGGCATTGTTGTATCTAATTTTCTCCACCACAAATGATCTTGATCTAAAAAGTCATGTTCGGTACGAGCACCATCTATTTTAAAACGGCCTTGAACACGAGAAATAACAGCCTTATCTAACATTTCTGGTAAGTTGGTAAACAAGCCAATTGAGCTATTTCCGTAGTTTACCGCATAAGCACCTTCTGTATATCTTAGAAATACACCAATCACCTCTTTTACACCAGCAGAGACTCCTTGAGCTGTACGTTCTTGTAAGTTATTTTCGGCATCATCAATTGGTGCAAATATTAATTTTGAAGGATCTTGTAATGGCTTCATCCATTCTACCATTTTTTCAGCTGATCCACCTTGGAAGGTCGAAATAAGTGTATCTGGCATTGGGTGAAATAAAAACGGGATGTCTAAATTATCACAATGTTCTTTTAGTCGTGTTGCGATAGCTGCAATCAACATACTTTTACCTGTCCCAGGAATTCCATAGCCCATAAATACTGGCATAAAACCACCCAATTCTTGGAACGGATTTTTCTTAGCATCAAAATCGTAGCTCAGCATGCGCTCTGTTAAACGACGTGCGAAATGTTTTGCGTCTCTATTACCTACAATTTGTTCGAATTGAATTTTATTAAATTCGACACTTTTTGCCGCACCTTGAAATACATTATCCCAACCTGATACTGCAAAATCTGACTTCTCAAGTTTATAGGTTCTATCCGTAACTGTTTCGGTATACTCCAAGCTACTTTTACGCATTTGAATCTCTGCAATTAAAGCTTCAAAATAAACCACTGTAAAATCGATGACATCTTTATCAGATTTAATGATTTCTGGATGCCCTAAATATTTATCATAGTAAAATAACGCACATGATATGCCTTTTAATGGTGACATAATAGACACCTCTGGAATCCCTGCAAATTTATTCTTCATCACACTGAGATCGTCGGAAGCAACTGTTTTTAAATCATGTAAAATCTTGTAGGCAGTGGCAAATAACATAAACGCTGTACCAGTTTGCATTTTACTTTCATACTCACGTCGACCAGAATTATCCAAAGCCGATTTGTTCTCTGCTAAACTTGACAATCCGGAAGCGTCATAATAACTGTCTTTGATCCAAATCCCCAATGTTATTCCTTCTTGAACGGCATATAGTGTTTGGTTAAGATGCAATGGAATAGCAATCGACTCAGGCAACAGTCTTTTTTTTAGTTCTAATATGGTTTTGGATACAGACGTTATTTCGGCTCCACCATTTCCCTTAGCTCGTGACAAATACAATAATATCGACTCATCTTTAGCGTCTTTATCTTTATTTTTTGCACGTTGCCCTTGTTCCCACTGAATACTTTTAATGTAGGATGTTGCTTCATCACGAAGCATATCGAGTTCATTTTGTTTTATAGGAAATGTTGAATTGTGTTCCATATGATGGGTAAAATTTATTTCATTTTTAAATCTGCGATCTGAATTGGCGCCTTTGCTAACTTGTTCATAATCTCAGGTGTTTTGTTATATAATAACTGTATGATTCGGTGTGGTGCAAACACATAGCGTTGTCTAAACACAGCATCCCAGTTTTGAAAGGTTTGTTTACTAAAGAAACTACCTTCTTTAAATTCGCTCTTAGAACTAACTTCGTCAATTTTAAATGAGATGGCATACGATTCTAAAGGAATCGTCTTTTTCGCTATTCCATCGAGAATGGCATGTGTAATTTCATTCTCATCTTTTGCGAAAACGTTATGTATTGGTCCAAGATCAACACGCTTCACTAGCTTAGGCAATACTTTTGGTAAACGTTTATCAATAGCATAAGCCATCATATCCATAGCCAATTCGCGATCTGCTACTGTTTTTAAAGCATAGTAAATTTCGTCTCTGTCTTTAAGAGGATTACTGCCATCGTAATCAAAATACATATAGCAAATAAACGGTCTGTTATGTGATACTTCATAAAAACTCCAGCTTACTAAATATTGTCCTGGTGAACCTTGAGGCGCTTCTATAATCTTGCCTTGAACAAAACGGTTAAAAATATACTCTTTTTTAGCAGACGTGTAATACACTATAGAAGATGCTTGAAATAACTTTCGCTGAGCTATTGGTTCTTTTTTTCTCAATAGCGTGTCTAGAAATTCTTCTTTTAATACATCTATATTAGTAAGCTTGCCTAAATAATCTTCACGCAAACCAAGGTCATTAAATAAATAACGAAACTCTAAATAGTTTGGAAAACCAGAATCTGTTAAATCTACCTTCATGTTTTCCTCATCGTCATACATATATTTCACACGCATGGCTTCGATTGAATACAATAGCAAATCACAATACTGTTTAAACAAGAGTACTTCTTGCTCAGTAAGTATCTGCTTTTGTTGTACCGCAACGATTAGCTCTTTAAGCGTAAAGTCTATCATTTTATGATAGAAGACATACTGCTCTTTAGAGTCTAATATTGCTGAATCTAATGGAGTTACAATCATATTTTAGATATACATTCTATGATTTATAAATTGAATTTCTCTTTACAAATGTGTGTTTCGGTTGTTACCTTTTCGCCATTTTCATTGAAAGTAATCTCAGTTGCCAATTCACACTCTGAATGATCATTGGAAAAATAGATGAATGATATAACACCTGCACAAACAACTACTACTGCGAGAGAGGCTAAAAAATATTTTTTCATAATTGTATTCGCGTTAAGGATGGAGCACCTGTTGGAGCTCCTCGTAGAGAGCGACTTGCGATAGCCTGACCCTCTGTAGCTTTTTAGCGGAAGAGGGTAACGCCATCATTATTTTAAGACAACAAATCGTCGTCGTTAGATTCTGGTTTTGGATCACCTTCTGGTTCACCTCCATCTGCTGGTGCATTTGGATCTGCCTTATAGTATTCATCGAAAATTTCTTTCATATCAATACCATAACGATCAGCAAAGTTTTTCTGGATTTCAGAGTCTTTTGTTCTTATTTCTTTTAATGCTTCTGCATAACTACCATACACACCTTGCATTACTTTTTCATGAACTGGAATATTATCCATCATCTCTTGACGTGCTTTAGCACTTGCTGTATGCATTGCTGCTAAAGTTTCTCCAATATGTTCATCGGTCTTTACACCTAAATGCTCTAAAATTGCAGCAAATTCTTGATCTGTACGCGCTTTTAAGGCCACTACATATCCATCATAATATTTTAAACGCTCATCTGTATCACTCTTTAGTTTTGCACGATGCGTTTGTAAATTACTACGCAAAGAGGTTAATACTTTTATAGTTAAGTTATGCTTATGTACAAAACTATCTTTAGAAGCTGCTAAAGTTGTGTAAGCATTTTTAAGTCCTTCAAGTTCTTCTACTTTTTGTTCAAGCTGTGTTACTTTTTCAAGCGCTTCAGAGTACTCAGTAGATTGTTTATCTGCCACTTCTTCTAAAGCCTGACGTGCTTGCTTTAAAAGGGCGTATTGTTCTTCAAGCTGTGCTTCTACTTGCTTTTTCTTTTCCAAAGCTTTAGTATGATTATTACTAGCTTCAACAATAGCGGTTTTTAAACTCTCTTCAACTTCTTTGATTTCGAGTTCTCTATCTTTTAAACGCTTGATGGCTGCCTGACTTTTAAATGACAATTCATTTAACAACGTTTGCACATCGGCACTTTCTATACGCTGTTGGAATAATGCTTTCGCTTTATTATCTGAAGCATCACGTTCTTTTTGAGCTAATGCCAATTCGTCTTCTGCTTTTTTGATCTTACTTTTTCGTCCCCAAAGGTTATTCCACCAAGTATCAGGTGTGTTTTTTGCGTCTTCTAATTCTACCTTAGCACGTTCTAAACGTTTGATAGCATCATCTATAATTTTTTGCTCTGCAGCATTTAACGCAGAAAAGCCTTCGAACATAATACCAACCTCATCTTGATAATCGGTAAGGTCTTTAATAGCATCTAATAATGTAGACCTATCTTTTTCGGCCATATCTACAACATTATCTAACGTCGCATTTAGAATCTTCTGACGACTCTCTGGATCATCTTCCTGCGCCAATTTAGACTTCATTTGGTCTATGGCTTTTCCCCAATTAACATCTACTTTCTCAGTTTTTTCGTTGGAATTCGTTTCTAATAAATCAAAATCATCAGACATATTATGTTGTGTATTAAAGTTGAACAATATTTAGGACAAGCAATTTCGTTAAAAAATATGATTTTAAAAACTTAATCTGCCTAAAATATGAGTAGTAAAACATAATATTTTGTTACAAACTTTATTCGCATTCGATTTGTAATTATCTTTAAGTTTTCAAAAATGATATCCTATGAAATATTTGAATCTTTTATTAATTGTGACTTGTTTCTCTGTTTTTTCATGTAAAACAGACTCAAAAGAAAGCAATAATCAAACTTCAGAAGCCGATAACAGTGAACTTGTTGCTGAAAATTCTGACAAAGAAAAGGTATTAGACATACATCCTATTTCTCATGCCACCATGGTATTATCCTATGGAGATATTGATATTTATGTTGATCCTACAGGAGGAGCGAAAGCCTTTGCTTCATTCTCTAAGCCAGATTTTGTTTTAATTACCGATATACATGGTGATCATCTCAATTTAGAAACATTAAAAGCCTTAGATTTATCTAATGCCACGATTATTGGTCCAAAAACCGTTATGGGTAAATTACCTGAAGATTTAAAAGCTAAGGTACTAATGACTATAAATAATGGTGACTCGGCAACTTTAAATGGTTTTGATGTTGAAGCTATACCTATGTACAATTTAAGAGAAGAAGCTTTACAGTTCCACACTAAAGGAAGAGGTAATGGTTATGTGTTAACAATTGGGAATGAACGTATATATATTTCGGGAGATACTGAGGATATTGCTGAAATGAGAGCTCTCGAAAATATTGACAAAGCCTTTGTATGTATGAATCTTCCTTGGACAATGACGGTTGATAAAGCTGCAGAAGCCGTATTAGAATTCAAACCAAAAGCCGTTTATCCTTACCATTATCGTGGAAAAGATGGTATGAGCGATGTCTCAAAATTTAAGACTTTAATCAATCAAGGCGATGAGGATATAGACGTTGTGCAATTGGATTGGTATAATTAACACACATCAATTTTATCGATTAAGTGTAACTTTTTATAGATAAATAACTTGTTTTTTAAATATTATTGTATATTTGAACACCAAATCAAGA
Organism: uncultured Psychroserpens sp.; assembly: GCF_947500255.1. Classification (GTDB taxonomy): domain Bacteria; phylum Bacteroidota; class Bacteroidia; order Flavobacteriales; family Flavobacteriaceae; genus Psychroserpens. Next base: position 32,104 of record NZ_CANMRL010000005.1, on the reverse strand, counting down.
CAAACTTAGTTTAATGCTAACTACTTATACTTCAAATATTTCCCTTGTAAGCACGATGCAACTTACCATAGTTCTTATCGTGACTGCTTCTATTTTTTTAATTTTCATTGCCATAGCTATTATAAAAATGTATAAGCTAAAGGCAGAAAACAAAAGATTAACAGATAGCAGTTTTTATAAATCTGAAATAGATAAAAGCTATCAAGATTTCACTGAGGGCCACTTATATGATAATAATAACAACAGCTAGAAGATGGATACCAATCTTTCAAAAATTACTACAATATTATCCATAGCTATAGTTACCATACTAGGATTATTAATTATAAACCTAGTTAAAGTTTATTCATTAAAAAAGGAAAATGAAAAACTCAAAAAACAAATAAAAGAACAATAAAAAAGCCAGCAATTGCTGGCTTTTTAGTTTTATAAGATATACACTTATCTTACTAATTTTTTATACTTGATACGCTTAGGCATTAAATCACCTCCTAAACGTTTCTTTTTATTCTCTTCATAATCTGAGAAACTTCCTTCAAAGAAATAAACTTGACTATCCCCTTCAAAAGCTAATATATGTGTACAGATACGATCTAAGAACCATCTGTCGTGAGAAATCACCACAGCACATCCTGCAAAGTTTTCTAAACCTTCCTCCAATGCTCTTAATGTATTGACATCAAGATCGTTAGTAGGCTCATCTAAAAGCAATACATTGCCTTCTTCTTTAAGCGTCATTGCCAAATGCAAGCGGTTACGTTCTCCTCCTGACAACAAACTTACTTTCTTATTTTGCTCGCTACCTGAGAAATTAAAACGACTTAAATACGCCCTTGAATTTACCTGTTTTCCGCCCATCATAACCAATTCCTGCTCATCGCTAAAGTTTTGCCAAATTGTTTTTTCTGGATCAATATTAGAGTGCGATTGATCAACGTAAGCAATTTTTGCTGTTTCTCCAACCTGAAACGCTCCTTTATCTGGTGTTTCTTCACCCATTATCATTCTAAAAATAGTGGTTTTACCAGCACCATTTGGTCCAATAACACCAACTATTCCAGCTTGAGGTAAATTAAAGTTTAGATCTTCATATAATAGCTTATCATCATAACCTTTACTTACACCTTTAGCCTCAATAACATTTGTACCTAATCGTGGTCCGTTTGGAATATAAATCTCTAATTTCTCATCAAGTTGTTTTTGATCTTGACTCATGAGTTTATCATAATTCTTTAAACGTGCTTTTTGCTTGGTCTGTCGACCTTTAGCACCTTGTCGCACCCATTCTAACTCACGCTCTAAGGTTTTTTGGCGCTTAGATGCAGTTTTACTTTCCTGAGCCATACGTTTGGATTTTTGATCTAACCAAGACGAATAGTTACCTTTCCATGGAATACCTTCGCCTCTATCCAACTCTAAAATCCATCCAGCAACATTATCTAAGAAATATCTATCGTGAGTTACCGCAATAACAGTCCCTTTATATTGTGCTAAATGATGCTCTAACCAATGTACAGACTCTGCATCTAAATGGTTGGTAGGCTCGTCTAATAACAATACATCTGGTTCTTGTAATAATAAACGACATAATGCAACACGTCGACGTTCACCACCAGATAGTACAGCAATTTTCTTGTCACCATCTGGAGTTCGTAATGCATCCATAGCAATTTCCAGCTTGGTATCTAATTCCCAGGCATTAGCCGCGTCTATTTGATCTTGAAGTTCGGCTTGACGGTTCATCAGTTTTTCCATTTTATCTGGATCACTATAGACTTCCTCCAAACCAAATTGGTCATTAATACTATTATACTCATCAAGAATAGCTACAGTTTCGGCAGCACCTTCACGAACCACATCCATCACTGTTTTTTCGTCATCAAGTTTTGGTTCTTGTTCTAAGTATCCAACAGAATAATCTTGTGAAAACACAACGTCTCCTTGATAGTTCTTATCTACACCAGCAATAATTTTAAGCAATGTTGATTTACCGGAACCATTAAGTCCTAAGATTCCAATCTTAGCTCCGTAGAAGAAGCTTAAATAAATATTTTTAAGTACTGGTGTATTTGCAGATTGAAATGTCTTTGTAACACCAGACATTGAGAAGATTACCTTTTTATCGTCACTCATTATACTCTTCCTTTTAAAGCGTTAAACACCCAAGCAATAGCAAAAAATCCAATACCAACGGCTGCAAATCCCCAACCAGCAACTTCATCATATCGAAAGGCACCTAATGCTATTAAACCTAATCCTACTATTACCATAATTGTGGTGGCCCATGCCAGCACAGTATTTTTATTCATAGCCATATTTTTTCTTAATTTTAGATAGTTAGTCTAAACACAAATATCGTGATTTTAAACTAAAAAAAAGCATTCTGTGACAGAATGCTTTTTTTCGCTACTAACCAATTATAGTGGATTAGTTCATAGGAACCTCAACGATAATCAATTCGGAATCTTTAGTCGCTTTAATGTCAAGATTTTCTGTTTCAGAAATACCAATAGCATCTCTATTGACAAGCGTATTATTAGCAATTTCAATTTCGCCATCAACCACAAATACATAAAATCCGTTTTGACCAGATTTCACTTGTAAATCAATACTCTTTTGTGCATCAAGATTTGTTCTGTAGATATAAGCTTGTTGACTAATTGGTAACGCCTGACCTACCAATTTATCTTTAGGCGCCACTACTGTTTGAAGCTTATTTTTCTTTTCTTCGGAAGGAAAAACACGTTGCTCATAATTTGGGGCAACGCTCATTTGCTCTGGGATAATCCATAACTGAAGAAAATTAACCTCGTCTGTTTTGCTGTCATTAAATTCAGAATGTGTTAATCCAGTTCCAGCACTCATGACTTGAACTTCACCGACTTCGATGGCGCGTTTATTTCCCATACTATCTTTATGCGATAAGGCACCTTTTAATGGAATGGAAATGATTTCCATGTTTTGATGCGGATGTGTTCCAAATCCCATTTTTGGTTTAACCACATCATCATTCAAAACACGAAGTGCTCCAAAATTCATTCGTTCTTGATTTTGATAACTCGCAAAACTAAAAGTATGATGCGATTTTAACCATCCATGGTCTGCAAATCCCCTAGTATCTGCTTTGTGAACTATTGTTTTCATAATCTTTATTTTTTATTAATTAGCTGGAAGAAATCCCATCTTACCCATTTGGTAATCTCGCATGGCTTCCAATAATTCTGTTTGTGAATTCATAACGTAAGGTCCGTACGTTGCAACTTGCTCTTTAATTGGTTCTCCTGATAAGAACAACAATTTACTATCTCTTTCTGCCTTGATAGAAAAACCATCTCCATCCTGATGAAACTCCATTAATTGGTTTTTATCCAATTCAATAGATTCAACATCATTTACAGTTACTTTTCCGTGAAGGAGATACAACATACCATGATGTTTATTAGAATAGGTGATTGTTTGTTCTCCTCCAGCTTTAGCATCAATCATGAAGGCATTTACAGCTGTTTGCGTTGCTATTTTACCAAAAGAGTTTTGCAATTCTCCAGCAATAATTCTGGTTTCTACATTCTTATCTTCGGAAATAATCACATTAAACTCTTCATGCTTAGCATGCTGATAATTAGCTTGCATCATTTTTTTCTCTGCAGGAAGATTTAACCATAATTGAATTCCTTCGATTATCCCTCCCGTTTCAACTAGTTCTTTTGTTGGACCTTCAGCATGTATAATACCACGTCCAGCAGTTGTCCATTGTACGTCGCCAGCTTTTACAACACTTTGATGGCCTAACGAATCACGATGTAATTGTTCACCTTGTACTAAAAACGTAACGGGTTCAAACCCTCTGTGAGGGTGTGGGCCAAGATCAAACGGATTATTTGCTTTTGAAATTTCATAAGGCCCATAGTGATGTAACAATATAAATGGATCTATCATTTCAATAGCTTGTGTTGGAAATGGTTGTCGCAGCCTAATAGGCCCCATATTTACGAAATGGCTCTTACCTGCCCTTTTTATTGTATTTAATTTCATTTTTATATCCTTTCATTGTAATAGTTTCCATGGAAAATATTTGATTAAAAAAATACGATCATCGCATTTTATCTAGCAAATCACTTAATTGTTCTGCTTCTTTTTCATTTAAATTTTTAAGAAGGTCCTTATTGAAATTCATTGGAATAGATTCTAATAAAGCAATACCTTCTTTAGTTATTGCTATCTTAACTACACGTCTATCATGTGCTGAAGGCAATCGTTCTATATAATCCTTCGCGCAAAGTTTATCCATCAAGCGTGTTGCATTAGGTGAGCGTTCTAGCATTCGGTCTTTAATAATCTGAACGTTTAATGGTTCTCCAGCTCCTTTCAAAATTCTTAAAATATTATACTGTTGTGGAGAAATGCCATAGTCTTTAAAAAATTCATTTTGACAACTTGTAATCCAATTAGCTGTATAAATAATATTAAGCATGGCTTTCACCCTATTATTTTCAAACTTAGAATTGATATCTTTTGCTAAATCTCCCATCATTTAAATTTTAAAATAAAACGTCACTATATTCAGTTCTCTTTTTGAATACTGCTGCAGCAAAAGGACATAAAGGCAAAATTTTAATTTGTTGTTCCCTTGCATAGTTAACAGAGGCTTCAACTAATCTATAGCCAATACCTTGACCTTTTAAAGATGGATCAACTTCGGTATGATCAATAATGATCTTATCTGCTCCAGCGTGACTATAGGTCATTAATCCTTTTTCAACACTATCAACTTCATAATAAAATCGACCTTTATTTCCTGTATCTGTGTGTTTTATATCCATAACTTATAAACTGTTTTGAAATTGTTTAATTTCTTCAGTCAATTGCGCATTCAATTCTTGATTGATTATTGTTCCGTCTTGAAAGTTTGTGCCAAAAGAAGGTAAAGAAAAAGTTCCTACTATATTTCCTCCCATATAAGGGAAACGTCCTTTGGCAATTTCTAAAACTGTAGCACCTCCTCTACCTCCAGGTGATGTAGCCATTAATAGCATTGGTTTATCACTCCATAATTTACCATCAATACGTGACATCCAATCAAAAATGTTTTTAAAAACTGTTGCATAAGCACCATTATGTTCAGCCAATGATAAAACAATACCGTTGGAAGATTTAATATGCTCTAAAAATTTATACGCATTTTCTGGAATACCATGTTCTATCTCATAATCAATTCCGTATAAAGGTAATTCAAAATCATTCAAATCTAAAACGTCTACTTCAGTATCTTCAACCAGAGTTGTCGCATAAATTGCTAGTTCTTTGTTAATTGATTTTTTACTATTGCTTCCTGCAAATGTTATTATTTTTTTCATAGGTCTTATTGTTTGATGGTACAAATATACAATAAAAAAATTATATATTCCTAGGAAACTATTTCCATGTTATTAATTTTAACAAATTATTCACTTTTTAATCCGTTATGGGTTTCGTAAATTCGTAGGAAATAAAATACACTATGGATTTAAACTTCAATAAAAACGAAGATCATAATAAATTACTCCTTTCAGATTTAAAAAAACGCTTAGCTCGGGTTAAACTTGGTGGTGGTGAAAAACGTATAGAAAAGCATCACTCCAAAGGTAAAATGACAGCAAGAGAACGTATCGATTATCTTCTTGATGCAAAAGCATCTTCTGTAGAAATTGGTGCTTTTGCTGGAGACGACATGTATAAAGAACATGGTGGTTGTCCATCTGGTGGTGTGGTCGTTAAAATAGGTTATGTAAAAGGAAAACAATGTATAGTTGTTGCCAATGATGCTACAGTAAAGGCTGGAGCTTGGTTTCCAATTACAGGTAAAAAGAATTTAAGAGCTCAAGAAATTGCAATTGAAAATAGACTTCCAATAATATATCTGGTGGATTCGGCTGGTGTGTATTTACCAATGCAAGATGAGATTTTTCCCGATAAAGAACATTTCGGACGCATATTTAGAAACAATGCCGTGATGAGCAGCATGGGAATTACACAAATTGCTGCTGTTATGGGAAGTTGTGTTGCTGGTGGTGCGTATTTACCTATTATGAGTGATGAAGCTCTAATAGTAGATAAAACGGGAAGTATTTTCTTAGCAGGAAGTTATCTAGTGAAAGCCGCTATAGGAGAAACCATCGATAATGAGACATTAGGAGGTGCGACAACCCATTGCGAAATTTCAGGAGTTACAGATTATAAGGCAAAAGATGATAAAGACGCTCTAGAAACCATCCAGCGTTTAATGGATAAAATTGGCGATTATGATAAAGCTGGTTTTAACCGTGTTACCGCAAAAAAACCTAGTGAAAAACCTGAAGACATCTTTGGTATATTGCCACGTTCAAGAGCAGATCAATATGATATGAGAGAGATTATCAAACGTTTAGTTGATACATCTGAATTTGATGAATACAAAGAAGGCTATGGTCAAACTATTATCACTGCTTATGCGCGAATTGATGGCTGGGCTGTAGGTATTGTGGCCAATCAGCGTAAGCTCGTAAAAACTAAAAAAGGTGAAATGCAATTTGGTGGTGTGATCTATAATGACAGTGCTGATAAGGCAACACGTTTTATTGCGAATTGCAACCAAAAGAAAATTCCGTTGGTCTTTTTGCAAGACGTAACTGGATTTATGGTTGGCAGTAAATCTGAGCATGGTGGAATCATTAAAGATGGTGCTAAGATGGTAAATGCTGTAAGTAATTCTGTGGTTCCCAAATTTACCATTGTGATAGGAAATAGTTACGGAGCTGGAAATTATGCCATGTGTGGAAAAGCCTATGATCCAAGATTAATTGTAGCTTGGCCTAGTGCCGAATTAGCAGTAATGAGTGGAAATAGTGCAGCAAAAGTACTATTACAAATAGAAAAAGCTTCACTGGAAAAACAAGGTGAAAAAATTACACCTGAAAAAGAAAAAGAACTTTTTGATAAAATTAAAAACAGATATGACAATCAAGTATCGCCATATTATGCGGCTGCACGTATTTGGACTGATGCAGTTATTAATCCGTTAGATACTAGAACCTGGATTAGTATGGGAATAGAAGCTGCTAACCACGCTCCTATCGAAAGACCTTTTAATATGGGAGTGTTGCAAGTATAAGATGCAGCAAACTACAAACAAACAGCCCACCTATGTTATAATATTATTAATATTAGCGGCTGAGGCTGTTTTTATTTTACCCTTTGTTTTAGTGCGTATTTTTAGAACTACTTTTCTCGAGTCTTTTGGTATAAGTCAATTTGAAATAGGAAGTTGTTTTTCTGCTTACGGAACCGTTGCACTTTTTTCTTATTTATTTGGTGGTCCATTAGCAGATAAGTTTCGACCTCATATACTTATGTCTGTAGCCTTAATGCTTACTGCACTTGGTGGCTTATATCTTGCAACATATCCATCACTTGCCAATCTACATATACTCTATGGTTTTTGGGGATTTACTACTATTTTCTTGTTTTGGGCAGCTATGATCAAAGCGACTAGAATTTGGGGAGGATCTAATAAACAAGGAATTGCCTTTGGGTTTTTAGATGGTGGTCGTGGTTTAGTTGCTGCTATATTTGGATCTGCTGGTGTATTAATCTTTTCGTTGTTCATTACAAAAGATATTGAACTCACCTCTGTAGCTGAACGTCGAGAAGCGTTTAAACATGTCATTACTTACACCTCTTTTGCGGTAATGGGGATTGCACTTTTAGTATTTTTCTTTTTGAGGTTTAAAACCAATGATACTGCAAAAACAGAACCTGCAAAAAAGACCATCACTTTAGACAATTTTAAACTTGTCATAAAGTACAAATCTGTTTGGTTGCTCATGATCATTATATTATGCGCTTATTACGGTTATAAAATGACAGATCTTTTTAGTCTATATGCCGAAGAAGTTATGCTCTATAATAAGATTGAAGCTGCAACTATTGGTACATATCTTCTATATATGAGACCTGTTATTGGAGTTGTCATTGGTTTATTAGCTGATCGTACGCGAGCCTCTTTATGGATTATCATTGGATTTTTATTAATGACAATTACTAGCCTTATTTTTGCTTCAGGTATTATTAGTGATAGCTCGACATTATTATTTGTATTATCTATAGGAACTATGGCCTTAGGCGTTTATTCGGCAAGAGTACTCTACTTTGCAACGTTGGAAGAGGCAAAGATTCCATTAGCAATTACAGGTACAGCTGTAGGGTTTATATCTATTGTTGGTTATACACCAGATATTTTTGCTGGTCTTTTGTATGGTTATTTTTTAGATGCATATAAAGGTCTGGAAACTGGACACCAGATTGTATTTGGTATCATGGCTGCATTTGCTGTAGTTGGATGTATCGCTTCTTTTATGTTATATAAACACACAAAAAAATAGTTAATTAATTGCTGCTTCCAAAGTCTTTTGTCGTTGCAGCTTTCCTGTTTCAGTTTGGATAAACTTTGAAATATGGTATACTGATTTGGGTACCTCAAACTTTTTTAAATCTTGAAACACTAAAGGTTCTAACACATTTGAGTCACTTTCTAATACAAGAACAACTTTTCGCCCAAGGTCTTTGTCAGCTTCTGAAGTAATAAAAAAACGTGTTTTGATTTTATCTTGAAGCTTTGCCTCTATTAATTCAGGAAATAATTTCACACCACCAGAATTAATCATATTATCAAAACGACCAATAATATTAAATTCTGTTGATGATACTATCTCTATAATATCATTTGTGATTATTTTCTCATCAGACAGTTTTTTAGCATCTATTATTAAACAGCTTCTATCATCTGTAGATATTTGGATATCACGTAACACTTGAAAATATGCATTATCAGAATTTTTATTAAGTTGTCTCACTGCAATGTGGCTAACCGTTTCAGTCATTCCATAGGTTTCAAAGACTTTTGCTTTTACATTCTGTAGTGTTGATTTTAGCGCTTTAGACACTGAGGCTCCTCCAACTATTAGCGTTTTAATATTCGTTAAACGCTGTAATGAGTTTTTAAGTTGTAACGGAATCATCGCACAGAAATCGTAGTGCTTTAAATTATCATAAGCTGGTATCGTAGAAGGAGACACCAAATCCAATTCAAGTCCTAGTATCATAGCTCTAACAAGCATCATTTTACCTGCTATATACTGACTTGGCAAACAATGCAACGCCTTATCTCCTGGTAGTAATCCAAAAAAATCGCCTGTCATTATTGCCGAATTAACCATGGCTTGTTTTTTAAGCATTATCGTTTTTGGCAATCCTGTCGAACCAGAAGTATTCACCAAAACATGGTCTTTATCATCTATCCAATCTAATAGAAAATTGCCAATTACTTGCTCATAGTCGTCACCTTCCTTAACTAAACTGTAGGCTATCTCTTTAAGTTCTTCATGGTTGTAATGGATACCATTTAGCTTAAATCTTAAATGTATTTTATCAAATGTAGGTGTCATAAAATTATGGAATGCTATTCGCCTATAATTTTGTAGTCTTCTTGAGCAGGTTCTATAACTCTACCAAATAAATTGGCTTTCCAATTACGCCATTTATATTTTTTGGCGAATATGAATAGAATAATTGGGTATATTACTAAAATAGGAATCAAAATCTCAGAAACTTGATTGGTAGCCTCTTCAGCAGTATATCTAAAAACAGCATCTGTTTGCAAAGCAGACCAATCTGAAGTTACTAATAAAGCAGCCAACAAATTATTTCCTAAATGAAAGCCTAAAGCCAATTCTAAGCCATCATCCATTAATGTCATAATACCTAGCATTAAACCTGTTCCAATGTAAAATATCATAATAATCGGTCCCATTTCATCTACTTCAGGGTTTCCACCATGAAGCACTCCAAATAGTACTGAAGTCAATATCAAAGGAAACCATCTGTTTTTTACTACAACAGCAAGCTGCTGCATTAAATAACCTCTAAATAAGTACTCTTCCAAACCAATTTGAAGAGGAAATAAAAGTAAACTCACAATAACCAATATGGTAAATTTTACAGGGTCCAATTGAAACTCAACGAAAGAAGGGTCTGAAAAGTAACTAAATGCAAATAACCCAAGTGTGATGACAACAATTAGTGAGAATGAAAAGAAAGCACGCTTCCAGTCTATTTTGTTTCGTGCTGTAGTTAACGACTTAATGCTTCGTTTGTGCAAAAATTTAACCAATAAAAATAAAAGTAGCAATAGCACTGCAAAAGGCAACAAATTAATGGCCAACCAAAAGTTTTTACTTGGCACTAACTCTAACATTTTTTTTTGCTCTTCTATAACATCAAAACCATCACCAAAAAATATTAAAAAAATTAGATTAAATATAAAGAGACCAGATACAATTAAAACTGTCAAAATCACTTTCCATCCTTCATTTTCTCCTTTGTACGCTTGTTGTAAATAATTCATAGTTAAATATTAAAATTCCAAGATGTATGCTTTTCGTAACGCAATGTACCATTTTTTACTACTAATGGCGAATCAAAATTATTTGTAAACAAACTACCTGTTCCAAGACCTTGTGGCAAATCATTGTTAAGCATATATGTCCATTGCGCTATGGCATTCAAGCCAATATTACTTTCTAAGGCACTTGTAATCCACCAACCAATTTGTTGCTGATCTGCGAGATCTATCCAGTTTTGACTTCCTTTAAAACCTCCAACTAAAGTCGGTTTCAAAATGATATACTGTGGATTAATACTTTCAAGTAATTTCTTCTTTTTATTATTAGAAAATACACCAATCAATTCTTCATCTAAAGCAATATCCAAAGGCGTGTTCTCACATAATTGGGCCATATTTTCCCATTGTCCTTGTTTAATTGGTTGTTCGATTGAATGCAAATCAAATTCTGATAATCGCTTTAACTTTTCTAACGCTTCATCTGGAGAAAAAGCTCCATTGGCATCAACTCGTAACTCAATATCACTTGCCGAAAACTCTTTCCTAATAGATTTCAACAGATTTAATTCGGTTTCAAAATCTATAGCTCCAATTTTCATTTTAATACAATTGAAACCAGCATTAAGCTTTTCGGTAATTTGACTTTTCATAAAGCCTTCACTCCCCATCCAAATGAGGCCATTAATAGGTATAGACGCATGACCTTTTGTGAATTCTGAAGGGAACAAATCAAAACCAGAATCACTTGACAAGGACTTGAATGCCATTTCCAATCCAAATTGAATACTAGGAAATGTAACAAGCTCATCCAATAATACTTCCAATCCCAAATCAATATGTTCACAAGCCCATTGTAATTTTGATTCAAAATCTGGCTTATCATCGCAGCTCAAACCTTTAAACATACCACATTCGCCTATGCCAATTTTACCCTGATCATTAAGAACAATGAACCAAGTCTCCTTAGTTTTCAAAATCCCTCTAGAAGTACCACTGGCTTTTTTAAAATTGAGTATATACGGTTTGTAAGTTGCAATCATAGTTTATGAATTCAGTAGATGAATTCGCTACAAAAATACTAAATCTAAGCGCAAGATGTATGACGATTCTTATTAGAAATTATGATGAAAACTCAATTGTAGTTGTGCTTTTCCAACACCGTTTGTTTTTTGATTCATCCAACCCAATTGAAATTTCATACCAGGTTTCAACACATAACCAACGCCAAGATAGGTACGATTACGGTCAAAAAACTCAACCTCTCTATTATCTCCAATATCACGCTGACCATTAACAAATAATTCATTGTATAAAGCAGCATATAAAGCTCCTTTTTCTAAAGTACTCTTATTAAAAGGCACATTCATAAATAAGTTATAACGATATCGAGTTCTGAAATCTTGATCTTCTACAAAACGTTGTTCATATCTAAAGCGATGCGTAAGATATACACGATTTCCTAATTTGTGAGGCAAGAGTGCTTCCTGATAGATTCTACTCTCTGTTGATGTATCATCACTATCGCCAAATGTTCCTGTTGTGATGTGAGCATAACCCAATGTAAATTTTGCATTTACTCCTTTAGGTCTATAAGTAACTCCTGAACGCAGCAGCAATTGTTCTAAATCGCCACCTAAGTTCCAATTACGATATTGAACATCGCCTTGAATTCCAAATTGACTTTCTTTAAATTGATGATCGAAAAAATACATATACCAAGCACCTGTTTTACCAGATTCTACTTGAGCGATTGATTTTACCGAAATGAATAAAATAATAAGTAAGGTGAGTTTTAATTTCATAGTTTGTTAACTTCATTGCAAAATTAATATCTGTAATTTTTGCTTAAAAATTGAAAACTGTAAATATACAGATTTTTCACAATTTCGTACTTTAGCTAAAACCGAAAGAGACTTATGCAAGATCCCAATTTTCCAAATATCATATTATTTGCTATTCCTTTTTTTATAGCCTCTATGCTATTGGAATTATATGTTACAATAAAGCAGGACATTAAAACCTATGAGACCAAAGATGCCTTCTCCTCTATTGCTATGGGATTAGGCAACGTTTTTCTAGGTTTTTTTAGTAAAGCCATTGTGTTGGTTGCCTTTTTCTTTATTTATGAAAATTTTAGGTTGTTTACCATTCCTATTGTTTGGTGGAGCTTCATACTTATTTTCTTTGCTGATGATCTGGCCTATTATTGGTTTCATCGTATATCTCATGAATGTCGATTATTTTGGGCATCACATGTCGTACATCATTCATCACAACACTACAATTTAAGCACAGCGTTACGCCAAACATGGTCTGGTGGTTTTTATTCTTTTGTCTTTTGGCTTTGGCTGCCACTTTTAGGGTTTCATCCTGGAATGATACTCCTACAGATGTCAATAAGTTTGCTATATCAATTTTGGATACATACAGAAACCATAAATAAATTGCCACGCTGGTTTGAAGCGGTTTTTAATACACCATCTCATCATCGTGTTCATCATGGCAAAAACCCATTGTACTTGGATAGAAATCATGCAGGGATTTTGATCATTTGGGATAAATTGTTTGGCACATTTCAACCCGAATTAGAAGATGAAAAAGTAGTCTATGGCTTAGTTAAAAATATACATACATATAATCCAATAAAAATTGCATTTGTTGAATGGATTCATATGTTTAAAGATGCTTTTTCTGGTCGGAAATCGCTAAAAAACAGAATTCTATATCTTCTTAAGCCACCTGGTTGGAAACATGATGGTACTGGTAAAATATCGGAAGATCTTAGAAATGAATGGTTAACTAAACATACGAAACATGACGTTTAACGATAAAACAATTTGGATTACTGGAGCTTCCAGTGGTATTGGAAAAAGTTTGGCTATTGCTTTATCTAAATACGACTGTAGTTTAATACTTTCCTCAAGAAGGGCTGATGAATTAGCTAAGGTCAAGTCGCTTTGTCATGAACCAAATAGAGTTCACGTACTTCCCTTAGATTTGGCTGATATTAATCATATGGAATTTAAAGCAAATGAGGCTATTTCTACCTTTGGAAGGATTGATGTTTTAGTTAATAATGGTGGAATTAGTCAGCGCTCGGCAATTATTGATACTTCTATTGATGTAGACCGAAAACTGATGGAAATAGACTATTTAGGAACTGTAGCTTTGTCTAAAGCAATATTACCTCATTTTATTGACAATCAATCAGGTCATTATGTGGTAGTATCCAGTTTAATGGGGAAATTTAGCTCGGCATATCGATCGGCATATTGTGGCGCCAAACATGCCCTACACGGTTTTTTTGATGCGTTACGTTTAGAACACGATAAAGACAACATTAAAGTTACAATGATTTGTCCTGGTTTTGTGAATACCAATGTAGCTCGTAACGCCTTAACTGGAAACGGAAGTAAGCAAGGCTATCAAGATGACATGACTGAAAATGGTTTAGATGTTGACGTCTTTGTAAAAAAGATGATCAAGGCCATACGCAAAGAGAAATATGAAGCTTATATCGGTAAGTTTGAAAAGTTTGGTGTTTACGTAAAACGCTTATCTCCGCGTTTGATTCATAAGTTAGTGATGAGAAGCAAAGTAAAATAGTCTAAATTTTTTCAGCAATCACCTCTATCAAAATCGGACAAAATAACGTTGTGTTTTTGTTTTGTTCTAACTCTTCAAAATCTCTTAAAGCCTGTTCAACATCTGCTTGAGACAAATAGCCAGCATCTACTAATCTAGGAAAATAACTGTGATAAAATGATTTAGGCCATTGCCAAACTAAATTGTCTGGTGTCGCTAATTTAGACATTAGTCGTTTACTAGTCACCTTCATTCCTAAATCCTCAAAAATTCCTGGTAGTTCCCTACCTATATCTATTTCTCCATCTTGTTCTTTAAAACTCTGTAAACAACCAGCAATAGCTTTTTCTATACCTGCTTTTCGAGGTTCTATACTATGAGTCTGCCAATCATAATATTCATGCAGCACCATTTTTCCACCAGGTTTAAGCGCTTGCTTTACTTTTTCTAAAATTTCTTTGACATTAGGCACCCAAGCCATTGCCCAACGGCAGTACATACCATCTAGACTGTTAGGTTCTAAGTTCATATCATTAAAATCAGCTTGAATAGCATTAATCTGTAGCGCATATTGCGAATTAATTCGGTTTAGAAAATTAATAAAATGTTCAGAACGATCTATACCAATCACCTTACCAGAATTACCAACCACAAAGGCAAGTTCTTTAGAACAGAATCCTGGTCCGCAACCCAAATCCAAAATAGTTTGTCCAGCAGTAAAACCTGCTAATTCCCAACCTTTATGTGCTTCGGAAGCCCAAACTTGATGTTGTAATCCCAGCCGATGTAATTCTTCCTGATCTGTTCCTAAAATGTATGCGTCTTGTTCTTTCAATGTCAATTATCTTATATTATAGTTCAATACTTTCACCAATTTCCAAAAGCATTAAGTCTTTATTCTTATCGAAGAATTTGCGTTTGGCAGCTTCATGGTCAATTTCAATATAACCAAAGGTATCAAAATGATAGCCCAAGACTTTATCGCATTGAACAAAGTCACTCGCATATATGGCTTCTTCGATTCCCATCGTAAAATTATCACCAATAGGTAAAATAGCTAAGTCCAATTTAGTAAATAGAGGAATGAGTTTCATATCCATAGTAAGAGCAGTATCACCAGCAATATAAATGTTTTTGTGCTCACCTTCAATTACGAACCCTCCAGGTTGTCCTCCATAACTACCATCTGGAAAGGATGATGTATGAATTGCATTAACATATTTAACAGTACCAAATTCAAAATCCCATTGACCACCATGATTCATAGGATGGTTTTCTAAGCCTAGCTTATCAAAATGGGTTGCAATTTCAAAATTCGAAACAATCACAGCACCAGTTCGCTTAGCAATAGCTTCAACATCTAGAATATGATCTTGATGTGCGTGTGTGACCAATATATAATCGGCCTCAAGGGATTCAATGTTAATATGTGAGGCTTTAGGATTTCCTGAAATGAATGGATCAATAAGAATATTGATGTCAGCAATTTTTAGTCCTAGACTTGCATGACCATAAAATGTAATTTGCATTGTTGGTTGACTTAAAAAATGATTGGATTTAAAAACAGAAACTAAAATACGAAAAAACTCAGACAGATTTGAAGAAATTGTCTGAGTTTTAAAGCCCCAAATTTTATTGCCAACATAATAGCAAATAAATGCCGACCTACAAAATTTCAGACTAAATATAAGCATTAATTATTTGAAAACCAAATAATTATGTTAAAAAATCTATAAAATATAACCTACTCCTAATAGTACTGAAAACAAAAAAGTAGTTAACGCCAGAACTTTTAATTGCGGATCAAACTCTTTTGGTGCGTCCGTTTTATTCACTTTAACAATGTGCAATACTAATGGAATATAAGCGATATAAAACAAGAAATTATAAAAATTTGAGAAGTACAATATTGAAAACACAAATGAGAAAGCTATAGCCAAAACAATGAGTATGATATGATAATTTTTTGCTCTTGTTTTTCCAAGTTTTACAGCTAGCGTGTCTTTACCAGCTTCCTTATCCGAATCTATGTCTCTCATATTGTTAAGGTTCAAAACTCCCATACTCAAGAGACCCAGTGATACTGCGGGTAAAAACACATGATGGTCAATATGTTTGGCATATAGAAAATAACTACCAATAACACTTAACATTCCGAAGAATATAAAAACAAATACATCTCCTAAGCCTTTGTAGCCGTAAGGTGAACTCCCAACGGTATAATTTATTGCTGCATAGACCGACAAACCAGATAGTAAAAAAAACAGTAAGGCATAAAGAAAATACTTACTTCCAAAGGACACAAAAATAAGCCCAACAGTGAGTACAATAACTACAAGGATATTCATTTTGATCCCATCGAACATTTCTTCTGGTGTAATAGCTCCACTTTGAATAGCACGCTCTGGCCCAATTCTACTATCATTATCTGTTCCACGTACACCATCACCATAATCGTTAGCTAAGTTTGAAAGTATTTGTAAGCTTATCGTCAATAATATAGCGAAGGTCATAATGATACCATCAAAGTAACCATTGTAATGTGCAAAACAAGATCCTATTATAATACCAGATACTGACAGTGGTAACGTACGTAATCTAAAAGCTGATACCCAGGGTTTTAATTTTTTAAACATAAACAAACTTTTGATTTACGGAATCCATTTTTTATCAAAATTAGGTTTACGTTTCTCTAAAAACGCATCACGACCTTCCTTAGCTTCTTCTGTCATATAAGCTAGTCTTGTGGCTTCACCAGCAAACACTTGCTGACCAACCATTCCGTCATCTGTTAAATTCATAGCAAATTTCAACATCTTTATTGAAGTTGGTGATTTTGCCAATATCTCTTGAGCCCATTCATAGGCTGTATCTTCCAACTCATCGTGTGGAATCACTGCATTTACCATCCCCATATCGCAAGCCTCTTGTGCAGAGTAGTTTCTTCCTAAGAAAAATATTTCGCGTGCCTTTTTTTGTCCAACCATTTTTGCCAAATAAGCAGAACCATATCCACCATCAAAACTAGTGACATCTGCATCAGTTTGTTTAAAAATAGCGTGCTCCCTACTAGCCAAAGTTAAGTCGCAAACCACATGAAGACTATGACCTCCTCCTACTGCCCATCCTGGTACGACTGCAATAACGGCTTTTGGCATAAAACGAATTAAGCGTTGCACCTCTAGGATATTTAAGCGATGATAGCCATCATCTCCAACATATCCTTGATGTCCTCTAGCTTTTTGATCTCCTCCTGAACAAAAACTCCAAATGCCATCTTTGGTAGACGGTCCTTCAGCTGATAACAAAATTACTCCAATATTTACGTCTTCATTTGCGTCATAAAATGCATCATATAATTCACTCGTAGTTTTTGGACGAAACGCATTTCTAACATTTGGACGATTGAATGCTATTCGTGCTACACCATTACTTTTTTTGTATGTAATATCTTGATATTCTTTAGCAATAATCCAGTTCGCTTTACTCATTATTTATTATTTTAGTCAAAAATAAATCATTTTATAGAAACGAATCCTATTACCATGAAAAATAATAGTCTACTTATCATTTTACTTTTTACTAGTTTTTTTAGTTTTTCTCAAGAGTATAAATTTGAAACAACCATTGACTTAGAAGCAACAGATGTTATTAGTCAAGGTAATACAGGAACTTGTTGGAGTTTTTCAGCATCTTCATTTCTGGAAAGTGAAGTGATGCGATTAACAGGCAAGCAAATTGACTTATCTGAGATGTACTCTGTTAGGCATACCTATTCGCAAAAGGCTTGGAATTATGTTATGCGTCAAGGAAAAACACAATTTAGTCAAGGTGGTTTAGCTCATGATGTAATCAATAGTATTTCTGAGCATGGTATTGTACCAAATGACGCCTACTCTGGATTAATTGAAGATAAGAAAGGTCATAATCATTCTAAAATGGTAGATTCTTTAAAAACTATTCTAAAGACCTATTTAGCTGATACCAAAACCTATCCTACTAATTGGAGAAAAGACATAGAAAACACACTAGATCACTATTTAGGTGATGATGTTACTTCATTCACTTATGATGGTAAAACCTATACACCACAGTCGTTTTTAGAAATGACAACTATTAATCCTGAAGACTATGTTACAATTACATCTTTCACACACCAGCCTTACTATTCAAATTTTATTTTAAACATCCCAGATAATTTTTCTAATGGTGATTTTTATAATGTAACGTTAGATGAACTCGTTACTGCTGCTAACCATGCATTACAAAATGGATTTAGTATCGAATTAGATTGTGATGTAAGTGAAAAGACATTTTCAGCTAAACATGGCCTAGCCATTGTACCTGCTAATGATGATACTAGTGCTTTACTAAAAGTAAGTCCAGAAAAGGATATTACTGCAACATATAGACAACAAGAGTTTGAAAACTTTAATACTACAGACGATCATTTGATGCATATTACTGGAATGCTAAAAGATCAAAATGGAACGCCATATTATAAAGTAAAAAATTCATGGGGAAAAAATGGCTTAGGAAATGATGGCTATATCTACATGAGTGAAGCGTACTTTAAATTGAAAACCATATCTATAATGGTACATAAAGATGCGTTGCCAAGTAGTCTAAGAACTAAATTACTTATTAAATAAGTATCCAAATCAATTTTTACTAAAAAATTATAGTTTTTGGACATCCAAAACTTGAAACTAATACGTATATCCCATTCGTTATCAGTTTTATGTGACTTTTTCGAGGTAGTTGTGTCTTATTATAGGCATCAATATAAAATGTCAAAAAATTAGTCACAAATAAACATATTTAGGGATATGAACATTATAAATTCAAATGTTGCCTCACAAGTTGTGAAGCAAACTAAGTCTGAAGTAGGAACACTCCATTTTTTTAATCATATAGCTGTTGTTGAATTCAATGAAGGCACACATATAGATTTGAGTACAGCAAAAAAAACAATCAATGATGTATTTGAATTTTTTGGTAACGAGAAGCCTTTTGGCTTTGTTGCAAATAGAGTGAATTCGTATTCTATATCATTGATGGATGTTCCCGAAGTTAAGTCTATTTTCCCAAACTTAGTAGCGTATGGTGTTGTAAGTCATAATCACGCTGGACGCATGAATGCTGAAATTGAAAACAATTTTTGTTCTACCTATGATATCGTATTCGACAATCTATATGAAGGATTAAATACTGTTTATGGAAGAGTTCTTGAGCAAATTAACTTATTATCACTCAACTAATCTAATTCCGTCAGATTCTATAGTAATCAAACGTTGTTTGTAAAGAGTACCTATGGCTTTTTTAAAGGTTTTTTTACTCATTTGCAACTCGCGCTTGATCTCATCTGGATTAGATTTATCGTTAAGAGGTAAAAATCCATCACGACTATCTTCAAGTTGTTGCATCACGATATCGGCATTAGGTTCTATCTTACGATATCCAATTTTACCAAGAACAATATCAAGTTTATTATCATGTCGTACTTTTTTCACATAACCTTTTAAACGGTCACCTACACTGATATCTTTAAAAATATCTTCAGAAAAAATCAAGCCCAAATGTTGATTATTAACAATCACATTCATACCAAGTTCAGAAGGGTGAGATACAATTAAATCAACTTCATCAAACTGTTGAACTGTCAAATCTTTATTATCTAAGAAACGGTTAGTTTTACTTGAAGCCACCAATCTATCTGTTTCTTCATCGAGATAACAATACACCAAATACCAACCTCCTGCTTTCATTTTAAAGGCTTGTTCTTTAAATGGGCAAAACAATTCTTTTACCATTCCCCAATCTAAAAACGCACCATGAGATGTGACCTGATTACAACGTAATAAAGCAAAATCATCACGAATGATATAAGGTTCATCGGTTACAGCAACTGGGCGTTCTTCATTGTCCAAGTATACAAACACTTCGATTTCCTCCCAAATTTGAAAGGATTCGGGTACATAACGATTAGGTAGCAATACTTCATTACCTTCTTTATCTGCTAAATATAGTCCTTGATCAGTTTCTCGAATGATGTCAAGTGTATTATAGTCTCCAATTATTATCATGCGTCAAAGATACAGATATTAGTATGGAGAACTAAAAAAAGCGTTACAATTCTAATAGAATAATAACG
This sequence comes from uncultured Psychroserpens sp., assembly GCF_947500255.1. Taxonomy (GTDB): domain Bacteria; phylum Bacteroidota; class Bacteroidia; order Flavobacteriales; family Flavobacteriaceae; genus Psychroserpens. Next base: position 11,951 of record NZ_CANMRL010000005.1, on the reverse strand, counting down.
CTTTAATATGTTTTAAAAATCTAAGACTAGTAAGCCGATTCTTTTTTAAAGTGTTTTGTCAACATGTAGTATACAACAGCTCTGTATTTGTTTCTGTTAGACTTTCCGTATGTATCCATAACAGAAGCAATACCTTTATCCAAATCTGCGCTGTCTTTTAATCCTAATTTCTTAATTAAGAAGTTGTTTTTCACAGTAGCTAATTCAGATTCATCAGATCCTGAAACTGTTGCAGCATCAGCATTATAAATTGATGGTCCGCAACCAATCGTTACTTTAGTTAGCAAATCCATATCTGCATTCATACCACATTTATCTTTCAAATCTGCAGCATACTTTGCAATTAATTCGTCTCTTTTACTCATCTTAGTTGTATTTTTTAGGTTAATAAATTATTGGTCTATAAATATAGCCAATTATTAGACACATAAAAAGAGCTTACGTCACATTTACCTTACATATTTGAAATAATCTAATAAAATAGAATCGTTTTCTGTTCTTGGTGTAAATATTTCTAAAAGTCGCGGCGTATTAGATTTTTCATAAAACGTCTTTAGGTTTTCTCTTAATTCAATTTCATCACTAGCCGTAGTATAATCTATGTGGTACATTTCACACAATTGTTTTGCGGTAAGATCATGTGTAGTCTCAAAGAAATAATCAAAATTCTCAGTGTCTTTATGTCCTGGAAGGATTCTAAAAATACCACCTCCTTGATTATTGATAAGGATAATTCTAAAATTATTCGGAATATAATTATTCCACAATGCATTACTGTCATAAAAGAAACTCAAATCACCAGTAATAAATGTCGTTTGCTTTTGGCTAACTGCCGCACAGCCAACTGCTGTAGATGTGCTACCGTCTATTCCACTAGTTCCTCTATTACAATAAACTTCAACTGACGGATTTAAATTAAATAATTGTGCATAACGAACTGTCGAACTATTACCTAATTGCAAGATCGTTTTATTTGGTAACGATTTCAATACCAAGCTAAATACTGTAAAATCACTAAAGCCAATATGCTTAATATACTCTAGATGTTTTTTACTTCGGTGTAGTTTAACTGTCTTCCAAATATCAAAATAATTGCTTTTGATCACAGGCTTAATCTTTGGTAAAAAAGCTGAAAAGAAATCATTAGGTTTCGCAACTATATGCTTATCTAGGCAAAAAAATGTATCGTTTGCTTTTTTTACATCAATATGCCAATGGTGTTTGGGTTGATACTGTCTCAAAAAAGCTTTTATCTTCTTAGACACCACAAGACCACCTAAAGTGATTAATATATCTGGTTGCAACGCTTTAAAATTGGCATTTTCTAAAGGTGCAATTATTTTGTCTATACTTGGGAAAAATTTTGTGTGATGAAGATTAGAAGTCGTTTCAGTAAATACAATAACACTATTATCATCTGCTAATTTGTTTAACCACTGTTGCTCAATTTGGTTTGGTGGCAACACACCTACTAAAATCATTTTTTTTGTAGACACATCCCAGTCATCAATACAATTCTTTAATTCAGTTTGGTCTATTGTAGGACGCGTAAAACTAATATCATTGGCCTTAGGTTGTATTGTTAATTCATCTACCGTTTCATATAATGGTTCATCAAAAGGCACATTAATATGCACAGGTCCGTTTTTAAACCGAGTGAGATTAAGTGCTTTATTCAGTTCAGTTTCATTGAAAGATTGGATATCTTGTTGTAATCCCAAAAAGCGTTCGAGTTTATTCTCTATACTTTTAAAAATTGGTAGCTCTTCTTTTGTAGCAAATCCATTTTCGGCTTTTAAGTCCAACTTTAAATTTGCCGAATATAAGATATGATTTTCATAAACATTCTTTTGATTTATGGTTTGACCATCGCCAATTCCTATTAAATGCTTAGGTCGATCTGCAGACAGCACAACTAAAGGAATATCACTATAAAATGCTTCAGAAATTGCCGGATAATAATTGAGCAAGGCACTTCCTGAAGTACAAATGACTACTACAGGTTCATGAAGTTGTTGAGCGATTCCTAACGCAAAAAAAGCTGCGCATCGCTCATCAACAATGCTATAACAATTGAAAAAACTATCATTTGTAAAACCAATCGTTAATGGCGCATTTCTACTCCCAGGGGAAATTACAATATGTCTAATATTTTTGAGTTTACACAACTGTACTACAGTTTGTGCAAGCGGAATTTTAGGGTACTTCATCTAATTACAAAGTTATTTAAATTAGGTGTCAAAAAAAACAAGATTCGAAACAATTAATTTACTAACTTTCACCTCGTTATAATCAAATCAATAAACATGAAAATTAATTCCCTCGTTTTTCTTCTTAGTTCATTTTTTATACTGAATACAAGTACTGCTCAACAAAATGATAACCTATGGTTGCGTCACACTTCTATTTCTCCTAACGGAAGTCAAATTGCATTTACATATAATGCCGATATATATGTGGTCTCTGTCAATGGAGGGAAAGCTACGCGCTTAACAACCAATAGTGCTTATGACACTAAGCCTGTTTGGTCTCATGACGGACAGCAGATTGCATTTGCTTCAAACAGACATGGTAATTTTGATGTGTTTGTGATGTCATCTACTGGAACAAACGTGAAACGATTGACCTTCCACTCTGCCGATGATATGCCAACAGACTTCTCTCAAAAAAATGATGCCGTTTGGTTTAATAGCATAAGATTAGATGATCAAAACTCATTATTGTTTCACAGATTAGGTGAATTATACAGTGTAGCTTTAGATGCCACTACACCCAAGCAACTTTCCAGTTTTCCAGCTTATGAGGCTAAAAACAATAGTAAAGGTGATTTTATTTTTGAAGAGATAAAAGGTTATGAAGATGAATGGCGTAAGCATCATACATCTTCGGTAACTAGAGATATTTGGATCAAAACTAAATCTGGTCAATACACGAAATTATCTAATTATAAAGGTGAGAATCGAAATCCTGTGTTTGGTTCAGGAGATACATTTTACTATCTATCAGAAAAGTCAGGAACGTTTAACGTCTATAAATCTAGTTTTTCTAATCCAGAACAAACCACGCAAATATCAGATTTCAAAATGCATCCTGTAAGACATCTTTCGATTGCAAACAATGATGTTTTGGCCTATAGTTTCAATGGGACAATTTATACACAGAATCCAGGTGAGTCACCAAAAAAAGTTGCGGTTAATATTGGTGGAGACCAATCTTTAATGGACAATGAACTCCTTTTTGTAAACGGAAATGTAACAGACATGGTACCTTCTCCAAATGGAAAGGAACTAATTTTTATTCATAGAGGAGATGTTTTCGTAACATCAACAGATGGTAGTTTAACTAGACGTCTCACAGAAACTCCAGAGCAAGAGCGTAGTATTGATATTAGTCCTGATGGTAGAACTATTGTTTATGCTGGAGAGCGCAATAATAGTTGGAACCTTTATACACAGACTATCACAAATGATGACGAAAAATACTTTTTAAATGCAATAGAACTTAAGGAAGATGTGCTATTGGCAGATAAGACTGAAAGTTTTCAGCCAAAGTTTTCTCCTACTGGTGAAGATATTGCCTACTTAGAAGAACGTACAAAATTGAGAACCATTAACCTAAAAAGTAAAAAAGTAACTGTTATTCACAATGGTGAAAAGCATTTCTCTTATGCCGATGGTGACCAAGAATATGAATGGAGCCCTGATGGGAAATGGCTAGCCATTACATTTTATCCAAATCAGTATTGGTTTGGGGAAATAGGCATTTTAAAAGCAGACGGAACTGGAGACCTCATCAATGTGTCAAAAAGTGGTTTTAGCGATTTCACGCCTAAGTGGTCTTTAGATGGTTCTATTTTATATTGGGCTTCTGACAGAAACGGAATGCATAGTGTAGCAAAAACCGGTCCCTCTCAATTAGATGTATATGGTGTGTTTTTAACACAAAAAGCATATGATAAATTTAAACTAAATAAAGATGAGTTTTCATTTTTAGTAGACGATAAAAAGGAGGAGGATAAAAAAGAAGACGATAAAGATTCTAAAAAAGACAAAAAAGAAGAGGCTAAGGATAAAAAACCAAAATTAAAACCAATAGTCATAGAGTTTGACAACCTTCATAAACGTAAAGCAAAGTTATCCTTATTTTCTACACGCTTGTCTGATATGTTAATCACAAAAGACTCAAAATCTCTACTATACTTGGGGCGCGTTGACAATCAAGCCGATCTATGGAAGCTTGATCTGCGAACAAGAGAAATTAAATCTTTAGGGAAGTTTGGACGTGGTGGTTCTATGGTATTTGGAAAAGATGCTAAAGAAGTATTTATTTTAAGTCGTGGACGAATTGCCAAAGTAAATGTAGGTTCTGGTAAGCGTAAATCGGTTGCTATAAATGATGAGATGTCTTTCAATTTATCAGCAGAGCGTTTGTATTTAATGGATCATGTGTCTCGTCAAGTAAAGAAAAAATTCTTAGACCCTAATTTACATGGAGCGCCTTGGGATGCCTTATCTAAAAACTATAAAAAGTTTGTACCTCATCTTAATAATGATTACGATTTTAAAGATATTTTGGGAGAATTATTAGGAGAACTTAATGCTTCACATACGGGAGCTCGTTTTAGATCTCCAAATAGCAAAGGTGATCAAACAGCATCTTTAGGGGTTTTTATCGATAAAAGTTATAAAGGTGACGGACTTAAAATTTCAGAAGTTATAGAAGGAAGTCCTTTGGTAAATAGTGATAAGAAAGTTAAGACTGGAGTTATTATTGAAGCCATTAATGGTGATCCTATTACCAAAAACATTAATCATTACAGCTTATTAAATCGAAAGGCTGGTGATGCTATCACTATTTCTTATTATAACCCATCAACAAAAGATCGATGGAAAGAGCGCATAAAACCAATAACTATTGGTGCAGAAAATGAATTACGCTATCAACGTTGGATCAAGAAAAATCGTGAAATGGTTCATAAACTATCTAACAATCAAATAGGTTATATGCATATTCGCAGTATGAGTGATGGAAGTTTTAGAGAGTTTTTAGAAGAGGTTATGGGAGATGAAGTGAATAAAAAAGCACTAGTGGTAGATACACGTTTTAATGGTGGTGGTGATTTGGTAGATGATGTCACAACGTTTTTAAGTGGTAAGAAATATATGGAGTTTCAAAATGGAGGAAAGATTGTTGGTATCGAATCTCAACGACGTTGGACAAAACCAAGTATCATGCTTATGGGAGAGTCTAACTATTCGGATGCGCATTGTACACCAGCTGGTTATAAAGATTTAAAAATCGGAAAATTAGTAGGGATGCCTGTGCCTGGAACATGTAGTTTTGTTTGGTGGGAACGCATTCAAAATGGAATTGTATTTGGAATACCTAATATGCAGGTGTTGGATATTGAAGGTGATGTTCTAGAGAATAAAGAACTTATGCCAGATATACAAATTAAAAACGGTTTTGATAATATTACTAACGGAAAAGATGAACAAATAGAAGCTGCAGTTATAGAGTTATTGAAATCGATTGATTAATTATGACTATTAAACTAATTTAGTAAGAATGCCCAAAACTCAATATCGCGTATATGTTGTAGAGTTATCTAAACGTGTCTTTACCGAAAACACCAAGTTTCGAGCAGCTAATCCGCAATTTAATGGTGTACTACAATGTTTGTATGTTGGTATGACTAGCAAAACACCTAAAGAACGTTTTATGCAGCACAAAACTGGTTATAGAAATAAGAAGGGTTATAAGCTTTCTTCTAATATTGTAGAAAAATACGGTAACTATTTAAGACCCAGTTTATACAATCATATTGAACCTATGGCTACGCGTGCAGAGGCTTTAAAAATGGAAGAGACCTTAGCGTTAGAGTTAAGGAGACAGAAATATGCCGTATGGTATAACTAGTCTAAAACAGATGCCATTGTCTGTGTTTTTTTAACGGTTTCCTCCCACTCTTCTTGAGCATTAGAATCTTTAGTTATACCACCTCCAACATAAACAAGTGCTTGCTGGTCTTTAATTTGCATACAGCGTAAATTTACAAATAACTGACTCGTAGTTTTGATAGTTGTATATGCATTGTTCTCTACATTACGCCTATTTGTGTTCCTAGGTTTTGACTTTTTTATATTTAATTCTCCTAAAAAACCAGTGTAGAATTCGCGATTATAATGTTCATTCCTTAGAATAAAATCTTTTGCTTTGGCTTTAGGCAAACCACAAACGGCAGGTGTTGGATGTAATGAAAATATCACCTCTTTCAAGTTAGACGGTTTTAGAACACCAGAGATTTGAGATTTTAAATGTAATAACCTACCAGCTTTTATGGTCTTGGGATCAGACACATATAATTGTTCAACATGAGGTTCTAATTCTTTTACTATATAGTTAGTAACCAGTTGCTGTTCGTCTTTGTTTTTTTTATTCCAAGCTACATCAACAGTGTCTTTATAAGATTGTGTTCCTGCTAAAGACATGGTATTAAAACGTCGTCCTTCAGTGCTTAAAAGCGTTTCTGGTGTTGCTCCTAACCACAGACCTACTTTTGGATGGTACCATAAATATACAAATGCTTCGCGATACATTTTGAGCAACTTTTGAAATAGTTCTATAGGACTTTCTTCTGAAACAGGAATAACTTTAACTCGGGATAACACGATTTTTTGTAACACATCAGTTAGAATGGTATCAATTCCTTTTTGTACTAATTCTATATGCCGATTATCATGAGTTTCATTCAAATAATCTTTTGAATTATGATGTTCAGTTTTTGAATCTATAATAATATCTAAAGTCATTAACTTCGATAATTCCGAAGGAAAAATAATTGTAGCATCCTGAGAATCAAAAGGTGAAAACACAAATCCGCTCTCATTAAAATTACCAACAACATGCAAAGTAGAGTCCTCTTGAAATATTGCACTTAAACTCGCACTATTGGGTTTTCGATACACAACAAAAGGCAATTGAGATTTAAAATGCGAGTCAATATGCGAGAAGAACTTGCTTGGTTCCATTTCCTATTTATTTTTAGGAAGGGAAATAGTAGATAATCTACAGATAGAAACCAAGTTATCATGGTCATCTGTGATTCTAATATCTAATAATTGTGTTGTTCTACCTTTGTGTAAAAAAGTAGCTTTGGCATACACATGCCCTTCAGAAACACTCTTTAAATGATTGGCCGTAATTTCTAATCCGCGTACAAACATATTCTCAATATCCATAAACATATGTGATGCAAAACTACCTACACTTTCTGCTAAAGCTGCAGTTGCGCCTCCATGCAACACTCCATCTGGTTGATAAACCTTTGAATTTACAGGCATTCTGGCAACTAGGAAATTTTCGCCATAATCTACCATTTCAATATTTAAGGTTTCCATTAAGGTGTTTTTACAAACCGAATTTGCATGAGCTAACACGTCTTCTTTAGATAATTGCATAGAAATACTGTATTTTTAAAGTCGAATATATTCAACAACAAAAATACGAAATGAATTCTACAGAAAAGGAAATTTCTTATACCATTACCAATAGTTATTCTACGTTAAATGAATTAACATCATCAACAAAAAACATATGGTTTGTATGCCATGGAATGGGTTATTTAAGTCGTTATTTCTTGAAACATTTCAAAGTACTAAATGCTAATGAAAACTATATCATAGCACCACAAGCGCAAAGTAAATATTATATGCCTCCAAAATTTAAACATGTTGGTGCTAGTTGGTTGACTCGAGAAAACACTATAGCGGAAACAAAAAATGTTATGACATATTTTGATTCTATTTTTGAGAATGAACACATTCCGGAGGAAAAAAATTTAATCATATTAGGCTATTCACAAGGTGTTAGCGTAGCTATGCGATATTTAGCAAAACGACAATTGCAATGTTCGCAATTGATATTACATTCTGGCGGAATTCCAATAGAATTAGTTCCTACAGATTTCGATTATTTCACAGGAAAAACAAAACTCATCTATGGTACTAATGATGAATTCCTTAATGAGGAACGCATTCAACAAGAACGATCTAAAGCCGAAAAATTATTTGGCAGCAACTTAGATATCATACCTTTTGAAGGTATTCATGAAGTGAACTCAGAACTTATTTCTAGTCTTGTATAAGATCAAAAAGCAGCCATAGAATGGCCGCTTTTCTCAATTAATAATTAATTATTTGCTATTAAATCAATTATACCTTATTTCTTGTTTGAAGAAATGATTTTCTTTATCACACTACCTTTATTGGTTGTAAGCTTCACAAATAGAATTTGATCATTGATATCTGAAAGATCAAGTGTTGTGATGCTTTCGGTATTTTTATGATACCCTTTAACTACAACATTTCTTAGTAGTACTCCACGAATATCCATAACTTGGATAGATATATCTGTTTCAAAATCAAACTCACATGCAATATTTACTTCCTTAGTATAAGGCATTGGATATGCTTTAAAGTCGACCGTGAAATCATTTTGCTCTCTCTTCTTAATCTCTTCCTCTTCTCCAAATGTTTGGCATATCTCTATATCGGCATGAGCAATGAAATAGAAATTACTTAAACAATCTTTAATCTGTATATCATCTACAGAAAATACTATTGTTGCTGTATTTCCATCACTAGAACCACCAGAATACGGATATTCTTCGACATCGATAGTAGAAGCACACAGTCTGTTACTATTACCATTACCACTCAATCTGCTTGGATCGCTCTTACATGGATATGGATTACATCCAGCATATACATTTACATCTCCTAACTGATAGTTTAGACTTGTTCCATTATCGTCTATTTCATAGGTAACTATAATATTGTCTCCATCACGCTCTAATGTAACAGATCCTACAAGAATTCCTGGAGAGTTTTCATCAGTTGGATCACAATCATCTTCAGAACCAGCATATAAATCAAATTCATAGGTATAATAATTGCCAAACTCGTCAGTAGATTCTAAATCCAATTCGCCATTTGTCCAGCCCCAATTTGCATTGTAGAGCATATTAGAATCAAAGAAACACCATTCTAAATCTCCACTCGGATTAGGTGAGTGTGCATAGGCTATTTCATCCTCACAGCAATCAAATACTTCAATTTTAATCAGCATATTATAATCACAGCTACTAGATGTACTGTAACCAAAAAATATTGGGTGAATACCTGGTCCTAATTCGGCAGGATTAAAACTGTAAGTGCCATCACCATCATCACTTACTCCTTCTCCAGAATAATGCCCATAAGATGGAAACCCTCCACTTAAAGGAACTAAGCCATCTTCAACACATACTGGATCCAATGATAAATGCTTTATTTCCATTGTTGAAGTGTCATTAATAACTAAGGTGGCTGTATACTTGCAACCATTCTCTTCAACGACTTCTATAACCACTGGAGAGTCTAAAGCTGAATATGTAATACCATTAAAATCCCAAGTATATGTTTCTCCTTTGCAAATGAGTACTTCTTCATAAATATCATCTGGAACTGGGTATTCGTTAATGATTAATGTTGCAGTGTACGGACATCCATTTTCATCATCTAAATATAGTACTACTGGTGAATCCTCAGCATAATAAATAGTATTATCAATTGCCCAAGTGTAACCATCTTCTTCACAAACAAAAACTTCTTCTTTAATATTCTTGGTTTTAGCATATTCATAAACTTTTACAATAGCTGAAGATCCTGGACATGCTTGGGAACCTTCAAATGTATATGTATACTCCCCATTTACTGGACCAGTCCAAATACCACCTACATCAGGATTACCTCCTAATGCCTCAAATAATTCTTCAAATGTAGGCACTTCGCCAGCACATACGGTCAAAATACCATTCTCTCCAGCATACGATCCATTTCCTTGATTAATAATTAAGGTTGCTGTGTATGGACAACCATTAGAATCAAACAGGTCAAGGACAATAGGAGAATCTGCTGCTGTATAGGTTTCTCCGTCTACTGACCATATATATGTTTCATCTCCACAAACACTTACCTCGTCTTCAATATTTTCTGTTATTGGATGTTCTGTGATAATCAAGGTTGCGTTATAAGTACATCCATTAGCATCTACACGCTCAATCTCTACTGGTGAATCACCTACAGTATACATCTCTCCATCCACTAACCATGTATATGAATCTCCCGAACAAACCATTACTGAATCTTCTATATCTTCAGTAACTTCAAATTCAATTACAGTTACCGTTGCTGATACTTCTGGACACGAACCTGATGCTTCGAACATATACTTATACACACCGTCAATTGGACCACTCCATATACCGCCTTCGTTAGGTGTACCTCCTAAAGCATCAAATAACTCAACAAATGTAGGAACAACTCCAGCGCAAACCTCAAGAACTCCATCTTCGCCTGCGTTTTGTGCAATTTCTTCTTCTATGATCAATGTAGCTGTATAAGGACAACCATTAACATCAAATAGATTTAGTATAACAGGTGAATCTGCAGCTGTATAGGTTTCACCATTTACCGACCATAAATACGAATCTTCTTTACATATAGTCACGTTATCTTCAATATCATCTGTGGCCTCAAAAGCCGTTACAGTTAATACCGTTATATACGGACAACCATTAGTATCTATCTTGGCAATATCATGTGATCCGACAGCATATTCAATACCTTCATAATTAAACGTCTCGCCTTCACAAACTTCTCCTGAAGCTGCGTCATCTGGTGTGACTGGATAAGCTGTTACTGTTAATACCGTTTTATATGGACAACCATTAGTATCTGTTCTTGGAATATCATGTGATCCTACGGCATACTCAATACCTTCGTAGTTGAACGTTTCACCTTCACACACTTCTCCTGAAGCTGCGTCGTCTGGTGTTACTGGATAAGCCGTTACTGTTAATACTGTTTTGTACGGACATCCATTAGCATCTGTTCTTGGAATATCATGTGATCCGACAGCATACTCAATACCTTCGTAATTGAACGTCTCGCCTTCACACACTTCTCCTGAGGCTGCGTCGTCTAGTGTTACTGGATAAGCTGTTACTGTTAATACCGTTTTATATGGACAACCATTAGCATCTGTTCTTGGAATATCATGTGATCCGACAGCATACTCAATACCTTCATAATTAAACGTTTCACCTTCACAAACCTCTCCTGAAGCTGCATCATCTGGTGTCACAGGATAAGTATTTACAGTTATCGTTGCTGAAACTTCAGGACATGAACCTGATGCTGCAAATGTATAAGTGTAAACATCATCTACTGGCCCGCTCCATTGACCTCCTAAATCTGGTGTACCTTCAAGAGCATCAAACAATTCATCATCTGTTGGTATCACACCTTCACAAACCCTTAGACTTCCATCCTCTCCTGCATCTGGTGCATCATCCTCTGTGATCGTTAAAGTTGCTGAATATGGACAGCCATTCACATCTATCAAATCTAATTCTACTGGTGAGTCGGACACAGTATATGTTTGTCCGTCTACCGCCCACAAATAAGAATCACCCTCACAGATTGTAACAACATCTACTATATCTGGCGTCACAGGATAAGCTGTTACTGTTAATACCGTTTTATACGGACAACCATTAGCATCTATCTTGGCAATATCATGTGACCCTACGGCATACTCAATACCTTCATAATTAAACGTCTCTCCTTCACACACTTCTCCTGAAGCTGCATCATCTGGTGTCACAGGATAAGCCGTTACTGTTAATACCGTTATATACGGACAACCATTAGCATCTGTCTGAGCAATATCATAAGAGCCTACACCATATTCAATACCTTCGTAGTTGAACGTTTCACCTTCACACACTTCTCCTGAAGCTACATCGTTTGGTGTCACAGGATAAGCTGTTACCGTTAATACCGTTTTGTACGGACAACCATTAGTATCTGTTCTTGGAATATCATGTGATCCGACAGCATACTCAA
>NZ_CANMRL010000004.1 GCF_947500255.1 uncultured Psychroserpens sp. | reverse complement strand
GGTTTGTAGTTGAGTATAATGAACCTAATACAGGTGACCGTAAAGAATTTAAAGCCCATTTTACCCTGAAAAGATAAAATTAATATGAATTTGAAAAAATATTATATAATAGCAAGTTTAGCCTTGTTTTCATTTATTGGAACAGCGCAAGAAGGACTACCCATTTATTCAGATTATTTAACAGATAACTATTACCTCATTCACCCGTCTATGGCTGGTGTAGCTAATTGTGCTAAAGTAAGACTTACGGCTCGTGCACAGTGGTTTGGACAAGATGAAGCTCCAAATTTACAGACCTTGAGTGTAAATAGTAGATTGGGTGATTCACCATCTGCACTAGGAGGTATTGTTTATAATGACAAAAATGGATACCACTCTCAAACAGGAGCTTATTTGACCTATGCGCATCATATTATGTTTTCTCGTAATGAGATTGATTTAAATATGTTATCCTTTGGTTTAAGTGCTGGATTTATTCAGTATAAGTTAGATGAAACAGAGTTTTTAGCGGATGGATTTGATCCTATTATTGCTGGTGTAGAACAAAGCGCGACAAACTTTAATGTTGACTTTGGATTCTCTTATCACTTAATTGATTTTTATGCCCATGCGACAGTTAAAAATGTTTTAAATAATGATGGAATTAATTTTAATGAGCAAGGATTAAGTTATGATAATTTGAGGACATATTTACTTTCTGCGGGTAATACATTCCATAAGTATGGTAGCGATTGGAGTTTTGAGCCATCTGTTATGTTTATGTACCGAGATGCAACCGAAGAAGCATCAATAGATATTAATGCTAAAGCATACAAGGATATGGAGTTTGGTAAACTTTGGGGAGGTTTATCCTACCGTAGAAGTTTAGATGGTGCAGAGTTTTTAGACGGATCAGGAGTTAGTAGCCAAAAGCTACAGTATTTTACACCTTTTGTTGGTGTGGATTATAACAGTTTTGTATTTGCCTATACGTATTCATACCAAGCAAACTCAGTCGTATTCAATAATGGTGGATTTCATCAAATTACATTAGGTTATAACTTTAACTGTAGACGTGAAAAGTACGAATGTAACTGTCCGGCAGTTAACTAGAAAAAAACGCAATAATAAAACAAAAGTCTCGATAGTATCGAGACTTTTTGCGTTAGTGATGGAGGTATTGTTGAAGCTCTCCAGAGTTGCCTCTGGAAGCGACTACCGAGAGCACGACATTCTTTTACATTGGTAAAAATGTAAAGAATGTAACGCCCAAATATTACCATGTATATTTCTTCTCTTTTGCTTGTGTCTTTATCGCTTTAATCATGGCATTTTCTAAGCCATTGCTATCTTCTTTCTGTTGCGATTTTATATACAGTCGGCGTTTTTCATTTAACTGCTGAATTTCTTTTTGAATCGCTTCACGTTCTAAGCGTTTGTTTTTGACATATGCCTTGATTTCTAACACACTTTTATCTTTAAGTTCTTTAGGCAGCTCCTCTTTTTTTAATTCTTCAAATTTGAAATCTTTTTCTTGTTCTGCATCAACTAAATCCCAATTAGAGTTTAGATAAAGATGTGAACTTTTACTAACTGTTCTACTCACAGCATTAGCTTCGCTATAGCCTCTTGCATTGGTGTCTTGTTCTGCTTGAAGAGCCATTTTCTTTTTGCCTACACTGCCATAAGCTACATAAGTACCGTTTAGTTTGTGGTTGAGTTTTAGAATTTTGTCATCATATGGAGTGGCCACATAAGTGGTTACATGATTATGATTAATAGCCATATAATCACCATGAGACAGGTCTGCTCCATCTTTCCAATAGGTCGCAATACCTTGATTGTAATCTCCGCAAAAAATGGTATTTACACTCACACCATTTTTATGCGCCTGCTTTGCAGCATCCTGATAGCTTATTTTACCTTGTGAAAATGGCTCATTTCCTGCAATGAAAATAAGTTTTAAGTCATCTTCATTTTTCCCCCATTTTAATTGATTTAATGAGGTTTGAATAACATGACCACAATATTCGTTACCTCCATTTGTGGTTAATGAGAATAGTTGTTTAGAAATTTCATCTAAATCATTACTAAATGCTAATACTTGTCTGATAAACCCTTCATCACCATTAAGATTATCATTTCCGTATTCATACAAAGCAATTTGTAATTTTGGTTTTTCGTCACCACATTTGGCATATGATAATTCGTTTACAATATCCCAAAGTTGGGCCTTGGCTTGGTCTATCAGTCCGTCCATACTATTGCTAGTGTCTAGTAGTAAGGCTACTTTTATAAATTGTTTATTTGGTTCGTGTGCCTTAGTTTCTGCAATTGCTAGTTGCTTCGTTTCTTTTTTTTCATTAGCGTTACAAGACATGAAATTAATCATGTATAACGATATTATGAGTGTTTTGATTATTGTTTTCATAGATTTTATATTTTAATTATTACTTATTGTTTTCTGTATGGAAGAGCCTTCATAAACTACCCGTTGATCTATGGGAAATAAAAGCTCAGATAACTCGTAGACATTTTTATAACCGTAGCCATAAAGGTTAATATAGGTTGGGATATTTAGCGCCAGAGTTATTTCTTTTTCTGTCTCTAATTTTGGCAATACAGATTTTGTCATAAAATGTATTTGATCACCTTGAAAGTTGTTGTTGCAATAGATTAGGATTTTAGTGTTTGTGCTTGGAATAATCTTAGCTAAATTGTCTTGAGTAAAGTCTGAAAAATTAAGATGCAAAGCGCCTTTAATATGTTTTTTGTCATACATGTCTTTAGACCGAGTGTCTAGTATTATTACATCTTTTTCTTTGCTTTTAGACAAAAACTGATTAAAATTTATCAATCTTTTTTTACGATGTTTTTTTACTTTTCTTACGAGCGTTTCAAAATCTGAATAACTTACTTTAGATCTCTTAAAATCTGGCAATTCATTTTCTGCTGGAATGCATATTAATAGTGTAATACATGCAAATAATGCGGTTGTTGCTTTCATAATAATAACTATTAATTGGTTTGTAATGCTTTGATATCTAAGGTGCCATTAGGAGAAACGACATAGTATTTATGTTTGATCTCTGTTTTTACTACAGGTTCAGGTTTTGCTTCTTTAGGTTTTGGTGTGTATTGAAGTCTTATGTTCATTCCTATTTGAACAACAGGTTCTAAAATGGAAGGATTGATAACTACATCATAGTTTTCATAAGATAAAGGCTGGTAGTAATATGAGGTTTGTTTTTTTGCAGTAGTGACTCCCTTTTTCTTTTTAATGGCTTCAAAAGATACACTATTGAAAGCTTGATAGCTTTGATAAAAATCTTTAGGAAAATAACAATACTGATCATCTGCAATAGCAACATTATAATTAGCAAGATCAAAACCTAAAATTTTATAGTAAGCTTTTTTTTCTTCAATGAGTTTTAAAAGTTTTGTTTGTAGATTTTTATAAACTTCAGCAATATTTTCGATATAATAATCGACTTTAACGAGATTGTATATTTCGCTTTTAGCGCATGCTGTTAAAATGTTTTCAAATTGATTGGTCTTTGTAAACTGAATGTGTAAATTTTGTTGAAGTTCAAAACCGTTTGGTACTTCAGTATAGGTTTTACTAAATAACTTTTTCTGAACCTCTATTTCATAATTCGGAACAAATGAAATGACATCTACAGCAAAGTCTTCTTCTGATATGCCTATAGTTTTTAAAGCACTTTTTATTTTATCTACGCGCTGGTTCATCAATAAATTAGTGCTGTCTGCTGTTGGTCCAATTTGCGAGACATTAAAAATGGCGGTATAGGTTGTTGCGGCCACATTTTGTAGTGCTTTTACATCAATAAATACGTTGGTACTCGGATTTAATATTTTATTGATTTGCTGTTGTACAGTAGGGTTGTAAATAGTTGCATTTCCAGAATGCAAAATATTCTGTCTAGAGATTTGATCATAGTTTCCTTTGTGCTGTGCATTTGATATGACCATACACATTAACATTAGCATGACGCTAAGGGCTTGATTTTTCATTGTTTTTTCGATTTTTGATTAATGCGGTAAATCTAGAATCATCTTTTTTTAATAAAAAACCAGAATGAGTGAAGCAAGCGTTTAAATGAGTGAAAAGGATAGCTAAATGAGTAACCTAATCAATTTGATCTTAAATTTAGGATGTTACGATAGTTCGTGATTTTATTTAATCAATTAAAGTATGTAAGTTTATTCCATTCAAATAAAATAATGAAACAAATACTTAAATATAGCATCATTATCTTACTGTTATTGTTTTCTATAGAAACAGTAACAGGTCAAAACAATAGGAAAGAAAAAGAGAATGAGGCGCTGAAGCTGAAAGCAGAAAAAAACCCTTTCTTTAGCATAAGAGGTTCTGTAAGGGAAAGTGATACGTACAAGCCTATTTCAAAAGTAAACATTGAGGTTAATGGCGGCGATTATACGCGAACAGATGCCAATGGTGCATTTGTAATTAAAGCACGTAAAGGCGACGAATTAATTATAAGGCATAAAGATTTTCAAACCGTTTATCATGTTATCGAAAATAATGATAGAATAACCGTAGAAGTAGAACCTGCTGAAACAAGGCAAAAAGCAAATTCAAAATTTAAAACAGATATAAAGGCATTTAATGCATATATCGATTCGGTATCCAAATACAAAAAGCTTGATGTAGAAAAGAGTATTGCATTCGTAGGAGATGCACTATCACAAAGTACAACACAATCTCAAAATGGACTTGCTCATTTAGTTTTAGCCGATGTGTATATGTACTGGAAACAATATGATTTAGCGGTTACTAGTTATAGGGTTAGTTTGCAAAATGAAGAAACTAATGAAGCTAAATTAGGGCTTGCAAAAGCTTATGAGCGTAATAAAAATTATCAAGAAAGTTTAGAAACTTATAATGCCATAGACAAGAAATCTTTAAGTAATTATCAACTCGTAACACTTTATGAAGGCTTAGGAGATACCTACTTCAGTATTAAGAATTATCAGTCTTCTGTTGAGGCATATGAAAAAGGTTTAGAGGTGGCCAATAAACATTTGATCAAACCAAAGATTGTTGATCTCAATTCTAAAATTGCACAATCATATAATAGTGATGGTCGCGTAGACAAAGCAGAGCAGTTTTTTGGAAATTCCCTAAACCTTGCCGAGAAAGAAACTAAAAAACGTGCTTTAGAAGAAAAAGTTACGGTAGCCGATTTTCAGAATACAAACAGAAACTATTCTGAAGAGATACAATTACGAAAGGAGATTGTTGAAGATGTAGAGGGTGTTCAAAAAGATTCCATCATAGTGAATGAAAGTCCCTTGACACTTCAAAAGCAAAACTATAAAATTGGTAATGCGTACTTTTTACAGAAAGATTATGAAAATGCTATTCCTTATCTCGAGAAAAGTATTGAAGAAGCTGATGCTAAAGGAGATTTAATTGTTAAGAAAGACGCCACGAAAAAGCTTTCAGATGTGCATGTTGATGCTGGAAACTTTGAAAAAGCGAAAGAGACTTTAGAGGATTATAAAAATGTGGTTGATGAACTCTATATTAAACGAGAACAAGAACTGTCGCAAGCTGATCGTTTTAGACGTAACATTATAGCTCAGCAAAATCGAATTACAAGTTTAGAAAGTGATCGTGTATTAACAACTAGTTTAAACCAAGCACGAACCAAAAATCAGCAATTGATTATTTACTCTTTAATTGCAGGATTGATCATGTTACTCATCACTGCGTTTTTTATGTACAAATACATCAAACAACAGCGATTAGCGAATAATTTACTGGCTTTAAAATCGTTACGCAGTCAAATGAATCCACATTTTATTTTTAATGCATTAAACTCGGTTAATAGTTTTATTAGTATTAACGATGAACGTACTGCTAATAAGTATTTATCAGATTTCTCATATCTCATGCGAGCGGTATTAGAAAATAGTGAAGAAGATTTTATTCCGTTACAAAAGGAAATAGAGTTATTAGATCTCTATACAAAATTAGAACATTTCAGATTTCAAGATAAGTTTGATTATAGTATAACAGTTGATGAGAATGTCGACGTCGAGTCGTTTCAAATTCCACCAATGCTTTTACAACCTTATATCGAAAATGCAGTATGGCATGGATTGCGTTATAAAACTGAAAAAGGTCACTTGTATATCGATGTGTCCAAAAAAAGCAATGATGAAATTACCATTACTGTGGCAGATGATGGTATTGGAAGAGAACGTTCTAAAGAATTGAAAACAGCCAATCAGCAAAAACAGAAATCTAAAGGTATGGGTAATATCCAAAAACGTGTGGCAATCTTAAACGAAATGTATAAAGATAAAGTCGACGTATTTATCGATGATTATCAAGATACCGAAGATGCTGGAACTAAAGTTGTTGTAACCATAAAAAAGGATTAATAATGAGAATAAAAGTCTTAGTTGCAATAGTAGTTATGTTGTCGATTTCATGTCAAAATGAAACAGAAGATAATAGATTAAGCTGGATTCAAAATATAGACAGACAGGTATCAGAATATAATAAAGAATCCAAGATAGAGCACTCTGAAACAATTGTTGAAGGCAAAC
The DNA here is from genome assembly GCF_947500255.1 of uncultured Psychroserpens sp. Lineage (GTDB taxonomy): Bacteria > Bacteroidota > Bacteroidia > Flavobacteriales > Flavobacteriaceae > Psychroserpens. The sequence goes on along the minus strand of NZ_CANMRL010000004.1, from coordinate 310,576 downwards.
TTGAAACAGGAATAATCTTTTATAAGAAGAATTTGGATGGTATTTCTAGGGTTACCGCTGCATCGCGATTTTCTGAGAATTTTCCAGTTAAAATGGAGGTTTATGTAAAAAACGATAACATCATTATGCGACGGTTTTCAGGTTTAAGTCCATATATTAGTAAAACTCGAAAAAGAGAAGGTGATAGGTGCTGCGCACTATTTGAGAATGTGACCTATTTCAATTCTAATACAGAAGTAGTGTTGTTTGAGAGAAAATTAGATTTAATGAGTACAGAAGAGATGGACTCAAGAAGGTCTGAGTTTGAGTCGATGGTTTTTATCGAAACACTCATAGAAAACCCTGAAGAAGAATACGAACAAGCTATGGAGTCATTAAAAGAGTTTAAAGACCACATAAAAAAATAAGATCATATGAAATTAAGATCCATCATTGTAGAAGACGAGGAAACAAGTAGAAAAATTCTAAAAAATTATCTCAACAAGTATTGCCCTAATGTTGATGTTTTAGGCGAAGCTGCAAATGTAGATGAAGCATTGGTGCTTATTAGGAATACAGAATTGGATCTTGTGTTTCTTGATGTAGAAATGCCCTATGGAAACGCTTTTGATCTTTTAGATAAAGTTGGTGACATCGATTTCGAAACTATTTTTGTTACAGCTTATAACCATTATGCTATTGATGCTTTAAATGCACATGCGTCTTATTATTTAATGAAACCTGTTTCTATTGATGAGTTAATAAAAGCTGTTGATTATGTCACAGAAATAAGAACAAAAGAAGATGCGCTTCAAGATCAAGTTCTAGTGCCAAAAACCAATAGTGTTGATGGTAAAATTACGATACCACAACAAGATGGATTTGAAGTTTTGGAAACTTCAGATATTATGTACTGTAAAGCCGATGATAATTACACCGAAATTTACCTTAACAATAATAAAAAGAAATTAGTAAGCAAGACCCTAAAGTATTTTGAAGACGCCTTAACCGAAAGTGGTTTTGCAAGAGTTCATAAAAGTTATCTGGTTAATGTTAATGAAGTTACCAAGTACGTAAAAGGAAAAGGTGGTAGTGTCGTGTTGAGCAATGGAAAAGAGATTATGGTTTCAGCGTCTAAGAAGTCCGACTTACTGTCTTATTTTAAATGATATGAATGTCAAAAATCACAAATGGTTGCTGTTTTTATTTGTGTCATTTTTTATGGCATGCCAATCTGATTCTGACAAAAAAAGTAAAGAGCATTCTAATGAGAGTATTATAAAAAAAGGGAATGTTACAGAAATAACATCAACAGATATTGAACGTCTTGGTAAAATTCTGGATTTAAGGAAGTACAAACCTATAAAAGTGGAATATCGCTATGTGATCATTGATAATTCGGGTCAAAATGAAAGACTTACGGTTCCAGGGCCATCCGATTATAACCTAGAAGCCGTATTGTACTTCGATGAAAAAACCTTTCATGCTATATATGATTTTGAAAAGAATTTAGAGTGGAAGGAGCAAAACCATAAAAAAGAAGAATTTAATTTTGAATGGTTACCTCAAAAAGTAAAAGAAGAGTTAACACAAGACGATAAGACCAATTATAAAGGACACCCAGATTTTTTCTTCGGAACTGGAGTTAATGGGAAAGCCTGGTATTTGGATAAAAAAATATTACTTCAGGAACATACAAATTAATAACTATGCCAATTATAAAACCTGTAAACGGAAAACATCCTCAGATACCTAACGATTGTTATATTGCCGAAAACGCGACTATTGTAGGTGAAGTCGCTATGGGAAATCAATGCAGTATTTGGTTTAATGCTGTTATTAGAGGAGATGTTCATTTTATAAAAATGGGAGATAAGGTAAATGTTCAAGATGGTGCTGTAATTCATGCAACCTATCAAAAATCGCCAACTACTATTGGTCATAATGTCTCTATTGGTCATAATGCTATTGTTCATGGTTGCACTATTCATGATAATGTTCTGATAGGTATGGGAAGCATTGTGATGGACGATTGTATCGTTGAGAGCAATAGTATTATTGCGGCTGGTGCTGTAGTGACCAAAAACACTATTGTTGAATCTGGAAGTATATATGCAGGTGTTCCTGCAAAAAAGGTGAAGGACATTAGTAAAGCTCTTATTTCAGGAGAAATTAACCGCATTGCAGATAATTATGTCAAATATTCGAGTTGGTTTAAAAGTTAATTTTACTAATTAACTTGTGTGCGCATTACTTAAATAAGAATTTAAAAGTCTAAATAAGACACCTTAAATTTTTCATTTAAGATACGATTCAAAACAGTGATGTTTCCGTTAGAAAAAAAGATGTTTTCTGGAGGTGTGGTTCTTGAATTTACAAGATGATATTTTTCAAGTACGAGTTTAGTTTGTTTAGCAACGGCTAAGCCCGAATCGATAATTTTAATGTGTTTAGGGAGTAGTTCTACTAATATTGGTATCAAATAAGGATAATGTGTGCAACCTAAGACTAAATAGTCTATATCGGCTTTTAACATAGGCTCCATATATATTTGTAAAAGTTCTTTCATTTCGGTAGTACTCACTTTGCCTGCTTCTACCAATGGGACAATACCCTCACCAACCTGTTCAATAACTTTTATGCCATTGCTGTATAGGTCTGTTGTTTGATGAAATAAATCACTACTTAATGTACCTTTAGTTGCAAGTATACCTATGGCCTTTGTTTTTGTGTTTAAAGCGGCAGGTTTTATTGCAGGTTCTATACCAATAAATGGAACATCATAGGTGTTTCTTAATACTTCTATAGCATTGGTTGTTGCAGTATTGCAAGCCACTACAATAAGTTTACAGTTTTTCTCTAATAATAATTCTGTGTTTTTGATACTTAATGCTAAAATATCGTCTTTACTTTTTCCTCCATAAGGTGCATTTTTACTATCGGCTAAGTACATTGTGTGCTCATGAGGTAAGAGCATATGGATTTCCTTGAAGATGGAAGTTCCTCCAATACCAGAATCAAATATGCCTATAGGTTGTATGCTCATGTATTACAAAAATAAAAAAGCCACTTGTTTAAAGCGGCTTCCTTATGTATTTATTTAAGTATTCTTTCTTAGAATCCTAATTCTGTCTTTACGTCTGCTAAAAGATCTTTACCAGCAGCTACAAGAACACCACCACCTTGAGTAGAATCTAGAACATAGTTAAATCCTTGTGCTTTTGCTACTTTATCAATAGCTGCTTTTGCCTTTTCAAAAATAGGCTTTAATAATGCGGCTTCTTTTTTAGCTAAATCGTCTTGAGCTCCAGCTTGATACTCACGGATACTTTGTTCCATTTGTTGTACTTCTTGAGCACGCTTAGTATTTTCTTCTTCAGTTTTAGATTCAACTTCAGCTCTGTATTGTTTTACTTTATTTTGAAGTTCAGTCACCATTTCTTTATACTGTACATCGTAAGTTTTAGATAACTTTTCGATTTCTGCTTGAGCTGCTTTCATTTCAGGCATAGCTTGAACCAATTCAGTCGTATTTATATGTGCGACTTTACTCTGTGCTGTTGCAAGATTTGTTGTACCAACAAATAATATAGCTGCGAATAAAAGGGTTTTTAAGTGTTTCATTTTTAAATTTGTTACGTGTTATAATTATTGTTTTTAGTTATCATCAGGAACGGAATCTTTGGCTTTTTTCTGTGCTTCACGTTCTTCTTTTGCTTTCTTTCGGTCTTCTAATATTTTCTTTTTACGTTCTTCAAGTGCCTTTTTTCTTGCTTCACGATCTTTTATTTTTTGTTGTTTTTTCTCTTCGGCTAACTGAGCAGGAGTTTTTGTTCCTGTTGCAGCTTTCGCTTTTGTTGAGTCTGTTTTTTTAATGTTTCTATCCTTTTCAGTCGAGCCAGATTTTTTTGCAGTATTGGTGCTATCTCTTTTGGCTTTCGCTTTTGCTCTATCATCTAAAATCTTTTGACGTTTAGCAGCAGCGGCAGCTTTAAGCGAATCTCTTCTTTTTAACTGCGCTTCTTGTCGTTTTGCAATCTCTGCTTCACGAGTTGCTTTTTTGTCTTCAATCGCTTTTTGACGTTCGTCTACTTCTTTATTTACAACAGGAACAACATCTTCTTTCTCTGCTTTTTTACGCTCTGCTCTTGATTTTGCTTGCGTTCGTTTTGATGAACGAGTAATACTTCGTATCACCAATTCACTTAGATCAAAACGTTCTGCCGAGAATAGCATGACAACATCTGCCGATTTATCAAAAATGAAATCATATTTTTTACCACTAGCAATTTCTTGAACTGCGGCAAAAATTTGATCTTGAATAGGCTGAATCAACTGTTGTTTTTGAATCATTAAATCGCCATTCGGGCCAAATCGTTTTTGTTGATAATCTAAAATTTCTGCTTCTTCAAAAGAGATGTCTTCTAAACGCTCCTCATACAATTCCTTCGTTAATAAAACACTTTCACTATTCAATTGCTTTTTTTTAGAATCAATTGTAGTTAATCGTTGCTCTATCTCAGTTTTCCATTGTTGTACTTTTTGATCAAGTTGAGAGGATGCTTCTTGATACTCAGGGATATTTTGTAAAATATATTCAGTATCTATATAACCTATCCTAACACCTCTTTGTGCGTTAGATACAAAGCTCATTAGACTTAAAAGGGTCACTAAAAAAAGAACTTTACTTTTCATCTGTATTATTTTTGATTTTATGATATCTTTTATAAACTCTATAACGACAGATTAAAATTACGATTCTGTCATTGTGTTTGGTTCTTCAAATAAACGAAATATATTCTGAAAAATTTTAACACAAACATTAAATCGTCATATTGCTAATAGAAAATATCGTGCCAAAATTAAAATTGCTGTCCAATTATAAAGTGGGTTTCTAATCCATTTCTTACAGTTTGACCCGGAAGAGCGTCAAAACCATAACCAAAATCAATACCTAATAATCCAAATGCAGGCATAAATATTCTAATACCAGCTCCAGCAGAACGATTCACATTAAAAGGATTATAATCCCTAAAATTATCAAATGATGCTCCAGCTTCTAAGAAAGTTAATGCATAAATTTTCGCTTGTGCTCCTAATGTAATTGGATAACGCAACTCTAATGAAAACTTATTGTATATAGAACCACCATCTTGAGACGATAATGATTGATTTGGATAACCACGAAGTTGAATTACTTCTCTACCATCAAGTGCGAAATTTCCAAGACCATCTCCTCCTAAGAAGAAACGTTCAAATGGGATAACACCTCTATCTTGATTATAAGCTCCAAGGAAACCAAACTCAACACTAGATTTAAAGACAAGTTTATCTACTAATCTAGTATACCAATCACCTTTAAACTTTACTTTGTAAAATTCTAACCAATTAAAACGTTCTTGATCAATTTCTCCAATTCTAGCTACGTCATCAACATCGGTTGGATCAAGAGATTCACGCTCTTCTTTTAAAGCTTTATAATCTACATCATTAAATAATGAATACGGTAATGATAATTTTGCGCTAATTGAAAAATTAGAGCCACCAGTAGGATAAATAGGGTCGGTACGTGTATTGTTTCTAGTTAATCCAACGGTATAGGATAAGTTATTAGAATAACCATCACCAAAAGTAAATAGACCTGTATTGTAATTTTTTAAGTCATAATGTTGGAAGCTCAAGGCCTGAGATAATTGGAAAAAATCATCTGGGACTTTTAAACGTTTTGCTAATCCTATAGTAATCCCTGTAATATTAAAACGTCTGTCTTTATCTGCCCTTCTTGTAATTGGGTCAAATAAAAATTGTCGTGTATGTGATACTGATGTCGATAACTGTACTGGACGTTTTCCACCTAGCCAAGGTTCAGAAAATGAAAAGCTATACGTTTGGAAAAACTGTGATGCTTGTAAACGTAAAGCCAAACTCTGACCATCACCTGATGGAATTGGTTTATACGCTTCTTTTTTGAAAATATCTTTAATCGCGAAGTTATTAAAAGACAATCCAAGCGTTCCAATAAAACCTCCTCCACCGTAACCACCTTGGAGTTCGATTTGACTTGATCCTCTTTCTACAACTTGATATTCAATATCTACAGTACCATCCTGCGTATTGAAGTTTTTCATGTTTGGCGTTAACTGTTGTGCATCAAAGAATCCTAATTGACCTAATTCTCTAATGGTTCTAATCACATTGCTCTTACGATATAATTGCCCAGGCTTGGTTCTTAGTTCTCTGTAGATAACATGGTCATTTGTTTTATCATTACCACTAACCGTTACATTATTGAAATAGGCTGGTTTACCTTCAGAAATTCTAATTTCCATATCTATAACGTTACCTTCAGCACTTGTTTCTACTGGGTTAATCGTAGAGAACAGATAACCACTATCTTGATAGAGGTTGGTTAAATCTAGAGCGTCTGGTTTGCTGTTATCAGCTATTCGCTTACGTAGTTCAACTCCGTTATATGTTGAACCTTCTCTAATCTTTAAATAGTTTTCTAGGTACTTGTCGGTAAAAACAGTATTTCCAACGAATTTAATTTTACCAAATTTGTATTGCTCACCTTCTTCAACATTAATAAAGAGTGTGATCGTTTTGTCATCTTTATAAACGATAGAGTCTGAGATCACTCTAGCATCTCTATACCCTCTTTCTTTATAAGCATCGATAAGTGTGATTAAATCTTCTTCATACTTATCTTTGATGTATTTAGAACGTTTTAAAATACGAATTGGATTCTTTTGCTTCGTATTCTTCATGGCCTTTCTTAGTTTCTTGTCAGAAACTTTTTCATTACCATTAAAGATGATTTTATTAATTTTTACTTTTTCACCTTTGTCAATGAAAATCAACATATCTACTTGACTCTTTTCTATAGAATCATTCTCTACAGCTTTTGTATTAACTGTTACTTTCGTATTTAAATACCCTTTCTTTTTGTATTTATTAGTAATGTAATTACGTGTAGTTGTGATTAAGTTTTCGGTAACTTTAGAAACACCTTTAGATAGGTTGTTTTCTTTCTTTAACTCTTCTATCTTACCTTTCTTTACACCTTGAATATCAATATTATTTAACTCGGGAAGATCAATAAGGTTGATTTCTAAATAGGCTTTATTACCTTCAGTTTTTGCCAAGTAGACGTCAATACTACTAAAGAGATTAGAATCCCATAGTTTCTTGATAGCGTTACTAATTTGTTCGCCAGGAATAACAATTTCCTCACCAATCTTTAATCTAGAAAAAGATACAATAGTTCCAGGGTTATAACTCGTATTTCCTGTTACAGTAACTTCCTCTAAGATGTATTTTTTACCTTGGTTAAAATCTGATTGTTGCGCAACTACTATATTAGAAGTAATAAAAATAAATGCTAGGAGTAGTGGCTTAATATATGTTTTCAAAAGTAAGTAATTAGCTAAGTTGTTCACTTGTTTTTCCAAATCGTCGTTCTCTATTTTGATAATTTATCAAAGCTTCATAAAGGTCCTTCTTCTTAAAATCAGGCCAAAGAATGTCTGTAAAATATAATTCAGCATAAGCAATTTGCCATAACAAAAAGTTGCTTATCCTTTGTTCACCGCTAGTTCTTATTAACAAGTCTACGTCTGGTAAATTATGCGTGTAAAGATGCTTATTTATAATTGATTCATCAATACTTTCAACAGAAATTATATTATTTTTAACTTTATCTGTTAATTCTTTTATAACCTTAACAATCTCTTCTCTAGAGCCGTAACTTAGGGCCAGAGTGAGTGTCATGTGTGTATTGTTTTTGGTTTTATCTATAACTTCTAACAACTCCTGATGCGCTTTTTTTGGTAAATCTTTAAGATTTCCAATAGCTAAAAGGCGAATGTTATTGTCTTGAAGTGTTTTGATTTCTCTTTTTAATGATTTAACTAGAAGTTTCATAAGTGTTTGAACTTCTAGCTTTGGGCGTTTCCAATTTTCAGTAGAAAAAGCGTATAGTGTTAAATTTTTAATTCCAATTTCGGCACTAGCTTCTACAACATCTCTTACAGACTTCGTCCCATTTTCATGACCTATTACCCTTAGCATCCCTTTTTGTTTGGCCCAACGACCATTACCATCCATTATTATGGCGACATGATTAGGAAGCTTATCGGTTAATATTTGATCTTTTAAATTCATTTAAAAATTGCAATAACAAGGTCTTTGACCAAATGTATAAGTTAATGTAAAACCAGTAAATACATACCAGTCGTTACTATTTGTATTACCAAAGGAAAATACCTCTAATTCTTTTGCGTCAGGAACACTACCATCTATTTCATCTGAAAAGGTGTAACGTGCACCAACCTCAAAACCTAAAATTAAATGATTAGTAATGTTGCTTTTAATACCAAGTGTCATAGGTATTCCAAAAGCCCAGCTATCTGTTCCTTCTGCTGTATACTCACCAGCGGCATTGAAAAAATAGTTTGGGTGTTTTGCTGTAGATATTCCTGAATATATATATGGTGTTACTTTTAAATCTCCTTGATGTAAATCAAAATCCCAAAAGGTAAATTCCATACCTGCAGAGATTTCCAATAAATTAGTGTCGAAGAAATAATCACGTTCTACACGTCTAGGATCATCAGATTTTTCATCGTAGCCTTTTAAATCAGAATAAATAATTGAGACTCTCCATGAATGTCTTGGGCTGCGATTCCATTTTAAAAGCAAGCCTAGTGTAGCCGTATTAGGGTTGATGTAGTTTGTACGACCTACATCACCAATAAAATTACTTCCACCAGCAAATACACCAACTTCATAGATTTGACCCTGGCTTTTTTGTGCGAAACATATACTCAATAAAAATAAGATTAAATACCTCATAAATTTTTAAAAGTTTGCAAATATAATAAATATGAATTGCCTACGGTAATTTGTGGCAAATAGTCTTACAGAAAACAGATTTTATAAGGTTTTATTGTTTAATTACGTTTGTCTTCGCCCCAGAGCATTTTCTTTCTGAGCGTATCAATAAAGCTTTCATCTAAGAGCTCTACCATTTTAACTTTAAAGTTGGCTTTCTTTATGGTGATTAGGGTAGCGTTTGATAAGGTGACTATTCGTGAGTCTAATGACATTAAATGTTGATCTTCTCGACCATCTACTCTTAAATGAATAGTGGTGTCATCTGGAATAACTAAAGGTCTTGCATTTAAGTTGTGAGGCGCAATAGGTGTTAGGACAAAACTATTAGCTTCGGGTGTTATTACTGGTCCGCCACAACTTAAAGAGTATCCTGTAGAACCAGTTGGTGTGGCCACTATGAGTCCGTCAGCCCAATATGATGTCAAATATTCATCGTTTAAATGGGTTTCTACGGTAATCATCGAGGTTGTATTTTTTCGACTTACAGCAATTTCATTAAGCGCAAAATTGGTGACTTTTAAGTCTTCATTTTCTGGATTAGTTTCTACACTCAGCAATGTGCGTTCGGAGGTTTTATAATTACCATTTAAAATATGTGTAATGGCAACTTCGATATCATCGGTTTGAATGGTCGCTAAAAAACCAAGCCGGCCTGTATTGATGCCAACAATCGGAATAGAAAGATCTCTTACATAGGTGATAGCTCGTAAAATGGTACCATCTCCTCCAACACTAATCAAAAGATTATAACTGTCATCCAATTCGGTGAATTTTTTAACAGCAGAATTTTGTTTTATACCATCATTTAATTCGTTATAAAATGATGCTTCTATATGAATGGAAACTTGATTCTTGTGAAGTACATTAATAAGATCTTCAAATGATTTTAAAGATTTCTCTGGATAATACTGACTGTAAACGGCTACCTTCATACTATATGTCTAAGTATTTTTTGAGGTATTCTGAGCGGTCCTTGAGGTTTTCAAGATGTGTGTCTTCCTCATGACCCGAAATAATATTATAACTATAGCGTCTAAAGGTTTGAATCACATCATTGAGTCCAGAATTACCAATCTTTAAAGTGATTTGGACAACGCCACTGTCCATTCGAGATACAAAAGCACCTAAAATTTTTGCATCGTTTGATTCAACAATCTGGCTAATTTCACTAAAGGAATAATCTTGAATACCTTTTTCAACAATAAGAATACCGCCGGGCTCGGCAAAGAAAGGCGTTTCATTAAATAAACCTATAATATCATTAAGTTCGTAATAGCCCAGATAATTATTATGCTTATCTAGAACTGGCATGATATTACAAGAATTTTGTGCAAATGTTTCCAGTACATCCAACCAGTTGGTGTCAGATCTCACAAAGAAACCATCTAGAGCATAATTACAATCGGCAATTGTTTTTTGAGACTCAAAACAATGGGCATCAGTTTCAGAGATGCAACCTTGATATGTGCCATTATTCTCAACAGGAATATGGGAATAGGTCAATTCATTAAAAATCAACTGAACATCACTCACCTTATCATTTATATTGAGTGGTTTTATATCGTTAATAATATATTCTCGTAATGGCATAGTCTTGTAAAATTCTAATCAAAATTAATTAAAAATAACCACAATTAAGGTTGAAGGACTTTGTATTTTTGTAATCAAATTACAAAGTTATGACCAAGTTAAGTGTAAATATCAATAAGATAGCAACCTTGAGGAATTCTCGTGGAGGAAACACACCAAACGTTGTTCAGTTTGCTAAAGATGTGCAGCGATTTGGAGCAGAAGGTGTTACTGTGCATCCAAGACCAGATGAACGCCATATAAAATATCAAGATACACGTGATCTAAAGCCTGAGGTTTATACCGAATTTAATGTTGAAGGAAACCCAATACAATCCTTTATGGATTTGGTGCTCGAAGTTAAACCAACGCAAGTTACTTTGGTTCCAGATGCTGTAGATGCCTTAACATCTAATGCTGGTTGGGACACCATAAAGCATAAAGCGTTCTTGACCGAAGTCATTTCAGAATTTAAATCCAATGGCATTCGTACGTCCATATTTGTAGATCCTGTTTTAGAAATGATAGAAGGTGCTAAAGCTACAGGAACTGATCGTATCGAATTATATACTGAAACTTTCGCGCATCAATATGGTTTAGGAAATGAAAGCGCGATTGAACCGTTTACTAAAGCAGCAGAATTATCTAATAACATAGGATTAGGTGTTAATGCTGGACATGATTTGGCTTTGGATAATATCAAATTCTTTAAAGAAAACATACCAGGATTATTAGAGGTGTCGATTGGTCATGCTTTGATTTCTGAAAGCTTGTACCTAGGTATCGAAAATGTGGTGCAAATGTATTTACAGCGATTACAATGACATTACACTCAAAAATTATAGGACAAGGACAGCCTTTTGTTATTCTTCATGGGTTTTTAGGGATGTCCGACAACTGGAAAACACTAGGCAATAAATTTGCTGAAGCTGGTTTTGAAATGCATCTGGTAGATCAACGTAATCATGGACGTAGTTTTCATAATGACGAATTTAATTACGAGGTTTTATCTGAAGATCTTAAGCGTTATTCTGATGCGCATCAACTCGAAAATATGACTTTACTAGGTCATTCAATGGGTGGAAAAACGGCAATGCTTTTTGCGTCCGAATATCCAGAGTTGGTTTCAAAATTAATGGTGGCAGATATAAGTCCGCGCTTTTATCCTGTGCATCACGATGCCATTTTGGCTGGATTGAGTGCCTTGGATTTTAACGACATTAAAAGTAGAGGTGCCGCAGATACATTCCTTTCGCAATATGTTTCCGAACCTGGTGTGCGTATGTTCCTGCTTAAAAACTTGTATTGGGTAGAAAAGGGGCAGCTCGGACTTAGAATTAACCTTGACGTTTTAAAAGAGAATGTCACTGAAGTTGGAGAAGCCTTACCTATACATTCTAAATTTGAAAATCCAACACTTTTTTTGAGAGGTGACAAAAGCGAGTATGTGATGCCAACAGATGAGAAACTCATCAAGCAGCATTTTCCGCTTGCAGCTATTGAAACAATAACCAATGCTGGTCATTGGTTGCATGCCGAAAACCCAAAAGACTTTTACGAAGCCGTTATAAATTTTGTAACTTCATAGTTGTAAAATCTAAATCTTATGAATCTAATTATTAGAATATTACTCACTGCTGGGATCGTAATGATTTTAGCTCATTTTTTGCCAGGTGTTGGACTTAAAGGCTATCAATCTGCAATTATTGTAGCTGTGGTTTTAGCATTATTAAATGCCATAGTAAAGCCTATACTTATCATTTTAACTTTACCTATTACCATTCTTACTTTAGGCTTGTTTCTGTTTGTGATTAATGCGTGTATCATTCTACTAGCAGATAAATTTATAGATGGTTTTGGCGTGAATGGGTTTTGGACAGCCTTACTGTTTAGTATCTTATTATCCATCTCACAATCTATTGCCTATTCCTTTTTAAAAGAGAAGAAAAAGTAGACACAAAATCAGTTACTTAAACTATTGTTGGGTTGCAAAAAATATCGTATTTTTGCAGCCCTTTTTAATACCTCGTGTGTATTAAAAATATAAAATGTAAATACCCTTTAGGGTTTAGAGTAGATACAATGAATATTACAAGAGAAAACATCGACGCATTAAATGCAGTGGTAAAAGTAGATATCGCTAAAGAAGATTATAGCGATAAAGTAGAAAAAATATTAAGCGATTACCGTAAATCGGCTAATATCCCAGGCTTTAGAAAAGGTCATGTACCAATGACTTTAGTAAAAAAGCAATATGGTAAAGCGGTTTTAGTTGATGAGGTTAACAAGCTTTTACAAGATGCTTTGGGTAAATATTTAACCGAAGAAAAATTAGACGTTTTAGGTAACCCATTACCAAAGCCTCAGGATGATTTAGATTGGGATTCTGATGCCTTTTCTTTTGAGTTCGAATTAGGACTTGCACCTGATTTTGATGTGAACTTAAAAGGTAAAAAAGCCATCACACATTATAACATTGTTGCCGATGATAAAATGTTAGATAACCAAGTAGAGCATATTAGAAAACAGTATGGTAAAATTATTTCTGAAACAGAAGTAGCTAAAGACTCTGAAATTACTGGTGTTTTTGTAAATGAGGAAAAAGAGATCAATAATTCTACAATGATCACTTTAGATAAGTTTAAAGGAAAAGCGACTGAGAAGAAATTTATTGGTGCTAAAGTTGGTGATGTGATCACATTAAAAACTAAGGGATTGTTTAAGGATGATCATGATCTTATGACCTTCTTAAAGGTATCTCATGATGATGCTCATGGTCTAGAGGTTGAAGTAACATTTACAATCAACGAAATTAACTCAAGAGAATTAGCTGATTTGGATCAAGAGTTATTTGATAAATTATTCGGACCAAAAGCAGTGACGTCTGTAACAGAATTGAAAGCTAAGATTAAAGAAGATTCTGAAAAGCAATTTGCACAACAAGGAGATCAAAAACTATTAAATGACGTAACTGAATATTTAGTAGAAAACACAAAATTTGATTTGCCAGCTGAATTCTTACAGAAGTGGATGCAAACTGCCGGTGAAGAAGTAATGGATGCAGAGCAAGCTAAAGAAGAATACGAAAAGTCTGAAAAAAGCATGCGTTATCAATTAATTGAAGGTAAGATTATTGAAAAACATGATCTTCAAGTGTCTTTTGATGATCTTAAAGATCACGCTAAAGAAATGATCAAAGTGCAAATGGCACAGTTTGGACAAACAGGTTCTAGTGATGAAGAGTTAGAAGGTATTGCTGCAAGAATCTTATCAAATAAAGATGAAGTAAAGCGTTTATCTGAGCAATTGATGAGCACTAAATTGTTAAATCTTTACAAAGCCGAAGCAAATCTTAAGACAAAAGAAATAACTTACGACGATTTTGTAAAAGAGTTTTACAGCTAAACCCAATAATGGGTACTATGCCAAAAGAAATAAATGAGCCAAGATTCGATATTTGAGTATAGGCTAATGCTATTTTGTTAAATAGAAGAAATAATATTATAAATTAGTATCTTTGAGCGTAAGACTTCACCGTCTTACGCTTTTTGTTTACATTAAAAAAATTTGAAAACTATATATGGATTACGGAAAAGAATTTGAAAAATTCGCAATAAAAGATCAAGGTATTAGCAGCACATATTACAATAAGATCATTAGTAGTATGTATCCAACAGCGTTAACGCCTAATATCATTGAAGAACGACAAATGAATATCGCTATTTTTGATGTATTCTCGCGTTTAATGATGGATCGTATTATTTTTATGGGTACAGCGATCAATGATCAAGTAGCCAATATCATTCAAGCACAATTACTGTTTTTAGAAAGCACAGATGCGTCTAAAGACATTCAAATATATATCAATTCACCAGGAGGAAGTGTGTATGCAGGTTTAGGTATTTATGATACCATGCAGTTAATCAAACCAGATGTAGCTACTATTTGTACAGGTATGGCAGCGTCTATGGGAGCTGTGTTATTATGTGCTGGTGAAAAAGGAAAGCGTAGCGGATTAACACATTCGCGTGTGATGATTCACCAACCGTTAGGAGGTGCGCAAGGTCAAGCCAGTGATATCGAAATTACGGCTCGTGAAATATTAACCCTTAAAGAAGAGTTATATAAAATCATTAGTAAGCATTCAGGTCAGGATTACGACAAAATCTACGAAGATAGCGACCGTGATTATTGGATGAAAGCTGATAAAGCTAAAGAATACGGAATGATAGACGAAGTACTATCAAGAGGATAAAAAGAACAAATGCTTGATGTTTTCCTAGGAAATGTGAAGCTTTAAAACGATTTATGGCAAAGGAAGAATTAGAATGTTCGTTTTGTGGACGAAAAAAACCGGAGACCAATCTGTTGATTGCTGGTTTAGATGCGCACATTTGTGATCGCTGCATCGAACAAGCACACGGTATTGTTCTAGAAGAATCTAAACAGTCTGATAATGCAGAGTTGTCATCAGAGTTAATGCTTAAAAAACCACAGCAGATTAAAGCTTTTCTTGACGAGTATATTATTGGTCAAGAGCACACCAAAAAAGTGATGTCTGTTGCAGTTTATAACCACTACAAACGTTTATTGCAACCACCAACAGACGATGATATTGAAATTCAGAAGTCAAATATCATTATGGTAGGACAAACAGGAACAGGTAAAACTTTAATGGCTAAAACTGTAGCGAGAATGCTTAATGTGCCACTTGCTATTGTGGATGCAACCGTTTTAACTGAAGCAGGTTATGTTGGAGAAGATGTTGAAAGTATTTTAACACGTTTATTACAAGCGGCAGATTATAACCTAGAAAAAGCAGAGCGTGGTATTGTGTTTATTGACGAGATTGATAAAATTGCTCGTAAGAGTGATAATCCATCAATCACAAGAGACGTTTCTGGAGAAGGTGTACAGCAAGCCTTATTAAAGTTGCTTGAAGGTACTGTTGTTAATGTGCCACCAAAAGGAGGACGTAAACATCCAGACCAAAAATTTATTGAAGTTAATACAGAGCATATCTTATTTATTGCAGGTGGAGCGTTTGATGGTATCGAGCGTGTCATCTCTAAGCGATTAAATATGGCTGCTATTGGTTATAAAGCATCTCATGATGATGAAATAGCCGATCCCGATAACATGTTACAGTATATCATCCCTAAGGATTTAAAAGACTTTGGATTGATACCTGAAATCATTGGTCGACTTCCAGTGCTTACCTATATGGATCCGTTAGATGGGAATACATTAAGAGCTATTTTAACTGAGCCTAAAAATGCCATCATCAAACAGTATAAGAAATTGTTTGCTATGGATGATATCGAATTCGCTATCACGGAAGGCGCTTTAGAATTTATCGTTAATAAAGCTATAGAGTATAAGTTGGGTGCAAGAGGTTTGCGTTCGCTTTGTGAAGAAATCTTGACCGATGCGATGTTTGAAATGCCAAGTTCAAATGATAAAAAACTTAATGTAACTAAGTCTTATGCAGAAACCAAGCTTACTAAAACGAAGCTTAAAAAGCTAAAAGCAGTCTCATAAATAGATTTCAGAATAGAACAAAAAGAAACCACTCTTTCCCGAGAGTGGTTTTTTTATTAGGATTTAAAAACTAATATTGCTAAACAATATTTTGAATATTTTTTTACAATTTTATGTCCTTTTCAAAATGTTTTTTTCTTAAAGACTTCGTAAATATAGCTGCAATAATTTCAGAATAAAAACGACTTTGCTTGCTTTTGGATGAACATCAATAATACTCGTTGTTCGGGAAAAAATAGTGTTGTTCGTCGATGTTTTAAAATTTAGAGATGACTAGTCATTACTCACAGCCGATATTTTTGGCGATAATTTTAAAGTTTCTTTATAGATAATAGCATCAGTTTTATAAGATGAAAATCTGGATTCAAATTTTTCAAAGCCATTTTTTAATACTTTAATAGAGTAGCGTTCATAAGCTTTAACTTTAAAGCTATAAAAGGCATCAATATCTGTAACCTGTCGTTCGATCTCATCTCCGTTTACATCAAATAATACAACAGTTGAATTAGGAATAGGTTTATTGTCTTCGTTCACGACCACACCTTGTAACTGTTGGTAAATAACATTAGCTTTAAAACGATACATATCAAAACTACCTTTTCCTTGTTCTTTATTCGAAGCGAAAAATCCTTTATCTTCGGTTGTAAACATAAATGCAATTTCATCGAATTCGGAGTTTACATTTTTTCCTAAATTTCGTGGCGTTTTAATATCTTCTGAAATAGAACTTACAAAAATGTCAAAACCGCCAATGCTTTCATGTCCTTTAGATGAAAAGAATAATTTTTTCCCATCTTTGGATAGATGTGGAAATTTATCATCAAACCTCGTATTGATTTTTGGTCCCAAATTAACAGGATCATTTAAAGTTCCATCAGGATTAATTTGAGCGACATATAAATCAAAACCACCAAAAGAGCCTGGCATATTTGATGAAAAATATAATTCGGTTCCATCAAATGATACATGCGGATTTTCGATAGAGTAGTTGAGATCACTAATAGTTAACTCTTGTTCATTAATCCAGTTACCATTAGAGTCTTTTTCTAAAAAAGCTTTATACAATTGGTAATTCTGAGAATTTTCACGTTTACTTCTTGTGAAGTACATAGTTTGTTCATCAGGAGAAAAGGCAACTTGACCTTCATTATCTTTTGTATTGATAATTCTCGAAAAGAACAAAGGGTTCTTTACAGAACCATAAGCATCAACATCAAGACAGAATAACTCAAAGTAAGGTTCATTGGTATATTTGTCTATACCATTTCCTAGTCCGCCAATTTTTTTAGAGGACACCATAATCAATTTGTTTTTGAATACAGCTGAAGGAATCTCAGAATATTTTGTGTTTACTTTTGAAGTATAGACATAAAATTCTAGTCCGCTTCTATTGAGTTCATCAAAATGTTTTGGATCATTACGATTACCATCTAGGTTTGAGATCGTAGGTGAAGATACCATACAAAATAATATGGTAAACACCGTGAGGATAGGCGTTTTCATTGTGAGGGTTTTGGGATTAATTACATTTAAAATTATAATCAAAAATATAAAAAATCTTTTATTATGACATTTATTAGATAAAACTATACGTAAATCCGACAAATTTAGAAGCTGTGCGAATTTTACCGATGAATGACTATGAAGTTATATTAAGGCTTAATAATTCGTCGATATACTCTCTACTGTTAGATAATCTAGGGATTTTATGCTGACCACCCAATTTATCATGTTGCTTTAGCCAATCGTAAAATAGACGTTCTCTAGCGATATGAACTGTTGGCATATTTAATGTCATATTATTGAGGCGTTTAGCTTCATAATCTGAGTTAAGTGATTTTAGTTTGGTATCTAGAAGCTCGTTAAATGTCTTGAGGTTTTGAGGTGGCGTTTTAAATTCAATGAGCCATTCATGTGATCCTTTATCTTTTCCATTCATAAAAATAGGAGCAGCTGTGTAATCAACTATTTCAGCATTAGTTGAAAAGCAAACCTCTCTTAGCGCATCTTCAGCATTTTCAATAATCAATTCTTCTCCAAAGGCATTAATGTGGTGTTTTGTTCTACCAGAAACTTTTATACGATACGGACTTATAGATGTAAATCTTACCGTGTCACCAATTTTATAGCGCCAAAGGCCAGCATTAGTTGTAATAATAACGGCGTAATTCTTGCCAATTTCAACTGCACTCAACGGAATAATCTTTTGATTAGCTGTTCCGTAGGTATCCATTGGGATGAATTCATAGAAAATTCCATAATCCAACATCAACAATAACTCACTGCTATTATTTTGATCTTGGATAGCGAAGAAACCTTCAGAAGCATTATAAATTTCGTAGTATTTAAAATCTGATTTAGGTAAAATAGCCTTGTATTGATCAACATAAGGGACAAAACTTACGCCTCCGTGAAAATAGACTTCTAGATTTGGCCATATATCGAAGAGATTGTCTTTTCCAGTTGTTTCCAAAATAGTATTAAGTAGCACAAGCATCCAAGAAGGAACGCCGGCCAAACTGGTTACGTTTTCATTTCGGGTTTCTTCAACAATAGCTTTCATCTTTACTTCCCAATCGCTCATTAAAGATACTTTACTGCTAGGTGTACTGCTAAACTCTGCCCAAAAAGGCATGTTATCTATAAGTATAGCTGATAGATCGCCAAATACGGTTCCGTTCTCTTTGTATAGTTCTTTGCTACCTCCTAAGCGTAAACTTTTTCCAGTGAACAATTGCGAATCTTCATTATTATTGAGATACATACACAGTAAATCTTTACTTGCAGCGTAATGACAATCTTCTAATGATTCTGTACTTACAGGTATGAATTTGCTTTTAGCATTTGTTGTTCCGCTAGATTTTGCAAACCACTTGATTGGGTTGGGCCAAAAGATATTGTGTTCTCCGCGACGAGACCGTTCAATCATATCTTGACAATCTTCATATGAAGAAATAGGAATGCGTTCACAAAAGGTATCATAGGTGGAAATAGATGCAAAGTCATACTTTTTACCAATTTCAGTATCCTTTGCGGTTGAAAGGAGCTGAAAGAGTAATTCGTTTTGTACTTCATTTGGGTATTTTAGAAACAATTCAATTTGATGGAATCGTTTTTTTAAAAACCAGGAAGCAATAGAATTTACTAATGGAATCGGCATTTTTATAGTATCTTTAAGTTTTAAAAATAATACTTTTTTTTATGTTTTATCAAGGTGTTTTAACAAAAATGCAAACGGAGCTAGCTGAGCCAATTCAATATTATTTGATATTGGAAAATGATTTCCTGAATATGAATCAGTTATTGAATAAAACCATTACAATGGAGTTTGTAAAACATCAATGTTTGAAATGCGGATTAGATAAACCTATTTACCGCCAAGGGTTTTGCAAAGAAGATTTTTTTGATATTCCACAAGCTGGGGATTGGATTATGCGACCAGAATTAAGTACTGCGCATTTAGGTAAAGAAGATCGTGATTTAGAATATGAGAAGAAAGTTCAATTACAACCTCATATTGTATATCTCGCCAATTCTAGTAATGTAAAAGTTGGTGTCACTAGAAAAACTCAAGTGCCTACACGTTGGATAGATCAAGGAGCGCATGAAGCTATTGAAATTGTAGAGGTGCCTAATAGATATCTTGCTGGAATTACTGAAGTAGCATTAAAAGATCATGTTGCAGATAAAACCAATTGGCGAAAAATGCTCAAAAATGATAATGAAGATGAAAATTTAGTCGAATGGAGAGAGCGATTAAAAAAATATATCCCTCAAGAAGCTAAAGATTATTTTATTGCTTCAAATACCGAAACAAATCTTGAGTTTCCTGTACATAAATACCCAGAAAAACCTAAAAGCCTCAATATCGAAAAAGTAGGTACATATACAGGAAAATTGGTAGGTGTTAAGGGTCAGTATCTTATTTTTGAAGATAATACTGTTTTTAATGTTCGTGCAAATGAAGGCTTAGTAGTTAAGTTCGTTATGCACTAAAGATTAACGTAATTTTATAAAGCTATTTTTGCTTCAAATGCCTGTTGTTTAGTATCTTGTTAATAAAACAACATGAAATTCCCAGTAATGTTTTATGTCGTTGTTACCACGTTGTTGTTAGTGACAGTCACGATTGCAGCAGCAATGGACATACCTTTAAATTGGGTGTTCTTTTTAACATGTATAGGTCAAGTTTTTGTTGTAATAATGGTCTACAAAGTATTAAGAGATAATTATACAACTGAAAAAACTTTTAAAGATTTTTATGAAGATTATCCCATTGGTGATGTAGACAACTACAGATAAGACAATTTTATAAACTCAATTTTATAGCTTGAGCGATACCGATAACAATTAATAATATACCTGTTACTTTATTAATTACCAAAGTGATATTTTGAACTTTATTTTTTATGGCGATACTAAATTTGCTATAGAGATACAATGTTAGTAGCTTACCTAAGTATACTCCTGCAAAGAATAGAAATAATACAAATAGAGGAGAACCTAATGATAACATAAGATCATTATTATTAATTATTCCGAAGGCAACAATCCAATAAATCAGAACTGGAGGGTTTAAAATTCCTAGAAGAAATCCAGTAGCATATTTAGATGATGTTAGTCTCTTTTTTTTGGATGCTTTTTCTTTATTCTTTTTGAAAATTAAAAAGCTACCTACTGCCATTAGAATTACAACAATTACAATTTGAATCCACATATTTTGGTCAAAGAAGTCTCTAACAACCATATTACAATGTAGCGCATAATAAGAAAGAATAACTTCAGCAATACCAGCTGCTATTGCTATTTTAAAAGCCTGTTTGGCATTTTGCTTAATGGTTGTGTTAATTACAGCAATATTGGATGCACCCAAAGGTAATGCGCCAATTACACTTGCTAAAATACCAATTATGAAGTATATAAATATCATGAGGTATTTGTAGAGGTAATGACAAAATACTTACATCATATTTTGAAATTATCTAAAAAAAGAAACCCTTTCAATTTTGAAAGGGTTTCTTTTTTACTTTACAATAATCTTTGTTCGGTAGTTATAGTTGTCTTTAGACTCAAGATTGAGAATATACATTCCCGAATCTAAATTTAAAGGGATTGAAGATCTTCTATCTAATGTTTGATTAGAAGAAAAAACCACTTTTCCAGTAATATCAATAATAGAAATATTGACATCATCTAGAATTCTACTACTTAGTATTGTTATTTCATTTTCAATTGGATTCTTCTCAATCTTAATTGATGTTATAGTTTCAAAATCTGTATTTGATAGTGTTTGTTGAAAAATCTCAGTAAGTGCAAAAGCCACATTTTCCTCGGTGAGTTCAACATGATTTTCATTATCATCTGGCATATACCAATTCACAAAAGGTGTATTATTTAGTGTGTCTCCTGTTCCTCCTGGATCGCCAAGGTTAATATCGTGATACCAATTAACTTCATTATTTGTAATTTCTAAGGCCATTCCACTAACCGAAGGGATGAAACTAAATTTATTTACTGTTAATGAGGTAAGAAAATTATCAATAATTGGATCTCCGCCTAGCCCATCAGTAAAACCTCCCAGATCGAAAAGGCCTCCTGAAGCTGCATCAATACCATCTGAAAAACTTGGAGCTTCTGCCTGTATTTCGACATCTACAAGAGTTATAAATCCAAAAATTAAAAAGCCTTCAACAAAAACCTTACTTATTAATTGAGGTCCAACATCATTACCCATATCATCTTCAGTTAAAGGCGTGAAGTTAATATTGATATCGGCTGTTGTTTGTGGTAATGGAGAATCAGGAATTTCTAGGTCCTCAATTGCCAAAGCAGCAAAACCAGGAGTAATATCTGTCGTGCCATCGGCAGCTTTATATGCAGTTCCAATTCCACTACCATTTATGATAGATACATTTCGCGTATTCTGTGGAAAACCAGTTGGTGTTAAACTGTTGATGTTATTTTCAAAAACTGCTCTATAAGGATGAGCTTCTGGTAATAACTTTGTAGGGTCAAAATCAAATTCACTACCATCCAAAAGATGAGCTTCGAAATGATCAACTAACAATTGTCTTGCAGCTGGTGATTTTAGTAGTCCGTTTACAATGCCTTGTAATTCAACAACGTTTAAATCGTCACCTAAACCAAATCCTAGAAAGTTAAATTGATGTTGAAAACCTAATGGGACATTCGCGCCAAGATGAGGAGAATCAAATGACATCCATAATCTTGTTTCATGATCTTGAGCGTCCTCTTCCATGAAGTTCAATGCATAACGAGAGATTAATCCACCCATGCTTGGACCAATGATAACTAATTCTTCATCGCCTACTTTACCTCCTTGAGCTTCTGGTCCATTAAGCGTATTTATTAAATCTACTAATAACATTGCGTTACGTTCAATGAAATCTGCTCCACCATTAACTAGTGTACTTCCAGGGTAATCGAGCTCGTCAATGACCATATCGGCATTATTGTCTGTAGCATTATCAATATTTAAAAGTGAATTATCATCCAGTCTAAAGTAAGACGGGAAATTTAAAATAATAACATCATACCCTTGGGCTCTAACTAAATCGGCTAAATTTTCAGGGCCTGAAGACCCAGTAAAATCTAATAAGCTGTAAAGACCAGCAATTGTTCTGGTATCACCTGGATCGAATCCATCTACCAAAATAATTGGTTTATCCAAAACACCAGTATCGGTATCTAGAAATACTTCGTATTCTCCTAAACCAGCAAAATTAGCAACTTCACTATTGATTGCGGTATATGCACTTAAATCTGCAGTAAGTGTCGATTCAAACTCAACTGTTTGAGCTTGAATACAGAAAGGGAATAACAATAAAATTAGAACGTAATTTTTTATCATAATTGATTAATTAATAGTTGCGACTAACAAGATACAAAGTTTCGTTTAGTTAATTATGTGTTATCAAGTGATTTAAGACCAAAAGCAAAAAAAAATCCTCAAACTGTAATATTTGAGGATTGTAATATAAAATTGTGTAAGATTTTATCCTAAAAATGGATAGCGATAATCTGTTGGTGTCACAAAAGTCTCCTTTATCATTCTTGGCGATACCCAGCGCAATAAATTAAGTGCACTACCAGCTTTGTCATTTGTACCAGAAGCTCTAGCACCTCCAAAAGGTTGCTGTCCTACAACAGCTCCAGTTGGTTTGTCGTTGATATAAAAATTTCCAGCACAGTTTTGTAATGCTTTAGTTGCTTCTTGAATGGCGTATCTATCTGTTGCTAGTATAGCTCCAGTTAATGCATATTCGCTAGTGTCATCAACCAGTTTTAAAGTTTCAGAATACTTGTCTTCGTCATATACGTAAATAGTGATTACAGGACCAAATAATTCTGTACACATGGTTGTGTATTTTGGGTTGCTAGTCACGATAACGGTTGGTTCTATAAAATAACCTTTGCTTTTATCGTAATTTCCACCAACGATGATTTCAGCATCCGAATCATTTTTAGCGCCATCAATGTATGATGCTAACTTATCAAAAGAACCTTCATGAATAACAGCAGTGATGAAATTATTCAAATCTTCAGGGGATCCCATTTTAAATGACTTAACATCAGCAATAACACGTTCTTTTACTGTATTCCATAGGTTGGAAGGAATATACGCTCGCGAAGCTGCACTACATTTTTGTCCTTGGAATTCAAAAGCACCTCTAGTGATAGCTGTTGCTACTTGAATTGGATTTGCTGTTTTGTGAGCGATAATAAAGTCTTTTCCACCAGTTTCTCCTACGATTCTAGGATAGGTTTTATAATTATGAATATTGTTCCCAATTTTCTTCCAAAGTTCTTTGAAAATGAACGTAGAACCTGTAAAATGTAATCCAGAAAAATCAGGGCTGTCCATAACGGTATCAGTTATCATCACAGGGTCTCCAAATACCACATTAATAACACCATCAGGAACACCAGCTTCTCTAAAAACATCCATAATGATTTTGGCTGAAAATATTTGACTGTCACTAGGCTTCCAAACTACAACATTTCCCATCATAGCCATACATGCTGGAAGGTTTCCTGCAATAGCTGTAAAGTTAAAAGGTGTTACTGCATAGGTAAATCCTTCTAGTGGCCGATATTCTAATCTGTTCCAAGCGCCACTAGTGCTTTCTGGTTGTTCATGATAAATATCTGTCATGAACTGTACATTAAATCGTAAGAAATCAATTAATTCACAAGCTGCATCTATCTCAGCTTGGTGAACTGTTTTAGATTGCGCAATCATAGTTGCTGCATTAATTTTTGCTCTGTAAGGTCCAGCGATTAATTCGGCTGCTTTTAAGAAAATTCCAGCGCGTTGTTCCCAA
This sequence comes from uncultured Psychroserpens sp., assembly GCF_947500255.1. Classification (GTDB taxonomy): domain Bacteria; phylum Bacteroidota; class Bacteroidia; order Flavobacteriales; family Flavobacteriaceae; genus Psychroserpens. Next base: position 286,247 of record NZ_CANMRL010000004.1, on the reverse strand, counting down.
GGCAATTGAGACCAAGTTTTTCGGGCTTCTAATGCCGTTGCAATAGCTTCCTCTATATGAGATTTTTCTGCTAAATGATATGTTCCAACAACGTGTTGATGATCATGAGGTGCCGACATGGTTTTTGTGTTTCCTGTTGTCACATCTTTTCCGTTGATATACAATGGTACATCAATTTTAGTGTTCCACATGTCTTTGTAAGCAGCTAAAACTGCTTCACGCTCAGGAGATCCTGGAGCATAAGATTTTACGGGCTCATTTATAGCTACTGGTACGTTGAAAAATCCTTTTCCCATCTTAAAATTAGGTTTAAAAATTGCTTATTATTTTGAAGGTGCAAAGTTACGATTTTTTGACGACTAATGACTAAATGACTATTAAAACAAGCTTAAAATACTGCATAAATTTTTGTAAGTTGCCACCAATTCTATTCATATGAACGACGGAATCATTCTCACACTTGCCTATCCAGAAACTATTGTCTCTCATGCCAAAGAATGGTACTCTCCATTTTTACGGTTTTTATTTGTTGGTAGTAGAAATCATGTGAGAGCTGGTCATGCAGCATTAGTACTTATAGATAAATCTACAGGAGTATTAGAATATCATGATTTTGGCCGCTACATCACAACATCTCCGTACGGACGAGTAAGGGGGAAAGAAACAGATTTTGAGCTAAATTTTCCCATGCAGGCAACTATAGAAAAGGGTGAAATACAAAACCTAAATGAGATTTTAAAATTTTTGGCAACACAGCCAAAACTCACTCATGGTGAAGGAAACATGTATGCTTCGATTTGTAAGACAATAGATTATAAAAAGGCAAGAGCGTATATAACTAATGAGCAAAACAAGGGGTTTATAAGGTATGCTGCCTTTATAAAACAGGCCTGTAATTGTGCGCGTTTTGTAACAGATGTTCTAATTGCCAGTGTTACTAATAAGAAGATCAAATCTTTGCTTATTAAATCAAAAGGATTTACGCCAAGTACAATTGGCAATGTGGTTATTGCCGATACCGAAGATTTTATATATAAGGTGTCTGAAGTTGGAGATATTTCAGAGTTTGATTCTACTGTTAGAAAAGAAAATCGTCGTTTATTTTTAGATGTACTTAAAGGACATCGTCCAAGTGTAATAGGAACTTTAGAACCCAAACATAATGATATAAAAAGCGATCATGCACAATGGTTAAGTGGAATAGGTACAGGTGCTTGGTTTGAGTTACATCATATTGGGAGTCATGAGGAATTTCGTTTTAGACGTATTTCCCCTTATGGAAATATTGATTGTGATGGCATTTATAAAGTGTCTTCAGAAGGTTTTAACTTTGAAAAAACATATCAATTTAGCCATTATTCAAATTGCCAATTCTTACATATCTATCAAGGAGATGATATATTTAGGTTTGAATACTTAAAAAATTATAGCGAATTTTAGTTGAGTGCAAAAGGAGCACTTAATTTAAATGAAGGAATAATCACTTTAAACTTATTGGTGTTTGTGAAATTAACCATGTTATAGTGACCTTGCATTGCCCCAAAAGGAGACGTTAATAAACAACCTGAATTGTAGGTGTGAGATTCTCCTGGTTTTAAAACTGGCTTTTTACCAATAACACCTTCACCTTCTACAATATCTACATTATTGAGTGCGTCGAGTATTCTCCAGTATCTTGAATTGAGTTGTACAGAATCTTTACTTTGATTTTCAATAGTTACTTTATAGCCAAAAGCAAAGTGCACTTTATAATTTTTATAAAATGTACCTTCAAATGATGTTTCTACGGAGATCTTAATCCCACTTGTAACTTGTTGAACCATGAAGTGTTGAAAATAATAGCTTACAAAAATAAATAATTTCCAACTAAATTGGAGACTTTTTTAAAATTAAGCAAAATTTTAACAACTTTACGATATTCAACCGATTAACGGGTTTAAATATCAGTTGAAACTGCAAAATCTTCAATGGTTTTAAAAAAGTTGATAATATCTTTTTCTTTTAATACGCTATTAATGGTTACCATTCTTACAAAATCTTGATCATTAAAATTTCCGAAACCAACCATGAGCTTGGCGTTTTCGTATAGCACAGTACATAATTTTTTCGCAGGAATATCCTTGTAATTAAAACATACTGAAATTGAATCTTCAAAACTGTATAATCTATAATCTGGGTGGTTATTGATATAGTTTCTAGCAACTTCAGCAAGTTTGAACTGGTGATTAATTATAGTTTTTAATCCGTTATTACCAACAGACTTCCATAAGGTCCAAAGCTTTAATGCGTCATTTCTTCTACCACATTGTAGTGATGTTTTTCCGAGATTAAAATCGTCATCGTTGGTTTGATAAAGATATTCTGCTTCATTAGAAAACGATTCATATAAATATTTCTTGTCTCGAGTTACTATAATAGAACAACTTAAAGGCGTGCCTAACATTTTATGAGCATTAAAACTAAACGAATCTGTATGCGCAATGCCATTGACTAAATGTTTGTAATCGTCACTAAAAATCACACCACCACAATAGGCGCCATCTAAATGTAACCATACGTCATACTTTTTACAGACTTTACTTATGTTATCAATAGAATCAAAAGCTCCTAGGACTGTAGTTCCTGCCGTAGCATTTACAAAAAACGGCTGAAAGCCTTGTCTGATATCATTTGAAATTTTAGCATCTAAATCTTCACTTAGCATTTCGCCTCTATCATTAGTTTTGATTGTACGTACTTGCTGTCTTCCAACACCAATAAAAGCAGCGTTTTTTGCAATAGAATAATGAGAAGCTTCAGATGTATAGAGTGTCATTGTATTGTTTATCCCTTCGTTTCTTGCCGAAGGATTATACTTGTCTCTAGCCATCAAAACTGCCATGTAGTTGCTCATAGATCCTCCTGGAGCAAAAGTGCCATCTGCAACGTCTGGGTATTCAATGATATCACAAATTTTTCTAAGTAGTGTTTTTTCAATCCCAACTTGAGGTCCAGCAACTTTATAGGTATACATACTATTGTTGAGCATAACAGCTAATAAATCTCCAAGTGTTGCTCTAGGGATTCTTCCACCAAATAATTGATTAAAAAATGAGGTTGATGCTGTTTTAGGTGTATGCTTTATAATATCTTTTAATATAGATTTAAACTCATCGTCTATTATTGGTTCATCATTAAGTTGAAGATCTAAAGTTTTATAAAGTGCTTTAGTATCGACAGGAGCAGCCACAGGCCGATTTGTTTCTTCGGAAATTAAAAGCTCTGCAAGTTCGGTGAACAATGATAAATCGTTATGCATTTGTAGTGATGGGTCTTAAATTTTGGCTTGTGTAAATTTATTCCTATTTTTCGGAATAATATGAAAATCCCCTAAAAGATCAAATTCATTACTTGAAATCCCAAGAAAACATTCAGCAACTAATAGCGCTTTTGTCGCAATCTTCAATTGAAGATTACAATGCTATACTCAATAATTTCAATTTTAATTCAATAGATTTTAAGCCTTTTGAAAGTTGGTCTCAACAAAAGTATACACGTAATTGTTTGTATAGAGATGTCAATTTTGAAGTTATTCTTTTATGCTGGGAAAAGGATCAAGAAACAGCAATTCATGGTCACGATGGTGAAGATTGTTGGGTATTCCTCTTAGAAGGAGAAATGGAAGAGGTGTTTTTTAATGTGGAGAATCAGCATTTAAAAAAAGTTGGATCACAAAAGGTTTTACCACATCAGCTCACCTTTATGAATGACAACATAGGGTTTCATAAATTAAAGAATAGTTATGAAGGAAAGTCAATTAGTTTGCATGTCTATGCAAAGCCAATAGAACATTGTGTGTCTTATAATGAAACCTCTCAGCAATTTATTGAAAGACAATTAACTTACGATACTTATAAGCAACTCATTGTTAAGGATTAATTGGTAATATTAACCGAATTCGCTTCGCCAAAACCAATAAGTTGATCAAAGCGAGCACCTAAGTCTCTGTAATACACTAGAACTTTATAGTTGTTTTCAGTTTGCCAAAAATCACCACTAATTTTTCCCTCATCGAGATTTCCATCTTTATCTACTACAACATATTTGTAGTTATAGAATCCTTGTTTGAGTTTTATAATAGCCTCATAGCGGCCAGAGCTACTATCAAATGATAGTTTGTTTAAATCTTCCTCTAAAGCATAGTTATTAAAGTTGCCATAGACATACATGCTTTCACCATCTTCAAGTTTTGGGTGAAGGATTGAAAAATGAACATTAGTATAATCGGCTTCAATATCTACGTCGTCAGTGTCTAAAGCAGTAATCAAAAAATTACCATTAATGTCTGGGTTGTAAGTGTAAGGTTGGCTATATCTTGGTCCGTCAAGAAACAAATAACTATGATAAATATCTTTTAGATCAATAAATTGAACACCAACGTTAGCACCTCTAACATCTTTGGTTTCAAAGAAACGAAATTCATTACTTGCCCAAAATGCAGTTTCGGTAGTGTATTTATATATAAGCTCTTTTCCAATAGTATACTGAGGTTTAATATCTGTAATCGCTGTGCGTAAATTATTATTTTGAATAATTAAGGTCTTAACAGTTTCTTTTGGATTGTTTAAATTCAATCCGCCAGAATTTATGATGATATCAACACTTTGTTTACTTTCAATATACTTCACGTCTCTAGATCTTTTAATATCTAACCCAACACCAACTTGTTCTTTGTAGATCATAAATTTTCTAGAGAAGACTAATTCTTCATCTTCATTAAAAATTGAAATGATATAGTTACCAGATTTTGTCAAGCCACGTGTTTGCTTATTAGGAATTTGCAAATCATAATGAGAATACAACTGATAAGCATTAAATGAGTTTTGGTAATTAACAATTCTGAAATTGTCAAAACCAGTCATATATTCCATTTTCACCAGATTGGATCTTGTCCAGTCATAATTATAATGCTCAATCGTGTAGTAAAAGTCGGGTTCATCAGTAGTAAGAACATCAAATTCTAAATGAAATGCTTCGCCTAATCTAATGATAGGCAACTGACCTTGAGAAGAGGTTCGACTTTTAAAAGTGATGGTCTTTATATACTCTGGAGGATTGACTTCTTCTACTTGAGAAAACCCTTGTCCTGTAAAAAGTAAGGCTAATAGAAAATAATAGATGTTCTTAATCATTAATAATAGTTTGATATGTAAAGATAAACAAAATCTGTGCCTTAATATTGCACATGTTATTTAGAATCTTTAAAAATAACAAACTTAGAAAGTCATACTATTTTATTACGTGGTAAATTCGTAAATTTGCACCGATTTTTAGACAACTAATTTCAATATAAAGCGTATGTCAAAAGACATTAAAATTAAAAAAGGTCTGGATATAAAACTTGTTGGTGAAGCTGAAAAAACAGTTGAACAAGCCATTATAAGTAATTTCTGCACTATCAGACCTGAAGATTTTCACAGCGTTATTCCGAAACTTGTAGCCAAAGAAGGAGCTACTTTAAAAGCAGGAGATGTTATCTTTTATGATAAGTCTAATGAAGACATAAAGTTCGTGTCTCCGGTTTCAGGAACTGTGGTAGAAGTACAAAGAGGTCCTAAGCGTCGTATCGATGCTATTAAAATTCAAGCAGATAAGGAGCAATCTTTTAAAGATTTCGGAGCCTTTAATATGGATTCTGATGCTGCAGCTGTAAAAGCTCATTTGCTAACTTCGGGTTGTTGGCCTTTTATAAAGCAAAGACCTTATGATGTTATTGCAAATCCAGAAAAATCGCCAAAAGCGATTTTCATCTCTGGTTATGCATCAGCACCTTTAGCAGCAGATTTAGATTTTGTTTTATCAGGAAAGGAAGCAGAGTTACAAGCTGCTGTTTCTGCCTTATCTAAATTAACTGAAGGTCAAGTTCATATTGGCGTTGGGTCTAACGACTCACCATTAGCAGGTATGAATGATGCTACAATACACAAAGTATCTGGCCCTCACCCAGCTGGAAATGTAGGTACTCATATCAACAAAATAGATCCAGTAAATAAAGGTGAAACAGTTTGGACAATCAATGCTCAAGATTTAGTTGTGATTGGTGAATTGTTACTTACTGGGAAATTCAATCCAGAACGCGTTGTTGCTTTGGCAGGTTCTTCAGTAAAGAAACCAAGATATTTCAAAACTAGAATTGGAAGCGAGGTTGCAACAATGGTTTACGATAATGGTGTTGAGAAAGATGGGAATGATCGTATTATTTCTGGTAATGTATTATCTGGAAAGCAATTGAAACCAGATGGGAGTTTAGGTTTTTACGATAATGTAATTACAGTCATACCTGAAGGTGATGATTATGAATTCTTTGGTTGGAACAAGCCAATTTTTAATAAGATATCGACGTCTAGAGCACTTACTTTTTCTTGGTTAAACCCAAAAAAGAAATACGATTTAAACACTAACACCAATGGTGAACATCGTGCTTTTGTTGTCACAGGTTCTTACGAGCAAGTATTTCCGTTAGATATTTATCCAATGCAAATTTTAAAAGCTTGTATGTATCAAGATTTAGATGAAATGGAAGCTTTAGGAATGTATGAAGTGGCTCCTGAAGATTTTGCTTTAACAGAATTTATATGTGTGTCTAAACAGCCACATCAAGATATAATAAGAAAAGGATTAGACTTAATGCTTAAAGAGATAGGATAATGGGTTTAAAAAGTAGTTTACATAATTTTAGAGAAAAGAATAAGGACAAAAAATGGTTGCCAGCATTTTCTGCAATACATACGTTTTTATTCTTACCTAATGAGACCACGCATAATGGGACTCATATAAAAGCGGCCGATGATTTAAAGCGTACCATGAACATTGTTATTATGGCAATGATACCTTGTTTGCTTTTTGGGATGGTTAACGCTGGTTACCAACATCACTTAGCATTTGGAGAAATTCAACAAGCAACAGGAGGTTTCTTGAGTTCAGATTTTTGGACTTTAGATAATTTTACGGTTGGTTTTTGGAAAGTAATTCCATTAGTAGTTGTGTCTTATGGTGTTGGTTTGGCTATTGAGATTTTGTTTGCAATGAAAAACAAGCATGAGGTAGAGGAAGGCTATTTGGTAACAGGGATGTTAGTGCCTTTAATTGTACCAATAGACACGCCACTTTGGATGCTTGCAGTTGCTGTTGCTTTTGGAGTTGTTATAGGTAAAGAAGTATTTGGTGGAACAGGGATGAATATTTTGAATCCAGCCTTAACTATTAGAGCCTTTTTATTCTTCGCATATCCTACGTGGATGTCTGGTGATAAAGTATGGGTTTATGGAGCAAAAGCAAGAGATGAAGCTATAGCTGTTGCAAAAGAAGCTGGGACTTCTTTAGAAGGTTTAGATGCTATTTCTGGCGAAACCATTTTAGGTAGTTTAGCACAAAATAAAGGTGTTTTAGGTCATGATGTTATGGATATGTTCTATGGAATTATCCCTGGATCTGTTGGTGAGACATCAACATTATTAATTCTATTAGCTGGATTATTCTTAATATTTACTAAAATTGGAAGTTGGAGAATTATGCTATCCTCGGTTATTGGAGCTTTAGCTATGGGATTAATCTTTAATGCTGTTGTTAGTTCTGGATTGATTAGTGAATCAAGTAAGTTTTATGGCTTAATGAATACCGAATTCTGGCATCACTTACTTATTGGAGGGTTTGCATTTGGTACCGTATTTATGGCTACCGATCCTGTAACGGCTTCCCAAACTAACAAAGGAAAATGGATTTATGGATTTTTGGTTGGGTTTATTTCAATCATGATTCGTGTATTTAATCCAGCGTATCCAGAGGGTGTAATGTTAGCCATTCTATTGATGAATGTATTTGCACCAACTATAGACCATTACGTTGTTCAAGGAAATGTAAAGAAAAGAATGAAACGTCTAAAAGTTAAAACTGCTTAACGATGGAAAAAAGAACAGATAAAAATTCATATACCATAATATTTGCAATAGCAATGGTATTGGTTGTAGGGGCTTTATTGGCATATTTAGCGTCATCATTGAAACCTACAATTACAGAAAACGAGCGTTTAGAGAAACAGCAAAATATTCTCTACGCTATGGGAATTAATGAAAACGAAGGTACAAGTGCAAACTTTGTATCTACTGATGATGCGCCTGAATTATTTGATAAATATATCAAGCAGCAATTAGTTGTAGACTATAATGGTCAGGCAACAGAGAATGACCAAGCCTATTTAATTGATGTGAAGAAAGAGCAAGCCAAAGCTAAGGATGGTGGTGTTAGACAATTGCCTTTATTTGTTGGAGAAGACGAGAAAGGTAAGAAGTACTATATCGCTCCAATTAGAGGAAAAGGGCTTTGGGATGCAATTTGGGCTTATGTTGCTATGGATGAGAATATGATTGTTCAAGGTGCTTATTTTGATCATAAAGGTGAAACACCAGGTTTAGGAGCTAACATTAAGCAACGTTTTTTTATGGATGATTTTATAGGTGAACACTTAATGTCTAATGGAACTTTTAAAGGCATTAATGTGGCTAAAGGTAATGCAGATCCTAAGAATAATGATAAAACAGATAATGAGGTAGATGCTATTGCAGGAGCAACCATTACAGGTGATGGTGTGTCTGCAATGATCCGAAAAGATTTAAAGCTTTATGTACCTTATTTTAAAAATTTAAAACAATAATCATATGGGCTTACTTTCAAAAAAAGACGCAGCTTTAATTAAAGATCCTTTAGCAGATAATAACCCAATTACAATACAAGTACTTGGTATTTGTTCAGCTTTAGCGATTACTGCAGAATTAGAGGCATCAATTGTAATGTCTATATCAGTATTGTTTGTATTAGGTGTAGGTAACGTGGTGATCTCTTTAATGCGAAACATCATTCCTTCAAAAATTAGAATTATAGTACAGCTAATTGTAGTTGCTACTTTGGTAATTATAGTGGATTTGGTACTAAAAGCTTTCGCTTACGAACTGAGTAAAACGCTTTCCGTTTTTGTTGGATTAATTATTACGAATTGTATCATTATGGGACGTTTCGAAGCCTTTGCTTTAGGTAATGGACCATGGAAGTCCTTCTTAGATGGTATTGGTAACTCATTAGGATATGCTGTGATATTAATTATTGTTGGATTCTTTAGAGAACTTTTAGGTTCTGGAACTTTATTAGGGATACCAGTATTAGGGGATCCTATCGAAAAAACAGGATTGTATGCCTTAGGGTATGAGAATAATGGATTTATGTTATTATCGCCAATGGCATTAATTGTTGTAGGTATTATCATTTGGATACAGCGTACAAGAAATAAAGATTTAGTAGAAGATTAATATAAGTGTCATCCTGTAGTTTCAGGATTTCAAACTCAAGAATATGGAACATATAGAATTATTTTTCAAATCAATATTTATAGACAACATGGTATTTGCTACATTCCTTGGGATGTGTTCTTACCTTGCTGTATCTAAAAAAGTATCTACAGCTGTTGGACTTGGAGCTGCAGTAATTTTTGTATTAGCAATTACAGTTCCTTTAAACTGGTTGTTAGATCAATATATTTTACAGCCAGGTGCATTATCATGGATGGGACCAGAGTATGCAGATTACGATTTAAGTTTCTTATCATTTATCATGTTTATCGCAACCATTGCAACCATGGTACAATTGGTAGAGATTGTGGTAGAGAAATTCTCACCTTCATTATATAACTCACTCGGTATCTTTTTACCATTAATTGCAGTAAACTGTGCCATTTTAGGTGGATCATTATTTATGCAATCTAGAGAAATAGCGACACTTGGTTTAGCCTTAAATTATGGTGTTGGATCAGGTATTGGATGGTTTTTAGCAATTTTAGCAATTGCCGCAATTCGTGAAAAAATTAGATACTCAAGTGTTCCACCAGCATTGAGAGGTTTAGGAATTACATTTATCATCACAGGACTTATGGCTATTGGCTTTATGAGCTTTGGAGGAATGTTGACAGGAGGTGATGAAGAAACAGAAGAAAATAAAACAGTTGAGACTAAAGTGACTCCAACTGAAGATGACAATACAGAATTAGCTAACAACACTAAAATAGTAGAATAGTATGATTTTAGCAGCAGGCACATTAGGAACAGTAATAGCTACAGTAGCAGCTTTTTTATTAGTAACATTGATATTAGTTGCGTTATTATTGTTTGTTAAACAAAAACTATCACCTTCTGGTCCAGTAACGATCAAGATTAATGGTGAAAAAGAAATACAAGTAGCTTCAGGTGGTACTTTGTTATCAACTTTAGGAGGTGAAAAAATATTCTTACCATCTGCTTGTGGTGGAGGTGGAACATGTATTCAATGTGAATGCCACGTTCTTTCTGGTGGAGGTGAAGCATTGCCTACAGAAACGCCACATTTCAGTAGAAAAGAATTGAAACATGGTGCTCGTTTATCTTGCCAAGTGAAAGTAAAACAGGACATGGAAATTACTATTCCTGAAGAAGTTTTCGGAATTAAAAAATGGGAAGCTGTTGTTGTACGTAATTATAATGTAGCCTCATTTATTAAAGAATTTGTAGTTGAAATTCCTGAGGATATGGGTTACAAAGCTGGTGGATATATTCAGATTGAAATTCCTGAATGTGAAATTAAATATTCTGATATGGATATTACTGCACATCCTGAAGAGCATGAGACACCTGATAAATTTCAAGCAGAATGGGACAAATTTGGTCTTTGGCCATTAGTAATGAAAAATGATGAGATAGTAGAAAGAGCTTATTCTATGGCTTCTTATCCTGCTGAAGGACGTGAGATTATGTTAAACGTTCGTATTGCGACACCACCATGGGATCGCGCTAAAAATGGATGGATGGATGTAAATCCTGGTGTAGCATCATCTTATATTTTTGCTCAAAAACCAGGTGATAAAGTAGTGATTTCAGGACCTTATGGTGAATTCTTTATCAACGAATCTGAAAGTGAAATGTTATATGTAGGAGGTGGAGCTGGTATGGCACCAATGCGCTCTCACTTATATCATTTATTTAGAACTATTAAAACTGGACGTAAAGTAACGTATTGGTATGGTGGACGTTCTAAACGTGAGTTGTTTTATATCGAACACTTTAGAAAATTAGAAAAAGACTTCCCTAACTTTAAATTCTATATGGCTTTATCTGAGCCTTTGGAAGAAGATAATTGGAAAGTAAAGACCGATATTAATGATGAAGCTGGTGATGGTTTTGTTGGGTTTATCCATAACTGTGTTATTGATAACTACCTTAATCATCATGAAGCACCTGAAGATATCGAATTGTACTTCTGTGGTCCTCCATTAATGAACCAAGCCGTTCAAAAAATGGGTGAAGACTTTGGTATTCCAGATGAACACATCAGATTTGATGACTTTGGAGGCTAGGTCGTAAAGCGAGATATTATCATTTCGCAATTATTGCGAATATCATATAACAAAAAACCAACTCTACAGAGTTGGTTTTTTGTTATGTCTTTAAACGTCATCCTTAAGAGAATCTTCTTTATTGTCTTGTTTCATTTTAATGTAACCCGCTACCAATCGTATCCCTAGTCTGGCGCATAGAATAATAGCAATCACCACAACAATATCAAATCCGTTCATATCTTATTTATATTCTATAATCAAAAAAACTGCTGTACTATCGCCAATATTTAATACTTCATGTACAGAGATCTCATTTTTACTAAAGCTATAGCCAGTAGGAACATTTACCTCTTTGGTACCAGTGGTATCTTTAATTCTAAACCTGCTTCCTGCGATTGTATACCCAAAATGCGGATTGTGATAATGCTTTTCATGACCAACTCCAGGAGCGAATGTACATTTCAATATTCGAGTCTTTACATTATCTTCAAGAACTTCACAAACCGCCTTATTGTTCCAACCAGCCTCTAAAGGATCTGGTAAGCTATTTTGATTTTTGCAATTACCTATAAGTAGTAAAACACATAGATACGTTACAGATCGAATACGTTTTGTTGAACATACATCACCTTTAATCATTTATTAGTTTTTTAAATCCTTCATAATATCTTCTATGGCCTTATCTAACTGAGGTTGATTTCCAGATAAGCGATCTTTAAAATCTTCTTTAACATAAATGTCAGGTGTTACTCCTGTAAACTCTAGATTGTCGCCACTCAAGGTGTAACAACCCCAAGATGGTAATCTATAAAAAGAACCATCTACCAAGCCAGCACCTGAAGTGAAAATAATCCAACGGTATGTTTCAGTACCAATAACTTTACCTAATCCTAATTCTTTAAAACCAGCAGATGTGACTTCGGCGTCACTAAGTGTTTGTTCGTTTACTAAAATAATAATAGGCTTTGCTGCTGGACCAAAATTGGGCTGAGATGCAAGTTTTCCTTCACGATATTTCCATTGTGCATATGGTTTTTGAGATAAGAACTGCAACACATCATCATGAACATTTCCTCCAGTATTATTCCTTAAATCTAATATCAGAGCCTCCTTATTATAAGCTTCTGAAACCATTTCTCGTTTAAAGTTATTTAATTCACCACCTCCCATATTTTTCATATGAACGTAAGCAATTTTGTTTTTACTCATACGATCGACATAAGATTGATTGTTGGCAACCCATTCGTCATACAATAGACCTCTTAAATTACCTGATGAGATGGGATGAATATTTACTGTTACAGATTGATTATTTCTGCTAAATGTTAATCGAATCTCGCTATCCCTAGATGGCTTACTAAAATAGCGTTCCCTATTCATTTTAGTGTCTACAGCTCTGCCGTTTACATGAGTAAGTATATCACCAGGCTTGATGTCTTTTCCAGTAACATCTGCAGGACTTTTAGAAACAACACGTTCAACCATATAAGGATTATTTTTTGAAAACTGAATACCTGTTTCTAGTGTTCGACTACCATAATAGGTGTTATCTTCTTGTCCAAAAGATCTAAATCCAAAATGAGACGTGTTTAATTCACCTAGCATATCATTAAATAATAAACTCAATTGAGAGCGTTTTGTAATGTATGGTAAAAATGACGCATACTTATCTCTTAATTTTTGCCAGTTTTCACCATGGAAATTCTCATCGTAAAAATTAGATTCGAAACCAGCCCATGCTTCATAAAACATTTGGTTAAATTCATTGATTAGATTTTTCTGAAATGTTGCATCCATTTTAATTTTAGTCAGCTTATTGGCACTAAGATTTACTGTATGAATGGCACCATTAATCAACATATATTGACTTTTCTTTACAACTTTAGTTTGAAAGCCTCTAATGCGTTGTGTTCCTACTTTTTCGGTTTTATTATTTTCAAAAGGCTTAATAGTTGTTCGCCATAGATTAAAAGTACCCTTATCGTGATTGGAAAAATAATAGACATATGTCGTATTGTCTTTACTTATAATATCTGTACCGCCTTGTTGTCCAAAATTAGGACCTATGCGCTCCAATCGATCCATTAAGCCTACTTCATTAATAACAACAGGAGTAACTGTTTGGTCTTCTTTTTTGTCCTTGTCTTTTTTGTCTTTAGGCTCTTCTTCTTTTTTTTCTTCTTCTTTAAAGAGTTCGTCAAATTTATCTAGTTTATAAGGTGTGTCATATTTGTCTAACGCCATTCTATAGATATGAACGATATTGTTTCCTCTTGGGAAACCTGGTTCGGTTAAATTAGATTCGAAGAATATATATTTACCATCTGAAGACCAAACAGGGTTTGATTCGCTTACACCTGTATTGGTTAAGTTGATTACTTTTTTTGATGGAATATGATAGGTGAAAATATCCAATTCAAAATTGCGATAAGCATTGTAAAGTAGATAAGAATCATCTGGAGAAAAATACGCAGCACCTGCATATAAAGCCCAAAACTCATCCTTTACTACTGTAGTGCTTTTAAAGGTTTTTAAACTCATAAGTTTGAGTTCATCCCTACCACTTATATAACAGGCATTTTCTAATTTGTGATCTAAAACAATATTAATATTATTTCTCGCTTCATTGGTCAAACGTTTTTCAGTGCCATCTCTATCTGCAGATATCGTATAAAGATTACTATATCCATTGGACGTTTGATTGTAAATAAGTGTCCTACTATCTTTTAACCATTTCACTTCAAGAACGCGTTCGTCTGGAGTTGTATTTAGTTTTTTTATGAATTTTCCTTTTATATCTGAAACAAAAAGTTCTCCACGAGATATAAATGCCATTTTTTTATTGTCGGGCGACACGTCAAAATAACTAATATTATCTTTTACTTTAAAATCTTGTGATTTTGAAAGAGTATTATTTTTATTAATACTAATAGCAACTTTTTGTGTTTTATTATTTGCAACATCATATAGATGTATTTGATAATCTTTGGTGAATACAACTTTTTGTCCGTTAGCACTTACCTGAGGCCTGCCAATAGAGCTTTTGAACTTTGTTAGTGCTGTTTTAGTAGTATTAGAGAAAGTGTATAAGTTATATTCGTCATTGGCTTCATCTGATGCAAAGAAAATAGTTCCATTTTCATCTATGGTCGCCCACATATCCTTACCTCTATAGCTAGTATATTCTTTATAAGTTCCTGTTTTTGGGTTGTATGATTTGATGTCTGGATTGTAATCACCTTTATATCGTTTACGATGTGTGAAATTTTTACTTTCCCAACTTTCATTAAAAAATACTTCTCCTGTAGATGGATGGACAACGATATTATGAACATTATTGAAGTAATGTTCAAACAATCGTTTGGGCGTACTTCCACCTACTGTAACACTATAACCTGCAAATCGGTTGTAACGTGACGATGTAAAATGTATTTGTTTAGAATCCCATGACCAACTATCAACATCATCTGCAGCATCATGAAAGGTTAGTTGTTTGATCTCACCACCATTTATAGGCATGATATAAACATCCTTATTTCCATATTGCGTTGCACTAAAGGCAATCCATTTACCATCAGGTGAAATACGTGGTGATGTTTCTTCGCCTTTCATGGCAGTAATACGCAAGGCTTCACCGCCTGAAGAAGGAATTTTCCATAGATCACCATCATAACTAAAAACTATGGTTCTGCCATCAGGGGATAAGGTTGGATCGATTTGGAAATAAGCGTCTTGAGCATAGATATTTCCGCTAAAAAACAAAGACACGAAAATGAGAAGTAATTGATGTGCTTTCATAATGTTGATTGTTATTTTGATATTGTGTTTTATATACTTTGTCATTGACAAGTGTAATTTAGTCATCAAAATTTATTTAAAATAGCTTTCTGTCCATTTTAACTATTCACTATACTTTTAGATTTTTTCTATGGTGACAATAACACTTTTAGATGATGGCGTTTTTGCTGTATGTGCATAACTATCTATTGGTACCAATACATTAGCTTCTGGAAAATAAGTGGCACAACAGTTTTTGGGAATTTTATATGGAATAACTTTAAAATTATGGGCAGTTCGAATAACATCGTTAAACTTGGATTTAATACTAACTATATCTTTTGATTTCAATCCTTTATGTTCCATGTCTTCTGGATTCATAAAAATAATTCGACGTTCATTAAATACACCTCTGTAACGATCATTTAAACCATAAATAGTGGTGTTGAATTGATCATGACTTCTTATGGTAGTCATTATAAATTCACCGCTTTTTAATTTCCAATCAGGTAATTTATTAATAGAAAAATGAGCCTTTCCCGTTTCGGTTTTAAAATGCCCTTGTCGTGCGCCATTTGGCAAGTAGAATCCTTCAGGGCGTTGCAATTTATTATTGTAATCCTCAAATCCAGCAACTACCTCTTCAATATCATCTCTTATGAGTGCATAATTATCTATGTAACGAAGCCAGTCTATTGTTGACTTTTTCTTTAAAGTTTCATGAGCGATATTACAAACAATAGCAACTTCGCTTTGAAGCTCGGTTGAACAAGGTTTGAGTATTCCTTTGGTAGATGAGACAATTCCCATTGAGTTTTCGACACTTTGTAATTGTTCTTTGCCGTTTTGAATATCCTTTTCAGAGCGCGCTAAACATGGGAGAATGAGTGCTTCTTTTCCGGTAACTAAATGTGATCGATTTAATTTAGTACTCACATGAACTGTTAAATTACAGTGTTCTAATGCTTGAGCAGTAAATACTGTATCTGGAGCCGCAGAGATAAAATTTCCACCCAAGCCAAAAAAGACTTTTGCTTTTTTCTCATGCATTGCCTTAATAGCATCAACAACAGGATAACCATGCTTTACTGGTGGTTTGAAATTGAATTTAGCTTCGATTTTATCTAAAAATGCTTGAGGAGCGGCTTCCCATATGCCAACAGTACGATCGCCTTGAACATTAGAATGTCCTCTTACAGGACATGTTCCTGCGCCTTCTTTTCCAATACTTCCTTTTAAAAGAAGGATATTTACAAACTCTCTAATATTGTCCACGGCATTTTTATGCTGCGTTAATCCCATAGCCCAACATATAATTATTTTATCTCGATTGATAATTAAATCGACAATCTCTAAAATAATAGCTTCTGAAACACCAGAAAGTTTAACACACTCGTCAAAATCATATGTATTTAGATCTGAAATAAAATCAGAATAAAAACTTGTGTTTTTTTGAATGAATTCATGATCAAAAACTGTACTACTATTTTCTTCAGCTTCTACCAATTTTAATAAAATAGCTTTAACTAGAGCAACATCTCCGTTAATCATGACTTGTGCAAATACATCGGCAATTTTGGTGCCTCCTGTGATGATTTTTTGTGGGCTTTGCGGATTTACAAACTTTATCAAACCTGCTTCAGGTAATGGGTTGATAGCTACAATCTTTCCGCCATTCTTTTTGCATTTTTCAAGAGCAGTTAGCATTCTTGGATGGTTAGTTGCAGGATTTTGCCCTACGACTAAAATCAACTCTGCTTTGTAAATATCATCAAGCTTTACTGAGCCTTTTCCAATACCTAGTGTTTCGGTCAAGGCTTTACCACTTGCTTCATGACACATATTTGAGCAATCAGGAAGGTTAGAAGTGCCATAGGCTCTAACAAACAACTGATATAAGAAAGCAGCTTCATTACTTGTTCGACCAGAGGTGTAGAAAATGGCCTCGTCTGGCGAATTCAATGTATTGAGATGTTCTGCTACTTTTTTATAGGCATCAGACCATTTAATTGGTTTGTAATGTGTAGCGTCTTTTGCAAGATACATAGGCTGAGCCAGTCGGCCAGATTTTCCAATTTCGAAATCGGACAACTTCGCGAGATCATCTATACTGTTTTTGCTAAAAAAAGCCTCGTCAATTGTTTTATTTTGAGCTTCTTCAGCCATGGCTTTGAGACCATTTTCACAATATTCACCTAATGAGGAACGCTCATCGTCTGGATCTGGCCAAGCACACCCAGGGCAATCGAATCCACCTTTTTGATTTATCTTTTTTGATATTTCAAAAGCTGTTTTAGCATCCATGTATTTTAATGCATGTTGTATAGCCGAAGCAACTGCTGGTAAACCAACACTATTTGTAGCTGGTTTTTTAAGTTTTAAGTCGGTGAATTTTTCTGATGTTAATGCCTTTTCAGAAGATGATGAACTCATATGTCTTTCTTATAGGATAAAGATACTAAGTTTTTACTCTAGATAAGTATAGATTTAAACTTAGGATTCAATCATATATGTTAAGTTGTTTTAGTTTTTATACAGTTCTTTTGATGCATTTTCATATTTATCACCTGCTGTCCATGTTGGAGTTTTTGGATCATTTCCAATATGACGTCCAGATAAAACATAGGCTCTAAAAAACTTAAGTAGGTAATCGTAGTCTAGACTATCGGCTTCATCACCTGGTCTGTGATAGTACTTGGTAACATCACCATTAAAAGCCTTAAACCCTAATGAAAATGTTGGTGCAGGAATTCCTTTTTTTGCAAACTGCACATTGTCACTTCGGTCAAATAATCCTTGTTCGGGAGCTGGATCATCAACAGCAGTCAAACCAAAAGCAGTAGCAGCATCTTTAATATGTTGTGAAGCTGTGGTTCTTGGTAATCCTATAATTGTAGCTAAAGACGTGTCATTGTAACCTGCATTGTCACTATTAAAGCAATAGACCATTTGATTAAGAGGGAGCACTGGATTTTCAACATAGAACTTACTGCCTAAGAGCCCTTTTTCTTCTCCAGTAAATAATATAAATAGTGCCGAACGCTTTGTAGGATATTTAGCTAAATTCTCAGCAACACTTAATACTGTAGTTGTACCAACAGCATTATCTCTTGCTCCATTGTAGATAGTATCGCCAGTTTGGTCTGGTGTACCAATTCCAACATGATCATAATGCGCAGAATAAATAATAAATTCATTTTTAAGTTTGGGATCTGAACCCTCAACCATTCCTATAACATTTTGAGACATAACAATCTCTTCTTGTTTTTCACCAATAGATACAGATGTATAAATGTCTTTTAAAGTACTCAACTCATTAGCCATGTTGTAATCTTTATCCAATATCCAAACATGTGAGATTTGATCGTCATTTTGGTTATCATCTCCAGCAATCATTAATTTTGAGGTATTAAAATTATGATCAATAAATCCCCACATATTGTCACTTGCATTTAAAAGTTCTAAGATGGCAACAACACCATATTCATCTGCTAATTTTTGCTTTTCTCTTCTCAATTCGAAGGCAGCTCTTGTGTCTTTTTTTCCTTCACTTCCAGCTTTAATAATAATTACTTTTCCGGTTAGATTTTTTCCTTCATAATCCTCAGCCATACCATAGTTTAAGTAAACAGCATCATCAATTTCTGTAAAAATTGGAGACGGAAATACAAGTGCATAATCTTTTATCTCTTTAGTGTTGATCTTTATGCTAACTTCTGAAGGAGGAGACACACGTTTTAACTTTATATCTTGATAATAGGTTCCAGTTTTAGGATTAGGTTGAACACCATAACTTCGCATCGTATTGGCTAAGTATGAGGCAGCTATTTTATTTTCGGGAGTTCCTGTTTCTCTACCTTTAAGTAAATCATCTGCTAAAAAATAGATATGCCCTTTTATGGTTTCTTTACTTGTAGTTTCGATAACTTTTGCTTTTTCGGTCTGCGCAAAAATCGAATTGGTAAACGAAAATGTCAGAGCAATTAAAATAAATAGTTTTGATCTCATCATGTCTTAATTTAATAATTATGTAAGTTGTTAGTGAACTTAATCAAGTATTAAGTTTTAAAAGTATATTTTAGTTTGATTAATACTATGTGCTATTTCATTTTTGAAGTCACCATAGTCAATGCTTAAATTTACACTTTTTTATTCGTTGAATAACAAAGCTATAGGTGTTAACGTTAATGATATTATGAGAAAATTTTTACTTACCATTTGCATTCTAGCATCTCTTGTTGCTTTAGCATTTCAGTTAAAACCTGTAAAGAGAGTGGCTCATACATTCAAAGCAAGTTTAGAGACACCAAGTTTGATTAACAAAGACAGCCTAACAATACGATCACGAGTTAATGTTCCTGAAGGTTATAAACGTGTAACATACACTAAAGGAAGCTTTGAAGACTATCTCAGAAATTATGAACTAAAGCCCTTTGGGAGTAAGATTATAAATTATGATAATACCGAGTATTTTTGGCAAAGAGGTCACGTTGGAATTTTAGAGGTGCCAGTGCCTAAAAACGGATTACAACAATGTGCAGATGCGCTTATTAGAATTAGAAGTGAGTATCTGTGGAAAAACAACAGAAAGGATGAGATAGGCTTTAATTTTACGTCGGGTCATTATTGTTCATGGAAAAAGTACGCTGAAGGTTATCGGCCTAAGGTTAATGGAAGTAAAGTCACATTTAACAAAACAGCACGTGTTGATCACTCCAAAGCCAACTTTTACAAGTATTTAAATTTGATTTATATGTATTCTGGAACATTGTCACTTTATAATGAGCTTTCAGAAATTAAAGATGTTAGTAAATTGAAAATTGGCGATATGCTCATTAAAGGAGGAACGCCTGGACATATTGTTATGATCTGTGATGAGGTTATTAATGATCAAGGAGAAAAACGTTTTTTATTGTTTCAAGGTAACACACCAGCACAGAGCGTTCACTTGGTTAAAAATCTTGAAGATTCTAATATTTCCCCTTGGTATCAACTTAAAAAGGATGCGGTAATACCAGTGTCTAATTATACATTTGATAGTTCAAAATTTGTACGGTTTAAATAGCAAGTTCGTATCTTTGCACTATGAGTAAACCCTTAACAGAGCAAGAGCTTCATAATCTGGCAATGAATCATGTTGGAAAGGATCTTGAACAACGTGGATTCGAATTTGTTGCAATTAACAGTAAGTTAAAACGGCATCCGCAGTTTGTATGTATTGATAAAAACAGCCAATACTTTTTTGTGATTGTTAGAGCTGTCAAACTTCCTGAAAACCCAAATAACTATGATGTTGTTTGGATGGAAACATTTAAAAAACACGCTTACGATAAAGATGCCAAAGTGTTATATGCTGGTGTAGGACTAGGGAACCCAAATGGTGAAGATCTACCTGTGTATTTAAACGAAGATTATCTTATAGAATACAATGGCATTCAAGTATTAGAACCCAACTTAAATTAAATGAAACAATTATCGTTACTACTGCTGTTTTTTGTCATCTTTTCTTGTAAAGAAAATTCTAAAGAGGTTATTCAAGACGACCTGATATTAGAGGTTCAAACACCTCAAAACACGAAATTATCTGGACCTGTTTTTGGCACAACATATAATGTGATTTATGATTCTGAAATCGACTATACCAAACAATTTGATAGTTTGTTTGCAGTAGTGAATCAATCTATGTCTACGTATATTCCTGATTCTGAAATTTCAAAATTTAACCGAAATGAGTCTTATAAAGTTGATACACATTTTGAAACTGTTTTTCTAGCTTCCAAAGATGTATATAAACACACTTATGGCGCTTTTGATCCAACAATTGGAAATGTTGTTAATGCTTGGAGTTTTGGTGCTGATAAAAATAAATTTTTAACAGATAGTACGACGATTGATAATTTGATGCGTTCAGTAGGTTTAGATCAGGTAGAGCTAGTTCATAATAGAGCAGGAATTACTAGGATTTTAAAACCTAAAGACACGTATTTAGAATTTAACGCTATTGCCAAAGGTTACGGTGTTGATGTGATTGGAGAATTTCTAGAGCGTAAAAACGTTAAAAACTATTTAGTTGAAATAGGAGGCGAGATTCGTGTTAGAGGTAAAAACATGGAAAAAGATACACCATGGAGAGTCGGTTTAGACGAACCGCGTTTTGATGGTAAACAATCGGTTTATAAAGCTTTAAGTTTGAAAGACGAAGCAATGGCAACTTCTGGGACTTACCGAAAATTTAAAGTAGATGAAAAAGGGAACCGTTTTACGCACATCATTAATACAAAAACAGGATATCCAAGTAAGACTAATATTTTGAGTGTTTCAGTTATTACTAAAGATTGTATGACTGCAGATGCCTATGCTACTGCATTTCAGGCTATGGGAATTGAAAAAGTGACTAACTTTTTAAAAACACGTCCTGAATTTAAAGTGTTTATCATTTTTGAAAATGAAGACAAGGAATTAGAGGTCTTAAATCTGAATAATTTCCCCGAGAATTAAGCCTTATAAACTACAGGAATAACTTCCCCTTTTGCTAAGCAATATTTTTCAATATCCTCTTCAGAAAGTTGAGCGGTATAATCTACGTCTTCAACTTTAAATCCTATACGACGTAATTTGTCAAAATAATCACGACCATAAACTCGAACATGATCGTACTGACCGAAGATTTTTGCGCGTTCCTTTTTATCAGTAATTGTATTATCTTCAAAAGTATGTGCTCGTGAAAGGTCTTGCGGAATTTGGAATACACCATAACCTCCAGGCTTTAAAACACGAAATAATTCTTGCATCGCTTTCGTATCATCTGGTATGTGTTCTAAAACATGATTACACAAAATTATGTCATAACTATTGTCTTCAAAAGGGAGGTTGCAAATATCGGCTTTGATATCGGCAATAGGAGATTCTAGATCTGTGGTAGTATACTCCAAATTTTTGAGCTTTTTAAAACGTTTTAAAAAACATTGTTCAGGTGCGAAATGCAGCACTTTTTTTTCCGCAGAAAAAAAGCTTGTCTCATTTTTTAAGTATAGCCATAATAGTCTGTGACGCTCTAAACTAAGTGTTGAAGGCGATAGTACATTGTTACGTTGATTCCCATAACCATACGGTAAAAAACTTCGAAATCCTTTGCCATCGATGGGATCTATAAATTTATGTCCTCTTAACAAAAAAGCTAATACAGGGCGTGCCACATAACTTAGTCTTATTAATAAAGGTCTAGGTATGGTATTTAAAATTATTTTGAAGAGTTTTTTCATTACTTATAATCTTCTCTTACAGGAGAAAATACATCTGTAATTTTACATGCGGTTAATGCCTTTCCTGAATGTTCAATATTTGAAGGTATAATGACTAACATTCCTGGAGTGAAAACTTTAGTTACATTATCGATGGTCATTTGAAATTGACCTTCGGTTACCATAGAAATTTGCTCGTGAATGTGAGAGTGTAATGGTAATTCTGCTCCTGCTTCTACCTCCCAAAAAGCAGTTGTTGTATGTGCACTATGAACAAAACGTGCTTTAAAACCTGTAATGATTTCTTTTTGCGGGATATTTGAAATTTCAATAGTCATTATAATACCAAAGCTTCTTTTCTAAACCTATCTTCTTCATCACTTTCAATTCCTAATGCTTCATGCACATAAGCGAACGTTGATAATATTTCTGGTTTTCCATCAATAATTGCAATATCATGCTCAAAATGAACACTTGGCTTACCATCTTGAGTGACAATGGTCCAACCATCTTTTAATTGTTTTACTTTATGTGTTCCACCATTAATCATAGGTTCTATTGCTACAACCATACCTTCAATAAATTTCTTACCACGACCTCTACGACCATAGTTAGGCATTTCAGGATCTTCATGCATCTTACGACCTATACCGTGACCAACCAATTCTCTAACAACACCATAACCATGTGCTTCACAATATTGTTGAATAGCATAACCAACATCTCCAACGCGATTACCTATTTTAAATTGCTCAATACCAACATAGAGAGATTCTTTAGTCACTTGAATTAGTTTTTTTGTTTCAGGTGCAACATCTCCAATTTCAAAAGTATACGCATGATCACCGTAAAAACCATTCATTAACGCTCCACAATCTATTGAGACAATATCACCATCTTTAAGAGGAATGTTAGTTGGCAGGCCATGAACTACAGCTTCATTTACACTACATAATAAAGTCGACGGACAATCATACAAACCTAAAAAACCAGGTACAGCACCTTGTTCTCTGATAAAATCCTCAGCAAGTTTATCTAATTGCATTGTCGTAACACCTGCTTTTACTTCTTTTGCAAGCATTCCTAAGGTTTTTGAAACTACTAATGCGCTTTGACGCATTAACTCAATTTCTTCTCTTGTTTTAACTATAATCATGTCTAAAAAATATGCGCAAAGATACTTAAAATTAAAATGTAATTCTTTTTTACTGAAATATGATATTTGACAGTTTTTAAGTTTATATTCTACTGTAATTTTGTATTGTAGAAAAAGACGGGAAATCATGTATAAATCGGTAACAGCAGAAGAAGCAGTAAAAGTTATAAAATCTAATAGTCGTGTGTACATTCAGGCAGCAGCTGCAGCTCCTCAAACACTTATAAAAGCTATGACAGCAAGGTATGAAGAGCTTGAAAATGTTGAGATTTGTCAATTGCATACCGAAGGAGAAGCACCATATGCAGATCCAGAGCTTAGTAAAAGTTTTCATGTAAATTCATTTTTCATTGGAAAGAACGTGAGACATACATTAAAAGCAGGAAACGGATCGTACACGCCTGTGTTTTTAAGTGAATTACCATTATTATTTAAAAGAAATATTATCGATTTAGATGTAGCATTAATTCATGTGTCTGTTCCAGATAGACATGGCTATTGCTCTTTAGGTGTATCGGTAGAGGCAACTTTGGCTGCGATTGATAATGCAACATATGTGATCGCTCAAATCAATACACAAATGCCTAGAACTCATGGAGCAGGAATTATTCATGTATCTGAAGTAGATTATTTTGTAGAATCTGATGAACCATTACCTATACATCATATGTCCGAACCATCAGAAATTGAAAACAGAATTGGCAGCTATGTTGCTAACTTAATAGAAGATAGAAGTACATTACAAATGGGAATAGGTAGTATCCCAAATGCTGTATTATCACGCTTAACAGATCATAAAGACCTAGGACTACATACAGAAATGTTCTCTGATGGTGTTATTGATTTAATTTTAAATGACGTTATCAATGGAAATTATAAAGAAATCAACAGAGGAAGAGCGTTAACTACTTTTTTAATGGGTTCTAAGCGTTTGTATGATTATGTAGACGATAATCCGTTTGTAGAAATGAGGGCTTCTAATTATACCAACGATGTTTCGATAATAAAACAAAATCCTAAAATGGTAGCTATTAACTCGGCTATAGAAGTGGATGTCACTGGTCAAGTATGTGCAGACTCTATAGGTCCGAATATCTATTCAGGAGTAGGAGGTCAAATGGATTTTATTAGAGGCGCTTCATTAAGTGAAGGTGGAAAAGCCATCATCGCCTTACCATCTGTTACAAAATCGGGTATTAGTAGGATTGTTCCATCATTAAAACCAGGCGCAGGTGTTGTCACTACCCGATCTCATGTACATTATGTCGTTACCGAATATGGCGTCGCTAATTTATACGGAAAAACGATAAAAGAGCGTGTAAAAGCACTAGTAGATATAGCTCATCCAGATCATAGAGAGTATATTGATAAAACGTATTTTGAATTAATTAGTGGTGGTAAGCGATTAGCGCTTTAAAAAGGAAAAGAAGCCTTTCTTTTGTTTGGTAGCTTTTATATTTGGTTCTTCATTGGTGATGAGATGATAGACTTCTCCCCAACCTAAAATACCACCTATGTTTCTGTCGTCTATATAGATATCTGCATAGATTTTTCTACTAACTGAATTGTCATATTTTTCTTCTGGAAAACTCTGATTTACTGCATAGAATGTAATGCCATTATCTTTACAAAAAGCAACGGCTTCATCTAATTTTGAACCACTTCTGTAAGTCCATAGGATAAGCCTGTGACCGTCGGCTTGCAAACGCTTCATAGTTTCAAATGCGAAAATACGAGCTTTACCAACTTTTGGGTAGGCATCTTCAACAATAGTACCATCAAAATCTATGGCTATAACTAGTTTGTCTTGAAAATTCATTTACTGATCTTTGTAATGTTTCAAAAGTACAATTTTCAAAATTAATTTAAACCAAAGGTTCTTGGGTCATAGACTCTGGCTGTTCAATCCCCATAAGTTTCAGGATTGTAGGTGCTATATCACCTAAAATGCCATCTTTAATAGTAAGCTTTTCATTATCTATTAAAATAACAGGAACAGGGTTAGTTGTATGCGCTGTATGAGGTGAACCATCTGGATTGATCATCGTCTCACAATTCCCGTGATCTGCAATTAAAATGGTAGAGTAATCGTTATCAAGAGCAACCTTTATAACTTCTTTAACGCATTGATCTACCGCTTCACAAGCTTTAATTGCAGCTTCCATAACTCCAGTATGTCCTACCATATCTCCATTTGCAAAGTTAAGACACACAAAATCCACGTTGCCTTTTTTAAGTTCGGGAATAAGTGCATCTTTTAATTCAAAAGCACTCATTTCTGGTTTTAGATCGTAAGTAGCAACTTTAGGAGAATTTCTAAGTATTCTTGTTTCGCCTTTAAAAGGAGCTTCTTGTCCGCCAGAAAAGAAAAATGTCACATGCGGATACTTTTCAGTTTCAGCGATTCTAATTTGGGTCTTATGGTGTTTTTCAAGAACTTCACCAAGTGTTTCGGTGAGATTATCTTTGTTGAAAACGACGTTAACTCCATGATAGGAATCATCGTAATTTGTTAGAGTTACATAATGTAAATCTAACTTATGCATATTTTGCTCATGAAAATCGGCTTGCGATAATGCTTCGGTCAATTCACGACCTCTATCAGTTCTAAAATTGAAAAAGATCACAACATCACCATCTTTTATTTGAGCGATAGGTTGATTTTCTTGATTAACCATAACTATTGGTTCAATGAATTCATCGGTGACATTTTTATGATAACTATTTTCAATAGATTCTGTAGCAGAATGCGATCGTTCTCCCAAACCATTAACTAGTGCATCATAAGCAAGTTTAATACGTTCCCAGCGTTTATCTCTGTCCATGGCATAATACCTCCCAGTAACTGTGGCTAGTTTTGTATTTGTGTTTTTGATATGTGTTTCTAAAGATGTAATAAAACCAAATCCGGATTTTGGATCAACGTCTCTACCATCTGTAAACGCATGAACGTAAGAGTTCTGTATTCCAAAATCATGGGCAGCATCAATTAAACCAAATAGATGGTTAATATGAGAGTGCACACCTCCGTCACTCACTAATCCTAAAAAATGAACAGGTTTATTGTGGTCTTTAGCATATTGAAAAGCATCAATAAGAACAGATTCATTTCTTAAAGTATTGTTTTTTACGGCTAAGTTTATTTTAACTAAATCTTGATATACAATTCTTCCTGCTCCAAGATTCATATGACCAACTTCACTGTTGCCCATTTGCCCTTCGGGCAAACCAACATGTAAACCATCTGTTCTTAATGTGGCATGAGGGTAATTGTGATACAACGAGTCAATATATGGGGTTTTTGCATGATCAATTGCTGAAACTTTTGGATCTGGAGACATACCCCATCCATCCAAAATCATTAAAATAACTTTTTTATTCATTGTTAAGGAATATTATAAAATCAAAGATAAAAGTTTAATGCTTTTTATCTGTATATGGGATTACAAAATATAATTAATTATCAGTCAATTAATTAATGTTTTAATTTGAGTTAGCCTGAAGATAGACAATGTTAATATCTTAACAGATTTGTTTACAAACAGTTAAATAAATGTTATTAAAGATTTTTTTGTGTAACACTTTAAATTTTATGTCGTCTCTTTATTATAATCAAAAAACTAAAATCAATTAATTAAAATCTTTCATCATGAAAAAATCAGCAGTAATTATCGCAATCGCATTAGGATTTTCTTTTACATCTTTAAATGCAACAAACGACATTGTAACACCTTCTACTTACGAAACTACAGTAACTAAAAGAGTTGTAGATCCATTTTGTGTTTCTATTATCAAAGGAGATTTAGAAACCGTAAAAAAATTAATAGAGTTAGGTCAAGATGTAAACAAGAAATCAAATGGTTTGACTCCTGCAATGTATGCAGCTAAGTATAATAGATTAGATATTTTAAAACTTCTTGTAAAAGAAGGCGCGAAATTAAATTTAAAATCATCTAAAGGAATGACAGCAAAAAAATATGCTGAACTTTCTAATGCTAAAGATGCTCTAGCTTACATTAAAGGATTAGAGTCTTAAACGAGAAGTTTCTAAAAATTAGAAACAATTATTTGAGTTAGTTAGTTTGAAAATGCACTTTAATCAATTAAAGTGCATTTTTATATTTTTCAATAGATTCTCTAATTTTTTCTTTCCTATTTTCGGGGTCTGGATGGGTACTCATACGTTCAGGAACGCGATTAGGTCCTGCAGCCGCTTTAAGTATTTCCATAACACCAATCATTTCTTCAGGATCGAAACCAGCTTTGATCATGAATTTAACACCTAGATCATCACTTTCCAATTCATCATCTCTACCATTAGTTAGTAATGTGTTTTGACCTATACCGCTTACTAGACCTCCAATATCACCACCAACAGATCCAGCTGTTGCTAAGCCTTGCCAATATTCACTTTCTGCAATACGCTCGGCGCTATGACGACCTAAAACATGACCAATTTCATGACCTAGAACACCTGCGAGTTGCGATTCGTTTTCAAGTTTTGAAAATAAGGCAAACGTGATATAAATTTGCCCTCCTGGTAATGCAAAAGCATTAATTGTATTGGGATCTGCTAATAAATGAAACTCATAATTATATGGTGTTTCTTTGGCTATACTACTTTTAACAAGTCTATTTCCAATATCATCAACAAGTGCTTGGTATTGATTATTTGGATGCATACCTCCATGTTGGGCCTCCATTTGAGGAGCACTAGCTAAGCCAATTTGTATTTCTTTATCGGCCGTCATTGAAATCGTTTGCATGCGACCAGTATATGGATTTTCTTCTCTCTGACTGCAACGTTTTATAACGAAAAAGAGAGCTATGGCAACGCCAATAAGCAATCTCACTTTTAAATTTCTTCCTCTCATGATTGTAATAATTAGTGATTATAAATTTACAAAAGTTCTGGGTTTATATCCAAAATATTTTGGTTCAGGTAATTAGCTATAAACTCTTCAGAAAAATAATCAGCTCCCATCAATTGTTCTGAAGTAATAATATCCTTAATATTTAATTTTCGATAGGCGTCTAAATATGGTTTTGAAAGTGGTTTATAGCTGTAGTGCCAAGGTTCATATTTAAATCCTCGACGTTCTTTCTTATCAGTGTATACAAGATAAAAACCAAAATCATTGGCATGCTCATCCATCCACTCTTTAAATTTAGAAAACACTCCATCACCTTCAAAATGATTAGGGTTTAATACACGACGTGGTTGTTTGACATTGCTATCAATAAGATCGAGATCGGTTCCCCAATGATGACGAGATGTACCTGGAATTGTAGAGTATTCTATAATTTTCTTAATGTTTTCTGTGGGACTTAACCCATTATTGGAATTTTGTTTATACTTCCTTTCCCAAATTCTATTTTGGTGATTAAAGCCTCTATAACTAGACACAACTTGTATACGAATGTCACTTTTTAAAGCAGCTGCAGATAGTTTTAAAAAAGCATCATTGGCTTCTTTTCTTAAATTAAATCCACTACCATATAATTGTGGTTTACCTTTTCCAATGAGTTCCTTATACGATATTAATGTTGTTGCATCCTGAAATACCAATTGTTGGAAAATCGATATACCAATTCCAGTTAGAGATGTTATTTTAAAAAAATGTCGTCTATTCATAATGTTTTAAATAGTACATAATATGTGCCACTTTTTAATTTGAAAGCTGTTTAACTCTAATCTTTTAATAAGACGTTATTCTTATTACTTCCTACTTAAGTTTGAAACCCTTTGTATATCAAACTTAAGCAAAAATATTTATCTTCACTTAAAATATATATCTATGTCATTTCAGTTTAAAATACTTAAAAAATCACAAATAAATGATGTTGTTCCTTTAGTTCAAAAACTTAATGAGTTTAAACTTTCCGAAGCGTTATTGAAAGAACGTTTTGCTGAAATGGTTACACAAAATTATGAATGTGCCGTTATTTATGATAATGAAAAACTCGTCGGTGTTTCTGGATTATGGTTTTGTACTAGGCATTATGTTGGAAAAACAGTAGAGATTGATCATGTTTATATTGAAGATGACTACCGAGGTAAAGGTTTGGGGAAACAGTTTTTAAATTGGATTTATGCATATGTTAAAACAAAAGGGTGTACTACAGTAGAATTAAATACTTATGTTCAAAATTATCCTTCTCATAAGTTTTATTATAATGAAGGTTTTGAAATTTTAGGATATCATTTCTTGAAAAAGTTCTAATAATCTTTTCCTGAAAGAAAAAAGATAGTTTATATTTGCGCCCAGAATGCGAGAGTAGCTCAGTTGGTAGAGCGTCAGCCTTCCAAGCTGAATGTCGCCGGTTCGAACCCGGTCTCTCGCTCCAAAAGCTTCATAATGTTTGAGGCTTTTTTTATTTTAAATGATTGAGCTGTGTACCTGATTTTACTTCGTAAGGCACTTTGCTGTATTCAAAAATTCTAGCGTCCAATGGTCCTTTTAAAACTATTGAATCTCCTTTAACTTCTAGCCAGCTGCCTTCTCTAATCCCAACAACAGGTTGTGTATTAAATTTATGAAACTCCTTTATTCTGGTCTCTCTTGTTTCACCCATGTGTTTGCTTGTTGGGTCAGGATCTAAATAATGCGGATTGATATTAAAAGGTACAAATCCAAAGGTTTTAAAACTTGGAGGGTAAACAATAGGCATGTCATTGGTAGTACTTACTGTAAGACCACATATATTGCTTCCTGCACTTGTGCCTAAATAAGGCGTTCCATTTTTAACTGTAGTTTTAATGGTGTTTATAAGATCATTTTTATAAAGTTGATTTACCAATACAAAGGTGTTTCCGCCACCTGTAAATATACCTTTAGCATTTTTAATGGCTTCTTTTGGATCGTCAAATTCGTGAATACCAATCACTTTTTTGTCAATTTTTTTGAATGCTGTATTTACTTTTAAAGTATACTCATCATGTGTGATCCCTCCTGGTCTAGCATATGGGATGAATATGATTTCAGAAGTATGCTTAAAAAAATCACCTAACTCTTCCAGTAAATACTCTAAGGGTTCTCCACCATGAATAGTTGAAGTACTTGCGATGATAATATTTTTCATTGACTGTAATTTGTTGTAAATTTAGGTAAAGGATTAATTTAACAAAAGTTTAGTGAGTCTTTATTAATAAATTAAGTTTTCAAATCATTTCTTTACTTAACTAAAATATCAACTATGAAAAAACTACTACTCTTGTGTATAGCACTAACATCTTTTTTAGCAATATCTCAAGACATTAAGCGTGTAAAAGTTGATGGTAAAATTATTGTCGAGGGAGACGATGTAGAAGGAATAACTGTATTTAACACATCGTCAAATAAAGGTGTGATTACTAATGAAAATGGTGAGTTTACTGTTGAAGTAGCATTGAACGATTTTATTGAGTTTAGAGCTTTACAGTATCAAAATTTTGATCTTCAAGTTAGTGAGGCTATTATAAAATCAAAACGAATGCGTGTGTTTTTAATAGAAGAAATTAATAAGCTTGATGAAGTTTTGGTTTTAACCAAAGGGCTTTCAGGTGATTTAAATACAGATATATCTACAGTTAAAACATTTAATCCAAAACTGGATGCACTTTACTTTGGCATAAAAAAAAGTGATGAATATGATTTCTCTGATGATGAGCGCTCCCAAATAAAAAATGAGGCTATCCATTCACAATCTAAAACGATGGTCAATGGTCTTAATGTAGTGAATGTAGTTGACCAATTATTATTGCCGCTGTTTAGGAGTAAGATTAAAGATAAGAAAGATAAAGGTGTTCCAGATGTACCAGTAAGTTCTATTAAATACTATTTTGGTTCAGAATTCATAATAGATAATTTTAATATACCAGAGCATCGCGTAGAAGAGTTTATACAATTTGTTGAAGACGATAAAGCCTTTGATGTGAACTTATTAAATTATGGCAAAGAGCTAGAGTTTTTAGAAGTTCTAAATAAAAAAAGTAAAGAATTTTTAAAGAAAGATAGTGATAAGGAATAAACTTTTTTTCTTTTTACTGGCCGTATTGTTTTCTTCCAGATTAGTTGCTCAAACTAAAGATATTTCGGGCCAAATTTTAGCAAGTGGAGATCTCGTTGGTATTCATATCATAAACAAAACAGCCAGTAAATTTACTATTACTAACGATAAGGGAGGGTTTGAGATTCCTGCAAAACTAAATGATACAATTACGGTGTCTGGTGTTCAGTATAAACCAAAAGAAGTTATTGTTACAGACATTATCATGCAAACCCAATCGATGATTGTAAATCTTGAGGACAATGTGAATTTGTTAGATGAAGTAGTTGTCGGAAAAGTGCTTACTGGCGATTTGATGTCTGATATTGAAAACACAGAAGTCAAACGGGATATTAATTTTTATGATGTAGGCATACCAGGATATACTGGACCCAGAAAAACACAAAGCGAACGACGATTATATGAAGCAAAAAGTGGTGGAGGAATTGTGCCTTTAAATCCATTGATTAATTGGATTTCTGGTCGAACAAAACGATTAAAGGAACAGATTAAGCGTGAAGAACTGAATAAAGCGGTAGATCAAGTTGAGGCTAAATTTTCTGAAATGCTTTTCGATACAGATACTTTAGATGCTACTAAACGAAAAGAATTTTTTTATTTTAGTGGAGATGATCCAAAATTTTTACCACTTAGTAAAACAAAGGATGAAATAAAAATGCTAGAGTTTTTAAAGGAAAAGCTCAAAAAATTTAAACGAAGACTTGAAAAAGATTGAATATATATTTTTTTTAATTTTTGCAGTGTTCTGTTGCAATTACAATAGCGCTCAATCAATACAATTAAAAGGAAAGGTTGTGGCAAGCTCAGATTTGGAAAGCATCCATGTACTTAATATAACAGCTCAAAAGTTTACTATTACTAACGATAAAGGAGCGTTTGAAATTCCGGTAAAACTCAATGATACGCTTTTAATTTCTAGTGTTCAGTATATACCTCAAAGCTTTGTAGTTACCAAAACAACCTTAGAGATGAAATCTGTAGTCATCACGCTTACTGATAGAGTTAATGAATTAGATGAGGTCGTCGTAGGTAAAGTTTTAACAGGTAATTTGTCATCAGATATCGAAAATAGTGATGCGAAACGCGATATCAATTTTTATGATGTTGGGATACCAGGCTATGTTGGAAAACAAAAAACTCAAAAAGAACGTAAATTATATGAAGCCGATGCTGGTAAATCAATAATTATAGCACCACTGTTTGTTGGGATTAATATTCATAAAATCCTAAATAAAATTTCTGGTCGAACAAAAAAACTCAAACGCGCTGTTTTACTTGAAGCACAGGACAAGTGCTTAAAAAAGATGATGGCTGAGTTTTCAGATTTGTTGTTCGAAAACTATGAGATAGATGCACAATTAAAAACAGAGTTCTTTTATTATATTTCTGATGATCCAAAATTTACAGAGCTATGTAAAGGCAACAATAGCTTAAAAACCTATGAATTCTTACTGCATAAACTTTACACATTTAAAGATGTTGATGAAAAGACTAAAGACTAATACTTCAAAAATTTAAAGATATTATTAACATTTTTTAAGGTAAAATAATTTGGTAAAATGGCTATTTTTACCACTTATTGATTGTTATGAACTTTTTAAAGGTCACATTACTGGCTATTATTTTTCCTTTTGCAGTAACGAATGCACATAAATATTATGTGAGTGTGACTCAGGTGAGCTACGTAAAAGAAAAAAAAGCGGTTCAAATCATTTCTAGAATCGATATTGCCGATTTAGAGTTGACACTTCAGGAACGCTATGATGAAAGCATTAAAATGACTTCTGTAGACGAGAAACCAATCGTTGATGAATATGTCAAAAAATATTTAAATCAAAAAATTGAGATTAAAATCAATACTCAGGAAGTCTCATTCAACTATATCGGGAAAGAATACGATAATGATATAGTGGTTTGTTATTTGGAAATTGAAAACATTGACAATATAACCACTATAGAAATGAGTAACACTGTGCTTTTTGATGGATTTCCAAAGCAAAAAAATGTCGTAAAAACGAAAATAAATTCTAAAGTCAATAATTTGATATTTACTAAAGACGATACGAATCAATACTTAAATTTTAAATAAATCAACCTTTTTTAATAACAGCTATGAAATTAGTAAAATACCTTTGTTTGTCTATTGCATTTATATCATTTAATGCAATAGCGCAAGATCAAGAACCCGAGCCGCAAACTGGTCATACAAACCAGAATAAGTTTAAGCAGCTTTATGACGAATTTTCCACTCCAAACATGTACAGAACAGGTTCTGGAGCTCCTGGTCCAGCGTATTATCAGCAACAGGCCGATTATAAGATGGACATTGAGATTAACGATGAAACAGCTGTATTGAGTGGTAATGAAACTATTACCTACACAAATAATTCTCCAGATGAGTTGAGTTACTTGTGGGTACAGTTAGATCAAAATGTACGTCAGAAAGATTCACCTTCAAGAGATATTAATTCAAGTAGAATTACGCCAGCAATGTCGCCTTCAAGATTTACATCATCTTATATGTCTGAGCGATTTGACGGCGGATTCAATGTGGAGAGTGTAAAGGGAACAGATGGTAAAGCATTGCCTCACATGATCAATCAAACCATGATGCGAGTAGAATTGCCGAAGCCAATGAAAACGGGAGATAAATTTTCTTTTAGCATTAAATGGTGGTATCAAATCAACAATCATGTGACTGATGGCGGACGTTCTGGTTATGAATTATTTCCTGACGGAAATAGAAACTATGTAATCGCTCAGTTCTACCCAAGAATGGCAGTTTATAACGATGTTGAAGGTTGGCAAAACTCACAGTTTTGGGGACGTGATGAATTTGCATTACCATTTGGAAATTTTGAAGTGAATATTACCGTTCCAGCCGATCATTTGTTAGATGGTACTGGTAAGTTGACCAATAGAAAAGAAGTGTTTTCAAGTGATATGATGAAACGTTATGAGAAGGCCAAAAAGTCATATAAAGAACCTGTTGTTATTTCTACTCAAGATGAAGCCGAAGCCAGAGAAAAAGGACGTTCAAATAAAAAGAAAACTTGGAAACTCTACGCTGAAAATGTAAGAGACTTTGGATTTGCTACATCTAGAAAATACATATGGGATATGATGGCTGTCAAAATAGGTAATAAAGATGTGATGGCAGTATCTCTATATTCTAAGGAAGGAAATCCACTTTGGGAACAATGGTCAACTAAAGCTGTAGCGAGTACATTAAAATCATATTCGCGTATGACATTTGATTACCCCTATCACAAAGCAATTTCAGTTCACGCAAGACGTCAAGGAATGGAGTACCCAATGATTTGCTGGAACTATGGAAGACCTGATAAAGATGGCAATTATGACGATCGTACCAAATATGGGATGATGAGTGTTATTATTCACGAAGTAGGTCATAACTTTTTCCCAATGATTGTTAATAGTGATGAACGTCAATGGACTTGGATGGATGAAGGTTTAAATACTTTTATGCAGTATGTAGCCGAACAAGATTTTGGCGAATGGTATCCAGCAGCTTTATCGCCAGGAGATGATAAGTACCCATCACGTCGTGGACCTGCTAAGAATATCACAAGATATATGGGAGGAAATCAGGACTATATTGCTCCAATCATGACAAAAGGTTTAAATACATATCAATTTGGGAATAATGCCTATGGGAAACCAGCTACCGCATTAAATATCTTGAGAGAAACAGTAATGGGTCGTGAACTATTTGATTATGCATTCAAGGAATATGCTAACCGATGGATGTTCAAACACCCAACACCTGAAGATTTTTTCCGTACCATGGAAGATGCTTCTGCATTTGATTTGGATTGGTATTGGAGAGGTTGGTTTTATACCACAGATTGGGTAGATGTTGGTCTTAAAGAAGTTAAAAAGTACTATGTGACTTCAGAACCAAATCAATATGCCAAAAACTACGCTTCGAGTAGAAATATCAATTTAGATGAGGTAGAATTGGTATACTTAGTTGAAGAGGGAAGTGAGGAGTTTGATGAAAAATTACGTAAGGGAACATCAGCAGATAATTCGCCAACTTTAAAAGAGTATATGATGGATAACTTTACTGCCGAAGAACGTAAAAGCATCAAGCAACCTAAGTATTTCTATAATATTACGTTTGAGAAACCAGGCGGATTAGTAATGCCAATTATTGTTGAATTTACTTATGCTGATGGCACTTCAAAAACAGAAACATATCCTGCTCAAATTTGGAGATTTAATGATAATGAAGTAAGCAAAGCTATTGCTTCTGAAAAAGAAATTGTATCTATAAAAGTAGATCCAAACCTTGAGACTGCAGATATTGACACATCAAATAATTCGTGGCCAAGAGAGGTCAAAGAAAGTGATTTTGACAAATTCAAAAACAAAGTAAAAGGTTAATCAAATCCTTGAATACATATAAAAGCCGATATTGTAATATCGGCTTTTTTTAACTCTATAATTTATGTAAATAGTATATGTAATAACAAACAACTCATTATATTTGCATCGTGATACAACAAGCTACATTATTGTTTATTGGAACTACAGAGGTTCTTTTTATCCTCGTTATAGTAGTGATGGTATTTGGTGCCGATAAAATACCCGAAATTGCTCGTGGCCTAGGTAAAGGTATGCGTATGCTAAAAGATGCATCGAGTGATATAAAATCTGAAATCACTAAAAGTGCCGAAAAACAAGGTATTGATTCGAGTGTTACAAAAGATATCACTCAAGAGATTAATAAAGTAAAGGATGATCTTGAAGACTTTACAGGTTCTGTACGCCGAAATCCTTAATTGTTGAATTCATAATTTGTGTTGATTTTTTTAATGAAAATCGCAATTTTTTATGTGAATACATTTTGATTATTTAATATATTTAGAGAATCATTAACCATCTAAATCATATTAAATGAAAAAAATGTACTTAAAGGTGTTGCTACTTATAGCAATCACCATGGTATCCTGTTCTAAAGAAGATACTACTATTGAAATCGAATCTCAAGATGTTCAATTCCCCAAAGACCCACTTACCGTTGATCAAATCAATAGCCGTATTAGCCAAACCATTCGTGAAACAGGAGACTTTGATTGGAGTAAAGAAGATGCGCACTTTTTGTGGAGTGCAGTTGTTCATGGACAAAACGTATTAACCATTGGTTATGGAAATGAAGGCCAAAGTTTTAGTGAAACAAGAGACTCTGAATTGGAAGCCAAAAAGAATGGCTTAATAGATATTGTAGCCGATAATGAGAAAATAGATAAAACAGACCTTATACTTGTAGAGCAAGATATTTTAACAGTTATCGATGTTGGTGTTGAACATATTGAAACGATCATTGCACTTAAAAAACATAAAGATGTTCGTTATTTAGAACCTAATGGTTATAATCTATTTAGTTTCAATGAAAATGCTGAGCGTTCAAGTTCAGGTTGTGATAAAAATGGCGATTATATTAATCCTGCTCATTATTCAACAATTAGCCCTAATAATGCACAAGTATCTTGGCATTTTGATGAGCATAATATTCAACAGGCATGGAACCTATCAACAGGGTCTGGTGTCACTATTGGTCTTATAGATACAGGAGTATCTCAATCCCAGTCCTTATTAAATTCTTCAGGGATAAATGATGGCTATTCCAATGGTCGTTTTGTTCAAAAATATGGAACCTTCATAGATTCATTTTGGTGGTGGTCTAATAATTATGATGGTCCGCACGACAAATGTGGTCATGGTACAGCCATGGGGTCAACTATGGCTTCGCCTCGTAATGATAATGGGATGCCAGTTGGTGTTGCTTATAATGCCAATTTAGTAGCTTATCGTGCAACAGAAGATGTATTGTTAAATGATTATCACGAACGTAAAGGCGTGTCTAAAGCCTTAACGCAATTAGGAAATAGAAGTGATGTGAAAATTATCTCAATGTCTATAGGATATGTATGGTCTATTGGAAATATTAAAGATGCTGTAAAATATGCCTATAGTAAAGGGAAGTTGATATTTGCAGCAGGAGGAACATCGACAAGCTTTACAAATGGGTTTGGAGTGATTTTTCCAGCGACTATGAGTGAAACTGTAGCTGTAACTGGCGTTGATGATGGTAGTAATTATGAGCGTTGCGACACTTGTCATAGCGGAAGTAAGATTGATTTTACCATCATAATGGAAGGCGATAATAATACAAGTAAAGCGCCTCCAGTATTAGGATTTTATAATGGTGATCGTCGTTATACAGGTGGTTCGTCTGTAGCAACTGCAACTACAGCAGGAATAGCTGCTTTAGTATGGTCCAGATATCCTAGTTGGAGTAGAACGCAAGTGCTCAATAGATTGAAACAATCGGCCGATTTTTATCCATACAAAAATGGAAGCTTTGGCTATGGAAATATTGATGCTTTACAAGCCGTTCAATAAAACGTTTGATCTTTAATTAATAAAAAAAACCTCTTCATGTTTTTGGAGAGGTTTTTTACTTTTTAGGTTGCATTTGAATAGGATCGTAATAAAATTTTTCTTTTGAAATTCTATTGCCTTCCCACTGTTGAACAGCGATTTCTTCAATCTCAGTTATTGAGTTATCTTTCCAGACAAAACGAAAATTCCATTTAATCACTACCTCATTTTTACTAATAAAAAATGGTCTTATACATTTTGAGCTAACTGATTTAGCACGAGATAATACTTTTCGTTCATTTTCGATTAAGTTCGTACGTCCAACTCTAGGTGTTGATTCATTCTCTTGAATTGAGGCATTTTCTGTATAAAACTCTTCAATTGCTTTATCATGTTCATTGGTCTCAACTCTCGCAATAAATTCTTCTATTCTTTCAGGTGTAGGCATTTATCAGTTATTTTCAATTTGATTAAAATATGTCATTACTTTTTCTTCTACTTGATAATGTAATTTCACAGTATTATCAAAAAGAGTTGTTCTTAATTCTTTATAGAGATAAACAGCATTTTTTAAACTGTTTAGTAATGACTGTTTTTCGTATTTTGGAAGTGTTAGTTTTAATTGTTCCAAATCATTTTTAGATAATTCAGTTTCAACTTTTCGTACAGCTCTTGGTAGATTCCCGTTTTTAATATGTAATAAAGGTCCTAATACAGACATTCTTAAAAAACTAAAAAAATCGTATGCTTCAAAATATTCTCCTCTTCCTATTTTTAATAGTGTGTAATGAATCCAAGTCCAAAATCGATCTTCGATCCACTGGTAATCTGGAAAAGGAAAATGATGTGTTGTTTGATCTAATAATTTTTCAATTTGACCATTTCTATCAAACAATAATGAAGGTGTTTCAACACGATTATTTAATTCTTCCAGCGTTAAAAATTTGATGTCTACATGCAATAAGGGTTTATCATATAGACAAATTAAAACCCTAGGTTCGCCAACATGTTCTCCTGTAAAACCTGATAAAAAATGATCTAGACGATTAGCATATTCAAGCATTTTATCAATGTTATTTGATACTTTTTGTTTAGTGATTAAAATCAAATCTAAATCTGAATACTCATCGATTTCATTAGTTAACCAAGAGCCTCCCACTGCTAATCCAATAACGTTTGGATCTTCTTTTAGAATACGTGTTGCTTTAATGGCAAAATCGTGTTGCATGAGTATCATATGGGTTAGTTGTAACGAAGTTCGATAAATAATTTGTGAAAGACAATTTAAATTCATTGATAATGAGTATACATTTCGTCGATTTTGGTTTTTGTTTTTTGAAGTTTATCCGATAAAAAAGTGTATTCAACGATTATTTTGTTTTAACTAGCCTATAATGAGATACTTTGTCTATCCCAAATTAACCTAAATCAATATATGAAAGCAAACCTACTATGCTGTTTTCTGTTATGTTCTCTCCTGTGCTTCAGCCAAACAGAACGAGATATTATCAAAAAAATTGATAGTATCAACGATCGTGCATTATATCATTATAACAATAATGACCTTGCAAAATCTTTCAATTTATTTAATCAGGCCATAAGACTATCAGATTCTATAAATGATAGCTATGGAACGGCATTGGCTAATTTTACCATTGGTAAGATTTATAAATTTATGCATGAAGATGAAAAAGCTAAAGCCAGCTTTAATACGGTTATCGAAGCGTCAAAAAAAGAAGGCGATAATTTTTTATTAGCGAGTTCGTATTTGAAATTAGGCCAAATGTATATGCATAAAATACCTCCAACCGATGCAATACCATATTTTGAAAAGGCTATTTATTACGGTAATAAATACAATGTAAGAGATCAATATAATACCGATAAAAGAGATGAAGTCTTATTTGATATAAGATTGAATCTATCTAAGTTATATATTAAAACTGATAATCTATCTAAGGCATTAGTTCATTTATCAAGAGCAGAAAACAATTTAGCATATATTGAAGATCAAGGGTTTTCTAAAGCGCGATGGTATTTTATTCAAGGCGAATACTTTATAGCTAAAGAGCTATATAATAGTGCCAACTTATCATTATTGACTGCAGCAGATCTTTTGGAGCATCATAATTCGATTGACATTGAAAATAAAAATGAATTACTAAGTAATATCTATAAGAAAGTATCAACAACATATGCGTGGTTAGAAAGCGACAAGCAAGCTTATGATGCATTGTTGAAGCATAACACTTATAGAGACGAATACATTAATGAAGAAAAGATCAGGCAAGGTATTATTGCAGAGTCAAGATTTTCTATTGAAAATTACAAAAATGTAGCTCAGTTAGCTAATAATGAGAGGATAGAGCAATTAGTGAAGAGTAATAAAATCAAAAATGTAAATGTTATTATAACCATTACTGTATTTTTATTATTTATCTCCTTATTGACAATGTGTAGAAGTTATGTGTCTAAGCGAAAGTTAAGTGATATTTTAGAAGCTAGAAACAAGCAATTAGAGGTTGCTAAAAATCAAGCCGAAAAATCTTCGGAACTAAAAAGTAATTTTATTTCCAATGTGACGCATGAATTAAGAACACCACTATATGGCGTTGTAGGATTAACGTCCTTACTTCTTAAAAATAATGACCTTAGCGCTAAAGACACTAAGTTTCTAAAATCATTAAAGTATTCTGGGGATTATTTACTTAACTTAGTTAATGATATTTTGCAGATAGGAAAAATCGAATCTCAAAAAATAGAGCTAAAAAATGTCACTGTTAATATTAGATTGTTGATAGAAAATCT
Source organism: uncultured Psychroserpens sp. (assembly GCF_947500255.1). Lineage (GTDB taxonomy): Bacteria > Bacteroidota > Bacteroidia > Flavobacteriales > Flavobacteriaceae > Psychroserpens. The sequence goes on along the minus strand of NZ_CANMRL010000004.1, from coordinate 245,413 downwards.
AGTGAACTCTTTTGATTATAGATTAGAGGAAACCAATAATCAAATACAGATTTCAATAGATAAAAACATTCCTGATTTTATCAAATGTGATAATGTTCGCTTGTCTCAGGTCTTAATAAACTTAATAGGAAATAGTATTAAGTTTACTGAAAATGGAAAAATAGACATTAGAGTAAAGCTTTTAAATACTAGTGCAGATAAAGTCTCATTAGGCTTTGAAATAGAAGATGATGGTCCAGGAATTCCGAAGGAGAAACAGCGATTGATATTTGAAAATTTTTCTCAGCTAGATAAAAATAGCAATACTAATTATCAAGGGACTGGATTAGGGTTACCAATTACCAAAAATATCATAGAGCTGTTTGGAAGCACCTTAGAAGTCGATAGTGAAATAGATATGGGTACCACATTTAGTTTCGAATTGACTTTTGAAATAGATAAGAATGCTAAGGTTGAAAAAACAAAAGCTAAAAAAGCTAAAGGGAAAGCAATATCTCTAACTAAAAAGTATAAAATATTGGTTGCCGAAGATAATAAGATCAATCAAATCGTTACTCAAAATTTGCTGCAACGCGAAAATTATGAATGTGTTGTTGCCAAAAACGGATTAGAAGCTTTAGAAGCTCATCAAGAAACCGGTTTTGACTTAATTTTAATGGATATCAATATGCCAGTTATGAATGGAAATGAATCCACTAAAGCTATCCGTGAATTTGACGATGAAACGCCAATTATTGCCTTAACCGCAGCAGATATCGAACAGGTAAAAGAAGATTACAAAGGAATTGGTTTTGACGGAATTATCACAAAGCCGTTTGATAACTATGAATTTTTCCAAACCATTTCCGAGCACATTCAGAGAAGAAAACCTTCTAATGAGGAACCAGAATTTAAACTTGAGAAGGTGTCGTAAGATTACTTTTTTCTACTTATAGTCAAGCCATCTCGTATTGGAAGCAATACAGTTTCAATGCGTGCATCATTCTTTAATAAAGTATTGTAGGCTAAAACTGATTTGGTCGAATGATCTTTGGTATTAACAGGCTCAATAACTTTTCCATGCCATAATACATTGTCTGAAATAATAACACCTCCAGCGTTTAGCTTATCAATTATTAAATGGAAATAATTAACATAATTAGGTTTGTCTGCATCAATAAATACAAGGTCAAAGGTCATGTCCAATGTTGGGATAATATCAAGCGCACTTCCTAAATGCTGATGTATCTGTTCACCAAAAGGTGATTTGTCAAAATATTTGCGCTGAAAATCTACGAGTTCTTCATTGATGTCTATAGTATGTATGTCGCCATTACTTTGCAGTCCTTCAGCTAAACATAAGGTCGCATAACCCGTAAATGTTCCTAATTCTAAAATGGTTTGTGGTCGTATAAGCTTAGAAATCATACTCAGTACACGACCTTGATAAGGTCCACTAAGCATGATAGGTTGTAATATTTTCTGATAGGTTTCTCTGGTGAGTTGTTGTAGTAATTCTGGTTCGTCTTGAGAATGTGATACCACATAGTCATCTAATTTTTCTGGAAGAAAATGCATTATCCTAATATTCTATTTACCAATTTATCTTTAGCATTTTGATCATCACCACACAGCCATTGAATGACATTGTCTTCCCAAATAGCATCGCGTTCTGTTTCAGTTATAATATCGCGTTCTATTGCTAGATCTAGAATTTTTCCAGGATAAGATGATTGCTTTTCGCTTTCCATTTCACCTAAAGGGTATGGGTCATCTAATCCCATTAAGACCTGTTTAGACGTTTGGTTTTTAATTAATAACTGTAAACCACCAGTATCATGAACTAATGTGTCAAAAAAGATATTAGGATGTCCTACGGCCTTTCTTGGATGACTCTTACCTTCAAATAGATCTGGTCGTCCATCAAAACCTTGAATACGACGCCCTAAATTAATTTGAGCTAACTGTCCACCATGAGCAAAGCATGTACGCATATTTGGATACTTATCTTGATAGCCATTTAGGGTTAAAAAGTGATAGGCATCGGCACATTGTGCTAACATCCAAATTAAATGAAAACGCCAAGACGTGTTTTCTAGTTTGATAAATTTTTCACCATCATAAGGGTGTATTTCTACCGCAAGATTATATTTATTAGCTAATTCAAAAATGGGCTCATTTTCTTCATCAAAAATACAACGCCAAGTTCCTATAGTATCCATATAATGTGTAGGGAGACACAATAATTGCATTCCTAATTCTTCAACACAACGCTCAATTTCCCAACAAGCACCTCTAACAAATCCAGGATGAACTACAAAACCACAGGTGAATTTACTCGGATTTTGATGTTGAATTTTGGCATTAAAATCGTTTTGAAAGCGTAAGGCTTGTTTCATTTCTTCTACGCGTAATCCATTTCCGTAGAGCTGAGATAAGTTTAAAACAACAGCATGGTCAATATTAAAGCGTTCCATCCATGCGAGTTTTTCATTTAAAAAGAAACTTGAATCTGTAATTGGACGATTCCAGTCTTTCTGAAGCATGAATTTTCGATCTTTGTCTACCCAAAAAATTCCTTTGTCTTTCATAAACTGAGGAATCTCCTCAGGATAAGGAAGCAGATGAGAGTGGCCATTTATGCGAAGTTTTCTTTTCATTTATAGTTTAGGTTTTAGACATATCATTGTGGCTTGCATTGTTGCATAGATTATGTCTTGATTTTCATTGGTAACAACACCTTCGCAAAACGTAAGTGTGTTACCAGATTTAATTACTGTACCCTTAGCTATGATTTTATCGGTTTCAGCAGCTCTAATAAAGTTAGTTTTAAACTCTACAGTGAGTACATCAGATCCGTCAGGCATAGTGCTTAAGGCAGCATATCCACAAGCTACATCTGCAATACTTGTCATCACGCCTGCATGAAAATAACCATGCTGTTGTGTTAAAGTATCATTTAAAGTACATGAAATTTGTACATTTCCTTTTGTGATAGAAATCAGTTCAGCTCCAAGGGTTTTCATAAAACCCTGTTTGTAAAAACTTTGTTTAGCGACTTCTATCATAAGGTATTAATCTAATTGAACTTTTTTTGGAGGCTGCATCACTTCTCCACAATTAGGGCATGAGCGTTTATCTGTATCGCCATAATATTTATCAAATATTTTTGGCATATCTGTTTCAATATTGTCTAATGTAAAATCCTCCTCATATAATTTTGTTGTACAGTTTTCACAAAACCACAATAAGGCATCCTGAACACCTTCTTCTCTTGGATATTCAATCACAAGTCCAACAGTATTGGCACCTCGTTGCGGAGAATGCGGAACTTTTGGAGGTAATAAGAACATCTCTCCTTCTTTTATATGTATGTCTTTTGGTGTGCCTTTATCAATAACTTTAAGGGTGATATCACCTTCTACTTGATAAAAGAATTCTGGAGTTTCATTATAGTGATAGTCTTTTCTGCTGTTGGGTCCACCAACAACCATAACAATAAAATCACCATCTTTCCAAACTACTTTATTCCCTACAGGTGGTTTGAGTAAGTGACGATTGTCTTCAATCCATTCTTTAAAATTTATTGGCGAAACTAGTTTACTCATGGTATTATTTTTTTTAGCGTTCCCTTGTCAGGTCAGGCTTTCCGCTATATCTTTTTTACGTGTTCTCGCGATGCTTAAACTACGATAAAAAAGGATGTCACTTCAATCCTTAACGCGAATTCATCAATTCAATAAAATTAATAATAAAAAACGGAATTATTGGCTTACAAAGATTTTGTTCGCCCTCCATCTACCGGAAGATTAATTCCGTTAATATAAGCAGCGCGTTCACTAGCTAAAAATGTAATAGCATCTGCCAATTCTTCGGGTTTGGCAAAACGTTTAGCTGGCACAGCATTTTTCATGGCATTGGCAGCTTGTTCTTCGGTATGTCCTGTTTTGGCCGATTTGTTTTTTATGATTTCTGTGAGACGCTCTGTTCCTGTGGCTCCGGGAAGTACGTTGTTTATCGTAATTCCAAATTGACCAAGTTCATTAGCCAATGTTTTACTCCAATTGGCTACTGCACCACGAATGGTATTGCTTACACCTAAACCATCCAAAGGTTGCTTTACAGACGTAGAGATCACATTAATAATACGACCATAGCCTTCATCTTTCATAAAAGGAACAACAGCTTGTGCTAAGACATGATTGCATTTTAAATGTTGTGTAAAAGCGTTTTCAAATTCCTCAACTTCAGCAGAAAAAACAGGACCGCCTTTTGGACCACCTGTATTGTTAACTAATACATGAAATCCATGATGCTTATTGATATAAGCTTCCACACGTTCTTTTAGTGCGCTCGGATTAGAAAAATCGGCAACAATATAATCGTGATGTCTATGTTGAGGTAGTTGCTCAAGCGTAGCCTTGAGTTTATCTTCATTTCTTGCAATTAGTGTCACTTGAACGCCTTCTTCGGCTAAAGCTATAGCAGTTGCCTTACCAATTCCTGCTGTGCTACCACAGACTAATGCATATTTATTATTTAATTCTAAATTCATTTATTTTACTTTAAAACTAGTTATGATTTTATCGCTCGTTTTAAGATAGTCATCATAGCTTGAACTAAGAGCAGAAAACGTTAGTATGTACATGACTTCTTCTTTGTAAATAAGTACTTGTTTAAATTTTAGTTTATTTCCAGATACATCACCGCTTAATACAATGGTATGTTGTTTATTATCACCTGTGCTTTCAATAACTTTTCCATTTTCAATCATTGCTTTTGTTTGGTTTATTGAAGACTCTACATATTGGTCCATCGAAACATTTTCTCCCTTTAGGTTTTGTATGATCAAATTAATGTTTTCTTTAAATTTATCACCTTCAGTCAATGGAGAGTAAATAAAAAATGTCGTCTGCATTTGACCAGAATCATCAAATATCCAGTTATCAGGATACTCTACACTGTAAGTCTCGTTTTCAAAACTGGTCCAGTCTTCTTGGCAAAATGAGATATTAATAGTTAATAAAAAGAGTAGTAAAATTAGTTTTTTCATGGGTTGTTTATTTTTAGTCAAAGTACATAAATTATTCAATGATGTATGTGTGTTACGTATTATTTTTTGAATGCCTCATTCTGTAGGTTCTTAATATGACTTCAAGTCTTGCAGGTTTTATCTTTAAGTCTTCAAGATTTATTTTAAAAAATCTATCGTCAGCGTCATAAAATGTGAGGTGAGCTGTTGATGATTTTCCTATGCCTTCATAAGTTATAGCATCCTCGTAGATCTCAAACCAACTAATTTTAGGTTCAGAAACCAACTGTATACCACTCTTGTCTATCGTGATTTGAACGGTGTTGTTAAACGTTTTTTTAATAGACATGATTACACAATAACCACCAGTAGCTAACAAAAAACTTCCTATAATATAACTTTTAAGACTATCATCTAATAATAGTGCAAAGCTTATTATCACAGTGAAGATTCCAAATAAAAGAATAAATATGCTATGTTTTTTTGAGTAGTAAATTTTAGTCACCAAGGGAACCGACGGATCTTCTTCATAAATATCGTCTTCTTGAAATTTTAAATCAAGCTCCTCTAATTTCTGTTGATCTTTTTTGGATCTAATTTCTGTTTTTTCAAACACATGGCCATCGCGCCAAATGAGTTTTGTCTCAATAGCTCTTTTTTTAAGTTCATGAACGTTTCTTACATGTTCAAATGCCCAAATTCGCCATTTGGTGATTACGATACTCCAAATAAGCCATCCTAGTGCTATGCCTAAAACAATCGCAACACCTAATCCCCAATCAGGAATAAGGTCTTTATTAGATAAGTAAATCCCTATTACTGGACAACCAATCAAACATATCATTACAGGGACATTAATGATTAATTGTCCTTTTTTTATGGCTTCATCAACTGACACTTCCCGTTTCACTATATATAGCAGGATTTCTTTTTATATCAAGAGTTAATATTTGATGCATACATTTTTAGCTTCGGTAAAAAAGCGTAAGGCTTCAAAGCCACCTTCACGACCTACTCCAGAAGCTTTTACACCTCCAAACGGTGTCCGTAAATCACGCATCATCCAAGTATTTACCCAAACAATTCCAGCCTGAAGTTGATTGCTCATGCGCATTGTACGTTTTAAATCATTGGTCCAAAGTGTTGCTGATAAACCATATTTAACCTTGTTAGCCATTTGTAAGACGTCATCTTCACTGTGAAACGGCATAATAGTAACCACAGGTCCAAATATTTCTTCCTGGTTGACTCTACATTCGTCATTTGGTACTTCAATAACCGTAGGTTCTAAATAATATCCATTTTCAAATCCATCAACGACAACGTCATTGCCACCACACAAAATAGTTCCGTTTTCATCTTTAGCAATTTGAATGTAGTCTTTTACTTTTTCTAAGTGAGGTTTTGATACTAGAGCACCTATGTTTGTGTCAGGTTGAGATGGATGACCAACTTTAAGTTGCTTCACTTTAGCCACAAAATCGGTTTTGAATTTATCATAGATAGAAGCTTCTACAAAAATCCGACTTCCACAAAGGCAGATCTGCCCTTGATTAGCAAATGACGAACGAACTGTAGTGTTGAGCATGTCATCATAATCGCAATCGGCAAAAATGATATTTGGATTTTTCCCGCCTAATTCTAAAGACAACTTTTTAAACATTGGAGCAGCAACTTTAGCGATATGAGCGCCTGTTGCAGTTCCTCCTGTAAAAGAGATGGCTTTGATGTCTGGGTGTTCTATAATAGCTTGACCTGTAGAACCTCCAAGACCATGAACAATATTGAGAACACCTTTAGGTAATCCCGCTTCATTACAAATTTCGCCAAGCAGATAGGCAGTCATTGGAGTCACTTCACTAGGTTTTGCAACAACACAATTTCCAGTAGCCAATGCTGGTGCGATTTTCCAAGTAAAAAGATATAACGGAAGATTCCAAGGAGAAATGCAACCTACAACACCAATGGGTTGACGTAAAGTGTAATTGATAGCTTGTTGACCAACACTTTCATGGCTTTCACTGGCGAATTGAGTAATGGCATTTCCGAAGAACCTAAAATTACTTGCCGCTCTTGGAATGTCTACTGTTTTAGCTAAACTAATAGGTTTCCCGTTGTCCTTGCTTTCAGCTTCCGCAAAACGTTGCAAATTGGCCTCGAGTAATTCTGAAATTTTAATGAGAATGCGACTGCGTTCCTCTAAAGTGGTTTGCGACCAACTAGGAAAGGCAGATTTTGCTGCTATATATGCATTTTCAACATCGTCTTTATCAGAGTTTGGAATTTGTCCGTAGATTGTCCCATTGGAGGGGTTATAATTATCTATCCAATTATCTTGAATTGGATTATGAAAATTGCCGTTGATATAGTTTTGGATGTTCATTACAGCTCAATTAGATCATTAATTTGCTAATTCGATGACTAAAATTAAGTCTTTTATTTTGTTTGTAATGAATCAATCTCATCTTTATTTAAACGGGAACTAATTAAGGAGTCTACTTTTTTGATTTGGTTGATCGTATTATTAAACTGATATGAAATTTCACTTTCAATACTTTGTATGATTACAATATTATTTCTAAACCCTAAAGACTTTAAAGTCTCAAATGATTCTATGTTTAATGTATTAAAGTCGACGTCATCTTTCAAGGCTTCAAAGAAATTATTAATTTTTATATCAATCCCTTTTTCAGAAATAGTTTGAAGATCATATTCCATGATTTTTAGCTCAGACAGCTCCTTATTAAGTTCAGAAAAGTTATCGTCATGTAAATTGATATAGTTGATGAGATTAGTTTGTGTGAATGTATAGGATGTAGATCTAAAAATATCGGCGAGATAATTTTTTAGCTTAGATTGTTGGTTTTCTATAGAATCGCTGGCTAAGAATATATTAAAATTCTCTAAAGTTTTATCAAGATTTTCACGATACTCATAATCTGAATTTAGATCATCTAGATTTAATCGATTCTCTTCCTGTAGTTTTTGTAAGAGTACTTTTTCATTCTTCTGTGCTTTTAAATTTTCATTCCAGTTATTGATTCCTAATGCAATTAAAATACCAATAACTACAAGTAGAATTTCACCAATAGCATATTTGAGATACTTGGTTGTTTTACCTTCCGAGAGAAGTGATCTACGAATATGTCTAAAGAATTTTATCATTAATTATGACGTCTTATATGCCATCACTTTAATCTCAACGACCAAATCTGGATGTGGTAATTGATGTACTGCAACGGTTGTACGCGTTGGTCCCGTGGCTTTGTCAAAAAACTCAGCATAGGCTTTATTATAACCTGCAAAGTCATTCATATTTACTAAAAAAGAAGTGACATCTACTACATCTTTAAGTGATGCACCAACTTTAGCTAAATTCTTTTCTATGTTTTTCAATACTTCGCGTGTCTGGGTTTCAATATTGAGGCGTTTGGTGCCCATCTCATCAATAATATCTACGCCAGCAATAGTATTATCTGGTCTACGTGAACTCGTGCCTGAGACAAAAATAAAATCGCCAACTTGCTTTATATGTGGATAAGCGCCTCTTGGTGTTACTGTGTTTTCGCTCATAATATAGTTTTAATGATGAAGTGTTTTTGCTATTTTGTCTTCATCTAATATGTTTTCGGTTTCTTTTTTTACTTTTTCTAAAAGGTCTTTTAAATCATCAGAAGGTGAAATCACACCATCATCCAACATATTTAAAATGGCTTTGTCTTGTGCTCTTCCTCTAAGCATAGCCTCTCTATAACCAATATGTTCATTAAAAGTGACTAAACTATATTTTGATGAGTAGTCGTTTGGAAATTCTTTTTCCAGAGCCATTTCAATTTTACGCTTCTCTTGAAAAATGGGATTAGCCACATGATCTTTCATTTCATGAAAGTTATCAATGGCTAAATCTGCAATGGCATCTGTATCTTTTTTTCTTGTTTTTTCATAAGCTGTAAAAACAGTTTCCCAGTTACCTTCATGCTTGTCTAAAACGGTATCAAATTCCACAACATCTTCAAAAGAAGCGTTCATTCCTTGTCCGTAGAAAGGAACAATCGCATGAGCAGAATCCCCCATAAGCAAGGTGTTACCTTTATAATGCCAAGGTGCACATTTCACAGTTCCTAAAGGGGCTGTAGGATTCTCAAAGAAATCTTCAACAAGATTTGGCATGAGTTCTAGAGCATCTGGAAATTCTTTTTGGAAAAATTCGGTAACCATTTCTGCTGTCGTCAAATTATTGAAATTGTACTCGCCTTCATCATAACTTAAAAAGAGTGTCACCGTAAAGCTACCATCTAAATTAGGTAAAGCTATGACCATAAAATCACCTCTAGGCCAGATATGTAATGCATTTTTGTATGTTTTGTAATCACCAGTTTCTGTAGGCAGAATAGTGAGTTCTTTATAACCATGTGTTAAGTAATTTTGAGAAAAACTAAATAAAAACTTTCGCTCTAAATAGTAACTTCTTCGCAGTGTCGAACCAGCACCATCTGTTGCGATGATGGCATCAGCATCTTCAATAAATTCATCTTTGGTGTCATAATCTTGAAAAAGAGCTGTTGTGTTTTCAAAATCAACAGATAAACACTTTTTATTAAAATGAATGGTAACATTATCGTGTTTTTCGGCCTCGTCTAGCAATAATGCATTTAAGCCACCTCTTGAAATGGAGTTGATGTATTCGTGGTCTCGTCCGCTATAATTTGATAAAAAGGTATTGCCATCTTTGTCATGAAGCATTCGACCGTTCATTGGGATACAAAGTGCTTCTACTTTATCTTCGATACCAACCAATTTCATAGCTTTATTGCCACGATCAGAAAATGCTAAGTTGATTGAGCGTCCAGCAGAGATATCGGTTTTACGTAAATCGGGACGCATTTCATAAACAGTGACATTGTAGCCACGCTGTCCCATGCGTAAAGCGAGTAAGCTTCCGCAGAGTCCTGCACCAATAATAAGTATGTTTTGTTGTTTCATTTTAATTCAAAATCGTTTTCAAGCGTTCTACAAATAGATAAACATCTGTATAAGAATTATAAAGCGGGACAGGAGCACATCTAATAACATCAGGCTCTCTCCAATCGGTTATGATTCCGGCTTCCGTAAGCTTATTATGTAAACGTTTATCGGCATTTTTTACTTGTATTGAGAGTTGGCATCCACGTTCATCAGGATTGCTAGGGGTGATGATTTTAATATCTGAATTATTGAGTTCATTTAGCAAGAATTCGAAATAGCCTGTTAACTGTTTTGATTTTTTACAAAGTGCATCAAATCCAGCATCGGCAAACACATCTAGTGATGCTCTAATAGCAGCCATTGAAAGAATTGGCGGATTACTTAGTTGCCAACCTTCGGCACCTGGTAATTGGTCAAATTCATCACGCATTCTAAAGCGTGTTTGTTTATTATGAGACCACCAACCTGTGAAGCGGTTGAGTTCTTTATTATAGGCATGACGCTCATGAACAAACGCGCCAGATAAACTGCCTGGCCCAGAGTTTAGATATTTATAACTGCACCAAACGGCAAAATCTGCTCCAGAATTGTGAAGGTCAAGTTTTACATTTCCTGCACCATGAGCACAATCAAAACCAACAACACAACCATGTTGATGACCTAATTGAGTAATTCGTTTTAAATCAAAAAATTGTCCCGTGTAATAGTTGACACCTCCAATCATGATAAGTGCAATCTCATCACCTTGTTCTTTCAGTATGGTCTCTAGATCATCATAATTAGCTAACTCTTCGCCTTCACGCGCTTTCCAAAGAATTAAACCTTCCTTATCATCATAACCATGATGACGCAATTGTGATTCTACAGCATATTTATCGCTTGGGAAGGCATCGGCCTCTATTAATATTTTGTAGCGTTTAGGAGTTGGTTGGTAAAAACTCACCATCATAAAATGAAGATTTGCAGTTAATGAGTTCATCACTACAACTTCCAAAGGTTTGGCACCAACGATGTTCGCCATAGTTTCTGTTAGAAATTCATGATAGTGTAACCAAGGATTTTTACCTTCAGTATGACCTTCTACACCTAGGGTTGCCCAATCATCCAATTCTTGATTGATATAATTTTTTGTGATTTTAGGTTGTAATCCCAACGAATTTCCCGTCATGTAAATGAGTTCATTGCCATTGCTGTCCTTTGGCATGTGAAACTTAGTTCTATAAGATGAGAGTTGGTCATTCTGGTCTTGATGCTCAGCAAATTCAGGACCTAATTGATAATTAGACAAGGTTTTTAGTTTTATGTTGTCTAACAAAAATAAGGATTATATATCAGGAAATGAAGTGATGAAAGCGCCATTTTTAGTGAGAAAAGGAAATACTTTTTTAGTATCTTTAAAGAAATCATAATGATATGGGAAAGACAAAAGAATATAGTAATGGCGAAGTCACAATAGTTTGGAAACCAGAAGCGTGTATTCATTCAGGCATTTGTGTAAAAGGCCTAGGAGCGGTATTTCAACCTAAAGAACGACCATGGATTAAAGTTGATGCAGCATCTACCGAAGTTTTGGTGAACCAAGTGAAAGCTTGTCCTTCTGGAGCATTGAGTTATTATATGAATGACGAACAGAATAAAGAAGCCGAAACTTTAGAAACTAAAGTAGAAGTACTTGAAGATGGACCACTTTTGGTTTATGGGACATTAAAAGTAACTCATAAAGATGGAAGTAAGGAGACAAAAAACAGAACGACTGCATTTTGCAGATGTGGTGCATCACGAAACAAACCTTATTGTGATGGTACACATACCAACGAAGGTTTTAAAGGTTAATTAAAAGTAAAAAGCGCTTCAACTAAATTTAGTTGAAGCGCTTTGAATATATATGGACGCTAACGCGGAATATTATACTTTATATACGTCCATTAGTCGTGAGTTGGATGTTGTCATTACGACAATTAATCAACTTTAATATTTTTTTAAGACTTTCTGTTACTTAATCTTAATGTTTGAAAAGTAGAGATTGAAGTTTCCATCAGCCATTTTATGATCTTTTGCTATTTTGATACCGTTAAAATCTTCATAGTTTTCAAAGCTAGTCGTCATTGATGGTTCTTCTTTATTTCCTTCTCTAAACACCCATTCTCTAATGATATAGTTATTATCATAAAAAATATCATAGGCATCACCAGGTGTATAACCACCTTCGTTTCCATAAGTGAGTACAATTTTATTGAGTTCGGTTTTTGAGATTGGAGCGACTTCCTTCACTGGATCTGATATGGTTGTGCCTTCGTCCCAAACCAATTGAAACGGAACCAATAACCAGTACTTGTCATTGATAAAACTTTTATCAACTTTTACAAAATTAGGGTCTAAGATAGAATCTCTTATAAACATTGTAATCGAATCCTTATTTACAGTAGAAACAACATAATTATGTTTTGGTTGCCAGGACCACCTCCTTTCAAAATGATTTTCGCCTCTATCGACATTAAACGTAAATTCAATTTGGTTAACTTTTTCCCAATTTTCAAAGCCATGAGCTTGAGCAATTTTCTCAGCTACTGTTAATTCCTTTTTTTCTTCGGAAATGGTCTCAGGAGTTGTGTTTTGGTCTTTGGTTTCAGTTTTGCATGATGCTAGTAACATACATATGCATAAGATGGTAAGTAGTCGTGTCATTTGTTTTTTTGTAAAGGTATGACAATCTTTACATTTCCGAAGTTATTATATTTTAGAGTTTCAAACCAAAGCATATGAGTAAAGATCATTTTGAAGTCAACAGAAATACTTGGAATGAAAAAGTAAAAGTTCATTCTGAAAGTGAAATGTATGATTTAGAGGCGTTCAAAAACGGTAAATCTTCATTAATGACCTATGAATTAGAAGCACTTGGAGATGTTAAAGGGAAATCATTATTGCATTTGCAATGCCATTTTGGTCAAGATACGTTGAGTTGGAGTAGGTTAGGTGCAAAGTGCGTTGGTATAGACCTAAGTGATGAAGGCATAGCGCTTGCCAAATCCTTGAATGATGAGCTAAATTTAGATGCAAAATTCACACGCTGTAATGTTTTGGATACGTCTGAGTATATCAAAGAAAAGTTTGATATTGTATTTACCTCTTATGGTGTGATAGGTTGGTTGCCCGATTTAAAGCCTTGGGGGCAAATGATAGCAGATCGATTACATAAAGGAGGTACATTTTACATAGTCGAATTTCACCCAATCGTTTGGATGTTTGACTACTTAGATGGAAAGTCAATTATGAAGTATGGTTACATGCAGGATGATGCTATTTATGAAGAATACGAAGGGACCTATGCCGATGAGGGTTCTAAAATGGTGAGTAAAGAATATGGTTGGAACCATGGATTGAGTGAAGTAATAAATGCGCTTATTGAAGCTGGATTAAAAATTGACTATTTGAATGAATACGATGAAAGCCCATATAATGTATTGCCAGACCTAGTAAAAACTAAATCTGGCAACTATGTAACAAAGGATAAACTATACCCTCTTCTTTTTGAAATTAAAGCAACTAAACTCTAGTTTTTTACAATCAATTTTGAGCCTAAAGATTGCTCATCGGTATAAAAAGTAACTAAGTAAGAGCCAGTTCTTAAGCCAGATAAGTCTATTGACGATTGTTCATTATTGATAGTGATTGTTTTTACACGTTGTCCAAGAATACTATGAACTTTTACTTCTGAAAGTTGAATAGTAGATTCGAAGTTTAAAAGTCCAGTAGTTGGATTTGGATACAATTTTACAGTAATAAATTCTTCCTCAGATACACTTAAAGCATCATTTGTTATTTCGATGTTTCTTGAGGTATTGTAGAATCTATTAGGAGAGCTCATTGCCGATGTTGGACCTACAGAATAAGTGACTGTATAGTTACCAACAGCAGAGGCAGACGTATCTATAATTCCTGTATCTTGGTCTATTACTAATCCAACAGGTGTGCTAAAGTAAATTCCGCCTGTTATACCATTTGTTAAAGAAGGAGTTGGATCAACATCAGTAATGTCATAACTAGCAGCATCATAATCAAATTCTGAAAAATTATCGTAGTGAATACTCAAGTACTCTAAAATTACATTAGCATAATCGATAGCAAAAGGGTCTAAGGTGTTAGGCATGGCATCATAAGGACTTCCTAAATCTCTAAGACGACTATTCACTTGGATCGAAATACCATCAATATTACCGCCTCCTCCAATACTTAAAGAACCTCCTGCTCCATCTCCAGAACCGTGTCTTCTGTTATTGTAATCATCTCCGTCATCATATGAATGGGCTAATGGCATAGTGTCGTCACAAGCATTGCTACCATAATTTGAATTACTTGGTACAGCTCTATAGCCAGAACTTACACCACATTCAGGATAACTTGTTTCTGGACCAGATGGATCAATACTATTATAATAGGTGCCTGGAGCATTTTGAAACAACTGTCCCAAACTATTATTTCCTCTAACTAACTCTTCGTAAGACAAGCCATTTATGTTGTTGTTAATTAAGTTATTAATTGTTGATTTGTCAATAATTGAAGTACTATTTAAATCGCTAGTGTTGAGTTCTGATGCAGTAATGTTATATCCAATTTCAATTCTAGGAACTGAGTGGTCATGACCATGCAAATCAATATAGAGGCCTTTGCCCCAATTTGCTTCGACACTAGCGCTAGCATCATTAATGAAATAGTGAAAATCACTCCAGTAAGAAGCTGCATGGCTATTTCCACATGATCCTGCACTAGGCATACCATTTGGATCCATTTTTGATCTATGAAGATTGTTTATTATAATGTGAGCATAGCCACCGGTTTGTGCATATAGTTCGTCTTGAATTCGACGTATTAACACATCTGTATTGACATCCCTATCATTGTTGCCACAAGTTCTGTCTGGTAAATTAGAGTCATCGTCAGGATAGAATACGCCACCAATGGTTTCTCCAGATTGTAGTATGCCTCCATGAGGAACAGCGATTATAATCGGTAGATTTCCTGGGATATATTCTATGTATTGATTTGGATTTGAATACATTGGTACACCAGGAGTTTGAGCATAGACTACACAAGAGAGTAATGCAAAACATAGTAGGTAAGTAATTTTTTTCATCGTAAAAGTATTTTGAGATTTGGGGTAATCTTTAAATTACTGAGTCGTCAAAATACATTTTATATCGACAAAAATCCAAATTTAATCGACGAAATACACTAATGTTCAGATTTTTCTTTCAAAACTTCTGGCATTTTTGCTTTAAATCTATTTAATCTTGGAATAGATACATTTCTAATATAGCTTTGATTAGGATGTAATTTTTCATAGTTCTGGTGGTAATCTTCTCCCACCCAAAACTTTTGAAATGGATACACTTCAGCTGCGATTTTGGCATTTAATTGTTTTGCTAAAGCAGTTTTTTTATCTTCTATTATTTTCTTTTGAGCGTCATTTTGATAAAAAATAATGGAGCGGTATTGTGACCCTCTATCTGGTCCTTGTCCATTAACTTGAGTTGGATTTTGAGACGCAAAGTATACATCGACTAAGGTTTCAAAACTAACTATTTTTGGATCGTATATAATTTCTACGGCTTCTGCATGACCAGTTCTTCCTGTATTACTGAGCTCATAGGTTGGGTTTTCGGTAAAACCTCCAGAGTACCCGCTAATAGATTCTTCAACACCTTTTACGCTCTCATAAATGGCTTCGACACACCAAAAACATCCACTGGCAAAGTATGCTCTGGCTTTTCCATCTTTTATAGGAACCTCAATGGGTTTGGCATCGATAACTGCTTGTTGTTTTTTACTAACTTGAGCATTATTTTGACAGCTAAATAATACTACAACGGCTAAGGTACTTAATAGTCTTTTCATAATGGTTTCTTTCTTTTTCAATAGGTCGAATAAATATAAGAAACCTTAAAATTTAGTTTGTGAAAGTTTTATTAAAATGACAAAGCCTTTATCTTGATAGATAAAGGCTTTGTTTTAAAGTATTGTTAGGATTAAAGTTTAGCAAACATTTTCTCCATTTTTTCTTTTTCTTCTTGAGCCAATTGCGCATCAACTAGAATTCTACCACTATGTTCATCTGTAATTACTTTTTTACGAGATGCAATTTCTACTTGAATTTGTGGTGGAATAGTAAAGAAAGATCCTCCAGAAGCTCCTCTTTCGATTGGTACAACTGCTAATCCGTTCTTCACATTGTTTCTTATACGTAAGTAAGCATTGACTAAACGCTCATCTAATTTCTTTTGGAAATCAGCAGATTTTTTAATTAATGCTTCTTCTTCTTTTTGAGTTTCTGCTAGGATAGCATCTAACTCACCACGCTTATGCTTTAAGTGTGTTTTACGATCTTTAAGACGGTCTTTTGTCTCATCGATCACTTCTTTTTTCTGCTCTATTTGAACTTTAAATTCTTTGATGTGCTTTTCAGCTAGTTGAATTTCTAATTCTTGAAATTCTACTTCTTTAGTTAAAGAATTGTATTCTCTATTATTTCTAACGTTCTTTTGTTGCTCTGTGTACTTTTTGATAAGCGCTTTGGCTTCTTCAATTAAGTTCTTTTTTGATTTAATTTGATCGTCAATTAAATCAAGATTCGTCGCTAACTTTTCAAGTCTCGTATTTAAACCTTCAACTTCATCTTCTAGGTCTTGAACCTCAAGAGGTAGCTCACCTCTAACGTTTCTTATTTCATCTACTCTAGAATCGATTAATTGTAAATCATAGAGTGCTCTTAATCTATCTTCAACAGATGCTTCAGCTTTTTTTGCCATAATTATAAATACTTTACCGGATTTGTATTCGTCGTTGATAAAACGACTGCAAAATTAGTAATTTTTTTCGAGAGATAGTCTACTAAAAAGTTTTTTGTGAACTGTTCACTCTCATAATGTCCAATATCTGCCAAAATAATGTCACTTTCGGCCGAAAAGAAATCATGGTATTTTAGATCGGCTGTAATTAAAATATCTGCTCCAGCACGTTTAGCAGCAGAGATGGCAAAGCTTCCTGAGCCACCTAAAACAGCAATCTTTTTAACTGTATCTTTTGTGATTTCAGAATGCCTAATACAGGACACATTCATTTTTTCTTTTAGAAATTCAAAAAACGAAGTTGTCGATTGTGCATTTTTGAGCTCTCCAACCATTCCCATACCAATATTTTGGTCATAATTATCTAGAGTTGCTACTTCAAAGGCAACCTCTTCATAAGGATGCTGTTCAAATAGCGTCTGTAGTAGCTTTGATTCTATGTGTTTATTAAATGTTACTGAAATTTGAATTTCCTCTTCTTCATGTAATTCACCTTTTTTTCCTAATGTAGGATTTGAAGCTTCATTTCCTCGATATGTTCCTGTGCCTTGTGCATTAAAACTACAATTGTCATAATTGCCAATATTTCCAGCACCTGCTTTAAATAGTTGAGCTCTTAAATCATTTGCATTTCCGAGAGGAACGTAGGTAGTCAATTTTTTAATTGTTCCCTTTTGCGGAATTAATATTTGCTTGTTTTCTAATCCGAGTGTATTACAAATAATGTCATTAACACCTTTGAGAGCATTATCTAGTGCAGTATGGATGGCATAAATTGCGATATCATGTTTAATGGCTTTTAAGACTGTTCGCTCAACATAGGTTTTTCCGGTAAGTGATTTCAAACCTTTAAAAATAATAGGGTGAAAGCTCACAATAAGATTACAATTGTTTTCAATAGCCTCATCTACAACAGCTTCTAAGGTGTCTAAGGTGACCAAAACTCCTGAGACTTTAGCTTTTTTGTTGCCTACTAGGAGTCCGACATTATCAAAATCTTCTGCATAAGCTAAAGGTGCTAAATTTTCTAGATAGGTTATCACATCTTGAACAATCATATTATTTATGGTGTTAAGTTTAAAAACAAATATAAAATATTAACTTCGTTCTAATGAAGCTACTCAGAAAAATACTTTTTCCTTTTATTCCTATTTATTATTTGGTGACTTGGTTACGAAACAAGTTTTATGATTTAGGCTGGTTCTCTTCAAGATCTTATGATATCCCTGTAATTTGTGTAGGTAATTTAAGTACAGGAGGTACGGGAAAAACACCAACAACAGAATATATTATTGGTTTACTAAAAGAAAAGCAATATCAATTAGCCATTTTAAGCAGAGGTTATGGGCGTAAAACTAAAGGGTTTATTTTGGCAGGTAAAAAAGCCTCTGCCGAAACTATAGGAGATGAGCCTTTTCAGTTTTATAATAAATTTAAAGGTCATGTGTCTGTTGCTGTAGATGAAAATAGACAACATGGAATTGAGGCCTTACAATCGATGGAATCACCTGAAGTAATTGTATTGGATGATGCTTTTCAACACCGCAAAGTCAAGGCAGGTTTTTATGTATTGCTGACTGCCTATGGTAATTTATACAGTGATGATATTGTGTTGCCAACGGGTAATTTAAGAGAGTCTAGGGCAGGAGCTAAGCGAGCCAATTGTATTGTGGTGACCAAATGCCCTACGTCGCTATCATTTTCGGAGAAAGAACACATCACACAGCAGTTAAGACCACTATCGCATCAGAGCGTTTATTTTAGTACGATATCTTATTCAGAATATATTTATAACGGGTCTGATCGTTTTTCACTTCAAGATTTAGTAGGAAAGACTATTACATTAGTAACAGGAATAGCACATCCTCAACCATTATTAGATTACCTTAGGTCTAAATCAATAGATTTTGAGCATTTAAAATTTAAGGATCATCATATGTTTTCTACTTCAGAAATTGAAGTGTTGAGGCAAAAGGAAATTGTTTTAACCACCGAAAAGGATTATATGAGGCTTCAAGATAGTTTTGATGCTAATACCTCACAGTTGTATTATTTGCCTATCAGTTTTCAGATAGATAAAAGTGATGCGTTTGATACGGAAATCATATCATTTATAAACTCTTTTTAGAACGAAGAGGCCGTATTTTGATTGGCTGCAAGTACTTCATAAAGTTTCTTTTCAAAATCTTCTTGCTTGAATGGTTTAGAGATAATATCATCAAACCCTGCTTCGTCAAACTCATGCATTTTGTCTTCTAGTGTTACAGCAGTTAAGGCAAAAATGGTTAACTCTTTATCAAAAGTTCTAATGATTTTGGTGGCTTCTAACCCACTAATGCCAGGCATATGGATATCCATCAAGACCACGTTATAAGTGTTTTCCTTGACTTTTTCTACAGCTGCCTCTCCATTATCTACGATATCACATTCTAGATTCATTTTATTAAGAATCTTTTTTGTGATCATTTGGTTGATCTTATTGTCTTCAACAATCAAGATTTTAATGTTACTAATGTCCAATTTGCTAATGTTTTTAGAATAGTCTTCTTTTTCGATTTTAACAGTTTCTGGAGCGTAGGTTAATGGAATCTCGAAGAAGAATGTTGTTCCTTTTCCAAGTTCACTTTTTAAGTAGATTTTTCCTTTTAATATTTCAATAAGACCTTTTACGATTGACAAACCTAGACCTGTTCCACCATATTTCCTATTGATCTGTATTGAGCCTTGGGAGAAGCTCTCAAACATATTGTCTTGTTTTTCTTTAGAGATACCAATACCATTATCTTCGATTTCAAATCGTAAGGTATAATCGTTTCCTTTATTGGCAATACTATAAACTCTAACCCAAATATCTCCATCTTTTGTGAATTTGATGGAGTTACCAATAAGGTTTATTAGAATTTGAGAAATTTTAAGGTTATCACCAATAAACGTTTCTGGTAAGTCTTTTTGGTAATCATAATGCATGATTACGTTATTATCTAATGCCGAATTATTAAGAGCAGAGCATACGTTTTCAACTTTAGTTTTAAGATTGAATAATACCGGGTCTAGCTCTACTTTATTGGCTTCGATTTTATTAATTTGGAGGATGTCATTGATAAAAGTCAATAGATAATCTCCTGAGAATTTTAACGATTTTAAATGCGGAATTTGCTTTTCACTTGGTTCCTCCTCTAACAACATGTTTGTTAAGCCTGTAACAGCATAAAGTGGAGTTCTTAACTCGTGTGTTACAGTAGACAAGAAATTAGCTTTAGTTTTTGAAGCAAGCTCGGCTTTTTTCATGGCTTCAATTAAATCATCATTTTTTTCTTGAAGCATATTGTTTGACTTCAATCTAATATTATTGTTCTTATATAAGGACAATGTCAATAGCGATAGAATAGTAATTAAAGCAATACTTAAAATGGTTGTAATCTTAGCTAAGTTACTATCAGATTCTTGATCTTCGACTTGCTTTTTTAGTTTCTGAAATTCGGCTGCGTTGTATGTGCTTATGCGTTCTGCTCTTTTTTCAGGAGATAAATTTGCACGTTCTATATTTAAGATAGAATCTGAAAATCGTACATGTTTTTGAAGGTAATTATGCGCTTGTTCGAAGTTCTTATCATTTTCATAGATAGCGCTTAAAGTAAGATAACCTTCATTAATATTCTCTACTGATTTTTCGGCTTTAGCAATTTGTAAACCTTCATCAGCAAGGGCGATACCTTGTTTGTTGTTTCCTAATTTATCTAATGCTTTTCCATTGTATATTAAAGCATTGGAGAGAATAGTATTTTGATTGTTTTTCTTTGCAGAAACAATCGTATTCTCAAATAATGACTTTGCTGTTTTATAATCTTTTAAGCTTAAATGAATTTTAGCTTGAGTAAGAGTTACTTCTGGAATTTTATTTTCTAGATCTTCTTCTTCAAAAAGTGTTTTGGCAGATTTTAAATACTCTAAAGCATCTTTATATTCTTTCTTACTGGCATGAAGCGTACCTCTAATACTGTATGTAATGGCTAGATTGACATCATCATTTAATTCTCTTTGTATTCCAGCTGCCTTAGTAAGAGATACTAATGCTTTATTGTATTCGTTGACAGTGAATTGGAGTTTTCCAATTTTAGTGTGTATAATACCCTGGCTCTTTTTATCGTCTATACTAACGGCAATATCTAATGCGCTTTCTAGATTATCTTTGGCATTAAAATAATCGCCACGTTCTCTATCTAAATCTGATTGAGTAATGGTGTTTTTAATACGCATTTTTAACACATCAATATCCTCAATATCATTAGATTGAGCAAATAGTGCGCATGAAAAACTTATTAAAAAAGCAACTATGTAATACTTAGCTTGGGACATATTTGGCCACTTTCATTTGGACAAATATAAATATTTATTCGATAAAAGACACTATTTCATCGATAAATTGCAAATTAAATCTAAAATTCTACTTGAATACCCAGTTTCATTGTCATACCAGCCAACAATTTTTATCATATTTCCTATAACAGAAGTCATTTGGGCATCAAATATACAGGAGTGCGAATTACCAACAATATCAATTGATACAATTGGGTCCTCAGTATATTGAAGAATATGTTTCAGATATGTTTTAGATGCATTTTCAAAAGCCTTATTTATGTCTTCAATAGTCACTGTTTTTTCAACGTTAAAAGTGATATCTGTTAAAGAACCATTGGCTACAGGAACTCTAATTCCGCAACCACCAATTACATCAGATAAATCAGGAAAGATCTTAGTTAGCGCTTTAGCGGCTCCAGTTGTTGTGGGAACAATTGATTGGCCAGCGGCTCTTGCTCGACGTAAATCTTTATGCGGTTGATCGTGTAAACTTTGATCTGTAGTATAGGAGTGAACCGTTGTAATATAAGCTTGCTTTACACCACAAAGTTCATGTATTACAGAAATCATTGGCGCGGCATTGTTTGTCGTGCAAGAAGCATTAGAAAGGATGAGTTCATTACCATCTACTTCATTATCATTAACACCCAAAACAACTGTTTTAATATCATCTTCAATAGGAGGAACAGATAAAATCACTCGTTTAGCACCATTATTAATATGATGCATCAAGTCAGTAGAAGTTTTAAACTTTCCTGTGGATTCAATCACAAAATCAACATCAAAAGGAGACCAATTAATAAGTTTAGGATGATTACAGTTGAGTAGTTGGATGGATCTATCATTTAAGGTAATATGATTTTGAGTATAAGAAATGTCATGAGTTGAGACCCCATGAATACTATCATATTTTAATAAGTGACTAAGTGTTCGGGCATCTGCAAGATCATTGATAGCTACAACTTGAATGTCGTCTCTGTTTTCAATAAGTCTGAACACTCTACGACCAATGCGGCCAAATCCATTAATAGCGACACGAATCATTAATTAATATGTTTTTGAGCTTTGTAAGACGATCGAACTAAGGCACTACTTTCTACATGACGAAATCCTAATTTTAAACCAATGTCTTTGTATTCGTCAAATTGATCTGGTTGAATAAATTGTTTTACAGGCAAATGTTTTTTGCTTGGCTGTAAGTACTGTCCAATAGTCACAACATCCACATCGTTTTCTCTCAAATCGTGGAGTGTTTCAATTACCTCTTCACGTGTTTCTCCTAGACCTAACATGATGCCAGATTTAGTGCGACGTTGTCCTTGTTGTTTTAAATATTTGAGCACATGCATACTTCTATCGTATTTAGCCTGTATACGAACTTCTCTTGTAAGTCGTCTTACCGTTTCAATATTATGAGATACGACTTCGGGAGCAACGTCAATAATTCTGTCGATATGTTGTTCAATACCTTGGAAATCTGGGATTAGTGTTTCAAGTGTTGTTTCTGGGTTCATACGCCTTACAGCTTTTACCGTTTCACTCCACATGATACTTCCCATATCTTTGAGGTCATCTCTATCAACACTTGTTAAAACCGCATGCTTAATACCCATAATTTTGATTGAGCGTGCTACTTTTTCAGGTTCATCCCAATCCACAGTTTCTGGTCTACCGGTTTTCACACCACAAAACCCACAAGAACGTGTACATACGTTTCCTAAGATCATAAAAGTGGCAGTGCCTTCTCCCCAACATTCACCCATATTTGGACAGCTCCCAGAGGTGCAAATTGTATTGAGTTTGTACTTGTCTACCAGTCCTCTTAACTCGGTATATTTTTTTCCAGTTGGAAGTTTAACACGAAGCCATTTCGGTTTTGGTTGATGTGTTACTACTGGTTTTGATTCGGTATTTGTATCCATCTACATTAATTAGAGACAGCAAAGATACGAAGTATTCTATTAATTTTTCCCTTAAAGTAATTGAGTTAGCCAATCATAAAATTGAATAAACATATCTTTATTTAATGCGATATACCAAACGCTAAATCCCACCAAAAATAAAAGTCCTAACCAACTTAAAATATGGATACCTGTTGATGGTCGCCATTCTTTGGGTGTATGACGACTTGAGATTAACACGTAATTTGCAATAGCGTATAAAGGAGCAGTAATAAACGATAAAACCGTGGCAATAGTTATTAGCAACGCCATATCAGATTTGAATTTGAAGAAAATAAGAATGGTTCCAGAAATCAAAATCAAAATCCATACTAAGTAAGATCGCTTCATTTGATTACCAAATAACAGTTGAGTTGTTTTAGCCATAGCTCTTGGTGATGCATCTAGTGTTGTAAGGGTTGTGCTGAACATGGTCGTAAAAGCTGCAATGCCAATAATGAGATACGACCAATTTCCTAAGCTTTTAGTATACATTGAAATGAGCTGATTTGAAAATACATCAGCTTTTCCGCTAAAGTTTTCTCCACTATTAAACATGACCAAGGCGCCTAAAGCCAAAAAACCTAATC
This sequence comes from uncultured Psychroserpens sp., assembly GCF_947500255.1. Classification (GTDB taxonomy): domain Bacteria; phylum Bacteroidota; class Bacteroidia; order Flavobacteriales; family Flavobacteriaceae; genus Psychroserpens. Next base: position 221,706 of record NZ_CANMRL010000004.1, on the reverse strand, counting down.
CAAGTATAATCGTAGCAAAATAACCAACGTTGAAATCAAAAAGTGATGATTTTACACTAAAATCAGTGTCTTCTTTTTTCTTTTCTATAGCCCAAAGTGAATGCCAGACGGAAATGTCTAAAGGTGCTGGCATCCAACCCATAAATGCAATTAGAAAGCCAAATTGCATAGCATTTGGAAACACTTGTGTTAGTGCTGTTGGTTGGGTAGAATTTTTAAATGCAAAACAGACAGCCACTATGGTACTTAGAGTTAGTGTAATAATGATAAACTTCATGAGTTTATCGAGAAAACTATATTTACCGATAATCAAGATAACAAAGCAAATACTAAGAATAATAACGGTCCATATTTTTGTAGAAATAAAATCTCCAAAAATTGATTCAGCTAAGCCAGCTGTGACTATAGTTACAGCAGTTTGAATAGTGAACATTGTAGCAATAGTCAAAATGAAATAGGCTATAAGTACACCTTTTCCCAATTTTTTGTAACCATCTAAAAGCGTTTCTCCTGTAGCCATTGCGTAGCGTGGACCAAATTGAAAAAACGGATATTTAAAAATATTGACTAGTAATAGAGCCCAAATTAATCCAAAACCAAAATCAGCACCAGCTCTTGTAGATTGTACAAGATGGGAGACACCAATTGCTGCGCCTGCAAATAATAATCCTGGACCTATTTTTTTAAGACTGAAAGACATTATTTTTTCTTAATAATTTCGGCAAGGAGCTTTTTAGCTCTTAACAATTTTACTTTTACATTGTTGATAGGTTCATCTAAATATTTTGAGATTTCTTTATAGGTCAACTCTTGAAAATATCTCAGATTAATGATCTCTTGATAATGCGGTTTTAGCTTCTTAATATCTCGTAGTAGCTTTGCTAAATTTTGTTCTGTTATTAGTTTATCTTCAGGTGTAGGAGATTCGTCAATAATTGTATAATAGTCATCGTCTTCATTAGCGTTTGATCGACTAGATATTGTAGATTTTTGCTTTCGTACCAAATCGATATGAATGTTCTTAGAAATGGTTACAAGCCATGTTTTAAATTCATATTTATCATTATAGGTATGAATTTTATCAAAAGCCTTAGAGAATGTTTGTATGGTAATATCTTCAGCATCGTTTTCATTTTCGGTACGCTTTAATTGAAATCCATAAATAGTGTTCCAAAAGGTGTCTAATAGAAAATTAAAAGCGATTTGATCATTTTCTTTAGCCTTTTCTATCGCGTCTTTTACTTCCAATGTTGAGGTTTTGATGAGAGATTTTTTATAAATATAAAGAATTGAAAAGTAATTAGAAATAATTCGAGAAAGGGAACGAATAAGATCAAATCTTTTTCTTTGAGTTTAGCAGCTGCAGAATAGAGTGTTGTATATTGAACAATAAATCTTAAAGAAATGAGTCCCACAACAATTTGCCATTGATGTAGCACAATTAATAATATAATGGAAAGGCCCCAAAATAGAAATTGCGAACAATAAAATAAGGCTAAAAGCACTTTGTGTTTTAGTTTATAATGAGAAGCCGTACTCACGTGTCTACGTTTTTGAAGAAACCATTCTGAAAATGTATGCTTTGGAACCGATTCTGTAAAACTTTGTTTGGCAATACAAATGGCAGTGTTTTTTTTGCTTGCTACCTGATTTACAAATAAATCATCATCGCCAGACAGTACTTTCATGTGGTCCATAAAACCATTGGCTTCAAAAAACAGTTCTTTCCTATAGGCTAGGTTTCTGCCAACTGCCATATATGTTTGTCCTAATAAGGCATAAGAAAAATATTGAACAGCGGTCATAAAGGTTTCAAACCTAATAAGTAAATTGAGTAATGACCCTTTGATTTTTTGATAAGGACCATAACCTAAAACAAGTGTTTTTTGGGAATCAAAGCGTTCACTCATTTTGCTAATCCAATGCTTAGATGTTGGCCTGCAATCGGCATCAGTAAATAAAAGAGTATTGTATTTTGCAGCTTTTATGCCTAGTGTTAATGCGTATTTTTTATTTCCCCAAAATGCTTCTATGGGTTTTACATTAACTATTTTAATGTTCTCATGATCTTTACTAAATGCTTGCATCACTTGTAATGTGTCATCTGAAGAATTATCATTGATGAGAACTACTTCAAAACTTGTATAAGCTTGAGATAATATTGATGGTAAATTGGTTTTTAGGTTTTCAGCTTCATTCTTCGCACAAATAATGACTGAAACAGGTTGATTTTTAATTGAAGTCTTTTTTTGTTTTACTGAAGCAAATTTTCCGAAGATAAGTCCGTAATAAATAATTTGAATAGCTACAATAGCAATAAAAACGTAAAAGAGTACGTCAAAAAGAAGCAACAATGGTTAGGAGTGTTGAGGTTCGTTACAATTTTCGAACTGGTCTGGTGTTTTTCCGCAGAAGCCACAAGCTTCACCTTCTTGGTTAAGCATTGGGTTTTGACTAGCACAAGTGCCAGCAAATTTGCCGTCTTTTTTTGCCCATATTTTAATTGCAATTCCAGCAACGCTTAAACCTAAGAGTACTAAAGTTATTAGAATGAGTTTCATCTACTTCTGGTTATTTTTTGTTTGTGCAAAGATAAAAATTTTGAATGTTTTTAGTCATTATTATGACTACTAATTATAGGAAGCAAAGACAAATATGTGACTTTGTTAATTGTTTAAGTGTCTTATAATTAATAAATTAATCTTTTTACTAACTAATATTAATTATTATGAAAAAATTATTAGCAGAGTTCTTTGGAACATTTTGGCTTGTTTTTGGAGGTTGTGGTAGTGCAGTTTTTGCTGCTGCTTATCCAGAATTAGGAATTGGTTTTGCTGGCGTGGCATTGGCTTTTGGTTTAACAGTGTTAACAATGGCTTATGCTGTTGGACATATATCTGGAGGACATTTTAATCCTGCAGTCTCTTTAGGACTATGGTCGGCAGGAAAATTTCCAGCAAAAGACCTTATAGGTTATATTATTGTTCAAGTTATTGGAGCTATAGCTGCAGCTGGAGCTCTATACCTTATTTTAACTGGTAAATCTGATTTTGTTGATATTGGTAGTTTTGCCTCTAATGGTTATGGTGAACAATCACCAGATGGTTATAGTATGATGTCTGTGTTAGTTGCTGAATTTTTATTGACATTATTCTTTTTGTTAATTATTTTGGGGAGTACTAATGTAAGAGCACCTAAAGGTTTTGCTCCAATTGCTATTGGTCTTGGATTAACTTTAATTCATTTAATAAGTATTCCTATTTCTAATACTTCTGTCAATCCTGCGCGTTCAACAAGTCAGGCTATTTTTGCAGGTGGAGAATTTACGTCACAATTATGGTTGTTTTGGCTGGCTCCTATTGCTGGTGCTATAGTGGCTGGATTTATTCACAAGGCATTTTTTGATAAAGAATAAATAACAATCCATAAAAAAAAAGCCACTTTAGTAATCCTAAGGTGGCTTTTATATTTGTTTAAATAACTGTTAGTTATTTCGATTCTTTAATTCTATTTCTGCAACAGCTTCATCTGTTTTATCAGCATTTTCTTTTGGTCCAATTGTAATACTTAACCCTAAAGCATTTTCCATATAAGGTACAGATTGCATGTTTTTTTGTGAAGGGTCAAGAATACCAAGGCTTACAAAATGATCTTCCATTTCAGCCCAAAGGTGAATAAATTGATCTTCAGATAATTGAGGTAAAGAAACAACATCAATCATGGACGTTTTTTCAATAGCATTGATGTATGCCACTGTTTTTAAATCTTTAGCGCGAGCATTTCCTCTTAACACATATTTTTCAGTTTCAGGATTATTTAGCTTCATGAACTGACGCATTAAGTTGTCAAGCTTTTTGTTATTGTCTTCAATATCACTTCTCAAATCAAAAATTTCGTCAACAACAACTTGGTTTTCTTTGATTAATTCTTGATTTTGTTGGTACTTCATATAGTAACCACCTGCAAAAAGAAGGGCAACAATACTAGCAGCAATGCTATACCAAGGTGTTCTTCGTCTTGGTCTTTCAAGTGTAATTACAGGAGTGGCTTTTTCCTCTAATTCATTTTTGATGTTATCTAAAACAAATTTAGGAGCTTCTACAGCATCAACTTTAGCTAAAATCTCAAGATTATCTTGTAATCTCAGATATTCGCTTTCCACTTCTGGATAGGTCTCAATAAATTGCTCTACTTTCAGACGTTCTGAAGCAGATATTTCATCTAGTATATACTTGTCAAGTAAACCAGATTGAAAAAAAGTATGTAATTTTTTTTCCATTTCTTAATTTATTTCTGGATCGTAAACCTTTTTTAGTTCTCTCAATCCAATTTTTAATCTAGACTTTATAGTACCTAATGGTATATCAAGCTCTTCACTTGCTTCTTGTTGGGTCATTCCCTCAAAAAACAAGGCTTTAAGGACTATTTGATACTTCTCGTCTAGCCGTGCAACATGCTCCTTTAAATCCAAGACATCTTGGTTTAAACTTGCTGTTGGTAAGATATATACGTTTGATTTATCGATTTGGACTTCTTTTTCAAATCTATTGTTGAAACTTCTTAATTTATCTATAGCTGTATTTTTCGCAATTCTGAAGAGCCAAGTAAATAATTTGGCCTTTTTAGAATCGTATTTTTTTGAATTTTTCCAAACCTTCACAAATGTTTCTTGAAGGGCATCTTGAGCTAGTTCTTCATTAGTTGTAACTTTTAAGATGACACCATAGAGGCTATCTGCATAATTTTCGTAAAGAAGATTGAGTGCTTTTTTATCGCCTTTAGCGAGTAATTCTACAATTTGTTGTTCTATTGAAGTGCTCAAAAACTAGAGATTAAAATTTTATTAAAAAAAATGAATTTTAAAACGTCCAAAAATAAATTTCATCCGTATATAGATTAAGTTGGTAAAATTAGTAAAATAATACCAAAACGGAATTTAATCCATTTAACATATAATTTCTGTGGAATAGAATTTTTTCTTCCTAAAGGAAAATTGATTAATAGCATTTTCAAAAAACTATTCTGTAGTGAACAATAGCCTCATTTATTTGAGGCTTTTTGCTTATATGATATTAACTTCTGCTTCTATATTAATATCAAAAATACGAGCAACTGTCTCTTGAATTAATTGTGATAACTTTAAAATATCATTTCCATTTGCACCACCATAATTTACCAAAACTAAAGCCTGTTTTTTATGTACTCCATAATTATCAAAAGTTTTGCCTTTAAAACCAGCATGTTCAATAAGCCAACCTGCTGGAACTTTTACTTCTTCATCTGAAACGATATAATGTGGCGCATCAGGAAAATTCTTCTTAAATTTTAAAAACTCTGATTTTGAAATGATAGGATTCTTAAAAAAACTACCCGAATTCCCTATCTCTTTTGGGTTAGGGAGTTTACTCTCTCTAATAGCAATTACTGCTTTAGACACATCCTGAATTGTTGGCTCAGTAACCATCATAGCTTGCAGTTCTGAAGTGATAGCGCCATAGTTAGTGTGTAATGTATGTTCTTTGACACTTAGATTAAACATAACGCTAGTAATAATATACTTCCCTTTAGCATGTTGTTTAAAAATAGAATTTCGATAATCAAATTCACAGCTATCTTTAGTAAAAGTTTCGATCTCTAAAGTTTCTAAGTTTAAAGCACTACATGAGTGAAAAACATCTTTTAACTCAACTCCATATGCACCTATGTTTTGAATTGGACTTGTACCAACGTTTCCAGGAATAAGAGATAAGTTCTCTAATCCGCCAAAATCATTTTCAAGTGTCCATAATACAAATTCATGCCAATTTTCACCAGCTAGACTTTGTACTAGAACCTTATTATCAGATTGAGAAATAATCTGTTTTCCTTTTAAATTTAAATGAATAACTAGAGCATCAATATCCTTTGTAAGCAACATATTACTACCACCTCCCAAAATAAATTTTTGCGGATAAGCACTCGAGCTATAGATATCCTTTAATTCTTCAATAGATGATACCGAAACAAATTGCTTTGCTTTAACATCAATTCCGAAGGTATTGTATGGTTTTAGAGATATGTTGTGTTGTATATGCACTAATCTTGGTATACTTTAAGGGCTTTTTTTAAAATGTTTACAGCCTTTACAAGGCTCTCAGTATTAAGAACGTATGCGATACGTATTTGATTTAAACCAACACCAGGCGTGCTGTAAAAACCTGCTGCAGGAGCTACCATTACAGTTTCATTATCGACATCAAAAGATTCTAACAGCCATTGTGCAAAGGCATCTGAGTTTTTTATAGGTAATTGCGCAATGCAATAAAAAGCGCCTTTAGGATTGGCAACTTGAACGCCTTCTATTTTACTTAACTCTTCAATTAGAATATTTCGACGCTCTACATACTCAGCAATTACATCATCAAAATAACTTTGTGGTGTATCTAATGCAGCTTCACTAGCAATTTGAGCAAGAGTTGGCGGACTTAAACGCGCTTGAGCAAACTTTAAAGCTGTTTTTATAACGTCTTTATTCTTCGAGACTAAACACCCAATTCGAGCTCCACACATGCTATAGCGTTTTGAAACAGAATCTATAACAATAGCATAATTTTCGAGACCTTCTTCTTGTAAAATAGAGTAATGTGTAGCGCCATCGTAGGCAAACTCTCTGTAAACTTCGTCAGCAATTAAAAATAAATCATGTTTTTTTACAATATTGGCTAATTTTTTTATTTCCTCTTTTGAGTATAGGTATCCTGTTGGATTTCCAGGGTTGCAAATAAGTATTGCTTTGGTTTTTGGAGTGATTAGTTTTTCAAACTCTTCAATTGGTGGTAATGCAAAATTATTTTCAATTTTAGAGATTACTGGAACCACGTTTACTCCAGAAGCTGTTGAGAATCCATTATAATTAGCATAAAAAGGCTCTGGGATAATTACTTCATCATCTACATCCATAATACTTCCAAAAGCAAATAATAAAGCTTCACTTCCTCCAGTTGTAACAATAATATCATCATGTTTAACATGAATGTCATTATTCGCATAATAGTTGGCGATTTTTTGGCGGTAAGCCTCAGATCCTTCAGAACGGCTGTAAGCTAATATGTCTATTGTACTTTCTCTGATAGCATCAACCGCAACTTTAGGGGTTTTAATATCTGGTTGACCAATGTTTAAATAATAGATATTTTTACCTGCTTTTTCAGCTTTTTCAGCAAAAGGAACTAATTTACGTATTGGAGATTCTGGCATAGAAACTCCTTTTTTGGAAATCGTTGGCATGTTTATTTATTTTGATGGTAAAGTTCTGAAAATTATCTTAAATTTTATTTAAAAAATTGATGTAAAAACTAAACATATATTAAAGATTTGTAACTTGTTATTAATACTTATGATTTTTTCCAAAAGAACATACGCACTTATTCTGTTATTCGTAATGAGTTTTAGCTTTTCATTTGGGCAAGGTGATTTTAACTTGCCAAAACGAAAAACTGATAAGATACGATTTCAACTTATTAATAATCTGATTATTATACCCGTTGAAATCAATGGCGTTAAATTGTCTTTTTTACTTGATACAGGTGTTAGTAAACCACTTTTATTTAACATTACCAATACAGACTCTCTGCAAATTAATAATGTGGAGACTATTTTTATTAGAGGTCTTGGAGATGGAGAATCTGTTAAAGCACTTAAATCAAATAATAATTTCTTTAAAATTGGAAATGCGGTTAATATAAATCAAGATGTATATGTGGTTTTTGACCAAAATATAAATTTCACACCAAGACTAGGTGTTCCTGTTCATGGAATTATTGGTTATGATTTGTTTAAAAACTTTGTTGTTGAAATAAATTATAGATCTAAATATTTAAAACTTCATAGAAAGGATGCTTACCAGTATAAACCCTGTAAAAAGTGTGAGACTTTTAACCTGTCCTTTTATAATAATAAGCCTTATATGGATTTGAAAGCCAAATTTGGTGATCAAAATGTACCTATAAAATTGCTCATTGATACAGGTAGTAGTGATGCATTATGGTTATTTGAAGATGAGTCTAAAGGCATATCTACAACTCACCACAACTATTTTCATGATTTTTTAGGAAGAGGATTGAGCGGAAACGTCTATGGACTACGATCTATTGTAAAGTCATTAAATCTCAAGGATTTTAAACTAAATAACGTTAATGTCGCTTTTCCAGATTCGTCTGCAATAACCTATGCAAGACGCCATAAAGAAAGAAATGGTAGTCTTGGAGCTGAAATGCTTAGGCGTTTTAATCTAATAATCGATTATGGTAATTCCAAAATAACTTTAAAAAAGAACTCAAATTTTAAAGCAGGATTCCAGTATAATAGAAGTGGTATTGTATTGGAACAAACGGGAGTTAGAGTGGTTAGAGAACGTTCTAATAATAATATACTAGATTCTTATGGACAAAATAGAGATAAAGTAAACATTGATATTGTTAGATCGTATCAATTTAAACTAAAACCTGCATTTACTATTGTTGATATAAGGAAAGGTTCTCCAGCTGAGCGTGCTGGATTAAAAATAGATGATGTCGTTCTAAGTATCAATGGAAAAGAAGCGCACCTACTAAAGTTGCAACAAGTTATAGGTTATTTTAGAGAGCGTCCGGGAAAGTCTGTAAGACTTAAAATAGAGCGAAATAAAGAAATCATGAATTTTGATTTTAAACTCGAAGATGTCTTTAAAAAAAAGAACTCTCTAGATAAATAGAGAGTTCAGTTAATTTATATATAATGTAGCTTCTTATTGCTCCATTACACTTTTATTTTTCTTTTCTAATACACTTGTTTTACTTGGATCAACAACTAAACCCTTAATTTTTAAGGCTACTGTAGGAGTGTCAGCATTAGAAGTTACAGTAATTGTTTTTCTAATAGGATTAACTCTATTAGTATCATACTTTACTTCGATTTCTCCAGTCTCTCCTGGTAGAATAGGACCTTTTGGTTTCTTAGGTACTGTGCAACCACAAGTTGACTTTACATTAGTTATTATAAGTGGTGCATTTCCTGTATTAGTAAATTCAAATACTCTAACACCATCCGAACCTTTTTCTATGGTTCCATAATCAATAACATCTGTTTTAAATTCAATTTTAGCTACCTTTTCTTGGGCATAAGCTCCAATGCTTAAGAATGCTACACATAAAATTATTACTAAATTTTTCATCATTTTAATTTTAAATTGATACTATCAAAACTACTTACTTTTTGTGATTCCGCAAAATAAATTAGCCGTATGACCATATAATTAACATTAATTACAGTTTAGTTGGTCATTATTTCTTTTAATCATTTCGCAAAAAAAGAAATATAAGTACTTTTGTCAGTTATAAAGCAAAAACAATACCAAACGCATGGGCATTCCATCAAAATATTCAGCAGAATCAGTAGAAACTAAGTGGTACGACTACTGGATGACACATAATTACTTTCATTCTACACCAGATGAAAGAGAACCATATACCATTGTTATTCCTCCTCCAAATGTAACAGGAGTACTTCATATGGGACATATGCTGAATAATACCATTCAGGATGTACTTATCCGTCGTGCACGTTTAAAAGGAAAGAATGCATGTTGGGTTCCAGGAACAGATCATGCGTCTATTGCTACTGAGGCAAAGGTTGTGGCTAAGTTAAAAGCCCAAGGTATTGACAAAAATGACCTATCTCGTGAAGAATTTTTAAAACACGCTTGGGAGTGGACCGAAGAGTATGGAGGCGTAATTCTTGACCAACTAAAAAAACTTGGATGCTCTTGTGATTGGGATCGTACAAAATTTACCATGGATGATGACATGAGTGAGGCTGTAATCAAAGTATTTGTTGATTTATATAACAAAGGACTGATATACAGAGGATATCGTATGGTTAATTGGGATCCTGAAGCTAAAACAACATTGTCTGATGAGGAGGTAATTCATGTTGAAAAGCAAGGTTTTCTCTATTACATTAAATACCAAGTTGAAGGAAGTGATGATACGCTAGTTATTGCTACTACTAGACCTGAGACTATTTTTGGTGATACAGCCATTTGTATAAACCCAAATGATGAGCGCTTCGTACATCTAAAAGGTAAAAATGCTATTGTACCTATTTGTGGAAGGGTGATTCCTATTATTGAAGATGAGTATGTGGATGTTGAGTTTGGTACAGGTTGTTTAAAAGTGACACCTGCGCATGATGAAAATGACAAAGTTTTAGGGGATAAACATCATTTAGAAGTCGTAGATATATTTAATGAAGATGCCTCACTTAATAGCTTCGGAATGCATTATGAAGGACAGGATCGTTTTGTAGTAAGGAAAGCAATAGTAAAGGAGCTCAAGGAGGCAAATAAATTAGTTAAAACCGAAAATTATACCAATAAAGTAGGAACTTCAGAACGAACTAAAGCCATAATAGAACCGCGTTTAAGCGATCAATGGTTTTTAAAAATGGAAGATCTGGCAAAGCCAGCTTTAGATGCTGTGCTAACTAATGGAGACGTAAAACTGTTTCCAAAGAAATTTGAGAACACGTATCGTCATTGGATGGAAAATATTCGCGATTGGAATATTTCACGTCAATTACTTTGGGGACAACAGATTCCTGCTTATTACTATGGTGATGGCAAAGAGGATTTTGTTGTAGCCGAAACTATAGATGATGCACACACTTTAATTAAAGAGAAAGGGATTAGTATTGAACGAGATGATATTCGCCAAGATTCTGATGCCTTAGATACATGGTTTAGTTCATGGTTATGGCCAATGAGTGTTTTTGATGGTATTCGAAACCCTGAAAATGAGGAAATCAAGTACTATTATCCTACAAATGATTTAGTTACAGGACCAGATATATTATTTTTCTGGGTGGCGAGAATGATTATTGCAGGATATGAATATAAAGATCAAAGACCTTTTGAAAATGTATATCTCACTGGATTGGTTAGAGATAAGCAGCGTCGAAAAATGTCTAAGTCTTTAGGGAATTCGCCAGATGCTTTAAAATTGATTGAAGATTACGGCGCAGATGGCGTTAGAGTAGGACTGTTGTTAAGTTCGGCAGCCGGAAATGATTTAATGTTTGATGAAGATTTATGTCAGCAAGGAAAGCAGTTTGCTAATAAAATTTGGAATGCCTTTAGATTAGTTAAAGGCTGGGATGTAGATGATACGATTGTTCAGCCCAATTCAAGTAAAATAGCGATAGAATGGTTCGAGTCTAAATTTCAAAAGACCATTGCAGATATTGAAGATCATTTCAGTAAATACCGATTAAGTGATGCGCTAATGGCAACTTATAAGCTCATTTGGGACGATTTTGCATCATGGTTATTAGAAATTATAAAACCGGCATATCAGCAACCTATTGATGCGAAAACTTTAGAACAAGTCATTGTGTTATTTGAAGATATTTTGAAAATACTACATCCATTTATGCCATTCTTAACCGAAGAGATCTGGCAATATATTGAGGAACGCTCACCTGAAGAAGCTTTAATTATTGCTGAATGGCCAGAAACTAAAACGATTAATGAGAACTTAATTTCTGAATTTGACTTTGCTTCTGAGGTGATTTCTGGTATTAGAAATATTAGAAAACAGAAGAATATTGCTTTTAAGGATGCGATTGCATTTTCGGCTGTAAATAACGAAAATGTTTCGACTAGCTTTGATGAGGTGATTTCTAAACTAGGTAACCTAGAAAGTTTTGAGTATATCAATGAATCTGTTGAAGGTGCTTTAACTTTTAGAGTAAAATCTAATGAATATTTTATACCTATGGAGGGTAGTATTGATGTTGAGGCTGAAGTAAAGAAACTTACTGAGGAATTAAATTATACTGAAGGCTTCTTAACCTCGGTACAAAAGAAATTATCTAATGAACGTTTTGTTAATAATGCGCCTGAGCAAGTAGTTGCTTCAGAAAAGAAAAAAGAGGCTGATGCTTTGGCTAAGATAGAAACTTTAAAGTCAAGTTTGGCCAGTTTACAATAGTTAGACGATCATTAAAAAACATAAAGGAGCCATAAAGGCTCCTTTTTTATTATAAATTTTGTTTATGCTTATTATAAAAAACATAAATAAAAATATATGAAATTATCTTCGCACCTTTACTGTATAAATTAGAGATTGTCAAATTGTTGATGTGAGGTGTCTAAATTGTCAATGGTCGAATTAGTCTCACAATTTCAGAGAATTCTAGAATCTCACATCTAATGCTCGAATTTGAATTTAAGTTTTTAGAGTCTTAATTTTCAGACAAAAGCAGTTACAAGACACTAGGTATTACCATTAACTGATTGATTGATATAGTTAGGTTGTAAGCAAAACAGTTTTTTAGTGGTATTAAAGCTATACCTAGTGTCTTTCTTCCTATAAAGAAAAAGAAAAGTTAAGTTGTATTAAAAAGGCTGTCCAACTTTTATTGAGGCAGCTTTTTTAATTACCACTCGTTAATTTTATTACTATCCAATTTTATAAAAATAAATAGTAATATAGTAAAGCCCCAAAGACCAGATCCTCCATAGCTAAAGAAAGGTAAAGGAATCCCTACTGTTGGAATTAAGCCCATAACCATACCAGTATTGATGGTAAAATGAATAAAGAAAACTGAAGCTACGCCATAGCCATAAACACGGCTAAACTGGGATTTTTGGGATTCAGCTAGATATAATATTCGTATAATTAATGCCATAAATAAAATCACAACTAATGTGCTGCCAAGAAATCCCCATTCTTCACCAACAGTACTAAAAATATAGTCAGTTTCCTGTTCTGGTACAAACTTACCAGTGGTTCTCGTACCCTGTAAAAAACCTTTACCAAATAGTCCACCAGAGCTTATAGCCTGTTCAGACTGAATAAGATTATAGGCTTCTTCTTTTTTCATTTTTTCTAGTAGAACAGGGTCTTTTTCTAGACGCAACCATAGGCTTATTCTATTTTGTTGATGTGGTTGTAGCACATGCTTATAAAATAATTTCACACCTGCTGAAAAGGCTATGCATACTAAAAGAAGAACTATAGATTGTATAATAGAGTTACGCTTTTTCCTTCTGAAGAAATAAACGATGATGAGAACAATAGCGGCAACAATAGCAACTGCTATGAGTCCAAATTTTAATGCCAAAACGGCGAGCACAATGGTTGATAGGCCAATGATTAAATAGACTTGCTGTAAGCCTTCTCTGTAGAATACAAAAAAGAAAGAAGTGTAAACTAAAGTGCTTCCTGCATCATTTTGAAGTAAGATTAAAATAGCTGGAACCATGATTATTGCTACCGCTCTCAGTTGATCCTTTAATGAATTCATATTGGTTTGCAAGTCACTCATGTACTTTGCTAGCGCCAGAGCAGTGGCAGATTTTGCAAATTCACTAGGTTGTATGGTCATACTACCTATACCATACCATGAACGTGCACCATTTACATCTTTACCAAAGATAAAGAGTCCAACAAGGGCTAGCATGGCTGCTATATAAATAATACTGGCAAACCGTTCATAAAATTTAGCTTCTAATGAGAGTATAAGAACAATTAAAACAAAGGTAAGTCCTATAAAAACCAGATGTTTTCCATAGAGTTGACTCATATCAAAATAGCTAGTAATTTCACCTTCATGAGATGCCGACAAAATATTTAACCAGCCAAAACCTACCAACAGTAAAAACAAAACAATAGTAATCCAATCAAATCTAAAACCTCTATGATTTTCTCTGTACATTACTACTTTTGGTTAGATTGGTTTGCATTTATTCTAATAGAATTACTGAGATCGTCATTCTTTAGTTTTTCAACTTTATCTGCAACAACTTTATCTACAACTTGAAGTGTTGTTTCTCCATTGATTTTAAAAGGCTCGCCAGAATAGGGTTTTGCATACTCATTTTCTAAGCTATGTGTTAAAATCCAATGTTCCATATCTGTTCTAGTAATCTCGCCTTTAATATATTTTTCAATCATCAAACTGGCCATTCGTCCAGCAAAACGGCTTCCCCAATATCCGTTTTCAACAAAAACTGCGATAGCTATTTTTGGATTGTCTTTAGGGGCAAAGGCCACAAAAATGGAATGGTCGGTTAGTTGTGTTTTTACACTATCAATTTTGATAAAATTCTCAGCAGTCCCAGTTTTTCCACAAATATCAATACCAGGAATGCGAAGGGTTGCTGCAGTTCCTTTGTTATATACATCAAACATTCCTTGTATCACAGGTTCAAAATGTCTTTTGTCTATAGTTGTATATTTTGGCGTTGTATATTTCGTGTCAATGGTTTCGCCTTCAATGTCTTTAATAATATGTGGTGTGTAGTAATAACCACGATTTCCAATAGCAGCAGCCATATTAGCAAGTTGAATTGGTGTCGCTTCAACTTCACCTTGACCTATAGCATTTGAAACAATATAAGTTGATCCCCAACGATTATCACCATAAGCTTTATCATAGTAATCTCCATCAGGTATTCTACCTTTTTGTCCAACAGGTAAATCATAGCCTAGGTAATTTCCTAGTCCAAAACTTTTGGCATGTTTGGCCCATGTATTCATAGCGTTCCCTGCATCATCGTATTTGTCGACTATTTTACGATAGGCATTTACAAAATAGGCATTACAGGATTGCGCAATACCATTATTCATATCTACCGGACTTTTATGATGGTGGCAACCTGTAAGTCTTCGACTTCCATAATAATATCCCATTCTACAAGTCACTTTGTCGCTTGTATTGATAACTCCTTCTTGTAAACCAATTAATGCATTAATCACTTTAAAAGGGGATCCAGGAGGATATTGGGCTTGAAGACCTCTATCCCATGTTGGTCTTGTTATAGTATCTAAGAACAATCTTGAAAAGTGTTTATTTCGCTCTCGGCCAACAAGTAAATTAGGATTATAACTCGGCCCTGTCACTAGTGCGAGAATTTCACCATTACTAGGATCGATAGCAACAATACCACCTCTTTTATTGGTCATTAATAATTCGCCATACTGCTGTAAGTCAGAATCAATTGTAATTTTAATATCTTTTCCTGGTTGAGGTAAAGTGTCATAACGTCCCTCTTTATAAGGGCCAATATTTTTATTGAATCGATCTTTTTGAATAAACTTGATGCCTTTGACACCTCGAAGAATTTTTTCATAAGATAATTCTACCCCTTGCTTACCAATGAGGTCTCCCATTTTATAGTAAGGTTGTCTTTCTATAATTCGCTGGTTAACTTCTCCGATGTCACCTAAAACATTAGCACCAATAGATGTTCTATAGTCACGCAGAAAACGTTTTTGAATATAGAACCCTTTAAATTTTCGCATCTTTTCTTGAAGCACCGCATAATCAGTTTTGGATAGCTGCGGTACAAACACTGAAGGTAATCGTGGTGAGTAATTTTTTGCTCTGTCGTATGTTTTTTTAAAGTCGTCTTTGGAAATTTTTAATAGCCTACAAAATTCTAAAGTGTCTAATGGTTCAACTTCTCTAGGGATAACCATGACATCATAAGAAGGTTGATTAGCAACTAGTAGTTTGCCATTTCTATCATAGACATAACCACGTTTAGGGTAATCATATACTTTTTTAATCGCACTATCCTCAAAAAGATTATAGGCTTGCTTATTGTACACTTGTAAATAGAACAAGCGAGCAATAAATACAAGTCCAACAGTAACTACGGTTAATAAAAGTAGAAGTTTCCTCATCGTTGTTTGTTACTAAAAAGTACTGAAATTAATACGCAAAGTATAATCGTAAAGATACTTGAAAATAACGTTTTCTGTAATATTAAAATTATGTTCGAAATGTTAAAAATTTCCATGGTGAACATAATAAAATGATGAATCGCTATTAAAATTGAAAAGTAGATCAATCTGTTACCAAATTCGGTGTTATTGAACTTCATGTTTTGATGCTCATATACCATACCAAATGCAAACTTCAATACAGCTGGTCTTATAAATGCAATGGAGACACAAGATGCAGCATGAACACCACCAGAATCAGAAAAAATATCTACAAATAACCCTAACATAAAGCTCATAAAAATGAAAAGAGAACGGTTATTATTTACCGGAAATAATAAAATGAATAGTATGTATGGATAAGGATTGATATTCCCTAAAAAGTTAATATTATTAAATAGTAATGCCTGCGCTAACACAAGTACAATAAACCTAATGATGCTATTGAGATTTAAACTATTCATCAACAGGGTTTTCTAAGAGTTTTATTTCATCGGCATCTAAATTCTCTATGATATAGACATGAGATAGATTGGTCATATCATTAAATAATTTAACGTTAACGATATAGGTGTCACCGCTAATGTCCAGTTCAAAATTATCTACAGCACCTATGGGAATACCTTTAGGAAATATAGAAGATTTTCCACCAGTTACGATAGTGTCTCCTTCTCTTACAGGTGCAAATTTTGAAATATCTGTTAGTTGAACAATTGAAGATGACTTACCATTCCATTCTAATGATCCAAATTGATCTGAAGTTTTTAGTTGAGCGTTAATTTTACTTTTTGTGTTTAAGATAGAAAGCACGCGAGCATAACCATTAGATGTATTGTCAATGATACCTACAATGCCTTTAGATGTCATAACACCAAAATCTTCTTTAATACCATTTTTTTCTCCTCTATTAATGGTTAAGTAATTTTTTGATGACGCATAATTATTATTGATAATTCGAGCTGATTGTATTTTATAACGCCCACTGTAGGATATACTATCTATGGATATTATACTGGTAGAATCTGAAGCATTAAAAACTTGAGATCGCAATCTGTTGTTTTCTTCAATGAGGATATCATTTTGTGTTTTCAAATCAAAATAATTAGAGATCCCACTGGCTTTGTCATAAATACCACCAGTTATAAAATTAGCAGAATTAATAAACTTGCTTTTGTGATAAGAATGTGATTGTATGGTTAGTGCTAAAGAAATACCAAACAGCAACAGAAACAAAAGGGACGTTTTGTTTCTAATGACAAAGTTGATAATTTGTTGCATGCGATGTAGGTGTTCTCAGTTATTTAATCAATACACTTTTAAATTTAGCAAGGTTTTTAAGTGTAATTCCAGTACCACGAACAACAGCTCTTAAGGGATCTTCAGCAATATAAACAGGTAAATCTGTTTTTTGAGATAGACGTTTGTCTAATCCTCTAAGCATCGAACCACCACCTGCTAAATAGATACCTGTATTGTAAATATCGGCAGCTAATTCTGGAGGCGTTTGTGATAAGGTTTCCATCACAGAATCTTCAATTCTTAAAATGGATTTATCTAATGCTTTTGCAATCTCTCTAAAAGAAATCTGAACTTGTTTTGGTTTTCCAGTTAATAGATCACGACCTTGTACACTCATTTCTTCTGGTGGAAGATCAAGGTCTTCGGTCGCGGCTCCAATTTGGATTTTTATCTTTTCAGCAGTACGATCACCTACATAGAGGTTGTGCTGTGTACGCATGTAGTATATAATATCATTAGTGAATACGTCACCTGCTACTTTTACAGATTTGTCACAAACAATTCCTCCAAGGGCAATTACCGCAATTTCAGTAGTACCACCTCCAATATCAACAATCATGTTTCCTTTAGGTTGCATGATATCGATACCAATACCAATAGCAGCAGCCATTGGCTCATGAATTAAGTATACTTCTTTACCATTAACACGTTCACAAGATTCTTTTACTGCTCGCATTTCTACTTCTGTAATTCCTGATGGAATACAAACGACCATTCGAAGTGCAGGTGTAAATAATTTCTTTTTCAAAGCAGGAATATTTTTAATAAACATGCTTATCATTTGTTCTGAGGCATCAAAATCGGCAATTACACCATCTTTCAAAGGTCTAATCGTTTTAATGTTCTCGTGTGTTTTACCTTGCATCATGTTGGCTTCTTTACCAACGGCAATGATTTTGCCTGAAATTCGGTCTCTGGCAACTATAGACGGACTATCAACAACAACTTTGTCATTGTGGATAATAAGTGTATTTGCAGTTCCTAAATCTATGGCTATTTCTTCGGTTAAGAAATCAAAAAATCCCATTCGCTATTCTAATATTATGAGGTCGTTATTGTTTTAATTTTTTGGTGTGTTGTAAATGTAATAAAATTAATGCTTAAAATGGCGTGTTCCTGTCATTACCATAGCTAAATTATTTTCATTACAATAATCAACGGTTAATTGGTCTTTAATTGAGCCTCCTGGTTGAATCACAGCAGTGATTCCTGCTTTATCTGCAATTTCTACACAATCTGGAAACGGGAAGAATGCATCACTAGCCATAACAGCACCTTGTAAGTCGAAGTTGAACGACTGTGCTTTATGAATCGCTTGGTTAAGTGCATCTACACGACTTGTTTGTCCTGTACCGCTGGCACACAATTGTTTATTTTTTGCTAAAACAATCGTATTAGATTTGGTATGCTTGCAAATTTTTGAGGCAAATATCAAATCTTCTAACTCGTTTTCTGTAGGTTTATTGTCGGTTGCATGCGTTAAATCTGCAATGCTATCGGTTTTGTTATCTCTATCTTGGACTAAAACACCATTAAGACATGTTCTTACAGTAGTTTTTGGAAATTCTATATCATGTAAAATTAAAAGTATTCGATTCTTTTTTCCTTTTAAAATCTCTAGCGCTTCTTCAGAAAATGAAGGAGCAATAACAACTTCACAAAATAAAGAATGTATTTTTTCGGCGGTTGCTTTATCAATTTCAGTGTTGGCAATCAAGATACCACCAAATGCAGAAACAGGATCACCTGCTAGTGCGTCTACATAAGCTTGATGAATCGTGTCACGCTGTGCAAAACCACAAGCATTGTTGTGTTTCAAGATAGCAAAAGTTGGTGCTTCACCTTTAAACTCGTTCATTAGGTTAACAGCTGCATCAACATCTAAAAGGTTGTTGTAGCTTAATGCTTTTCCGTGAAGTTTAGTAAACAAGTCGTCAAAGTTTCCGAAGAAAAATCCGCGTTGATGTGGATTCTCACCATAACGTAATACTTGTCCATTTGTTTCACTAATTTTGAGTGAAGCAATCTCATGATCTGCATTGAAATAATTAAAAATTGCAGAATCGTAATGCGATGATACATTAAAAGCTTTAGCTGCAAATCGTTTTCTGTCGGCTTCAGAAGTTTCTCCGTTTTGAGATTTCAAAAGGTCTAGAAATTCAGAATAATCATCTACAGAAGATACACAAATCACATCTGCATAATTTTTGGCAGCAGCCCTAATCAATGAAATACCACCAATATCAATTTTTTCAATAATATCTTGGTTGGAAGCGCCTGAAGCTACTGTTTTTTCAAAAGGATACAAATCAACAATAACTAAATCGATTTGAGGAATATCAAAGTCAACTAATTCTGCAACATCACTTTCGTTATTTTGTCGGTTTAGAATGCCTCCAAATACTTTTGGGTGCAATGTTTTTACGCGTCCGCCCAAAATAGAAGGATAGGAAGTAACATCTTCAACAGGCACGACATTTATGCCTAAGTCTTTAATGAATTTTTCTGTACCACCTGTAGAATAAATGGTTACATTTTGCTGATCAAGTTGTTTAACAATTGGTTCTAATCCGTCTTTGCTAAAAACTGAAATTAAAGCAGATTTAATGGTTTTGTTGTTGCTCATTGTTGTGTTGTTGTCGTTGTGTTTCGGTTATGAATCGAAGTTGTGAAAAATTAAAGCCCAAAAATACGCAATATCAATAGTTAATGTAAATGGAAATAGTAGTTTATTTAAGTTTTTTGTAACAATAAATTGTTGAAAACCTAGTATCTTACAATTTCATAAAACCAATCCCATAGAATGCTCGTTTATTTAAGGTTATTTAAGGAAAGTTTTTCTTTTGCCATCAATGCATTACGTAATAATAAGCTTCGTACATTTTTG
This sequence comes from uncultured Psychroserpens sp., assembly GCF_947500255.1. GTDB lineage: Bacteria > Bacteroidota > Bacteroidia > Flavobacteriales > Flavobacteriaceae > Psychroserpens. Next base: position 201,774 of record NZ_CANMRL010000004.1, on the reverse strand, counting down.
TCGCTTTTGGGGATCACTATTGGTATTTTTTCAATCATTGCAGTGTTGGCTGCAGTAGATTCTTTAGATAGAGATATAAAAGAGCAGTTGAGTGGTTTGGACAGTAACACGATGTATTTAGCAAAGTTTTCGTTTGGGCCTAGTAATGTACCACGATGGAAACGTTTACAATTTCCTGAAGTCTCCTACAATGAATATAAGTATTTAAAATCATCGCTTTCAGATGCCGAGCATGTTGCCTATCAGTTATTTGTAAGACGAGAAACGGTTAGGTATGAATCAAACACCGTAAGTAGTATTAATACAGTTGTGGTAAGCGATGAATTTGATGATATTCAAGCACTACAGTTTTCTAAGGGTCGTTTTTATAGTGAATCAGAATCAAATACTGGTAAACCTGTTATTGTTATAGGAGATGAAATTGCGAATTCACTTTTTGGCGAATTAGAACCTATTGGTAAAAAAGTAAGGCTATATGGTCAAAAATTTACTGTAATAGGAGTTGTTAAGAAGCAAGGGTCTGGATTGTTTGGTGATAGTAATGATATTTCTATTTTTCTGCCAGCAAATTATGTAAGAAATCGTTATGGCGATAACAATAAAAATATGAACCATATTGTGATTATAAAGCCTAAAGGTAATGCTGATATTGATGAGTTGAAAGCAGATGTGGTTCAAAAAATGAGAGCCAGACGCGGTTTGAAACCAGATGAAATAGATTCATTTTTCATTAGTGTAATCTCAGGATTGCAAGATGCTATAGATGGTATTATTTCAACATTGAATATCATTGGTTGGATTATAAGTGGATTTTCTCTATTAGTTGGTGGTTTTGGAATCGCTAATATTATGTTTGTGAGTGTAAGAGAACGTACAAACCTAATTGGTATTCAAAAATCCTTAGGTGCTAAGAATAGATTTATTTTATTTCAGTTTTTATTTGAAGCTGTGATTTTGTCTCTCCTTGGCGGTTTGATTGGTGTAATTATGGTATGGCTTGGCTCATTAATAGCCAATGCTGCTATTCAAGATTTTTCTTTTGTACTGTCATTCACTAATATATTTTTAGGATTCGGATTGTCTTCATTGATAGGCTTAATATCTGGTGTTATTCCTGCAATATCGGCATCTCGATTAGATCCAGTAGAGGCTATTAGAACAGGAATGTAATGTTCTTATAAAAATAAGAGGCGTTTGATGTAACAATATAGGTTAGACCACGTCTTACAATTATAGTCTTATAAATTTAAACTAATTCTTATGCTCGTTTATTTAAGGTTATTTAAAGAAAGTTTTTCGTTTGCAATCAATGCTTTACGAAACAATAAGTTGCGTACTTTTTTATCTCTATTGGGAATTACTATAGGGATTTTTTCAATTATAGCAGTGCTTGCAGCAGTAGATTCTCTCGATAAAAGTATCAAGGATCAATTAAGTGGTTTGGACAAAAACACAATGTATCTTACTAAATACTCTTTTGGACCAACAGAAGTACCGAGATGGCAGCGCGAAAATTTTCCTCAAGCGGAGCATGACGATTACCAATTTATAGAGCGAAATGTACCAGAGATAGCTGCAATTGCTTATGTGATATTTGGTAGTTCTGAAAACATTAAATACGAAGGTACAACAGTTACAGGAGTAGATATTACGCCTATTTCTGATGGTATTTACGAAATTGAAAATTTAAAAATAGCCGAAGGTCGTTTTTATACGGAAGCCGAATCTAACTCTGGTTCAAATGTAATGGTAGTTGGAAGTGCTACTGCCGAGAATTTATTTGGAACTGTAAATCCCATAGGTAAAACTGTTCGAGCCTACGGACGTAAAATGACTGTGATTGGTGTATTGAAAAAAGTAGGAACAGGGTTAGGTGATTCTCCTGATGAAAAAGCATATGTCCCAGCCAATTTTGTGCGACAATTTAAAAATGGAGGTGCAGATGGTTTGCCAGGAGCTGTGATTATTAAACCAGAAAAAGGTGTTGACATAGGTGCTTTTGAATCGGTTTTAAAACAAAAATATCGTGCATACAGAGGCTTGAAAGCTGATGAGCCTGATAATTTTTTCATCAATAAAATTTCAGGATTTACAGCATTTATAGATGGTATAATAGCGACACTTAATATGATAGGTTGGATTATTAGCGGCTTTTCACTTCTTGTTGGTGGTTTTGGTATCGCTAATATTATGTTTGTAAGTGTACGTGAACGTACAAATCTTATAGGTATTCAAAAATCTTTAGGCGCAAAAAATAAATTTATCATGTTCCAATTTTTATTTGAAGCAGTAATTTTATCTGTGTTAGGAGGTTTAATAGGAATTATATTAGTGTGGCTTATATCTTTTATAGCTACAGCTGCTTTAGATTTTGAATTTGTATTATCTTTCTACAATATATTTTTAGGATTTTCATTATCCACATTTATTGGCTTAATCTCTGGAGTGATTCCTGCATTAACAGCATCACGTCTTGACCCTGTGGAAGCCATTAGAACTGGAATGTAAATAAAACGCAATCATATGTCTGATACAAATTCTCGAAAAAGTTTTTGGTGGTATTTTATAAGAGTAACCATATTAACTATAGTGTTTTTTGCTGCAGTTTTGTTATTAAGTGACTTTAATCATACGGCAAGTAAAAGATTTTCTTGGGATGTTAATGATACAAGGTTTTGGTTAGGTGCATTACTTTATTTTGGTATTGCCTTTGGCTTTTTGTCTTTGATAACAGCTCTTGTGATGAAAATATCTAAGCTTACTCAATAACATGGGTGTTAAACCTAAAAGAACATTTGGTTGGTTTCTAGAGCATGGTATGGTCTATCTGCTTTTGATCTATGTCATTTTCTTTTTTTCTGTAGGCGGTTTGTACCCTTTTAATACATTTGGATTAAATAGAACAGTAGGGTGGTTATGGGATATAAGTAACGTAAGATTCTATTTTCCGTTCTTTCTTTTGATTTACCTTTTAGGAAGTATAATGTTGACATTGCTTAAAAGAAAAACAAATAAGATAATAGCATTGTTGTTTCTTCTGGTTATTGTAATGAGCACAATAATGAATAGTTTTGGATATTATGAGGCCGAAGCTGTTTTGAGTTTGCTTTCTATGGTTGTATTCGTTATACTGTTTTTTAAATCGCTTCTTGCAAAAAAGGAAACAGTTTAAAGTAGTCCTGCTACTTGCTCACAAACAAATTCTAAAAAACGTTCATCTGCTTCAGAAAAAGGATCAGGCGTGTTTGAGTCGATATCGATCTGACCAATATTTTCGCCATTTACAAAAATAGGAATCACAATTTCAGCTTTTACAGTAATACTGCAAGCAATATAATTATCTTGAGCAGCGACGTCGGGAACGACAAAATTTTCATTTGAAACTGCAACTTGACCACAAATCCCTTTTCCGAAGGGAATAATAGTATGATCGGTAGGTTCACCAACATAAGGCCCTAATTTGAGTTCGTCCTTATCTCCGTTTTTAAAATAAAACCCTACCCAATTATAATAATCTACATGATTTTCAAGAAGTTCACATATCGCTAACAAGCGCTCATTTAAGGTTTGAGTGGTTTGCGATACAATAGTTTCAACTTGAGGTTTAAGGGTCTCGAATGTCATAGGTTTCAAAAATTTTGGTAAAAGTATTTAAAAAGTACTATTTCTAGATTCATTTTGTATAATTTTAACTCGCATGAAAGCACTTCTTATAAAATATAAGTCTGTCGTAAAGTTCATATTGACCTTTCTCACTGTTTATTTTGTATTAACGTTAGCGTATAAATTTTACTTAGATTTCTCAGATGGGTCAAAGTACTATCCCGATTATATGACAAATTTGGTTGCTAAACAAAGTGAGTCGCTTCTAGAAACCTTTGGATATGACACAGCAATCGTACCTCATGAGGATCAACCTTCAATGAAATTAATAGTTAAAGGGAAATATGTAGCTCGAGTCGTAGAGGGCTGTAATTCGATTAGTGTTATCATTTTATTTCTTTCGTTTATTATTGCTTTTGCTGGTAAATTTAAAACGACATTTATGTATATATTGGCCGGAAGTGTGCTTATCTATTCGGTGAATGTATTCCGAATCGCTATTTTATCTATTGGCTTATATAATTACCCTTGGCGAAAAGCTATTTTGCACAATGCTATTTTTCCATTAATCATCTATGGAATGGTTTTTTTATTATGGATGTTTTGGGTGAATCGATTTTCAAAATTAAAAAAGAAAGATGCGTAATCCTATAACTTACATAGTGCTGATGGTGCTTTTTGCATTGCTGGTTTTGATTCGAGTTTTTGAAAACGAATTGTTTTACGACCCATACCTATTATTCTTTAAAAATGACTATTTGCATATGGATTATCCAAGGCGAGAGATTTTGAAATTATCATTATTTACAACACTTCGCTATATTTTGAATTCGGCAATTTCCGTTGGAATCATTTATATATTATTTAGAGATAAATCGATAGCGAAGTTTTCTACATTGGTGTACATTGTAGCTTATGTTATCTTGATGGCATTCTTTCTTTATTTTGTGATTAATCCAAGGCAGGAAGATTATTATCTGTTTTTTAACTTCAGACGCTTCTTGATTCAACCGGTACTTTTACTGTTGCTGGTACCGGCGTTTTATTATTACAAGCTTAAGCAATGATGTGTTAATCATTACTTAAACAAGAAGCAGTTTGTACTTTTTTTATAACTTTGCATCATGTTAAAACAGGTTTTTCATAAGATAGGTTCTACGGTAATGGCACTGCTGTTATTGTTTTCTACGGTTTCTTTTACTGTAGAAAAGCATTTTTGTGGAGATGTTTTAATAGATGTTGCCGTATTTAGTGATGTCGAAAAATGCGCAATGGAAGCTTTTGAGATCGAGCAAGAAGAAGTCACAAAAATGTCGTGTTGTAAGGATACGATTGATATTGTTGAAGGTGTTGATCAATTAACATTGAAAACTATAGATGATTTAGATACCGATCAACAACTATTTTTGACATCGTTTATATATGGTTACAACGCTTTGTTTGAGGTATTCCCTAAGCAAAATGTTCCTCATAAACAGTATTCTCCTCCAAACTTGATTGAAGACATACAGGTTCTCGATCAAGTGTTTCTAATTTGATACCATACAGTATTATAGCTTTATAAAAGACTGAAACTTTCAGTCTATAATTGTATGATATCAAAACAAAATAATGAAACATTTTATATATATAATATTGTTGTTTCCTCTACTCTCACTTTCTCAAGATAAGATTGAAGGTGTGATTTTGGAAGCAAATACAAATAATGAGACCATACCATTGGCAGGTGCTAATGTGTTTTGGCTCGATACATCTGTTGGAGCAGTAACAGATATTGATGGAAAGTTTAGTTTGGCTTACCAATCTAGTTATACCAAGTTGGTGATTAGTTATGTTGGTTATACAACCGATACATTAACTGTTACATCACCTAAATATATTAAACACTATTTGAATCCCTCAAGTGAATTGGGAGAGATTACCGTTACTGGTAGAAAGCAAACAAGTGCAAAGTCGTACTTGAATGCGCAAAATATTACAACGGTAAGTAGTGCCGAGTTACTCAAGGCAGCCTGCTGTAACCTATCTGAAAGTTTTGAAACAAACCCTTCTATAGATGTTAATTTTTCTGATGCTGTTACTGGCACGCGTCAAATTAAAATGCTAGGCCTAACAAGTAAGTATATTTTAATTACGACTGAAAATATTCCATCAATACGAGGCGCTTCTCAGGCTTACGGATTGAGTTTTATCCCTGGAACATGGGTGGAAAGTATTCAAATCACTAAAGGTGCTGGGAGTGTCGTTAATGGTTTTGAAAGTATTGCAGGACAAATTAATGCCGAACTTCAAAAACCATCATCTGATGATAAGCTTTTTGTGAATCTTTATGGTTCTGTTAATGGTAGACTTGAGTTAAATACTCATATAAATACAAAGGTTAGTGATAAATGGAGCACAGGCTTATATCTACATGGTAATTTAAGAGATAAAACGTTTGATAAAAATGATGATGGGTTTTTGGATGTGCCACTTAAAAAGCAAATCAATGTGATGAATCGTTGGCAATATACCAATCCTGAAAAAGGGTTAGTGAGTTTTATCAATGTTCGCTATTTAAATGATAATAATCAAGCGGGACAAGTCAATTTTGATCCAGATACCGATCAATTGACTACTAATGCTTGGGGAAGTGAAATTGATACTGAACGCTTTGAGATCTCAACTAAGTTTGGTTATGTCAACCCAGAAGTACCTTGGCAAAGCCTTGGTGTACAATTAGCTTATAGTCATCATAGCCAAAACTCTTATTTTGGATTAAACACATATGATATTAATCATAATAGTGTCTATTCTAATGTGATTTACAATTCTATTATTAGTGATTCTAGACACAAAATAAAAACAGGTCTTGGGTTCACCTATGATCATTATGACGAGTTTGCTTTAAATACCGAGTTTGAACGCAGTGAGCGTTCAGCAGGTGCTTTCTTTGAGTATGCTTACGATGACTTAGATAAACTAACGTTAACTGCAGGTTTGCGGTTTGATACACATAACTTATTAGGTGAATTTATCACACCGCGTTTGCATGTGCGTTTTACACCTTGGGAGAAATCTGCCTTGAGAGCATCGATAGGTAGAGGGAAACGTAGCGCCAATATTTTTGCTGAAAATCAAAACATTTTTGCAACATCTCGTGCGATTAGTATTTTGAATACCGACGGAAATATTTACGGATTAGATCCTGAAATCGCATGGAATTATGGCATATCATATCTTCAAGGTTTTAATCTCTTCGGAAGAAAAGCAGATGTGATTTTAGATTTTTATAGAACCGATTTTAAAAATCAAGTCGTTGTTGATTGGGAAAATCCGCAACAAGTAAATTTCTATAATCTGGAAGGAGATAGTTATGCGAATAGTTTTCAAATTGAATTGAACTATAACGTATTTGAGCGTTTCGATTTTAGAACTGCTTACAAGTACTATGATGTTAAAACAGACTACGTAACTGGAAAATTGTCAAAACCATTAATTCCGAAGCATCGACTTTTTGCCAATGCATCGTATGAAACACATACAGAAGAAGATGAGTTTGCTAAATGGAAGTTTGATGTGACCTACAATTGGTTAAGTGAACAGCGTTTTGCATCAACGACATCAAATCCCGTTGAATTTCAGTTGCCAAGCGAATCACCAACCGTAGGGACATTAAACGCTCAAGTAACCAAAGTGTTTTCTCCCAAATTTGAAGTATATTTAGGTGGTGAAAATATCACTAATGTAAGACAAAGCAACCCAATTTTAGGTGCAGACGACCCTTTTGGACCAAATTTTGATACAACCTTTGTATATGGTCCAATTTTTGGAAGTATGTATTATGCAGGATTGCGATTTAAAATTAAATAACAATTAAAATGAAAAAAATAATAGTAGTACTAGCTATACTAGTCACAACAGTAACATTTGCACAAAATAAGAATGCTAAAGCTTCTCTAGAAGTAGATGGCGTATGTATGATGTGTAAAGAACGTATTGAAAAAGCAGCCATTAGAACCAAAGGTGTAAAATCTGCAATTTGGAATGTAAAAACACATGAGCTCAAATTAATTTTTGACGAGCGTAAAACCAATTTGGAAACGATAAGTAAGAAAGTTGCTTCTGTTGGTCACGATACTAAAACTATAAAAGCTACAGATGAAGCTTATAATTCGGTACACCCTTGTTGTAAGTATAGAGATAAAACTGTGGTCGATGATCATGACAATTAATAGTAAAAAGCCTGGATTTAATCTAGGCTTTTTTTATTTCAAAACTTTCAAAATACTATCACAGCTATTTATACCTCGTTGTGTAGCATCTCTTTTTATCATAAAAGAACCACGTACGCTCTGCATAATATTTTTTAGAAGTTTCTCATCAGTAAAAGGTGATTTGCCTTCTCGCATCAAATCGTAATCGGTATTGTATATAAAATAGCGTCCTAAATAGTCTTTATTAATGGCTTCTTGACGTTGATACGCTTTTTGGATGTCTTTGTATATAGAGTAGTGCTTTAATATATCTGATTTCAGTTTAAAATCATTCATTAGTTTTAAATCTCCCGAATTCACTAAGGTCTGATGTGTATAGTCTTTAGGGGTAAAGTTTGTCAGATTCGCTACATTGTATACACCTCTTAATTTGGTTGGTTTTTCAGAATCATTAGAACCAAGAACAGGAATAAGCGCGCCACAAAGTTCAATTTTCTCGTTAATTTTGATAAGATTGGCTTCTAATTGTATTTTATCGGCTTCTATATCTTGCTTAAGATTGTTGATGTATTGTGCTTTTTGAGCATTATTGGCATTATTCTCACCCCATTTACTCATTGCAAAAGCCAATGATATTCCAATAATTACAATGAGTATTTCGCCAAAGGCATAGATAAGCTTTTTTTTCATGATGGATTGGTTTTTCTTAAAGCTATGAAAATTTATTCAAAATAATAGCCCTTGATTCTCATCAAGGGCTATTTCTGTGTATAACTACCTATTTCAACAGTTACTTATTAAACTCACTTGGTAACTACATTTTGTACATGTGAGTAAGTTGTCTGCTCGACTACATCATACCTGGCATTCCGCCTCCCATTGGTGGCATTCCACCTCCAGCAGGAGCTTCTTCTTTAATATCTACTAAAGCACATTCAGTAGTTAAGATCATTCCAGAAACAGATGCCGCATTTTCTAATGCAATACGTGTTACTTTCTTAGGATCTATAATTCCAGCTTTAAGCATATCTACATACGTTTCAGTTTTTGCATCAAAACCAAAGTCTTTTTTACCTTCTAAAACTTTATTGATAACAACAGAGCCTTCACCTCCAGCATTTTCAACAATAGTTCTTAATGGAGATTCGATAGCCCTTGCAACAATTTGAATACCTGTAGTTTCATCAAGGTTTTCAGTAGTGATTTTTTCTAATACTTTTATAGCTCTTACCAAAGCAACACCACCACCAGCAACAATACCTTCTTCAACGGCAGCTCTTGTTGCATGTAATGCATCATCAACTCTGTCTTTCTTCTCTTTCATTTCTACTTCAGAAGCAGCTCCAACATATAAAACAGCAACACCTCCAGCCAGTTTAGCTAAACGTTCTTGTAATTTTTCTTTGTCGTAATCACTTGTAGTAGTTTCGATTTGAGCCTTAATTTGGTTCACTCTAGCTTTGATATCAGAAGACTTCCCAGAACCATTAACAATGGTTGTATTATCTTTATCTATCATTACAGATTCAGCAGTACCTAACATACTTAAATCGGCATTTTCAAGAGAGAAACCACGTTCTTCAGAAATCACTGTTCCTCCAGTTAATATAGCAATGTCTTCAAGCATAGCTTTACGACGATCACCAAATCCTGGTGCTTTTACAGCAGCAATTTTTAATCCGCCACGTAATTTATTCACTACTAATGTCGCTAAGGCCTGACCTTCTACATCTTCGGCAATAATCAATAGTGGACGACCAGATTGTGCAACAGGTTCTAGTATTGGCAAGATTTCCTGTAAGTTTGAAATTTTCTTATCAAATAATAAGATATATGGATTCTCTAGATCGGCAATCATTTTATCAGAATCTGTTACAAAGTAAGGTGAAAGGTAACCTCTATCAAACTGCATTCCTTCAACGACATCTACATAAGTATCTGTTCCTTTTGCTTCTTCTACAGTAATTACTCCTTCTTTACCAACTTTGTCAAACGCTTTAGCTATTAAATCACCAATAGTGTTATCGTTATTTGCAGAAATAGAAGCTACTTGTTTAATCATTTCTGAAGAGTTGCCAACTTTTTTAGATTGCTTGTCCAAGTCGTTTACAATAGCTTCAACCGCTTTATCTATACCACGTTTTAAATCCATTGGATTGGCGCCAGCAGCTACATTTTTCAATCCTTCTTTCACGATTGCTTGTGCTAGAACAGTGGCTGTTGTTGTACCGTCACCTGCAAGATCGTTGGTTTTAGAAGCGACTTCCTTTACCATTTGAGCTCCCATATTTTCAAGCTCATTCTCTAGTTCAATTTCTTTAGCTACAGAAACACCATCTTTTGTTACCTGTGGTGCTCCAAATGATCTACTAATAATCACATTACGACCTTTTGGTCCTAAAGTTACTTTTACTGCATTTGCTAATGCATCGACACCACGTTTCAATCCGTCACGTGCTTCAATATCAAATTTTATGTCTTTTGCCATTTTATTTTTAGTTTTTAAGTCTTAATTAAACAATTGCTAGGATATCACTTTCACGCATGATGATGTAATCTTTACCTTCTAACTTTAACTCTGTTCCAGCATACTTTCCGTAGAGAACAGTGTCACCAGATTTTACTGTCATAGGCTCATCTTTTGTACCTTTACCTACTGCGACAACCTTTCCTTTTTGTGGCTTTTCTTTAGCGTTGTCTGGAATAATAATCCCTGAAGCGGTTTTAGTTTCAGCCTGCATAGGCTCAATAAGAACTCTATCTGCTAATGGTTTAATGTTTATGCTCATGTTATGTAAGTTTTTTTAATTATTTGATTGTGATTAACGCTAAAGCGTTATGCGAAAAATGTGCCAATGAAATTTTACTGACAAAGTTGCAGAAATAAAAAATGCCAACTGTAATAGCTGGCATTTTATATATATGGTTTCTTTCTAATTAGCTTCCAGTAGAATCTGCCGGATTAGCAATATCGTCAGATGATGTACTAGGTGTTGATACAGGAGTTGTTGACTCAGTACCATTTTCAGTATTTATTTTAGAGTCTTCAGAACCGCCAGCACCAGGAATAGCAAAATTTGATGCTAGGATAAGTGCTAACAATAAGGTTGCTAAAGCCCAAGTACTCTTATCTAGAAAGTCTGTTGTTTTTTTAACACCTCCTAATTGTTGAGTACCACCTCCACCAAATGATGAAGATAATCCACCACCTTTTGGGTTTTGTACCATAACTACTACTACGAGTAAAAATGAAACTATAACGATTAGGATTAAAAATATAGTAAACGTATTCATTAGTTCTATGTATTATTTTCTTGTAATTCTTTTACTGCTTTAATTTGGTCTGCAAAGAAACCACTTTTTTCTGGATATTTCAAACTTAAAATTTTATAAGATTGAATCGCCTTTTCATAATTGTGTTGTTCAAGGTAAATTCGAGCTAAAGTCTCAGTCATAAGACCATCATGAGCGACTTTGTCACTAGTGTCAATATTGATTTTAGGTGTGTCTTTAGAAGGTACAATTTTAGGGTTGCTTTCTAGGAATTTATCTATAAGCTCAAATTTCTTGCTTACTATAACAGATTTGTCGTCTTTAGATTCTTGCTCTTTGTCTTCTGAAATTGGCTCATCTTCAGTGCGTTCTATAGGTTTGAAGCTCGTGATTTTTAACCACTCGGCAAACGAATGTGTTTCAGTTTTATCAAACTCTAAAGGTTTTCCTATTTGAAGTTTTTCTTTAGCCGTTTCTTCTATACGTTTGGCGTCAATATCGATAATCACTTGTTCAGGTGTATTATCTGGTAATGATAAAAAATGTGCCACCTCTTCAGGTTTTACCTTTTGTTCAAAAAGGTGAGGATCTAGAACGCCTTCAGTATTTTTAATATGTTCTTTTAAGGCATCATCGATAGTCACACTTTTATCTACCGAAATATCATCTATGTCATTTACGGTAATCTCTTTTAGATGCTCAGAATTTTGCTTGATGATCTGCGAGATCTCATTTTGGTTAAAGGCTTCAGAGGTGATATAATCAAACAAGATACTTCTGTCTGTGGTGTAGGCTGCAGTCGTTTTTAATTCTTGATTGTATTTGTAGCTTTCCTTACTTTTAAGTCCTTTCAAATATAAAGCTCTTGCAGATTGAAAGTAAGGATAAGTATTGGTAAGTGTATGCAATGCATCGGTTTGCGCAGTGGTAATATGTTGCGGATTTTGAAGTATGTATGTGAAATCTTTAATATTCATTTACCATTTAGCTAGTGTTGCATTAAAAATGTCTTGAGTTAAACGTTCAAAAATTTCTTCATGAGCCGTGTCTTTAAGGGTGCCTTGTAACAGTGAACTTCCATCATAATCGAAGAAGAATGAAAAGCGTTGTTCAAATTCTTCGTCTGGTTCGTTTTTATCAAATAGTCTAACATTTACTGTTACGGTTAATCTGTTCTGAGCAGCTGTACTATTGGCTTGAGCCGTTGTAGGAGAGATTCTATACTCAACAATTTCACCTTCGTATACTAAGTCGCCATTTGTAGTTGTTAAGTTTAAATTTGTTTGATTGACGATTAAATCCTGCAAAGCTAAGGTAAAGTCGCGATCAAAACCTGGTTCAATTTGATTGGCATTATTAATAAAATAATTGACTTGAAATGTTTCGGCTTTCAAGTCTTGAATACCTGTAAATGAATAAGGTCCGCAACTAAAAAGTAGCAGAGAGCATACTAAGGTTATATATTTAATGTGTTTCATTAATTAATACGTATTAGGACGCTTCATGGTTATAAAAGCGTAAATATAACCTGCGTTATCTGCAACATCAAAGTCTACGTTTATTAATCGGTAACCTTGATAGTGTTTCTCATTCACGAGATCTTCAGCTTCTTTTCTAATCGCTTCAGAACTGTTTCGTGCAAACGATTTTCGAATCATAAATATTTCTACTGCCTTCATTTGTGTTGTATCGTTTTCTTTTGTCAAATGTAAGCAACCACAATTAAAAAGAACAGGAGCTTTTATATTTTATTATGGTTGATGTCATAAACTTTTCTTAAAGATCGTATTGTTTTATTTTTCTATACAATGTGCGTTCACTTATACCAAGTTCGGCCGCTGCTAATTTGCGTTTACCTTGATGGCGTTCAAGTGACTTTTTGATAAGTTCTAACTCTTTGTCTTGTAAAGATAAGGTTTCTTCTTCTTCGATTTCCTCGGCAAAATGATATTTGTCTTGGTTTTTGTCTTCGGGATCAAAATGATCTTCAGTCTGTTCAGGAATGGCTAAAATCTCCATGTCCTCGAACTCCTCAGGACTTGTGTCTTTTTGAGGCTCGCCATATATCTTTTGAATCAATCCTTCGTTATCCTTTTGAACGTCTGAAGCATTGCCACTTTTCATAAGCTCCATGGTGAGTTTCTTAAGGTCGTTAAGATCACTTTTCATATCGAAAAGTACCTTGTAAAGAATTTCACGTTCGTTACTAAAATCACTTTCAGCTTTGGAGGTATTGATCACGGCTGGAAGGTTACTACTTCCACTAGGTAAATACCCTTGTAGAGTAGAAGCGCTAATCGTTCTGTTTTGTTCTAGTACCGAAATTTGTTCAGCTACATTTCGCAACTGACGAATATTCCCATTCCAGCGATGTTTTTGTAAAATACTCACAGCATCATCGGTTAATTTGATGGTTGGCATTTTATATTTTAAGGCAAAATCACTGGCGAACTTTCTAAAGAGTAAATGAATATCTTCCTTACGTTCACGAAGTGGCGGAATATTAATATCAACAGTACTTAGCCTGTAATACAAGTCTTCACGGAACTTCTCTTTTTTAATAGCCTCAAACATATTGACGTTTGTTGCTGCGACAATTCTGACATTGGTTTTTTGAACCTTACTAGAGCCTACTTTTATAAATTCTCCATTTTCAAGTACACGTAATAAACGCACTTGTGTGGTCAATGGTAACTCACCTACTTCATCTAAAAAAATAGTCCCGCCATCTGCTACTTCAAAGTAACCAGATCGTGTTGAGGTTGCTCCGGTAAAGGCACCTTTTTCGTGTCCAAATAATTCACTGTCTATAGTGCCTTCGGGAATAGCACCACAGTTTACTGCGATGTATTTACCATGTTTGCGATGAGACAATTGGTGTATGATCTTCGGAATACTTTCTTTTCCAACACCACTTTCACCAGTCACTAATACTGAAATATCAGTGGGTGCAACCTGTATCGCTTTTTCGATAGCTCGGTTAAGTTTTGGATCGTTTCCAATAATTCCGAAACGTTGTTTTATGGCTTGAATGGATTCCATTAATTTGTCTTATTTTTAATTCTCGATGGCTACACCTATTAGTGTTGCACTTGTACAATCTGTGACCTTCACTTTTACCAGATCTCCTATGTTATAGTGTTCTTTTGGAAAAACAGCGACAATATTTTGAGAGGTGCGTCCAGACCATTGCGCATCTGATTTTTTCGATTGACGCTCAATTAAAACCTCTACAATGCTATCTAGATATTCTTTAGTTCTAACTTCGCTATGTTCCCTTTGGCGTTGTACAATTTCTGCTAATCGACGTTTTTTTGTGTCTTCTGGAACATCATCTTCCATTTTGCGTTCGGCAAGTGTTCCTGGTCGTTCAGAATAGGTGAACATATAACCAAAATTATACTTCACATAGTCCATGAGACTTAAGGTGTCTTGATGGTCTTGTTCAGTTTCCGTAGGAAAACCAGCAATGAGGTCTTGACTAATTGCACAATTAGGGATAATACGTCTAATATTGTCAATGAGTTCAAAATATTCTTCGCGTGTATGCAAACGATTCATTTCTTTTAAAATACGATTGCTTCCGCTTTGAACAGGTAAGTGAATATGCTTACAAATATTATCAAACTTCGCCATGGTTTCAATTACGTCAAGTGTCAAATCTTGTGGATTAGACGTGGAAAAGCGAATACGCATTTTAGGTTGGGCTTTGGCACATAACTCTAATAATTGTGCAAAATTTACTGCTGTGGCCTTTTGTATATCACTCGCTTTGATAAAGTCTTTTTTGAGTCCACCGCCATACCATAAATAGCTATCTACATTTTGACCTAGAAGTGTAATTTCTTTGTAGCCTTTGTTCCATAAATCGTTCACTTCTTCAATAATACTTTGTGGGTCACGACTACGTTCACGACCACGTGTAAAAGGAACAACACAAAAGGTACACATGTTATCACAACCACGCGTAATAGAAACAAAAGCTGTCACGCCATTGGTATTGAGTCTTACTGGAGCAATGTCACCATAGGTCTCTTCCTTAGATAAAATAACATTAATTGCATCTCTACCTTCGTCTACTTCGGCTAAAAGATTCGGTAAGTCTTTATAGGCATCAGGACCAACAACAAGGTCTACAATTTTTTCTTCCTCTAAGAATTTTGTTTTGAGACGCTCTGCCATGCAACCTAAAACACCAACTTTCATTTTTGGATTAATGCGCTTTACAGCATTGTATTTTTCAAGACGTTTTCTTACCGTTTGCTCAGCCTTATCTCTAATAGAGCATGTATTGACTAGTACTAAATCAGCGTCTTCTAGGCTTTGTGTAGTGTTAAACCCTTGTTCGGAAAGTATAGAAGCTACAATTTCACTATCACTAAAATTCATAGCACAGCCATAACTTTCAATAAAAAGTTTACGTGTATTATTTACTTTAGGCTCTAAAATTAAGCGTTCTCCTTGTTTGCTTTCGTCTATTGTTTTCTCCATAAATCTCTGAAAGTATTGTACAGTCAATAAGCATGCAAAGATAGTATAAAATTAAGTAATATGACAAAGTGTCATAATCGAATTTCTTTTGTAGATGTGTTTTATTTCACGTAATTTGAAGCGTAATTTAAATCAACCAATAATGCGTTTATCTGAAATTCAACAACGAATATTAAGTGCTAAAGAGCTCGACTTTGGCCAAATTTTTAACGACAGTATAGAACTATTCAAAAAAGTATGGGTTCAAGGGCTTTTAATGTTTCTTATCCTGTTTGCTTTTATGATCCCTTTTATTTTTATCGTATATATCCCGTTAATAGTTTTAGGGATATCAGATTTTTCAAATCCGGGAGGCTATAATACTTTGGCGCCAATTGCTTTCTTAATTATGATTGTCGCTTATTTATTATTCGTATTCGCTATGATGGTTATTACCTTCGGACTAAAAGCTGGACTCTACAGGATCATGCGTCAAAAAGATCAAGGTATCGTTGATAAAGATGATTATTTTTTCTTTTTAAGAAAGCCTCATTTGAGCAAAACAATAACCCTTTCTTTAGCGACCTTTGGAATTAGTTTATTAGCAACTCTTTTATGCTTTTTTCCGGTGATATATGTTATGGTGCCTTTAAACTTATTAGTGGTGATCTATGCATTTAATCCTGAAATGTCAAGCTCTGATTTGATTAGGTTGAGTTTTGATTTGGGAAACAAAAAGTGGTTTATCACTTTTGGTTTAACTATAGTTGCTGGATTGTTAGCACAAATGGTTGGAGCTCTTATGTGTGGTATAGGTGTGCTGTTTACAGCGTCTTTCGCAGCCATACCACTGTATTTTATTTATAAAGAAGTTATAGGTTTTGACGGCTATGAAGAAGGCGGTCTTAAAAGAATTGGAGATAATCCAGAATTTTAACGCAACCTTTTACTGTTTTTTGCATCTAAAAAGAAATGTCTTTTTATGAAAACAGTAAAATGCCTAACTCTATGTATATGCTTTGCATTACTTTTAATGAATACACAATGTGATGAAGACGATTTCGTTCCCGAACCTTGTGATCAAGTTGCTGTAATTGATAATGGATTTTATCAATCTGCAGAATCAAATGTTTATACTTTGAATGGTGTTGAGCTAAATGGAGATTGTTTGACTATTTCTTTATCCGCCAGCGGATGTGATGGGAGTACTTGGAGCATGGTCTTAGTCGATTCTGGAGATGTTTCAGAGTCATTGCCAGAACAGCGATCATTAAAATTTGTGTTTTCTAATACTGAAACTTGCCTAGCTGTATTTGGTCAAGAACGTTCTTTTGATCTTAGACCATTACAAGTTGAAGGCAGTAATGAAATCATTCTAAATATTGAAGACTTTCCCGAACCGATAACCTATGCATATTAATTAATCAAAATATAGATCTAATGAAAAAACTAGTTTTTATTTTAGTTATTATCTTGTGTTGGTCATGTAATAATGATGATACACAATACGAAACAGTAACAATTGCAGTGCCACAAACCATGAGTAAAACAGCGTTTAGAGCATCAGTTGTAGTAGAAGCACCTAAGCCTATTTTAGATGTTGGGAAAATTTATGCTTATCAGAATTATATTTTCATCAATGAAAAGTTTAAAGGTGTTCATGTTATTGATAACAGTAATCCGTCCTCACCTCAAATGGTAGCTTTTATTAACATTCCTGGTAATGAAGATATTTCAATAAAAAATGATTACTTGTTTGCAGATAGTGCTGTAGATCTGGCTGTATTTGATATTTCCAATTTAAATGCAATTTCAGAAATTGAACGCTTGGAGGATGTTTTTAATGCTTATGATTATCAAATCCCGAATGACGTTTTATACGCCGATTATAGCAATTTTAATGAGGAAACTCAAGTGATTGTTGGTTGGGATTTAATTGAAGAGCGTAGAGAGCTTATAGATGAAGATATTATTACATTTGATGGTGCTGAAACATTTAACGACGTAGGTGTTGGTGGTTCATTGGCTCGATTTCAAATCGTTGACGATTACCTTTACACTGTAGAGCAGTTCGAAATGAATGTATTTAATATTGCTAATCTCGCTGAGCCTAACTTAGTACATTCTTATTATGCTGGCTGGAATATAGAAACGATGTTTCACGCTGATGGTTATTTATATTTAGGAGGAACTAATGGTATGTTTATTCATAGTATAGAAAATCCAGCAATTCCAGAGTTTATTTCTGAGTTTATACATTGGGAAGGTTGTGATCCGGTTGTTGTAGACGGTGATTATGCTTATCTCACTTTAAGAGGCGGTAATGCTTGTGGTCTACAAGAGAGTGTGCTAGAAGTTATTGATGTTAGTGATAAATATAACCCGACTTTAGTGGCACAACATATTTTGGATAATCCTTATGGTTTAGGTTTTAAGAATCAAAATTTATTTGTGTGTGATGGCTCATCTGGATTAAAAGTTTTTGATAAGACCAATCCTTTAGACCTGCAAATCGTAAATACGTTTGCCAATGTGCAGGCGACAGATGTTATTCCGTTACAGGATAAATTATTAATGATTTCTGATAATGCGCTCTATCAATATGAGTATGGTACAGAAAACTCTATAGAATTAATTAGCACATTTATTTTAAATTAAAAATGTCAATTGATATCATAAAGAAGCCTGAAAAATTCAGGCTTTTTTTATAGAAGAACAATAGATAAAAACCACTTTTTTTAGATAAAATACAATCGAAGTTCACTAAAATTAGGAAGATAACTTTTTTTTCACATACATTTGTAGCCTCAAAAATTGATATATGCCGAAGAATTTAGTCATTGTAGAGTCACCTGCAAA
Source organism: uncultured Psychroserpens sp. (assembly GCF_947500255.1). Lineage (GTDB taxonomy): Bacteria > Bacteroidota > Bacteroidia > Flavobacteriales > Flavobacteriaceae > Psychroserpens. Next base: position 183,373 of record NZ_CANMRL010000004.1, on the reverse strand, counting down.
AGCCAAAACCATAGAGAAATTTCTTGGAAAAGATTTCAAAGTAGAATCTAGTTTTGGTCATATTGCCGATTTACCGTCAAAAGAATTAGGAGTTGACGTTGAAGGGGATTTTAAACCTAAATATCAAGTTTCTAAAGATAAAAAAGACGTTGTCAAAAAACTTAAGGATTTAGCGAAAAAGGCTGAAATGGTCTGGCTAGCAAGTGATGAAGATCGTGAAGGAGAAGCTATTGCTTGGCACTTGGCTGAAACTTTAGGTCTTGATAAAGCAAAGACAAAACGAATCGTTTTTCATGAAATCACAAAGTCTGCCATAAAAAAAGCTATCGAAAACCCTAGAGGGATTGATTATGATTTGGTAGATGCGCAACAAGCACGTCGTGTTTTAGATAGAATTGTTGGTTACGAATTATCTCCAGTATTATGGAGAAAGGTAAAAGGAGGCTTGTCTGCTGGTCGTGTTCAATCGGTTTCAGTAAGATTAATTGTTGAACGAGAACGTGAGATTACAAATTTCACACCAAAAGCTTCCTATCGAATCGATGCCGAGTTTTCAAACGAAGATGGACAAACATTTAAAGCAAAGCTTCCTAAGAATTTTTCATCTAAAGAAGAGGCATATACATTTCTAGAATCTAACGCAAACGCAAGTTTTAAGGTTTCAGATTTAGAGAAGAAACCTGCTAAAAAATCACCAGCGGCACCATTTACAACCTCTACATTACAACAAGAAGCATCAAGAAAATTAGGATTTTCTGTAAGCCGAACGATGAGTAATGCTCAGCGTTTGTATGAAGCAGGTTTGATTACTTACATGAGAACAGATAGTGTTAACTTATCTGATGAAGCTCGTAAAGGCGCGCAAGCAGAAATTGAAGATGCGTATGGTTCAAAATTTAGTGAACCTAGAAATTATAAAGGAAAATCTAAAGGTGCTCAAGAAGCTCACGAAGCAATTAGACCAACAGATTTTAAAAGGCATTCGGCAGATGTAGAAAGAGATCAAGCGCGTTTATATGATTTAATATGGAAGCGTGCTATTGCATCTCAAATGAGTGATGCGCAATTAGAACGTACAAATGTGAAAATTGAAGCCTCTACACACAATGAAACATTTACGGCGAATGGAGAAGTTATCATGTTTGAAGGGTTTTTAAAAGTATATCTTGAAGGAACAGATGATGAAGATATCGAGCAAGAAGGAATGTTGCCAGCGATGAAAGTGAATGAGACATTATTAAACAGCTATATTACTGCAACCGAACGTTTCTCTCGTGCTCCATATAGATATACAGAAGCCTCTTTAGTAAAACAACTTGAAGAGTTGGGTATTGGAAGACCATCTACATATGCGCCAACAATTTCTACAATTCAAAATAGAAATTACGTTGAAAAAGGATCTAATGAAGGTGTTGAGCGTGAGTACTCTCAATTATTGCTTCAGCAAGGTGCTGTAAAAGATAAAACACTTACAGAAAAGGTGAACAGTGACAAAGGCAAATTAGTCCCAACAGATATTGGTATGATTGTTACTGATTTTCTAGTCAATCACTTCGGAAGTATTTTAGATTATAACTTCACTGCCAAAGTTGAGGCTGATTTTGATGAAATTGCTGAAGGGAAAGAAGACTGGACTAAAATGATGAAAGAGTTCTATAAGAGTTTTCATCCTAGAGTAGAAGATGTTCAAGAAAATGCCGAACGTGAATCTGGTGAGCGTGTTTTAGGAACAGATCCAAAATCAGGAAAGCAAGTTAGCGTACGTCTAGGTAAGTTTGGACCAATGGTTCAAATAGGAACTGTAGATGATGAAGAGAAACCGCAATTTGCTAGTTTAGCTCCAGATCAACAATTAACGACCATTACCTATGATGAGGCTATGGAGTTGTTTAAGTTGCCAAAAGAACTAGGAACTTACGAAGGCGAAATTGTTGAAGTTAATAATGGTCGATTTGGACCCTATGTTAAGTTTGGTAAAAAGTTTGTCTCACTTCCAAAAGGAATGAATCCTTTAGATGTTGAAATGGATCTAGCTATTGAACTTATAAAAGAAAAACAAAAGGCAGACGCTCCTATATATATGTATCAGGATTTACCAGTTCAAAAAGGTAAAGGTCGTTTTGGTCCATTTATTAAATGGAACAATATGTTTATCAATGTCAATAAAAAGTACGATTGGGATAATTTATCAGATAGTGATATCGTAGAATTGATTGAAGATAAAATTCAAAAAGAAAAAGATAAGTTAATCCATCATTGGGAAGCAGAAGGAATTCGTGTAGAAAAAGCAAGATGGGGAAGACACAATATTATTAAAGGTAAAATAAAAGTAGAGTTACCTAAGACAGTTGATGTTTCAGAAATGACCTTAGAAGAAGCTCAAGCACATATTGAGAAAAAGGCGCCAAAGAAAAAAGCAACAGCTAAAAAGAAAACCACCAAGAAAAAAACAACTACTAAAAAATAGCACAAATGAATTTTAATTTTTTGTCTCCTGTTTCAGATACAGTATTAGCTCATAACGAACTATTGTCTGAACAAGCGCTGGGCAAAAAAATAAAAATTCATTCTTCACAACAAGGTATTCCAGATTTAGATGGCGTCAAATTAGCGATTATTGGCGTTAAAGAAAATCGCAATGATGTAAACTATATGGGCGAAGAATTAAATTTCGATGCCATTAGAACATCTTTATATGCATTGTTTCCAGGTAATTGGCATACTGCGATTGCCGATTTAGGTGATATACCAGCAGGCGCTACCGTTGAAGACACCTATTATGCAGTTCGTACAATTATTTCTGTTTTAATTGAAAACAAAGTGATACCTATTATTATAGGAGGTAGTCAAGATTTGACCTATGCAAACTATCGTGCATACGATACCATGTCTCCAATGATCAACATCGTGAATGTTGATAGTAATTTTGATTTAGGTGATGCTTCCGTTGAAATGAAGAATAATAGTTTTCTTGGTAAAGTTATCTTAGAACAACCATACAATTTATTTAATTACTCAGTTGTAGGATATCAAACCTATTTTAATTCACAGGAGGAAATCGATTTAATGGAGAAACTCTATTTTGAGGCTTATCGATTAGGAGATGTGACGCATAATATAAATATGGTAGAACCTGTAATGCGAGATGCACATATTGTGACTATGGATTTAAAATCGGTAAGAGCAGCTGAAGTAGGGACAAAGCAAAAATTTTCTCCTAATGGTTTCAACGGAAAAGAGATTTGTGCTATAGCAAGATATGCAGGTATAAGTAATAAGGTGTCGTCGTTTGGAATTTATGAATATAAGCCATCGAATGAATTGGAAGCAACACCAATGCTTATGTCGCAAATGATTTGGTATTTCATCGAAGGTGTTAATTGTAGAATAAATGATGACGATTTTGATAACGAAGCTAATCATCAGAAGTACAATGTATTGATTGAAGATGAAGAATTAATTTTCTATAAAAGTATCAAAACGGGTCGTTGGTGGATAGAAATACCTTTTTTGCCAAATGTTAATAATAAATTAAAAAAGCATACGTTATTACCTTGCACACATGAAGATTATATAGAGGCAAGTCACGGTAAAATACCAGAAAGATGGTATAAAGCGTATAAAAAGAACAGTTTTTAGTATATTTACCTTTTGTTAATTAACAAATTTTTAATCGATGAAATGTTAACTTTTCGGGATTAAGTGCAAAAAATATTGAAAAAAAATTGGTTTTTACAAAATATATAAATATGTTTACTGCCTTAAAATAATTAAGAACACTATTTAACACATAATTACAACTAAAATAATTTAACCTCGAGTTTCTATGAATATTAAGAAGTTTGCTTTATTAACTGCCGTTTTAGCCCTAATGGTTAGTAGTTGTAACTCTGGTGACAGAGGACAACTTGTAGGCGTTAAAGGAAAGAAATGGCACCCAGAAAAGCCTTATGGTATGGTACTTGTTCCAGGTGGAGCATTTATAATGGGTAAGTCAGATGACGATTTAGCTGGAGTACAAGACGCTCCTACAAGAACAGTCACAGTGAGAGCCTTTTACATGGACGAAACAGAAATCACAAATAGTGAGTATCGTCAATTTGTAGAATGGGTAAGAGATTCTACTCTTAGAACAAAACTGGCAATACTAGCCGATGAAATTGGTGAGACTCCAGGTAATGGAGGTATTGGTGAATTTGCATTTAAAGATTCAGATCCAGAAAACATGTCAGTTTATGAAAAGTATATGTACAATAACTATAGTGGTTTAGGTCCAACAGGTTATGAAGGTAGAAAATTAAACAGCGATGTTGATTTAATTTTTGATACAGCCGATTATCCAGATGAATACTATGCTGAGGTTATGGATACAATGTACTTACCAATCGAAGAATCATATAATGGTCAACGTACTTGGGATGTGAAAAAATTCAAGTTCCAGTATAAATATATGGACATTGAAAAAGCTGCGAAAAACAGAAATCTTGAACGTAAGGATGTTATCATCACTGAAGAAGTAGAAGTGTATCCAGATACAACTGCTTGGATTAGAGATTTCTCTTATTCATACAATGAACCAATGCACAATGATTATTTCTGGCATGATGCTTATGGAGATTATCCTGTAGTAGGTGTATCTTGGAAACAAGCTAATGCGTTTTGTCAATGGAGAACATTGTACCACAACAGTTATAGAAAATCTAAAGGAAGACATTTCGTAAATAAATATAGATTACCTTCTGAAGCAGAATGGGAATATGCTGCAAGAGGTGGTTTACAAGGAGCTACATTCCCTTGGGGAGGTCCTTATGCTAAAAACGACAGAGGTTGTTTTATGGCTAACTTCAAACCATTGCGAGGTGACTACGCTGCAGATCAAGCATTGTATACTGTAGAAGCAGATGCATACGAGCCAAATGATTTCAACTTATACAACATGGCTGGTAATGTTTCAGAATGGGTACAAGGATCTTATGAGGCATCTTCATATGAATATATGGCATCGTTTAATCCAACTGTAAATGACGCTAGTAACGAACGTAAAGTCGTTCGTGGAGGTTCATGGAAAGATGTGGCTTACTTCTTACAAGTAAGTTCAAGAGATTACGAATATGCAGATTCTGCAAGAAGCTACATTGGATTTAGAACTGTTCAAGATTATATGGGAACAGAAGTAACTAAAAATGCAGCTACCAACTAAAATTTAAAATAATTAACTCAACTAAATATTTATTAATCTACTTAAGTTAACTATCGACTTAAACTAAAAAAAAAACAAAATTATGGCACAGAAAGGAAACATCACACTCACTAACATGGTCTATGGACTAGGAGCAGCAATCGTAATTGTTGGAGCTTTATTTAAAATTCAGCACTGGCCTTTTGGATCTGAAATTTTAACTGTTGGTATGATTGTAGAAGCCTTGGTATTTACATATTCAGCATTCGAAAGACAACAATCAGAATTAGATTGGTCTCTAGTATATCCAGAATTAGCTGGAGGAATGGGATCTGCTAAAAAAGCAAAGAAAGAAGAACCTAAAGATGCTGAAGGATTACTATCTAAAAAATTAGACAACTTATTAAAAGAAGCTAAAATTGATGGTGAATTAATGGCAAGCTTAGGGTCTAGTATAAAGAACTTTGAAGGTGCTGCCAAGGGAATTAGCCCTACGGTTGATGCAATGAATGCACAAAAGAAGTACAGCGAAGAAATGTCTTTAGCTGCTGCTCAAATGGAATCATTAAATAGCCTTTACAAAGTACAAATGGAAAGTGCTAATCGTCAAGCTGCAATTAATGAAGAAGCTGTAGAAAATGCGACTAAATTAAAAGAGCAAATGCAATCTCTAGCATCTAACTTATCATCATTAAATGGTGTTTACGGAGGAATGTTATCTGCGATGAACAAAAACTAATTGGTTTTTTGAACTATAATTAATTAACAACTAAAAACTAATTAAACATGGCAGGAGGAAAATTATCTGCAAGGCAGAAAATGATTAACTTAATGTACTTAGTCTTCATCGCGATGATGGCTATGAACATGTCGAAAGAGGTATTATCTGCTTTCGGTTTGATGGAAGCAAAATTTGCTTCATCTAACTTGGCAACAACAGACAGAAATGAGACGTTATTAGCCGATTTAGAAAGAAAATCTGAAGAAAAACCAGAAGAATTCTTAGTTCCAGCTGCAAAAGCTAAGGAAGTTAGTAATGCATCTGAAAAATTCTATAATTATCTAGAAACTTTAAAGAATGATTTATTAAAGAAGGGAAAGTATACAATCGATCCTGAAACTGGTAAATTACCATTTGAAGCTATGGATAAGACAGATATTTTAGACGAGGCTTGGTTTACTGGAGATCGTTTTACGAAGAAAGGTGACGAAGTAATGGCTAATATAGAAAGCTATAAAGCTGAAATAAGAAGAATCTTAGGTGAAGATATTAAATACAAAAAGGCTCTAGAAAGCTTTAATGATTTATTTAATACTGATAAAGTTCCTAATAAGGATGATAAAAAAATCGAATGGTTAAATTATCATTTCCAAGGATTCCCAGCAATTGCATCTTTTACAAAGTTAACAGCTATGCAAAATGATGTTAAAGTTACTGAAGCTGGAATGATGAACCTTTTCTTAGGTAATGTATTAACAGATGCCGTTTCACTTAACAAATATCAAGCTATTATTTTGGCTGATAAATCAGCATTCTTTGCTGGTGAAAAATTCCAAGGTAGAGTAGTAATTGGTAAATATGCTAAAGTACCTCCAACAGGTTTAAGTATAGGAGGCCAAGCAATAGATTTAGAAAAAGCAATCGATTCAACAGGAGCTGCACGTCTTGACTTTAGTGTTGGTGGCGTTGGTGAACATGAAATCGATGGTAAATTTACTTTCTTAGAAGATGGTAAACCATTAGAAATCCCAATTAAAGGAAACTATGTGGTTGTACCACGTCCAAATTCTGCAACAATTTCTGCAGATAAGATGAATGTTGTTTATCGTGGTGTAACTAACCCGATGACTATTTCGTTTGCTGGTGTACCAGATAATAAAGTTCAAGCAAATGGAGCTGGTTTATCAAGAGGTTCTGGAATGGGTAAATATAATATGGTACCAACATCTGGTAGAGAAGTAACGATTAATGTTACAGCTACATTAGATGACGGTTCTAAAGTAAGTGATAAAGCGGTATTTAGAATTAAAGATATTCCAAAACCAACTGGTAAAATCGTTGGAACAAGTCAAGGTAAACTACCTAGAAACAATGTTGAAATTGGTAAAGTTTCTGCAGAGTTAGAAGACTTTGATTTCGATTTACCTTTAACAGTAACTAGCTTTAAATTTAAAGTACCTGGTCAACCATCTGTAACATGTTCTGGTAACAGACTTAATGGTGCAGCTAAGTCGGCCTTACGTAAAGCTAAGCGTGGTGCAACAGTTCAAATTTTTGATATCAAATCAAGAAGTACTGGACCAGTAATTAAGCCTGCAACACCAGCTGTTATTGAATTAGCAAACTAATCAACCTTTTGTATTGATTAACCCAAATTAAAATTAAAAAAGATGAATTATAAATTTATATTATCAATAGTTGCCGCAGTGGGATTCACATCTAGTGTGTGTGCTCAGGCAAATCTGTTAAATGCTAAAACACCCCAAGAAATTGGTGTTAAAACTGAAGCACAGTTAGCATTAGATAATGACAAGCCTTTAGAATATGGTTATGTTGATGATAGAGACATTCTGTTTTCTAAAATGACTTGGGAAAAAGTTGTTTTAGATGAACGTGTCAACTTTCCAATGTATTTCCCTGTTGATACCAATAATATTGGTAAAGAGCGTAGATCTTTATATCATACGTTAATTGCAGCAGTTAAAGAAGGAAAAATTAAGAACGTTTATAATGATTCTTATTTTACTGAAAAGAGATCAATGAAGGAACTAGGTGACATCACAACTAAAGTAGATACTTTAGATATTGGTTATGACCAATTAAATGCTGATGGATATGTAGATCCTGAATATATCAGAACCAGAAATATTGAAGCATTCGATATTAGTGCATATTTAATCAAAGGACTTTGGTATTTTGATAAGCGTCATGGAGAGTTAAAGTATAGAGTTCTTGGTATTGCTCCTGCAGCACCAGACATTAACTTTATCGATTCTGAAGACGAATCTAATAAAGTGCCTAATGCATTGTTTTGGGTATTTTTCCCAGAAGCTAGAGAAATATTACACGAAGGAAAAGCGTTTAATAATAGAAATAGCGCAATGCCTATCACTTTTGACCATTTACTAAACTCGAGACGTTTTAATGGCTATATGTACAAAGAAGAAAATGTATATGGTGATAGAGAAGTTAAAGATTATATTGCAGATAATGCATTGATGCAATTGTTAGAATCTGATCGTATCAAAGACAAGATTCGTAACTTCGAACAAGATATGTGGTCTTACTAAGTAAAGACATAAATTATATGAAAACGCTCACTAAATTTTAGTGAGCGTTTTTTATTTGACTTACTTTTGTAGAAATGAAGACAATCGATTATATCATTGTAGGTTGCGGGTTGGCAGGAATTGCATTTTCTGAACAATTAAGAGCTGCAAATAAAACGTTTTTGGTATTTGATAATAACTCTCAACACTCGTCCAGAGTTGCAGCTGGGTTATATAATCCAGTCGTATTAAAACGGTTTACTAAAGTATGGAAAGCCAAAACTCAATTAGAGTTGGCTTTACCTAAATACAAAATCTTAGAACAATTGTTAGATATTAAATTAGATTTTGAAATCCCTGTCTATAGAAAGTTGGCCTCTATTGAAGAACAAAACGAATGGTTTGTCGCTTCTGATAAGCCTGTTTTAAGCGATTTCTTATCCACCAAATTAGTCAATAATACCAACGCCGCTATCAGTGCTAAATATGGTTTTGGTGAGGTATTACATTCTGGACGAATTAATACAACACGATTAGTAGAATTTTATAGAGCCTATCTTAAAAGTAATCATCAACTTTCCGAAGATGAATTTCACTATGATTCACTGGATATTCAATCAGACTTTATTCAATATGAAACTATAAAAGCAAAGCATATCATTTTTGCCGAAGGTTATGGTTTATCTAAAAACCCGTTCTTTAATTTTTTACCATTAAACGGAACTAAAGGGGAAATGCTCACCATAAAAGCACCTGACTTGAATATGGATTTTATCTTAAAGTCTTCAGTGTTTATAGTGCCGTTAGAAGATGATTTATATTGGGTTGGCGGTACATATGAATGGGAAGATAAAACCTATGAGATTACCAATAATGCTAAAGAGGAGCTCTTGAAAAAGGTAAAACAGGTTATTAGTTGCGATTTTGAAGTGGTACATCAAGTCGCTGGAATACGTCCAACAACAAAAGATCGTCGTCCTTTAGTAGGTACACATTCGCGCAATAATCGGTTGCATGTTCTTAATGGATTAGGAACACGAGGTGTTATGATGTCTCCATATGTTGCAGAGCAACTATTTAATCATATTGAAAAAGGAAGTGATCTAGACCTAGAAATTGATATCAAAAGATTTGATACTTAGTTATTTTTTTGTTGCTTTTTTGTCATAACTCACAAATAAATTAATCCAAATATTTCGAGATAGCCTCATAATGATTGGTCCCAAGATTATAAGTGTGCCAACAATAGCTAAAAAGGCAGTAAATAAACTGGTTTCTAAAAACAGATAACTAATTAAGAAAGCCGCTACAGCAAAAGCAATTCCAACGCCATAGCTGACATACATGGAGCCATAAAAAAACGAAGGTTCTAATCGGTATTTTATACCACAATGCGAGCAATTATCATTAATTTTCAAAACATCATTCAGTATATAAGGATTTTTTCTTTGGTACATAGACTCACTATGACATTTAGGGCAAGATCCCGTGAAAATACTATATATTTTTGTGCCTTTTAACATGACTTAAATTTGTTTACTTTTGTTGTCTTTACTGGTTACAAAATTAATTTATTTACTGGTATTAAGTCTAACAATTATAATGTTTATTGTAATTGTATTATTTGAAAAAACTATGCTCAATATTCATAATCTATCTATCTCTTTTCAAGGCGAGTATTTATTCGAAGATATCACCTTTAAGCTTAGTCCTGGTGACCGAATTGGTCTTATCGGAAAGAATGGTGCTGGTAAATCGACCATGCTAAAAATCTTATCTAAAGAATTAGAACCAGATTCAGGGCAAATTGCAGCCGATAAAAATTTGAGTTTTGGGTTTCTTAAACAAGACATCGATTTTGTCTTCGGAAGGACTGTCTTAGAAGAGTCCTATGAGGCTTTTGAAGAGATCAAATCACTTGAAGCTAAAATGGAGCATGTCAATACACAATTGGCAGAACGTACAGATTATGAAAGTGAAAGTTACAATCAATTAATGATTGACCTCAATGATATACAGCATCAATATGAAATCATTGGTGGATACAATTACCAAGGTGAAACAGAGAAGATTTTACAAGGTTTAGGTTTTAAACGTAATGACTTTAATAAACTTACAGATACGTTTTCTGGTGGTTGGCGAATGCGAATCGAATTAGCGAAACTTCTATTGCAGAATAACGATATATTGCTTCTCGATGAGCCAACAAATCATCTAGATATTGAATCGATCATATGGCTTGAAAGTTTCTTAAAGAGTTACTCTGGAGCAGTGGTTATTGTATCTCATGATAAAATGTTTCTTGATAATGTAACAAACAGAACTATAGAAATTTCTCTAGGAAGAATATATGACTACCCAAAACCATATTCTAAATTCTTAATCTTGCGAAATGAGATTAAAACCCAGCAATTAGCATCACAAAAGAATCAGCAAAAACAGATAGAGCAAACCGAAAAACTCATTGAGAAATTTAGAGCTAAGGCCAGTAAAGCAACAATGGCTCAGTCGCTGATCAAGAAATTGGATCGAATGGAGCGTATTGAAGTTGATGAAGATGATAATAGTGTAATGACGCTTAATTTTCCTATTTCAGTAACACCTGGAAAAGTAGTTATTGAAGCAGAAAATGTCTCTAAGAGTTATGATGATAACCATGTGTTATCCAATATCACTTTAATGATTGAACGTGATAGCAAAACAGCTTTTGTTGGACAAAACGGACAAGGAAAGTCAACGTTGGCCAAAATTATCGTTGGCGAAATAAAACATAAAGGCGATTTAAAATTAGGTCATAATGTGCAAATTGGTTACTTCGCTCAAAATCAAGCCGAATATCTAGATGGGAGTAAAACGGTTCTAGATACTATGATTGATGCAGCCAATGAGACCAATAGAAGCAAAGTTCGTGATATTTTAGGGTCATTTTTATTTAGAGGTGATGAAGTCGAAAAATATGTTAGAGTACTGTCAGGAGGAGAACGAAATCGATTAGCCTTAGCTAAATTAATGCTTCAACCACTCAATGTTTTGGTGATGGATGAGCCTACAAATCATTTGGACATAAAATCTAAAAATGTACTTAAAGAAGCGCTTAAAAAGTTTGAAGGCACTTTAATTTTAGTGTCTCATGATAGAGATTTTCTTCAAGGCTTGGCTAATGTAGTATACGAATTTAAAGATCAAAAAATAAAGGAATATTTAGGTGATATTGATTTTTATTTAGAACAACGAAATGTTGAAAATCTTCGTGAAGTTGAAAAGCGAACCGTTGTTAGATCATTACCAAAGGAAACTAATAAGCAATCTTACGAAGATCAAAAAAAACTTAAATCTCTCAATAATAGATTAAGTAATATTGAGTCTAAAATTAGTCAGTTAGAAAAGGACATTAAAGACGATGATGTCGAATTGGCTACTAACTATGATGCTACTGTTGCCGACACTACATTTTTTGATCGCTATCAAGCTAAAAAAGAAAAGTTGGCTAAACTAATGACGGATTGGGAGACCATTCAATATGACTTAGAAAAATTGTCATAAATTTAAGCATGCAAGAACATTTTTTTCAATGTCCATATTGTTGGGAAACCATTTCAATGCTTATCGATATATCACAATCTCGACAAAAGTATATTGAAGATTGTGAAGTGTGCTGCAATCCAATTCAATTACAAATAACTACTGAAAACCAGGAAATAACAAGTTTTGAGGCCCAAAACATAGAACAATAGCCATTATTTAAATGATTGTGTATCAGTAGTTTAGTAACATTCTCGTTAAAGAAACGTGCATTTCATCGAAAATAATTGTATTTCATCAGGTATTCGGCTATTTTCGTAATAGAAATTGTTGTCCCTAAACAAATCTACTATTATGAAAACCGCTAAAATTACATTACTAATGTGTCTTGTTACCTTATTGTCCTTTGGTAACGTTTCAACAAAAGAAAAAGAAGCTCTCGAAGCTTTGTACACGTCTACCAATGGTCCACTTTGGAAAACCACTTGGAACTTAAAAACTCCCGTTAAAGATTGGCATGGTGTCGTCGTAAAAGATGATAAAGTCATTGCGCTTAACTTAGAGTTTAATGGTCTAAGAGGAGAAATTCCAGAAGCTATTGGTGATTTAGTTCACTTAAAACATATTAATTTCTTTAGAAATAAATTAACAGGAGCAATTCCTTCATCGATTAAAAACTTAAAATCTTTGGAGACATTAAATATTGCTTTTAATATGCTTAATGCGCCATTGCCAAATGAAATTGGTGATTTAAAGTCATTAAGAAACTTAAAGTTGTTCATGAATGCTATTGATGGAGAAATTCCAACAACAATAGGACAACTAGCTAACTTGAATACTTTAGAATTATATAGTAATCAATTAACAGGAGAGTTACCTTCAACTGTTGGAGGTCTAACCAATTTGAAAACGATGCTATTGAGCAGTAATAAGCTATCAGGAAAGTTACCGGCAAGTATTGCTAATGCAAAGGGCTTAAAAATATTGAGCGTTTTTGATAATAATTTCTTCGGAACATTACCCAATTCTATTTGTGATTTAAAGAATTTAGAAGAGTTGGTGTTATCTGATAATGCATTTTATGGAAACTTACCTACAGATTTAGCCAGCTTAACAAACTTAAAAGTATTGTTGATAGGAAATAATGATTTCAAGGGTGAATTAGTTCAATTAAAAGAGCAATTGCCTAACCTTAAGCAGTATGATTTTGTAAATATGACCTCAGAAGGTGTTATAGTAACTTTAGACGATGAGGACGACGAAGACGATAATTAATTAACATAGAGTTTTATATTAGATGATAGCTCTCAGCATTTAGGTGTTGGGAGTTATTTTTTTAATATTATTATTGTAGAAATGAAAAAGGGTTGTATATTTGCTGTCCAATATCGCGGGATAGAGCAGTAGGTAGCTCGTCGGGCTCATAACCCGAAGGTCACTGGTTCGAGTCCAGTTCCCGCTACTAAATTAAAAGTCAATTATTTGTAAATCAGATGATTGGCTTTTTTTCTTCCCGATATTTGCCCGAATAGTATTAAAATAGCTTAGATTGTTTCAATTCCTTTCATGTTAATTCATGAGTCTTTAAACTTATTGTATATAGGGAAGTGACAATTTGATATGGTCACTTAGTTGTTGACTATTCGAGGTGATAGGAGAAGATTTAAGTGATGATTTAGATTGAAATGACTGATATATTACTATGAGTTTATAAACCTAAGTTCTACGGTACATTTTCTCCCGCCCAGTGATAGTGAATTTAAAAGTTGAAAAGTTTTTATATAGAACTAAATTTGTTAACCCCATACCCCAATTCAAAAGTGATTTTGCTTTTAGGGCTATAGGGGTGTCATTATATACAGTCCTTTATCTCCCTATTTTTCTAAAATTTTTTAGTTCTTGAAATATTCTATTTCTTGAAACTTATCATCTTTATAGCTGCAAATGCTTAACCCTGATACGCAACCAGATATTAGGGACTTGTCAAGCTTAGCTACTAAAATAGGTTGCTGGATATTCTTGTAAGTTTCTTTTGGATTAGGGTAAATACCAAATTGTGTACCAATGAATAATGGAATTCTTTCTATTTCAACCTTTAGAAACTCTTTTGTGCCAACGGTATCAATTAACTCAACGGGAAAATCAAATTTTGGATAGCCTAACTTTAATTTTTTAAACCTGTAGTCTTTCCAATATTTGTTTTGTTGAAACTTATCTAGCCAATTCATTGAATTTCTATTCTTCATAATTATCAGTGTCTTTCCAGTTTTCGTGTATGGTAATCACACTACTTATTGCCAAAATGATAATTAAAAAGAAAATTATCATATCAAAGGCTTTAGGGTTTTTCAAGTCAATACCTATATAGAATATAGGAGAAAATAAGGCGAAGAAAATGTATAGCCCAATTATAGCATTAAATATTTTTTTCATGATAAAGTAAATCACAAACCTCTAATGAAATTTTATTCAACAAAAAAAGCGATGAGGTTTCAAGCCTTGTAGTAAAGAGGTTCGCCAAAACCCACAGTAAACAAGTACTAACTCATCGCCCAGAACGGACGAGAGCATCAGACTTGTTATTCTTACTGTTTTAAAAATTTGGCGATTTCTTTACAGAACAACAGCTTAACGCTTTCCTATTATTTTAAACTCTATTTAATCTTATACTTAATGGTTTAATTACTGTGTAAATGTACTTATTCTTATTTGAAATTTTAAGAAAACTATTAGCATGTTAATTAGCAAAATGATAAATTGCTAATCTAATTTACTAAGATAGTTAGCAATTTAATTAATGACCAATCAAGAACTTAAAAAACTGAATGAAGACCTTTGGAGTGCTGCAAAGAAAATGAGGTCTGACTCAGATTTAAAACTTAACGAAATAGATACTCCAATTCTAGGGTTAATATTTTTAAAGTTTGCTGATAATAAATATACCATTGTTGAAAAGGATATTGAGGATGAATTAAAAGCCCAAGAGAATAGCCGAAGACAAAGAGAAATTCACGAAATAGCTATTGAAAAGTGTGGGTTCTATTTACCTCGTATAGCTAGATATAAATACCTTTTAAATCTTCCTGAAGAAGCTGATATAGCAAAAGCTATTAAAGAGGCAATGGATGAGATTGAAAGCTATAAGCCCGAGCTTAAAGATGTATTACCTCAAGATGAATATTTTGCTTTAGCTCGAATAGATAGCTCTTTACTTAAAACGTTACTCAAGAATTTTTCTGATATACCAGTAACAGCTTCAGGAGACATTTTTGGAAAAATATATGAATTCTTCCTTGGGAAATTTGCTATGTCAGAAGGACAAGGTGGTGGAGAATTTTACACTCCTACTTCTGTAGTAAAATATATGGTTGAGGTTATAGAGCCTTACCAAGGAACAGTGTTTGACCCAGCTTGTGGTTCTGGAGGAATGTTTGTGCAGTGCTCCAACTTTGTTAATAGGAGAACATCTGACACCAAAGAAAAAGACCTTTTTGTTTATGGTGCAGAAAAAACACTAGCAACGGTTAAGCTAGCTAAAATGAACATTGTTGTAAATGGTTTGCGTGGTAGTATAAAGCAAGCTAATGCTTATTATGAAGATGCTCACGAATCCTTTGGTAAGTTCGATTACATTATGGCTAATCCTCCTTTTAATGTAAAGGATGTAAATTATGACCGTATTAAAGACGATATACGTTTTAATACTTATGGTATCCCACAAAACAAAGGTGCTAAAACTAAGAAAAAGAAAGAAGGTGAGGTAAATCTAGTGCCAAATGGAAACTATCTTTGGATTAACCTATTTGCTACTTCATTAAAACCAAATGGTAAGGCTGCTTTAGTAATGCCTAACTCAGCTTCAGATGCAAGACATTCTGAAAGAGATATTAGAGAGACCTTAATTAAAAAAGGTTTGATTTCTCAAATGGTCACTTTATCCTCTAATATGTTTAGTACGGTAACGCTTCCTGCTTCACTTTGGTTCTTTGATAAGAGCAAAGAAGTATTAGATTTTGAAACAGAAAAGGACAATATTAAAATCCTCTTTGTGGATGCTCGTAATGTATACCGACAGATAGACAGAGCACATAGAGAATTTACCCAAGAGCAAATCTGGAATTTAGGCGTTATCACAAGTCTTTACCAGAAAAAAGAACATCGCTTTACAGAATTGGTACATCAATATATTGAAAGCACCGAAACTCTATTCTCACATTGCAAACTCAGTTACGAGGCGTTTACAGAGGCTTACGATGAGCTTGCTGAAGCCTTCTCAAAATGGTATTTACAGGCAGAGATAACTGATGCGCAGAAAAAACGAGCTGATGAAGAACAGTTATCAGATTTCGTAATCAATTGTAAAAAATTTGAGCAAAATAAATCTTTTACTTCCGCTTTCGCGAAAGCAGAAACAATCTTAAAGAAATACATAAGAACAAGTAATAGTGATAATGATTCACAACGAAAGCTTGTAGAGGTATTAACCGCTTTTGAAATCGAAAAGAAAACAACCAAAAAAGACTTTGACAAACGCTCTAGAATATTAGAAAAGTTATACAAGTTTGCAGAAAAGGAACTACGTTCTAAAGATGATAAAGTATGGAAAGCTTTACCTAGCTTAAAAGCCTTAAGAAAGCTGTTAGATGCTTTTATTGAACACAACAACGAGCAAGTAAATAGAGAGCCTTTAGTAACGGATGAAACGGAAGGTAAATCTGCAATTTATTTTATTAAGCAAATACAATGGTTACAAGAACGCTTTCCTGAAGCTAAGTACGGCGATGTTATCGGGCTTTGTAAAGTGGCTAACTATTCTGAAATAGAAGAACAGGATTTCTCATTAAATGCGGGTCGTTATGTAGGGGTAGTTATTGAGGAAGATGGAATGACTGAAGAAGAATTTAGTGATAAGATTTCAGATTTAACAAAGGAATTGAATGAATTATACGATTCATCAGTTCGGACAACTGAAAAAATCACTTTGAATATTAAAGAACTACTAAGGAATGATTAGAAGCGGTAAGGAAATAGTTCTTAAAGATTTAATAGATGAAGTCAAAGAAGGTTTCAGTCCTAATGACAATGAAGATATCCCATACATTGGATTAGAACATATAGAGAAGCAACTGCTTACTTTTAAGGCAATCGGAAAATCTAGTGAAGCTGAAAGCAACAAAAGAAGATTCACTTCAAAAGACATCCTGCTAGGAACACTAAGACCTTATTTTAGAAAAGTGGTTAAACCTTCTTTCGATGGTATTTGTTCAACAGATATTGCTGTTCTAAGACCAAAAAATGAAAAAGAGAAGAATTTCCTATTTTATTTAATTGCTTCTCAGCCATTTATTGATTACGCTTCTGTGACTGCAAACGGGACTAAAATGCCTAGAGCTAAATGGAAAGTTTTAGCAAAGACAAAATGGGTGCTTCCTGACTTAGAGGAAAGAATCAAAATAGGAAATATTCTTGCGAATTATGATATCTTAATTAAAAACAACACCAAACGCATTGCCATTTTAGAAGAAAT
Source organism: uncultured Psychroserpens sp. (assembly GCF_947500255.1). Taxonomy (GTDB): domain Bacteria; phylum Bacteroidota; class Bacteroidia; order Flavobacteriales; family Flavobacteriaceae; genus Psychroserpens. The sequence continues at coordinate 165,875 of NZ_CANMRL010000004.1, read as the reverse complement.
TGCGGAACAAACTTATAAAGAATGGTTTGTGCGTATGCGATTTCCAAATTATCAAAATACTAATTTTACAAAAGGTATCCCTGAAGGGTGGAAAGTTGATAAGCTAGGTAATGTAATAGAAACAACTAAAGGTTATGCCTTTAAAAGTGATTGGTTTAAAGAAACAGGTGACGTGGCAGTTGTTAAGGTTAGTGATTTTACCATAGATTCAATAGACTCAAGTAATCTTGCCTATTTGACAGAAGAATATCGAGAGATATATAAAAAGCATAAACTTAATACTGGAGCTGTCGTTATACAGACAGTTGGTTCTTGGCCAAGTAATCCAGAGTCTGTAGTTGGAAAAGTAATTAAAGTACCTTCTTTTGTAAATGGAGCTTTACTTAATCAAAATGCAGTTATAGTAAATTCAAATACTTTAAGTGATAATTACCTTTACCATACATTAAAATATAATTCCTTCAAGGAGTATATCGAAGGTTGCGCTCAAGGAGCTGCTAGCCAAGCTAGTATTACGCTAGATTCTATAAGGAAGTTCAATCTGCTAATCCCTAAAGAAGAACTTCTAATTAAGTTTGATGATTTTGTCAATCCTATTAATAATGAAATAAATAACCTCATCATTCAGAATCAAAATCTTCAAAAAACAAGAGATTTACTTCTGCCTAGGCTAATTAGTGGAAAACTTAAAATTCAGACCGAAGATAAAAAACAAGTAGAAGCTCAAAAACAAATTACTGTTTTCTATCAAAAACAAATCCTTGCTCACATTATTAAAAAGCAAGAAGAGCACAAAATGCCTCAAGGTGAAATGGTCTTGGCTAAAAACACTTACTTAATAGATAAAATCTACGGTATTAATACTGGTTTTCAATGGAAAAACTGGCACTATGGTACGTATGACGGTAATATTCGTAAGCTTATTAATGGTCGAGATAGGTTCTTTGCCAAAAAAGAAGTTGGAAGTAGTGGTTACAAAGTATTAGTGCTTGGAGAAAATAAAGACAAAATTATGGATGCTAAGTATCATCATTCGACACTAGATAAAGTAGATAGTGCAATGGATGAGTTATTGGCTATTTATTCTAAATATTCAAAAGACGAAAGAAGCCATAAAATTGAACTTTTGAATACAACCTGTAAAGCTATCGCTGACACCCAAAATTTAGATTATAAAGCCATTAGAGAGGCTTTTGAAAATTGGAAAACACCTAAAGCAAAGTTTGATACAAAAGCTCAAAAATTTAATACTACTGAGATTAAGAAATGTATGAAGTTCATTATTTCTAAAGAGTGGCATAAAAAACTAATAACTAGCTAACCGTGTATGAAGAACTTTTTATCTGAAGACGACATAGAGATAGCAGTAATGCAAGTTTTAGGAAATCAAGTATTGCCTTGGCGTAAATTAAACTGTTATACAGCCAATGCTGATGACCTAAATGATGGTTCGCATCGTTCAGATAAAAGTAAAGTTGTTTTTGAAGATATTCTCAAAGACCGTCTCATTCGTTTGAATCCTAATATTCCTAAAGAAGGAATAGACCAAGCACTTTCAAAACTTGTCAAAGGTAGACGTGCAATGAGCCTAATCAATGCTAATATAGAAGTCTATAACGATTTGCGGAATGGTATTCAAGTTAATTATGATGATGTTTCAGGAAAAGAAACGTTTGGTACTGTTAAAGTAATAGATTTCAATGCTCCAGATGAGAATGATTTTTTAGCGGTTCAGCAACTATGGATTAAAGGAGAAATAGGTTACAGACGACCAGACGTTATTCTATATGTCAATGGACTTCCATTGGTTTTTATTGAACTGAAAAATAATACAGTTTCAGTTAAGAATGCCTATAAGGATAACTTGTCTACTTACAAAAAGGAATTGCCTCAGTTGTTTTGGTATAATGCTGTAACTATTCTTTCAAATGGGAAAGAAACCCGTGTTGGTTCATTTACAGCTCCTTGGGGTCACTTTGGAGAATGGCTTCGTGTTGAAGATGAGAAGGAACGACCAGATAAAAAAAGTATTGCTAAGAGTGGTATTAGTTTAAAGTATACCGTTAATGGATTATGTGAACATAATAAGCTTTTAGATTATGTTGAGAGCTTTATAATGTACCATAATTCAGCATATAAAATATGTGCAAAAAACCACCAATTTATAGGAGTTAATAAAGTTGTTGATTCCTTTGATAATAGAGAAGAGCTAAATGGAAAACTGGGTGTTTTTTGGCATACGCAAGGAAGTGGTAAGTCTTATTCGATGGTTTTCTTTACTCGTAAAGTGTTTAGAAAATTCAAAGGCAATTTTACTTTCTTAGTCATAACTGATAGAACAGACCTGAATACTCAAATCTATAGAAATTTTTTAGATATGGGTGCTTGTGCAGCAGCTGATACTTCTTTGCCAAGTAATAGTTCAGAATTAAGAGAAGTACTTACAACTAATAAGAAATACATCTTTACCCTGATTCATAAGTTTAGATATGATAAAGGAAAAAAATATCCTGTTCTTTCTGAAAGAGATGATATAGTTGTTATAGTGGATGAGGCTCATAGAACTCAATATGCTTCATTGGCTGAAAATATGAGAGCAGGTTTGCCGAATGCACAGTTTGTGGCATTTACAGGAACACCATTATTAGGAAAAGAGAAGAAAACTAATGCTTGGTTCGGGAAATATGTATCTGAGTATAATTTTGCTCAAGCTATTGAAGATGGTGCAACAGTTCCATTATTTTATGATAAGCGACTTCCTGAAATGCTCATTGCAAATGACGACCTTAATGAGGATTTAGCTACTATTTTAGAAGAAGAAAATTTAGACGAACAGCAACAACAGAAGTTAGAAAATAAGTATTCTAAAGAAATGGAAGTCATCAAAAGGGATGACCGATTAGAGACTATTGCTGAGGATATTGCATTTCATTTTCCAAGAAGAGGTTATTTAGGAAAAGGGATGGTAATTTGTGTAGATAAGTATACTGCTGTAAAGATGTATGAGAAGGTTAATAAGCACGTAAAAGAACAGCTTAAAACCCTCAGAAAAGAACATAAAGAGGCTCTAACGAACGAAAAGAAACAAGAGTTAAGAAGAGTCATTGATTTCTTAAACAGGCTAGAAATGGCTGTTGTAATTAGCGAAGATGCTAATGAAAAAGAAACCTTTGAAGCTAAAGGATTGAACATCCAATACCATAGAGATAAATTGAACTCTTTAGACGAAAATCAAAAGACAGTTGAGGATAATTTCAAAGATGAAGATAGCCCATTACAACTGGTTTTTGTTTGTGCTATGTGGCTTACAGGTTTTGATGCTCCTACAGTATCAACTTTGTACTTAGATAAGCCTATGCGTAATCATACGCTTATGCAGACAATTGCTAGAGCCAACCGTGTTGCTCCTACAATAAATGGAGTTGAAAAACATAATGGACTTATTGTAGATTATTATAATGTTTTTAGAAATATCAAGAGAGCTCTCGCAGATTATGGAAATGGTGAGGACTCAGATAAAGACCAGAATCCAGAAGGAGAAGACCCAGTACAAGATGCTTCACAATTGTATGTTTTGCTAGATGAAACTATAGAAGCCTGTTCTGCATTTTGTTCGTCTCAAGAGATTGATTTACAAAAAATAGTTTCTAGTGGAGAAACTTTTTCTAAGCTAGAATTGTTCAATGAGTATGCAGATATACTTCTAGCGAATGATTCTGTTAGAAAAGAATTTAATGTTTACGACAACACAGCTTTTGGTTTGTATGAAGCTTGTCGTCCAGATATATTTAAGCATAAAGAGAAATATACCATTGTTGAGGTTATTCATTATTTAAGAGGTGTAGTAGATTCTCATATTGGAACAGCAAATATTGAAAAGGCTGAAAATAGAATATCTGATTTACTCGACCAGAGTGTGTTAACTACAGATGATGCTAAAGAAAGCTTAGCAGGAGACCCAACTGCTAAATATAAAATTACAGGTTATAAAAAGGAGTTAAACTTATCATCTTTAAATTTTGAGAAACTAAGAGAGGAGTTTCCTCAAAAGCAATATAAAAATATTGAGATATCAGATTTAAGAGCATTTCTTGAAAACAAGTTAGAACTGATGTTGTCTGAGAACGTTACTCGTTCCTCCTTCCTTGAAAGATTTCAAGCTATTATTGATAGATATAATTCAGGAGGTAGTCTTACTGAAGATTATTTTGAAGACCTTATAAAGTTTGCAGAACAGCTTCGAGAGGAAGAAGAACGTGGTATTAGAAATGGTTTAACTGAAAGTGAATTGGAATTGTTTGATTTGCTTCAAAAAGCGAAGCTCACTAAAAAGGAAGAGCAAGATGTTAAGAATGCTGCTAAGCATCTACTACAAAGGTTAAAGGATGAAAAACCTACAGTATTAATTCAGGATTGGTATAGAGATACTCAAAGTCAATTGAAGGTTAAAAGTGCTATAGAAGAAGTTTTAGATGATGACCTTCCGAATAGCTATGACCGTAAAGACTTTTCTAATGTGTGTAATCGAGTGTTTGAACATGTGTTTGTTCAAGCCTCAAAAGGTAATGGCTGGGTAGCTGCTTAAATATGTTTATAGGAGGAAGAAATAAAGGCTTTAGAATAATTAGTCTTGTGCTTAAAGAGCATAAAATTTTTAAAGACCTGTCAATCGAGTTTTCTGATGTCGAAGATCAATTTGACAAACAACCTTATATATCACTATTAATAGGTTCCAATGGGACTGGAAAGAGTAATTTATTACGTGCGATATCAGATATTTTTAGAGAGCTTTATTCGATAAAAACTACAGATAAACGTTCTAACTCTATTACGGGTTTCTTCTTGATTAAATACGAGTGTGATGGTCATTTCTATTCATTCGGTAATTACAATGATGATAAGAAGAGCCCTAATTTTAAATCTTTGACATCTAAAAAGCCTTATCCGTTTCCAAAGATTCAAAAAGATGGGTATTCTCTAGATATTAAAGATGCTCCTATGCCTAACGCTTTATTGGTTTCATCTTTAATGATTACTGATAAGTTTTTTAATGATGTTAAAGGTGTTTTACCTTATTATAAATACTTGGGGGTCAGAACATCTTCAAATCAAGCAGGTACAAAAACTTATATTAGGAAAACCGTTGATATGCTTATCGATGCGTTAGAAACTTCTAATGAGATATTAACAAGGTTTAAACTTGGTGAGCTTCTAAAAAATATAGGATTTAAGGATAGGTTACTTATTCAATATAAACCTATATACCAAAAACATTTTTTTAATATTGATAAGCCTTTGACAGAAAATAGATTTAGAGGTTTTTTTGAAGAGTATGAAAAATACACAAATCGAAAAACTCCTCCTTGGGGTTTCAAGAGGTATGAAAAAATTAAAAGTGATACTAAGCTTATTAGAAAGATAGTAGATGCCTGTAATGATTGGACAAAGAATGATATTTTAACAAGCCCACCTAATTCTAAATCTAGAATTTTATCTTTTGAAATAATTAGTGGAAGTGCTATTACAGAGTATTCAGATTTACTTAAAGAACTTTCTTTACTAGATATAATTAGAGCTCCTGAAATTGTGTTTTTTAAAAATGGTAATCCTTTAAATTATAAAGAAAGCAGTTCAGGAGAACAGAATATAGTAACTACTTTGATTGGGGTAATGGCGCAAATAAAACCCAATACATTAGTTCTTTTAGATGAACCAGAGGTTAGTTTGCATCCTAATTGGCAAATGAGATATATAAATGATTTCATAGTAAAAACTTTTGAAGATTACTCTGATTGTCATTTTGTAATATCTACTCATTCTCATTTCTTAGTTTCGGATGTAAGACCTAATGGTTCAAAAGTAGTAGGTCTTATGAATGATAAAAGTGGTGTCAAAGTAACATATCCGATTCCTGAAAATACATTTGGCTGGTCGGCAGAACAAATTCTTTTAGAGGTGTTCCAAACACCTACTACGAGAAATTATTACGTTGCAGACAAAATTGGAGAAATTTTAGAGCTAATCTCCAAGAATGAACTTAGAGATAATACGCCCGAAATTAGGAAAAGAGTTCAAGAGTTGATAGAACTTAATATTGATGAACTTCCGAAAGAAGACCCATTAAAAGAAGTTATAGATAAGCTGATTCAAAAATATGGGTGATATTAAGTATTCTTTACTAGGGAAGACCTACGTTTATGATAATGATGATTTAGATTTATTGGATGGGTATGAGCCTCAAAAAGGAGATTGGAAGGATGGGGCATTTGACGACTTTAAGAAGAACATTAAAACACTTTACTACAACGATCAGAATGAAAGATGTGCGTTCTGTAGGAAGATAATTAACTTTGAAGGATATACAGAGCCTTTAGAGCATATACTATATAAAGATAGATATCCACAATGGATGTTTCACCCTAAAAATCTTGTTGTATCATGTGACCCGTGTAATGGGAAGAAAAGTAAATTTAATTCATTAGTTAATGGTTGTAGTCTTAACGTATTTCCAATTCAGCCACAGTACTTTGTGACTCTTAATCCTCATTTGGAAGATTGGAATCACCATTTGAAGCTAAAAAAAGGACTCTTTTTCATTGCTAAAACAGTAAAAGGACTAAAGACAATAGAGGTGTATAAGTTAACAAGATCAGATGTTATTCATCATCATTCAAAGTTTAAAAGGATAAATAAAGAATCATTGGCTAAAAAAGCTGCAAAATTAGCTTACGAAGTCAACCCAAATAGTAATAATTATATGACAATTATGAATTCTATAGATGCTATAATAGGATGATATTACGGCGGGATATTTAATGATAATTCTTTTTCCTTTTTTTTAGTTATTCTTTGTATTTCTTTATAATGTCTTTCGATTGTCTTTATGTTTTTGCCAGATACCTTGGCGAGTTTTCTTTGGCTTACTTTTCCGTTTTCTTCATAGTCCCATTTATTAACAAAGCCCTCAAGCTCTTTTAATGTTTTTTGACTCCTTAACTTGCCAAGATATTTATTGGTTATTTCAATTTTTTCTTTTCTAGTAAGGTTGCTCTCAGGATTGAATACTATTCTTCTTGGTGTATTTAGCATTGGAATTAGAATATCTGTTTTTTCGATTTTGCAAACTATTTTAAAAACTTCTGCATCTTCTAATGGGACTTCACATCTTGATTTGTTTATGCGATATATGAAGTTTTCAAAATTTTCGAATGTAAGGTCTGGGTTTAGAGCTCTAAATTGAAACGCAATTGAAGATAAAATTTCGTTTCTTGAGCCTACTGCAATTAATTTTGGTATCCATGCTTTAGCAATTAGTTCTTTTTCATCTGGAAAGAATATATAGTCTTTACCACCAAAGTCAATGTCACCGATGTTATCGTAATTAACTTCATATTTTGCCCCCATTTCGGTTATATCCTCTTCCTCTTTTTTTATATATGTTAGCGTGCTGGGGGCGGTTTTAATTTTACTTTCTTTTCTGGCTAACCACGTTATAGAATCATTATTGATATGTATTTTAGAATCATGACTTAAGACGGTGAACTGAGTTGCTTTTCTAGCTCTTGTGTCAGATTCTATTTTCAGTTCCTTGCTTATTGCTTTATAAGTGCTTTTAAAGTTTGCTTTGGAGAGATTGTCCACTTTAACTAATACTCCTCTTCCAGAGCCTGATAGTGATATCCAACTAGCAAAAATCAATGGATGATTTAAGTCAATTTCTGTTGTTCCGTCAATATCTAGATAAATGAAACCAGATGATTCAATTATATTTCTGTCTTTCTTCCATTTATCAAATGTAAAATTGAAGGTTACACATGGAAGGCTTTTTTTAATTCTATTATATTCTGTTAATCTACCATTTGTATAAGCCTGCCTAGCTTCTTCAATTAAATGTTTTATAGGTTCTTCAGGCGATTTAATTAAGTTTAGGGCATGATACACATCTATTTCGTTAATCACTTTCGGGGAAACACAATTTCTATAACAACTAATCATCTTGACCTCCTTTCTTTCTATTAGATTTAATAAAAGAATCCAAGTCCGATTTAGAAATAAGAATGGTTCTTCCGCTAGTTATATATGGAATTTCACCATCTCTTCTCAACCTCCAAAGTTTGGCTGTAGAGCATTTTAAATAATTACAGGCTTCTTTGATTGTTAAAAACTCTTCTTCGCTTTCTTGAGTTTGTTCGGCACGATTTATACTCATCAATTTTGCTACTTCGTCTCTCACACCTTCTGTGATGAGTCTTGCTAATTCAGCAGGTGTAATTTGAGACATTAATACTTGTTCACTCATAGTTTTATTTTAATGTTATGAGGCAAATATATCGGGTATAAAAGAGGTTGCTAAATATTGGGAATTCAGAAGCAACTTATGCCTTAGTATTGCTGAGAAGTGTTTTTTTTGAAGGGAATTTAAGGGGAACTGGAAGAGATCAAAACTTTAAAAAGTAAAAGCTAACTTCTAAAAGTTTCTCTGAACCTTTAAACTTACTCGGCTTTGCTTGATCTCCAGTATGAATATTGTATCTTTTCTCGAAGAAATCTATTACTCTGTCTATAGATACGTATTTGATTATATAATTTTTAGAATATAAAAGTCTACAAAAGTTGACTAGTTTAACTTTAAAGCCTCGTTTATTGTTCCAATATAATTGACCAGCAGATTTTTGAATATATTCTTTATGAATAAGCTGGGTTTCTAATGCTAGAAAAGTACTTACTTTATCATGAGTAATTAATTTGCCTAGCTCATTATCTTCGTTTTTATTAGGCAAGTATTCTTGGTATTTGTCACTTAAATAGATTATAGTAGATCTGTAGCTATCCAAATAAAGGTTTCTAACAATATTTTGAGTTTTGTTTAATTCAAGCTGACTTATGGATATTATGGAATTGTTTATTCCCTCTAGCCTATTGGATAATAAATGCCTTATTTTTAAGCTTGTGTTAGCCCTCAATAGCCCTTTACTAACATCTTCCCTATACCTTTCCTCATCTGCTTGTATGCAGTGTCTCATTTCAGCTTTAAAGACATTATAATCTAAAGTTTCTTCTAATGTGTTAAACTTAAACTTTGCAAAATGTTTCTTTGGGTCATATTTTTTTAGGCTTATAGGGATTTTCTCAAAATCATCTCCAAAGCTATCTAATTCGAATAATGCCCAAGAAGCAATTATTGCTTCCTTTGATTTTGGTAAATGGGGGTTATAAACACTTGAATTTATTTCTATTAATAACCTCTCGTCGTCATTAAAGGAAATATGAATGTGTGGATCGTAGGGCTTGATTATAAAGGCTGTATTAATATCTTTTATACTATGGAGGAGATAATTCATTTATACGACTTTTAAAGTTTTTTTTGACTCTTCTTTTTCCCAATGTTCCCTAACCATCTCTATATATTGGTCTTGAGATATTTTGACGTAATCCATTAGTTGTTTTTCTGATGAATGGGTTGTTATAGCCATGATTGCTAAGCTAGGTAATTTTCCATAATGATTGGTGACGAAAGACCTTCTGCAAATATGGCTGCTTACTAATTCATGTTTAGGGTAAATACCTCTTACATTTCTATTGGTCTCTTTGTCTCGCTTGTCTCCTATGATTTTTTGAATGATTCCAGCTTCTTTGCAAATCCTCTTTATTTCTTTATTAAAAAGAACCTCTAATGCTGTTGAAGATAGATTGAATGAAGGTAGTTTTCCTTTTCTTTTATCTAATACAAATTGCACTTGAGGATGAATTGGAATTGTTACTGGAGCTAGTGTTTTCTGAGTTTGACTAATCAATATGTTGTTATTGACAATTTGAAGTCGGCTTTGCTCTTTAAAATCGCTAATTCTTAAACCCGTCCATAACCCAACAATAAAAAGGTCTCTTATTTTGTCTAGTCTTGAATCCGTTATCTCTAGGTCGAAAATCTTTTGGATTTCTTCAATTGACAAATAGGGGTCAAGAGGTTTGTTTCTTCTGTATGAGAATCGTCTACTTTTGTACTCTGGATTGATTTTATATCCGTTTACCTCAGCTTCTCTAGAGAACATTTTAATTTGACTAATGTATTTTTCAATTGTACTGTTGCCATATTTTTTACTGACCAAATAACTGATGAATTTTTGATGAAATTTTAAGCTTATATCTGAATGTCTTAAACGAATATTATTTAATTTTTCATACTCTTTTAGCCTATCTAAAGTGGTATTGTATTTGCGAATTGTTCTGGTACTAATAACTTTTCCAGAAGACATGTTAACTCTACTTTTTGATTCTTCTATCCATCTCTCAACAAATGTTACAAAATAGGTTTCATAATCTGCACCGTCTTTAGGTCTATTGTTAAACCTGTCTACTGTATTTGATAGCCATTGAGTAGCCATTATTTCTCCGCTAGAATAACTTTTGTTGTACTCTGAAACGATAAATGCTCTTAATTCTTCTGTGTACTTAATTGTTTTAGCTTGGTCGGGTATTTCTCCTGCAATTGTCTTAAACCTTTGTAGTTTGTTATTCCAGTGGCTAGGGTTTATTAATATGCCTGTTTTAACAGTTAGGTCAAAATCTTTACTATGATAAAACCTGATATATAGATGTGAAGGATTCTTTTTTCCTTTCACTAAGTACTTGATTGATGCCATGAGTTAAGTATTTATATGGCAAATATATAAATCTTCCCGAAATCTTCCCGAATATTTCTACATTAATTGATATTTCAGATAATTTCAAATATGTTATAAACAAAGGTTTTAATAGGCTTTTAAGTAATTTAGATTCGATTAGAATACTTTTGAAATAACCTGAAATGTGAAATAAGAGTCCAGTTCCCGCTACAACAAGCCAAATACGAAAGTGTTTGGCTTTTTTTGTAAATAAGGTTTTAGAAAGTTTACTTTTTAAAATTGAAATGTCAAAAAAGTAAATTTTAATTAAAAGTTGGGTTGTTGTGGAAGCTTTCTTTTATGGTCCAACGAGCGAAGCGAGTTAATCCTGTTCCCGCTACAAGGAAAACCAATTGTGAAAGCAATTGTTTTTTGTGAATGAAATTTTAGAAGGCTTGGTGTGTTGTGTTGAGGCAATAGGTTAGCAAAAAAGAACCAAGAGTGTAGGAATTCGGTAGAATTTCCTAAGCCATCAATAACACTATTAATGATTCATGTTGTTGTGTGTAGTTAATTATATTAAAAGATTATCTAATTTCTATTGGGATATACTTTTTTGTTTTCTCGTTTGCGTCAATAAAAGTCCAATTGCTATTATTTTTTATACCATATGATGGCGTATTGGATCCTATTTGAAATTTTGCATATTTTACAGAATCAATTGTCATAATTGTATCAATTTTGATTTCAGAGATATCTATAGTTTTTATTTTATGATTTTTTGATAATTCTTTCAATAATTCTTCTTTTGAAATATTGTCAAAAACAAACTTTGGAAAATATTTTAATAAGGTTTCAAAGTCAGATTCGTTATACGCTTTAATAGAATTTTGAATGTCATTTATTAGTACATCTCTTTCAGTTTGCGCAATTGCAAATAATGAATTAAATAATATAAAATAGATTAAGAATTTTTTCATAATTAACTATAGCCATTGTTAGCACCAGTATTTATTTCAGAACATTCAATTTTCTAAGACCGAGAAGAGTTAAATCCAACCTTTTTTTAATAAAAGAATTGAAATCAAACTCTTTTTTAGGCTCCAGATTTGTGGCAAATAAGTATGTATCGTTTTTAAATTCAACAAACCCAACAAACCAACCATTGTATTTTCCGTTATTATTTGATAAACCAGATTTTCCACTAAGTTTATATTGGTCAGTTTCTTCAATGAGCATAATATTTCGCATTATACTCTCAGTTCTTTTGGAAATAGGAAGTTCAAAATTGTAAAACCTTTTCAGGAAGTCGATTTGTTGCATTTGACTTATTCTGGAGTCTCCTTCTAACCAAAATTTATCGATGTTAGTAGAGTCAATTTCTAGATTTCCATAGTTAAGTTTTGATATATAACCGTTCATTGTTTTTGAACCAATTTTTCTTGCAACCTCTTGATAACAATGAACACAAGAAAATTGAAAAGCATCTCTAAGTATTAGGTCTTGTTCCCAATTTTTTAACCATTTCTTTTCCCCATCCCATTTAAATATGGCACTATCATTTTCAATTACGCCAGTTTCAAGTCCGATAATTGAATTTGCGATTTTGAATGTAGATGCTGGTAAATTCCCCGTGTTTGACCATTCAAAGTCATTTGAATAGTATTTGTCCTTGTTTAAATCGTAAATTAATATTGAACCTTTAACATCAGAAGAATCAATAATTGACTGAAATTCAGGTTTTACTATTTTATTATTATCAGTTTTTTGTGTTTCAGTCTTTGCAATTTGACTTCTGTCTTTACAAGAGAAACATAGAAGTAACAGAAGTGTCAATGTGGTTATCTTCATTTTTTTATATTGTTGCTAACGTGTTCGTGTATGGTTAGTTGCTGTTAGCGCTAAGTTAGCAAAAAGAAACTGCGTGAAGGAAATTCGGCAGAATTTCCGTGATAATCTTTAAACACCATTAAGCAATTAATTATACACGTTGTTGTGGCCAGTTATTTTATTTGATTTATTAGATTTTCTGTTTGTAATTCTATGTTCTTGAGTTAGTTTTGCCAAGTCCATTTTTATGTAAAAGATAGATTTATTATCATTACCTATCATCTTTTTCAACTATTCCTGAAGCCGTTACTTTATCAGTATATAGGATATGTGTACATCGATTTTGTTCTTCAGGAAATTTCTTATATAAAAACATTTCATGGGATAAGGTAGTATTATAAATATTTTCCTTTCTTTCAATAGTGCTAATTTTTAACCCTGTACCGTCATTATTTAACATGCTGCCTTCACTAAATACATGATTAATGGACATGATTTTTTTAGAATCAAAATTAACAGAATCATTTAACAAGTAACCTCCAATCCTTACTTTGTCAAAAAGGGGTGTAAAAGAATTATGTACATTTCCAGTTAGAGTAACTATTTTGGTGTTTGGATGTTTACTATGGATGTTACGTATTTCCATGTACATGGATGAATCTCTGGTTGAAGACGGGTAAGAATTATCAATAAATTTTAGAATGATTTTTTCATTTTGGATGCTATTGTAGATTAAATCAAGCATTGATACACCATTTCTACCATCAAAATTTTCTCTGCGAAAGAAATCCAATTCTTTTAATTGGGCAATTGACATGTCATTTGATAAGTTTTCCATCTGTGAAGCACGGATTTCTAAGGCTAAGACAACTTTTTTCTCAGATTCAGTTATAAGGTCACATAGACCATAGACAAATTCGGCGGGCTCTTTTGTCCCATGCATTTCTCCAACCATTAATATTTCAAAATTTGCAATTTCATCATATATCTTGTTGCTTAACTTTGATAAGCTATTAATTGGTATCGCGCTCTTTTTCAAATCCTTTTGCTCTTCTGTCATTTCTGCAGAATTTTCAATAGTATTTGATGTTTCATCAGATGTTGTTTGTTTTTCTGTATTTTCTTTACAAGAAGTTAATCCAAGCAGAATAATAAATAGAAGTAAGACTTTTTTCATTTATAATGATATTTTAACTCTACAAACGTAGAGGTTTTATTTAACTTCTACAAATGTAGAATATGATTTTTAAGTCTTGATTGTCAATTGGCTACAACGTGTTCGTGTATGGTTATTAGTGTTAGGAGGTAAGTTAGCAAAAAAGAACGAAGAGTGCGGAAATTCGGTAGAATTTCCCGAACCATCTTTAAACACTATTAACTATACACGTTGTTGTTGCCAGTTTTTTTACATTAAATCTTGTCCTTATGTAAGATATTGTTTTATACTAAAAATGCCATTCATTAAATAAAAGTACTATTAATTGTAACCTTTTTGTTATTTGATTCTTCTAACAAGTAATTAGAAATGAATAAAAATGAAAAAAAGAACAATTTATACGATACTGATTGCGTGTATAGCATCATTAATGTCAGTTTTTGCTACATTCATTATTCTAGATACATCAGAAACACCATCAACATATGACACCTATGAGATAGAATCAATAGTACTTCAAGAGACGAGAGAGTTAATTGTGAAAAAACCTAGAAACTATACAAATGAGAAACAATATCCAGTAGTGTACGTATTAGGAGGTAATTCTCTAACCTATACTATTGCAGCAGACGCTGATTTACTTTCTCGTGTTGGCAATATTCCTGAAGTCATAGTCGTTGGAATACCAAGTATTGACCAAAAGACAAGGCAACGCGATTTAACACCACCTTTCTTAAAGCAAGATTTAGATGAAACTAATTCTCCACTAGGTAAAGCAGATAGTTTTTTAGAGTATCTAGAAAGTGAAGTAATATCATTAGTTGAGAAAAACTATAACACAAATAATCAAAGAACTATTGTAGGACATTCTCGTGAAGGGTTATTGGTACTTTATTCGCTAACTGTAAAACCTAATCTTTTTAATACTAGAATTGCATTGAGCCCAGCTCTTTGGAGAGAAGAAAATGCTTTTGTAAAGAAATTAGATGATTTTCTAAAAGATAACCCTACTTTAAGTTCTAATCTATTTATGAGTATGGGAGAAGATGAAGTTGATAAAATGAAAATAGCGTTTGATTTATCAATTAATCTATTAGATGAAAAAGCGCCTGCTAACCTAATTTGGAAATCATATTATATGCCAAAAGCAACACATCAAACGAACCATTATTTAACGGCTGGTATTGGTGTTAATTATTTTTTTCATGATACTAAATGACTAAAATGTTATTTCTCTGATTGTATTAAGTGATAGAGATTGCATACAATGTCTTTTCAAAATATTTTTGAGTTACCATGATAGCTCATCCTCAAATTGGCTACAACGTGTTCGTGTATGGTTAGTTGCGTAGGCTAGGACTAAGTTAGTAAAAGAAAACGACCCAGAGGAAAATCCGTAGGATTTTCCGAGTATACACAGAATGAGCTATTAACTATACACGTTGTTGGCATTTCGTTATTTGTTTATCTGATTACTTTCATTACCAAGTTTTACGACTTTTGTAAAATGTATACTCATGAATACAATCCAAGAGGTCCATCCTAAAAACAATAACCTCTGAATGATACCCCAATACATATGGACAAATTCTGGAATAGAAGATCTACTAATCATAAAACCTATGGAAACCATCATCAAAAAGAAACTAATTACAGCCTGTATTCTAATTTTAGATAATCTTTTTGCTCTCCAAAAAATAATAGCTAATAATGGTCCTAGAAAGCTTAATATAATACTGTTGGCAAAAATAGGGAATAGCTGATTTGGGAAAGGGAATAGTGACGATCCTATCATATTAATAGGAATAAAAACCAATGGTATTAATGGAAGTATATTAATGCTTTGTTGCTTGCAAATTTTATAAATGCTATAGATAAAAGGAATAAAAAGCATAGCAATTGTGAATTGTATACCTGCATTAAAAGTACCCGAACCTGAGTAAAAAGAATCTAATAGTGGGATACCATCTCTGATATGGCTATAATCATTACCATATAAAAACCCAGAGAACATTGTTCCTAACCAAAATAGCACAGCGATTAGGTATCCTACATAAAGTGAATATTTTGTATTTACATAATCATTGAATTTTAACTTACCAAGTAGAAAGAATAGCAATCCAATTCCAAAAATTAGAAGTGCTTGCAAATTTCTATTCATAGAAATTGTAAACGGTTTACCATGAATAATTTTTAATACATCATTTAATATATCTTCTTTTCTAAGCACTATACCATTGGTTGCATAAGCAATTGACAAGTTATCTTTTGGGTAATGAAATAGACTAGACTCGGATATCCAACCACCAGTATGACCAAAACCTTCACTGCTTTCGAACTGAGTTTTCATGAGTCCAAGCCTATAAAAACCTTCACCTTCTAGCATTTTATTGAGACTTTTTTTCGAAACTAGCCTTCCATCAAACAATGCATCAATGAATAAAGTCATATCTTCTATAGTAGATACAATACCACCATCGGCAGTAGCAAGATGATTAGTATAATTTGCTTCTTCAGATACGGTTTTCCAATCATTGTCGTACTGGTACGTTTCAGCAACATTATTGATTTTGCTTATTGTTTGTGTGCCAAAATATGTGTTGTTGAGATTTGCTTTAGCCGAAATTCTTTTTGACAATGCTATTTCATAAGTTGATTTATCTAATAGTTCAATGATATATCCTAAAAATAGATAGTTTGTATTACTATAACTAAATTGTTCGCCTGGTTTAAAATTAGGTTTGAGTTTGGCAATAATGGCGGCAACGGTATCCTTGCTAGATATACCATGCAAGCTTATTTCCTCATCTGTATCGTTCACATAATCGAATAAACCACTTTTATGAGAAAGCATATGCTCTATGGTTATGCTTTCTGCATTTGGTAGTAGAGGATAGAACGTATCTAAGGTGGTTTCTAACGACAATCTACCTTCTTCTATCAATTGAAAAATCATTACCGCAGTATATGTTTTTGTAATAGACCAAATTCTATAATGTGTATCAGTATTAGCATTAATTCTGTTTTTGCCTTCTATAGTTTTATAGCCTATGGCTTTAGAATAGATAAGTTTTCCGTTTTTGGAAATTGAAATACTGCCCATAGCTTCATTTCGCTTTTCGAGCGAATTAAAAAATTCATCAAGCTTGCTTTTTTCTAAATTTTGAGAAAAACTAAGACTAGATATTAAAACTAGTGTTGCAAAAATGATTGTTTTTAATTTCATATTCGATTTGTTTTGATTGACCTCAAAAATATTCGAATAAGGATTTTATTGGCGAAAAAGTCATAAGCAGTTTTTATGACATTTTTATGACAATTGCCTTGCTATACTATGTTTGGAAAGAATTTTAAGATTTGTTCATTCTTGTCTATGGCTATAGATGTATGAATTACAATAATGATATTTACAGATGTATACATAAAGTAAATTATGGGTACAGGTAATGGAATAGCTCCACCTCCGCGACCAATAATAAAAAATAAGCTGATTGCTATACCACATAGAAGAAAAGTACTTATTATTTGAATACTAAGTATTCTTCGTCCTATACTATTTACATGTGTATTCGATTTATGAAGAAGAAAAAAAATGGTTGGAAGAATAATATTACCAAAAGGGATAAGTAAGACAGATAGAATACTGAAATTCATCAGTTTTAATTTACGGGAATCATTATTAGCAGTGTTATTTTCATCTGCTAAAACTATAATATCTGAACTTTCAACATCTAGTGTTTTTGCTAATGCCTTTAAAGTATGAGGACTGCCTTTGGTCAATCCTTTTTCAATACGCTGAATGGTTCTAATAGATATACCAGATTGTTTGGCTAATTCTTCTTGGGTATAATTCTTTGCTTTCCTAAATTCTTTCAGTGTATTCAGTTCTTTCATTTTTATTTTGGAAGTCTGGTTAATGAATGCCAACGTGTTCGTGTATGAGTATTAGCGAGTTTTAGTGCACTACTTTTCACAAAGTAATTTACAAAATAAAATAGAATAGCGATTTGAATTAAAACTCAAATCGCTATTACTTATACACGTTGTTGTAGGTTGGCTTATCTCCATATTAAACCATATGTTATTATAAACTAGCCTCTCCAATAAAAAAGTATAGATTCTTTAATGAAGCGTCTCTTTTTGGAAATAATGCTTTCATTCGTTCATCTGTTCCCATTTGTTGTAATCCTTCTATAGAATCAAAATAGAAGCGATGAATTTCATTAGGTTGTTCTAAACTTCCTTTTGATTGAAAAGGAGTTATAAATCTTTCAAAGTGAGTCCCAAATTCTGGCATAATTTCACAAACTTCTTCATGGTAATCCTCAAATTGCTTTTCATATTTTTCACCTTCATTAAAATAAATTAGTGCAACACCATAAGTCTTACTTTTGTCACCAACCTCTTTTTTAAATTCAAAGTTAGTATTCATACTTGTAAAAACATAAATGTCTTTAAGTGCAGGAATCGCGTATTCATTTCTAATTTTTATAAACTCAGGATCTTCATTAAATTTGTTAAATACTTCAATGCTTGGATAGCTGGCGAAGTGAATTTCATCTGGCATTTCCATTTCTCCTTCAGCTAACATTTTTGGCTTGATAATGCGTTCAATTTTTCCTCCGTATTTTTCTAAAATGGCACCACCTTTCTTTTTGTATTCTTCAAAACGTGCTTCCTCTCCATTTTTTATATACATTAAAGCAACGTTTACTATTTCTTGATTTTTCGCATTCATTTTATCTGTTTTTTTTGTGTTATTATTTGAATTTTGTGCTTTTGTAGTACACGATAATAGTAATGATACTAGTAAAGCAAAATTTGTTATTGTTTTTAAATATTTCATTATTAATGATTTAAATTAAATGTTCCATTTGTAAAGCCTCTTTTATCAAATTTTCTTGAATTGAGTTAGTTTTACTATTCAACTCATTTGTGCTGTAATCTATTCCTATCGCTTGCCTAATGGGTCTATCTCCTTTTTGCAATTCGATTACTTTTAAAATAGCATCTGGAATTTCTTGTGGATTTGGGGATGCATCACTTTTATAGAATTGGTCAAAGTTTTGGAGCATTGCTTTTGGAACATCAGCCATTTCTCCATAACTTTCTAGAGTTTTTGCATCTTCTTCTTTAGGTCCACTATATAATAGACCTGATGGATAAGGACCTGGCTCTATAATGGAAACATCAACACCAAGAGGCTTTAATTCGTATTTCAATGCTTGTGAATAGGCTTCAAGTGCAAATTTACTTGCACAATAGATTCCAAAATATGGAAACACTAATCGTCCAGCTAATGAGGAGATATTGATAATTAGTCCATCAGAAGAATTTTTTAAGAGAGGAAGAAATGCTTTTGATGCTCTAATAACACCAAAGAAGTTCGTGTCAAATTGTTCTTGTGCTTGCTCTATACTATATGCCTCTGTAATGCCAACATACATTATACCTGCATTATTTACTAGAACATCAAGTCCGTTTTCTTCTTCAATAAGAATTCTATCTACCAAATCATTGGTAGATTTATCACTAGTCACATCTAATTCAGCTACTGTAATTGCAATGTTTTCTTCTAATGCAATATTTTCAAGCTCTTCTTTTTTCGCTTTGTTTTTTCCATGGGTATCACGCATTGTTGCCCAAACGTTATAGCCTTTTCTGGCCAATGTTAATGTAGATAAATAACCAAATCCGTTGCTAGATCCTGTAATAAGTGCTGTTTTCATATTTACATGTTTTTTTGTTAATGATGCAAAGATGAGAACAGAGTAGTAGGAAGTGTTTTAAGATTAGTTCAAAGATTTGTCTAAATGGGTCAACTTGAATATTGTTGGAGAAATTCCATGTTTATTTTTAAATGTTTTTGAAAAATGAGAAACATTTGTAAATCCACACTCATATGCTATATCTGTAGTTCTTAAATCTGTAGAAATAAGTAATTTTTCAGATTTTTCTAGTTTTCTTTCACGCAAAAAAGCGGCTGGAGATGAGTTGTATAGCTTCTTAAATTCTCTTTTAAAAGTAGATAAACTTTGATTGTTTAAGATAGCTAATTCATCTAAAGTAATATTTTCATAGTAATGAGCTTTAACAATTTCTCTAAATGAATGTGAATTTGGGCTAAATAAATTAGAAAGTATAGAACGTATTGCAGGAGCATTTTTAGTCTGATTTAACAACAGAATAATTTCCTTTAGTTTTAAAATCAGGATTTCTTCTGTTACTAATTTTGGGTTTTGAAAATAAAACAATATGTCTTCAATATATTTCCGAATTAGAATATCACTGTTAAGTTTAGACATTCCAATATCTAAAGGTGTTTTTTGTGTAAGAAAATCGGGAAGATTGTTTTCATAGATTTTCATCAAAATGTCAGGGTAAAAATGTACAGCAAGCGCTTGATATGTGTCTGAAACCTTTGATGGATGCATATTGCAAGTGTAGTTTCCGCATTTCATTAAAAGTGACTCTTCGGCTTCAATCCTAAGTCGTTCAGTTTCAGAAATTGAATCGTACTCACCTTTAAGTATATACAAAAAGCAAGCCTCATTAGGCATCAAATTTGGCTTTTTGTAAGGTGGCTTTAAAATAATTGTTTCAAATAGTAACTTCCCAAATAAGTCTATAGTTTTATAGTCTTGTACCATTTCTTTTTTTGTAAAGGTAACTTTTACCAGTTATTTAGGGTTTTTCAATTGGTTCATTTTGTTGTCAATTTGGTTCACTTTTAGCTTGCGTACAACGTGTTCGTGTATGATTTGTGCGACTGAGAATCCGCAGGATTTTCAGGTGTTGCAAATCAGTTGCTTAAAGATATAAATTTAAAATGAAGCAGGAGGTAAGCATTGATTATACACGTTGTTGTACCTAGTACTTTTTGGTTACTTTCTTAACCAACCTAAAATTCGGTCATTATTAATTCGCCACTTTCCATCTTCATTTATTAGTTCATATTTTTCTCTTGAATTCCCAAATGGACCTGGATTCTGCTGTATAATTTCAACTTCTTTTTCGTCCACTTTTGAAACGATTGAAACGTGTCCATATTTATTAAGAGTCGTTCCTGAATAAATGATTAAATCGTCTGCCTTTGGTTTAGATCTGCTTGGATTAGTATATTGAGTTAAATTCCGCTGTTTATTTGTTTTTCCATCTTTTACATTAGAATCAAAAAAGTCTTTTGCGTGTCCATAACTATCTGGCATTTTATGATTCAGTTTTTCAAAATAATATCGTTTTACAAATTCTACACATTGATATTTCAATCCGAGATTATATCCATCTTTGGTCAGTTCTCGCCCATCAACATTTCCAACTCCACCATTGAAATATACCACAACTCCGTTTAAACTATCAATTTTTTGCCCAACATCGTAATTCGGATTTAGATTTATTTTTTTAGACGCAAAAAAACCGATTACAATTAAAATCAGTATTCCAAATATGATAAAAATCCGTTTTTTCAATTTAGTAGCGAAGGTTTTCTTGTATTAGGTACAATGTTCAGGCTATGGTTAGTACGGGAATTAAAAGTAGCAAACTTTCGATTAAGCACTTTGCCAAAACTTTTTATTTTGTTTTATCTTTTCATTTTAAAGCCAAATCAAAAGATTTGGCGGACTTTGTTAAAAGTACTAAGTTTAGTAAGTACCACACCCCGTATTAATTATAGCCATTGTTAGGCACTTTACTTTTTCCATATTTCCCACCACTTTTTATTGTTATTTATCTTTGCTAATTCTCCATCTAGTTTTTTTAGTATTGTATCTGATTTTATCTCTTCAATAGGTTTTGAACTCAGAAGTATACTTTGTTTTAAAAAAAATATTTGATTTTGTTTGGGCAAGCTCTTAATATATTCAGTCAGATATTGTTTGCCAAGAGTCCAATCTACTCCATTCAGTCTACAGTCAATATCAATTTTATTATCGGATGAAATAGACATAAAATTCCTTATGAAATATGTTCCAGGTCTCCCTAGAATATTATCTGTCAGAGCTTGAAATAATTTTTGAAGAATTAAACTACTATTTTTTTCGTTGATTTTGGTTTCAAGAGTGTTGTTTACTTCTTTACACTATAATAATGGACCAAAATAGATATCCCAACCTAAATATTTATTCAACTCCCCAGAATAGCTAGCACTTTCTATTTTTTTTCCTAATTCAGAGTGTCCAGAGCCGATATAGTCGTGAATAGGTGGAAAATCGCAGTCTATCCACCTTTGAAAAGCACTTTTGATAGCATCGTATTCGGAACTACCTATTCCCATAGAATATTCAGTTATGCTATTTTCAAATTTAACAGGGTTGTTAAAAGTTAATGTTACACTACAAGAATATTGTTGACTTTCAAAACTTTTAATATCAATAACTTCTGGTTCAATATTAAGATTTAATGGTAGAAAATTAAAGGATTGCTCGTCCGATATTGTTTTGTAACCAGCTTCATTAAAAGCATCACTTAAACACTTATATAAATTATGTTCTGTTGTCATTTTTGGGTATTGTGCCTAACGTGTTTGTGTATGGTTAGTTGCTCTGCGACTAAAGATAGCAAAAGAGGGACGAATCTGAGGGAAATTCGGAGAATTTTCCGATTGGCACAGAAAAACTCGAGCAATTAATTATACACGGTGTTGGGCATAGTTTTTTAATTCTTAAAAACTGTTCGTTTCAATATTTGCCAAATTATTAAAATCAGAATAATTATTCCATATTTAATCCATTTAGCTTTTTTCTCAACTTTTATTGATTCCGTTACTTCAGACGTTTGATTTGGATTCTTAAATTTCTTAAATATTATCTGTTCCATTAATTCATCTCCGTCCGAATGGTCAAGTAATACTCCTAATCTTCTTTTGGCAACACCAAAAGTAAAGTCTTCCATTAATTGGTCTTCTGTAAGGTCTTCTTCCGGGTCATAATCATCTTTCCAGAAATTCTGATTGTCTTTAGAATAAGATTTTTGATAGATTTTAATTTCTTCCTCTATTCTCTCTCCAAACTCAATTCTTGGTGTATCGGAAGTGATTATTTTAAGTCTTTTTTTAACTCCACTTTCTATTAGGGAATATCCGTGATAATTAACAGCACTATGACAAGCGACAGTTACAATTTCAGATGTCGGAAATAAGTCAACAAGTTTCTGTTCCTCTTTTGTTAAGATTAGTTCGTCTGCTCTTTCAAGACTGTTTGTTGTCAGCTGATAATCATCGCAAATAATTATATTACCATTAAAATATCCAATATTTATAGACTTGTCGTTCGGATAGATACATTCATCAAGAGTCGATTCACGGTCAAATTCATATTCCGATTTTCCGATAGCTTTTAATATTGCGCTTTCGTCCGCAAAGTTTTCTTTATTTTCAATTATTATTAAAGATGATTTCCATCCCATATTTCGATTTCGTTAAATTATGCCCAACGTTGTTGTGTATGGTTAGTTGCGTGTTTAAGCAACTAATTTAGTAAACAAAAACGAACCCGAGAAAATTCCGAAGGAATTTTCCAAATAAGCACTTGCCAAAGCAATTAATTATACACGTTGTTGTAACACGTTTTTTATTCCACTAAATATTGTACTCAACTCTATTTCTCTCTTTTCAATTCCGTCCATTTTGTCAATTTTCTGTCCGAATATTTTGTTCCAAAAACCTCTCTTTGTAAAGTCATAAGAATAGTTAAAGTTCGTGTCATATTGTGAAATGTAAAGTTTCGATTTCAGAATTATGTTGTTTTTCACGAATTGAACTTCTTTTCCTTTTAATCCACTTTCAAGAATTGAGAGAATTCCATTCCGATTCTGTTCATTAAATTCTAATGATGGACTTCCGTAAGTTTCTCCATCTTCACTAAAATCGTGTTTATAAAAATATTCTCCTTCCACATACTTATTATATCCTGGAACTGTCGGATTGAAAATATGTAAATAGATAAGTAAATTGTCCTTTAAATATCCAACTCGAATTTCAGTCAGAGAATTTTCCACAATTGATTTGAAAGTTTCTGTTTCCGCATCTCCTTTAAATTCAGTTTTTGGATTTTCAAATTTTCCGCTGTCGATTAAAACTCGGTTAATAAACTCTTTCCAATGTTTGAATTCCTGCATTTTCTTGATTTGGTCAAATGTGTTACAACGTTGTTGTGTATGGTTAGTTGCGTGTTTAAGCAACTAATTTAGTAAACAAAAACGAACCCGAGAAAATTCCGAAGGAATTTTCCAAATAAGCACTTGCCAAAGCAATTAATTATACACGTTGTTGTAACACGTTTTTTATTCCACTAAATATTGTACTCAACTCTATTTCTCTCTTTTCAATTCCGTCCATTTTGTCAATTTTCTGTCCGAATATTTTGTTCCAAAAACCTCTCTTTGTAAAGTCATAAGAATAGTTAAAGTTCGTGTCATATTGTGAAATGTAAAGTTTCGATTTCAGAATTATGTTGTTTTTCACGAATTGAACTTCTTTTCCTTTTAATCCACTTTCAAGAATTGAGAGAATTCCATTCCGATTCTGTTCATTAAATTCTAATGATGGACTTCCGTAAGTTTCTCCATCTTCACTAAAATCGTGTTTATAAAAATATTCTCCTTCCACATACTTATTATATCCTGGAACTGTCGGATTGAAAATATGTAAATAGATAAGTAAATTGTCCTTTAAATATCCAACTCGAATTTCAGTCAGAGAATTTTCCACAATTGATTTGAAAGTTTCTGTTTCCGCATCTCCTTTAAATTCAGTTTTTGGATTTTCAAATTTTCCGCTGTCGATTAAAACTCGGTTAATAAACTCTTTCCAATGTTTGAATTCCTGCATTTTCTTGATTTGGTCAAATGTGTTACAACGGTTTGGCTAAAATGCGTTGCCATCCCGTGAGGTGGCTATGATTTTTTAGCTTTTGTTAGCCAACGTGTTTCTGTCCTTAATTACCTTTTTTATCCTTTTTGGTTCGATGCGATTCGGAATAATTATTTCGAAATCACCATAATCTATTGTACCCGTTTCAAGAGTTACTTTATTTCTTTCAAATGCGATGCTTACAGGAGAAAACTCTTCCCCAAAGATTTTTAAGAATTCCTCGTAAGAATTAAAAGTTGACTGTTCGGGAAACATTGCAATTCCCACAAAGGAACCAGCATATATTGGAAAATCAGATTCTTCCAGTCTAAAAACGAAGCCGTTGAAATTGGTCAGGTCTTGACGCCAAACTTTGAGATTTGATTTCCATGTGTTATTCAGCGTTTTGTTCCTGGTAAAGGGATAGCACCATATTCCTTTAATATCATCGCCTTCGGAAGACATAGACTTTCTTCTAACTGGATGAATCCCGTTTTTCAGGATATCCTTTGTGTTATTATGTTTTGTCCAGTGAATGAGTAGCATATTTTATGGTGGCTAACGTGTTCGTGTATGGCTTCGTTGCGTTAGCACTAAGATAGCAAATAGGAGCGAACCCATTGTTCAGTAGCGAGGATTTTCCGAAAGGAAAATCAGAAGCAATGAACTATACACGTTGTTGTGCTTTAGTGCTTTATTCATACGTTTATTTCCTTAATTTCAAAATAGCATCTTTCGCATACTAATTTTATTTTTGCGAACTCCATAGATTCTTCATTCCAACCATCAGTTTTTATTCGCTCTTTTTCGCATTCGGAACACCAAGCTTGGAAATCATCTTCTTCGCCCAATTCCATTCCTCGATAAGTCTCAAAAGCTTCTTCAAATCCAGTTTTTTGTTTAGTATTCAAATGCTGGCAAATAAATGCTTTCCTTATTTTTCCGTGAACACTACACTCAATTAATTCACTCTCAATTTTTTCAGCTTCTTCTTTTGTTATTTGTTCGGTCAGTAGAAAATACTTTTCTAAATGTTCAGAAATCACTCGATAAGTTCCAATTCCGCCAATTATATCGAAAACAATTGCTGTTAATTCCCAACCTGTATATTTATCTCCGCAAAAGTGCGATTTGGTTAGATTTTCATAATTCTTTTTTTCTCCAAATTCTTTAATTTTTAAAGTCCGAAATTTTCTTGGTTCAACAGAGTCTTCATTCGCCCAAGCCCACATCCAGCTATTAGTATTCAGCGAAAATGTTCCAACTGGAATATATTTGAAATAAATTTCTTTGTCATTATTATATAATCTTAATGTTTCGCTGGATTGATTATAAAACCAATTATCGTAATTATCCGTGTCAAATTTTGTCCGAAATTCAGGTTGACTTTCTTGAAGTTTATCAACCGCTTTTTGAGCATATTTTTCGTATTTCAATGGTCTAAATATCAATTCAGTTCGGTTTTTTTTGCATTAAGCACAACGTGTTCGTGTATGATTTGTGCGACCTAGAATCCGCAGGATTTAAGGTTGTAGCAAATCAGTTGTTTAAAGATATAAATTTTAATTGGAGTAGAAGGTTAGCATTGATTATACACGTTGTTGTGCTTTCGTTATTAGTTGTTAGAATCCAAAAGATTCAAAACCAATTCGGTTTGTTGCAAAACATTCTCTGTTAATTCTATATACCTTGAAATGGTGTAACGCTCTTGTATCAAATGATTCACTATATCTTTTGGCAGATCATTTACTTTTGCATTTTTCCACAAGAGTTGGTATGTAGCATTATTATCTAAAGGATTTCCAATGGTTGGATATTTACTTCCAAGGTTTAGCATAAAGTCTAAGAGGAGACCTTTATTGCCATTTTGTACAGTTTTTTCAGTTGTTTGAAGTCGATTTAATTCCATAAGTTCTTTTCTTAGGTCTTTATCGAACAAATCTATTTTTCCACTAGATATGAGTAAATTAAAACTATTGGTATTGTAAACATTGGTGACTCTAATTCCAACAAATTCATTATTATAGAGTTTATAATAACTTTCTAGATTATTAAAATGCCCATTTTCAATACTATCACCAATTGAGTTAATCCTTTCAATTCTGAGATTATTTCTTAAAAGACGAGCATTAATTTGAATCGTATCTTTTGTGTAATCGTTAATCAAGGCTGTTTTATATTCGTTTTTTAGAGTTTCTTTTTTTCTGTTTTCATTCCAATTATTAATCTGTAATGCAATGAGAATTCCTATAACAACAAGAACAATTTCACCAATTGCATATTTAAAATACTTTCCAGTTTTATTTTCCATTAGTAAGTTTTGTCTGATTTTTCTATAGAATTTAATCATTGGTTAGTTGTTTCCCGAAAGTTAGTATAATTATTTAATTCCGATTGAGTGAGGAATAATGAAGCACAACAAATGGATAAACGTATTGTTTTTATACCCACTATATTTGTATCACTAAATGTACATATTATTCGAGCTAATCTAATGGATTTTTAATAGAAATAAAATTGTTTGATGCAACATGAGTGTAAATTTCTGTTGTTTTCGTAGAACTGTGCCCCAATAATAATTGTATGTGTCTCAAGTCAGTGCCGTTTTCTAAAAGGTGTGTAGCAAAACTATGTCTAAGAGTATGAGCAGTAACGTGCTTTTTAATTCGTGTTTTTATAACTGCATTTGCGATAATTTTTGCAATACTAGTTGCACTATATTTTTCGTTTTTTTGGCCCTCAAATAAATAGTTTTTTGGTCTAAATTCTTTGTAGTATGCCCTAAGATCCTTTAAGGTAGATTGTGCTAAAAGCGTTAATCTATCTTTCTTCCCCTTAGCATCATTTATCTTAATAAGCATTCGTTTACTATCAATGTCAGTAGGTTTAAGATTTATAAGTTCACTTCGTCTTAATCCTGCAGAATATAAGAGAGAAACTATGCATCTATGTTTTATATTGTTTGTAGCATTAATAAGTGCTTTTGCTTCAGAAGGTGATAATACAGTTGGCAATTTTTTCTCTTTTCTAGGACGCTCAATCTTATAGAACCTATTTGGCATACCTAACACTATTTCGTAGTAAAATTTTATACTATTGATACTCTGATTAATGTATGAATTAGACCAATTGTTTTGAATTAAAGTTCTTATATATGCACGAACATCTGTTTCGTTTAAGCTTTCAATATTTTTATCATGATAATAATTTATAAATCGTTCAAAACAGGATACATATGTTCTAACCGTATTATTGGCATAGCGTTTTATTTCGAGTTTATTTAAGAACGATTCTGGGCAAGTTTTATAGTTATTAGATTTTTTTCTCTTTCTGAACCATTGCAAATCAAATTTTTCATCAAGATTTTTAGAATTGGATTTATCAAAAAAGTAGTTAGTATTTACCCATGCGACACCTTTGAATAATGAAAAAATAGAGTCTAGATTGTACTTGCTATTTGGTAAATAAAACATACCATGATTATTGCTCCACTCTAAATTCTTTAAGTTTTTAATTAAACTATTCAACACTTCATCAGAATTAAATTGTAAACCAATACACTTTTTATTATCTATTAATAAATGCTTTAGAGTAATATGTTTATTAGGTTTCATATTGTAATTTATGTTAATGGTTTTATATAAAAGGATATTATGCGTATATTATTCGAATAATATACGTATAGTATGAATGATAGGTTTTGTTTACATTGTTCAAAAATCATAGTAGGTAGGTCAGATAAAAAATATTGTGATGTACACTGCAAAAGCCTTTATCAGTACCAAAAATCGAAAACTGAAGCTCCAAGGTTTTACAATAAGGTGGATAATCAACTTAAACTGAATCGTAAAATATTAAAGCAATATAATAGAGCAGGGAAAGCTACAGTAAGAGCTTCTGTTTTACACAAAGAAGGGTTCAACTCTAGTTTCTTTACTCATTTTTGGAAAAACAGTAAAAAAGATGTTTATCTATTTGTATACGAATATGGTTTTTTAAAAAAAGAAGAAGGAAGTGTAGCTAAATATGTATTAGTAAAATGGCAGGACTATATGGAAAATTAATTATGAACCTAGTATACAACATTTCTATTCTAAAGTTCATACATGCCTAAATTTGGTTTAGTACAAATCTCATCACTCAATTTTTTTACCATTATAACCAGCAACTTTCAAATTTGTTACGAATTCGTTTTCAAAAACAAATTCAAAATACAATCCAGTTTCGGCACTAAAAAACAAGGAATCCGATTCTGGCAAGAGAAAGATAGGGTTCTTTACAATGCCTTCTGAAAATTCTAAACCATTATCCTTCATAACTACTTTAGTGATAGCATCCTCAGAAAATTGATAAGCTCCAACATATCGTGATCGCTGTTCTTTGGATTGCTCATTATAAGTTCTTAATCTATTGTAAATTCCTGGTAAGTTGTATTCTTTTGCAATACTTAAAAATAGTTCCTGGATAATAGCATTCCCATTATCCGAATTTACCATAATGGCTACCGAAATAGAATGGTCTTTCCAAATTCTAAGGTCAGATACAAATCCTTCATCAGAGCCACCATGACCAAATAAATGTTCTACAACGTAAGGTCCCATACCTTGGTTATTACCATAATCTGTAACCATTTCATTAACTGTTGTTGCTTTTAAAAGACCATCTTTTTGGTTCTGAAAGGTGTTTTGGATATCCTTTGCCCAAAGTAAAAGCTGAGAAGGTGTTGTCCATAGTCCAGCTGCAGCCATTTCCGGATAAGTGTGCCACTTTCCAGGTACTTGAGAGCCATCTGGTTTATAACCAGCAGCGGCAATAGTATGGTATTTCTTCGGAAGAGGATTTTTATAGGTACTTGACGTCATACCAAGCGGATTAAGAACATTATCTTGCATTATGTCTGAAAAAGGTTTTTCCTCCAGATCTGATAACATTAGTTGCATAACGGTATAACCACCACCAGAATAGCCTACTTTTTCTCCAGGCTCTCTAAAAACACGCACAGCACTTGTATTACCTTTTCCCTCTAGCACATCCAAAACACTCGGAATAGTGTCATTAACCGAATAGCCAGGAAATCCATGAACAGTTAGTCCAGCCGAATGATTTAACAATCGCCTTAAAGTGACTTTCTCTTTAGTTGTAAATTCATTTTCGGGTACTTTCCAACTTTTTGAGTAGTCGTTGACATTACGATCTAAACTTAGCTTACCTTTTTCTACAAGTTGAAGTGCTCTGGTGGCTGCAATTGGCTTGCTAACAGAGCCTGCTTGAAATAGTGTTTGTGTGGTTACTTTTCGGTTTTCACTTGTATCGGCCATTCCATAACCCTTTGCCCATTCAATCTCACCGTTGTCCATGATAGCTATGCTAAGACCAGGAATATTTAGCTCTTTCATTCGTTTTTCTATATTGTAAAATTTAATAGAAATACTATCGTCATATTGGATTTGTAAATTAGATTGAAGACCATTTTCTATTCTAGAAATTCGAGCTTCTAAAGAACTATTTTTACTTTTATTCTGACCCTCACATTGAGCAATAAAGCACAGGGTCATGATAATACATAACAAACGCATAATTGAATTTTTTAATGATTTTACAGAATTTTAAATGCTACGCCATAGTATAACTGAATTGCCTGTCTCGTAGTTATCAGGAACTTAATTTATGAGCATCTATGAGTATCAAAGGGTCTAACTCGATGGACTAAACTATTTAAAACTTACTTTAGTTTTCGTAAGTAAACACTTCCTGACCCAGCATCAAGTTTCATTTTTGTTTTTCCAGAGTTTAATTGAAGCTTCATTTTCTTTATACCTTCTTCTATCGATTCATCTAATACGGTAAAATTTATATTACTTAGTACGCGTTCTCCATTAACATCAACATTCAAACTAGCGTTATCTGGTAAACTCATGTCTATATAACCATCATTACTAACCAAAGAATACAGTTTTGTTGGTGTTATTTTATCAAAAACTACGGTTATATTACCACCAATAGTATTGGCAATAACAGGGCCGCTAACATTAGTTAAGCTAATGGAATTATACGATGTAGAAATCTCCACTTCACCTTTAAAATTGTTTAATTCCCATGGTGTGGAATTTGTTCTTATAAAAAAAGTATTAGAATTTTTCTTAGAACAATCTTCCACATTCCATGATAGTTTAATGGAATTAGGAATTAAAATTTCATATTTATTATTTAAGGCTGCAAAATTAGCTAAGCTCGAAAAATTATTCTTATCAGATTTTTTATTATTGTCACGAGAAGATTGGTTAATGTATCCTGTTAACCTGTTTTGACCTGATTGATTATACTGATAATCTTTAATAATTAATTCTCCAGGTTTTTCTATAATATCAAGATATAAATTGTCTTCTGGTTTTGCAGATTTATTTCCTAAAGGCTTTAAGCCTTTTTCTAATTCTGAATCCTTGTATTTTGAGGATAGCAGATAGTAACTCTTCGCCAATGACCCCTCTGTTGACTCTTCTAATGAGTCTAATAAGCTGTCATCCTTGTCACCAAAATCATAATAATAGGAAAAACGGGATTCATTTAGACTCTTTATGATCACTTCATCACCATCATAACCTTTTATGGTCATGTGTGAATTTGAACATATTTTAAGTGTTCCTTTATTAAATTTAATACGTTTTTCTTTCTCTTGCGAATTACCAACACTAACTATTAAAAGCAGTGCAATTGTGGTTATAATATGTTTCATTTTTGTTCGTTTTTTATTGATTTAACATTGCCAATAAGGCTGAAGCATTTCCTTTTACTAATGGTAACGATTCTTCATCCTCAATGATTTTTTTAAGTGGTGCTTTTGCACGCTGTTCTCTAAGTCTAGCAACAGATTTTATGAGTTTTAACTGAATTAAAGGTTCTTTTTCATTTCCTAAGGCTTCGATAAGTTCATTACGTACGAGTGCATTATTTGGAAATTTTAAAAGAGCATCAATCACTGCTGATTTAGAATTTGCATCAGAATCATCATGCAAGATTTTAAAGTAAGCTTTTAGTATTTTTTCATCTTCTTTTTCGTTTGCGTAGGTATCTTCGATCTCATAAATAGCTTCTAGGCGTGAGCTATTAGTTTCACTTTCATCTAAAGCAGAAACTAGATTGTCTCTTATATCTATACGCTCTTGCCAATTCTGATACCAAAACCCAATAGTGATTAGTAGTGCTACACTTGCTGCAACAGATAAATATGTTATGATTGGTAAACGCCTTACTTTACTACTATCCTGATGAAGTTCTTTTTTAAGCCTTCTTTCAAAGTCGATGCTAGCAGCTTCAGGCATTTTTTTATCATCAAACACATCTTGATGTTTCTTAACAAATTTCTCTAAACTCATAATGCTATGCTGTTTTGTAATTGTTGTTTTAAAAGACGTTTTCCTCTTATATATTGGTTACGCACTGTACCCTCTTTGAGTCCTAATTGCTCTGCTATTTCTTTATGTGAATAGTCTTCAATGAGGTACAGGATCATAATAATTCGGTATTTGTCTTTTAGATTGTATATAGCTTTTTTTACTTCGTCTACTTTAAGTGTAATATCTTCATAGGTGTCATCTTCTTCTATAGATTCAGTAAATTCATACGATTCTTGTAGCCAGCCCAATTTCTTTTTTTTTCTCAAAAAGTCTAGTGAGCTATTAACTACAATACGTTTTAACCAAGGCCCAAGGTTAAGATCGTTTTCTAACTTAGAAATATTCTGAAACGCTTTTATAAAAGTATCATGAACAGTGTCCTGAGCATCGTGCTCATTTTTAACAATCCTGTAGCTCACATTATATAGCATATCCTTGTACATCTGATACACTTGCATCTGCGCTTTTAGATTATTTTGCTTGCATGCTTTTATTAATTCTGGACGTTCCAAAAATTACTTTTTCTTTGATTGGTTTATATAATAACGGAGTATTTAAAAAAATGTCACAAAAAGTTGTTACAATTTTAAAAGTTATCCAGTATTTGGTGAAAAATACGAATACTAATGATAGAGTTAAGTTGCCTGATTTTAGTTGCGATTTTGATATGTTGAAGTACTCATTATTCCAAGTAGGAATCGATACATCACTAAAGTACAAAGTTTCGCTTAAACAATTAAAATGAGCTATGGATTATACACGTTGTTGTATGCCGTTTTTATTTATAATAATAATACCAATTACTTTCATAATTATTATCAAAGTTCTCTTTACTGTCTAAATCAAAGTAGAAATAATCATTTTTGAAATATTCAAATTCATCATACTGTTTGAGTAATTCATAATATTGATTTTTCCAGTCTTTTTGAGTTTCAGAATCTTGATATTTTTTTAATTGTTCGTCAGTGTACAAAAAGTAGGTCACTCCAGAAAAAGCTCTAGAAATTGTCCAGAGCTCTTTGTTTTTTATTTCCGCTTGTAATTTTTTAATTTCTTTTTCCGTAATCTTTTCATTAGCCTCAATTTTGGCTATGGATTCAAAGTCGGTGAAATAAACATATAGATTGTTTGACTTGTAAGTCAGCTTGAGTATTATTTTAATCCAATTCGGTTTGTTTTTTAGCTCATAATCCGAAGTTATTTCTGCAAACTTTTCGGCAATTTCGTTTTGTTTTCTTTTGTCAAAGTTATAAGTCTTGTTATCCATAAACTTCCCTTTGTCCTTTGCATACTCTAAACAAACTTGTAGTCGAGGATGAGATTTGTCATTATCTATATAATCGAAAATTAGGTTTAATGTTTTGACATCATATTTTTTGTCAATCCATTTAGCAAGAGGCTCGAATTCCTCTTTTATATTTGAAATATTTTGCTTTATTTTTTTGGTTGACTTATAGTCTTTGTCGGAAGGCATTATCATAATTTAGGTAGAGATCTTTTCAAATGGCATACAACTCGTTATATGAAGATAAATATACGCGTTTTTAGTGCCTATACTCCTTTAATCAGGAAGTTTTGTTCTTGATAACAAATGTCTTATACTAATAAATCGTATGGACCGAGTAATGTTATGTTTTAAAAAATAAACCAAGAGAACACTTATCATTCTTTGTAAAAGATCCAAATGGATATATGTTAGAGTTTTAAGAATAGCGATGAAGTATGTCTTTCAAACGAATAGTTAAAATGAGAGTCGATTGTGAAATATAGTATATCATTGAATCCAGTTCCCATGCAAAGAAAACCTCTTGATTTTTCATGAGGTTTTTTATTTTTGTGCCATGATTAACAACTTCGAAAATGAATTCTTCGGAATCGGTATTCAAAATGGAAAAACACCTGAGAATCTTGGAGTGCTTTGGCGTTCTGCTCAAAATCTAGGTGCTAGTTTTATTTTTACCATCGGAAATCGTTATGCTAAGCAATCTAGTGATACGCATAATGCCGTAAAATCTATGCCATATTTCCATTATGAGAATTTTGATGAATTCTATAAAAACTTACCAAAAGGTGCTCGTATTGTTGGTGTAGAACTTACTAATGATGCCGAAGATCTAGAGGCCTTTAATCATCCAAGACGCTGCGTATATTTGTTAGGTGCAGAAGATCATGGGCTATCGCATAAGGCCATTGAGAAAAGCCATTTTTTGGTGAAATTTAAATCACAATTAAGTCTTAATGTATCTGTGGCTGGAAGTATTGTGATGTATGATAGGCAATTGGCTAAACCACGTTCCTAATATCTGCAATTAATTGTCGGTTGTATTTATAACCTGGTACGATTTATAAGCAAAAACCATCGAATATAAATCGACGATAATGTGAAGTAAAATAGGTAACCATAGTGAGTTGGTTAAAAAGTAAGCACCAGAAAAAATAAATGCAAGAATAAATGCTCCAAATGTATTCTTCTTCCCAGTAGTAGTTAAGTGACCTAGAGCAAAAGGAAGATTGGCAAATATCATCGCAGGAATTAATGACATGTACTGGTGCAAATACCAAAATAGAAATCCTCTGTATATAATTTCTTCACAAATGCCAGCAATAAATGACACAATAATAGTGATGTTAAGTTCAGGTTTTGTATTTGGCATCAAAAAAGAGATCTCCTTATTGGTCTTATAGAATTTCTTTGCTGTAGTTTCATTTAGTTTTACAGACTTAAGAACAAATAAAATCAAAAATGATAGTCCAAATAATCCAATAAGCCATAAAGGTGTATTGATGAAATTTAATCCAATACCATCTAAACTTTTATTGTTTAATAGAAATGGAAGAAGAGATATAGTTGCCAAGACGATAAGAATGATACCAGTCTGACGAAAGACAAGAATTTTAGCATTCGGATCTTCAATAAGTAGTTGTCTTGCTTTCTTTCCGTTCAAAATGGCATATAATGGAAATATAACTCCAACTATCGCCGCAGCAACATGATATAAATTAGTGCTTTCCATGCAGATCTAAGTTTAAGAGGGTTTTCCAAATTTTTTGATTTTCAGTAATAACAAACTTGTTTTTTATGGTTTTTTCATTTGGTGTACTATTTTCAATTTTCGGCATGATAGACATAACTTTAGCCTTGGCAATATCTTCGTCTGAATAGCCTTTGTCTTTGATGTAGTGCTTTAAATTAAGAATAATACGCTCTATGTTTTCTTTAATATCTTCAATACTGTCAACTTCAAATATTTTAATGATAAAACCATCAGGTCCAACCTGCATTTCAGATTTAATTTTTTGAGCAATCGCTTTTAAATCGTCTGGCGC
The DNA here is from genome assembly GCF_947500255.1 of uncultured Psychroserpens sp. GTDB lineage: Bacteria > Bacteroidota > Bacteroidia > Flavobacteriales > Flavobacteriaceae > Psychroserpens. The sequence goes on along the minus strand of NZ_CANMRL010000004.1, from coordinate 130,718 downwards.
CAAAGCGTAATATTTTTTAAACGCTCTTGTAAATGTTTCATAATCTTGATAACCAAAAGTTTCGGTTAGTTCATGAATCTTGTAAGACCCTGAAATGAGCATAGTATATGCTTTTTTCATTTTGATCTCTTCAGTAAATTTAAAAGGGGTTCTACCAGTTTCTTTTTTAAAAACACGATGAAAATTACTAGTAGACATACATGATACGTTTGCCAAATCACTTAGTGTAAGTTGTAATGATAAGTTACTTTCTATATAGTCTAAAGCTTTTTGTATGCGCCTGTCCATAAATCAAATGTAAAAAAATGTAGTTTTAGACTGTATGACAAATCTTGCATTAATTTACAGGCCATTCTAAAGGTTAATTGCGATCTTATAATAAATTAAGTATTAAAGGTCGTAACTTTGTAGCCTATTTAATAAGAATACAATGAGTCATAAAGCAGGTTTTGTAAATATAATAGGTAATCCAAATGTTGGAAAATCTACCTTGATGAATGCTTTTATTGGAGAAAAGTTATCAATTATTACCTCTAAAGCACAAACGACAAGACATCGTATTTTAGGAATTGTAAATGGCGATAATTTCCAAGTTATCTTAAGTGATACACCTGGTATTATTAAACCCGCTTACGAATTACAAGAATCTATGATGGATTTTGTAAAATCGGCTTTCGAAGATGCCGATGTGCTCATTTACATGGTTGAAATTGGAGAAAAAGAGCTCAAAGACGAAGCATTCTTTAAAAAGATTACTAATTCTAAAATTCCAGTATTACTATTATTAAATAAAATTGATAAATCAGATCAAGACCAATTAGAAACTCAGGTGCAACTGTGGTCTGAAAAGGTGCCTAATGCAGAGATCTTTCCAATTTCAGCATTAGAAGGTTTTAATGTTACCGAAGTATTTAATAGAATTATTGAGCTATTACCAGAGTCTCCTGCCTTTTATCCTAAAGACCAATTAACAGATAAACCAGAACGTTTCTTTGTAAATGAAACCATAAGAGAGAAAATTTTAATGCATTATAAAAAGGAAATTCCTTATGCTGTTGAAATTGATACTGAAGAGTTTTTTGAAGAAGAGAAAATCATTAGAATGCGTTCTGTAATTATGGTTGAACGTGATACTCAAAAAGGAATTATCATTGGTCACAAAGGAAGTGCTTTAAAGCGTGTTGGTATAGAGGCTAGAAAAGATTTAGAGCAATTTTTTGGAAAGCAAGTGCATCTCGAATTATATGTAAAAGTGAATAAAAATTGGAGAAGTGATCAACGCCAACTGAAACGTTTTGGTTACAATCAGAAGTAAATCGTAAAGGTTTAGTCTATTTAAATTAACCTTTATTTAAAACCCGTGTTTCAACTTTACGGTTTAACAAACAAACCAAAAAAGATGACACATTCTAGTAAAATTATTGCCTTATTTTTAGTTGCCTTAATATTCGGTTGCGCAGACGATGACGATTCTGCTTCAACGCCGTTGCCAACTACAATTAACTTTCAGTTTAAATCATCCATAAATGTTGGAGGCGAAGGCGCTTCTGAGATTTCAGCCTTTGATCCATCAACTAACAAGTTGTTTACTGTCAATGTTGAAAATGACGAGATTTCTGTGCATAACATTTCAAACATAAATACGCCTAGCTTAGAAACTCCAATTTCAATAAGTGCTTTTGGGAAGCCAAATAGCGTGTCGGTTTATAATGGTCAATTAGCTGTTGCAGTTGAAGCATCAGTAAAACAAAACCCTGGACAAATTTTAGTTTTCAATACAACAGATGGAACACTACAAAACCAATATACGGTTGGAGCACTACCAGATATGGTCACCTTTTCTAAAGACGGAAACCTATTATTGTCTGCAAATGAGGGAGAACCAAATGATGATTATACAGTTGATCCTATGGGAAGCGTAAGTATTATTGACCTGAGCAATAATACAGTTGTTACTTTAGATTTTACGGCATTCAATAGCCAAGAGACCGTATTAGAAAATCAAGGATTTCGAGTATTTGGTCCTAATGCAGATTTAGCAACAGATGTTGAACCAGAATACATAGCTATAGCTGATGACTCACAAACAGCATGGGTATCACTTCAAGAAAACAATGGAATTGCAAAAATTAATTTACTAACAAAAACTATTGAAGCGATATACCCTTTAGGATTTAAAGATTATAATGATCCAAATAATTCAATAGATGCCTCAGATAAAGACCTAACAACTGAGCTTAGAAATTGGCCAGTTTTTGGAATGTACCAACCAGATGCTATTACGTATGCCAATATAAATGGAACGGGCTATGTTATTTCAGCAAATGAAGGAGATGCAAGGGATTATGACGGATTTAGTGAAGAGGAGCGTGTAGAGGATTTAGTTTTAGATGATACCACTTTTCCAAGTTCTGAAGATTTCCAAAATGAAATAAATTTAGGGCGTTTAAAGATTACAACAACATTAGGAGATACAGATAACGATGGTGATACAGATGTCATTTATAATTATGGTGCACGTTCGTTTAGTATTTGGTCAACAGATGGGAACTTGGTTTATGACAGCGGTAATGATATTTCTGAAATTGTATTAAGTGAAACACCAGATCGTTTTAACTGGGACTGGGAAGATAATGAAACAGATAAGCGTAGTGATGATAAAGGAGCCGAACCTGAAGCAGTTGAAGTGTTAACAATCAATGAAAAAACGATTCTATTTGTTGGTTTAGAACGTAATAGTCAAGTGATGGTATTCGATATTAGCAACCCAACATCTCCGCAATATATACAGCTATTACAACGTGCTACCGATTATGCTCCAGAGGGTGTTCTTGCTATTTCAGCAAGCGATAGTCCGACAGGAAAATCTTTGGTAGTTATTTCCAATGAAGATAGCGGAACGATTTCTATCTATGAAAATGAAGAGTAAATGATATAGATAATCCCAATAACAAAAGCCTTAGTAGTAATACTAGGGCTTTTTTATGTGCTCTGTATCAGAATGAATACCAGCATGCCTTAAAGTATCTCTCATAAAATGATGCAATTGGTGCATTTCATTCGTGCCTGTTTTTTTGCCTAGACGTCCGCCAAAATACAATGCAAACCAAATGATGACCATAAATAGCGTAACAAATAACTGAATGGCAAAGTCATTACCTAAAGTCCAATTCACGTAAGCCCAGATGCCAAAACCAATAAACAAACCAGCAATAATAAAGTGTAAAAACATGAACATAGTCCAAACGGTTGGATTAGGTCCAAAAAGTCCATAAATCGTGCTGCCTTTGGTAGTGTCATTTTCATTGATTTCTAAATGTAATTGTGGCGACCAAAAGTGCTGCTTTGCTTTAGGGATTTTAATAAATACATGGTCGTCAATACGAGTTACAATAAAATCAGATTGAGCAGTCTTAGTCTCCTCAAATAATTCTAAAAGCATCTCATTATTTTGGGCCACATTAAACTTAAAACGCGGTCTTAAAATAATTTCGTTGGCTGTTGACATTTTAATTTTGAAATAGTAACTCAAAGTACTATTTTTTAATCAAACAACGAAAAGATGTATTCTTTAACCTAAAAAACACATTGCAACTTAGATATTTAGTATCTTTGCAGCCGCTTACAGGATATGTAATGCAGATAAAATATAAAAGTTATGGGTAATATTGTTGCTATTGTAGGAAGACCAAATGTAGGGAAGTCTACTTTTTTTAATCGCTTGATACAGCGTCGAGAAGCTATTGTTGATGCCGTTAGTGGTGTGACTAGAGATCGACACTACGGAAAAAGTGATTGGAATGGAAAAGAGTTTTCTCTCATTGATACTGGTGGATATGTGAAAGGAAGCGACGATGTTTTTGAAGCCGAAATAGATAAGCAAGTAGAGTTGGCTATTGACGAAGCAGATGCTATAATTTTTATGGTGGATGTCGAAACAGGTGTAACAGGAATGGATGAAGATGTCGCTAGATTACTTCGAAAAGTTGATAAACCTGTTTTCTTAGCTGTTAATAAAGTTGATAATAACAAACGCGCCGAAGATGCCGTAGAATTCTATTCACTCGGCTTAGGAGAATACTATACCATTGCTAGTATAAATGGTAGTGGGACAGGTGATTTGTTAGATGCTTTAGTAGAAGCACTCCCAGAAAAAGATGATGAAGAGGAAGAAGAAGATCAACTACCAAGATTTGCTGTTGTTGGAAGACCTAACGCTGGTAAGTCATCATTCATTAATGCGCTAATTGGTGAAGATCGCTACATTGTAACTGATATCGCAGGAACAACTAGAGACTCTATTGATACCAAGTACAACAGATTTGGATTTGAATTCAATTTAGTAGATACAGCCGGAATTAGACGTAAATCTAAAGTGAAAGAAGATTTAGAGTTTTATTCTGTAATGCGAAGTGTAAGAGCTATTGAGCATTGTGATGTATGTTTGTTAGTTCTAGATGCAACACGAGGTTTTGATGGTCAGGTTCAAAATATATTTTGGTTAGCAGAGCGTAACCGAAAAGGTATTGTGATTCTCGTTAATAAATGGGATCTAATCGAAAAGAACACACAATCTACAAGAGATTTTGAACGTGTGATTAGAAAAGAAATCGAACCATTTACTGATGTACCTATCGTTTTTATTTCTGTATTGAACAAGCAACGTATTTTTAAAGCTATAGAAACTGCTGTTGAAGTATATCAAAACAGATCAAAAAAGATTAAAACAAGCAAACTCAACGAAGTGTTGCTTCCTATTATAGAAAATTATCCGCCTCCAGCTTATAAAGGTAAATTTGTTAAGATTAAGTATATCATGCAATTACCTACGCCACAGCCACAATTTGCTTTTTTCTGTAACTTGCCTCAATATGTGCGCGATCCATACAAGCGATTTTTAGAGAATAATTTACGTGAACATTTCAATTTTAATGGTGTTCCTATAAGTGTATACATGCGGAAAAAATAAATAAAAAAATGAAATTAAAGGTGTTTTTTGTGTTAGCATTTGTGTTTGGATTTTCCAAATATAATCATGCGCAAAATGTACCTCCTGCGATTACAGTTGAAGGAAATCAGGAGTTCTGCGGAAGCGCTCCAATGAATATTGTTACAAGTGTAAGTATTACAGATCCTGATGCTGGTGATGATACGTTAGATAATGTGTTTATTCAAATTTCTGAAGGCTATACCATAAATCAAGACCTTTTAGTTTTAAACGGGACCTACCCAAATATTGTCTCAAGTTGGTCTGCTCAAGAAGGGAAACTCACTTTAGAAGGTCCTGCGAATTTTACCGAATTTATCGATGCTATAAGTAATGTGACGTTTCAAACAACACAGACTAATTTTACGCAAGACAAATCGTTTTCTATAAACTTAGGAGGCGCTAATTATTTACCGTCAACTGGACATTATTATTTGTACGTGTCTAGCGACGGAATTACATGGACTGCCTCTCGTAATGCTGCCGAAAATTTAGAGTATTTTGGACTGCAAGGATATTTAGCAACCTTGACATCAGAAGAAGAATCGATATTTGCTGGAGAACAAAGCCTAGGAACAGGATGGATTGGAGCAAGTGATGTAGGTGCCGAAAATACATGGCGTTGGGAAACAGGTCCAGAAGCTGGTACTGTGTTTTGGATGGGTACTGCAAATGGAGAACCTGTAAATGGTGAATACTCGTTTTGGAATGATGGCGAACCTAATAACTTCGGAAATGAAGATTATGCACATATAACCGATCCTAGTATTGGAAATATTGGCTCATGGAATGATTTACCCAATGCAGGCGACCCATCTGGCCCAGGAAACCCTTATTATCCAAGAGGCTTTTTTGTAGAATTTGGAGGGATGCCTGGTGATCCTGAAGTGAATTTATCAGCTAGCTCGGTAATTATTACTCCAAAGATGACTTTTGATGATGCTATAGTTATATGTAATGAAGGTGAAGCAAGTGTAACCGTAAATTCTAATACAGATACGGTTCTATGGTATGAAACACCGTCCTCAACAACAGTATTAAATGACGGGTTTACCTACAATGAGTTTATAACGACCACTACTACATATTGGGTGTTGCCTTTGTTTAATGGTTGTACTGGAGGGCCACGAACACCTATTACAATCACAGTACCAGATTCAACAGAGGCAAATAACATCACAATTACACAGTGTGATGATGCAACTCAAGATGGTATCACATCGTTTAATATTAATAATTCTTTTGAGTTGATTACTGGTGGAGTAATAGATAACAGAGCTATAAATTATTTTGAAGATGCCAATCTAAATAATGAAATCAATGGTAGCGACTATACGAATATGTCTAATCCGCAAGTCATCTATGCACTAGTAACCAATACACTGGATGGTTGTACTAACATCGCAGAGATTACTCTAGAGATTGTGTTATCGTCTAATGGTAATTCTGCACTTATCGAAACTTGTGATGATCTAGTCGAAGATGGGTTTGTGTTTTTCGATTTATCGGAGGCAGACGTGCAAGTCTTATCTGGAGCGCCTATAAATGCTTCGGTTAGTTATTATGCTACTTATGATGATGCTTCTTTAGAAGTGAATAGCTTGCCTAATTCTTATTTCAATACTATTGCAAATGAACAGGTCATTTATGCAAGAATTAATAGTGGTGATGCTTGTTATAGTATTAATGAAGTTGTTTTGAGAGTAAAACCGCTTCCCAATATTAATACATTTGAAGAGTTTTATTATTGTTTAAATAACTTTCCAGAAACCATAACATTGAGTGGAGGTATTATAGAAGGTATTCCAAATAACTATTATTATAATTGGTCTACTGGTGAAACTACTATGACTATTGAAGTCAATGAAATTGGGATATATACAGTGTTAGTTACCGAACCAGACGGTTGTGTAAATGAAAGAATAATCAATGTGATAGCTTCAAATGTGGCAACTGTAGACAATGTTATAGTTGAAGACGTGTCTTCAAATAATTCGATTACAGTTTTGGTGTCAGGAGAAGGTGATTATGAATATTCTATTACAAGTGCTGATGGTCCTTATCAAACTTTAAACACATTTGAAAACATTGTCCCAGGAATCTATACAGTTTATGTAAGAGATACGAAAAATGATTGTGGTGTTTCTACCGAAGATGTTTCAGTCGTTGGTTTTACTAAATTTTTCACACCAAACAACGATGGCTATAACGACACATGGCAACTTAAGGGTATTTCTGAACAATTTCAACCTAACAGTAAAGTATTTATTTTTGATCGTTTCGGAAAGCTGCTCTACACATTAAATTCACCATTAGATGCATGGGATGGTACATTCAAAGGGAAACCATTACCAGCAAGTGATTACTGGTTTTCTGCTACTTTAGAAGACGGAAGATCGTTTAAAAACCACTTCACTTTAAAACGATAATTTTAAAATTTATCAAAGTATTGATTTTTAGTGTTTTACACATAAAAAAGCAATTATAGTTAACAAAAAGTAAAGTAAAGTTTACATTTTGTAAATTTTTGTTTACCTTTGAAATCTAATCTTAAAATTAAATTATTATGAAATCTAATTATTTAATATCAAATAAGTGGAAAATTCCAGGATGGATTTTGTTATGTGTAGGTCTAATTGTTGGTGTATTTTTAATTGCTTCAGAATTTGAATCCGACATATTAAAAATTAAAGTGCTATCCATATATAATGATGATGCTATGTTTTCGGATAACAGCGGATTTTTTAAAGTACTTGAAAATAGTATACTTGATGAAATTATTGCCATTGCTATCATTATTGGAGGTTTACTAGTTGGATTTTCAAAAGAAAAAGTAGAAGATGAATTTATCTATAAACTCAGAAAAGATTCTTTGGTTTGGGCTATAATTTTTAATTATATCGTCCTTATGTTTTCTATTGTGTTTATTTATGGGTTTACATTTTTTGATGTATTAGTTTATAACATGTTTACACCATTACTGTTTTTTATCATTAGATTTAATTTCTTAAAAGTAAGATCGTCACAATGAAGAATAATATAAAGATAGAGCGTGCGAGATACAATATGACTCAGGGTGATTTGGCTGAAAGAATTGGTGTGAGTCGACAATCAATTAACGCCATCGAAAAAGGTAAATATGTTCCATCTGCTTTACTCGCCATTAAAATTGCTAAACTGTTTAAGCTACCTGTCGAGGAATTATTTTTCTTAGAAGAAGGAGAATGAACAATACTTTATAATAAAATTAAGAAAATTCATACGAAAACTAATTTATATTCGTTCTCGAAAAAGCTATTAATCATCAATCAACCTCATGAAGAAATTATTTTTTTTCATATTACTTTTAAGCGTATCTCTTTCGTTTTCACAATCTAAATCTTTTAAAGTTTCTGGAACCATTGTTGGCGAAGACAATAAACAACCATTAGAATCTGCGACTATTTATTTAGAACGTGTCAAAGATAGCAGTTTAGTAACCTACACTATTTCTGATAAGGATGGGAAATTTGAGCTCGTTAACGAAACCTATGACGATAAACTCAATTTGTTTATTGATTATGTTGGTTATCAAACGTATGTGAAAAAAATTCTTATTGATAAAGAGCGTATTGATTTACAAACGATCGAATTAAAAATTAGTAATACGTTAGATGAGGTTGTAATAAAATCTAGAGCACCTATAACTGTAAAGAAAGATACCCTTGAGTTTAATGTAGCTTCTTTTAAAACTAAAAAAGATGCCAATGTAGAAGATCTACTAAAGCAATTACCTGGGGTTGAGGTGGACGAAGAAGGCAAGATTAAGGTTAATGGGAAAGATGTGAATAAAATTTTAGTGAATGGAAAGCCTTTCTTTGGAGATGATCCAACCATTACAACACGTAATTTAACCAAGGACATTATTGAAAAGGTTCAAATAACAGACACGAAATCTAAATCTGAGGCGTTTTCGGGAGAAGAAGGTGATAAAGAAAATAAAACGATAAACCTTACTATAAAAGAAGAGAACAATAAAGGGGTTTTTGGTCGAGTCGCCGCAGGAGCTGGAACAGATGAACGCTATGAATTGGCTGGTATGGTCAATCTTTTTGATAATGATAGACGCATTAGTGTGTTAGCTGGTGGTAACAATACCAACTCTCCAGGGTTTAGCTTTGGTGAAATTCAAAAAATGTTTGGTAACTCAGGAGGCTTTTCGGTGAGAAGTAATGGGTCGTTTAATATTAGTGGACGCTCATTTGGAGGCGGACAAGGGATTACCACGTCGCAAAATGCTGGTGCAAATTATGCAGATCAACTCACTGAGAATATTGAAGTGACAGCCGATTATTTTTACTCTGGAAGCGATTCTGAAAATGAAACATTGACCCAACGCGAGAATATCTTACCAGATTCTAGATTCTTTTCAGATTCTAGATCACGATCTGTAAATGATGGGCAGAATCACAGTGCTAATTTAGGGTTTGACATTGAAGTCGATTCAACATTTTTAATTAACATTAATCCATCATTTCGATGGTCAACATCTAATACATCTTTTTCTCAGGATGAAGAAACGCGAGATGAAAATGATGACTTAACCAATCAATCAACAACAGGTTCTTTTGTGCAAAGTAATGCGCAAAATTTCGCAACCGATCTTGATCTCACAAAACGCTTCGGAAACAATGGTGCTTTTCTAAAATTTGAGTTCTATAATAGTATTAATAAAAATGATTCTGATGATTTTTTGACTTCAGAAACTAACTTTTTCAATACTGCAGATGATGATATTATAAGAGATCAGTTTACAGATTCTGAAACCGAAAACAAAACATTAAGGTTGTCATCTACATATAGATTACCACTAAAGGCTAAGGAACTATTTTTAGATTTCCAATATAGTTTTAGAGATGAAAAACGAACCAATTTAAGAAGCACATTTGACCGAGATGACGTGACTAATTTATATGAAGATTTCAATTTTGATTTAAGTACAGATTTTCAATACTTCAATCAAGAGAATACGCCATCAATTAAATTAACACTCAGAAAAGAGAAATGGTCAACAAGTATCACATCAAGTTATGTGTTTAGAACCCTAGAGAACAAAGATTTCTTAAGGCCAGAATTAAGTCTTAAGCGAAATTTTCAAGCGATACAATTGCGCTCAAATTTTAATTACAGGTTTAGTCCAAAATCATCTATGTTTAGTGGCTATTCTTTAAACAATTCACCTCCAAATTTATCACAATTACAACCATTTCAAGATGTATCAAATCCTTTAAATACGATCACAGGTAACCCAAATTTAGAGCCAACTAATAGACACCGTTTGTATATGGGATATAATTCGTTTGATTTTCAGAAAAAAACAGGCGTTTATAGTTATGCGAGTATTAATTTCACAAACAATCAAGTCGTATCTAGAACCATTGTAGATCCTGAAACTCTAAAGAGAACTACGACCTATGCAAACGTTAATGGAAATTATAATGCCTTTGGAAACATCAATTATAGTAAGAGTTTTAAGGCAGATTCATTAAGAACAATCAAGTATGATATTGGAGTGTCTGCCAGTTACAACCGAAATATCAACTTCAATAATGAAGTTCAATATAAGAGTAGTGTGACATCATTAACACCAAGTATTGGTTTGCGTTTTAATTGGAAAAAAATAATGGAGTTTAGACCAAGATACCGAATGTCATTTACGAAAAACACTTATGATATTGAAGCTTTTGAAGATGTTGATTTTTTAAGACATGATCTAGATTTAAATTTTACCACCTACGTACCAAAGAATTTTGAGTGGACTAACACCATCGATTTTGCTTATAATCCAAATGTTGCGCCAGGCTTTCAGAAAAGTGCTTGGTTTTGGAATTCTACATTAGCCTATTCTTTTATGAAAGATAATGCTGTAATGACCTTGAAGATCTATGATTTACTCAATCAAAATACAAATGCCAGACGTCGTGCGACGCAAAACTATATAGAGGATAGACAAAGTACTGTACTACAACAATACTTTATGTTGAGTTTTAGTTGGAAATTTAATAGTCTTGGTTCAAAAGGTGAAGTCGATAAAAACAGCTTTATCTTTTTTGATTAATACCATGTTTTCATGATACGATCCAAACCTTCATAAATCCCTAAGTAGTAATCACCGTCTTTAAAGTATGGAATCATAGTGTTGTCGATAATGTCTTGACAAATAGAATCGGAAAGTATTTTAGCTGTGCCATGACCAGTTGATAGCCATATGTGTTTTTGGTTTTTTCGCAAAACGATAACCAATCCATTGTCTTTGTCTTTTTTGCCAACGCCCCAATAATCTCCAATAGCAGAGCTATAAGTGTGTATATCTTCAAAAGGTAAAATTGAATCTACGGTTAAAACAGCTATCTCATTAGTGGTTCTGTCCTCATAATCAATGATTTTTTTTGAAAGCTTATCTATTTGTAGGTCGCTAAAAACGTGAGATAGATCAAGAACTACCTTGTGGGTTTCGTTTTTAGGAAGTAAGCTGTAATCTACAGCGACACCAGTTTTTGTGTTACATGAAAAGCAAAAAATTATGACTATTATGAATGCTAATTTTCTCATGCTACTACCAACTTCCAGAAGCGCCACCTCCACCGAAGCCGCCGCCTCCAAAACCACCACTAAAGCCACCACCTCCAAAACTTCCGCCTGAAGAACTGCCACTTCCAAAGATGCCTCCACTGGAACTACTACCACCATAACTCCCTCGTCCCATGTTGCTCAATATAATGGCATCCAAAATACTTGTGCCATTGGTTCGACGTCCACCTCCATTATTACCACCATTGCGCCTATTCTTTGAAATGGCGATCACAAATATGATGAAAATGATGAATAAAAAAATAAAAATTTCAAAAGGGAATCTTGTTGAATTGTTTTGAATTGTTCCTTCAAACTCTCCATTTAGTATTTGAAATATGGCGTCTGTACCTTTATCAAGACCGCTATAAAAATCTCCCTTCTTAAATTCAGGAATAATAATTCTATTAATTATACGCTCAGCATCAATATCACTCAATCTGTATTCAATTCCATAACCCGTATTAATGTCAATTTCTCTATCATCCTTAGCTAATAAAATAAGTATTCCATTGTCTTCATCGGCCTGACCAATTCCCCATTTCTGACCCCATTCAGCACCAACTAAAGTGATATCGTCACCATTAAGCGTACTTACGATAGCCACAACAATTTGAGTTGAGGTTGTATCAGAGTAACGAATCAATTTTTCCTCAAGATTAATTTTCTGTGAGGGTGTTAAAAGATTTATATCATCATAAACACTGGTTTGTTTTTTTGGAATAGATGGGACATCATACTGTGCAAAGGCAGAATAGGATAAGCTACTTATACAGCTTATAAGAACAATGATTATAGTATGTTTCAGTTTTAGCATTTATCCTTTTGAAATCTCATTGGGTAATTCGTTAGCATCTCCATGAATCCAGGGAAAATGTTTTTCCAGTTGCTCTCCTGCTTTAAGGACGCCTTCAATAAGTCCTTGTTTAAACCGATTTGCTTTAAAATGCGATTGCATGATGTCTTTTGTACTATCCCAAAAATGTGTTGGAACGACATTATTAATACCCTTGTCACCATAGATAACAAACGTTTTGATATCTACGGCTACATATATTAACACCCCATTTTGAAGTTTGGTATTGTCCATTTTTAGATAATGAAAAACTTCCATGGCACGTTCAAGAGGCTCAAGCTCAGAATCATGTTCAATATGGATTCGAATTTCACCTGATGTACTATACTCTGCTTTTCGTATGGCATTAATAATCTCTTCTTCTTCAGAGGTTGTTAGGAAATCTTCAATATTAGACATGATTGCTATTCTCTAATGCTATCATTAACATCTGGTGCAACTTCAATTCCATCATCCCCATCAAATCGTGATTTCTTTTCAAAACCAAATACTGAAGCATATAAGTTATTTGGAAATTTTCTAACTAAATTATTATAAGGAGTTATAGCTTCATTAAAGCGATCACGTTCCACCTTTATGCGTTTTTCAACTCTATCGTATGAGTTCATGACTTCCTTGTAGTTTTCATTAGCTTTTAAATCTGGATACCTCTCAAACACTGCCAAAAGTCTTGATAATGCTGAAGTCATAGAGCCTTGAGCTTGCTTAAATTGTTCTAGTTGTTCTGGAGTAATATTGGATGGATCAATTTGAATACTTGTTGCTTTGGATCTTGCATCTGTTACACTTTTAAATGTTTCTTGTTCATATTCAGCATAGCGTTCTGCAATCTTCATTAAATTAGGAATTAAATCACTTCTCAATTGATAAGCACTCTCAACTTTAGACCATTGTTCTCCAATATTCTCTTCTTCTGCAATTACTTTATTATAGAAACCAGAGCCTTTAGAATATAATCCAATTGCAATTATTGCTATAATAATCCATGGTAGCCACTTTTTCATAATGATATCGTTTTAAAGTTGTGATTTTATTTTAATGAGTTGTGCTTTTACACCTTCTAGTTTTTCTATGATTTCATAGGTGTTTAGCGATTGCTTTTTTCCTTCTTTGAGATGAGTTTTTGCACCTTCAAGTGTGAAGCCGCGTTCTTTTACCAAATGATAAATAAACTTCAGGTTCTTAATGTCATCAGGCGTAAACTTTCGATTTCCTTTGGCATTTTTTTTGGGTTTTAAAACATCAAATTCCTTCTCCCAAAACCGTATTAATGACGTATTAACATTGAAAGCTTTAGCGACTTCGCCAATGCCATAGTAACGTTTTTCAGGAAGTTCAATATGCATAGTCTTAGTCTAAAGATTGATTTTCTAATGATGCCTTTTCTAATAATCGTGCGTATTCTTCCGCAGTCAAATTTCCGTAGTAAAAATTTATAGGGTTAATCCGTTCTCCATCCTTAAAAACTTCATAGTGTAAATGTGGTGCTTCAGATCGCCCTGTACTTCCTACATAACCTATTAAATCGCCACGCTTTACTTTTTGATTGGCCTTGACATTGTATTTGTACAAATGCGCATATAATGATACGTAACCGTAGCCATGATCAATTCTAATATGCTTTCCATATCCAGAAGAATTACTATCGGCACGTTTTACAACGCCATCACCCGAAGCGTAAACAGGAGTGCCTCGAGGAGCCGTAAAATCCATACCAAAATGAAATTTACGAACCTTTGTAAACGGATCTGTTCTATAACCATAACCTGAGGCCATATGTTTTAAATCTTCATTTTTAACTGGTTGTATGGCTGGAATCGATGCTAAAAACTTTTCTTTGTCTTCAGCGAGAATTGCAATTTCATCTAAAGATCGAGACTGCACTACAATGGCTTTTTGAAGCTGATCGATACGTTTATTACTTGTTATAATCAATTTAGAATTATCAAACCCTTCATATTTGTTATAGCGATTAACACCACCAAATCCAGCACGTCGTTGTTCTTCAGGAATTGGATTAGCTTCAAAATATAAACGATAAATATTATTGTCACGCTCCTCTACACTTTCTAGGGCTGCAAAGGCATTATCAACTTGCTTATTTAATAAATCGTACTGTAATTGTAAATTGGTAAGCTCGTGTTTTAAAGCACGTTCTCTTGGAGATTCAATGAACTGACTCGCTACAAAAACAATAAGAAATCCAAAAAGTCCAGCTGCTAGTAAAAATATAAATCCATACTTAATGGTATTCCCTTTCTTACGCTCTATTTTGCGATAAGAGAGTGTTTCAGAATCGTAATAATATTTTACTTTAGACATATCTTAAAAAATTCTATTTTTGCAAGAATAATAGAACGTAACACAAATATATAAATTGTTTCTTATTTAAAGGAATTAAATAAGAACAAGGTACTTAACAACTGATTATGAAGTCTCAAGACATTCGACATACTTTTTTAAATTTCTTTGAAGAAAAAAAACACAGCATAGTGCCTTCAGCGCCAATGGTTTTAAAAGATGATCCAACCTTAATGTTTGTCAATTCTGGAATGGCACCTTTTAAAGAGTTTTTCCTCGGAAATGCACAACCTAAGAATAACCGTCTTACAGATTCACAAAAATGTCTTCGTGTATCAGGGAAACATAATGATCTCGAAGAAGTTGGATATGATACCTATCACCATACACTTTTTGAAATGCTTGGAAACTGGAGTTTTGGGGATTATTTTAAAAAGGAAGCTATTGCTTGGGCATGGGAGTTACTAACTGAAAAGTACGGCATAGACAAAGACATACTTTACGTCACTGTTTTTGAAGGAAGTAATGATGAAGATAAGTTGCCAATGGATCAAGAGGCTTATGATATCTGGAAAGAATTTATTCCAGAAGATCGTATCCTGATGGGGAATAAGAAAGATAACTTCTGGGAAATGGGAGAACAAGGGCCTTGCGGACCTTGTAGCGAGATTCATGTTGATATTCGTTCTGAAGATGATAAAGCAAAAGTTGACGGAAAGTCACTAGTCAATATGGACCATCCTCAAGTGGTCGAAATTTGGAATTTGGTATTCATGCAATACAATCGTAAAGCAAATAAATCACTTGAAAATTTACCTGAAAAACATATTGATACAGGAATGGGGTTTGAGCGCTTGTGTATGGTATTACAAGGTGTACAATCTAACTATGATACAGATGTATTCACACCAATTATTCGTGAGATTGAAACCATTACTGATAAAGATTATGGTAAAAATGACAAGGTAGATGTTGCCATTCGTGTTATTTCAGATCATGTTCGTGCGGTAGCATTCTCTATTGCAGATGGCCAATTGCCAAGTAATACTGGAGCTGGTTATGTGATTCGTAGAATCTTACGTCGTGCGGTACGTTATGGCTTCACATTTTTAGATAAAAAAGAACCTTTTATTTATAGATTGGTTGATGTACTCGTTAAGAAAATGAGTAAGGCATTTCCAGAATTAAAGGAACAGCGACAACTTATAGAAAATGTAATTAAAGAAGAAGAAACGTCTTTTTTAAGAACACTTGAGCAAGGTTTGATTCTTTTAGATCGTATCGTAGAAAATGCAAAGACTAAAGAGATTTCTGGTGCAAAGGTATTTGAGCTTAAAGATACGTATGGGTTTCCAGAGGATTTAACAGATCTTATCCTTCGTGAAAAAGGATTTACTTACAATGCTGAGGATTTTGAGAAGAAGCTTAAAGAACAGCAGGAACGCGGTAAACAAGCATCAGAGCTAAAATCTGATGATTGGACAGTTCTTATTGAAGATGAAGAGCAGGAGTTTATAGGTTATGATGCTTTAGAAGCAAAAGTAAAGATCACCAAATACCGAAAGGTGACTTCTAAGAAAGATGGAGAATTGTACCAGTTGGTATTTAATATGACACCGTTTTATGCAGAAGGTGGCGGACAAGTAGGTGATAAAGGCTATTTAGAAGATGCTCATGGTGATGTGGTCTACATTATCGATACCAAACGAGAAAATAATGTGGCGATTCATTTTGCTAAAAGTTTGCCTAAACATATCAATGAAACATTCAAAGCTTCGGTAGATGCTAAACAGCGCTATAGAACCGAATGTAATCATACAGCAACACATTTATTACATCAAGCACTTCGTGAGGTTTTAGGAACGCATGTAGAGCAAAAAGGATCTGCTGTACATTCAAAATATTTACGTTTTGATTTTTCTCATTTTTCTAAATTAACTGTTGAAGAACTTAGAGATGTAGAAAATTTTGTAAACAGACGTATTGAAGGGAAATTACCATTACAAGAACAACGTAATATTCCAATGCAACAAGCTATTGACGATGGCGCTATGGCTTTATTTGGTGAAAAGTATGGTGATACTGTTCGTGCAGTTCGTTTTGGACAATCGATAGAGTTATGTGGTGGAACCCATGTGAAAAATACAGGTGATATCTGGCATTTCAAAATTGTATCTGAAGGCGCAGTTGCTGCTGGTATTCGTCGTATTGAAGCTATTACAAGTGATGCTGTAAAAGACTTCTACCATGAAAATAATAGAGCATATTTTGAAATGAGAGATATGCTTAACAATGCCAAAGAACCTGTAAAAGCCTTGCAAAGTCTTCAAGATGAAAACGCAAGTTTAAAAAAGCAGATTGATACCTTGTTAAAAGAAAAAGCTAAGTCTATAAAAGGCGATTTAAAAAGTGAATTAACTGAGGTAAACGGTGTACAATTTTTAGCTAAGAAATTAGATTTAGATGCAGCAGGAATTAAAGATGTATGCTTCGAACTTGGAAGCCAGTTTAATGATTTATTCTTATTATTTGGTGCAGAACATAATGGTAAAGCTATTTTGTCCTGCTATATATCTAAAGAATTGGTAGCTAGTAAAGACTTGAACGCAGGAACCATTGTTAGAGAACTTGGTAAGCATATCCAAGGAGGCGGTGGCGGTCAGCCATTTTTTGCGACAGCAGGAGGGAAAAACCCACAAGGAATTGATGAAGCTCTTAAAGCAGCCAAGGATTATTTAAATTAGATGAATTGAATCTTCAAACCAAAATACCAATACAGCCACAATCGTTTAATCTAATCGATTACAACTCTAAAGTGTTGCTGTTAGGCTCGTGTTTTTCTGAGAATATAGGAGACAAGTTTGCGTATTTCAAATTTCAGAAACTACAAAACCCGTTTGGAATTCTGTTTCACCCTTTGGCTATTGAGACGTTGGTCACCAATGTGATTAATGAAAAAAAGTATACTAAAGACGATATCTTTTTTTATAATGAGCAATGGCATTCTTTTGATGCACATTCTCGTTTGAGTCATACCTCCGAAGAACACCTTCTTCAAGATTTAAATGCTCATATTAAACAGACACATCAATTTTTAAAAGAAGCTTCTCATGTAATCATTACATTAGGAACTGCTTGGGCTTATCGCTTTATAGAAACAGATACACTTGTGGCGAATTGTCATAAAGTTCCGCAGAAAAAATTCTTAAAAGAACTGTTATCTGTCGAACACATATCGGCTTCATTAGATGCTATTATTTCTTTAATTAGAAATATCAATCCCAAAATTTCAATACTATTTACAGTATCTCCTGTACGACATACAAAAGACGGTTTTATCGAAAACACTCAGAGCAAATCACATTTAATTGCTGCAATTCATCAGATAGTAGAACCTAGACATCACAACTACTACTTTCCGTCATATGAAATTATGATGGATGAACTTCGCGATTATAGATTTTATAGTGAAGATATGGTGCATCCAAGTTCCTTAGCTGTAGATTATATATGGGAACGTTTTCAGTCCACTTGGATTTCTGAGGATGCTCAAACCACAATGAATGCTGTAGAGGTTATTCAAAAAGGATTAACACATCGACCGTTTCATTCAGAATCTGATGCACATCAAACATTTATTAAAGAGCTTGATAAAAAAAAAGACCTACTAAAATCTAGGTTTCCTCATATCCAATTTTAGAACTTACAATTTGTAATTTCAACTTGACTTAGACGAAGGCAAAAGCAATCTTGAAAAAGGAATATTGTTATTAAAATTATAATTAGGCGTAATTTTTGTAAGATTACGCTTAATCTTTTTTAATTGCTTCTTGTCGAAAAAATCATACAGAACCTCGAAGTAAGTCATATATTCGTCTTGCTATTAATCAATTTTTATAAAAGAGCGTCAGTTAATTTTGTTGTCCCTAAAGGCCTATCAAATCTGATGCTTTTTTTATACCCAAAAGTGAACGAAAATTACTTATTTATCCTAACACTTTTTGGTACTAACTTTGTATAATCACCATCATTCCTTATCACATCTCTTACAATTGAAGAAGAAATATACGATGTGCTTGCAGCTGTTAATAAGAATACAGTTTCGATAGGTGCTAAATCCCTATTAGTATGAGCAATAGCTTTTTCAAACTCAAAATCTGCTGGATTTCGTAAGCCTCTTAAGATAAATTCAACATTGTTTTTCTTGCAAAAGTCTACAGTAAGCCCTTTATATGTCACGACCTTTACACTTGGTTCATCTTTAAAAGCATTTTCAATAAATTGTTGCCGTTCTTCAAGAGAGAACATGTATTTTTTTTCGGCATTGATACCAATGGCAACAATAACTTCATCAAAAAGTTTTACACTACGTTTTATGATGTCGTAGTGACCAAGTGTGATTGGATCAAATGACCCAGGGAAAATTGCTCGTTTCATAGGATAAAGATACAATTCTGTTTTAATTTGCCGTAGCTATAACTAGTGCCGATCAACTTCATAGATAAATTTCTCATGATATAAGTCTTTAATATCTTGTTTGGAAAAACGATCTTTTGAAAACTCCATATAATTTTTAGCTTTATCGATACTGTAAATTTTTGCTCGCCTGGGCGTACTTTCTATATTGTATATCACAATAATACTATCTTGAGTGATTTCAGTAATTTTCATGGTTGTGTAACGGTCTTTTCGTTCAAGTTTAATCGTGTAAACATCTCCAATCATAGGATTATTTATATAGTTCTTATCATTTATATCATCTTTAACCACAACAAAAATCAATAAAGAAATTAGAGATATAATAGCTACTAAACCACTAAATGACCAAATCGAATGTCGCGTTGATACTTCAGTTTTAAATTTAGCTTTAATGGGTTGTGGGAGATTTTTTAAAAAAAACTGTTCTGTGCATTTATCACATTCTATAATCTTTTTTTTGCCTATCGGAAACGTAGGAATCCAGAATACATCAATATATCTTCCAAATACGATATAATGCATTGAAGTCAAACTGTGACATTCAGGACATGTGACTTGCTGTAACCTGCCCTCCTTCAACTTTTTTTCTCTTTTTCCCCAAAGGATCATGATGCTATTTTAAAGAAGATTCAATAGCATTTTCAAATAATTCATTCAAGCTTATACCAGCTTCGGCTGCTTGTTGAGGCAAAATACTTGCGGCGGTTAAACCAGGGACCGTATTCACTTCTAATAGATGAGGTTCGCCATCTTTGAAAATATATTCACTTCGGCTAAAACCTTCTAATTTTAAAACCTCGTAGACTTTTTTGGCAACAACTCTTACTTTTTTAGCTTTATCATTATCAATTCGTGCTGGAGTAATTTCTTGTGATTCACCTAGATATTTGGCTTTATAATCAAAGAAATCATTATCAGAGACAATTTCGGTAATAGGTAAAACTTTCGTTTCGCCTTTATAGTTTATAACACCTACAGAAACTTCTGTGCCATCAAGAAATGCTTCTATGATTACTTCATCATCCTCTTTAAAGGCTACATCAAGAGCATGTTGAAGTTCATCTTTCTTATACACTTTAGTAATGCCAAAACTACTACCTGCTCTATTGGCTTTAACAAAACAAGGTAGCCCAACTTTATCAATAATGGCGTCTTCATCAATTGCATCTCCTAAATTGACAAAAAAGGATTCAGCGGTTTTAATGCCATAGGGTTTTAATGCGCTTAAACAATCTCTTTTATTAAAGGTTAAAGCTGCTTGATACATGCCACAACTGGTATGCGGAATTTGCAGTAATTCAAAATAGCCTTGCATAAATCCGTCTTCACCAGGAGAACCGTGAATGGCATTGAAGACACAATCAAAAGTAATTCGTGTTTCATTGACAAGTATCGAAAAGTCATTTTTATCTATTTGAAACTCTTCATTAAGATCATTAACAAAAACCCATTTTTCTTTAAAAATATGAATACGGTAAGCATTGTATTTTGACTTGTCCAAGGTATCATAAACGACTTGTCCGCTTTTAAGAGAAATTTCATATTCGCTGGAAAATCCTCCCATAATGATGGCAATATTTTTTTTCATAAGTCTAGTGCGCTGATGTGGAAATCTTTTTGTTTATATTCTAACGTATATCTTATTTAACAATAATATGTCGTAAATCGAGTTAAGCTAAAATAGCATATTAAACCCACAAAAAAAACGCTTTCGTTTTTATATATTTGTCGCACAGCAATTTTTTCGCATGAGTTTTATACAGTTTCTTAAGAGTAAAACATTTTTCAAACAATTGGGATTAGCCTTCGTGGCCATTATTGTCATATTATTCTTGACAATGCAGTGGTTAAAAAGTACGACCAATCATGGAGAATTTATTAAAGTTCCTGATTTAAAAGGTAAAACACTTGAAACTGTTGAGATTGAACTCAATGATAACGACTTAGTAATGGAAATTCAGGATTCTGCTAATTATAATCCAAAGTATCCTAAATATTCTGTTATTGAACAGTATCCCAAAGCAGGAGTACAGGTCAAAGAAGATAGAAAGATATATCTAACTCTAAACCCTTCAGGATATCGCAAAGTTGCGGTTCCTAATGTGGTGCGTCGAACCTTTCGTCAGGCCAAACCAACACTTGAAACACTAGGTTTTAAAGTTGGAAAAATAACTTACGTTGATGATATAGGAAAAGACGAGGTCATTTCTATTAAATTTAAAGGAGAGACAATCGAAGCTGGAAAATTGCTTCCACTTACTTCAGAAATTGACGTTGTTTTAGGAAATGGAAAACGCGGATCTAATTAATGACCACAGAAGATACATCAATTAATCAGAATGACGACGAGTTGTTCGAACATCACGCTTTTACAGTAGATAAAGGTCAAGCGCCACTTCGTATTGATAAATATTTGATGAATCGTATTGAGAATGCAACACGAAATAAAATTCAGACTGCTGCGAAAGGTGGAAGTATATATGTTAATGATACACCAGTAAAGCAAAATTATAAGGTGAAACCATTTGACCAGATTCGTGTGCTTTTCGAACATCCGCCATATGAGTATTTATTGACGCCAGAGAATATTTCGTTGGATATTGTCTATGAAGATGATGAGTTATTAGTGCTTAATAAACCTGCAGGAATGGTTGTGCATCCTGGTCACGGCAATTACTCTGGAACGTTGATCAATGCACTAGTTTATCATTTTGAAAATCTTCCAAATAACTCAAGTGAGCGACCAGGTCTAGTGCATCGTATAGACAAAGATACAAGCGGTCTCTTAGTTGTTGCTAAAACAGAAGAGTCTATGACTCATTTATCTAAGCAATTTTTTGATAAAACTAGTGATCGAGAATACATCGCCATAGTTTGGGGAAATGTTACCGAAGATGAAGGAACGATTGAAGGACATATAGGGCGACATCCTAAAAATAGATTGCAAAATACTGTGTTTGAAGGTGATGATATAGATAAAGGTAAGGCAGCCATTACGCATTATAAAGTCATTGAGCGCTTAGGTTATGTTACTCTTGTATCTTGTAAGTTAGAAACAGGGCGTACACATCAAATACGTGTGCATATGAAACATATTGGTCATACACTTTTTAATGATGAACGTTATGGCGGCGACCGAATTTTAAAAGGGACTACTTTTTCTAAGTATAAGCAGTTTGTTGAAAACTGTTTTAGAGTGTTGCCTAGACAAGCTCTCCATGCTAAAACTTTAGGATTTAAGCATCCAAAGACAGGAAAACAACTTAGTTTTGATTCACCAGTTCCAGATGATATGCAACAATGTATAGAGAAATGGAGGCATTATGCTAAGCACCAAGATGCGAAGTAAAATTTAATTTTGTAATTAAAAAAAAATGCTATTTTTGTGTAAGAAATTTAGTTCAAAAAAATGAAGAGAAGAGACTTTATAAAGAAATCAGGACAAACCTTAATGATAACCTCAGTAGCCAGTATAGTTGGATTGTCTGCAGTATCTTGTTCAACAGATTCTGACGACGATGACAATGGAATGTTTGATGATGGTTACTATGATGATGGGTACTATGACGACGGTTACTATGATGATGGCTATTATGACGATGGTTACTACGACGATGGTTATTATGATGACGGTTACTACGACGGTGGTTACTAATACTCTTCAAAAGAATTTAATACGATAATAGAATTTTAATTCTAGATATTTAGTGTTTTTTAAGTTATACAACGATGTGTAATTTAAAAAACACTTTTAGTTAAAAAACATATTTGTTAATCTTCCCTTACTTTTAACAAATCAAAAATTTTAAAAATGAGCTCTCTTAAAAGCGCTACTAATACATCTATTCTAGTTTATAAAAGTTATGGAGGGATAGGCGATATTTTTTTTACTATCCCGACGCTTTATATGCTAAAACAGCAGTTTAGAGAGGTGACTTACGCCACGCAGCCACGACTAGTTAATCTTTTCAAAACTCATTTGAAAGGCATCACTGTTATTGATGAGACTACAACAAATGAATCTGAATATGATACTGTTATTGAGCTTGGTAATTATCCAAGATTTAATAATGATCTTGAGAAGCAACCACAAATTGTTTATCATACACATAAAAAAGTAAAGCAACATTCTATCGAACATTATAAAGATGGGATCGTTTCTGAATTTCCAGATATTACTAAAACAAAAGACCCTTATCCTTATTTCGAAAGACGGGAAGCTTCAGAGTTATTTTATACTGTTCACCCAGGAGCTGGATTCATTTTAAAAGCCTGGCCAATAGATTATTATGCGCATTTGATTGAGTTAATTCATAGTCATTATCCGAAATTAAAAGCAAAAATTATTATTGGTCCTAATGATCCTAATCCAGAACCTTATTTTGAAAATACAACACTTGATTATGAGCTCATTACCGGAGACATAGATGAGGTGGCACATGAGGTTTCTGGAGCTCAATTTCATATAGGAAATGATGCTGGGATTACACATTTAGCAGGTGCATTTAATATACCAATACTTACAATTTATGGGCCAACTGGTCCCGGATCGTGGGGCGCCTTTTCTGAAAATGTTGAATTAATATGGGGCAAGAGAGGGAATTGTAATTTGAAATGTAATTACGACGTTATTATAAATTGCAATGATAAAGTGTGCTTAAATAAAGTACTTCCAAAAAAGATGCTCTTTCAGCTACTAAAATTACTTAATAAGATATTTAAGTCGCCTACGCAGTTATACATATTAAATCCAGATTTTAAAGTCATAATAGAAGGAGAGAGTTATATATTTAAAAGTAAAGACAACGAATATTTGTTAGAAATTAAAGATTTTGAAAGTCGTAAATTTTTAGCGAATAACTTAACCGATAAGGATATTAACATTCAGGCTATGCCAACACAATTTAATGAGACCTTCAAGGCTTTAGAGCAATTAGATGTGTTTTATCCGTATCCTAATATTAATCATAATATGAATGCCAATGCTTAATTTAGATAAGGTTACATTATTAGGTGTTGATTGTATTGATATTAATAGGTTAATACTAGCTGCAGATATTTCGCAAAAATTTGTCAATTTTAAATCAGTTAAGCTATTAACACATTTAGAGTCTAATGATTCTAGGATAGTTCAAATTCCTCAAATTGATTCTATTGAAGCTTATAGTCAATTTATGATTAAAGATCTTGATAAGTATGTAGATACCGAGTTCGTATTAATTTTTCAATATGATGGTTTTCTACTTAATCCAAATCGTTGGTCTGAAGACTTTTTAAATTACGATTATATCGGAGCTCCTGTTTTTTGGGGAATGGGAAATGGTGGTTTTAGTCTAAGGTCTAAGAAGTTATTACAAGTTCTGAGTGCTGATAATCACATCAAAGAGTACCATCCCGAGGATTTAAAAATATGTAAAACATATCGGTCGCATTTAGAATCTGAAGGTATTCAATTTGCTCCTGTAGATATTGCTCAAAAATTTAGTGTAGAAAATGACAGTTGGAATGGGCAATTTGGATATCATAATGCTGATATTTCACTTTGGGATAGCACGAAGTTTTTAGATACTGAAGCACATAAAGCATTTGTTGACAATATTCAAAATCAAGGGCATGATGCTAATGAAATTAAGCTAAGCTATGTTGTTCAGTTTTATTTAGAAGATAATAAATCTAACCCATTACAAGAACTCATTAGTATATATAGTAGTTATAGTCGAGATATTTTAAATAAAATTCATTTTGTTTTTGTAGATGATCATTCAAAAACCCCAATTGAAATTCCCGAAGATATCGTATTAAATTATACGCTGTTAAGAGTGACATCGGATATTACCTGGAATCAAGGAGGTGCGCGAAATCTAGGTGTAAAATATGCCAAATCTGAACATATCATAGTAACAGATTTAGACATCTTATTTCCCGAAAATCTTTTAGGTAGACTAACAGATTATAAATTACCAGGCAATTCAGTATTTAAGTTTAATACCATTTCTAATTTACAAAAAGTTAGACCTCATGTTAATGTGTTTTTTATGACCAAGTCTATTTACATGAAAACCAATGGAGTTGACGAAGAGTTTTGTGGACATTATGGTTATGAAGATATATTTTTCTATCATCAACAAAAGGCTTTAGGAACTAAGTTCTATTTGTATACGTACTCAAATATTGTACATAAAGAACATAGAAACTCTAAAACTACCCAACACAATAGTTTAATAAGAGATGTAGAAACTAACGAAAAACTTATAGCAGATAAGTTAGAAATTATCAAAACCTCAAAAAACCCTTTAGATGCGAGAAGTGATTTATACCTTAATTTTGAGTGGGAAGTCGTTTCAGAAGAAATTCAAAAATAAGAGCTATAAATTTTAATTATTACTGTATTAGATTTAGCATTAATACGTCTAATCTTATATGAGTATATCGTTGTATCTTTAATCTGAAAAATTAAAGAATTATTGTAATTTAGTTAACGAAAAATATAATATATGAAACTCGTACTCTCTCCAGCAAAATCATTAGACTACGATAGTAAGTTGCCAACAACTAAAACAACCGAAGCTTGTTTTTTAAATGAAGCTTTACGTTTAAATAAGTTGTTGAAGAAAAAATCTGCTAAGAGTTTATCTAAATTGATGAAGATCTCTGATAATTTAGGGCAGTTAAATTATGAACGTAATCAAGAATGGCACTTACCGTTTACTCAAGATAATGCCAGACAAGCAATCTATGCCTTTAGTGGTGATGTTTATAGAGGTCTGGATGCTTACAATATAGATGCAAAAAAAATAGATAAGCTTCAAGATACGGTAAGAATCATTTCGGGATTATATGGCGTACTTAAACCTTTAGATTTAATTCAACCATATCGTTTGGAAATGGGAACCAAGTTTCCCGTCGGAAAAAATAAAAACTTATACGAATTCTGGAAAAAGAAAGTCACTCAAGCTTTAAATGAGGAACTTGAAGATGATGAAGTGTTTCTTAATCTTGCTAGTAACGAGTATTTTAAAGCCATAGATACCAAAGCTCTAAAAGTACCTGTTATTACAGCAAACTTTAAGGATTTTAAAAATGGAGAATATAAAACAATTATGACCTTTGCTAAATTAGCACGAGGTTATATGACACGATATATTATTGATACAAATGCTAAAACCATTGATGATGTCAAAGGTTTTAATTATGAAAACTATCGTTTTTCAGAAGACCTGTCAAGTGAAACAGAACTTGTGTTTACAAGATAATTAGGCCTTTTTTCCTGGCTTGATTTTATCTTCGGTCTTTGGACGTTTTTTTATCCGTGGTCGTCTCACACCAAAAGTGCCTCTGTGTATTTTTCCACGCTTAGTTTTTTTGTCACCTTTTCCCATGGTTTTAAGTTATTTGGTTTACTATAAAATACGAAAAATAAAATTTAATATCAAGTAGAACGTGTTTCTTCACAAACATCCTTACAAACCTTTTATCCAGGACAATACGACTAAACTTATTGTAGGTACGTTGCCTCCTCCACGTTTTAGCACAGGAGAATTACTTGAAAAGGATGTTAATTTTTGCTACGGAAGTTATTACAATTCATTGTGGTTATTTATTGATGAAATCCATCAGCTTGGTCTTAGATATGACAATTCTCAAGAAGCTATTGATGAGCGCAAAGCATTTTTAATTGCAAATAAAATTGGTGTTTGTGATATTGTTGAAAGTGCTAAACGTGAGAAAATAGATGCTTCAGATTTAGGCATGAAAGATATTATACTGAGAGATGTTGTTGGGTATTTAAAACAATTTCCAAATATTAATACGCTTTTATTTACTGGTGGAAATAGTAAAAACGGACCAGAATATTTCTTCCGAAGACACCTTAAAACGTATGATAAAAAGTTAGATCTAGTCTCAAATGAGATTCCTAGAGTTCATGAGTTTAATCTTGATGGTAGACCTATTAAAACAGTATCGCTAACTTCAGGATCTGGTGCTGCAAATATTTCTATAAGTAGGTTGCCTCTATACAAACAACTCAAGGCAAGGAATCCTAAATTCAATACGTTTGATTTTAGAGTGCTACAGTATCGGGAGTTTTTTTAAAACTTAAACTAATGGTTTGGTTTTTTGTAAATACCAAATATGAAATCGGAAGGATTGTTTTTTAAATAGTCGTCTTCAAATTCAAAAAGAGCATCTAAGGCTTTTTTCTTTTCATCATTTAAATCAATAAAATGGTGAGAGATATCTTTAAGAACATTCATTAAAATATTTCCGCCATAAGACTTCTCAACAACACGATCAAAATGCTTGTGAATTGAAGGGATTATACTTTCCGAGTCTACACATTCTGAAGGATCAGCAATAACCATTCTTAAAAGCCCCGAACCAGAGAAACTATTTTTATGGGATGATGATTTGTAGCGTTTTCTGAATGTCTTTGGAATTAATCTAAGCCCTTCATTGATCTTCTGTATTTGCAGTCTTGAAAATTGCAGTCTATTAGGGCCAACATATTCATTAATCACCAGCAGTCCAGATGTATTTAAACAAGGTTTAATTTTTTTAGATAATAAAGCGTCTACATTTTTAAAATGATGAAGTGAAGCATTAAATAGAACAATATCATAATGATCGTCTTTAAAATTAAAATCATCAATATTAGAGCAAATAAACTCTATGTTGTTTAACTGTTTTTGCTCGGCGGTTTTTTTTGCTTCAGAGATTCTATATTCCGATAGGTCGAGACAGGTTATTTTTTCAAAATTATTATATTGAGCCAATTCTATTTCATGACTACAAGTACCACTTCCTAACGACAATAGCTTTAAGTTAGAAGCATCTTTGAGAGCCTCTGCAACAAGATATTGTTTATAGTTTTGATGCTCGTCATTGGTCATCAATTTATTCCATCTTTTTTTTACATATGGAATTTCCCACCAATTAGCACTAATGCTAGCCGAACTATTGAATGCGCTTTTTGTACGTTCACTATTACGCAAGTTGAATTTTGAAAGAATAAAATCCCAACCTCTTTGTTTTCCTTTAAAAAAAGTATCTCTAAAATCGTCTAGTGTAACTAATCTCATTAAGCGTAAAAATAACAACAATGCTTTGCACAAAGTTAACTATTCAACATCTAGGCAAAACCATAAACGGATTATTTTTTTAACTAAATCAAATATATAGAGTTAACCATTAAATTAACAGTACCTTTGCTCAAAATAACAGAGGTGATATTTTAATTAAATGGTCATCTCAAATGCCTTTTACTGGCCCAAATAATTTTTATGTCATTTCAATCTTTAGGCTTATCTGATGCCTTGTTAAAAGCAATTAGCAAAAAAGGATACACATCACCTAGTCCAATACAAGAAAAAGCGATTCCGCCTGTTTTAGAAGGAAGAGATGTTTTAGCTTCGGCGCAAACAGGAACAGGTAAAACTGCAGGTTTTACGTTACCATTATTACATTACTTATCAGAGAATCCTAAGGCTAAGTTTAGACCTATACGTGCTTTGATTTTAACACCGACAAGAGAGCTAGCTGCTCAGGTTTATGAAAGTGTTAAAGACTATAGTGAGTTTTTAAATATTAAAAGCGCTGTTATCTTTGGTGGTGTAAATCAAAAACCACAAGTAGCTACGTTACGACGAGGTGTTGATGTTTTGGTAGCCACACCTGGTCGATTATTAGACCTGCAAAATCAAAATTTATTATCCATAAAACGCGTTGAGATATTTGTGCTTGATGAAGCCGATCGTATGTTAGATATGGGGTTTTTAAGAGATATTGAACGCGTGATGAAACTGATGCCAGATAAACGTCAGAATTTGATGTTTTCAGCTACGTTTTCAAAAGATATCAGAAAACTTGCTAATGGGATTTTGAATCATCCTGTTAAAGTTGAAGCTACTCCGGAGAATTCTACAGTAGATGCCATTTCACAAAAAGTGTATCGCGTGGCTAAAAACAAAAAAACCGGACTTATCATTAAGCTTATTTCCGAAGGAAATTGGAAACAAGTATTAGTATTTACAAGAACCAAGCATGGGGCCAATCGTTTAACAAAAAAAATGATCTCTGCTGGAATTAGTGCAGCAGCTATTCATGGAAATAAAAGTCAAGGCGCAAGAACTAAAGCTTTAGCAGGCTTTAAAAATGGAAGTGTTCGTGTATTGGTAGCGACAGATATTGCAGCACGAGGATTAGATATTCCGTTATTACCACATGTGGTGAATTTCGAATTGCCTAATATTTCTGAAGATTACGTGCATAGAATAGGTAGAACAGGAAGAGCAGGAGCAAACGGACAAGCTATTTCTTTAGTGAGTGCAGACGAAACCTCGTATTTAAAAAGCATAGAGAAACTTATTGGAGAACGAATTGAAGTAGATATTGTCGAAGGCTTTGAACCAGATCCGAATGCTTCAACAGAGCCAATTAAACCAGGTCAAAATAGACAACGCCGTAATTCTAGAAATCCCAATTCAAAAAACCCTGAGCGACATAGAAATCGTAGAAATAAAAACAATAATAATTCTAGAAATCGCAAGGATAGACGTAATTAGCATGACTGAGGTTTTAAAGCAAAAAATAATAGAAGTTTGCAATAAAAAGATTGCGCAAAAAGGCGATAACGTGGGTGTTTCTTTTTATGCTTTTTTCAAGAATAAAAATGACAATCCAAAGTTATTAATGGAAGCTGCAATCTGGTGGATTGAAACACATCAATTAGATCATTTTGAAAAAGCAGTTAAAATCAAAAGTTTAGTAGAGAAATTATAATGACTGCGCAAAAGAACAACCCATTGCATGGTATAAAACTCGAACAAATAGTTACCGAGTTACAAGCCCATTATGGATGGGAATACATGGGTTATCAGGTCAATATTCGCTGTTTTACTCATGATCCATCAATAAAATCTAGTTTGAAGTTTTTAAGACGAACACCTTGGGCAAGAACGAAAGTTGAACAGATGTATTTAACAATGCTCAAAAATAAGCAGCGATAACTACTCTTCTCTAAAGAAGTAAATGGAGTTCTCGTCATCAAACTCAGTTGGTCTTGCAGAGCCACCAAACCCTACTGCCAAATGCATTTTGTTCTCATTTTCAAATTCTACAATACCAAATATTTTATTAGATTCATTAGTTTCTAGAATGGTAATGATAAAATCAAGCTCCATAGGTTTTGTGCTTGTATTTAATTTATAGGTCATTTTAGCTTTTTGACCTTTCATAATAAATTCTTTTCCTCCTATTTTTTGGTCTCCAGTTTCAAATAGAGCATAGCCTTCTTTGTCAAAATGCACAAAGCCAATATCACCTTTGTCTTCACCTTTCCATTTTCCTATAATGCTAACTTCAGTATCTACAGAATGAAACGCAAGAAAGGGAATTGTAAATAATAGTAGTATTAATTTTTTCATGTTAAGTTGTGTTTGTGAGTTATTAAATTTAGTCATAATTATTTTAAAATAATTCTTTAGATATATCTTCGTCGTCCTCTTCTTCTCTTTTTTCGACCTGTTCTATAAGGTCTTTGGGTAAATTATCTTTTTGGTTGAATTGCATCGGAAATGGGACAATACAAGCTAAAACAATTATAAAAATTAAGGCTATTAACCTTAATGTTTTTTTTATTTTCATAGTATAAGTGAATAAGGCATCTACAGAAATGTGATGCAGTTAAAAATAAGTGTGTCATCAACCAAAGATTGATGATTACTGAAATTACACTATGAAATTATTATAAACTATTTTGTTGTTTTTGGGAGTGTACGACTCCATATGAAGTTTTTCCAATCTTATAAAAAAAGCACTGTTCGTATAATATTTATACAAGGTTTGGGCATTTAAATTCTGTGTGTATTTATAATTAGAAAATGAAAATTTGTAATAAATATCAAAGCTAAAACTCAGAATCTTTTTTGCCTTTTGAAATTGAATTGAAAAGCGTGTTTCTGGTTGATAGTCTTCAACTACTAAAGCAGTTGTTACCGATTTGTTTGGTATATTATGTGCAGTACCAGAGAACGAGACTAAACTCAGTACAAGTGTTAGTCCAAAAAACAATACGTTCATGTTTTTCAAGCGTCTCATATTCAAATGTAACAAATAACTTAGAATATTTTAAAGAAGTTATGTTAATTAGAGTTGTTGTTCAGATAGGAACGATGGGAGTTTTTTGTCTTTCTTTTTATTGAGATAACGTCGCAAAACACCACCTCGCACATTGTTGACGTCAAACTCTACTATGAATGCATCTTTGTCTATTTTAGATACTATTCGGTATATTTTTTTAATATCAATACGATTAATGATCGTATGAATAATATCAAAGTCTTGTATTTCACCTGTACTACCAAAGCCCTTTTTTCCTTTATATAGGGTCATACCAGCGCCAAGTTCTTTAATGATAGCCACTTTAATTTGCTCGAATTCTTTTGAGACGATAGTGACTCCTATAAAATCTTCAAAACCTTCAATGACCAAGTCGGTCACCTTGGCTGTAACAATATAAGTGAGAATCGAATACATGGCTACTTCTGTTGATATAATAAAAGCGGTTATAGAGAATAAAATCACGTTAAAAAGGAGAATTACTTTTCCAATACTAACACCAAATCGATCATTTATAAATACGCCTAAAATTTCAGATCCATCTAAAACAGAACCATTTCTAATAGCAATTCCAATACCTGATCCAAGAAATAAACCTCCAAAAATTGAGATAAGGAACTTATCGTCAGTTATGGTGTCAAAGTTCTCAAAATGGATGAAAAGAGCTAATCCCAAGATGCTAATAATAGATTTAACGACAATTCGTTTTGAGACAGTG
Source organism: uncultured Psychroserpens sp. (assembly GCF_947500255.1). GTDB lineage: Bacteria > Bacteroidota > Bacteroidia > Flavobacteriales > Flavobacteriaceae > Psychroserpens. Next base: position 98,651 of record NZ_CANMRL010000004.1, on the reverse strand, counting down.
TAATAACCCAGAATTAAAAACGGGATACTTAAAGCGATTAACAAATAAGACAAGCTGATATCAACTTGAGTGCGAATTAAAAGTGCAACTCCTGTGACGCCACCATCCAAAAATCCGTTTGGAAGCAAAAAAGCTTTTAGACCAATACTGGCAAGAACTATACCTAATGCGATTTGAAAGTATTCGGAAAAAACCCTAAAATATTTGGATAACATGTATTTGCTATTGTAGCTGTCTTAACCCTTCATAAATCACAATACTCACCGCATTTGCAAGGTTTAAACTCCTTATGTGCTTGCTATATAAAGGTATTTTATAAAGCTGAGTCTTGTATTGTTCAATTATTGATTTTGGTAAACCAACCGATTCTTTTCCGAAGATAAGAAACAAATTGTTTTCAAACGGGATTTCCCAATGCGATGTCGAGCCATGGCTTGAGAAAAATGCAAAGTTTCCATTGGCATTTACTTTAAAAAAGTCGTCAACAGAGTCATAGATAGTCACATCTAGATGCTGCCAGTAATCTAATCCAGCCCGTTTGAGCCTGCTATCACTCAACTCGAAACCAAAAGGTTTTACTAAGTGTAATTTTGATCCAGAAGCTAATGCTAATCGACCAATATTACCTGTATTGTTTGGTATTTCAGGTTCAAATAAAACAATATTAAGTGGCATCGTGTCTTCTGTTTAATGTTTTGACGAGTTCTATAGTAATCAACGCAATTATATGTGAGGCTATACACATTGTAATATGTACAAAATGACTTTCTTCAAATATTGGAAAAATATTTTTAGGATCACTTTCTACATTTTTCCATATTATTAAAAAAATGGAGAATAGTACAATTGATAGAATGATATATACATAAATTGAAATTGATCTTTTTTTGGTGCGTTCAAAAGCTAATAAGATTAAAACTGCAAATAGTGACGGAGCACTCAAAACCATAAGAATTAGCATAAAAAAAACAAAACCTCTCAAATCATGAAAGCCCAGTGCATAGATTAAAGGAAATACTAAAACATAAACCAAGGTAAATAGTGCGATATGCCAATCTTTTTTCAAATGATTAATTATATTCTGATTTAATATTTAAAACGTGTTCTTCCAAATAAACCCAAACCTTGTGAATTATATCCTTTTTTTTCCATTTGCTTAGGGTTTAAGCTCCATTGTTCGGCAATTTTTTCCACATAATATTTTCCAGGCCATGGTATGGTATCTGCCACATAAACTTCTGTATCACCTACTGTTTCAACGGCATAGTTAAGATACTTGTATTTCTCTTCAAATCTGGTAGGATTCTTTGAGAATTCTTTGGTTAAGGCTTCATCTAAATTATAGGTAATACTTAAACTCTCCATATTGGTAAGTTGTTCGGCTTTGGTTATATCGCCCTTTTCCATTATTTCGCGAACATCATTATACCAAACAAAACGCTCAATAACTCCATTTTTTGACCAAACAATACACCGTATTTTTTCATGATAGAGATAATAGTGCACTTCGCCAAACTCTAAACTTAGTGTGTTTAAAAAACCAACAACATCTTGAGTTGATGGATGAGGTAAATTATATCCTGAAAGTACCAACCAATTGTTATTGATAACAGGAGATATAAATATACAGCTTTCATTTCGGTTGTTGTTTTTAGCATATTTAAATCCATATTTCCAATTGACAGGTTTGTAATCTTCCAATCCAATTACGGCAGCTACTTTTTTTTGATCTGTAGTTTTTAGCGTAAGCCACATTCCATAATTATATGGATAATCAATAAGAGTATCAGGAGTTTTAGATAATGCAATCTCTAACTCTTCAACAGTTTTGTACTCTTTTTGCCTTGAGTTACAACAAAGAAAAGTACAAATGAAAAAACAGAGGTAGATTAATAGTTTAATACGCATTAGTCTATAATTGATTTGACAAAATTGGTAATAGCATTGACACCTTGATTTGATAAATGTTTAATGAACGCACTTCCAATAATAGCACCTTTAGCATATTGTGTTGCTTGCGTAAAAGTCTCATTATTTGAAATTCCAAAACCTACAATTTGAGGGTTTTTAAGTTTCATGTTAGCAATGCGTTTAAAGTAAGCTGTTTGCTCATCTCCAAAGCCAGAGCTACTGCCTGTAACACTTGCAGAACTTACCATGTATATAAACCCATTGGAAATTGAATCTATAAAATTAATACGTTCTACAGAGGTTTGTGGTGTGATGAGAAATACATTTATTAATCCGTAGGTTTCAAAAATAGCCTTGTATTGATCATTGTATACATCAACAGGAAGGTCGGGAATGATCAATCCATCAATTCCAATGTCCTGACATTTTTTACAAAATGCTTCCACACCATATTGTAACATAGGATTAAAATAACCCATAACAATTAACGGAATAGAAACGGTTTTACGAATGTCCTTTAATTGATCAAAAAGCACATTGGTTGTCATCCCATTTTTTAGAGCCTCTGTCGAACTAGCTTGTATAGTCGGTCCATCTGCTAAGGGGTCGCTAAAAGGCAACCCGATTTCAATCATATCAACACCACTTTTTTCAAGATTTTCGATGATAGATACAGTATCGTTTAAGCTAGGGTATCCTGCAGAAAAGTATATGGAAAGAAGTGTTTTATCTTCTTTTAATTTTTGATTTATTCTATTCATTTTATAATTTAAAATAGTCAATATAATTCTGTAAGTCTTTATCACCACGACCAGACAAATTGATAACTACAATATCATCTGCTTTAAATGTCTTTTGATCTAGAACAGCAAATGCATGTGAGCTTTCAATGGCTGGTATGATTCCTTCTAGTTTACTTAATTCTAAACCTGCGACCATGGCTTCATCATCAGTAATTGAGATGAATTCGGCGCGACCAGAGGCATACAAATGTGCATGCATTGGCCCAACACCTGGATAGTCTAATCCAGCTGAAATAGAATAAGGCTCGGTAATTTGTCCGTCATTTGTTTGCATTAATAAGGTTTTGCTGCCATGAATAATACCTTCTCGGCCTAGAGCAGAAGTTGCAGCACTTTCACCAGAATGCACGCCTTTTCCAGCTGCTTCAACAGCGATAAGCTTAACATCAGTATCATCTAAATAATGATAAAACGCTCCAGCAGCATTACTGCCTCCTCCAACACAAGCCACTACATAATCGGGTTTTGATGTCCCTTCTTTTTCTTTTAGTTGCCATTGAATTTCTTTGGAAACGATAGCTTGAAAGCGAGCTACCATATCTGGATAGGGATGAGGTCCAACGACACTTCCAATGATATAATGCGTGTCCACTGGATTGTTAATCCAATCGCGAATGGCTTCATTGGTAGCATCTTTAAGTGTTCTACTTCCTGATAATGCTGGTCTCACTTGGGCGCCAAGCATTTTCATTCTCGCAACATTGGGTGCTTGTCGAGCAATATCAATTTCACCCATATACACGATGCATTCCATACCCATTAGCGCACAAACAGTAGCTGTAGCTACGCCATGTTGTCCTGCACCAGTTTCAGCAATAATTCTAGATTTTCCTAAACGTTGTGCCATTAAAATCTGTCCAATCGTATTATTGACTTTATGCGCACCAGTATGATTGAGGTCTTCGCGTTTGAGATAGATTCTCGTATTGTGTTTTTCACTTAATCGTTTAGCAAAATAGAGTGGTGATGGACGGCCTACATAATCTTTGAGTAATTGATCGAATTCTTCTTTGAATGAAGGTTCGGCCATAATCTTAAGATAATTTTGTCGTAGCTCTTCAACATTGGGATAGAGCATTTCTGGAATGTATGCGCCTCCAAATTCTCCATAATAGCCTTTGTCGTTAATATTGTAACTCATGTTTAAATGTTTCTAACTCATTTGTGTTTTTTAATCCAGGATCAATTTCAAATTTACTATTCACATCAATTGCATAGCAGTATTTTGAAACTTTAGTATGCTTAAAAGTGCTTAGCTTTTCAATTTCATTTAAACCAATACCACCACTTAAAAAGAAGGGTTTGGTTGATGGATATGATTTTAAAATATCCCAATTGAAGGTATATCCATTTCCGCCAGGTAACTTGCCTTTGGTGTCAAATAAAAAATAATCACAGACATTTTCATAAGTAGCCAAGACCGAAAAGTCAAAATCATTTTTAATACTAAAGACTTTAATGATTTCCATGACATTAATACCTGAGTCTACTAGTAGCTTTCTAAGATTTTTAATGTACTCAGAAGATTCTTGACCGTGTAATTGAATCGCTTGTAAGTTATGAGTATTTATGTTTTCTATCACGAATTTCAGAGGAGCATTAACAAATACACCTACTTTTTTGACGGTTTTTGGTAATTCTGGAATTGTACCATTAAAAAACCGACTTGATTTCTCATAAAATATAAAGCCCAAATAATCGGGTTGCAATTGAGCAACCTCTTTAATATTGTCTTTATATTTCATTCCGCAAACTTTCAGTTTCATTGTTCCAAGTCGTTTATAAATTGCGCTGCACTTTCTCCTGCATTATCAGTTTTCATAAAATTCTCACCAATTAGAAAACCTTTATATCCATAGGGTTGTAATATTTTAATGGCATCAATACTACTAATACCGCTTTCAGAAACTTTTACAAAATCGTTAGGAATCGACTCACTTAATCGTTTACTGGTTTCTAAGCTTACCTCAAAGGTTTTAAGGTTTCTATTATTTACACCTAGCATATCCAGACTAGGCATAATTGATTTATCAAGTTCCTCTTGGTTATGCACCTCGAGTAATACATCTAAATTCAGTTGTTTTGCCAATTCTGAAAACTGTTTGATTTCAGCTTTAGATAGAATTGCAGCAATTAATAATATCACATCGGCACCATGAGCCTTAGCTTCTACAATTTGGTATTCATCGATAATAAATTCTTTGCGAAGTAAGGGCAGATTACAGCTAGAACGTGCTGTTAATAGATCATCTAAGCTTCCGCCAAAATATTTCCCGTCGGTTAGAACAGACATACCACAAACACCTGCATTCTCATAACCTTTAGCAACATCAAATACATTTAAATTATGATTAATGATTTGTTTAGAAGGCGAACGTCGTTTATGCTCAGCAATGATCCCTGTATGGCTTTTTTTAAGTCGTTTTGCTAACGAAATGGTCTCACGTTCAAATAAGATAGATTGCTCTAGTTGTTTGATTGGAATTAATTGTTTCCGCAGAGCAACCTCGATACGTTTGTCCTTTACTATTTTGGTTAAAATATCCATTAATTGCTTAATTCTATTAACTTTTCAAGACTAGCTTTTGCTTTTCCATTATCTAAACTTGCTTTGGCAAGTTTAAATCCTTCTTTATGTGAAATTTGATTTACAGTTGCTATAGCCAAACCAGCATTAGCGCAAACGACATTGTTTTGCGCTGTAGTTCCTTTTCCATTAATAATGTTCTTAAAGATTTTAGCTGCTTCTCTTACTGTAGCACCTCCAAATATGTCAGATTGCTCTATTTGTTCAAGTCCTAAATCTGAAGGGCTTAGCATGGTTTCAGTATTGTTAGAAATGATTTTTGTATTCCCTGTAAGAGAAATTTCATCATAACCATCTAATGCATGAACAATACTGTATTTTTTATCTGTATTCTGGTATAGATATCCATAGATGCGTTGTAATTCTAAATTAAACACACCAACCATTTGATTTTTTGGAAATGCAGGATTTACCATTGGGCCCAACATGTTAAAAAAGGTTTTTACACCAAGTTCTCGTCTAATTGGTGCTACATTTTTCATTGCTGGATGAAATAATGGAGCATGCATAACACAGATTCCAGCTTGATCAATAGTGCGTTTTAATGTGTCGGTATTATTGGTAAATTTAACGCCTAACGCTTCCATGACATTGGAAGATCCTGAAGCCGATGACACGCCATAATTTCCGTGCTTAGCGACTTTTACTCCTGCGCCTGCTGTTATGAAAGATGCTAATGTCGAAATGTTAAACGTATCTTTACCATCACCACCAGTTCCACAAAGATCAATTGCATTAAAATCTGATAAATCTACAGGAATACAAAGTTCTAATAGTGCATCGCGGAAACCCTGAAGTTCTTCAATAGTAATACTTCGCATCATGTATATGGTTAGAAAAGAAGCGATTTGACTTTGGTTGTATTGCCCTTCGGAAATATTAACCAAGACGCGTTTTGCTTCGTCGCTAGAAATGCTTTCTTGATTGATTAATCTGTTTAGTATATGTTTCATGTTAGCTCTTTATCCAGTTTTCCAAAATTTGCTTTCCGTTAGGTGTTAATACCGATTCTGGATGATATTGAACACCTTTTACATCATAGACTTTATGTCGCAAGGACATCACTTGCCCATTACTATCGAAAGATGTGGCTTCTAATACTTCAGGTAAATTAGCATCAACAACCCAAGAATGATAACGACCCACTTCTATGGTTTTATCCATATTGTTAAAAAGGGATTCATCATCAACACAAATGTCTACTTCGGTAGCAACACCATGGTATACATCTTCTAAGTTAATAAGCGAACCACCAAAAACTTCACCAATAGCTTGCTGTCCTAAACATACACCCAAAATACTTTTAGTTGATGCGTAGATTTTTATAATATCCTTTAATAATCCAGCTTCGTTTGGAATACCAGGCCCAGGCGAAAGGACTATTTTTTGAAACGAATCAACCTCTTCAAGAGAAAGTTTATCGTTTCTTTTTACGGTGACTTCACAGTTTAAATCTTCCAAATAGTGGACGAGATTGTAGGTAAAACTGTCGTAGTTATCTATTACTAATACTTTCATATGTTTTCTGCTAATTCTATAGCTTTAGTTAAAGCACCTAATTTGTTATATACTTCTTGTAATTCGTGTTCTGGGTTTGATTTAGAAACCAATCCCGCTCCAGCTTGCCAATGGAGTTTATGGTTTTTACTCATAAAGGTTCTGATCATAATGGCATGATTGTAATTTCCATTAAAATCCATAAAACCAATAGCGCCTCCATAGAATGCTCTGCTTGTTTTTTCATATTGTTCAATAAGTTGCATAGCACGATGTTTTGGTGCTCCACTTAATGTGCCTGCAGGAAATGTATCTGCTACAACTTGCATTGTCGCTGTCTTCTTATGGATTTTCCCTGTGACTTTACTCACTAAGTGAATTACATGAGAGAAAAATTGTGCCTCTCTATAGGTTTCTACTTTTACATCACTTCCATGACGACTTAAGTCGTTACGTGCTAAATCAACTAACATCACATGCTCTGCATTTTCTTTATCATCATCAGCGAGTTGTTTTGCTAATTTCTGATCTTCTTCGTCATTTCCTGTTCTTCTAAATGTCCCAGCAATAGGATGAATTTCCGCTCTTTCGTTTTTTACAACTAATTGGGCTTCAGGTGAACTTCCAAAGATTTTAAAATTTCCGTAGTCAAAATAAAAAAGATAAGGTGATGGGTTGATACTTCGCAAAGCGCGATATACATTAAATTCGTCACCCTTAAAAGCTTGTGAGAACTTTTTGGATAATACTAATTGAAATACATCACCTCGAGCACAGTGTTTTTTAGCCAATTCTACATGACTTTTATATTCTTCATCAGTTAGATTTGATATGATATCAGAATCTTTTTTAAAGCTGTAAGACGCAAAATTTTTAGAACTAATGAGTTGTAAAACTTCATCAATATTATTTTCGGCTTCAAAGCAATGGGCAAAAATATAAGCCTCATTTTTAAAGTGATTAATGGCAATTATATTTTGATAGATGGCATAATAAATGTCTGGGATATCTAAAGAGTCAGGTTTTTTTCTAATATCAACATCTTCAAAATATTTTACAGCATCATAAGCCGTATAACCAAAAATTCCGTTGTTAATAAACTTGAACTCTTCATCAGAATTTACTTTAAAGCGCTTTGTGAACTTATGGATCTCTTCGGTTACAGAGATGTTTTTTGCCTTATTGGTTTTTGTACTTCCGTCTGGATAGTGTTGTTCAATAAGATAATTTTTAACTTTTATAGAGGCAATTGGATTAAAACAGATATAAGAAAAGCTATTATCGTTAGCGTGATAATCACTACTCTCCAATAAAATGCTATTTGGAAACTTGTCTCTGATCTTTAAATAAATACTTACAGGTGTGATAGTGTCTGCTAATATTTTTTTGTAATGTGTGTATAGACTAAATGTTTTCATTTTTTATTATTAAAAAAGGCTTGTCGTGAATGACAAGCCTTTTTGATATGTTATTTTAAATATACCTATAGGGTTAGTTCACGAAGTTTCGTTTCGAGACATCCACCACCAAGTATGATTTAAATTTGTGTTCATTGTTGTAATAAAGTTCAAATATAGAAATCAAATTTTAGTTTTCAAATTTAATTCTATAAAAAAGAAAAGATTCCCATAAACATGGGAATCTTAATCACTAAATGTTGCTATTAATCAAAATTATTTAAAACTTCAATGTGACATTTAGATCAAACTCGTCAGAAATAGCTTTGTCTTTTAGTCCGTCAAAAAAACTTGAAGAACCATACTTAATGCCATATTTAGTTCTATCAATTTTTAGATTAGCAGTAGCAGAGCCTTTTGTCACATTCATATTGAATGTCGACTCATGTGTTTTTCCTTTGATAGTTAAATCTCCTGTTACTTTGTAATTGCCATTGTTACCGTTAACATTTGTGATTCTAAATGTGGCTTTAGGGTAGCTGCGTGTGCCAAAAAAATCATCAGAATTGAGATGCCCTTCTAATTTTTCTTTTCCTTTTCCGGCTTTTAAATCTGTTACAGTAATACTTGTCATATCAATTGTAAAGTTTCCACCAGTAAGCTTTTTATTTTCAAATGTAAGCGTACCATCGCTTAATGTTATAGTACCTTCGTGCGAGCCTGTTATTTTATGACCTTTCCATGTAATTGTTGATTCTTTAACTTTTATTTCCTTTTTCAAAATAGTGGTAAAGGATACAAATGATAAAGCTAATACGACTAAAGTTGCTGATTTTAAAATGGTGTTTTTCATTGTTTTGTAATTTAAATTTGTGTTTGGATTATTATTGTGCTCTTAATTTATCTAGAAGTTTATTTAGTTGAGATAATTCAGAGTTACTTAAACTTTTGGTAATTTCTATGTTGCTTGCTTTTACTTTTTGATCTAATTCTGTCAATAGGTTGAGTCCTTTTTTGGTAATAAAAATTTCTATTTTTCTTCTATTTGATGCGCACGTTTGACGAGTTACTAAATCCTTTTTAAGAAGTTTGTCAATTAAGCGTGTTGTATTACTCATCTTATTAAGCATGCGATCTTGAATGGTGCTTAAATTAGCTGGATGACCTTTTTGGCCTCTTAAAATTCTTAGAACATTATATTGTTCTTGAGATAAATCATAATCTTTAAAAAACACGTGTGCTTTCTCTTTTAACCAATTATTGGTATAAATTAAATTGATAACAGTCTTGTCTTTTTCATCAAGTTTAACTGTGCTTTTAATTTCTTTTTCTATTGACATTTGTATATACAATTGTTGTGTGTACAAATGTAATATAAAAAATGATTCAATTTTCTAATGTTTTGTTAAATTTATTCATGTCCGTAATTTGATTCCTAAATTTATAACATGAAACATATGGCTCTTATAATCACTATTGTTTTAATGTCCTTTGGAAATGGGACATCACAGATAAATTATTTTGAAGAAACACATCTTAATCGTCCCGATAATAGTTTGAAAGTTTTCAATTTTGAAGAACTTCAATCGTATTTAAGCACAAAAGATGCTAAAAAAACCTATGTGATAAATTTTTGGGCAACATGGTGTGCACCATGTGTAAAGGAACTTCCATACTTTGAGCAGTTGAATGCTAAGTATTCTAATCATAATGTTGAAGTTATTTTAGTAAGTTTAGACTTTCCGAAGCAAATTGAAACAAAGCTTAAGCCTTTTCTGAAGAAGAACGCACTAAAAAGTGAAGTCGTTGTTTTAGATGATGTCGACTCAAATACATGGATACCCAAAGTAAATAAAAACTGGTCTGGAGCTATTCCAGCAACCTTGATTTATAATAAAGATAAAAAAGCGTTTTATGAACGCTCTTTCAATTACCAAGAATTAGAAACCGAAGTAAAACAATTCATTAAATAGAATCATCATGAAGAACACATTTAAAACACTATTAGCTATAGTTGCATTTATAGCAACTACTGCATTTACACCTGTTGGAACAGGTTATGATATTGGAGATATCGCCACCGATTTCAAATTAGAAAATATTGACGGAAAAATGGTCTCAATGGCAGATTTTAAAGACGCTAAAGGATTTATTGTCGTATTCACTTGTAATACTTGTCCTTATGCAGTAGCCTATGAAGATCGCGTTGAAGCCTTAAATAAAAAATATGCTGATAAAGGATATCCTGTGATTGCGATTATGCCAAATAATACCGATGTAAAACCTGGAGATAATATGGCAGCTATGAAAGCAAGAGCAAAAGCAAAAGGATTTACATTTCCATATTTAATGGACAAAGGTCAAAAGATTTACCCTCAATATGGTGCTACCAAAACACCTCATGTTTATGTATTAGAAAAAACGAAAAAAGGACCTCTGGTAAAGTATATTGGAGCTATCGATGATAACTATAAAGATGCAAGCGCTGTAACAAAAACCTATGTTGAAGATGCTGTAGATGCATTGTTAGTTGGTAAAGAAGTTCCAGAAGCCAAAACAAGAGCAATAGGCTGCTCAATTAAAGTATAATAACAATTTATTTTTAAATTTTAAGAATCCGAAGTGTAACACTTCGGATTTTTTTTCGTCTTTATCATAAGGAAACGTTAAATTTGCATGATTATTGATGTATAAAAAATATGGCTGATTTAACTCAACAAGAATGGACCTCTAAATTAAACGCAGATGAAAATGCGGTAATATTAGATGTTAGAACACCAGAAGAAGTAGCACTTGGGATTATACCAAATGCTATTGCTATTGATATTTATAAGGGTCAAGGATTTATCTACGAGCTTGAAGAACTCGATAAATCTAAAAACTATTATGTGTATTGTAAAGCAGGTGGTCGAAGTGCTCAGGCTTGTAGTGTAATGAATCAGTTAGGATTTAAAAACACATATAATCTAATTGGAGGCTTCAGCGAATGGAGAGGTGAAGTAGCTTCAATCTAAAAATCAATCAAAATGAAAAACAAGGTACTTATCTACTGTTTTGCACTTTTTGCTTTCGCATTTAGTTGCAAAGAAGAACCACAAAGCGAAATTAAAATGATTTCTGCTGAAGAGATGCAATCACGCTTAGAACTGGAAGATATCCAGTTAGTTGATGTTAGAACACCCGAAGAATACAAAGAAGGCTTTATAGAGCAGTCTCAAAATATAGATTTTAGATCTCCAACCTTTGATGAGGATATTGCCAAGCTTGATAAAACTAAGCCTGTCATTGTATATTGTAAGTCCGGTGGAAGAAGTTCCAGATGCTCAAAAGAACTTAAAGAGAAAGGTTTTGTGAAAATTTATGATTTAGAAGGTGGCTTTGAAAAATGGAAATTTGGTGGAAACCCCATCGAAACCTATCAATAAATAATATCAACCGAACATTATGTTCGGTTTTTTTATGCTTTTAGTTCTCGTTTTATAATCAAATCTTAAAGCTGGCGATTAATCTTTTAGTTTTTCATAAATTAGCGTCTTTCAAAACCTAATTATTTCTAATGAAGAATTTAATTATTACCCTACTTAGTTTATTGGTTTTTACAATAGCTTCAAAAGCCCAGGTATTAGAACCTGTAGAATGGGAAACGTCTGTTGAGAAAATTTCAGATACTGAATATGATCTAATTTCTACAGCAACAATAGATAGTGGCTGGCACTTGTATTCTCAAAACGTACCTGATGGTGGTCCAATACCAACAACATTTGTTTACAAGGTTAATGAAGCTTATGAATTAAGCGGAAAGACGAGTGAAGAAGAAGGGCATACTGTTGATGATCCTGTGTTTGACATGGTTATCAAATTCTTTGAAGATAAAGCCGAATTTAGACAGCGTATCAAAGTATTAAATCAAGAATTATCACTGGTTGAAGGTGAGGTAGAGTTTATGGTGTGTGATGATGAAAAGTGTTTACCACCAACCTATATTGATCTTCAATTTAATTTAAAAAAAAATGATGAGTCACAAGGCGGTTTAAGTTTATCTCCTTTTGATTCGCCAGATGATACTTCACAAATTCTTGAGCCTGTAAAATGGGAGTCCTCGGTTGAGAAAACTTCAGATACCGACTATATTTTAGTCTCAAAAGCTAGTATTGATAAAAACTGGCATTTGTATTCTCAAATACCTCCAAAAGATGCAGGTCCTATACCAACTACTTTTGAATATGATCTTGGAGAAAATGTTGAACTTGTTGGTAAAACTTCAGAAGGCAAAGGAAAAACTGTAGAAGATAAAGTCTTTGGGATTGAGGTAAAATACTTTGAAGATGTTGCAGAGTTCAGACAAAAAATAAAAGTTTCCAATGCAGAGGATGTCAAAACCGTGAAGGCTGAAGTAGGATTCATGGCTTGTGATGACAAGCAATGTTTAACACCTACTTTTATAGATTTAGATTATGATTTAACTAATGCGGTTAAAGTTGCAGATAAAGGAACAGAAGAGGAAGAAGGTGAAACTAGAGGATTGTGGTCTATTTTTTTAGTGGCTTTTCTTTCTGGTTTTGTAGCATTACTTACACCATGTGTATTCCCAATGATTCCAATGACTGTAAGTTTCTTTATCAAACAAAGTCAATCGAAAGCTAAAGGGATTAGAAATGCCATTATTTATGGGTTGTCAATTATTGTAATCTATGTGTTACTAGGTACGATTATAACAGCTATTTTTGGTGCAGATGCATTAAATGCATTAGCTACTAATGTATGGTTTAATCTCATATTCTTTGCATTACTGGTTGTATTCGCTATCTCCTTCTTAGGTGCTTTTGAAATCGTTTTACCTAACTCATGGGCAAACAAAGCAGATCGGCAAGCCGATAGAGGAGGGCTTATTGGAATTTTCTTTATGGCGTTAGCATTGGCTATTGTGTCATTTTCATGCACAGGCCCAATAGTAGGAACCATTTTAGTTGAAGCAGCATCAAAAGGAGGGATTGCTCCTGTTATAGGAATGCTAGGTTTTTCTTCAGCTATTGCATTGCCTTTTGCTTTATTTGCTGCATTTCCAGGTTGGTTAAATTCATTGCCTAAATCTGGAGGATGGCTTAACACTGTTAAAGTGGTTTTAGGGTTTTTAGAACTTGCATTAGCATTTAAATTTTTATCACAAGCCGACTTGGTGTTACAATTGCATTTATTAGAAAGAGAAGTGTTTATTGCAATATGGATTGCCATTTTTGGAGCATTGTCTCTATATCTACTCGGAAAAATAAAGTTACCGCATGATTCACCCTTGGAACATATTTCTGTTGGGCGATTAATGCTTGGGCTATTAACTTTATCATTTACCATTTATATGATTCCTGGGCTTTGGGGCGCACCATTAAATTTAATTAGCGCGTTCCCTCCGCCATTGGATTATAGCGAATCACCTTATGGTGTAGGTAATTCGAGAGGTGGCGGAAGCTCTGCAAGTCATTCAGGATTACCAGATGGAGGACATTTGTTAGCACCTCATGATATTCTGGCTTTTAACGATTATGATAAAGGTCTAGCTTATGCTAAACAAGTAGGTAAGCCAGTTATGATTGATTTTACAGGTTGGGCATGCGTGAATTGCCGTAAAATGGAACAAAATGTTTGGGTTAAACCTAAAGTGCTGTCTACATTAAAAAATGATGTTGTTTTAATCTCTTTGTATGTGGATGAACAAATAAAATTCCCTGAAGGTGAAGCTCCCGATTCTAAATTAAGACCAGGGAAGAAACTAAGGAATACAGGCCAAAAATGGAGTGAGATGCAAACCATAAAATATAAGACAAATACACAGCCCTATTACGTGTTGATGGATCATAATGAGGCAAATCTTATTAAACCTGTAGGTTATACTCCTGACGCTGATGAATATTATGATTGGTTAACTAATGGGATTAAGAATTTTGAAAACTAACTACCTCTCAAAATAAACCTCGTCAAAAGGCACTCTAAAACGAGGGCCATAAATGCCTTTGTCTTCATTACGTATACCACAACCAATCACCATATTGATTTCGGCACCTCTAGGTAAAGATAGAATTTGCTTTACTCTAAGCGTGTCACTTCCTTCCATAGGGCAAGTGTCATAGCCAATAGCCGACATACTTAACATAAAGTTTTCGGCAGCTAATGCGGCACTTTTATGAGCAACAATTCGCATATCACTTAAGCGTGTTTGACGATAAATAGGTCTAAACAACCCAACAATTTGAAAAATTAGATATTTAACAAAACCTAAAATTCCGAAGAGATCTGTATAAATGGTTGGAATGAGTTTGTTGTAATAATTGATTGCCATTTTTTTACGCTTTAACCATCGTTCCTCAAGGTCTGGTTTATCGTAAATCTTATTTATAAATTCAATATTTGCTTTGGCGCGTTTACGCCATAGGTCCTTTCTTGTGACCACAACAACAAGCTGTTTGGCGGTTTTCGCTGCATTTTGACCAAGGCAAGCTACTGTTAGTTTTTCGAGCGTGGTTTTATCTGTAACATGATAGAATTCCCATAATTGAAGGTTACTGCTTGTAGGTGCCAAAGAGGCATTATAGAGACACTGTTTTACTTTTTCAGTATCAATAGGGTCCTCTTTATAAATTCTGGTTGATCTTCTGTATTGTATTGCTTCTGAAACAGTTTTTTCCATAGGAATTGGTTAGTTTATCATTGTTAATATACAATCTTTCTTAATTTGATTCTTGAATGAATTGATGTGTCAAGTTAATTATTTTTTGAGGGATCTCTTCCTGTATAAAATGCTTCCCTTCTATGATATGTATATGCTTTGTTTCAATGTTTAAGGCTTGTTTCACCTGATCTTGTTGAGGTTCCCATTTTAAAAACTCATCATGCTTACCCCAAATAACTAGAACTTGTTGTTCTAATGTTGGAAGTAAACTAGAGTAATCAGGCAAATTATGACAGGTTTTAGAGAAGAAGTAATACATGCCTTTAATTTTCCCTTGTAGTAAAGGCGTCTTATAACCTTCAATATCATCTTTGGAGAGATTGTTTTCTAATAAACCAGATTTAAAAAGCCCTTTCATCAACATATTATTAGTGAGCTTGAAACTGTAAAGATTCATGACAAACTTAGTTATGAAATTATTTCCAAAACGCATTGGAGGAGTAAAACCAGGTTTTAAAATGATTGTATTTAAAATAATAAGTTGTTTGATGGATTTTGGTTGTTGTTTTAAAAGTTCCCAAGTCCACAAGCCGCCAGCATCATGAAGCATATGTGTCCATTTGTTGATGCTTAAATGTTCCATCAGTTTTGAAAGCCGCTCAGCTTGGAGTTTTTCGTGATATTTTTCATAACCCTTTGGAGAATCACTAGATCCATAACCAAACATATCAGGTACAATAACACGATATCCTTTTTGTACTAATTCTGGATGTATATGTCGATATAACCAACCAGAGGTTGGTACACCATGGAGTAACAGTATAGGTTCCCCATGACCTTCATCGATATAAGCGATTCGACCTTCTGGTAATTCAAAAAATTGCTGTTTACTTTTAAATTCAGTATAGGTCATAATCGTTTTGGTTTAGTCTTTCAGAATTAATTTGTTAAGCCATTTTTCAAGATCTTCTTTACGAGGATTACGTAATTTTTTAGAACCAATAGTTAGTGTTGGAAAATTAAGTTTTCTATTTAAATAAAGACCACGCAATTCATCTGCGTGGTCTTTATTAATTTCTACATCCAAAAAATCATATGGGAAGCCAGTTTCGTTAAGGAAACTTAAATAAAACTGTGTTTTATGGCATCGTTTTGCACCATAGAGTTTTATGGATGGAATAGACTCTTTCGTGTTCAATATAGCTTCAATTTATGTCACACGTGTTTTTAACTTATCTGCATGCAATTGTCTCAATTTTGCCAGCTTAGGTGTAATAACAAAACTACAGTAACCTTGTGTTTGGTTGTTTGCATAGTAATTTTGATGTACAGCTTCGGCTTCAAAGAATTCGCCTAAAGGACTAATCTCAGTGACAATAGGCATCTCATAATATGGTGTCATTTCCTTGATTACAACTTCTGCAATTTCTTTTTGCTTGTCGTTATGATAGAAAATTACTGAGCGATATTGTGTTCCAACATCTGCACCTTGACGGTTTAAGGTTGTTGGATCATGGCTTGTCATGAAAATGACCAGTAAGTCTTCATATGAAATCACATTTGGATCAAATGTGACTTGAACAACTTCGGCGTGACCTGTCAAACCCGAGCAAACCTCTCTGTATGTTGGTGTTCCAGGAACAGTACCACCACTATATCCCGATACTACTTTTTCTATGCCTTTTACTTCGTTGTATACAGCTTCAATACACCAAAAGCACCCTGCACCAACAGTTAGCTTTTCTAAGTTTTTATTTGTCATTAGTTTGTCTCCTCTACTTTAGAATCTAGTTGCATAGATTCAGAATTAATACAATAACGTAATCCGCTTGGCTCTGGTCCATCTGGAAATACATGTCCTAAATGTCCATCACAAGTATTGCACATCACTTCTACGCGCACCATACCAAAAGATGAGTCTTTTTCATACTTTATGGCATTTGGTTTGATAGGCTGTGTGAAACTAGGCCACCCTGAACCAGATTCAAATTTAATTGTCGAATCAAACAAAGGTGTGTCACAACATATACAGTTGTATTGACCTTCATCATAAATACTACATAAGGCTCCACTGTGTGGTCTTTCGGTACCTTTTTGACGTGTAATTCTAAATTGTTCAGGAGTTAATTGTTGACGCCATTCGGCATCTGTTTTTTCCACTCTTCGATCTGGCGTTGGATTTCCTTTTACAGCGAAGTTGATAACTTCTTTCCAAGTTAACATAGCTATTTGTCCTTTCTGTTTTAATTAATAAATATTGTATAATTAACTTATCGTTTTAGTCGAAAAACAAGTCATTTTCTTACAATTGGCACTCATGTTATAAAGAGCTTAATCGATCATACTCTATAAAGTTACGAGATTAATTATTGATGTTAAAGCAATAATGCATGTATAACGTCTGTTTTCTCAATTATATCGTATATAAAACATAACCTTAGATAAATACTATTTATGAAATTCACTTTAAAGTCCGTATGGCTCAAACGATTTTTTAAAGTTGGTGTGATTGGATTTTCCTTATTGCTGTTATTTTGGTTTTCGGTGTATATTGGATTGTGGGGAACATTACCTTCTAAAGACGACTTAAAAGATATCAAACAAGCCGAAGCATCATTATTATTAGATGCTGAAAGTGAACTACTAGGTAAATATTTCATTTTTGATAGGCAAATAGTGCCATATGAAGAACTTCCGAAGCATTTGGTTGATGCTCTTGTTGCTACCGAAGATGCTCGCTTTTATGAGCACGATGGCGTAGATTACGCAAGTTTGATGCGTGTGTTTTTTAAATCCATTTTGATGCAAAATAATTCATCAGGAGGTGGAAGTACGATTAGTCAGCAACTGGTTAAAAATATCTATGGAAGACAAGATCATGGTTGGTTTTCAATGCCAGTGAATAAGGTTAAGGAAATGATCGTTGCTAAGCGTTTTGAAAGCTTATATTCGAAACAAGAGATTATAGCCTTGTATTTAAATACAGTACCTTTTAGCGAGAATGTCTTCGGAATAGAAAGCGCGTCTCAGCGATTTTTCAACACCAAAACTAAAAACCTTGATTTAGCACAATCAGCAACGTTAATAGGAACACTTAAGGCAACTCATGGTTTCAATCCAAGGTTGTTTCCAGAGCGAAGCCAGTTGAGACGTGATGTTGTCTTACAGCAAATGGAGAAATATGGTTTTATTGATGAGGTAATTCAAAAAGAGACCAGTAATATGCCTTTAAAAATCAGCTATAAAAAGTTTGACCATACAGACGGTGTAGCTCCATATTTTCGAGAGAAAATACGATTAGAGGTAAAGAGCTTATTAGATAGTGTAAACAAGGCTGAAGACACTAAATATGATTTGTATAAAGACGGCTTAAAAATTCACACCACGCTTGATATTGATATGCAACGCTACGCAGAGTTAGCGATGCAACAACATATGAAAGCCTTACAGTCTCAATTCGAAAAGGCATATGGTAAAAATGCACCATGGCTTAAAAACAAATCATTAGTTAGTAAACGGATTAAAGATTTAGACCTTTATAAAACCTTAAAGAAGAAAAAATGGAGTGAAAAAGCTATCATGGACAGTTTAAATGCTAAAGGCAAATTTAGTCTGTTTTCATGGGAAGGAGATATAGTAAGAGAAGCTTCGGTAATTGATAGTTTGACCCATACCATGAGATTTTTAAATACAGGTTTTGTAGCTGTCGATCCAAGCTCGGGAGCAATAAAAGCTTATGTAGGAGGAATAGATTTTGAGCATTTCAAATTTGACCATGTCTCAGCTTCAAAGCGACAAGTAGGTTCAACATTTAAACCTATTGTTTACACCACGGCTTTAGAGAAAGGGATAGAGCCATGTAGTTATTATTCAGTTAAAGAGGTGACCTATACCAATCAAAAAGGATGGACGCCTACTAATGGAGGTAAAGAAGAAAATGACAGACATCTTAATTATTCCCTAGAAAAGGCAATGAGTCAATCTATTAATACAATTGCTGTAAAGGTATTGGAAGATGTTGGTATAGTCCCAGTGATCGAGCAAGCTCAAAAAATGGGGATTACTTCTTCGCTTCCAGAAGTGCCATCATTGGCTTTAGGTACTGCCCAATTATCGATGCTAGAACTTATAGGTGCTTATACAAGCTATGTTAATCAAGGGAAGGTGTCCAAACCATTTTATATTACTAAAATCACTGATAGATCTGGAGCTGTTATTTATGAGCGTCAGAAAGCAAAAGTAATGCCCGAAGCATTTTCAAAAGAGACAAGGCAAACCATGATTGAGATGATGAAGTCTACCATCAATACAGGTACGGCAAAACGAATGCGCTCTCAATACGGACTCAAGAACGATCTAGCAGGAAAAACAGGGACAACACAAAACAATAAAGACGGTTGGTTTGTTGGTATAAGTCCTAAATTAGTCATGTTGTCTTGGGTTGGGAATGATGATCATCGTATTGGTTTTAGTCATACATCTGTTGGTCAAGGAGCCAATTCTGCTTTGCCAATTGCAGCTTTGTTTTTAAAGCAAATGAATACAGACAAACAATTTAATTATATCACTCAAGCTAAATTTGAAGCACCATCTCAAGACGTTAAAGATGCATTGGCATGTGAAGAAGAAAAACGAGACGGCTTTTTAAAACGCCTCTTTAAGAAAGACAGAAAAGAGCGTGAATTTGAAATCGATTCTGAAGACGAAAAGACGAAAAAAAAGAAAGGTTTATTTGGGTTTTTGAGGAAAAAAGACAAAAAAGAAACCAATCAATAGGTGTGTAGATTTAATTTTAAAAACCTTTATAAGTGTTGTCTTTATTGATGTAATTTACTGCTGTGTCTTTTTTGTAACCCTTTTGTAACCCTATGCAATTAATTAAACAAAAACTGTTTTTATACATTTATACTATAAATGTATACCCCCTTTAAAATGAAACGTTTTTTCATAGGCTTCTTTTTTGTGCTATTATGCCAATCTTTTTTTGCTCAAACAAATAGCAATGACCTTACCAAAGAATCTCTAGACCGAAAGGTTAAAGAACTAAAGCAAAAAATTGAATCCTCTACAGAAGGAAAACGACTTAAATTGTTGGATAGCCTTTCAAGGCTTGTCAATAATAAAACAAAATATAGTTTCGATTCTATTGCTAAAATAACTATAGATTATGCTTACCAGTTGGATTCAATCAATATGGCATTGAGACACACTTCCAGCCTTATGTTTTATTATGCTAATAGAGCTTCTAATGCACAAGCTGGAGTGAAAGTCTTTGAAGATTTTAAAGCAAGAAAAACAAACAGTAAAGATTATGATCTTTTAGGACGGCTTTATACAAATGCTGCAGATAGTTATTATTTTTCAGGAAAAACAAATGAGTCTCTGGATTTATATAATACAGCCGAAAAGTTTTCTCTTAAAGCCAATGATTCTATATCCTATGCTTTAGCACGATCGTACAAATCTGGAGTTTACGACGTGACCGGAGATTACGCTACAGCATCTAAACTACTTTTAGAAACATCACAAATATTTGTTAGAGCTAAGGATACGTCTAATTTATTATGGACCAGAAATCAATTAGCGACTTTATATACTAAAATAGGTTTTACAGAAGAAGCGAAAAAGGAAAGAGACAAAACTATTGCTATTGCTCGCCATAGACATGACCACTTATCATTGATTCCAAACCTATTTAATGCAGCTTTAGAGCAAAACTTTCAAGGTAATCAAATCGCGAGAATTAGTTATTTAAAGGAAGCCTATAAGCATGTTACAGAGCCTGATTATGATTTGCCAAATAAACCAATCATATTTTACGGACTTTTAAATGCTTATGCTGTAACTGATAGTCTAAGTAAAGCCACGTATTTTTTTGACAAAATACAAAACAGTTTTGCAAAACAACACCCAATACCTAATGAATCTCATTACAGAACAGCTTTGGCAGACTATTACATTGCAACTAAAGAATTTAATAAGGCGTTAGACGAAGGATATTGGGTGTTGAATTATCACAAAAGAATAGGAAATGTTTGGGGTAAATACCATATGGATGAAAGGTTGTCAAAAATTTATAAGGCTTTAGGCAATATTGAAAAATCTCATACGCACTATGTAGATTTTGTTACGGTAAGAGACTCTATCAATAGTGTTAAAAGAGCGAATGCCTTATCGTATTACCAAACACTTTATGAAACTGAACGACAAGAATCTGAAATTCAACAACAACAGGCCGAAATAGCTCAACAAGAGTCCGAAATAGAAATCTTAGATGAGCAAAACAAAATTAAACAACAATGGATGCTTTTTGGAGGAATTAGCATTTTAGCGATATTCATCTTTTTTTATGCACGTTATAAACAAAGGTTAAAACTAAAAGTTTTAGAAAATGAGCTGCTAAGTTCTGAAATAGAACATAAGCAAAAAGATCTAAAGCATTTGGCATTAGATATAACAAATAATAAAGAATGGGCATTAACCTTATCAGAACAATTGGAAAGAGTTAAAGCCTCTACGGGGAAAAAAAGATCTAAAGAGTTGATGAATCTGGAGACAGAAATTAAAAATAAAATCTGGGTAGACGAGAGTACGGAAGATTTTCATAATAAGATAGAAACTTTAAGTAGTTCGTTTTATGAAAAGCTAAGAAGTAATTATCCCGATCTAACAAAAACCGAAATTAGATTGTGTTCATTAATCAGGATGAAAATGGACACAAAACAAATAGCTATTCTTCAAAATATCAATCCGTCATCAGTTAAAATGAGTCGTAATCGATTACGCAAAAAACTAAACCTTACACCTGGAGAAGATTTATACGCATTTTTATTGTCCTATTAAAATATGTCAAAAAACTCAGTATTTATAGGGGTTAGGTCTTTTTTTACGAAGCTTTTGTAACCCTTTTGTAACCCTGTATTTCTTTCATGTAACCCTTTTGTAAGCCTTTGGATTTCTTCTAAAGGAGGTGCCTTCATATAATTTTATCAAAAAATTAAACCCTTTTAATTATGAAAAATTATTTCTCAATTTATTCACTGAGTAACATATTAAAAATTATGAATGCCCCTTTTTTCGGTTTAAACAATCGACTTCTATTAACTTTTGTAGCTTTTATGCTTATGGTCTTTCAGTTACAAGCTCAAACATTTACAGTTACCAAAGTTGAAGACACCGATGACGGTGTGTGTGATACTGCAGACTGCTCATTGAGGGAAGCACTAAAAGCTGCTTACCTAGCCAATGGAGACAATATTATAAATTTTGCCTCTCCGTATTTTGACACACCTAGAACCATCACCTTGACACTTGGACAACTCGAGATCGGACCACCTTCTGGAGGTCATGGAGGTGATTATATTATTAATGGACCAGGTCAAGACCTATTAACTATTGATGGTAATTTACAGCATAGAGTATTTTATGCTGGGTTTGGACATATAGATGTTGAGATCAATAACTTAACTATAACTAATGGAAAACCCGATCAGCCAGGAACCGACAATGACAGCCAACCTTATCCACAATGGGGTGGTGGTATCATGAAATTAGGTGGAGATCCGGGATCTTATTGTCGATTGGTTAATGTCACCATTGAAAATTGCCAGGCCCTTAGAGGTGGAGCAATCTCATCTTACGGTGGTAATATGTATCTAGATGGCGTTACTCTTAGAAATAATCATTCTGATGGATACGGTTCGGCAATCGAAGAGGAAGGAAGGATTTTCGAGATCAAGAATTCTGCAATTTATGGCAATACAGGAAGTTCGCCCATACGAATGCATGCTAATATTGCAGATGTTGATTTTAAAATGGAAAATTCGACCATTAGTGGAAATACTACACCAAGTGGCGCTTCGGCGATTGAATTTATTACCAACGGAGGGCGAACGCAAATACATAATATAAACAGTAATACGATTACCAACAATACCTCAGGAAGTGATGGTGTAGCTGGTGCTGCAATTACTTTTGGTGGAACAGGCACAATTGATGGAACTATGGATAATTCTATTGTTTCAGGGAACCTAGCAAACGGCTCACCTTCAGATATTGGTTCAGATTTGTTTGATGCTGATAGTGATTATAATCTTATTGGAACAGGTGCTACCCAAATTGCCGGGCCAAATAATATTCTAAATGTCAATGACCCATTGTTGACTCCTTTAGCCGATAATGGAGGTAATACACTTAGCCATACGCCGTATGGGAATAGTCCTGTATTAAATGAAGGATTTACAAGCCTTACTACCGATCAGGTTGGTAATGCCAGAGGTATTTTTGGTACATCCGATATTGGTTCTATTGAGCTACAATCTGTGGGGAGTTATGTCGTGACTAAAACAGAAGATACTAATGATGGTGTTTGTGATACGGATTGTTCACTTAGAGAAGCATTTATAGCAGCTAATAACGATTCAGGAACAGATGTTATTGAATTTTCATCACTATTTAATTCACCTCAAACCATTATGGTTAGAGCACCAGAATATCAAGATCCAAATAATACATCGTCTCCCGTGCTTTTTGGTCAGATGGAAGTTGGAGCGGCTGGAGGATTTGGAGGCTCATTGATTATTCAAGGACCAGGCCAGGATTTATTGACTATTGATGGTAACAACGCTTCAAGAGTATTCTACAATGGTTTTGCACATTTAAATTTAAGTATAAGCGATTTAACCATTGCCAATGGTAATTCTTCAACTATACAAGGTCCGTATACAACCTATGGTGGTGGTATCCTGTTATTGGGGACTAACACAACGACTTTAAACAACGTAACAATTGCGTCGTGCACATCGCCTAATGGTGGTGGTATCTCTTCATGGACAGGTACTATCAACTTAGATGGAGTGACACTCAGAGATAATAGTGCTAGTTATGGTGCTGCTATAGAGAGCGAAGCCGGAACATTAAATATCAATAATTCAGCAATTGTTAACAACTCAGGTGCAGAGGCACTTATAGTTTGGGCTTCAAATTCATCATCAAGTCAAACCTTTATCATAAATAATTCCACAGTTAGTGGAAACACAGCGCCAACTGGAGGTTCAGCGATTGAAACGCGTACAAATTCAGGACGCACCACCACAATGATCATTACTAATAGTACGATAACCAATAATACAACTGAAGGCTCAGGAGATTCGGCAGCCATAAGCCATCAAGGTGCTCTCAATAGCACAACATGGACGGCACATAATTCAATAATTTCTGGTAATACAGCTGAAGATATTCCCGCAGATTTAGCATTTCATGATTTCGCAGAAGGAAGTAGCTACAATATTATAGGTACTGGAACAGCCATAACTGACGGTACTGATAATAATATTGTAGGTGTAGATGACCCATTGTTAGTACCATTGACGGATAATGGTGGTAATACATTGAGCCATCTATTTTATGAAAATAGCCCAGCTTATAACAATGGAAACTCTTCGGAATCTACAGATCAGATAGGGAATCCTAGAAATCAAGATGGTGGTTATGATATTGGAGCTGTAGAGTTTACGCCACCTCTTTTTCGGGGTCGTGTATTTTTGCAAGGTGCTGCGCTTAATCGAAGTACGAATGAGGATGAAGAGAACTTGATGCGAGACGATTTGAGAGTTTCTGATTTAATTCCTACCACCAGTCCTTATTCAGATGGATTGACCTGTGATGACAGTGTTTTTGCGGCTATTGATGACGAGAGTATTGTCGATTGGATATGGGTGGAGTTTAGAGACGTAGACGATAACACAATTGTAGTACATGGTCAGTCAGCATTGTTAAATCGTAGTGGCTACATTTTAGGCGTTAACGGACAAAATAATTTGAGACCTTCTGTCCCTAATGGAGATTATTACATAGTCATAAAGCATCGTAATCATTTAGGGATTATGACTGCATCTCCTATTACAATAAATAATAGTTCAGTCTTGGTTGACTTTGCAGATGCTAATAATGACATTACCTATGGTACAAATGCTCAATCGACTTATGGTATGCCAGAAGATATTTCGAGTATGTGGGCTGGTGATGCCAATAATGATGGTATCATACAATACTCTGGAGGAATTCCTGATAACCCAAGTATATTATCATATGCACTAAATGATTCAGGAAACTTCTTGAATTTACCCACACATTCGGTCAACGGATACTCAAAGAACGATATCAATATGAATGGAATCATTCAGTATGCAGGAGGTGATTCAGAATTACCATTCATTTTACAGAACGTGATTGGTTTTCCGGGAAACTTTTTAGGATTGAGTACCTGGCCTATTGTAGAACAATTACCAGAAAATGTTAATGGAAACGTCGGACGTTATATGGAACGAAGAAATGAATTTGAACAATCAAAACATTAATCCTATGACACCTCAAACTATATATATATACAACGAAAAAGAAAAATAAAATTTAACAATGTGTTTAACCCTTTTAAATCAGTTAATATGAAACAAATTACCCCTTTAAAAATGATAGTTGTACTAATAATGAGTATGCTATCAACAAAAAGTATATCTCAAAATTATGATTTTACATTGATACAAAATAGCAACTATAATTTTACAGTAGCCGCAGTGTCTCAATTTGATTCAGGAAGTTTTCAACCCATCACACAGTCTTATGGCTTTGTATTGGTCTTGCCAGATGGTATTTCGATAACAGTAGATCAAGCCCTACCAGCAGGAACTAGTGAAACAGTAACGCCTATACCAGGAACTAATGTTGCAGGATTAGATGCAAGTATGGCAGATAAAGAGTTGTTTTTAATTACAACAGATACCTCAGGAGGAACATTAAGTCCCCATGGAAATGGAGTTATTATTCCTTTGGTAACAATCACAGTTAATGGAACACCCACATCAGGTGAGATTAGGTTGTTAGAAAATGACTCAAACTTAGCGAGTCACCCAGCGCTTAATGGATCTTTAGACGCTTTTATGCAAATTGATGTTACCGATGATGCTACTGTAAATTTCTCTAATGAATTTAATATCGTAAGCGGAACGATGGCATTTAGTTTTGATACACTTTCTATAGAAACGGTAACAGAAGACTTAGATATTTCATTATATCCAAATCCTGCACAACATGAAATAACTATTGTTTCAACCAACATCATTATTAATCAAGTAGAAATCTACAATGTAAATGGAAAAATGGTGATGTTAATTGATAACCAATTTCAAAAAATAGATATAAGTCAATTACAATCTGCATTATATTTTGTGAAGTTGTACAGCAATAGTGGAAAATACAAAATGATAAAACTTTTAAAAAAATAAGAATTGAATGTTCAAGTCTTTTAATCCCCAAATTTCCCCTTAAGAATTGGATTAATTAATAGCCAAAGTAACTATTTATGATTAAAAGGGGCAAAAATGGTTGCTTAGTAATGCCTCCTTATTTAAAAGTAGGGAGGTTTTTTACTCAAACTTTTAATGTCTGTGTTATTATGAAAAAAGTAAACCTCGAATATTACAAAATGAGAATATTCTTAGTCTTATTTTATGGTTTAATTGTATTAGGGATATACATGTCTAATTAAAGCTTTATAAATCTAAACTTTAACATTTGGTTAGTTGTATGTCCTTATATTCTTTTGAAGGGTTATACAGTAAACCCATAGCATGGGAAGGCTATGGGTTTTTTTTAATTTGCAATGAGTTAAATTACAGCTTCATTTTAGATCTATAAATAAGATTAATAGGTTTCTTTAGAAATGCTTTCGTCTCTAATTAATCTATATCCAGAATTTAAATTCCAATTAGGCCATGTTGTCGTGTTTGCGATTTCAAGCCCGGTAAGAAAGTTTAATTGTGCATCAAATGTGATGTTGGCAGGATTAAAACCTTTATAAAATTCATCGGTTACTTTGTGATAATGATTTCTTACGTAGGCACCAATTTTCTCTTCTTCTTTTTTGTCGCCATTCATAGGTTCAAAATTTCCAATATTCCAGACTGCAGGAACCCCTTTTTTAACAAATGGATAATGATCAGATCTCTTAAACACGTTATTCGGAGGCATTTTTCCGTCACCTTTAAAAATAGCTCTGTCAAGTTTTGCAGCCGCAATGTTGACCAAAGTGTCTAGTTCTGTGAAACCTTCAATAACATTGACGACCATTTTCATTCGCTCTACTGCAAAACTCGCATCGGCATTAATGACACATGCGGTTTTGTGCAAAGGAAATATAGGATGATTCGCATAGTATTCTGATCCTAAAAGTCCCATTTCTTCGGCTGAAGTAAATAAAAAAATAATGGAACGCTCAGGTTTGTTTTTAAGTTTTGAAAAAGCTCTTGCAACTTCTAGTTGCATAGCAGTACCAGAAGCATTATCTATCGCGCCATTAAAAATTGAATCTTGTCCTAAATGCGCATCTCTTGTACCAATGTGGTCCCAATGGGCAGTATAGATCAAATACTCTTTAGGTCTTTTAGAGCCTTTTAATAACCCAACAACGTTTTTTGTTTTCATAACCTCTTTTCCAGTAGATTTAAGAGAGAGTGATGCTTTAGATTTTAAGGGAATAATTGAAAAATCTTTATCAAGAGCTTTATTAATATAATTAAATTGATTCCCTGAGGAAGCGATTAAATCTTCCATCATTGGTATCGATATCTGTCCAGAAAATTTAAGCCCGTCAGATGCTAAGGTTTCTTGACCTTTAATAAAAAGTGGTGTGTCACTTGTGTTATTTATTTTATTCCAATCTAAAGATTTATCATGAACCATCAATAATCCAATAGCACCTCTTTTTAAAGCTTCACGTTTTTTATATTTAAGACTGCCATAATAGGTTGGTTGTTTCCCTCTGAAAAGTTTGGGATCATTAGTGTAAAATCCAGGGTCATTATAAAGAACAATGACAATTTTTCCATGAACATCGATGTCTTTATAGTCGTCCCAGTTTTGATTTGAAGCAGTTATACCAAATCCTGCAAATACTATTTCAGTTGTGTCAATTTTTACAATTTTATCTAATTCAAAAGATGTATTAGCGTAGAAGTCCTTTGAGTGAGTATATATATTTTTTGAGTTTTCTGATACTATTTCGAGGTTACTACAATTTAAAAAGTTTACTTTTTGGATTGTAAATTCTTGAAAATAGCTACTATTATTTCCAGGACTAATATTTAAGTCTTCTAATTGATTTTTGATGTAATTGACGGTTTTGTGTTCGCCTTTTGTCCCAGGTTTTCTTCCTAAAAAAGCATCAGAGGCTAACCTTTCAATATGTTTACTAATATTTTCATTTGTAATAGTATTTTCAGGGTTTATATCTTGTTGTTTACATGAACATATCAATAGAATATTAGTTATAATTAAGAGCGTTAGCTTTTTCATTTTTAATGTTTTTGATTCTTAGTTTATTTTTAATCCGCTTTTATCTTCAAACTTACCAGTAATGAGCCAGCCTCCAAAATCTTCGGAAACGGCCATTAATAAAGTGTTTTTTCCTTTTTTTAAGTCTAAATAAATGCCATCAAATAGTCCTATGGTTCCTAAGTAGCGGTAATCTCTAGACCTCCATTTATTTGTGCCTCTATAAATAGGTTTACCGTTTAAAATAGTAACAACTCGATCACTATATCCGAAAGAAAAAAACTTTAGCTGGTCTTTATCTGAGTTAATTTCAATTTTTGCAAAAACAGTATTTCCAGGTTGTCCATTTCTCAATAATTGAATTCTTGAAATATTGGCGGCTGTACCTTCTTCAACATGTATATATCCTTGCCAATTTCTGTTATTGATTAAGCTTTTGTAGTTATTAGGATCATCAAGTAGTTGTTCTTCGAACATATCTGATATTTCCCATTTTGGAATAAGGTTTTCTATTGGCTTTCTTTCTTTAGGGTTGAAATTTTTTATCTCATGATTTGTTTTGTCTACAATAACATTTGCAATATGCATTGCTGTTCTACCGCCTCTAATCATTACATCTCCTTCTTTTGGTTTGTGAAAAAGCTTCCATGATAAATTTGGTGTTTCAGAATGATCCAGAAAAACTTGAGCTTTATCATTATTGACTACAATTTTTACATGAGTCCAATCATCATATTTAAACTCATGAGCGAATGAGTATTTTTCACCAAAATAGAATTGAAAAGCTGTAATACCTTTAATTGCTGGTGCTGCTTGAGTAGCATCTTCTAATCCAGATAGATGTGCTCTCATAAACCATAGCTCGCCATCTTGAAAATTATTTACGGCTCTAAAAAAAACGCCAGGATACATTCGATCTTCTTTTAAAAAGATATCAAATTCAATTGTTCCATTTAAAAATTTTGAATCTTTAAGAATAATTGCTCCATTTTGAATATAAATAGCATCTTTTCCTTTATAGTTTTCAAACATATATGACTTGGCACGAATATCCCAATTTGTGGTGTCTAGTGGAATTATATGTTGAGCGATGTGGACTTGTGTAAATACAACGAAAGTAATTATACATGCTGCAATGTGTTTTTTGAGTATCATGGTTTTAGGTTTTTTATAAAATTGTAAAAAGAATGCTAGATTCCTTAAAACAAGTTGGTACAAATTGATTCAATGTTGTACACATCATATTTTTTGAAGATTTTTGTGTTTAACTATGAGTGATAACAACGAACATAAACTATTATTAAAGTGTTTGCAGCTAATTGAAGACAAATTGGATTGGGGACCAGCAGCACAATGGCATAGTGATGTTTTTATCGAATTAAGTGAAGCTATTCAAAAGGAGACCCAAGTGTTATTGAGTCCCGTGACTTTAAAACGTGTTTGGGGTAAGGTAAATTATAAAAGTGCACCAAGCATAAGCACATTAAATACCTTGTCTCAATTTGCAGGTTACAGTAATTGGAGAGATTTTAAGAACTCGCAACACTTAAAAAAAGCATCTTGGTTTGAAACTAATATATCTCCAAATTTGGGTGTTATAATGTTTAGTGCGGCTATTATGACCATTGTATTTATATCACTTTACTCATTAACTGGATCTGAAAACAGTACTAATGAGATCGATGTGTCTAAAATTCAATTTAGCAGTAAACCTATTGTTGATGGCTTGCCTAATTCTGTGGTTTTTGATTTCGATTTAAATAGCACACAATCCGATAGTATTTATATTCAGCAGTTTTGGGATCCAACAAAAATCATAAAGTTAACTCAAGATCAAGTACAGGCTACAGGACAGTATTACTATCCAGGGTATTTTAGAGCAAAACTTATAGTTGACGGCATCATATTAAAAGAACATGATTTATTTATTAAGTCAAATGGATGGATTGGAACTTTAGATTATGACCCCATTCCTAAATATATAAATGATAAAAGGTTGAATTCAGGGAAATTATCATTTTCAAATTCAATTTCAGAAGAGATTAAAACAAGTGACAAACCACTTTTGGCATCATTTCACTATATAAATGATATTCCTAAAATATCTGGTGATGACTTCACTTTACAATCTTCAATAAAGTCGATTTATCATGATAAATGGGCTGTCTGTCAGAAAACATCAATTGTTGTTGTTGGGACTAAGAGTGCTTTTATTATTCCATTCTCCATACCAGGCTGTACTTCAGAATTAAATGGAATGGTAAGTGAAAAGGCTTTAAAAGGAAAAAACATGGACTTATCATCTTTAGGAATCGATTTTTCTTCTGAAAGACGAGTTCTAATTACTTCAAAGGATAAGGTTTTAAAAGTATATATTGATGATCTTGAAGTGTTTTCAAAAGACTATGCAGAGTCTATTGGAAATATTGTTGGTATACGATATCGCTTTTTAGGTATTTCTGAAATTAGAGATATTAAACTTTTAGACGAGTTTAAGCGTGAAAGATCTATTAAATGATTTATTAATTTTCAAGCTTAGCTACTTATTGGTAACGTCATATCGTAATTATTACTATTTTCATTACACTGAAAAACTATAGTATTAATGAACATTCTATCTGTCATATTCTTAATTAATGTTATTCAAGGTTTCTTTTTAGCGTCAATTTTAGCATTTAATTTAAAGAAGCAAAAGAAGAGTAATCTATTTTTAGTGATTTTGATAACTATTATTTCGCTTTACCAAATTAAGGCGATAATAGTACTTGAAGGGTATTATAATTCGTTTCCGTTTTTAATACAATTTTTCTTGCCCTTCCATTTTTTATTAGGACCATTGTTCTTTTTTTATATAAAATATACAGCTAGTATAGGTGATAAGTTTAAGAAAAAAGATGTATTACATTTCATTCCAGCTGTAATTTGTTTATTGACTTTGCTTCCATTTTATTTAAAGTCGGGAGCCGAAAAATTAGCAATTTATAGTCATCCAGAACCTGATAATTTTAGTGTTGATTCACAAAAAATCTACTATTATGTACCAATTTTGATATCCATTATTTTTTATTGTTGGAAATCATGGACATTTATTAAATCAAAAAACAAAAAAATAGATGGTAGGGCAAATAAAGATTATTTAGAAAAATTGATATGGTTACAAAAGTATACCACTATGTTTTTAGTGTTCATATGCTGCTTTTTAGGAGCCTTCCTTATTTTTGTTTTTACCGATTTCCATCAATTCTATGTTATGCTTGCCACTGTATTTGCGTCTTCAATTTTAATACATTATATCGCCTATTGGACTATAAAAGAATCGGGAGTTATGCAAAATCATGCCACTACAACAAAAACTACTAAAGGCATTCTAATGCAAGATCGAATTTTGGACTTAAAAAAAGAGATTGTAAGTATTTTAGAAGACGAGCAGCTATTTTTGAATAGTGATCTAACAGCCCGTTATTTTTGTGAGCGTTTAAAGATTAATTCACACTACCTGTCTCAAATCATCAATAATGAGTTTCAATGTAATATGTCTTATTTAATTAATTCGTATCGTGTAAGTTATGCTCAAAATATCATAAAAAGTGGTGCATATAATCACCTCAATTTTTTAGGTATTGCTAATATGTCTGGTTTTAATTCGGCAAATGCGTTTGCGAGAGTATTTAAACAACATGTTGGACAAACACCTTCACAATTCAAAAAGTGCCATGCGCTTTAATCACTCAATTTATAAATTGTAGTGTTTTAGACCCCTTTTCACTGAAACAGATTATTAATTTTCAAGTCTCATAATTATAGACTTAGTATAACGCATGTCAATTTATGAAGGTAGTTTGCATGTTTTTGAAATGAAAACAATTAAATTAATAATCATGAAAAAGTTCAAAGTAAAAAAGCGAATTTGGGTATTAATAATCGTTCTATTATTAGGAGGCTATTTTTTATACAATGTCATTTTTGTTAGTGATATTCCTATAACACAGCCTAATGTTAATCACAAAGAAGTTAGTGCTTTAGAGATAACTACAGATACGTTACATGATTATTTGAATAATAGACTAGCCATAATAGAGCAGGGAAGGTTAGTTGTTAAAGAAGACAGATCAGATTCACTTTCAAATCATATAGAACTCTATTTTGAACGCTTTAAATGTACCTCTAAAAATAACTTAGCGCCAATCATATTTTTGGCTGGAGGTCCTGGTTCTGCTTCCACTGATATTGGACGAACACCGTATTTTTATTTGTTTAGAGCTCTTTCAAAATACACTGATGTTATTTTATTAGATCAACGTGGCGTGGGGAATTCTATTCCTAATTTAGCTTGCAGAAATTCTCTAGATACACCAACAGATATTACCACAAATGTCCAAGAAGACATTTTAAAAGACATTATAAAAAAATGTAAAGCATGTGCTGATGAGTTTACCGATATGGGAATTAAACTAAACGCTTATAATTCGTATCAAAGTGTTTTAGATATAGAAGACTTAAGATTAGCACTTGGCTATGATACAATTTCGTTGTATGGTTATAGTTATGGTACAGAGTTAGCTCAATTATATATTAAATACTATGAAGATCATGTAGAAAAAGCTATTCTTGCTGGACCACTAGCGCCAGATCATGGTTTGAAGTTGCCATTTGAAATGCAAGGGCAATTCGAAAAAATGGATTCATTAATTAAGTTAGACAAGAAGTTGTCTAAATATATTCCTGATTTTATGCAATTGGTCAAGAACACACATAAAGATCTACAAGCTAATCCTAAATTTATTCAAGTGCCTTTGCAAGATGCCTTTAATCAGGATGAAGCTTCTGAACGATTTCTAGGAGACCTGATATCAAAAGTTAGGCCTACTTGGGATATGACATTGACACATGATCATTTTCAAATGATGATTTCAGATTATATAGGGAAAGATCAATGGATACAAGATTTTCCTAGTTTATACTATCAAATAAATCAAGACAGTTGTCGCAATGTTGGTAATTTACTCAGAAATTTTAGACGACGACGGCTGCCTAATGCTTTATTCTTTACAGTAAATGCGGCTTCAGGATATTCTGATAAGCGTTGGAAAATGTCTAAAGAACAAGAGCAGTCTTCGGTGTTTTCTCATTTCGGAATCTCATATGGGAGATATCCAGAAGTATACAATGCTTTTGGAGTTAATAAAATAAAAGACTTAAATTACCCAGTTTCAGCTGCAACTAAAACCTTACTAATTGGTGGTACTTTAGATGGTAGAACACCACCTAATTTAACCGATTCTATTGCAGTTAGGTTTCCAAATTACAATAGGATTATAGTAGAGAATGCTGGTCATAACAGCTTGATAGATAATACGATTATGGGACATATTATTGCTTTCATTACTAATAATTCATTGCAACGTCAGATTAAAATTCATCGAAACATTAAATTTAAACCTCCAGTGCCATATCGATATTCAATTACAGATACAATTATTCAAACGATAAACAAGAATGGAGTTAAAGAAGCCCTAAGTTTATATCAAAATTTATATAATGAATATGTGTCTGTTCAAGATTATACTTACGAATTTAGCGCAGATGCTATTGCTATGATTTATGCTAATTTAGTTGAAAAAGAAAACTATAATGCTGCTGTTGAATTTCTAGAATTTATGCTACATAAATTCCCAAAGGATAGTAGACTGTATCGAAATTTAGGCGAAGCCTATTATCATAACAATAACAAAATACAGGCTAAATTTTATTTAGAAAAAGCGTTAGATAAAGATTTTTTTGATCCCAAAACACAAGCTTTAATTTCTAAATTAAAAAACTGAGTTTTGTCTCCTATTTGTTTTTAACCCATCTTAATCACTAAAATTTAAACACCAATATCTTCATTCCAGAGCTCTGGACGATTTTCGATGAAGTCAGTCATCATTGTAATACATTCTTCATCATTTAGTACAACAACCTCGACGCCATTTGCTTTTAAATGGTCTTCAGCACCTAAAAAGGTTGTGTTCTCACCAATAATTACTTTTGGGATGCCATAGAGTAAAATAGCACCTGTACACATAGGGCATGGGGAAAGTGTTGTATAGATAACCGATTCTCTATAGACTGATGCTGGCTGCCGACCTGCATTTTCTAAAGCATCCATTTCACCATGTAAAACAACACTACCATCTTGAACTCTTTTATTATGTCCTTGACCTAAAATGTTGCCATTATGAATAAGGACACTTCCAATAGGGATACCACCTTCCTGTAATCCTTTTTTTGCTTCGGAAATAGCTATTTTTAAAAATTCGTCTTGCATATACAACAGTTTTACTAGTTAAGAATTGAAGGGATAAGATAGTAAATTTAAGATTGTTAAACCTATGTTGCTATGTATTAGAAAAACTTTTACGGCTTCATGATTTTAATCATTTTTTAAAGAGTGGTCATAGGCTAAATTTGTAAATAGTCTTATAATGAACGTATCAGTTTTTAAAGCTAAAAAATAATGTCATGCGGATATGAAAAAAGAACATCCAAATACCAGAATTTTAAAGCAATTTAATCCTGCAAATCCAAACACCTTGTCTGAGGTGTTAGACGAAGATTTCGTTTGGCATTATATTAACCCCAAATTGAAGGAGCTAGAAGGCGATTATTTTGGGCTTTCTGGTTTGACCGATTTTTTCAATACATTGTCTGGTCGTACAAAAGGTTCCTTTAAGGTAAATCCCTTATCTATAACGCCTTTAGGAGATGAGCTAATTATCACACATGTTAAAGACACAATGTTATTGGAAGATAAACAAATGCAGATCGATGCTATTGTTGTATGGTGTATTATTGATGGTAAGATTAAAGAGGCTTGGGATATTCCAATAGCACACACTGCTAAGGCTGTAGAATTATAATTCAAGTATTATGAAACTAGTTGAGGTTACACCAGAAAATGCATTAAAAGAAACATTCTTTTGTATCAAAGACACTAAAAGGATGGGATTTAAAGATAAACTTAAGTGGTTTGAAAAGCGTTACAATGAAGGCTTAAGAATAAAGATTCTTAAAAATAGTGAAGACAAAATGATTGGCTTTATTGAATATGTCCCAGCCAAATATGCCTGGCGACCAATAGACGCTGATAATTATATGTTTATTCATTGTACGTACATATATTCTAAAAAGGAAAGAAACAAAGGATATGGCTCAATGCTTATTGAAGATGCAGAAAATGAAGCAAAGCTCAAAGGATTTGATGGTTTGTGTGTCATGACAAGTAAGGGTGGATGGTTAGCTAATGCATCTCTTTTTGAAAACAATGGCTTCAAACAAATTGAAACGAAAGACCGATTCGAGTTATTATCAAAATCATGGAATAACCACTCTAAAACACCTAAATTTTGTGATTGGACTAGTCAGCAAAAAAAATACAAAGGTTGGCATATAGTCTATGCAGACCAATGCCCTTGGAATGAAAAATCGGTAGCGGCAATTTTGAATGTGGCTATGGATTATGATATAGATATAAAAGTATCAAAGATTAGCACAGTAAAAGAAGCAAAACGGGCACCTTCTGGATTTGGTGTTTTTAATCTTCTACGCGATGGCAAATTGTTAGAAGATCATTACATCAGCGCGACGCGATTTAGAAATATTTTGAAAAAAGAGCTTGATCTTTAAATACAACTGCATGAATCTTTGATTCTAGTATACAAAAACAACAAAATCCGTTCAAGCGAGCTTGACGGATTTCTTTTGTTTTCATTCACAAACAGTTATGAGTGTTGTGGATCCAACGGGACGAAAGTCGAACTATTTTGATGAAGACTTAAATGATTTAAGTAAAGTTTTAACTGTTTATTCAGACTTCATAATATGTTTAACTATGTTATCTAAATTTTTCAAGTCAGCTTTAGTTTTGAGATAATTATCTGTTATATATTCTCCCATATCTTGTACTCGATAATTAGGCAGATATGCTTTGAAGTTTAAAAGTATGAAAGTGTCTACTATGCGTTCTTTTATTGAATGAGGAACATTGTATTTAGCTATAATTGATTCTTCAATTCCAATATGAGTTATTTCATGTATGATTGTATTTGCTGGATTGTCATAATTTTTAAATTGTCCATTTTGTGTTGTGTAAATTAAGATTGAGCCTTCATCAGGGTTATAGCTTCCACCAGGACCATATAATGTTAGGTTTATTTGGTAGATGTCAAACACTTTAAAATCCCAGTTTCGTTCTGATTTATGTATTATAGAAACCATTTCATTGATGAGAGGACGTTGTTTTTCTATTTTATGATAACCTTGCTTATAATCCGATTTTTTATAAACACTATCTTTTATAAAAGTTTTCAAGGTTTCGTAATCATAATCGGAAAGGCTCTTTGCTTTTGCCTTATTTTTTAATAATTCGATATATGTGCCTTTTGGAAGGCTCACCTGATAACCATTTTGTTCAAAGAAGTCAATATCTTGGATAGTTCTCCAAATATAGTCTGTTTCATCATCAACAGTTGGGATATTAATTTGTATTCTGTTTTGACTTTTTGCTTCACATGAAATAAGTAAAATAGTCATTATTAATACATAAAATTTACACTTCATTTTTTGATGTTTTTTTAGATACTATTAAATAAAATGATATCATACCAATAATAATCCACAATCCTAAATTTGAAAAATTACCCTCAAGTTTTTGATTACCAAAATCCATTTCAAACAAGAAAATCATTACCGAATTTAGGGCACCATGAGCAAAAACTGCTGGCCATACACTTTTTGAATTAATGGTTAACCAACCAAAAAAGTAAGAAATAAATACAGTAGTTAATGGAAGAATTAGGAAAGCTCCCAATACTGGATATTCAGGATAGTTGAACCCATTAATGACGAGAGGAAAATGCCAAAACCCCCAAAGTAACCCTAAAAATGTTAGTGATGCAAATAAACTATTTCTCTCCAATAATTTCTTTTGAAGAAACCCTCTCCATCCAATTTCTTCACCTATAGCTAAGAGACTCATAATTAAAGAAGACATAATTCCTGTAACAAAAAAATTAAGAAGGAAAAAAGGAATACCTTGTTCGTTTGTGCCTAGTATGAGAAATATTTCAATACTATGAACTTTTCCGTTATCAATTAGAAAAACATTATTTGATGCTAATCCTGTGTATTCAAATATTAAAATTCCAAGAAGCGTAAAAAGAATTGGCAAAATTAGACTGAGGACTATGAATTTTATCTTACCAATATTCCAATTAATATACTTAAGACCTTGTTTAGTCTTTACTAAATAAATAATAGATCCAATACCAGGAAAGAACATTGTAAGACCTATAAATAAAGGGTGTAGTGCAAAATCTTTTCCGCTATTTGTTATAGTAATAATCTGAAACGCATAGGTGAAGAGAAATACTAAACCAATGTATAACCAAACGTTTTTTTCTAGTTTTATCATAATTATTATTTGAATCGAATTTATAGAAGGCTTATTATAAGGACTTCCAAAAGATTTTCAAATATGGCTATCTAAGAAGAGATAGTATAATTAAGTTAGTTCCAAATCGTCATTTGAAACTATTTAGTGCAGAGAATTTAGATATTCAGATGGGGTCATACCAGTTTCTTTCTTAAAAACCCTGTAAAATGAAGTCTTAGAATTAAAGCCTGACTTCTCGCTCAAACCTAAAATCGAGTATTTTTCATTATCATTATTGATTAGGTTTTTTTTAAATGCTTCAACTCTATAGCTGTTTATTAAATCAATGAAGGTTGTATGAAGTGTGTCATTTATGATTCTTGAAAGATTGTTTGTCGGCCAACCAAGATGTGTTGCTAGTTTTGATATTGTGAGTTCAGAATCCCTATAAAGTTCATCTTTAGTTAATACATAGAGTAACTCTTCTTTCTTTTGTCTCAAATCATTTTCAGAGAAATGAATTCTTAACATTCTATTTGAATAGTTTTCAATGACCTTGAGGTATTTTAATAAATATAAATACCCTAAGAAATAAATAAAGAGCCCTAAAATTATTCCAAGTGGTTTATAGAAATACGAAGAATTTTCATCTATGTTCTTTATGAAAAATAGTGCAATTGGGATAGCAAAAATTAGAAAGCCAACAAGAAAACACCAAGATATAATTAAATATTTAAGCCACCTTCTTACGGTTTTAAACTCTATCAATAGGTTTTTGGAGGTAATTGATTCACGATAAATCAAATAGGTATAGATAATTATCTGTACCATACCAATTAGGCCCATGATTAGTGCGAGTTTTTGAATGAAAGAAATATTAGAATAAGCCCAATCAGTATTAAATCTAATATAAGTGAAAAGCAAAGTAAAAAAAACACCATCTAAAAGCAAAGAGGGTAAAAAATGAAGAAAATCCTTCCATTTAAATATTCTCATAGGGTTTTTAATATACAATACATGAAAATAAGCCAAAGGACCGTACGATAGGCTAAATTCCATTGGAATAGGGAACTTTGAATTAAACGCTTGAACGGATTCCTCTAAGATTAAATGTAAAAGAGAAAGAGAGAATAAAAAAACAAGTATACCAAAAAAAAGATTTGGCATGCTATTTTTAAAACGAAATATAATAATACACGACAGCACAAAGCCTTGAAAAACAGCAATTAAAAAGTAGAAATTTGTTGAGTCTAGTGAGGTGTCTATCATTAACTTTGGTGATTTTTTTGAATAGTTTAATATATAAAGTTACAAGATAATTATTGAATTAAATATTAATTAAAAAAGCATCGTAAAGGTACTTTTAGATTGAAGTGATTGAGAACAGCAAAGCTAATCTCAATCACTTCAAAGTTGCAAATACAACTGCATGAATCTTTGATTCAAGTGTCTAAAAACAACGAAATCCGTTCAAGCAAACTTGACGGATTTCTTTTGTTTTCATTCATAAACAGTTGTGAGTGTTGTGGAGTCGGAGAGAATCGAACTCTCGTCCAAACAAGCTATTAAAGAGCTTTCTACACGTTTATTCTATTATTAGATTTTCGATTGTAAGCTGGCAAAAGACAACCCACTTACAACTTAGCTTCTTAATCTCGACAATACATCAAAGCGCTACACTGTCTTAGTTAATATTTACGATGCCTCTAAATAGAACGCCATTAACCAAGGCTTTCTGGAGACATTTAGCATTCCTACCTAGTAGGACGAGGCTTAATCTTACTATAATTCAGATTATGCAGCTAAAGCGTAGTTATTCTCGCCGTTTAAAATTTGGTCTAGCCTTTAACGTGTTTCAATGCCATTACACGACGTGCTTACCGTTTAATGAGTCTCGCTGTCAAAACCAGTCGACCCCATTTTAGTAATTTTATTTTGCGTTCCCTTTCAGGTCAGGCTCTCACTACTCACTCTCTGCGAGGAGTTCAAACAAACCGTTCCATCCTTAACGCGGGATGCAAAGTTATTAAAAAGTTTGTATAACCCTACTTTTACTAGTATTTTCGTGCAAATTTTGTACCAATAAAATGCACGAGCAAATTTGTCAGTTCGTTCATCTGTAAATCCAGTCACTATATGAAATTCGCCATCATAAAAGAACGTAAAAATCCACCAGATCGACGTGTTGTATTTTCACCAGAAAAGCTCGCCGAAGCTAGAGCGCAATTTCCGCAGGCAGAATTTGTTGTGGAGTCTTCAGATATTCGCGTATTTTCAGACGATGACTATAGAAATCAAGGATTTATAGTGACAGAAGATGTGTCAGATTGTGATGTGATGATTGGCGTAAAGGAAGTCCCTCTCGATGCATTAATTCCAAATAAAAAGTATTTCTATTTTTCACATACCATAAAAAAACAACCTTACAATCGTAAATTACTTCAAGTAATGCTTCAAAAGAATATCGAAATGTTTGATCATGAAACGATTGTCAAACAAAGTGGTGCCAGACTTATTGGTTTTGGTCGCTATGCTGGATTGGTTGGTGCTTATAACGGATTTAGAGCTTTAGGACTTAGAGATGGGTTATTTAATTTACCAAAGGTCGAACAGCTTGCCGATCTCAATGAGGTAAAAGCCGAACTTGATAAAATTACCTTGCCTAATATCAAGATTGTACTTACTGGAACAGGTAAAGTAGCCTTAGGAGCTAAGGAAATCTTAGATCATTTAAAGATAAAACAAGTAAGTGATGCATTGTATTTGACCTCTCAATTTACAGAGCCAGTTTATGTGATGGCAGATGTTATGGAATATGCCAAACGTCTAGATGGAAAGGTTGGTGATAAGTACGAATTCTATAAAGACCCTAGCGGTTATGAAAGTAATTTTATGCCGTATGCAAAAGAATCTGATATGTTCATTGCTGGTCATTTTTATGGTGATGGAGCTCCTTTTATTTTTACCAGAGAGGATGCAAAAGATCCAAATTTTAGAATCAATTTAGTGTCTGATGTGTCTTGTGATATAGATGGTCCAGTGGCTAGTACAATAAGGCCTTCAACAATTGCAGATCCATTCTATGGTTACGATCCACACACCGAAAGTGAAGTTCCTTTTAATGCCGATGAAGCCATAACGGTTATGGCTGTCGATAACTTGCCTTGTGAATTGCCAAAAGATGCTAGCGAGGGATTTGGAGAGATGTTTTTAGAACATGTTATTCCAGCATTCTTTAATGGAGACCAACGCGGTATTTTAAAACGAGCGCAGATGACCACAGCCGATGGAAAACTTACCGAGCGTTTTAGTTATTTACAAGATTATGTAAATGGCTTTTAGTTACTAATTAAATAGGATAGTACTCTACAACTTTTGAATGTTCATCACTAAGATCTAAATAAAAGTAATGCATTTTGTCTTTTTTATTGAATTCTCCATTACGATCAGTGTCTTCAATACTTTTAAAGAATAGTTTATTGGCTTCTAATATCATCTTCCATGTTACTAAATCTTGAAGATGAGGTGATAGTTTTCTAAATGCTGTACCGTTCAAATTACTAATATAAATTGATTTTAAATCATTGAAATCAAGGTCACCATCGGCATTAGTGTCTTTGTCAATAACTTCATAGAGGAAATAACCTTTGCCATTTTTTTTGAAAACCTTACGTAAAAATAAGATTGACCTTATGCTTACGGTGTTTTCTGTTAGAGGTTTTAATTCATTAGAATTGACATTTTGAAATTTTAAGTTAGAGATGTCACCAGTAATTCTATCACCACTATTGCTCGAAACATCAAAGGTGTTTGAATAGGAATCAGACCTATAATCGTCATATTCTGAATAGTCGGATTTGTTTCTGCTGAACACATAATTTCCTATAGGATGAATCAAGTAGTTTGTACTATCGATGTGAATAGGCAGATCTGCCATAACAACAGTCTTACGCTCGTTTTTTTCTTTTGTAATACCATCTGTCTGTTCAACCACTTTTCTATTGTCTGTTTTAGTGCATGCCGACAATAAAATAATACTGATAAATACTGTGATACAATTTTTCATAATAGTTTAAATTTTAGAGTTTGAAAAGGCTTTTAGCATCCAATAGCTTATGGCTAGAAATGATGCAAAAGTTAAAGTGAATATCCATGCTTCAAGGTTAGGCTCAAATAGGAGCCAAAACATGTCCGAAAGAATATCGATAGGGTTATTTACTATTTCCCATGAATTATACCTAAGGAATCGACCTAGATAAATACCAAAGGCTGTCAGTCCAAAAATGGAGAGCATTATAGGAAAAACAAATATGGGTTTTAGATACTGCTTTAATAATTTTTCCATATCAGAAAGTGATAGAAAAAATAAGATCAATCCATTAAAA
Source organism: uncultured Psychroserpens sp. (assembly GCF_947500255.1). Taxonomy (GTDB): domain Bacteria; phylum Bacteroidota; class Bacteroidia; order Flavobacteriales; family Flavobacteriaceae; genus Psychroserpens. The sequence continues at coordinate 56,669 of NZ_CANMRL010000004.1, read as the reverse complement.
GCAAATGATATAATAACCAATATGTCTAACCACATCAAATGAAATTTTGAATTGATCAAATGGAGTAAATCTGTTACGATATAAGGTGCATTAGGTAAAAAAAGGAGCCAGACACCAAACCAAAGTAAAAACAAGAATTTATTGATTTTTGATGTACTTGTAAGTCCTGTGCTAATAGCATATGGAATAATGGCTAAAAATAGATTCCAAACTAAAAACAACAAGTAAAAAGAATGGTGCAACTTCATGCGTATCATAAGTAAAACAATACTTAAGGCCATAGAAATGGTCAATAAGGATAAAATTTTGAATCTAGTAAAGATGAGTGTTTTTATTGTGTTCATGAGCTACTTGTTCTTTTGTCAATTAATAAAATGGTTAGGATGCCTAAGGTATAGGCAATAAGATCTGAAACTTCGAAAGTGCTTCCTAAAATAATGGTAGCCATTTCGTTATGTCTGAGATTCAAATAATCTAAAAGGTTAAACAGTTGCAGAAATTCTATTACAAAGGCGATGATAAACACAACAATGGCAATGTAAATAGGTTTGGTTTGAATAAAACTTCGCAAAAAGCAATAGATCAAAATGACCACCAAAAAATCTCCAAAGGTATGTCTAATAAAACCTTCAGATAAAAATGCTGCTATACCCACTTCTGTAAGTAACAGCAGCAGACTTGATGCAAAAAAGGGTTTGTTGAATTTGATGGTCATTTGATTTCTATTTTTTCTCCTAAAAATTTAGGTTCTACGTTAAATAATACATCCATAGATGCTTTTGCTCTGGCAAGGTATTCGCGAAGCTGTACTTTAAGTCCGTAACGCCCTTGAACATCTTTGGCATTATAAGCGATAGCATTGATGTTGTTGTGTTTTGCTAGGTAAATAGCACGTTCATTATGAAATTGCTGTGATATAATAGTTACCGAATCTTGACTAAATATTTTTTTAGAACGTATCACAGAATCTAATGTTCGAAATCCTGCATAGTCTAAAAAGATTTTGTCTTCAGGAATGCCTTGTGCTATCAAATCAGTTTTGAATGTGGTGGGTTCGTCATAACTCTTACTTCCATTATCGCCACTTATAAGTACAAATTCTATTTTACTAGCATTGTAAAGTGCTACAGCTGCATTAATTCTATAGGTATAATACAAGTTGATGTTTCCGTTAGATAAGAATTTTGAAGTTCCTAATAGTAAGCCCACTTTGTTTTTTGGAATGTCTGTTACCGAATCATAGATATAATCTTTAGCTTGATAGCTGACCATGTAATTGGTGATGATCAAGGCAAATAAAATAAATACGGCCAGTAATACTAGGAGTCTCAGTTTCTTCATAATTTTTAAAGTATATAGTCGATTACAATAATAGTATACAACATTGCAATAGGGATGTTAAGGATTAAAAGGAAAGTGCCTGTTGTAAAAGAAATTAGTGCTGTTTTTTTTGTCAGTGTTAGTCTATCCATTTGCGTTTGGTATTAATATATTACGTTGTTGCTTCGAAAAAATGGCATGTCTTAGATCTTCAATATTTACATGTAGTAAGTTCTTATAATTAAAATGATGAAACGGATTTGCGTTTTTTCCAATATGGTATGAACGGTAGTAATATTTATAGTAATCTGGTAAAATAAGGATGCCTAAAATCATAGCGCCATATAAATATAAACTTCGTTTTCCGTTTCCAAAACAAAGACATTGCAAAGCAATTTCATCTTCAACTCGAGTTCCATATCCTGTTAGCGTATGGTAGGCATCATGTCGTTCTACTTTGGCGATAAGTTCAAAATCATTTTCATCCAAAAACTCGCCTAGAGATCTACCAAATGATGCTTTGGGATAGGTGAGGAGCTCTTGTTTGTAAATTCCCCAAGGCTCATGGTTTTTAAATAGTCTTGTGTACAACTTTTGCGAGTGTACAAATAACCATTCTATAAATTGTTTTCGTATATGCTTCATCTTTGTTTTTCTTTAGCGAACCAAATCCAGGACTGACTCGTGGTTATAAAAGCGGAAGTAAAAAAAGCAATGATGTAGATGTCAAAACCGGAACTAATAATTCCAAATACGGCGATTCCAAAAGCTATTATAGCGTAATACGGATAAAAGGTTTTATAGACTTGTCTCTTGCTAAAATTCTCATTTACCCTTAGCCAAAAAATAACATATATAGAACCTAAAATTACTATAGTCGCTATAAAAAATATCGGTATGAAAGACAGAAAAATAACAAGAATCATGTCCATGTCCATATAGTCTGTACCTGCAATTATCCAGAAAATAACTGTAGCTAAAAGGCAAGATTTTGCGAGATTACTTACAACATGCATACTATTCAGAATTAGAGTTGTTATCTTCAATTAAAAAATTCTCATAACTCCACTCTTGCCAATCGCGCTGTCTAAGTGTAATCATATAGGTTCGGTATTTTGTGCTAATTCGGTTTTTGTCGCTTTCAGAAATACTTAAAGCGTCCTTTTTATCGTTAAGCAAAATGGCATTTCTATTTGAGAGGTTAATCAAATAATTGACATCAAAACCATTGGCATGTTTAAGATTGTATGCTGTTATAGTTTGATCCCAGTTGATGGTACTCATTAGTATGAGTACGATAAAAGCAATTTGGGTGTTTCTTCTAAAAAGGAAGACCATGTTTTTAATATTCAATACTTTTAAGAAAGTGGTAATGAGGCCAGCCAGAGTCAATAAAATATAAATGTGAACACCAATACGTTTATAGGTTAAACCAAAAGAAGTAATGTAGTTTTGATTTTTAATAGCGATTAAAGCAATGAGTATGATATTGAGAAAGATCCATAAAAAAGTCAAATTCTTTAAGGTTCTATTTTCAGTATAAAAGTTGAGGTTACCTCTAAAAAAGTAGAGAATAATAACAATAGCAATGACTATTGAAGCAATAAGCGTGTAGATTCCATTATGTACCAAGCTAGAAAGTGTTGGAGCACTGGTGTCCTCTCCAATGATAAGTGATGCAATATCGGTGATTATGTAGAGAACGATTAACAGGTTGAGTAAGCCTAGTAAAGTTGTTCCTAATTGTTTTTCTTTTTTTAATTTTTCTTCGGAAACGTCATCAGGTTTGACCAATTCATTTTTAGTATTCAAATCTGCTAAGGTTGCAGATTCAACTATGATAGGTTTTGAGATATTACTAAATAAATAATAACCTAAAACACAAAATAAGATCCACTGAACGTTAATGAACTCAAAACTTATCTTAGAAACCAAATTGTTAAACATTGGATTCCCATTTTTATATAAAAGAATAAATACGACAATAAAGACTAATGGGATACCAATAAGCTTTGTGAGATGAATGATATCTATGTCTTTTTTTAGACTTACTTTTTCGACATCATCATTGACTTCAAAATTTCTATGAAAGAAACCAGCAATAGAAGTATAAAGACCATTAAGCCAATACACATAAATTGAAGTTTTACCCTCTGATACAGCACCAATTAAAGTGAAAAACGCCACGCAATTTGCTATAATCGAAATGTAAGAGTGTTGCATAAATGCAACTATTGCCGTAGCGATGTATAGTATTGTGTGTATAATAGTGTATCTGTTTTTAAATGCTTTCGGGTTGTAAAAAGCTAATATAGCTATGGTAGCTAATGAAAAAATCGAAAGATTTAATCCGATACGCTGTTCATAAAAAAGAATGCTAAATAGGATTGCTGCAATACCAATTAAAATATGTTTCATAATATATGTTTTAAAGTACTTTGAATTTCAAAGTTTGATAATAAAAAAATAGTTGATTTCTATGAGTTTAAATGATTTAATGATTTTATATCTTCTTTATAGTTTGATGGTAATATCATCGCTTTTAGTAGGCGGTCTAGATGTATGAGCCTACTAAGCTTGTAAACCAAAATTAACGGACTTATAAGCGATACGTTTCTAAGTTCTAAAAATTGGCATACAGCTTTTGGTACAATTAGAATTTGTGATTCTAGTAACAATCGATATCTCATAAACCCAAGATGTTTTCTATATTGTTTGTATAGGTCTTTGGTAAATTCTCCATTATAAAGATGATGTTTGATATGGTGATGTCGCATATGTTTAAAAGCTTCATAGTCTTTAGGAAGGTCTTTTATATGCATTCGTTTACCTACTTCTAAAAACACATTAAAAATGTCTTGTCTTTCATGAGTTTTGAGTTGGCGTTCTAATAGTTCAAAAGACCTAATCGAGTAATCGATAAGCATAAATAAAACATCTCTATAGGCCCAATCTGGAATAGACTGACCACGTTTTTTTTCAACTGAACGGTGAATATTATTAATTGTTTCTATGGCTTTGTATGCAGATTCTTTTTCAGAGAACACAATTTTACGCGCATAAGAAACAGTCGAAAATAGGCGATCTAAAGGATCTTTAGGTAAGCGACCAGTAAAATAAAGCCAATCTACAGCTTTATTGAGCGCAAATTCAGCTGAAGCACCAGCAAATATGAGAAGTATAGTGTCGCTATTTCCCCAAATTTCTCGTACTATTGAGTTTTTATCTACAAAGTGTTTCATTGAATTTAGTTATTTTCTACTTTGAAATTCAAAGTAGATATATAAATTTTTTTATTGTTTATTAATTAGTTTTTCAAGTGCTTCTATGTGTTTTTTAAATTCTGCTCTACCTAATTTGGTAGTAGAGTAGCGTGTGTTTGGTTTTCGTCCAATAAATTGTTTTTCTACTTTAATATATTCTGCATTTTCTAATGCTTTGGTATGGCTTGCTAGATTACCATCGGTTGCTCCTAATAGTTCTTTTAACATGTTGAAATCGGCATATTCATTTACCATTAAAACTGACATGATGCCCAATCTAATACGATGGTCAAAGGCTTTGTTTATGTTATTGATAATGCTCACGCTTATGGTTTCAGATTAATGGTTCAAAGTTATGAAATGGCTAACTTATGTTGTTCTGTCGTATTTAAAATGCATAATTGTTCCATAGAAAATATGACAAACACCAAAGCCAAAGGCCCAAAAAAATAATCCGTAGCCTAAAAAATACGTTGAGATTAAACCAAGAACAATCATAGTAATTCCCAAATATCTGATATAACCTAAAGTATATTTGCTAGCATTCACACAGGCCAAACCATAAAAGATCATTGTAAGCGGTGCCACTAGAGCATACACGTTTTTTTCTAATAAAAGCATAATGAAAATCCCACCAGTAACCAGAGGAATCATGAAATTAATAATGAGACGCTTTGATGTAGAATCCCACATGCTTTCATTTTGCTTTTTTGCTTTTGCATAGCTTAAAACAATACCAGTAAGTATAGACATAACTACAACGGATATGGCAATTAAAAAAATTTGATTTGTACCTTGTTTTGTAATGATCAAAGTGTTGTAGCCATCTATAGTAACCAAATTATCAGAATAGATAATGCGATACCCTATATAGGCTCCAATTAAAGCATAGATTCCTGCTAAGATACCAGATAGGCCACTAATGGATAAAAAACGAGACGATTTACTCATCATGTTTTTGATATCACTTATATCCTGAAGATAGTTTTTTGATTCCATATTAAAGTACTTTGAAATACAAAGTAAAAAAATAAAAATGAAACAAACAATTATTTTTCAATTTTAAAATCTAAAATCTTTTCATTTTCATAATACAGACTCAATATATTTGAAGTATTTGATCGATACTTTAATGAAGCAACGTAGAGATTATTGTCTTTTTTTATGAGGTTGAGTTCTTTTGAATGCTTTTTGTTTTTAAACTTATAATAGATTTTTGAAGTATTTGCTTTTTCTTTAAAAACAATTCTAATGGTATTGTTCTTTTCTTTTAATTCTATAAGTCCTTTTTGATTATTGGCAACCCTCACGCCACTTTCGAAATATTTAGAATAAAAAATAGGGGTTTCAAAAAATGATTTGATGTTTATAGGGTGTGTTACAAACTGTAACACCGGATTTTCGGGTAGATGAGAATTTAAAAACTCATTTGGATTTGTAAAAAAGTAAAAATCGTTAAATCGCTTAGTCCATGATCTTGTATTCATATTTTCATAACCATTAGACCAGGTCACATCCACTAGTTGCCATTTGTCATTAATTTTAACAGCGTTCCAAGCATGATTTTTTATGTTTCGTGTAGAGTTAATTTCGTTTGTAGACAATTTGGTTATGCCTTTTATAATCTGTGAATCAATCCCAGATCTTAAGCAAAGTTCATTAAACAGTGTACTAAAACCTAAACAGATTGCCTTTTTACTAGTCAATGTTTTTTGTATTAATTTTTCATTTTTTTGCCTTTGAATACTTTTATTGAGACGCTCAGAATCAAAAGTAATTTGCATTTCAGGAGGACTAAAACTGTAGTATCTATTTAGGTCGTAGCTTATGTTATGTGAGATCCAAGTATAATAGGCTCTCACTTTTTCTTCATCTGTATTAAAATCGTTTGAAACTCTTAAGAGGAGCACTTCTATATTACTAAAGTTTGGGTATTTTTTTACTTTATTATCTATCCATTCATAGTTTTGTGAAAAGACAGTATTTACTAGAAACAGTGATAATGTTAAAAAAATGTATCTCATAAACTAAAGATAATAATTATATTTATAGGATAACAATAAATACTTTAAGATCATGATTGGACTACTATTAACTATTGCAAATATTTCTGGAGGTGTACTATTAGGTTTAGCAACCTTAGATAAATGGGATGGTGAGAGCAATTTCTTTAATAAAATTGCAGGTGTGTTAGCACCATTTCAAACAGTTATTGGAGGTGCACTTATTGTACTGGCGATACTGAAATTTTGGAATGGAACTTTGTATAATGTTGTAAGTATTTTAGGTGGAATCCTGCTCTTAGCGCATTCTATTGGTAAAGTGCCTGCTTTAGGTGATGGTCTAAAAAAATTGTCCGATAAATTAATGCCATTTAAAGCTATTATTGGTATAGCACTGCTAGTGATTGGTATTATAAGAATTTTCTAAATTGAGTGAACCCAGCTGAAGCCTACATATTAAAACAGCCTGAACCTTATAAGTCTATATTATTGCACTTGCAGATACTCATTGAGCATACCTTTCCAAATGCCGAAATGAAGTATAAGTGGCGAATCCCTTGCTATTATGTAGATTCTCGACCTATTTGCTATCTCAATCAGAGTAAGGATTATGTTGATGTTGGATTTTGGCATTCGGCACATCTCACAAAGTATACCGAATTTATGGTTTCTGAAAAACGCAAAGTTGTTAAGTCTATGCGTTATAAAGCGTTACAAGATATTAATGATGAACTGTTCATTAATATTCTTAAAGAAGTTGAAAAGCATAAGAACAAATCGTTTTTGAAATAAAACCTATAGATCTTTATACACGATATAGTTTTCAAAAACCTGCCCTTTATGTGATTTTTTCTGTTTTTTTTCGACCTCATAAAAATGGGAATCAAAAAAATCGAGCGCAGTAATACTCACATCAGATTTGATGGTATCAAAACCATTTATAGACACTCTTGATTCCATAATTCGCAATAGCTTTGAGGCTATGGTTCGTCTCTGGAAATCTTTATGAACAAATAAACCGTCTAAATAATAACCTTTACTTAGGTAGGAGAAACCCACAATGTTAGTTCCTATTTCTGCAACTAAAAAGTAAAACTTCTTAATGCGTTCTTCCCATTTCTCAATATCGTCAGCTCCAGAAGCCCAGACTTCAATTTGCTTTTCGTTGTAATCTCTACTGTTAACAGTTCTAACGGTATCTCTAAAAATCGATGTGATTTCTGGAATATCATCCAGCGTAGCTTCCCTAATTTCTATGTCTTCTACCATGATTTATAAACTATTCACCGTTTTTCTAATAGCAACTAGGTTGGTCAATAATGGCTCAAGATTATCCAAATGTAGCATATTGGCACCATCACTTTTAGCATTTGCTGGATCGAAATGAGTCTCTATAAATAAACCATCAACATTATTGACCACTCCGGCTCTCGCAATAGTTTCAATCATATCTGGTCGTCCACCAGTTACACCAACACTTTGATTAGGTTGTTGCAGAGAATGGGTGACATCTAAAACCGTTGGTGCAATAGCGCGCATTGTTGGAATACCTCTAAAATCAACAATCATGTCTTGGTAGCCAAACATAGTACCACGATCTGTAATCCAAGCTTTATCACTTCCGGAGTCTTTTACTTTTTGAACAGCATGTTTCATAGCTTCAGGACTCATGAACTGACCTTTTTTGAGGTTAACCACTTTACCAGTCTTGGCAGCAGCAACTACCAAATCGGTTTGGCGAACTAAAAATGCCGGAATTTGAAGCACATCAACATATTCTGCCGCTTTATCAGCATCAGAAGCTTCGTGAATATCAGTTACTGTTGGGATATCAAAAGTTTGGGATACCTTTTGCAAAATTTTAAGTGCTTTTTCATCTCCAATACCAGTAAAACTGTCAATTCTACTTCGGTTGGCTTTTTTAAAACTACCTTTAAAAACGTATGGTATATCTAATTTATCAGTTATAGATATGACCTTTTCAGCTATACGTAAAGCCATATCTTCCCCTTCAATGGCACAAGGGCCACAAAGTAAAAAGAAGTTGTTAGAATTAGTGTGTTTCAGTTTTGGAACGTCTGATAGATGCATCTGCTTAAAATTTCAAATTTCAGCGCAAAGATACAAATCACGAATGGTATTAAAAGCTTCTATTGAGACTATTTCGAATCATCCATAGCGCCATAACAAAGTTTGCAATAACAAATATGCCACCATAAACGATAAATTGTTTAGCTAACGACAGGCTTACTATATTAAAAATGTCTGAAAGATACGCTAGAATCAAATAAGAAGATAAGCACACAAAGGTGATGCCCAATGTGAAATTTAGTTTTTTATTAGGTTTTATCAATTGCCATAAAAATGGAATTCCAAATAAGAGAATAGGATACGCTGTCAGGCCTTCACTTCTATTTACATCGGTAAACCAATAGGCAATTACCGCTAAAAAGTAGAGGTAAGGCACAAATTTTGAATATTTACTAATCGTTTGCATCTGTTATTAAATTCAGATGTAAATCGCCAAATTTGTGGTTGGTAAGGAGGCTATTTACTATTAATCAACTTGATAACGAAAGATACGTATGGAAATTATATTCTGTTATGAGAATAACATTTAATTAACTTAAGCTTCGGAAATTTTAACACATCAACATAAAAACTTTAATTGTATTAATTATCAGACGATTATACAGTTTGTAAGGCCTTGAAGTTGCTTCAGAAGGCAATTAGAAAGTGAGAATTTTAATTATTCGCAAAGATTGATTGTTTAAGCGGAATTTAACGTACCTTTGCACGCTTAAAATAAGGCATTATTATGGCTACTATTAAAAACATTGCAATTATTGCGCACGTCGATCACGGAAAAACAACATTGGTTGATAAAATCATGTACCACTGTCAGTTATTTCGTGAAAATGAAAATACAGGAGATTTAATTCTTGATAACAACGATCTTGAGAGAGAAAGAGGTATTACTATTACCTCTAAAAATGTTTCTGTAAAATACAAAGACACTAAAATCAATATTATTGATACACCTGGTCACGCCGATTTTGGAGGAGAAGTAGAGCGTGTATTAAATATGGCCGATGGCGTATTACTTTTAGTTGATGCATTTGAAGGACCAATGCCGCAAACACGTTTCGTGTTACAAAAAGCGATCGATTTAGGTTTGAAACCTTGTGTAGTTATTAATAAGGTTGATAAAGAGAACTGTACGCCTGACGAAGTTCATGAAAAGGTATTTGATTTAATGTTTGAATTAGGCGCAGAAGAATGGCAGTTAGACTTTCCAACAGTTTATGGTTCGGCTAAGAACAACTGGATGAGTGACGATTGGCAAAATGAAACTGAAAATATCGAACCGCTTTTAGATATGGTGATTGAGCATATTCCTGAGCCAAAGATCGAAGATGGGACAACACAAATGTTAATTACATCTTTAGATTTCTCTTCGTTTACCGGTCGTATTGCGATTGGTCGTTTAACACGTGGTGAATTAAAGGTTGGTCAAAACATTTCATTAGTGAAACGTGATGGCAGTGTGGTGAAATCTAAAATAAAAGAATTACATACGTTTGAAGGTTTAGGACGAAAGAAAGTAGATGAAGTACAAGCCGGAGATATTTGTGCTATTGTTGGATTAGAAGGTTTTGAAATTGGTGATACTGTTGCCGATTGGGAAGCACCAGAAGGTCTTAAAACTATTGCGATTGATGAGCCAACAATGAGTATGCTTTTTACTATTAATGATTCTCCTTTCTTTGGGAAAGATGGTAAATATGTAACTTCAAGACATATTAAGGAACGTTTAACCAAAGAGCTTGAAAAGAACTTAGCATTACGAGTTGAAGAAACTGATAGTGCAGATAAGTTTATGGTTTTTGGACGTGGTGTATTGCATTTATCGGTTCTAATCGAAACGATGCGTCGAGAGGGTTATGAACTACAAATAGGACAACCACAAGTAATCATTAAAGAAATTGATGGTGTGAAATGTGAACCAGTAGAGGAGATGACTATCGATTTACCTGAAACAGTATCTGGAAAAGCCATTGAAATGGTGACCATGCGTAAAGGTGAAATGCTAAGTATGGAGGCTAAAGGTGAACGTATGGTATGTGAGTTTATGGTGCCTTCAAGAGGAATTATAGGGTTGCGTAACCAGTTGCTAACAGCTACTGCTGGAGAAGCGATTATGGCGCACCGTTTTAAAGAATACCAACCATTAAAAGGTGGAATTCCTGAACGTCAAAATGGAAGTTTAGTGTCTATGGAAAATGGTCAAGCCATTCCATATTCTATCGATAAATTACAGGATAGAGGTAAATTCTTTATTGATCCAGGAGAAGATATTTATGAAGGTCAAGTTATTGGAGAGAATTCTCGTGGTGATGATATGACAGTTAACGTTACTAAAACTAAAAAATTAAGTAACGTACGTAGTGCTGGTGCAGATGATAAAGCCAAGATTGTTCCTGCAATTAAATTTTCTCTAGAAGAAGCCTTAGAGTACATACAAAAAGACGAATATGTTGAGGTGACACCAAATCACTTAAGACTTCGTAAAATCTACTTAAAAGAAGTAGAACGTAAGCGTAATAAAAGCATTTAGTAAGTCATTATAAATAGGAATCTAAATTTAGATTCCTATTTTATTTTGAGTTTTCTATATTTACATCATGTTAGAAACAATACATATCTTATATTTTGATCCAGGATTAGGCGCAATGATTGTTCAAGCAATTGTCGCAGCAGTTGCAGGCGTTGTGTTATTTTCTAAAAATTTAATGTTCAAAATAAAATCATTTTTAGGAATTGCTAAACAAGAAGATGATGTGTTTGATGACATTGATGTTAAAGATTCTGACATAGAAAGCAAATCTCATAGTGACCAATAATAATAGACATTCTTCATCATTTAGAGATCCTTCAGGTTTTATTTTTGTTGACCGAGGTACTGTAAAACGGTCTATTTCTCCACTCTATTTTGAGCAATATAATGCTCTAAAAGATTCAGGTTTTTTTAAAAAGCTACATCATGCAGGACTATTAATCATGCATAAAGAAATTTCGACGTCTGATTCTGAAATCATTATTGAACCAGAACAGATTTCGTTTTTTACTTATCCTTACGAATGGAGCTTTGATATGTATAAAGAGGCCGCTTTGTTGACCTTGAAAATTCAGAAATTTGCTCTAGAAAATGGGTTTTCATTAAAAGATGCTTCGGCATTTAATGTGACATTTTATAAAGGTCGTATGGTATTTATTGATACACTTTCTTTTGATTTTTATCAAGAAAATACGCCTTGGAGAGCTTATAAACAATTTATATCTCACTTTTTCGGCCCATTAGTGCTAGCAAAATATAGTGGTGCAGAATCTTTAAAACTGATGAATACGTTTATAGATGGGATTCCAATTAAAATGTTATCGTCATTGTTACCTTATAAAACTAAATTAAACCCGTTTTTATATTCTAATATTCACTTATTAGCGAAATATGAAGATAAGCATAATGAGGACTACAAAGGAGAATTTAAAGCAGCACGACTAACAAAAAAAGCACAATTAAATATTGTAAAAGGACTTTACAATTATATTAAGAAACTGTCCTTGAATGAGACTAGTGAATGGGGAAATTACTACGATAAGACTAATTATGAGGATGACGCGTTTAATCAAAAATCGGTCATTATAAATAATTGGATTCATCAACAAAAAGCAACATCTGTTATTGATATAGGAGGAAACGATGGGACCTTCGTAAGACGGATAGACCAAAATTTACAGGAAGCATTGGTATGTGATATTGATAATAATGCTGTTGATGCCAATTTCAGATATACAAAACAGCAAAAAGAAACATTCATGCTACCGTTTGTGTTTGATGTTTTAAATCCGTCAGCAAATATTGGGTTCAATAATAAAGAACGAGACTCCTTTTTAGAACGTATTAAAACCTTTGCGCCAGATGTGAGCATGGCTTTAGCTGTGATTCATCACATGACTTTAAGTGGTAATATCCCTTTTGAAATGTCGGCACAATTTTTTGCATCATTTTCAAAGGTTCTTGTTATCGAATTTCCAAAACGCAATGATTCTTGGGTACAACGCTTATTAAATACCAAGGCCGAGTTTAAAAGTCATTTTGATTTTTATTCTATTGAGAATTTTGAGAAAGCTTATCTCAATCATTTTAAGTTAGAGGAGAAGTTACCTATTAATAATTCTGAACGAGTAATGTATCTATTTAAATCTGCCAAATAATGGGAGTTTTAACAAACTTAAAAACAAAAATAAGATCCTTTGCAAACAGCAATAAGGAATATCCAATTATTGCTGCTTTGGGTGCTGGGCTATATCCTTTTTTACATAATTATATTTCTAATTTTACATTAGTTAATTCCTGGAGTCAATTATGGTTTTTTTTGGTATTCTTTATTGGTCTACCAATGCTCGTTTTTTTATTGGCTAATCTTGCTACAAGACGTATTGAATTTCTAAAGAAATATCATCCGTATGTTCTTCCCATTTTAAATCTTACGACTTTAGTTTTCTTGATTATCATAAGTATTTATGGTCCTAAAAAAAAGCTCATAGCTTTAGGACTATTGGTTGCTGTTTTTTTAGCAATAATTTTGCGCAAACATTTTAAGAAAATTATAATATTCCAACTAATTTTAGCTGTAATCGGTTTTTTTAATTTGATTCCGAAATTTATGTTACCATTGAACTACTCTAACCAATGGATGACATCTAAAGATGATATTATTAGCGTCAAATTTAAAAAAACGCCTAATGTTTACATCATTCAACCAGATGGTTACACTAATTTTTCGGAACTAAAAAAGGAGAATTATGATATTGATAATTCCAAATTTGAAGCCTATTTAGAAAGTAATGATTTTAAGCTCTACAATGACTTTAGGAGCAATTACTTTTCGACGTTGAGCTCAAATAGTTCGATGTTTGCCATGAATCACCATTATTACAATAATGTAAAAGGACATACACACGAATTTTATAACGCCAGAAAAATTATAATTGGTGATAACCCCGTAGTATCTATATTTAAAGAGAATGATTACAAAACATTTTTAATACTTGAAAATTCCTATTTATTGGTCAATAGGTCTGAAATAAAATATGATTATTGTAATATTAATTATAACGAAGTTCCTTTTTTGGCTAGAGGATTTGGAATAAATAAGGATACTCAGGCAGATTTGGAGCAGGCTATTATCAATAATAAAAAAACTAACAATTTTTATTTTATAGAACAAATCTCACCTGGACATATTTCAACATTTAAACGAAACTCAAAAGGAAAAGAAGAAGAACGTAATATCTATATCGATAAATTGAAGGAAGCTAATCAATGGTTAACAAGTGTTATAAAAACAATTGATGAGAATGATAAGGATGCTATTGTAGTTATTGTTGCGGATCATGGTGGTTTCGTAGGTTATGACTATTCTTTAGAAAGTACAATAAAACAGGACGATCCAACTTTAATTAATTCTGCTTTTAGTGCTGCCTTAGCTATAAAATGGCCTGACAATAATCCACCAGAATACGATAGTAAGTTAAAAACTAATGTCAATTTGTTTCGTATTTTGTTTTCCTATTTAGGTGAGAATAAAGACGCCTTAAATTATCTAGAAAAGGACGATAGTTATATCATCATAAAGGAAGGTGCTCCAAATGGTATTTATAAAGCAATTGATGAGAAAGGCAATATTACATTTGATAAAATTGTTAATGATTAAAGTTAAATAATTTCAATTCTATTATTAGAGTAGAAACATATCATCCTGATAAAAAAGCAGAGTGGAACGCTTTTGTTTTTAGTTCTGAAACAACTACTTTTTTGTTTCATCGTGACTTTATGGAGTATCATCAAGATCGTTTTGATGATTTCTCTTTGTTGATTTTTGACAACAATAAACTTTTAGCTGTTTTCCCTGCGAATATGTCAAATGATGTCGTGTATTCGCATCAAGGGTTAACCTATGGAGGACTTATTTTTAAAAGAGACCTTGATACCAATCAAAAAGATGAGATATGTGCTGAAGTTATTCATTATTTAAAAACTCAAAAGGTGAAATCTCTAATTGTTAAACCTCTGCCAGAATTTTATAATTCTAAAACAGAGGAGGTAAGTAACTTTTGGCAAAGCCATAGTAATGTGATAAAGCAGCATCTTATTTTAGCGATTGATTATAATTCAGACTTCAAGATTCACAAAACAAAACTTAAACGGTTTAATAAATTAAAATCTAACGGATTCATTATCAAAGAAAACCCTGAAGAATTGAGAGTATTTTGGAATGAGATTCTCGTCAATCGCCTAAATGACAAACACAACGCTAAACCAGTACATAGCTTAACCGAAATAGAATACTTGAACAGCAAATTTAAGCAAGAAATACGTCAGTACAATATCTATCGTGATGATGAGGTATTAGCTGGAATTACCATTTTTAAAAAGGGTGACGTTGTAAAATCTCAATATGGAATGGCTTCTACTATTGGTGAAAAATTAAATGCCTTGGATATACTTTTTGTATATTTAATATACCTATTTCAAGATGAGGGGTTGAACTATTTTTCGATGGGAACAGTTAATGATAATTCAGAACGGGGTTATAGCGAAGGTATGCTAAAGCAGAAACAGGAACTGGGTTGTCGTATATTTACACAAGATATATGGAAAATAGACATTAATGATTAAATTTTTAGACTTAAATAAAATCAATGCTAGATATGAGGACGTATTTTTATCTCGATTTAAAACGTTTTTAGATTCTGGGTATTACATAAAAGGTTCTGAAGTAAAACAGTTTGAAAAACAGTTCGCGGCCTATTGTGGTACGCAGTACTGTATTGGTGTAGGTAATGGTTTAGATGCACTTACGTTAATCTTTAAAGCCTATATAGACCTAGGTAAATTAAATAAAGGGGATGAGGTTATTGTGCCAGCAAATACCTATATCGCGTCAATTTTATCCCTAATTAACACAGGTTTAAAGCCTGTTTTTGTTGAACCAGATGAAGCTACATTTAATATAGATCCTTCAGAAATAGAAAAGCATATTTCTGTAAGGACTAAAGCCATTTTGGCTGTTCACTTGTATGGGCAGTTGGCAGATATGACCGCAATAAATGCTATAGCCAAAATTCATGATTTACTGGTTGTGGAGGACGCTGCTCAAGCTCATGGAGCTTTATCAATTTCAGAAGGAAAAAAAGCCGGAAATCTCTCTCATGCTGCTGCTTTTAGCTTTTACCCAACTAAAAATCTTGGAGCCCTCGGTGATGCAGGGGCAGTAACGACAAATGATACAGAGTTGGCACATTATATTTCCTTATTACATAACTATGGAAGTTCAAAAAAATACGTGAATGAAACCATAGGTATCAATAGTCGATTAGATGAATTACAAGCTGCTTTTTTAAATGTTAAGTTAACTGATCTTGATGAAGACAATAAAATCAGACAAGGTATAGCAAAACGTTATTTAGAGGGTGTTACGAATGCGAAAATCAAGTTGCCATTTTATGATCTATCTGCCAATCACGTGTTCCATGTATTTGTTATTCGCGTACAAAATAGAGAGGATTTCATAGACTATTTAAATAAGAAACATATAGGGTATTTAATTCACTATCCTATAGCACCTCACCACCAAAAAGCTTTATTGCCATTTAAATCTTTATATTTGCCGTTAACAGAGGCCATTCATGAGACTGTGGTGAGTATACCAATGAGTCCAGTAATGACAAATGATGAGATTGAAACAATTGTTAATGCCCTAAACCTTTATTAATTGAAAAACTTAATAAAATACATTAATACTAATGTATTGTTTAAAGTTGCGCATCTTAACTCGGCAACTATTGTTACCAAGATCATAGCTGGCATTTTAACATCAAAAGCTATAGCTATTTTTATTGGTGTAGAAGGAATGGCGCTTATTGGAAACCTTAGAAACTTTCTAAGTGCAGCACAATCAGTATCTATTTTAGGATTTTATAATGGTGTTGTTAAGACTATAGCTAAGTTTAAAGAAGACAGTGTTAAGCTAAGTCAAACCTTATCAACAGCATATTATCTGTGCTTTTTTTCAACGATACTCGTATCGTTTCTCACGTATTATAATGCACAATATGTAAACGATTTCTTGTTTTCTTCTAATTATAATTTTGCATACATCATAAAAATAATGGCTTTAGCATTGCCATTTTATGCATTAAATATGATGAGTTTTTCAATAATGAATGGGTTTTCTAATTATAAAATGTTACTCATTATAAATATTATTGGTCAAATTTTAGGCTTACTAATCACTTTACTTTTAATCTACCAAAATCATATTGATGGCGCTCTAATTGCTGCTGTCGTTGCGCCTTCGTTAATATTTCTAATTACTCTTGTTGGAATTATGAATCGAAGAAATTTGATGACTTATATCAAAGCAGATCATATAAGCTTTACCATTTTGAAATCGTTTGGTCCATATGCAGCAATGGCATTAGTATCTGCTATTGCTTTGCCAATTATTTCAATTTACATTCGTAATTATATTATAGCTGAAGTTGGTATTAAAGAAGCCGGTTATTGGGAAGCGATGAATAGAATATCTGATTATTATTTGATGTTCATTACTTCAATTATTACGCTCTATATAGTGCCTAGGTTTAGCGAGATAGACAGTAAAAAAGAATTTAGAAAGGAAGTATTTGGATTTTATAAATCGGTGATGCCTATTTTTGGATTAGGCTTAGTCTTACTTTATTTTTTAAAACCATTCATAGTGCCACTTATTTTTTCTGATGAATTCAAACCTGTAGAAAATCTATTCTTTTGGCAACTTCTTGGTGATTTTGTAAAAGTGTTGTCTATTGTTATCGCTTATCAATTCTTAGCTAAGAAAATGTTTACCCACTTTATCATAATTGAAGTGTTCCTTGTAGTAATGCTATACATATCTAGTATCTATCTTATTGATGTTTTTGGTGTTGAAGGAGCAGTTATTGGCCATTTTTTAAGCTATTTAATGCACTTTGGAATTGTATTGCTTATTTTTGGTTCATCCCTATTTGGGATAATTACTGAAAGTTCTAAAGAGTGATAACAGGTAATGCCTAAACATAATAGCGATTATACGAATATTTTAAAATCTACTTCTCTCTTTGGAGCAGTGCAAGTATTTAATATTTTAATTTCTATCGTTCGTTCTAAAGTCGTAGCACTTTGGATAGGACCTGCAGGTATGGGAATTATCGGTCTTTTATCTTCGACATTGAAAGTCGTTGGAGAAGTCACCCGATTAGGCTTAGATACTACAGCCGTTCGTGAAATAGCTTTATCTGATAATCAAGATGATCAGAATAAAGTATCTGAGGTTGTTGCTACGATTCGAAAAGTAGTTTGGTTTACAGGGCTGCTAGGTGTTGTTATAACTATTGTCCTTTCTCCGTTTTTAAGTCAGTTAGCATTTGATAATTATGAGTACACTATCGGATTTATATGGATCTCTTTATCTCTACTATTTAATCAATTGTCATCAGGGCAGTTAGCATTACTCCAAGGATTTAGGAAACTAAAATTGTTGGCCAAAGCTAATCTCCTCGGAAATTTTCTTGCACTATTAGTAAGTCTTCCACTATATTATTTTTTTAGATTGGATGCCATCGTTCCAGTAATCATTATCTCATCTCTTGTGAGTTTGATTGTTAGTTGGATATATTCCAATAGTCTAAAATTTAAAACATTAAAACTAACAAATAAGGAAGCCTTTTCAAAAGCAAAAGACATGCTTAATTTAGGACTCATGTTGAGTTTAAGAGGATCTATAACTTTAATTACTGCTTACATTTTTCAAGTGTACTTGAGTAAAGTTGGTGGTATAGATGAAGTGGGGTATTATGTAGCAGGTTTTATGATTATAAATGCTTATGTAGGAATGATTTTTAATGCGATGCAAACAGATTATTTTCCAAAGTTATCGGGAATTATTTCGTCTGAAGAAAAAATCAATACAACCGTTAGTCAACAAGCCGTTATAGGTATTTTGCTTATAGGACCATTAATTGTAGTGTTCTTATCGTTTTTACCAATACTGGTAAGGTTGTTATACTCAAAAGAGTTTTTGGTGATTATAGGCTTTATTTCTTGGGCAATTTTAGGAATATTGTTTAAAACCCTATCTTGGTCAATGGGATATGTGATTTTAGCAAAAGGAGACTCAAAGTTGTTTATTAAAACAGCTGTTTTTTTTAATTCTTTAATGCTGTTTCTCAATATCGTAGGCTATTATTTTTATGGATTAGAAGGTTTAGGAGTTAGTTTTTTGGTATACTATATTGTGCATTTCATTGGATTAAAAATGATTACAAATAAGTTTTATAAATTAGAACTCAATTCCGAAGTATGGTCAGTATTTGTTGTCATTTTATTATTGGCAATAGCAGTATTTGCAGCGACTTA
Source organism: uncultured Psychroserpens sp. (assembly GCF_947500255.1). GTDB lineage: Bacteria > Bacteroidota > Bacteroidia > Flavobacteriales > Flavobacteriaceae > Psychroserpens. The sequence goes on along the minus strand of NZ_CANMRL010000004.1, from coordinate 37,581 downwards.
TATAACTTCAGATTTGTATAGATATAGTGTTTGTGGTGTGCTAACTTTTGTTACAGTAGTATATTCGTATGCTCAGCTAAACAAAAGAGTTAATTTTCAAGCATTAAAAGAACGGATTTTTAATAAAAACAATAAATAACGATTTAGAATTGATTAGAACGGTGCTTAATAAATTGAAATTTTCATTATCGATTAATTGGTACAAAACCCTGTATTTCAATTTTAAGATGTTGCCATTCAATCAAGCTAAAAAGCTGCCATTTTATTTCTTCGGAAAAGTTAAATTTTCAAGCTTGACTGGAACTGTGAAAATAGAGGCTCCTATAAAAAGGGGAATGATAGGTTTTGGACAGAGATTTGAACAAATGACCAAGGCAAAGGGGATAGCCGAAATAATCTTGGATGGAACACTTGTGTTTAAAGGCCATGCGCATTTTGGAAAAGATGTGTTTTTAGCAATTAAAAAAGATGCTTATTGCGAATTTGGATTCATGGGCTGTTTGGGTTCAGATGTAAAATTATTGTGTACACAAAAAATTAGTATCGGAAATTGGACAGGCATTGGTTATGAGTCTCAAGTTGTTGACACTAATTCTCATCCTATGATCAATAGCAAAACAGGCGAGGCGTACCCAATTTCTGGACCAATACAATTAGGAGACTATAATGCGGTCTCTAATCGAGTGTCTATAATGCCAAATACCAAAACACCTAATCACTGTGTTATTGCCTCAAACAGTTTGTGTAACAAAGATTATACAGACTTGGGTAGTGAGGTTTTAATAGGAGGTGTTCCTGCTAAACTTATTAAAAGAGATTTTACTAGAGATTGGGAATCTGAAAAAGAGAACCTTATGTTTTATAAAAGGGTTAAACTTTAAACCTTTCTTTGGAATTTGGCGGGATTACCAAACCACACCTCGTCATTCGGTATATTTTTATTTACATAAGACAATGCACCCAAAATACAATTATCTCCTATGCTTATGCCGTGGTGAATAACACAATTTGTACCTATAAATACATTTTTTCCAATATCAGCACCGCCAATTTGTTCCTTATTGGTATTTAAGTTATTAGTCATTACTCTCGGACAAATATAACTGTGATCACCAATTTTTAAACCTCTGGCAAGAATACTATCATAGCGCACAATAACATGGTCACCAATCCAATTATCGCCAGAAGAACTAACTCTAGAATCAATCAAACAATTTTTGCCAATAACAGTGCCTTTTCTAAGTTCCACATAACTTTTGATAACGGTGTTATCTCCAATAACGACGTCGTCTTCAATGACACAATATGGACCAATTTCCACATTTTTTCCTATAGTTGCTTTATCTGAAATCATCTGCCAAATTCAATTTTTTGAAATTCTTTGTGTCCAAAGGGTAACATATTCATGAGCAATATTAATATAATTATGCTTGTCTTCTATAAATCGCCTAGCATTTTTTGAAATTATACCAATTTGTTCTGGATTATTAATTAACCATTCCAATTGTTCAACTAGGCTTTGAATCTCAGGTTCAGCATTAATAACTACAGTGTTTTTTTTCAAATTGTAGTATTCTAACCATTCTTGTTCGGCACCAGTAAATACGACCTTTCCAGCAGCCATAGCTTCAAGAGCGTTATAACCTTGGTCGTATGCATAGACCATATCCAGTAAGATGTGAGCCTTTTTATAATGATTTAAATAATCGCTGTATGGAATATTTCTAGTTGTAATAATGTTTACCTTATTGGCATAGTTTTTTGAAATAATGTCAAGAGCTTTTTCAAAGATGTCATTGCCTTTCTTGTAATAATTATCGGTATTGATCCCATGAAAAATCACAATCTTGTCGTCTATTGGGTTGTCAATCTTCACTATTTTTTCAGTATTAACTGGGTTTGGAATAAAACCTAAATACTGTGCATGATGTTCCAAAGGAAGATGGTAATCCATGTCAGATGCAATAACACCTTGAATGTTTTTATAGATATATGTATGTAAATTAACATAGGATTCCTCCATATATTTTAGCACAGGAAAAAAAGCTTTTTTCGATACTTTATTCTCAAAAAAAGGAGTGAGAACAGAGTATTTAAACTTTTTAGCAAAAGCGTATTGCACGCTTGGGAAATCACAACCACATGATAGTAGAAAAACAGATTTATTATTCTGAAATATAAACTCTAGAAGTCTTTTTTCCACTGAAGGAACAGTTTTAAAGGCATTTTCATTAATGAGCTGAACAATATCATAACCGACAAGATGGGGTTTATTAGTCTCAAATTGTTGACGTATTGCCAATGAGTTTAAATCTATCTTAAATAGCTTGTAAACCAATCTTTTAATGAATTTACCAAAGCCTCTTTTGTACTTATTCTTAATTTTAATATCAACGGGATAATCCTTAAAGCCGTCGCCATCTGCAATAAGAGTAACGTCATGTCCAATAGCTGTCAACCCCTCCTTTAAAGAGTTGTGCAATCTACTGTATTCGCCAATAAGAAGAATCTTCATTTATATTAGTACATTTGTTTCAAAGATAGTTTTTAATGGTAAAAACCAATAAAAAAAAGATTTGTATTGTAGTTTCATCATTATCTAAAGGAGGCGCAGAACGTTCGACTGCAATTTTATCACAAATGCTAGCTGCCTTAGAACATGATATTCACATTATCACAATACTGGATGGTGTAGATTATGATCATGCCGGAACAGTATACAACTTAGGTGAAATAAAAAAACAAAATGACACCTTTTTTGGTAGGTTAAACCGTTTCCGTCTTTTCAAAGCATATGTGTCAAAGCATAATTTCGACTTGATTATAGATAATAGAGCTAGAATAATTGCTTACAGAGAAGTTTTACTGTCTAAGGTGATATATCGTGGTGTTCCTGTTATCTATGTTATTCATAATTACAATACAAAAAAAGCATTTACAAAATATAAATGGTTGAATAAGTGGTTGTTCAAAAACCAATATATGACAGTGGTTTCTGAAGCTGCGCGCAAAAAATTTAAAAAGAAATTTGATTTAAAAGATATTCGTACTATCTACAATGGTTTCAATTTTCATGATATCAAGATGTCAGCAAATGAAACAATTTCAGTAGAAATCCCTGAGCATTTTATTGTGTTTTTTGGACGAATTGATGACAAACATAAAAATCTGAAATTGCTTTTAGATGCCTATGCGCAATCTAGGCTTAAAAAGCACGATGTGAAATTATTGATTTTAGGAAATGGTCCTGATATGGATAGTATACAAGCTTATGCGAATCAATTAGAACTTTCAGAAAGCACTATATTTATGGGATATATAAATAACCCTTATCCTTATGTGAAAAAAGCTAAATTTGCAACCTTGACTAGTAGATTTGAAGGATTTCCTATGGTTATACCAGAGAGTTTGTCATTGGGTGTTCCTGTGGTTTCAGTAGATTGTAACTCTGGGCCTAACGAAGTTATCAAAACTGGTTACAATGGTATGTTAGTAGAAAACTATAATGCTACTAAACTATCAGATGCTTTTAATAAAATGATAGAAGACGATGAGTTTTATAATACTTGTGCTTCTAATGCGAGCTTAAGTGTGCAAAAGTTTTCACAAGATAAAGTGAAGCAATCATGGGATGAATTAATAAATGAGATATGTCAATGACCAATTTAAACGAAATTAAATTAATAGATATTCCTAAAATCACTGATCCTAGAGGGAATCTTGCAGTTATTGAAAAAGATACTATTCCTTATGCTATTAAGAGGGTTTACTATCTTTATGATGTGCCTAGCGACGCTTATAGAGGCGGACATGCTCATAAAGAACAACAGGAATTTTTAATAGCATTAAGTGGAAGTTTTGAAGTTGTTCTTGATGATGGGGTAAATAAGAAAAAAGTAATGCTTAATAAACCTGATAAAGGACTGTTAATACCCACTGGTATATGGAGGGAGTTGGAGAATTTTTCATCAGGTGCAGTATGCCTAGTCTTAGCTTCTGACGATTTTGAAGAACAGGATTATATTAGAAACTATAAAGATTTTAAAGCCTACAAAGATTTATAATACACTTTTTTACCATTCAAACTTTTGATGTTGAGAAGTACATTCAAAACCCATTTTGGTAATAGTAATAACACATTTTGTTTCCAGGAGAGGTTCTTAGTGTCGATATTGTTCTTGTAATAATTATACGCCTGTTTATCGTTGTACAATTTGCTAAAAATTGCCAGCGTATATCTATTTCGATCCAGATATTTTTTTAGATGGATATTCTCTTTTTCTTCCTCGTAATATTTGTTGTGTTTAGGTTTATCATTAACATTGAAAGTCGTATTCGATAAACTTTTATCATTATAGACATAATAGACAAGAAGCTTATTTATGAATACAACGGGATAATGCAACCCTATTCTAATCCACAAATCAGTATCCTGACCAGATTTGATGCTTACATCAAAATTACCAGTCGTGTCTAAAACGGTCGTATTAAAAACAGTACTAGAGCCAGATAGTATGGCATGTTTTTTACTGGCCTCAAAGAAATCTAAAACTAGTACGTCATCATAGGTTTTAAAGCTGTATGGAACCGGAACTATATTATCGTCGTATTTATGCGCAATAGCACATGAGAATACAGATTGTTTTGGATGATTTTTTATGGCATTACCAATGTGCTCTAGAAATGTACTGTCCCAAATGTCGTCACCATCTAAAAGTGCAATAAATTGACCCTTAGCGACGCTCATTCCTTTATTTCTAGCTTCGGATGCGCCAAGATTATCTTGGTTAATAACAGTAATTCTAGAATCTTGAAATTGATGTATTAAATCTAAACTGTTGTCGGTAGAGCCATCATTCACAATGATTATTTCAAAATCATCATAGGTTTGATCTAGTACAGAATTAATGGTGTTAGAAATGTACTTCTCTTTATTATAAACCGAAATGATAACAGAAAAAAAGGGAGTCATTAGTTTGAATCTTGATAGCAAATGTAACTCAATTTATATAATTGAAGCATAAGCATACTTGGTTTTTTACTCAGTAAATTGGATGCAAAACGACCTTTAAATTTTTTGAATATCCAAGAAAAAAGAACATTCAGCTTCCATTGTTTTATTGTTCTAAACACAACAACTAAACTGTTTTCTGTAGTATTGATTAACCCTTGATTATCCAATTTCAACAAGGTGTCTACAGATTGTTCTACTTTATTTAAATAGGAAGCATTGGATTCTAAACCTAAGTGAAATACCTCATTGTCAATATGAAATATATTTGACTTTTCGGTTTTTAAAAGCGATCCAAAATAGTTATCATAACCATAGCCTTTGTAAGTGATTTTTGAATTGATGTTCTTAAACACTGATTTTTTTATCAGGAAATTTGCCGAAATAGTAATCTTATAAGGCTTCTTGTTTCTAATATCTGCTTTTACTTGCTCTTTAGATCTTCCATAAGTCCAACGCAATAAAAAGTCTGTTTGAGGTACTTCTTTGTTGTAAGCAAAGCCGCCATAAACAGCATCGTAATCGGAAGTCAAATACGCCAAGTAACTAGATACAAATGCGTCTGAAGTTGGCAATACATCAGCATCCAAAAATAAGAGCCAATCAAATGAGGCTTGTGCTGCCAATGCATGTCGTGTAGCCACTCTTCCCTTATTACTGGATGATACATGGTAAGAGGTATGTGCAAGTTGTTGTATTTCAGAATTAATAGAACCTATTTCCGCTTTAGAGCAATCATCAACACAAATGATCTCGAAGCTAATTTGTGCAGACATCAGTTGGTCGTGAAGTGTATTCACGAGTCCTCTAACATCATAATTATAAACAGGGATAAGTACAGATAGCATGCTAAGATCTTATTATCCAAAAATACACTTTTTATGGTATTAACTATTTTGAATGTCTATTTTTGGTACAGTAATTGGAAATACTAGTTTATGATACAACGATTACTCTATATTTTGTTATTCTTAGTTGGGCTTTCTCTAAATGCACAACAGGAATTTCATGTCTTTCCTAAAGATCATAAAGAAACACCTGGTACAGCCAATGGAACTGGTGCAATAGATGATCCATGGGATCTTCAAACCGCTTTAAAACAAAAGCCTAAAAATGTTAATGCTGGTGATATTATTTGGTTGCATGAAGGCATTTATAATGGAAAATTTGTGAGTACACTTAGATGTTTAGAACCTAATAAATATATTACAGTTTCTGCTTACAAAAATGATAAGGTTGTTCTCAACGGAAATGTGAGTTCTAATAAGAGGCATGTGCTTGAAGTACGCGGACAACAAGTTATTTATAAAAATTTCGACATTACGTGTTTGGGAGATTTCTCAAGAAATGGGGAGGATCCAGACTTTGTGCGTATTAATGGGTTAGAGCATTCCATTGGTGAAGATTGTCAGTTTATAAACCTAAAAATCTACAATAATCCAGGTCTTGGCGTTGGCTCATGGAAACATACAGGTGGTACTATTTTTAACGGTTGCTTGATTTATAATAATGGCTATATGTACAGAGGAAAAGGTGTTGGAGAAGGTGTGTACACCCAAAATAATAGTGAGAAAACGAGAGTGTTTGAAAATTGTATCATTTTCAATAATTATTATAAGGGCATTGAGGTATGGTCGGCCAATAAAAGGGCTAAGGTAGAATACGTCAAAAATTATCAGTTGAGAAGTAACGTCTTTTTTAATAATGGTTCACCTGCTGGTAGAACTAAAGATAATTTGATTGTGGCTTCTGGTGATAGAAATGGGATTAACATTGCAAAAAACATCAAGGTGTTAAATAATATTTTGTATCACAATACTAATGTGGCTAATGCTCAAGTTGCTGGTGATGGTGCATCCTTAACACTAGGATTTCATAAAAATGCACCTATTGAAAATGTGACAGTGAAAAACAACATTATTATTGGGAGAAATAACGGACTCCGAATTTTACATGCAAAATCATTAACCTTCGAAAATAATAAAGTGTATTGTGGTTATGTACATATGCAACCTTCAGTTTTAGAACATATATCGAAATGGAAGTTGAAAAAGAACACCTATTATACTAAAAACAATACAGGGTTTAGGATTTTAAAACATGAAGATTATGATTTAAAAAAGTGGCAATCAAATTTTGGTTTAGACGGAAATAGTAAATCTAAAAATATCGAGCAGTTTGATATGAAAACTGTCAGAAGTCTTGTGAGATTTAAACACCGTGAAAACGCGTTTAAAGTTGTGGTACTTGAAAAAGAAGGAGAATCTGTTTTGGTCGATTTCTCAAAAACTGGTCTGGCAGCTGGAATGGTCTACACTATTTATGATGTTGAAAACTTAAGTTCGGTTCTAAGTACAGGGACACTTTCCGAAGACCTTAAAGTGACGCTTCCAATGCAACAGACTGCATTTGAAAAACCGCTTCACAATACTAAAGCAAATAAAACCTTATCTAATTTTGGCGTGTTCATAGTCGAATTTGAAACACAGGAGATCGTAGAAGCATCTACCAAAAAAAAAGATAATGCTTTTAAAAGATTTTTTAAGTGGTTAGGATTTTAGCCTTTACGCTGTACAACTTCAAACACTTTGTTTTCGTCGCACTTTAACGTCTTACTTGGATATTTCAGTAATAAGGCATAATCGTGAGTGGCCATTAAAATAGTATTTCCATTCTTATTAATGTCAAGTAATACTTCCATGACTTCGATACTTGTTTGAGGATCTAAATTACCTGTAGGCTCATCGGCTAGAATCAATTCTGGATCATTTAATAATGCCCTAGCAATAGCAATACGTTGCTGTTCTCCTCCTGATAATTCATGCGGAAATTTAAAGCCCTTGGTTTTCATAGCTACTTTATCTAAAACAGCTTCAATACGTTCTTGTATTTCAGTCTTGTCTTTCCATCCTGTAGCTTTTAAAACAAATTCAAGATTACCATTGATGGTACGATCAGGTAACAATTTAAAATCCTGAAAAACAATACCCAATTTTCGTCTTAAAAATGGAATGTCTTTTTCTTGCATTGTTCTCAAATTGTAATCTACAATGTGACCTTCACCTTCAGTAAGTTCTAAATCGCCATAAAGCGTTTTCATGAAACTACTTTTTCCACTTCCTGTTTTACCAATAAGATAAACAAAATCCCCTTTATTCATTTCAAAATTCACATCAGATAATACCATGCTATCCCCTTGGTAGATAGATGCATTTTTGAGTTGTAAAACAGTTTCAGACATAATGTTTGGTGACGATTTAATAGAAATGTAAATGTATTATAAAAACTAGCAACTACCAATAGCCAAAAACTAAATTCTAAATGGCTTTAGATAAAACGTAAAGTGTAACAGAATCTTGCCTAAACAGTCTATTTAATAAGTCCGTGTATAATTATAGCACGATTGTTGCGTTATAGGTAGGAGATAAATTATCTTTGACATCAATTAAAAATCGAACTTAATGACTTTCAGAAAAATAAGTTTTGTACTTAGCTTTTTGTTACTGGCTTCTTATTTGCAAGCCCAGCAAACAGCTGCATATACTAGTGATCTAGTCGACTATCAAAAAGCACTCACACTCTATAATAATAAGCAGTATCAAGCAGCTCAATCTATGTTTGAAGCTATAAAAAATGATGCGCCAAATGAAACTGTAGAGTCAGAATGTGCCTATTATATTGCCAACTGTGCAGTGCGTTTAAATCAGAAAAATGCTGATGATCTTATTCAGGAATTTGTGGATAATTATCCAACGAGTACCAAAAGGAATACGGCATTTTTAGATGTGGCCGATTACTATTTCACAAATGAAAAGTATGCGTATGCTCGAAAATGGTATGATAAAGTAGATGAAAATAGTGTGTCGCGTTCCGAACGTGATAAATTTAATTTTAATTATGGTTATGCTTTGTATTCTACAGGTGACGAAACAGGAGCCAATAAGTATTTAAACCGAGTAATCACATCAAAAAAATACGGCTCACAGGCAAAATATTATATCGGTTTTATGGCTTATGAAGGCGACGACTATGACAAGGCCAATGAGTACTTTGATCAAGTTAGTGATCAAGAAAAATACAAAGAGAAGCTATCGTATTATCAAGCCGATTTAAATTTTAAACTAGGTAAATTTGAGAAGGCCATTACCTTAGCCAAAGCACAATTAGATAATAGTAGCCCGAAGGAAAAATCGGAACTGTCTAAAATTATAGGTGAGAGTCATTTCAACTTAGAACAGTATACCCAAGCTATTCCGTATTTAAAAGACTATAAAGGAAGACGTGGCAAATGGAATAATGTCGATTATTACCAGTTGGGTTATGCTTATTATAAGCAAGACGACTTTGAAAGTGCCATTTCGGAGTTCAATAAAATTATTGGAGGTGACAATAGCGTAGCACAAAATGCTTACTATCATTTGGGTGAGAGCTATATTAATTTAGATAAAAAGCAAGAGGCCTTAAATGCTTTTAGAAACGCTTCTCAAATGGATTATGATTTGAAGATCCAAGAGGATGCATGGCTAAACTATGCTAAGATTAGCTACGAGATTGGTAACCCTTATCAGTCGGTTCCACAAGTACTAACAAGTTATCTAGATAAGTACCCAGAGACGAGTTATAAAGAAGAAATAGAAACCTTATTGATAGATTCTTACATCACTTCTAGAAACTATAAGGAAGCTATAAAACTCTTAGAAAATAAACGAAGTTTTGAAAATCGTGTGGCTTATCAAAAAGTAGCATTTTACAGAGGTATTGAGGTATATAACGAGGGGAATTATAACGAAGCAAAAACTTTATTTAATAAATCAATAGATGAAGCTAAAGATCCTGTTTTTACAACAAGAGCAACATTTTGGAAAGCTGAAACAGATTACCATTTGAATAATTTTGATGAGGCGCTTATCGGTTTTAAACAATTCATGTTGCAAAGTGGGGCAGAAAATGTAAATGAAATTAATAATATCGATTATAACATCGCCTATACCTATTTTAAACTTAAAGATTATAATCAGGCTACAGCGAGCTTTCAAAAGTTTATTGCTAACCATAAAGATGATAAGCTACGCTTAAATGATGCTTATCTAAGACTTGGCGATGGGCATTTTGTGTCTACCAATTATAATAAAGCTATAGCTGCTTATGATAGAGCCATTGGGATTAACGAAATAGAAGGAGATTATGCCTCTTTTCAAAAGACAATGAGTTATGGTTATGTTGGTCAAGGCTCTAAAAAAATTCAAGGGTTACAATCGTTTATCGATGATTTTCCTAGATCTTCCTTACGAGATGACGCCATGTATGAGCTAGCAAATTCGTATGTAAAATCAAATGAAACAGATAAGGCGATGACGATGTATGAACGACTTATATCAGAATATAGAACAAGTGTTTTTATCTCTAAAGCCTTGTTACGTCAAGGGTTATCGTACTACAATGCTAATGACAATGAACGTGCCTTGCGTAAATTAAAAAAAGTAGCCAATAATTATCCATCTACAGGTGAAGCTAATCAAGCCGTTTCAACCGCACGACTCATCTATATTGATCTTGGTCGTGTTGACGAATATGCTGCTTGGGTTAAAACCTTGGATTATGTTGATGTTACAGATGCAGAGTTAGATAATACGGCCTATTTAGCTGCAGAGAAGCAGTATTTAGATAATAATACCGATGGTGCAATTCGTCAGTTTAATAAATATTTGAATGAATTTCCAAATGGAATACATGCGTTAAAATCACATTTTTATGTTGCCGAATTGTATTCGAAAAAGGAATTACCTGAGAATGCCAGATCACACTATGAATATGTGGTGAATAAACAAAAAGGTGAATTTACGGAGCAATCGATAGTAAAATTATCTGAGATCTATTTAAACGCATCAGATTGGGATAGAGCCATTCCGTTACTTAAACAATTAGAATCAGATGCCGACTATCCTCAAAATATCACTTATGCGCAATCTAATTTGATGAATGCTTACTATCAAAGAGAGAACTACACTGAAGCTGTTAACTATGCTGAAAAAGTACTCCAGAATTCAAAAATCGACAATAAAGTAAAGAGTGATGCGCAGATTATTATTGCGCGTTCGGCCATAAAAACAGGAGACGAAAACAAAGCTAAAGATGCTTATGCTAAAGTTGAAAAAATAGCTACCGGAGTTGTAGCTGCCGAAGCCTTGTATTACAATGCTTATTTCAAACACAAAGAAGGAAAATTCCAATCGTCCAATACAACGGTTCAAAAATTAGCCAGAGATTATAGCAGTTATAAATACTATAGTGCAAAAGGATTAGTTGTAATGGCAAAAAACTATGATGCTTTAGGAGATGCTTTTCAAGCGACCTATATTTTAGAAAGTGTCATTACCAACTTTGCCGAATTTGATGATGTAGTTGACGATGCTAAAGAAGAATTGAATAGAATTAAAGCCGAAGAAGCCAAGACAAATGCCTCTGTCGAATCCGAACAAAATTAGAACTATGCAAAACAAACTTAAATATATTGTCTTAGTCATTTTAGCATTAAGCGTTACTAAGACCTTCGCGCAAGAGCGAGAAAAAGATACGATTGATACTGATGTGGTAAACGTGGTTAAACCATACACACCAAAGATTTCTGATGCGTTTAAAATTAAAGAAACGCCATCATTAAACGATTCTACCACAACAAAAAAGAAGGAAATCAAGTATAATATTTTTTCAATACCAGTGGCATCAACATTTACACCTGCAAAAGGAAAGGCTGCTAATGTCGATAAAGAAAAGCCTGTAAAATTGTTCGATAACTATGCTTCTTTGGGTGTTGGAACCTACACTACGATTCTCGGTGAAGTCTACCTTAATCATGCCTTAAGTAATTCGGAACGAGTAGGTGGATATTTTAGTCATCATTCATCTGCTGGAGAAATTGATGGCGTGAATTTCGATAATAATTTTTCGGAAACTGGCTTAAATGCACATTACAGTCAGAAACTCAATGACTACTCATGGAAAGTTGAAGGTGGGTTCCAATTGCAAACCTTTAATTGGTATGGTGTTCCAGACCAAAGTATTCCAACCTTTGATGTCGATCATTCATTTTACGCAGCTAATTTTGGTGGAAATATCAATTTTGAAGATGCTATTATCAATAAAGGTAGTGTGTTGTATAGACGTTTTGGTGATAATCAAGATTCTGGTGAAAACAGGTTTGTTTTAAAATCAGAATTTGATGTACCTGTAAATGATGAGGTGATCAATACCGAAGTGACTATCGATTATATTGGAGGTTCATTTGATAGAGCTTACTTTAATACCAATGAGTTAAACTATAGCAATATCAATTTTGGATTGGCACCGAGCTATCAAATAATACAAGATGATCTTACAGTGAATTTAGGTGTTAATTTGGTATATCTTAATGATACTGAAGCTAGTGATGGTAAGTTTTTTATCTATCCTAATTTTACCGCGAGCTATCGTTTAGTTGATGAGTTATTAATTGCCTATGGAGGTATAGAAGGCGGATTGATTCAAAATTCATATTATGATTTTGCACAAGAAAACCCGTTTGTTTCCCCGACCTTATTTATCATTCCAACAGATCAAGCTTATAATGTATCTCTTGGATTAAAAGGAAGACTTTCTAATAGTGTGAGCTATGATGTTAGTGGACATTATTTAGCCGATAACAATCGCGCTTTATTTAAAGCTAACCCAGATGCAGGTGTTGATCGTGAAAACTATCAATATGGAAATTCTTTCGGAATAACTTATGATGATGTTACAACTTTTTCAGTGGCTGGAGCATTAAATATAGATGTGAATAGAAATTTTAAGTTAGGTCTAAAAGCTGAATATTTTGCCTATGATACTGATAATGAAGCCGAACCTTGGAACTTGCCAGATATTAAAGCCTCTGCCTTTTTAGATTATCAAATTAATAGACATTGGTTTGCTGGTGCCAACTTATTCTTTATTGGAGAGCGAAAGGACGAATTTATTACAGGCGTTGGTACATTAACACTTCCAATACGGGAAACAATTACGTTAGATAGTTATTTTGATCTAAACGCGCATTTAGGATATCGAATTAATGATCAATTGTCGGCATTTGCTAAAGCAAACAATATCGCAAACCAAGATTACAACCGTTGGTTAAATTATCCAGTGCAAGGCATTCAGTTTTTGGCTGGAGCGACGTATCAGTTTGATTTTTAAAATGTAGATTTAATAAATTATAGAAAGCATTCAACTTCTAAACTAAGAGATTGAATGCTTTTTGTATTTTTATACGTCTAAATATTCCAACTATGAAAAAACTAACCATTCTTTTACTTTTAATTGTGTCTTTCTCTTGTTCTAAAGAGCAGCAATCTGTAGATGCCATTGTAATTAATGCTAATGTGTATACTGTTAATGATGCTTTTACCAAAGCAGAAGCTTTTGCCATTAAAGATGGAAAATTCTTTGAAGTCGGAACTACTGAAGAGATTAAAGCGAAGTATACTTCAGCACGTGAAATCGATGCTGAAGGTAAAACAATCGTTCCTGGGTTTATTGATGCACATTGCCATTTTTTAGGTTTAGGATTTAACCAACAAGCAGTAAATCTTGTAGGAACAAAAAGTTTTGAAGACGTTGTAAAGCGTGTTTTAGATTTTCAGAATAAAAACAATGTGTCATTCATCACTGGACGAGGTTGGGATCAAAACGATTGGGAGGAAAAGAAGTTTCCAAATAACACACTGTTAAATAAAATGTTCCCAGATACTCCTGTCGCTCTAACACGTGTTGATGGTCATGCGATACTGTGTAATCAAGCTGCTTTAGATCTAGGGAAAGTTACTGTTGATAGTAAAGTAGAAGGAGGAGAAGTCGTTATTGAAAACGGTGAGCTTACAGGAGTTTTAGTAGATAATGCCGAGAATTTAGTCATGAATTATTGGCCTAAACCTACACGCGATGATACTGTAAAAGCGTTAATGGCAGCTCAAGATATTTGTTTTGATTTAGGATTAACTACAGTTGATGACGCAGGACTTAGTCAAGCTTCAATTGAAATTATTGATAGTTTGCAACAAGCAGGAGATTTAAAAATGCGTGTATATGCGATGGTGTCGTTTTCGAAAGACAATGTAGAGTATTACACAAAAAAAGGAATTATTAAAACCGATAGATTAAATGTACGTTCATTTAAGTTTTATGCTGATGGTGCTTTAGGATCACGTGGAGCTATGCTAAGAGCTCCTTATAGTGATAAACCTAATCATTTTGGATTATTGGTAACCGATTTAGAAACATTTAATGCTTCGGCTCAAAAAATTGCAGATTCAGAGTATCAAATGAATACACACGCCATAGGTGATTCGGCAAATCATGCGGTTTTAGAGACTTATAATAAGGTCTTAAACGGCAAACCTGATAGACGTTGGCGTGTAGAGCATGCCCAAGTGGTTTCTCAAGAAGATTTCAATCTCTATAAAAATGTCTTGCCATCCATTCAACCTACACATGCAACTAGTGATATGTATTGGGCTGAAGATCGTTTGGGAAGTGAGCGTGTTAAAGGCGCTTATGCTTATAAACAATTGCTAAATGCTTACGGAAAAGTAGCTTTGGGTACCGATTTCCCTGTCGAACAAGTGAGTCCGTTTTTAACGTTTTATGCGGCTGTAGCACGACAAGATTTAGAGCAATTCCCTGAAGATGGATTTCAGAAAGAAAATGGATTGACCAGAGAAGAAACCCTAAAAGGAATGACCATTTGGGCTGCGTATTCTAATTTTGAAGAAAACGAAAAGGGAAGTATAGAACAAGGAAAGCTAGCCGATTTTATCATTTTAGATAAAGATATCATGACGGTTGATCAAAATGAAATTCCTAATATTAAAGTAGAACAAACATTTGTTAATGGAGAAGAGCAGTAATTTTTACCAAATAATCAAAATGCTCACCCTCCATAATCTTTTCGCATTGTAAACCTACAGATTCACAAGCCAATTGTAAACGATCAAAATCGAGATATAGCCATTTCATTGGAGTTTCATCTTCGTTTTTGTAACTTAAAAAATAATCCAATTCGCCATAATAGTTAGCATTGGTGTCAATCCATAAGCCACCATCGTCATCTTCATACATATATTTTATATCTGAAGAATCTATTAAAATTTGACCTTCCGAATTTAAAAGTGATTTTAAATGTTTCAAATAGGTTGGTACTTGAGATAGTTCCTGAAAAACACCAGTCCCATTCATTAAGAGCAAAACGGTATCAAAGGTGTCAGTTTCATCTAGAATTGCTTTTAGTTCTATATGTTTAACACCTCTGGCTTTAGAGACGGCAACTGCACCTTTAGAAATATCAATAGCTTTAACATTAAACCCTTTCTCCTGTAAGTATAAACTATGATTCCCAGAGCCACAACCAACATCTAATATAGTTCCTTTGCACAATTGTAAGGCCTTTTGTTCTAGTTTGGGCATTTCAGAATAGCTTCTAAATAAGTAAGGAAGCGGTAATTCATCTTCTCCCGAAATATTAGTGGACGTAATGAGGTCTTCGGTATAATTATTGGTGTGATAATCTAGTAAGGCTTTCCCAAAAAGGTCTTTCATAAAAGTAGTATTTTTGTGTTATGCAAGACCTGATACATCATCTTCCAAAACTCGCCAAAGATAAGCATAAGGAAAATAAGACATTCTTTGTAAAGCTTAAAAAAAAGCCGCCTAAGCAATTAGATTATCTTATGCAAGAACTCCATGAGGCAGAATTTGAACGTACAGACTGCCTAGAATGTGCAAACTGTTGTAAAACTACAGGCCCTTTATTTACACCTAAAGATATTGAACGCATTGCTAAATTTTTTAAAATGAAGCAGCAACAATTTATAGATACTTACTTGCGTTTGGATGAAGAAAATGATTACGTATTGCAGTCTGTGCCATGTACATTTTTGGGAACAGATAATTATTGTTCTATTTATGATGTGAGACCAAAGGCTTGTCGTGAGTTTCCACATACAGATCGAAAGAAATTTCAACAGATATCTAATCTTACACTAAAGAATGTTGCTATTTGTCCTGCAGCATTTCATATAGTTGAAGAGATGAAACAACGCATTAAACTATGATTTAATATGAAAAAAATTGTATTATTTTTATTATTAACTTTTCCTATTCTTGGTGTCTCACAAGAAACAGATTGGTACACATCTCTTGAAGCAGCAAAACGATTGGCGCTTATTCAAGACAAGTTAATTCTTATGGTTTGGGAAGAATCTACACTATATCCAGAACCAGTTAAAGTAAGTAATGATAGAGGTGGTAGCATTGTCATTGAAAACATGTTCAAAAACGAATATATTAATAATTTAATTTGGGAGCACTTTATACCAGTAGTTGTAAATGAATCTCAGTATACAGAACTTTACGAAAAGATAAAAGGCAAGCACAGTAAAAAGTATATTGACAAATTTAATGATGATTCTATTAAAATTTTAGATGCTAATGGCACAATAATTAACAGGATTGTTGTGTATGATAACTTCTATCTAAATATAACAACTTTCGTCGAACGATATGCTTTAAGTACCTCTATTTTAAAAGGAGAACTAACTAATTACTCCAAACAAAAAGACTTTTATACTACATTTCGTTTAGCTTCTAAATATATAGATTTTGGTATTTACGTGAACAAAGAGGTTAGAGCCGAAATTATCAAGGTGTCTTCAATATATTTAGATGAGGCTAATACCTATTTAAATGACACAATAGAAAATAAGCAGACTTTGCTTCAAAGAATGGATTTGCTAAGAATAAAGCAAAGCCTTGTTCTAAATAAGCCCCGAAAAGCTTTACGACAGCTTAAACGCATGGATCCTTCCGAGATTATAGAAGCAAATACTGCGCTAGTTGATTTTCTTTATTACACTGCTTATGGTTTACTTAAAGATGAAAAGAATGCTAGTGCCTTGAGAAGTAAACTTTCTTTAGTAAATTTGAAAAAAGCAACTCAAATCATTAACAAGAACTTTTAGAACTATTGGAATCGATTGTCACTTATTTTGAAACCATACCATCGCTACACAGGAGTTTGATCCTTGTAGGTGGATTAACCTTATTCTGGCTTCTCGAAGGTACATTACCACTATTTAATTTTAAATATAAAAAATGGAAACATGCGGTTCCAAATTTGTTTTTTACACTAACTACGATCATTATTAATTTTGGTTTAGCATTTATGTTAGTTAAAACAGCAGATTGGGTGAAGGCAAATGATTTTGGTATCATTAATTGGATTCCTAATTTACCGCTTTGGGCTTATGTGCTCTTGGGTGTATTGCTTTTAGACTTTATTGGTGCTTATCTCGCACATTATGTTGAGCATAAAGTGAAACCACTTTGGATGGTGCATTTAGTGCATCATACAGATCATAATGTTGATACGACTACGGCAAATAGACATCATCCATTAGAAAGCGTTATTCGTTTTGCATTTACTTTGATTGGTGTCTTTGTTATTGGCGCTCCAATCGCCATTGTAATGTTATATCAATCGATGTCTTTGGTCGCAACTCAGTTTAGTCATGCTAATATCAAATTGCCTAAAACGATAGATAAAGCAATTAGCTATGTATTAGTTTCTCCAGATATGCATAAGGTTCACCATCATTATATGTTACCTTACACCGATTCTAACTACGGAAATATCTTCTCTATTTGGGACCGACTCTTTGGAACGTTCATGACTCTTGATAGAGATGCCATTGTTTATGGTGTTGATACTTTTCCAGATGAAGAGGCTAACGGTAAAATAGGAGAACTATTAAAGCAACCATTTCATAAATACAGAAAACCTACAACTATTAATTCTTCTGAATGATGCGTTATCTATGGTTGTTATGTGTTATTTGCTTAACGAGTTGCAATTCTGATAAGGTATTCGATGTTCAAGGGCATCGTGGCTATAGAGGCCTCTACCCCGAAAATTCATTACTTGGGTTTAAAAAGGCACTGGACTTGAATATTCAAACTTTAGAGTTAGATGTTGTCATCTCTAAAGATTATGAAGTCGTCGTATCTCATGAACCATTTATGAGTCATGACATTGCTTTAGATCCCTTCGGAAATGAGATTCTTCAAAATAACGAAAGGACATTCAATATATATGCTATGACCTATGATAGCATTAAACGATATTATGACTGCGGAACTAAACCTCACGCAAGATTTCCATTGCAAGAAAAAGTAAAACTCTCTAAACCATTGCTTGAAGAAGTAATTGATTTAGGCGAACATAAATCAAACCAAACCATTAATTATAATATTGAAATTAAAAGTAAGCCTGAATATGATGGTATTTACACACCTCAAGTTAACCATTTTGTTCAGCTTGTTCTTAATGTAATCAAGTCTAAAGGCGTCGAAAATAGGGTCATCATACAATCTTTTGACCTGAGAGCATTGGAGGAGGTGAAAAGGCAAAATGAAAGGATACAAATAGCACTGTTGGTTGATGAAAATGAATCGATTGCAACAAAGCTTTCGGTTCTATCTTTTAGCCCTGAAATTATTAGTCCGAATTTTAAACTCCTCAATCAGCAGATCATTTCAAATTATCAAGAAGAAGGGTTTAAAATTATTCCATGGACGGTAAATGAGATAGGAGATATTAATCTAATGATCGACTATAAAGTAGACGGAATCATATCAGATTATCCCAATCGAGTTCTTCAACTTAAAACATTAAAAAAGTAATAGCAGTGTTCGTTTAAGTGTTCATTTTTAAGGTTTTACGTAATTTTAAATTCAAATAAAATGTTTGATTTTTTGTAGTTTATCTATTTTTTAAACCAAAATTTTCTGTTCATCGTTGGTTTATCTTCTTTTAACCAACAACTTAGATTCTAGTCTTAGCCTCTTTTAACTTTGTAATATATTATTAATCCAATTCCCTCAAAAAAGAGGTTGGAATTGTTTTTAGTTTAATCTTTAAATGACCCCAATCATGAACAAGTTAACTATCCTTGGCGTGCCAATACATCGCCTATGCGTTATAGTGATGTTTCTACTTATGAGCAGTACCATTTTTGCTCAAGAAGAAACCTACACTACTATTCGAAAAAATGTAAACCCATTAGCATTTGATCTAGATCACAATCTGTCAAGCACTCAAGATTCTTTAGTGCTTGAAAACAAGTATTTGTTTAAAAAGGTACGTTTTCTCAATAAAACAACAGAAAAGGTATTTGAGTTTAAACCTGCTGTTAAACGTGTAAAGATTCCATTAGATGAATTGCCTTTAGGTAGCTATACCGTTATGTTCTACCAAGCAGATAAGATAATCGTTTTCCAAATTGATAGGGTATTACCATTTGATTATAAGTCTGCATTAGACACAAGAGTTGCTCTAAATGATGAATTAATTAAAAAAACGACTGATGCCGCTATGGCAGATATTATCAATCATGCTTTAGATTATGATTCAGCTAATCTCAGTTTGACAGTTGCTAATGCTGATAATGGATTTGAAACTTTTCAAACGCGAACTAAAAGAGCCTATAATATTTCAGATTCTAATCGCTCTAATATGATATCTAGAGCCGAATATAGACGTACGCATCTTAGGCCAAACGGAAAGCCTTATACTGATTAATCTATGAGAAAATGCTTTACTTCGGTTTTATTTACCGTTCATGGAGTTTTTTGCCAACCAACCAAAAAAGAAATTAGTTTTAAGGTTCGGGATTATAAAAATGCTATTAGTTCAAGTTTGTTGACGTTAACCAACGTTTGTAAATGAGAACAGTATTTATTATAATCTTTTTTAGTTTAATCACTTCGTTAAACTTTAGTATTCAAGCCCAAAATGACTTTGCAAAGCTTGAAAAAAATGTCAACACAAGAGCAAAAGGCTTAATTCAAGAACTTAATTCCTCTAAAGACACATTAATCCTTAAAAGTGATGCACTAATCAATAAAGTGTATGCTGTGAGTTCAGATTATGAGCGCGAAGTGGATATGATTATCAACAAAAAATATATTGAAATTCCACTTAATAACTTGTCAAAAGGAAAGCATGTTTTTGTTGCTGTACAATCTCCAATACGTATCGTATTTGTGGTTAAGATTTTTAGAGATAATGAATGGTTGTTGACAATGGAAAAGGAGCGACTTGCTTCTAAGAATGAAAAAAAATAGCTTCTAGTCGTAGACTAAATACTTTGCTCTAGTTTTTTTAAACGTATTGAGGCCTTTAATCCAAGTGTCCTTGATCTCTTTTTGAGACATACCAGATTCTATTTGCAATTGTAGTTCTTTTGTGCCTGCAAGTTTGATAAAGAAATCATTAAAAAAAACAGATTTGTCGATTGAGTTTTTATAAGCACGAATAAGATAGTTTAAATCTAGCGTGTTCATTTTTTCATGCGCACTTAGGTCCTCACCATAGCATAGTACTCCATCATGTTTCGGATATTTAGCGCCTTCATTTGGTGATGGAATATATTTGAAATTGTAAACGGTTTTATCTAGATACGGACTTCCATAAATCTGAAATTGCTTAGACGTACCACGACCAGCATTCACATTAGTGCCTTCAAAAAAACAAAGACTAGGATAAAGATTAATACTCGTATCATTTGGTAGATTTGGCGATGGTTTTATAGGTAAGCCATAAGTCTTATTATGATTATAGTTTTGCATTCCAATTACAGTAATGTCACAAGTAATACCATTTTTAAGCCAACCTTCTCCATTAATCATTTTGGCATATTCACCTATAGTCATACCATGTACAATAGGAATGGGGTGCATGCCTACAAAACTCTTATGTTCTGGTTCTAAAATAGGACCATCAATGTAGTGACCGTTTGGGTTTGGTCTATCTAAAATAAGCATAGGAATATTAGCCTCGGCACAAGCCTCCATTACATAATGTAAGCTAGAGATATAGGTGTAAAAACGTGCGCCAACATCCTGGATATCAAAGACAACTAGATCTAAATTTGCTAATTGTTCTGCAGATGGCTTTTTGTTTTTTCCATAGAGTGATACAATTGGGATTCCGGTTTTGGTGTCAATACCGTCTTTAACGACCTCTCCAGCGTCTGCTTTACCTCTAAAACCGTGTTCTGGAGCAAACACTTTTTTAATCTTGATATCTCGTTTTAAAAGGGAATCTACAAGGTGAGTATACGGCTTAGTTTTAATTGTATACTCGCGAAGATAACTATTGAAATAACTTTTATTAAAAATTACACTTGTTTGATTGGCAACAATTCCAACGCTCTTGCCTTTTAACAAGGATGTATAAGAGTCGGTCAAATTTGCTCCTACCACAATTTTTGTTAAATCGGCATCAGGAATTTGAGCTAAGTAAGGACTATTTTCAAGGA
The DNA here is from genome assembly GCF_947500255.1 of uncultured Psychroserpens sp. Taxonomy (GTDB): domain Bacteria; phylum Bacteroidota; class Bacteroidia; order Flavobacteriales; family Flavobacteriaceae; genus Psychroserpens. Next base: position 16,185 of record NZ_CANMRL010000004.1, on the reverse strand, counting down.
CTTCATTCTGCCATTCTGTGATGTCTTTTGCAATAGTATGCTCTTTTGTTTTGTTTCCACAGGAAATCAAGACTAAAACAATCACGATAATTATTGGGAAAACCCTATTTTTGAACATCGATAAACGCATTTTTTAAATTTTGAATTACGAGTTTTTTATAGCTAAACGCATTATTGGCAGTAAAGCGTATAAAAGTAGTGTTTCGGCTCCAATAATAAAAATTGGTATTGCAGCTATTACTATTGGTATGATTGTGATGCTTATTGCGATTGCGACAGGTTTAGGGCTTCAAAAAAAAGTACGTGAAAAGGTAGTTGCTTTTAATGGTCATCTCACTATAAATGAGTTTAACAGTAACGAGTCGAACGAATCTTTTGTTCCTATTTCTATTGAGCAAGATTTTTACCCTAAGTTTAATTCTGTAGAAGGAGTCAAGCATATTCAAGCTGTAGCCACAAAATTTGGTGTGATTAGAACCGAAACCGATTTTGAAGGTATTGTGCTTAAAGGTGTAGGCTCAGATTACGACTGGACCTATGTTCAAGAATTTTTAGTTGAAGGAAAATTGCCAACCTATGAAGGTAAGCTAAGTAATGATGTTGTCATCTCTAGCTATTTGGCGAATCGATTAGGATTTAAGCTTGGCGACCGATTTCAAACAGTTTTTGGTAAAGAGAGTATTGACGAGATTCCATTCCAGCGAACCTTTAAAATTGTTGGAATTTTTAATTCTGGATTTCAAGAGATTGATAAAACCTTTGTGATTGGTGACCTCAGTCATATTCAGCGTATGAATAAATGGACGGCAACACAAATTGGTAATTTTGAAGTGTATCTTGAAGACTTCTCTCAACTCACCCAAATGGAAAAGAAAATTAGGGATAATACACCATCTCTTTTAAATACTCAAACCATAGAAGAGAAGTTTGACACTACATTTGAATGGATTAAAATTTTTGACAAAAACACTTATGGAATTATTACCATTATGATCATAGTAGCTGGAATTAATATGATTACTGCACTATTAGTACTCATTTTAGAACGTACCCAAATGATAGGAATTTTAAAGGCCTTGGGTAGTAGTAATTTTAGTATAAGGAAGATGTTTTTGTATAATGCGGCATATCTGGTTTGTTTAGGGTTATTTTGGGGAAACTTAATTGGTCTCGCTCTTTTATTTGCTCAACAACAATTTGGATTACTGAAATTTCCAGATCCAGAGCAATATTATGTGTCTATCATCCCTGTGCATATAGGATTGGACTATATTATTTTGCTTAATCTAGGAACCTTTATCGCTTGTTTCCTTATGCTACTAATCCCTTCAATAATTATCACAAAAATTTCTCCTGTTAAAGCGATTCGATTCGAGTAATTTTCCGAAGAAAACCTAATTAAATCTTGAGTTTTGTCTATTTTTGCATCGCAAAATAAATTAAATGGACTACGCAGAAAATATATTAGGTACAATTGGTAACACACCACTGGTAAAATTAAACAAGCTTACAGCAGATTTACCATGTTTAGTATTGTCAAAATACGAAACTTTCAATCCAGGTAATTCGGTTAAGGATCGTATGGCATTAAAGATGATTGAAGATGCTGAGGCTGATGGTCGTTTAAAACCTGGAGGTACTATTATTGAAGGTACTTCAGGAAATACAGGAATGGGTTTAGCTCTAGCTGCTATTGTTAAGGGTTACAAGTGTATTTTCGTAATTAGTGATAAGCAATCTAAAGAGAAAATGGATATTCTTCGTGCTGTAGGTGCCGAAGTTGTCATTTGTCCAACAGATGTTGAACCCGATGATCCAAGAAGTTATTATTCGGTTTCAAAGCGTTTAGGTCAAGAGACACCAAATTCTTGGTATGTGAATCAATATGATAATCCGAGTAATGCCACAGCACATTACGAAAGTACTGGTCCGGAAATTTGGAAACAAACCGATGGAAAAGTTACCCATTTTATTGTTGGAGTAGGTACAGGTGGAACGATTTCTGGTGTTGGAAAATATTTGAAAGAACAAAATCCTAATGTAAAGGTTTGGGGAGTAGATACCTATGGAAGTGTTTTTAAAAAATACCATGAGACGGGTGTTTTTGATGAAAATGAAATCTACCCTTATGTCACTGAGGGTATTGGAGAGGATATTTTACCAGAAAATGTTGATTTTTCAATTATTGACGGATTCACAAAGGTAACCGATAAAGATGCTGCAGTTTACACACAATTACTAGCCAAGGAAGAAGGTATGTTCTTAGGAAATAGTGCAGGAGCTGCTATAAAAGGGTTACTACAATTAAAAGAACATTTTACTAAAGATGATGTTGTTGTTGTGTTATTTCATGATCATGGCAGCCGTTATGTTGGTAAAATGTTTAATAATGATTGGATGCGTGAGATGGGTTATATAGAGTAGCCATCATAACACTGTATAATAATTCTAAAGCCTAATTGTATTAGGCTTTTTTTGTACAAAAGAATGACCATGTTAAATACCATAGATACGAATCCATTAGATTTGTAATCGATTGATAATTCGTTTACCCTTCTTCATTAAAAAACACTTTGTAATAGTGCATTTTTTTCTCTTCATCATAGCCGCGCTCTAAATATTCGGCAGACGCATCTGGTGCATCGACATCCAATTTAATTTCAATATTGGTATCTAATTTAATTTCTGTTTTAATTTTCTGCTTTTGCTTTTTTAGTACTTTTTCAGACACATCAAACTGATTTCTTATGAGAATATTATGGTCATTTTCATATGTTTTTTTGTAATCTTCAAATAGCTGAATAGTATCTTCCTTTTCAAAAACTTCTTCCTTAAATGATTCTATATTTACAATGTCATGCTCTTTAAAAAAGTCAACTGTTTTAGCTAAAAAATTACTTTGTTCTTGTCCGCCAAATTGTGGTTGCATGATTTCTTTTGAAAACTCTCGACACATCTCAATATAATGCTTAGTGTGTTGATTAGAATCGTCTGGATATTTAATATTCAAAAAACTCTTAATCCAATACTGTGCGTCATAATTGTTGTTATCTACACTCAATACTATTTTGCCCTCAGTATCTGCAGCATTTAAAATTAAAACCCCTTTATCTACTTTTTTTGTTGCGATTCCTTTTTGAGTGATAATATCATAGCTTCCATTTTCTAAATAAGTTTGAAAGAAATGCGATTTGTTTTCAATTTTAAAAATACCAATAGCATCGGTTTGATAATCTTCGTATTGGATGTCATGAAATAGACATATGATGACATCCCCAGTCTTTATTTGTGCAGAATTTGATTGTTCAAACAAATGCGTCACAATATGCTTGGAAATGTCTACAAAGTCTGTGTCATCTTGTAATAACTGTGAAGCATAACTATTTATCTCATTAAGCTCAACATTAGAATGATGATTGAACCTGTATGATTCTGCTAAACTAGTAAATGGTCGTAATAAATACGGAAGCATCAAGTCGTAACTTACCTCTTCGAAGTCGATAGGCTGTTCAGAAAAGGCATTTTTAGTGCTATTAAATTTGTTACCAACTTTATGAAGAATACACTTCGATATTGATGCTTTATTGCGTTTAATCATGACAAAAATTTAGAGGCACAATACTACTAATTTTGTCATTAATAAATAAGAAAACGCCAAAGAAATACTCTTTGGCGCCTTCATAAAGACTGAGGCATCGATTTGGTTGCCTTAAATACGTTATTGCGCTATAAATTCTACACGACGGTTTTGTGCTTTACCTTCTGGAGTTGAATTATCACCTACAGGTTCACTTTCTCCTTTTCCATCTGAAATGAGCCTGCTTGAATCAATTTTATAGACTTTGATTAGTGCTTGTTTAACGGCTTCGGCTCTAGATTTCGAAAGTTTTATGTTGTTTTCATCTGTACCATCAGCATCTGTGTGACCTATAATCTTCAATTGTATAGTCGCATCTTGTTGTAATACCTGTGATATTTGACGAATGATACCATAAGATTGCACTTGGATATTAGATGAGCCTGAATCGAAAAGGATACCATTGGTAGAGATTTTGCCTTCAGAGAGTAATTTACGTCTAAGATCAACGCCTCCTTCTGCAACTTTTAAGTTTTTTATAAATACACGCTCTTCACCATCTTTAAAATTATTGATATGGAATTTGATATGATTGAGTACGTTTGGAACTTCAATAAATCTAGGAATATCAACATATTTTGTTTGATTGACCCATAATCTATAACGTTTTTTAGTTACAGATATTGAAATATGAGGTTGGTTTAAAACGTCGTTTCGAATATCAGACTTTAATGCAGCTTTTATATCGCCACCACCTCTGTTAAAGTAGTTGGCAACTCTTATATTAAACGCTCCAAATTGTCCAAAAGGTAATGAAACATCTACATAATGTTCTAAGCCAGTATTAAATTTAAGATTGTCGCTTAGGTAAACATGAAATCTTGCTGTAGACGATGTTTTATTATCCAATCCACTAGTAAGTAAGTCAAACTCGATTGTAAAATCTTCTGGAAGATTTTCAATATCTGGAACGAAAAAAAGACCATAGCCAGATTTTAGTTCAAACCAATTTTCGCCTTTAATGTTTACTATTTCACCAGATCCATTGGTGTTCCACTTAGATGGAAAATCACCAACAAAGTCTTTAGAGAAGTCATCAAAAAATAACAGTTTATCTCCTGGGACAAAATCATATTTACTTAATATCTCTAGGTCATCAGATATATTTTTATTGTCTTCTACTTCGGAATCATCTTTGTCACTATTCGAATTCTCACTAGAATCAGCATCATTGTCTGAGTCTTTGGTGGAGTTATCCGTATCGCCTTTTTCTTCCTCCTCCTTGCGTTTACGCTCGCCTAAAAGAAGCTCTTTAGCAGTTTTTATGCTGTACTTCAATGCCTTTTTAGCTCTATTAATTTGTAATGTTGCTTTTCCTTGTTTGAGTACACTTTGTCCTTTTATATCTGATAGAATATCTGGAGCACTTTCACTTAAAACAGTGAGGTCTTCTAGGGCTTCCTCTAAAACATCAATATCGTCATCATCTAATGGTGTTCCAGCTGCAGCATAGCCATCATACATGTAAACTTTGTCATAAAGATCAAAAGATTCACGTACAAAATTGTCGACACTGGAAATACCTACTCTGCTTTTTGGTCTTTTGATTTTTTTTGTTTGCGAGTATGATAAGGGAATTATAAATAGAAACGCAAAACATGATAAAACAAGTTTTGAGCATGTGAATTTATATAGCATGAGGATTATAACAAATTGATTAATAGCATGTTTAAAGGTAATTAATCAAAATCAAACAGCAAAGAATGATGTATAAATAGTTGTCTTTTTTGTATAGTTGGTTAAAATGAGATTGCAGTCTTTTATCTAATCTCATAAACAATGATTGCATCATTATCTCCTTTAGTAATAACTTCTAAAGCATTATCTCGATCTATATTGTTCAACTCTAATTGTGAGTTTGCATACACTGGAAAATTAGCGATAGGTTTAGCTTGACTATCAAAAAGATAACCTCTTTTGGACTGTAAATCAGTTACTGTTATATATAATTTATCATTGATATAGAAAATTTTTGGAGCAGTATAATCTCCAAAATCTAATTCTATAGTTTTAGATTTTATCGTCAGTTTATTGTCATTCAGGACAACTAGTGTTTTGCTGGTTGTTGCAATTTTATGCTCGCTATTAGCATTTAGATTTTTGTGGTTCACATGGCCAGATTGATTTATTTCTAGAAGTTCACCGTTTGTATTAGACGTAGTAAATCGATTATTGTAGAGGTAGATTTCGTTTTCGGAAAAACTAATATTCTCCTTTGCAGTCACTCTTTTTCTGCCAACTCGATCCAAGATTTCAATCTTGTTTCCGTGAGCAAAAACAATATAGTCTTTGCGTCCAATTCTAAAATGTTTTGGCTGAGAAGAAATTGTATTCTGAGCAGATTTGTAAGTAAAGCCTGTTACAATTTTACCGTTTTTATCATACATCGATACAGATTTACCTTGTGTAATCATCAATCGATAATTTTTCTTTTTATCATAGTCGAACACTGATGCTGGTTGAGTGATAGGAGTGTTAAAACTCAAAGGAAAAGGCTTGACTTCATTGCCATTTCTGTCTAAAACATAAAGACGTTTTGAAGTGTTAAAAACAAGTTGTAAACGTCCATTTTTATAGATGTCGATTTGTTTGATGTCACCAATGATTTTGTCATTCAATTGTTTTTTCCAAAACACTTTTCCAGTATTGGAAATTAAATATAAATTGTTGTTTACATCTTGAACAACAATATCCATTTGATTGTTAGTGTGGTTTTTTATTAGCTGAGGTTTAGATAATAGATCAGCGTCAATTGAAATATTGAGTTCTTCATTTACAGAATTACTACGTGTTTTGTTTTTGTGAGTTTTAAAAACAGCATTTACATGTGCAAAGTTTGTGTCATAAACATATTGTATCGCTGATGTTTTAAATTGGGATGGATTTAATTTTTTATCGTCAGTAAAATTTGTGTTTAAGATTGCATTTAATTCGGTTGAATTACCAAAAATTAACAGTGAGGATTCGTCACTTAAATCTTGTTTTAGATTCTTGTAAGAAACATCTTCAGATAAAGTCGTGTTATTCTGATAGTTTGATATTATTGATTTTAAAAATGAAATATCATCTGAGAAAATAATGAAATCACTTATGGTTATGACGTTTTCATTTAATGATTTGGATTTTAGAATGGGATTGAAGCTATTCAAAATAGAATTTGAGTTTTCTAGTTCGTAAATAACGACAGATCTAAATTCGTTCCCTGTATAAGAAACGTTTAGGTTTTCCAATGTATGGGATGGGTCTATGGATTTCAATATAATAGCTTCTTGTCCTTTCTTTTTTATTTGTCCAATCTCTACAACATTCTGCAGTGCTTCATGTGTTGTCGTTGAATCTTGAAATTGATGTTTAATCAAATTTTGATGAAAGATGTCATAATTATCAAATGTTACACTTTTGAAATAATCTATGGTAGCTGGAGTAATTGTGGGGATTTGATTTTCTTGAGGTATGGTGTGCTTGAATATGTTGATTAAGCTTTTTGTAGAATCAGAAGCTTTAGTAATACCATTAATAAGAATTGAGTTTTGCGATATGTCGCTGTCAATCATCGTATAATTTGAAAATTGTTTATTATTTAATGTTGTGTCATTAAATATGATAGGTTTAATGTTTCCGTTTTTGTGATTGTAACATATGGAAACCATTTTTTTTGTGTCAGATGTATTTAATAAGGTTTCTAATTCTTGATGATCTGTCTTTTTTTTATTTGAAGCTTTTTTGGTGAGTTCTAATTTATTTGAAATAAATAGAGTACTATCTATAATTGTACTGTAAAAACTGTTGTTATTAAAATAAAACTTCTGTATGTTTTGATTTGAAACATACGATGAGTCTATTTTGAGTTCAGTGATTGAATCTGTCGAAATTCCATTTTTGGAAATGGGAATAATAAAACTTATATCTAAACTGTCATTTTCATTTTTAGATACCGCAATAAGGTTATTATTATTCTGAGTCTTATTTAATGGTATAAGTAACGAACTGAATTCTTCAATTCTAGTATAGTTTTTTATAGTTTGAATAAGTGCATTATTTTTCAAACCATTTTCTAGGCCCTCAGTAGAATTTATCTTAATTATAAGTTGTGTGTTTTCTGGAATAAGTGATACGTGGCTTGATGACTTTGACTTAGAATTTTTGCAGCTAACTATTAAAGTGCAACATAAAAAGACGAACCAGAATTTTTTCATGTAAAAAGATTTTTACAAATATAAAAAGTTACAATTCTAATTTGAGTTGTTCTGGCAATAATCTAAAAGATTTTCTATGATATTTTGTAATGCCATATTTTTTAATTGCTGCTCGATGTTCTTTTGTAGGATAGCCTTTGTTTTGTTTCCAATTGTACATTGGGAATTCTTTATGAATTTGTTCCATGTAATCATCTCTATATGTTTTGGCTAATACAGAAGCAGCAGCTATAGAAAGATATTTTGCATCACCTTTAATAATAGTTTCGTAGGCAATATCATTATAAGGTTTAAATCTATTCCCATCTACAATTATAAAATCGGGAGTAGTATCGAGTTGAGCTATGGATTTGTGCATAGCGAGTATTGAGGCGTTTAAAATATTGATGCTGTCAATTTTATCTGGAAATATATGGTAGAAAGAGTAGGCGATAGCCTGTTCTTCTATTAGCGGTTTTAGGGTGTTTCTTTTCTTTTCTGAAAGTTGCTTAGAGTCATTTAAGATCGTATTGGTGTATTCGATTGGTAAGATAACTGCAGCAGCAGTTACTGGGCCAGCTAAACAACCACGTCCAGCTTCATCTGTGCCACATTCGAATTTTGAATTTGAAAAAGTTGGTTTTAGTGTCAAAATGTTAAAGTTTGAGCAAAGTTAAAATTTTAACGCAACCTATTTAAGGTTTATGTATCTAATTACTAGTAATTATAAGGTTTTGCAAGCTAAAAATCGATTAAAGCCATTTCATTACTTGTTAACATTTTTTTAGTATAAATACTTGTTTATTTAATATATTATTAAGATGTTTGCGCTAGACTAACTCAAATAATTGTTTTATGAAATTAAAGTTAACATGGTTAATGACGCTATTTATGGCGTTTGTGATGCAACTCTCTTTCGCGCAAGAGAAAACGGTCACAGGAACAGTTACATCGGCTGTAGACGGGTTTCCGTTGCCTGGTGTAAGTGTAATAGTAAAAGGAACTACACGTGGAGTTCAAACAGATTTTGATGGTAATTATTCTATCAAAGCAAGTGCAAATGAAACTTTAGTGTTTACATATGTAGGTACTAAAACTATTGAAGAGGTTGTAGGAAGTAGATCTTCTATCAATGTTTCAATGCAGGAAGATGCAGCTGTTTTAGACGAAGTAGTAGTTACAGGGTATAGAACCCAAAGTAAAGCGACTTCAAGTGCTGCGACTGTAAGAGTAACAGCAGAGACTATTGAAAACAGACCGAATGCGAGTTTTGTTCAAACATTATCTGGTCAAGCACCAGGTTTGAATATTACAACTAGTTCAGGTCAGCCAGGTGGTAATTCATTAGTTCAACTTCGTGGTGTGGCATCTATTAATGGTAACACTGAGCCATTATTTATTATAGATGGTGCTCCTGTAGATGAGGACAACTTTAGATCTCTTAACCCACAAGATATTGCGTCTATCGACATCTTAAAGGATGCTGGTGCAACTGCAATTTATGGTAACAGAGGTGCAAACGGTGTAATTATCATTAAGACTCGTCAAGGTAATTTTGGAGAAGGACTTAAAGTAAACTACAACGGTTTTGTGGCTTACAGTACACTTCAAGATAATGACTATGACTTAATGGACGCTCAAGATCTACTTCGTTATGAAAGATCTAGAGGTAATGGTGCAGGTGCTGGTAACAGTACAGGTGTATTTAACCCTGGAAACGGGACACCTTTAACAGATGCTCAAATTGCAGCAGCTCCAAACTTTGACTGGAAAGACTTCTTTTTCCGTACTGGTGTAACTCAGAGTCATACATTATCATTAACAAGTGGTAGTGAGAATGCTTCTCAATTTACATCTATTGGTTTCCAAGATACTGAAGGTGTTTTAGAAGATTCAGATTTAAAGCGTTTTAACTTAAGAACAAACGTTTCTGGAAAATCAAACAATCAGAAATTTAGATATGGTATCAACTTAAGTATTAACTACTCTAAGTCTAATGAGCCAAATAGTATTGGTAGTGGAGCAATTAACAGAAACTATGTATTAGGTGCATATGAGTCTGTTCCTTACATTACTGCTTCTGATTATACAAATGGTGCAGATTTATTATCACCATTATCATTTACAAATACACCATTATTCTTATTAGATAGACTTAGAACTTATACTCGTTTCGAGGAAGAGGTTAAAGCGATTGGTAGTATTAACTTCAGTTATGATATTACAGACTGGTTAACAGCTGGTGTTGTATTATCTGGTGATTATCAAAGTGAGTTCTTAACTCGTGCTGAAGGGCCAGAATCATTTAACGCGATCTTATTCGGTGGTGCTGAAAACCCAACATCTGGTTTCCAAGATCAACAATCAACAAGACAGTTTGCTTATAACCAAGTAACGTCTTTAAACTTCAACAAGACTTTTGCAGATAAGCATACAGTTGATGTTGGATTATATACAGAGTACTTTAAAGCTCACTTTAGAACTTTTGGATATAGACAAAATGGTTTAGATCCTAAGACATTCTTCCCTGGAGATGGTAGTGGATTTATTGCTCCTGCTAACGGTTTATTCGGAGATTTTGCTAATGCAAACATCTTAAATGCAGGTTTATTCTCTTACTTTGCTTCATTAGATTACGATTACGATACGAAGTATGGTTTATCTGCGACTGTTCGTCGTGATGCATCTTACCGTTTCGCAGGTTCTAATAGATGGGCAACTTTCTATTCTGTTTCTGGTCGTTGGAATATCTCTAACGAAGCATTTATGGATGACTCAGCAATTGATAACTTAAAGTTAAGAGCATCTTGGGGTACAGCAGGTAACCAAAACGTAGCAGGTGGTGGATACTTTACAGGTCCAGATTTAACTGAAGATTTCTTCGCTACTGGTGCTGGTTATGGTAATGCTAACTCTATTGGACTAGCTCAATTAGGTAACCGTTCATTAGAATGGGAAACTGTTACTCAAACAAACATTGGTATTGACTTTGGTGTTTGGAATTCTAGATTACGTGGTGCTATTGATGTATATGAAAAAGAAACTTCTGATCTTTTCCAAAGTACACCATTATCAGCAACTACAGGTGTAACTCAGCAAAATGCAAACACTGGTTTATTATATAACAGAGGTGTTGATTTTACTGTTGATTATGATTTATTCCAAGCAAAATCTGAAGGAGGTTTCGCAATGAATGTTGGAATTGTAGGTAACTACAACATCACAGAATTAGAAGATCTTCCAAATGCGGAAGGTGAAATTATAGGACTAGGTCGTAATGGAGGTATCTTAAATGAAATCTTTACATTACGTTATGTTGGTGTTAACCCAGCAAACGGTGAATTATTATACTTAACAGCAAACGGTGACGTTACTGAATCTCCAGATGCTGATACTGACCGTGTATGGTTAGATAAAAACTTAACTCCTGAGTGGAATGGTAGTTTCAAAGTTAATTTTGATTACAAGAACTTCTTCTTACAAACTCAATTCAACTATATACTTGGTGTAGATCGTTTTGATAATGACTATGCAAGTTTCATAGATGAAGATGATGTAGGACAGTTTAACTTTTCAAGAGATATCCTAAGAGCTTGGTCTCAACCAGGTGATGTTACAGATATTCCTTCTCCAACAGCAGCGAACAGAAACTCTTTTGGATCTGATCGTTTCTTAAGAAGTGCTGATTATTTAAGATTACGTTTTGCAAGTTTTGGATACAATGTTCCTGCTAAATTTTTAGAGAACACAGGTATTTCTAATGCAAGAGTATTTGTAAACGGAGAGAACTTGATCACATGGTCTGAGTGGAGAGGTTTTGATGCTGAATCTAACGGTGGACAGAGATCATATCCAACTCCAAGAACAATATCTGTAGGATTTGAATTAGGATTTTAAAAAAAAAAACACATGAAAAAATTTAGTAAAATATTATTTGTCGGACTCTTAACAGTAGTTATGGGTTGTAACGACGCAATCGATATCAGACAGCCAGGTAGACTGGATGCACAGAATGCTTTCCGTTCGGTTGAAGATTTAAGGCTAGGATTATTAGCCGTATACAACCAATGGGATTTAACACCTGAGATTTCATTATCTGCTAACTTTACTGATGAAGTATCAGTAGGGTTTGATAGTGGTGGACAAGGATTTGCATTATACGATTTTGTATTAAATGCAGGTAGTGCTGCTGCTCAGGATTTCTGGGTACGTAACTTTAGAGTGAACAACAGAGCAACGATTCTTATTGAAGCTGCTACTCTTATTACACCTGAAGCTGGAGAAGAAGATTTATATAACAATGTATTAGCTCAAACTTATGCAATTAGAGCTTATGCAAACTTAGAGTTATTAACTTACTTTAGTCCAGATCCATCTGATGACACAACTTTAGCAGCTCCTGTTGTTGATTTTGTTGCTCCATTAGATTACCAGCCACTTAGAAATACAACTGGTGAAATGTGGACTTATATTAATGATGATTTAGCGACTGCTTTAAGTTTAAGTAATGAGCAATCTAATGCAACATTTATCTCTACAGATGCTATTAACGCTATGAGAGCTAGAGCTGCTTTAACTAGAGGTGATTACGGTACTGTTCAAACTTTAGCTAGTCAGTTATTATCTTCTTATCCTTTAGCTAACACTGCTCAATATCAAGCAATGTGGTTAGATAATGATAATTCTGAAGTTATCTTCAAATTAGAAAGAGCTGTTAATGACGGATATGATGGTCAAGTTAATACTGGTTCTGTTGCCACTGGTGGTGGATGGGCTGGTTCTGTATTTGCTTTCGTAGATGCAACATTATCTGGTTCTCCATATTTTGAAATGGATAGAGGTGTATTTAACTTATTAGATACTGATGACGTAAGATTTGATGTAATTGTTGCACCAACATCTGTTATCAATCCTAATTATGCTACTGATCCTGATCCAGTAAATACTGATATTTTAGTAATTCAAAAATACCCAGGATCTGAAGGTAGACCATTAATGAACGATTTAAAAGTATTTAGATCTTCTGAAATGTTATTAATGTTAGCTGAAGCTAGAGTTGCTACAAACAACGATTTATCTGGTGCTGCTAACTTAATCAAGCAATTAAGAGATGCAAGATTTGGTTCTGCTCAAGCGACACCATCTTATGGTTCTGCTCAAGAAGCTTATGCTGCTATCCTTGATGAAAGAAGAATAGAGCTTGCATATGAAGGTCACCGTTATAAGGATTTAAAACGTTTAGGTGTTGCTGCTAATAGAGGTGTAAACAGAGATCAAACAGATTGTACTACTCAAAGTGGAGCTTGTACATTAGCTGCGTCTGATTTCAGATTTACGTTACCTATTCCAATTATTGAGATCAATGCAAACGCTGGAATTGGAACACAACAAAATCCTGGTTATTAATAAAAAATTCTTATAATTATGAAAAATAATATATTAAAATTAACCCTTGCTTTATTAGTTGTATTCTCGTACACTAGTTGTGAGGAAGACTTAGTCATCTACGATGCAGATGGTGGTCAAACAGGATTATCTTTCGCTAGAGCTTCTCAAACTATTGAGTTCTGTGCTGGAAGTGGTACTGTTACTGTAGAGTCTACAACAAGATCTAACGCAGATAGAACAATTTCTATTAACGTGAATTCTGATCTTACATCAGCAATGGCTGGTGAGTACACTGTTGCAAATTCTGTAACGATTCCTGCTGGTGAGTTTGTTGGATCAACACCTATTGATGTTGACTTTTCAGCAATACCTGAAGGATCATCTAGAGTATTAGCATTAGATGTTGTTGCTCCTGATGGAACAGTTATTAATACAAGAGGTACAACACAGATTTCTTTTTCTAGTGCTTGTACTTTAAATGAAGTTAAGTTTGACTTTATCTTTGATAACTACCCAGAAGAGACAGCATGGCAATTATACGATGCTGATTCTGGAGACTTTATCGATGGTGATACTGGATTTGGAAACTATGATGACTTAGAGACATTCTCTGTAACATTATGTATTCCTGATGGAAACTATGATTTCGTAATTTTCGATCAGTTCGGTGATGGTATTTGCTGTGCTTATGGTAATGGTTCTATCAATGGTAATCTTATAGCTTGTGATGGTAATTCATCTCTATTTGATCAAATTGATGAATTTGGAGGACAGGTTGTTAGATCGTTCTCGGTAGGTAACTAATACATTTCACATATAAATATAAAAAGCGACCAATTTGGTCGCTTTTTTATTTTTTTTATGATTTCCTTATTGCAGAATTATTAATTTGCGCATTAATTGAATTTTATTAATATGTTCAGAACATTTATTGTTTATTTCTTTATCATTTTTTCTGTGAGTGTTTTACATGCTCAAACTTTAGAACCAAATAAGAATGTAAAAAGCAATAAAAAAGTATTGCAGCCTAATAGTTTTAATGATAGTACATCTGCAAGAAAAAAAAGTAATAAGGTAAATAACAGTATTGCAAAAATTGAGCAATATAAAACCTATGATCTAGAAGGAAATGTAGAATATATTGATACATCCTTAACAATTCAAAAAGAGTACAAGTTTAATTATTTAAGGAAAGATAATTTTGGCCTGATGCAATTCGCTAATATAGGTCAGACTTATAATCAATTATCTAGAGATATCTCACATGATAGATTACTTCCGCAATTTGGTGCCAGAGCTAGGCATTTTAATTACATGGAAGTTGAAGATATTAGGTATTATGAGGTGCCTACACCTTTGACTGAGTTATTTTTTAAGACAGCATTTAAGCAAGGTCAGTTATTAGATGCATTCTTCACTGTAAATACTTCAAGGTATTTTAATTTTTCTATTGCCTATAAAGGTTTAAGATCACTAGGAAACTATCAACATGCACTTACTAGTACGGGTAATTTAAGATTTACCACAAATTACAGAACTAAAAATGGTAAGTATAAAGCTAAAGCACACATTACAACGCAAGATTTAGAAAACCAAGAAAATGGAGGTTTAAAAGAAGATGATATACCAAACTTCACCTCTGGGAATGAGGATTTTATTGATAGAGGTGTATTTGATCCAAATTTTGAAAATGCAGAAAACATTTTAGTAGGCAAAAGGTTTTATTTAAATCATCAATATGAGATTATTCAACCAAATGACTCTTTGGGAAGCACACTATCATTAAAAAATATTATCAATTTTGAAGATAAATATTTTCAGTTTGATCAAACGACTAGATCAGACTTCTTTGGAGATTCATTTAATCAAAGTAATATTAAAGATAGAGCCACACTAGAAAATTTTCATACAGAACTGTCTTTAAATTTTGCACAGCCATTATTAGGTAGTATTGATTTCGGAATAGGATACAATGATATTAATTACGGTTATGACAAAGTAACTATTCTTAATAATCAACAAATACCGAATAGGATTAAAGATCAAATACTGAACTTAAATGGTAATTATTACAATGAGTTCGATAAATTCAGAGTTGATTTTCGTTTTGGAGTCAATGTCATTGGTGATTTTGAAGGGAATTACTTTTTAGGTCAAGTTCAATATAAGTTTAGTGAAGATTTAGATCTTAAGGGAACACTTGGAACAAGTTCTCAGGCTCCGAATTATAATTTATTGCTCAATCAAAGCGATTATATTAACTACAATTGGGATAACATATCAAACTTCAAAAATCAAAAGAACACCAGCTTAACATTTGACTTTGCTTCAAAAAAACTGCTCGATATCTCTTTAAAGTACATGTCCATCGATAATTTTTCATTTTTTGTTACTGAAGAAGAGTCAGGCGCTGTTAAGCCTAATCAATTATCTGAATCTCTTAATATATTTAAAGTTAGACTCGATAAAGAATTGAAGTATGGTAAGTTTGCATTAGACAATTCTATATTATATCAAAAGGTGGGTGATGAAAGTAAATCTTTGAATTTGCCTGAATTTGTTATAAGAAATACATTGTACTATTCAAATCATTTTTTCAAGAAGAAAGCACTGTATCTTCAAACAGGAATAACATTCAATTATTTTACAGATTATTATATGGACAGTTATGATCCATTACTTGCAGAGTTTTATACGCAGAATCAAACTAAAATTGGAGGATTTCCAAGGTTGGACTTTTTTGTTAATGCAAAAATAAGACAGACAAGATTCTTTTTTAAGTTTGAGCACTTTAATGCTTCATTTACAGGCTACGATTACTTTTCAGCTCCTAACAATCCTTATAGGGATTTTAATTTTCGTTTTGGTTTAGTGTGGGATTTCTTTCTTTAAACCAAACTCCTAACCGCTTCATATTAAGGCGTTCATGAGGGTTAAGAAAAAGATTTTAAAAAAAGATTAAAAAAGGTTTGGTGTAATAAAAAT
>NZ_CANMRL010000003.1 GCF_947500255.1 uncultured Psychroserpens sp. | reverse complement strand
GCAGGCTCAGCAGGTTGTGTACCAGTGATCTCCCACGCACATGTTGTGTTGTTAAAGGTTGCAGTCTCATAACACTCCGTTGCAGGTTCAGCAGGTTGTGTACCAGTGATCTCCCATGCACATGTTGTGTTGTTAAAGGTTGCAGTCTCATAACACTCCGTTGCAGGTTCAGCAGGTTGTGTACCAGTGATCTCCCATGCACATGTTGTGTTGTTAAAGGTTGCAGTCTCATAACACTCCGTTGCAGGTTCAGCAGGTTGTGTACCAGTGATCTCCCACGCACATGTTGTGTTGTTAAATGTTGCAGTTTCATAACACTCTGTTGCAGGCTCAGCAGGTTGTGTACCAGTGATCTCCCACGCACATGTTGTGTTGTTAAAGGTTGCAGTCTCATAACACTCCGTTGCAGGTTCAGCAGGTTGTGTACCAGTGATCTCCCACGCACATGTCGTGTTGTTAAATGTTGCAGTTTCATAACACTCTGTTGCAGGCTCAGCAGGTTGTGTACCTGTTATCTCCCACGCACATGTCGTGTTGTTAAATGTTGCAGTCTCATAACACTCTGTTGCAGGTTCAGCAGGTTGTGTACCTGTTATTTCCCACGCACATGTTGTGTTGTTAAAGGTTGCAGTCTCATAACACTCAGTTGCAGGCTCAGCAGGTTGAGTTCCTGTAGTTTCCCATCTACATGTAGTATAGTTATATGTATTTGTTTCCCAACATTCTAAACCAGTAGGTTCATCCTGGATGCTTATCGTTACAACAGCAACACAAGTGTCTATATTTCCGTTGGTGTCGGTAACGGTTAATGTTACATTATTAGCACCTTCATCAGCACATGTAAACGCTGTTTGCGAAGCAGAAATAGAAGCGATTCCACAGTTGTCAGAAGAACCATTATTTATATCAGCAGCTGTTATAGTTGCGTTTCCGGTAGCATCTAATTGCACAGCAATATTTTGACACACAGCTACTGGGTCTTGATTATCAACAACTACATTTACATTAAATGAAGCCGTGTTTATGTTTCCATTACCATCGTTTACAGAATAGCTAATGACAGTAATTCCAGCAGGGAACACACTTCCACTATTTAATCCTGTACCATCAGTTCGGGTAGGAGTTAGACCAGTTCCACAATTATCAGTAACAGTAGGGTCTGTCCATGAAGGTTGATTATTTCCACAAGTTAATGTGATATCTGAAGGAACACCTACAAATACAGGATCTATTTGATCAACAACAGTTACTACTGCGACGCAGGTGTCATCTTGAGCATCTCCATCAGTGACGGTAAGTGTTACGTTTACGGTTCCAATATCAGTACAGTCAAAAGAATTAATATCAATACTTCTTCCAGTAATAGCTACATCATCTGTAGAGCCACCATCAATATCTGTTGGAACAATTGTTGCGTTTCCAGTGTTATCTAATTGTACAGTAATATTTTGGCATACAGCATTAGGGGGAGCAGAACCTGTGGCAACGTCAGAAGTAATTCCGAAGTTATCTAATGAGATATCACCTTGCCATCCAGTTGTTCCATCAGAACTAGTTGTCGCGCTAAGTCTTAATTTTATTGATTGTCCATCGAATAAAGACAAATCTACGTTTTGTGTTTTCCATGCATCGGCATGGGCATTTTGTTGACTTCCAGTTAGTGTGTAATCTGTTAATGTTGTATAGTTCGCACCATTATCGACACTAACATCAACAGTAAGCACTCCGATGAACCCACCAAACATGTGGTAATCAAATGTCATAGCTGCATTTTCTCTTCCAGTAAAATCAAGACACGGACTTACAAGTCGAGCTATTTTACTAGGGAAATTAGGGTTAGAAGCTTCAATAAATATGAAACGACTACCGTCTGATGCTAAAGATGGTCCTGTATCATTAGAAGGAGTTGAGTTTCCGTCGCCTTCTTCAGCTTTATTGGTCCAATCAAAATCGTCAGTTGCATCATTTGTCCAAACACCGAATGAGTTAGCAACTTCAAAGCTTTCAGAATACGGGAAAGAACTTATAGAACCTCCAGTACAAGGAATAGGGCTTGGTGTTGTAAATGTTTCAGAAGTTGAATAAGCAGATGCTGTTGTATTACATCTTGTTGCTACCTGTACTTCATAATTTGTATTTGCTGTAAGTCCAGAAATATTATATGAATTAGTTGCAATATTTGTGATTTCATTCCAAGAACCTGATCCCACTTCTCTATATCTTATATCATAAGTAGTTGAAGGGATATTATCCCAAGAAACAGATGCAGACATAGGAGTAACAAGCGTAACTGCAAGATTTGAAGGAGCAACGCTATTATCACATGGGACTTGTAGTCCGATAATTTTAAAATCATCAAAGAAAAAACCTTCTGCATTAGCAGAGTAGTTTTCAAATCTATTGTTGGCGTCAGTTCTAAATCTAAATCTAAATCGAGCATTTGGAGCTTGAAATAGGGATGCATGATTGGTTGCATCAATAACAACTTCTTCCATAACCCATTTGTCCATACGATCTCCATCATAAACTCTACCGCTACTATTATTATTTTGTTGGAAAGAGTGACTTGTAGAGGTTTTATCACCATGTTCATTAGTAGTAAAACTTGTCGCATTTGGTTTGTTGTAAATACCACAAAGCGATACCCAGTTGGTGCCGTCTGTAGATCCTTCAAATTCAACAAAATCGAAGTTACGTTCTAAATCCCATTTTGTATAAAACTGAATGATTACTTCATCAGAACTTGATAAATCATGTGTATTTGTTGTTATAGATGTATTTTCGTTTGAGCCATAAGATGATATGGCATTGTTACCTGTTTTTATAGCACGACTACCAGAGTATGCAGCACCCGTCGCATTTGAAGCAGTCCAAGTACCTGATAAGTTCCAGTTTGTTGTTATCGAATTCGCATCTGGGTCATCGGCTAAAATCACATTAGGTTGATAGTATTTTTCAACATTTATATTGTAAAATACATTTGTACCATCTGATAATTGCACATTATACTCAATTTTATCATTAGGTTGAATACTTCCGTTTAAAACGATTTGAGCAGTGACATTGTTTTGATCTAAAATACCCATTCCACTTTGAACAGGAATAGAAGCTATAGAAACAATATTTGATGAAATAGGTGTTACGGTTAATGTAAAATTACTTGCCGTTTGTCCAATACGTTCAATACCAAACGTCAAGTCTGACGTAAGACTATTAATATCACTTTGGGTTAAATCATGCAGTTTTGCATATTTTCCTCCATAATAAGCATTCATTAAATTGATTCGCATACCTCTTGCTGCTATCACATCAATTTGTGATAAAGAAGGCCAGAAACCACCTTCGCTTCCAAAACTACCATGTTCGGGCGTAGAGGCTAAGATATTTTGACCAGAACCTACTGAAGCAGGACTACTATCATTAGGAAAGGAGTTGTTGGCATTACTTGTCGTATTACCATTATCTGCGGTACCACCTACCATCCAGTCATCAGCAATACCGTTTGCAGGAGTAAATATTGTAGCTCCAGATACATATCTGTTAAATCTAGACATGTCCTCATGCCACTGGTGCATTTCATCTTCTCTATTTGAAACTCTTGTAGGAACACCTCCATATGGATGAGGAATGGCATTAGCTGCCGAGTGATGCATCAAACAGGTTTCAAAATTTCTTGCTAAAACAAAGTCTCTTAAAATTTGTGCTTCAGGCTCAGAGAAAGGTGCTGGACCTCTATAAGTGTCACTAGAAGGTACATCTGAAGAACCACTGGCATCACCATCGGCTCCCCATAAGTAGTCGAAGTTTCTATTAACATCAACCCCTCTTGTAGCAGTACTATTGGATGTGCTACCTGTATTTGGTCTACAGTTCTTTCTTTGGAATGTACCACCACCAGAATTTAAATGCTGATTCCAGCGCAAACCATCAGGATTTACAACCGGAATAAAATATAATTCGTTATTGTCTACTAAGTTTTTAATTGCAGGATCGGTATCATAGTTTTCAAGAAGATACCACATGAAGTACATGTTATTCATTAAACTACTTACCTCTCTTGCATGTATCATTGATGTATACAAGATTTGAGGTTTACTTCCTTCAGGAGAAGATTGATCTCCAGTAATTCTTACATACCATATCGTTTTAGGATCCCATCTGGTCGTACCTTGTCCTGTATATGTTAATCCATTATTAGTAATTGTACCTGATGGATTTCCCCAAGTTGTTTGATTAGTTGGAGAAGCATCTGCTTTAGCCGAAATTAGACTAGGATAGTTAGCGAACATTTGATCCAGTTCTGCTTCCATTTCGTCCACTGTTAAACAACCACCAAGAGATCCTTGGTTATAATTAGTTGGCGTTACCCAATTGACTTCTTCGCACCCAGTATATTGTAAATGGTTGTCAAGTATAGTACTCGCAATTGATCGATTGCTTATACTAGGTTGATTGCTTGACTTAAATTGAGCATAGGCATCATCTATTGTTATTTCGGAATTATTCCTTTCTTGATAAAATTGCGTAAGGTCTTCAACAGTAACGTTGTATTGAATTCCGGCATTATCAATTAGGTTTAATTGTTCCATTGACAATTCTAATTGGATAGTATTGTCTTTGTATACTGCACCACATCTTAAATCAATACCAATATCTAGTAATGTTTGTATTGTGGTATCAGAATTATCATTAATGATAATACGCTTGTAAATTTCTTGCGCAAATGAAGTTTGAACTACTAAAAATAGTAGCACAAGTAAGCAGGTAATTTTTCTCATTAGTTTGGGGTTTAATGAATTTATGTCGTTTAATCAGGTCGCTAATATATCAATTTATTTTAATTATACTCCATAAAACGCAAAAAAAACCGATGAAATGCATTTTTTTAACATTTGAAAAATATCTTGTAAGAAATAATTGACTGAAAATCAATGAATTGTTAAAATATGTGTGTTTTGATGATTTTAGAAGATTTTGATTGTAATGTATCAATACATATTAAATGGAGAACGAGATTTATATAACCTTAATAAGATGCCTTGTAAATAGTAAAAGAAGATACTACGCATTTTTGTAATTTTTGGCTTTCACTTCGCTTTTAAGCATTGCTTAAGCTTCTAAAAACAAAAAAGCCTGATGATTACATCAAGCTTTTTACTGCTGTAGCGAGAACGAGATTTGAACTCGTGACCTCCGGGTTATGAATCCGACGCTCTAACCAACTGAGCTACCTCGCCATTTATAAGGGTGCAAATATAAAAACAAAATTTATCTGAACAAACATAAAATGCTCAAATTATTTTTTTTGATTTTTAGTTTTAAACTCAACAATTAATGTATATATTGACAACATAATAATTTATCTATGGAAGACAAAGTTAAAATTGAGATGGAGTTTGTTATTCACGCTTCGCCACAACTTTTATATCAATATATATCTACACCTTCTGGTTTATCAGAATGGTTTGCCGATAATGTGAATTCAAGAGGAGAACTGTTTACATTTATTTGGGATGGTAGTGAAGAAAAAGCAAAGCTATTAAGTAAGAAAAGTGGTGAACGCGTAAAGTTTAGATGGCTAAATGACGAAGAAGATGGCGCGTCTTACTTTTTTGAAATACGTATTCAAGTTGATGAAATCACTAAAGATGTTTCTTTAATAGTTACCGATTTTACTGATGATGATGAAGTTGATGAAGCGAAAATGCTTTGGGATAATCAAATTTCAGATTTGAAACAAGTTTTGGGTTCTGCTTAGAACTTCTCAATCATATTAGTTTTATATTTGTCTCGATTTTTAATCGAGACTTTTTTTATGATAAATATAAATGGTGAGTTAGTTGAAAATTCCAGCTTTATAACTTTTGAAAATAGAGGTTATAAATATGGAGATGCTCTTTTTGAAACTTTGAAAGTGGTACATGGCAAAATTTTGTTTTGGGAAGATCACTATTTTAGATTGATGGCTTCTATGCGTATCATGCGAATGGAAATACCAATGAATTTCACTATGGAATTTCTTGAAGCTGAAATTTTAAAAACTATAAATGGTAATGGATTAGCAACTTCATCTGCAAGAGTTAGATTAAATGTTGATAGAGGAGATGGTGGTAGATATCTTCCAAAGAACAAAGCTATATGTTATAGTATAGTTGTAGAATTATTGGAAGACGATTTCTATTTAGCATCGACAAAGGAATCATATACTGTCGATTTATATAAAGACTATTTTGTTGCTCCAGGATTGTTATCTACGTTAAAAACAAATAATAAGGCTATTAATGTTTTGGGCAGTATTTATGCGGAAGAAAACAAGTTAGATAATTGTTTACTATTAAATACAAATAAGAATGTTGTTGAAGCTTTGCAAGGAAACTTATTTTTAGTTTCAGGTGAAACAATCAAAACACCACCTCTTGATGATGGTAGTTTGAAAGGTGTTATGCGTAAACAAATTATTGATGTGATTTTAAACTCTGGTGATTATGTTTTAGATGAGACTTCAATTTCTCCATTTGAACTTCAAAAAGCAGATGAGTTATTTATCACTAATGTTATTGTTGGGATTCAACCAATATTACAGTATCGAAAAAAGATTTACGGGACTAAAATCTCAGAAGATATCTTGAAGCGTTTAAATACAAAGTTGAGATTGTCTTAATTATAACTCGGATTTTCTGGAGCATTAGACCAAAGGGAATAATCTCCGCCGAGCTCTAACATTTTTTCTTTCCAAAAGGAATCACAGCACTTTTCTATGAGTTCATTTTTGTAGACATTTTCAGATACAATCCATGCTTGAGATTCTAGCTCATTATCTAATTGTTTAGCGTCCCAACCAGAATATCCAAGAAAAAATCTAATATCTGAACCAGTCAATTTATTCGCATTAAGAAGTTCTAAAACAGCATCAAAATTTCCTCCCCAATACACACCATGGGAAATTTCTATACTATCTGGGATTAAATCTGGTACTTGATGAATGAAATAAAGATTGTCTTGTTCAACAGGGCCTCCGTTATGAACTTTAAAAGTGGCTTCTGTTTCAGGAATCAGGTCGTTAAGTGTATATTCTAATGGTTTGTTTAAGATAAACCCAATTGACCCTTGTTCGTTATAATCGGCCAATAATATGACAGACCTATTAAACGATAAGTCGCCTATTATTGAAGGCTCAGCAATTAAAAGATGTCCTTTTTTGGGCTTTGATATAATCATAACAATATGATTTACGTACTAATCTAAAACATATTTTCCTAATAACCAATAATTTTGATAGAATACATAAAACAAAAAGCCCACTTTAAAGTGGGCTTTTCGTAATCTATTTAAAGAAATACTAGTTTACAGCACTACTTAAATCAGAACCAGCTTTAAACTTTACTACGTTTTTAGCTTTGATTTGTATTGTTTTACCAGTTTGAGGGTTTCTTCCTTCTCTTGCAGATCTTCTTGAAACTGACCAAGAACCAAATCCTACTAAAGAAACTCTGTTTCCTTTTTGTAAAGATCCTTCGATGTCAATTAATAATGAATCTAATGCTTTCTTAGCAGCTGCTTTAGTAATTCCAGCATTCTCTGCCATTCCATTGATTAAATCTGTTTTGTTCATAAAATTTGTATTTTAAATTGTTAAAAAAATAGTTGGGTTAAACATTATCGTTAAATCCGTCTACAAATTTATACGTAAAATCCATCTACGCAAGTAATAGCAAGGGAAATACAAATATTTGTTGATAACTTAGGGCATTTGTTAATAAAGGGCTGCATTTCGTCGGATTTTTTTCAAATATCAATAAACATAAGGGTTTTAGAGCATTTTAGCATTTTCACTAAAATCATATCCATTTAGTAATGATTTAGCGTCCATTTTTCGTTTACCTGGAAGTTGTAATTCCTTAATATTAATGTAACCACCTCTAACTGCAACTTTTAACTCATTTTTTGAGACGATTAATTGTCCGTTGTCTAAATCGTGTTCATCATTCTCTTTTTCTACATTGAAAATTTTGACATCTAATTCATCATTATTATTGTAAAGGCGACACCAAGCTGCTGGGAATGGGTTTAAACCACGTATCTTATTATATATGGTGTCGATGTCTAAGTTCCAATCGATCTTACAATTCTCTTTATTGAGTTTATAAGCGGTTTTCAGATTTTCTATTTTAGGCTGTATTGTTGTTTCTACTGTTCCTTCTTGAATAAGGTCTACTGTTTTTATTACAAGTTCGCTACCCATCACCATAAGCTTGTCATGAAGTGACCCAACAGTTTCATTATCATCAACAGCGATTGCCTCTTGTAATATAATGGCGCCTGTGTCTATTTTCTCATCTATAAAAAAAGTAGTAGCACCAGTTACTTTTTCGCCATTAATAATCGCCCAATGTATAGGAGCTGCACCTCTATAGTTTGGTAGGAGTGAGGCATGTAAATTAAATGTACCATAGGCTGGCATGTTCCAAACAACTTCAGGGAGCATCCTAAAGGCAACAACAATTTGAAGATTTGCTTCAAGGGATTTTAATTCTTTAATGAAGTCTTCATTTTTAAGGTTTGTAGGTTGTAGAAGGTTCAAGTCTTGTTCAATGGCATATTTTTTTACAGCAGATTCATGCAGTTTTCGTCCACGTCCTGCAGGTTTGTCTGGAGCAGTAATAACACCAACAACGTCATAATCGTTCTCAACAAGTGTCTTTAATGTGGCAACTGCAAAATCTGGAGTTCCCATGAATATGATTTTTAATCGCTCTCTCGTCATAATCTATTTTATTTTATAAGTATTGGCAGGTGTTGTGGTAATCAAATCGTGTTCAAGTAATACTGCTATAATTTTTAGGAGTTTAGTTTTTTCTACTGGTAATTGTTCAACTAATTGTCTAGAGCTTAAAGGTTGCTTTTCCAGTGCTCGAATGACTTGCTGTTTGATTGTGTTAAAATCTATGTTCTCTTTTGAGATATTATCAGGTTTACAAACAGTACAACGTCCACAATTTTTGTCCGACTCTTCTCCAAAATAATGGAGTAGTTGTCTACTTTTACAAATAGAATCATTTTTTATGTATTCTAATACTGAATTTACTTGAAAACGTTTTAACTCTTGTTGTTGCTCAACAACATTTGCAATTCTATGTATTGTTTTATCATCTTCTCTAGGTTGAAGAAAAATAACTTCAGAGTCTGTATTAGAAAATAAGAAATCTACAATCCCATCTTTTTGGAGCTGCTGTAAGACAGCGATAACCTCTTTTTCATTTGTAGCTGCTTTATCTGCAATCAATATCAAATTAATAGCCAACTGATGTTCAAAGATACCACCATAAGTTCTTAAAATCGTTTTTACAATAATATTGTATTGCTTATGAGTTTCTAAATATGAAAACATAGCAGGATTGCTTACAATAAATTGTAGTTTGGTTTTGTAATTGAATTCTTGTGATAATTTAATAATACTATTTCTATCTAAAAGCTTAAGTGTATTAAATGTTTTAGCGCTTTTGAAATCGTAAGCTTTGCAAAATTCACTAAAATTAAAACGGTGTGTTGTTAATTCGCCTTCTCCATATGATATCTGAAAGTAGTTGCATAGTTTTCTGTATACTAACTTAATATCATCGATAGAGGGTAAGCTATTGATAAATTGATTTTTTAAAACCTGTTCGTCTGAAGCATTTGTTAATAATATGGCAAACGCATCTTCATTATTTCTACCAGCGCGACCAGCTTCTTGGTAGTAGCTCTCGAGACTTTCAGGTAAATTAATATGTATAACTGTTTTTACATCAGATTTATCAATTCCCATACCAAAAGCAGTTGTAGCTACCATAACTTCCTTTTGATTGTTCATCCATTGGTACAAGCGATCTTGTTTGTCTTTGGTTGGGATTCCACCATGGAAAAAGGTAGAACTAAATCCTTTTCTTTCTAAAGTGTTATGAATATCAACACTCATTTTTCGGCTCCTTACATAGATAATTGACGCACCAGGATATTTTTTTAACTGTTGTTCTAAATCATAGATTTTATCTTCACTGTGTATAACTTGGTAAGCTATATTGGGTCTAACAAATGATGCTTTAAATACTTTTGGAGATATAAAATCTAAGGCGTTTATTGTTTCTTCTATAACTTTTGGCTTAGCGGTAGCTGTTAATGCAATTACATTTACACTAGGTTGTAATTGTCTTAGAAGTGTAATGTTTTTGTAAGCAGGTCTAAAATCATTTCCCCATTGACTAATACAATGGGCTTCGTCAACAGCTATGAGGTTTACATTCATTTGCTGTATGCGATGCTTTACGATATCTTGCTGAAGTCGTTCTGGAGATAGGTATAAAAATTTATAATTGCCATAAATGCAATTATCGAGCATCGTATCAAGTTCATTATATTTAATGCCACTGGTGATTGCCATAGCTTTAATACCTTTTCTTTTTAAAGTATTCACTTGATCTTTCATTAAAGCTATTAATGGAGATATGACAATACAAATACCATCTTTAATTAGCGCTGGAATTTGAAAACATATAGATTTTCCACCTCCAGTAGGTAATAACGCAAAGGTGTCATTATTATCTAAAACAGACTGAATAATCTCTTCTTGATAAGGCCTAAATGAAGTGTGGTTCCAATATTGTTCTAATATGTTGATAGGATGTGACATCTATACATTTAAGATCTCTAAAATAAAATCTGCGCGCTGCTCTATGCTTGCAAAAGGCACATCGGTTAATTGATATCCAAAACGCTCATATGTATCTAGTAATGCATGATGAATTTCTACAGCTTGATCAAAATTCTCATAACGTTCGTTATCAGTTACAAAAATTTCTTGCCAAGGTGTTAGAACAAAAACTTTATCATAAACATGAGTTTCACATGCCTCTGTAAACTCTTTTGGATAATCACTATTGGCGTAATCCATATAGGCTAAAACATCTGGGAGGCCTCTATCTAAAAATATAATGTCCTTTTTAATAGCTTGAGCGTCTTTGAATTGCTGGATTCTAGCATTTAACAGTAATTCGCTAAATAACAAAGGTTTGGTTAAGAACAACTGCTCGATTCCATCCTCTCTGGCTGCTAATGTTACTTGTCTTGAGACTTCTTCAAAGCAGGTGTAATCACGTTTTATAAGTTCATTAATTATAGATGATTTTCCTGTTCCAGGACCACCAGTTATAACGATTTTTCTTGTATTCAAATTGGCAAGGTTTTGGCTGTAAAATTAACAATAATTAGGCAAAGCAAAATACAAAGTAAAATGTATCTTTGCTTCCGAAGAAAAAATGTTATGAGTCCACAGAAAAAATCAGAAGAATTTTATAAAAAACTCAGAGGTCAATTATATGAAACAACAACTTGGCCATCTGAATATCTTTACAAATTTATAGTGCCTACAGATCCTAATAAAATAAAGCAGATAGAAGATTTATTTAATAATCTTGGCGCAGTAATTACAACTAAAGAATCGGGTAAAGGTACTTACACGAGCGTATCGGTTAATTTACAAATGAAAGACCCTGATGCTGTTATTGCTAAATACAAGGAAGTAGCCAATTCTGTTGAAGGTGTTATTTCTTTGTAAAAAGAAGTTTCAATAACTATTTTTTTGTATTTTGCAAGCACATGCAGATGTACTTCATGCATGATTTAAAAATACTACACAAATTTATATTTTGATAGACGATTTAGAATACAACACAGAGCGTGAACATTTGATTATTCCTGAGTATGGAAGACATCTTCAAAAAATGATTAATTACGCTAAAGATTTGCCAACTAAGGAAGAGCGTAATAAAGTTGCAAAATCAATCATTAACGTGATGGGGAATTTACAGCCACATTTGCGTGATGTGCCAGATTTTCAGCATAAACTTTGGGATCAATTATTTATTATGTCCGATTTCAAATTGGATGCAGATTCACCATACCCTAAGCCTTCAAAAGAAGAGTTGAGTGAAAACCCAGAACCTTTAAAATATCCTCAAAACCACCCTAAATATCGTTTCTACGGAAATAACATCAAAACAATGATTGATGTTGCCAATACATGGGAAGAGGGTGAGTTAAAAGAAGCGTTGGTATATACTATTGCCAACCATATGAAAAAGTGTTTCCTGAATTGGAACAAAGATACGGTAGAAGATGACGTGATTTTTGAGCACTTATTTGAGCTTTCAGGAGGCAAGATTAATTTAAAAGGAGGTGCTGAAGACCTTTCAGATTCTACCAGTTTGATGAGAAACAAAAAGAAATATTCTAGCAATAAGAAGTCGCATCACAAAAAGAACAAAAACCGAAAACGTTACTAACTATAGTTCATGGGAACATTTATTATTGAAGGAGGTCACCAGTTAAAGGGAAAAATACAACCTCAAGGTGCTAAAAACGAAGCATTACAAATTTTATGTGCGGTACTCTTGACTGCAGAAGAAATTAGAATCGATAACATTCCAGATATTATCGATGTAAACAAGCTTATTGCTCTGCTTAAAAAGCTAGGTGTTAAAATTAATAATGTTGGTAAGGGATCTTATACTTTTAAAGCCGACGAGGTTAATCTCAAGTATTTAGAGTCTGCCGAGTTTAAAGAAGATGGAAAAGGGCTTAGAGGTTCTATTATGATTGTAGGTCCATTGTTAGCACGCTTCGGAAAAGGATATATTCCAAAACCTGGAGGAGATAAGATTGGCCGTCGTCGTTTAGATACTCACTTTGAAGGATTTATCAATCTTGGTGCAAAATTTAGATATAATAAAGAGGATTACTTTTATGGTGTAGAAGCTGATAAACTTAAAGGAACTTATATGCTCCTCGATGAAGCCTCAGTTACTGGAACAGCAAATATTGTAATGGCTGCTGTCCTTGCTGAAGGAACCACTACTATTTATAATGCAGCTTGTGAACCTTATTTGCAACAACTTTGTAAAATGCTCAATAGAATGGGAGCTAAGATCAAGGGCGTTGGTTCTAATATGTTAATCATAGATGGTGTGGATACATTAGGCGGAACAACGCATAGAATGCTTCCAGATATGATCGAAATTGGAAGTTGGATTGGGTTAGCCGCAATGACTAAAAGTGAACTTACTATTACTAATGTAAGTTGGGACGATTTAGGTCAAATACCAGATGTGTTTAGAAAAATAGGAATCACTGTAGAACAACAAGGCGATGATATTCATATTCCAGCACATACTAATGGTTACGAAGTACAAAACTATATAGACGGTTCAATTCTAACAGTTTCAGATGCGCCTTGGCCTGGGTTTACACCAGACCTATTGAGTATCGTTTTAGTAGTGTTAACACAAGCTAGAGGAAGCGCACTTGTACATCAAAAAATGTTTGAAAGCCGTTTATTCTTTGTGGATAAGCTCATCGATATGGGAGCCAAAATTATTCTTTGCGATCCGCATCGTGCCACAGTAATTGGTCATGATTTTAAATCGCAGTTGAAAGCGACTACAATGACCTCTCCAGATATTAGAGCAGGTGTGTCATTATTAATTGCAGCTTTATCTGCCAGTGGAACATCAACAATTCATAATATTGAACAAATCGATAGAGGTTATGAGAACATTGACGAGCGTTTAAGAGCTATTGGAGCCAAGATCACACGAGTTGATGGAAATTAAATTCTTCTAAGGAAAAATCATAAATAAAAAGCCTCGATAATTCGAGGCTTTTTATTTAATTGAGATGCTTCGCATCAGTACCCATAAGTGTTTTTCTAAACTCTTCTGGTTTCTTATCATTTAACAAATTGAGTTTGCCTAATTCGTCTATGAGTTCTCGAAAATGGGTTTCGCGAGCATCAAATTGCGCTTTGTTTTTATAAGTTGTTACCAAGATCAAATGAAAAGGAGCTTCATCAGTAAACTCCGTTTTTAAGATTTGATAAGATGCTATATAATCCTTTTCAAGTGCTTTAATTCTTAGCACTTTCCAATTATTGTTATAATAGTGCATAGCTTCGGCTACGTTATCATTTTGGATTTGTACAAAATCCATGCTGGAAATATTTTCATCGTGTTGTGCAAAACAGATGCTACAGCATAAAAAAGCAAATACAGTGTATAGTTTCATATTGAATTATTCCATTGAATAGAAAAACTGCTCATTAGTTATTTTTCCATCTTTAACTTCAAAAACTGCAACTTCCTCCATTTGTTGTCTTCCTCTATCTTTAAAAGTAACATCAAAGGTCATTTTACTCGTAAAATGATTGTTAGTAACTGTAGGCTCACTTATTTCACCACCATGCCATTCGGCAACATTATCTAACCACTCTTTGTTTTTGTTCCATACATTCTGTTTACCTGAAACAATCTCATCAGGCATACCTGGCATTTCTCTGCTTGTTACATTTTCAGCATAAAGTTCATTGATGCAGTCTAAGTTTTTACCTTCTCTGCACATCTGAGTCCATTGTTGTGCGACGTCTTTAGTGTTCATTTTTTTAGATTTTTATTATTGATTAATTTAATTATTGAATGAAATGAATCTTTACTGGTCATCCACGTCTGAGACATTTCAAACGGTAAGTCTTTTAATGTTTTATCTGGATATATAGTATTAAAAATAGTTAGCGCAGCTAAAAAGCTTCCAGCTTTGGATGGATGAAAATCATCTGCACTATATAAAGTTTCTAGACCTTTGACCATATCGTAAGCTTTCCATAGTTCTCCCACTGGGCATAACAAAGCATTGTTAGTCTTGGCAGCTAATTTGTGATTTGCTATCACAGCATCAAAAGTGTGATAATAGTATTTTGACGGCCATACCATAAAAAAGGCTAACTGACTTCCATTGTCATCACATAGCACTTTAATTTTAGCGCCATCATTCAAGAGCATTTGTTTCCCTTCGTTTTGTGAAGAAGGACCTTGCTGCACAATCACATAATCAAACGTACCTGTTTTTAATAACTTTTGAAGTTTTCCTTCTTTTAAGTGATCTACTAAAGCATAATTTGGATAACACAATGTTGTTGTTTCAACAGTTTCGTTAAAATTTGAAGCTATATGCTCAACAATTTTTGGAAGATCGTTTGTGTATGTTAAGCTGTTTCCAACGAATAAAAGTTGTTTGGATTTATCTTGTGAATAAAATGATAATGAGATAAATAGAATCCAAATAAAACGAAGCTGCATAGTTATTCATAAAGTTGAGCACTTAAATTTAGTGAAAAACAACCATGAGACTCTTAAAAATATGTTAGGATTTATTGCAGTGCTTCTTTATATGTTTTAAGACAACGTTCTCTAGCTTCTTTATGATCAACAATGGGTTTAGGATAAGTAAATTCTTGGTAATCTGGAACCCAAGTTTTGATGTATGTATGATCCTTGTCAAACTTTTGGATTTGAGAGGTTGGGTTAAAAATCCTGAAATATGGTGCAGCATCAACTCCAGAACCTGCAACCCATTGCCAGTTTCCAACATTGCTTGCCATGTCATAATCGTGTAATTTTTCAGCGAAATAAGCTTCGCCCCAACGCCAATCAATAAGTAAGTGCTTACATAAAAAACTACCAACTAGCATCCTCACACGATTGTGCATAAATCCGGTTTGGTTGAGTTGTCGCATTCCGGCATCAACAAGAGGATATCCAGTTTTTCCTTCACACCAAAGTTGGAATTCATCTTCGTTATTGCGCCATTCTATTCTGTCGTATTTGGATTTAAATGATTCTGTTGCTGTATGTGGAAAATGCCATAATATCTGCATGAAAAATTCTCTCCAAATTAGTTCTTGCCAGAAGATTTCATTGTTTTCGGCTACGGCTTTCTTTACCATTTTCCGAATGCTTACAGTTCCAAAACGTAGATGCGGACCTAATCGAGATGTCGAGTCTTTAGCTGGAAAATTACGAGTGTTTTCGTAGTCTTGAATCAATGTAGGTGTTACATCATACTTAGCTATCTTTAGGGTTGACGTTTTAAATCCGATATCAAATAAACTCAAATTAGGTAAGTTCGTGTGCTTGATTAGGTTCTTTAAAAGAGGGTTTGTATGAAAAAAATCAAGATTACGAGTTCTAAATTGGGCTTTCCATACTTTCATGTAAGGTGTATAAACTACATATGGATTACCATCTTTTTTTACCACTTCATCTTTTTCAAAAACGACCTGATCTTTAAACGTTTTGAATTCAATATTTTTTTTGGATAAAAGCCTTTTTATTTCATTATCTCGTTCTCTAGCGTAGGGTTCATAATCGTGATTGGTATACACAACTTGGATATCATAATCTTTAACTAACTGCTCATATATATCTATTGGTTTTCCATAAAACATGGCAATACTACTGTTGTGTTCTTCATGAAGTGCTATTCGCATTTTCTGTAAAGTATCATGAATAAAAGTGACTCTAGCATCATTTTCTGGAAGTTTACTTAGTATTTCTGAGTCAAAGATAAAAATAGGTAAGACAGGATAATCACTCTTAAGAGCTTTATATAAGCCTACATTGTCATCAAGTCTAAGATCACGTCTA
This sequence comes from uncultured Psychroserpens sp., assembly GCF_947500255.1. Taxonomy (GTDB): domain Bacteria; phylum Bacteroidota; class Bacteroidia; order Flavobacteriales; family Flavobacteriaceae; genus Psychroserpens. Next base: position 547,140 of record NZ_CANMRL010000003.1, on the reverse strand, counting down.
AACCAAAAAATACTAAGGGGTTGTTTCATAAAAGGTCAATTGTCTTATTTGGTGTAAGTTCCGAATAGTTCTTCTAATTTCTTAGTACGATAGTTGAAAATTTCTTCCAATTTTGGTTTTACGAGTATTGGATGTACGAGCTGACCTATAATTCCGAAGGGAACTTTGTAATCAATAATATCTTCCATTTCTACACCACCTTCTATTTCTTTAATGAAATGTTTATGGTGCCACAAGGCGTATGGTCCAAAACGTTGTTCATCTACAAAATAGTGTTTATCAATGCTATGAGTTATTTCGGTAACCCATTTTGTTTTAATACCTAGAACAGGAGTCACTATATACTGAATGATTTGACCAGCAAACATAGGGCGATCTGCTCCAGATAAGATTTCAAATCCCATATAGTCAGGTGTAATTGTCTTAAGGTTATTTGGGTCGGATAAAAAATCCCAAGCAGTTTCAACAGAGATTGGTAAGTTCTGTTTTTTATGTAATCTGTAAATTTTCATATCAGTTGTATAATAAAATGTATAAATTAAGTGATGTAGCAATGCACAACCAAATTAAGTAAGGAAGTATGAAAAGAGATTTTGCTTTTAAATCTTTGACATACGTAAATAAAAATGCAGTAACAATAATGGTTAGTAGCACAATATCTATCAAAGCTATGTCTACCAGTTTTTGGTGAAAAAATATAAAATTCCAGCTTACATTAAGTATGAATTGTATGGCAAATAATACTATGATTTTTTGTGTTGGTCTTTTTAAATAGAGAAAGGACATATATACTGAAAAGCAAATCATTATGGTAGTCCAAGCCGCTCCAAAAACCCAACCATCTGGTGTCCAAGGAGCTTTTTCAAGTGTTAAATACCAATCGCCTTGAGGTCCTTCTGCCATAAGCCATGAGCCAATGCCCAATGCACCAAAGTTGATGATTAAGAATACGATAAAAATTTTCAAAAATTTCATCTGAATCTACTTTTGAAGGATTTCTATTTGATCGAGTATTTTTTGAGCTTCGGCATATTTTTTATCACTTTCTCCTCTGTTTGTAGCTGATAATGTATGCCATTCTTTCATTAGTTTTTCGTATCTCTTCTGAAGCTTGTCCAACTCAGATGTTTTTTTAAATAATGCGAGCATAGATTATTGCTTTAGATGTTTAGTTATTTTTGGACTTGTTGGTGATGTCATCGAATAGTAAAAATCGATGAGTTCTCCATTGGGTCCTACCAGATATTTTTGGAAATTCCACTTTACACTAGAGTTTTTAACACCATTTCTTCGTTTTTGGGTTAACCATTGATATAGTGAATGTTGTTTTATCCCTTTAGTATTAATTTTTTCTGTTATAGGAAATGTAACTCCATAATTTACTTCACAAAAAGATTCTATTTCACGAGAATCTCCTGGTTCTTGATTTCCAAACTGATTACATGGAACACCTATAATAACCAACGTATCTTGGTAAGTGTTGTAGAGTTTTTGAAGGTCTTTGTATTGTGATGTAAATCCGCATTTTGAAGCAACATTTACAAACAGTAAGTGTTTTCCTTTGTATTTAGATAGATTTAAAAATTCCCCATTTAAAAGGTTGATTTTCATATCGTAAAGTGATGCATTATCCACTGGTTGTTGAGTTTTAGGTTTTGAAAAAAGAGTCGTCATAAAAATAAGTAAAGGTTTCATAATTAAATTTTAAAGCTTACGATACCATAATCCATTTCAAATACTTGTCCAGATATTGAGTTTGCTTTTTCAGAAAGCAAGAATTCTGCCATTCCAGCAACATCCTTTGGTTGTAAGAACTTTTTCATTGGGTGTCGTTCGGTAATATTTTCAATCATTTTTTCGTTGCGTAGTAGTTTTGCAGCTAACTCCGTATTTGTTACGGTAGGAGCTATGGCATTAATTCGTAATGATGTTGCTAATTCTGCACCAAGAGATTTAACTAAACCTTCAACTCCAGATTTGGCTGCAGCAATGCTAGCATGAAAAGGCATACCTAATTTGGCAGCCACTGTGCTAAATAAAACAATTGATGGATCGTCACCATTCTTAATCACGTTTAAGTACTTTTGGATTGCTTTTACAGCTCCAATGACGTTAATTTCATAATCTTCTCGGAAATCGTCTAATATAAAGCGACCAATAGGTTTTAAATTTATACTACCAGGGCAATATACTAAGCCATCAGCACTTTCAATATTTGGTAATTCATCAGACAGAATATCACAATTATAATGCGTTAAATTGTCGTGAGAATTTTCAGGTTTCGTACGACTTATATTGATGATTTTATTTTGTTCTAACAAGAGATCTACTATAGCATTCCCTATGCCTTTACTACCACCGATGACGATATAGGTCTTCATTTTTAAATTGGTTTATTATAAATAGAGCGTAATAGATAGCTGTAAGTGAAGCTATCCATTACGCTCGTTCTCAAATAAGGTTAAGTTTATGCAGTTAATGGCGCTCCTTTTAGGCGCTTCTCAACTTTTCTTTTTATTACTGTCAAACGCTTCATGATTTCCATGATGTTTTGGTCTTTTTTCTGCTTATAGATTTGATTTAAATCTAAAATTAACGCTTTGGCTTCACGTGAAATCTTTACACGATCACTAGTAGATAATGATCGCATTTTTCTTTGCTCAAATTCTAATGCTCTATTTATTAATTCCATAATCTTAATTGTTTATATAGTTGTGTAATTCTGTTATTTTTTCTGCTTTATTAAATTGTCCGCCGTAATAGGTCGTTACCGTCGCCGAAGTATCATCTTTAATTCCTCTTGATGAGACACATAAATGTTTAGCATCTATAATTACTGCAACATCTTCAGTCTCTAATACGTTTTTCAATTCTTCGGCTATTTGATTGGTTAAACGTTCCTGTACTTGTGGACGTTTAGCGTAGTATTGAACTATTCTATTCAATTTTGATAAACCTATTACTTTGCCAGATGAAATGTAAGCCACATGTGCTTTGCCGATGATTGGTACGAAATGATGCTCACAATTTGAATAAAACGTAATATTTTTTTCTACCAACATCTGATTATATTGGTATTTATTATCAAAAAGTGCAATCTTAGGTTTGTTATTAGGGTTTAAACCTGAAAATATTTCATCGATATACATTTTTGCTACACGCTTGGGTGTACCTTTTAAAGAATCGTCAGTAAGGTCTAATCCCATAACGTCCATAATCTCTTCAAATAAGATAGCAATACGTTGCTTTTTTTCATCATCACTAAGTTTAAAAGCATCCTTTTTCATTGGAGTTTCTAATCCTGTAAAAAGATGGTCGTCACCAATATCAGTAGTTGAAAATCTGTTGAGGTTGTGGCCGTTTTTTTTGAGGTTTAAAGTGTTTGTACTCATGTGTTGTCTTTTTAGTGTGCTGTCCTTAGGAACTCATCTCCTAAGTCAAAGCACGTTATCGTTTTGAAATCGAGTTGTGTGTAATTTGTTTTTGTCTAGAACATTTAAAACGTCCTTCTAGAAATGATCTTAGTTTTTCATGTTTGGTTTTTCTTCCTTGAACACGTTTGCGCCACATTTTAAAACTTTTTGGTTTCATTTCTTTGCGCATCAATTCAATCACATCTTGTTCTTTTAGACCAAATTGAAAGTTTATAGCTTCGAAAGTGGTTCTGTCTTCCCAAGCCATTTCTATTATTCTATCAGTCGCTCTTACATCTAATTCCATACACGTTAAAACTGAAAGTTAAATTGTTCATCATATTTTACTTTTGCTTGTAAAAGTTTATCAAAAAACTGTTTGTTCTCTTTAAAGGTTTTGCTGTTTCTAAAGTGAATATACTTTCCTTGAGCATGAATGCTAGTTCCATTTGTCTTGTATATCACTAATTGATAATAGGGGATAATCCAAGTAAAGTTTTTTAGACCTTTATTAATATAAATCAATATGCCATGCGATCGCATTTCTATGTTAGCATAATTAATGTCTGAAACCTTGTTAAGATATTGAGTCATATTCGGACTCACATCTTCAATAATCATACGTTTAGACCCTATCCCTTTCATTTTGAGAGCCTCAAAAAATGAAAAGGGTTTGCCAATCAAATCAACAATGATTTTTTTATGCTCTTTATTAGAATGTGTGGAATCTAAAATCAACTTTAATTATTTTGATACAAATCAAAAATACAAAATGTTTAAAGTTTATTAAATATGATTAAACAAAAATTTAACATATTACTATAGATTTTATTTATAGTAACGTAAATTATTGATTTGCAAAAAGTTAAAGTCTTTAAAGTAAATTGAAGTAGTAGTTTTTATTAAACATCAACAAGTTTATTGATCATTCCAGAAAAAATGAGCCCATGAAAAGGTAATACGCTATACCAATACAATCGTCCCCAAAGTCCGCGAGGTCTAAATGTAGCGGTTTGTTTAAGTAAATTGTCTTCAATTTTAAATTCTAACCATGCTTCTCCAGGTAGACGCATTTCTGCATAGAGTAGTAGTTTTTGCTGTTCTTTATCGGCAAATATGACACGCCAAAAATCTAAAGCATCACCAACGTCAAGATTTGTGGGACTTGTACGTCCTCGACGTAAACCAATACCACCAAATAGTTTGTCAATATAACCTCTTAATTTCCACAGAAATGTACCGTAATACCAACCAGTAGTACCACCAATACTCCAAATTTTATCAATGGTTTTTTTAGAATCCTTGACTTGACGTTCTTTATAATCTTTAAAACACCCAAATTTTGGAACATTGATGTACTTATGAACGTTGTTTCTCAATCGCCCACTACTAACCATAGAATCTTTCCAACTGGATATGATACTATTTTGCTCTATTTTTTCAAAAGCCAGTTCAACAGCTTCTTTGTATGATTTTGGATTAACATCTAAAATGTTGTTGATATTACTTGGCTTTCCTATAATTTGAACACCCATACTATCTACTAATGATGTCGCTAATTTATAGGATGTTGAGGTCACAAAATACAACCAATAAGAGGATAGTTTTGGTGTCATCACTGGGACTGTTAGTATATATCGTTTCAATCCTCTTACTTCTGCAAATTGTAAAAGCATTTGCTTGTAGGTTAAAATTTCTGGACCATAGACATCAAAGGATTTATTGTAAAGTTTTTTGCATCCGACACTACGATGTAAAAAAGATAATACATCTCTTACAGCTAATGGCTGCGTTTTAGTATTTAACCACTTGGGCGCAATCATAAAAGGGAGTTTCTCTACCAAGTCCCTAATGATCTCAAATGAAGAACTGCCAGAACCAACAATTATTCCCGCTTTGAAAATTGTAAGCGCATATTGATCAGATTTTAAGGTGTCTTCAACATTTTTACGTGATTGTAAATGTTTAGATAGATTATCTTCATTAGTAATTCCGCTGAGATAAATAACTTGCTTAACCTTAGTTTTCTCTAATTGATTTTTGAAGTTGACTGCGCAACGTTCCTCAAGGGATTCAAAATCTTTAGACGAATTAGACATGGAATGAATCAAGTAAAACGCAGCATCCAAATCATTAGGAATATTGTGAAGTGTTTCAGGTTTCAAGAAATCGGCTTCTATAATATCTATGTCGTTGTCGTCTGCATAACCTTTATCAGCACGCAGTTTGTCTCTAACAGCGCACACGACATGATGCCCATCATTGTTTAGTAACGGAATCAACCGTTTACCAATATAACCTGTGGCGCCTGTTACAAGAATTTTCATTCGTTATAATTTTGGTCGTTGATACCCAAAACGTGTTTTTAGTTCTGGCACAGCATAACCATCTAAGCCATTTATAGCTGCTACCTTAGCTTTAGATAAGTTTATAAAACCGTCATCTTCCAATATGTTATCATTAATATATAAGCCTACTATTTTCCCTATGACAAGAATAGTGTCATTGGCTTTAATTTCATATTCTTCAACATATTGCATTGCTAATTGTATGGGAGCATTTTTCACAAATGGTGCTTGAAATTCATTTTTATATTCTGAAATGAGACTCGTTTTGTCAAATTCTGAAATATCTACATCGTATTTGGCTGAGGTATGGTGTGCGTCCTCTAGGATAGATTCGTGAATGTGATTTATAGTATAGTATCCTGACGCTTTTAGGTTTTCATAGGTGTTTCTCATGACTGTGGTTGGCCTCAAGAAAAAACCGAGCATTGGAGGATTTGAACCAATATGTGTCACAGAACTAAACACTGCAACATTTTCAATACCATTAGCAGATGATGAACCTAATAAATTTGCAGACTTATAACCTGAACAACTGTTAATTAGATTGATTCGGTATATATGATGAAAATTATCGAGTTGCTCATTACTAATGTATGTCATTACAAAGTATTGAAGTTGTTGATTTTTATGTTCTTAGCTTTTAAGTCAAACATAAGATTGTATAAACCAAAGAATGTTCTATTGATATAAATAAAATGTTTAGATCCGCGATTACCATTCATTTTTCTTAATTCGGTACTTTTTGAATAACGCTCACCTAATTCGGCAATTTTTCCGAAGAATTCGCCATCTGAGAAATCGAAAATTTCTGAGTGAAACGGTTGTGTAAATAAACTTAGCATTTCATGAAACATCTCTGTAAAGAAGGCTATTTCTTTAGGACTATCATCTGTTCTCAATATTTCGAGTTGATATAATTTCTCAACAAAGTACTCACGGTTATTAATGTTCTCTCTTTCGGCTAGTTCAAAATAAGGAACATAAAACTCTTCAGGAATAGATTTCATACAGCCAAAATCAAGAACAATAAGTTGTCCGTCCTTAGACACCAAGAAATTTCCAGGATGAGGGTCGGCATGTACTTTCTTTAACTTATGAATTTGGAACATGTAAAAGTCCCAAAGTGCTTGACCTAATTGATTGGAAAACTCTTGGTTTGTATTATAAGCTGAAAATTCTGAAAGGTGCTCACCAATCATATAATCCATGGTAATAATACGTTCAGAGGATAGATCTTCATAGTATTGAGGAAACAAAAGATTTGGTATATGAGCGCATTTTTGAGCAATTTCTTTACTTTGCTCAACTTCCAATATATAATTTGTTTCTTCAATTAATTTACCTTCAACTTCTTTAAAGTACTTATCAGAATCTTTTCCTTTAATGTTGAACATACTCATGGCTATGGGTTTAACCATTGCAAGATCTGAGGCGATACTTTCAGCAACTCCTGGATATTGGATTTTCACAGCAAGTTTTTTCCCATTTTTTTCTGCAACATGGACTTGTCCTATACTTGCAGCGTTAACAGAAGTTGCGTTAAAGGTATCATATATGTCATTTGGTAGTTTACCAAAGTATTTTTTAAATGTCTTTAATACTAATGGAGGTGATAATGGTGGTACTGAAAATTGAGCCAATGAAAATTTTTCAACATAAGCTTGAGGTAAAATGCTTTTTTCCATACTTAGCATTTGCGCTACTTTAAGTGCACTTCCTTTGAGTTGTTTTAAACCATCATAAATATCTTCTGCATTGTTTTGATTGAGTCGTTCTTTGGCTTCAGTTTCAGATTTTGTTAGCTTATCTCCATAGTATTTTAGATAATTAACGCCAACTTTTGCACCTGTTGATACTAGTTTTGTTGCTCGTTGTATTTTAGATGTAGGTATTTTGTCTATAGTTTTCATAGAGAGCAGATTAGTTCATGTGAATTTTTTCTTTGAAAATAAATTTCCCAAAGTCTATTAAGCTTTTGATTGGAGCAATGTCTAAGACATCAAAACTTGTATTTACAGATTTCTCTATAAAAATATCTGTTTTTTCAAAACCAGCAGAAGTGTCATCAATCCAAAATTTCATAGTTAGCAGTAGTTGCAGCCAAGCAGATTCTTTAAGTCCGCGACGTTGAATCCGATCAATTTGCTCTTGTTTAATTTCGATAAGTTCAATTCCAAGATGTTCAATATAATTTGTAAAAGAGCCCTTTAATTCAGAAAGTAAGCTCAAGCCTATAAGACTATTCTTATGACGATCTAAGGCGTATTTTACATAGCTTCTATTAGCCGTAAGATTTTCAAAGAAGGTAAAATAAAAGCTCAATAGCTTGTGTCGTGAATCAAAGGTTTGATAGTCTTCACTTTTTTCTAAAACTTTAATCGTATTGTGAAAGAATGCATTAAATACATCTTTTTCCAATGCTTCAAAAGATCCAAAGTGATCATAGAATTTTTGTTCTTCGAAGTTATTGGCCTTAGCAAAGGCATATACTGTATTGGGTTGTTGATTATGCTCTAAAACATAGTCCATATACATCGAAATGATGTCGTTGTTTGTAATAGTTTTCTTTTTTGCCATGACTGTTAAATTGTACTGTAAAGATACAAAATGTTTAATCATTAAAATTAAAAGTTAAACATAATTTAACAAGACATTATAAGAAGTAAGAGTTCAGCAGCAATTCTTATCTTTTACAAGAGCGCAACTCACAACAGCTAGAAAGGCTCCAACAAAAGGTGCTGTAAGGTATAACCACAGGTGTTGTAAGTTTCCAGATACTACAGCTGGTGCTAGCGAACGTATTGGGTTCATGGATGCTTTGGTCATAGGTCCTGCAAACATAGCTTCTAATAAAATCACACTTCCTACTGCTATAGCTGCCATAGTACCAATTTCTTTGCTTCCCGTTGATACATTTATGATCACAACCATCAAGAAGAACGTGAGTAATATTTCTAGTACAAATGCTTTGTATGCTTCGAAATTTTCGGCGGGTAATGTACTACCTAATGTTTCACTTTCGGGAAATAAGAACCAAAGAATAAAACAAGCAAGAAAAGCACCAATGGCTTGAGCTAGAATATATTTGGGAACTTCATTCCAAGGGAATTTTTTTGCATAAGCAAACCCAAAGGTAACAGCAGGATTAAAATGAGCTCCCGATATTTCTCCAAAGGCATAGATCATACTCATGACTATTAATCCCCAAGTTATAGCAACTCCAACATGTGAAATACTTCCATTGGTAATTTCGTTTACGGTCATAGCACCACAACCGCAAAATACCATAGCGAAAGTTCCGATGATTTCAGCGTAATATTTTTTCATATGATTAAATACTCAAAGAACCCGTTTTTAATTTAAGGTTTTCTTAACAAACAAAGGCTTAGCTTGTTTGTAAATTTACGTGAAATTTAAAACTAATCATTAAATACTAATACAAATGAAAAAATTATTTCTAGCATGTGCAGTGTTTGCTATGACTTTCACGACTTATGCACAAATTGAAACGCCTCAACCTAGTCCATTTTCAAAGGTGGAGCAGAAGGTAGGCCTTACTGATATTACTATCGAATATTCTCGTCCGAGTGTTAAAGGAAGAACAATATTTGGAGATTTAGAACCTTTTGGAGGTGTTTGGAGAACAGGAGCTAACAAGAATACTATTATTACATTTAGCGATGATGTAACAATTGCTGGTCAAGATGTAAAGGCAGGTTCTTATGCGATGTTCACTAAATTAAACTCAGCTACGCAATGGGATGTTATGTTCTATAGTGATACTAATAATTGGGGAACACCAAGAAATTGGGACGACAGTAAAGTTGCTGCAACTGCAAAAGTAGATGTGAATGCTATTCCATTTAATGTAGAAACGATGACAATCGATATTAATAATATTTCTGCTACAGGAGGAACTATTGATATCATCTGGGAAAAGTCATATGTTGGCATTCCTTTTACAGTACCTACAGATAAAACGGTTTCTGCTGCAATTGATAAAGTAATGGCTGGACCAAGTGCAAATGATTATTATGCATCAGCTGTATATTATTTAAATGCAGGAAAAGATGTGAATAAGGCTAAAAAGTGGATTGATAAAGCGATGTCTATGATCGAGAAACCTGGATTTTGGCAAGTAAGACAACAGTCGTTAATTTATGCTGCTGCCGGAGATAAGAATGGCGCTATCAAATTAGCTAAAGAATCTATGGCTGCTGCAAAAGAAGCTGGTAACCAAAACTATGTAAAGCAAAACATGGAATCTCTTAAAGAATGGGGAGCTATGTAATCAAATAGTATTTATAACATAAAAAAGCACAGCTTAATTGCTGTGCTTTTTTTATGTTATGATGTTTTGTTTGGCGAAGATAGTTGAGCAACAAATGCAATTAGCATCACTAATATACATCCAAATAGATTAAGCCATAGATACGGCATCCAATCAAACCACCAACCAATAATAACTATTACTTGGGTAATTATGGCAGCGGTAAAAACGGCATTGGCTTTTACAAACTTAAAAAAGAAAGCTAATAGAAAAATACCCAAAACATTGCCATAGAAAATGGAGCCTATAATATTTACCAGTTGAATTAAATTTTCGGCAAGATTAGCAAAACAAGCAATTATAATGGCTACAAGTCCCCAAATTAATGTGAAGAATTTAGTAGCTTTTACCATATGAGCTTCGTCTTTCTCTTCTTTCAAATTTCTACTATATAAATCTATAGATGTGATAGTAGCAAGAGCATTAACCTCAGATGCTGTTGAAGACATTGCTGCAGATAAGATAACTGCAAGTAATAAACCAATGAGTCCTTTAGGTAAATACTTTAAAATAAAGGTAATGAACATGTAATCTCTATCATTCGTTTTTGTGTCTTTTGCCGAAGCCTTATAAAGTTCAGTTAGTTCTGCTTTTTTACCAGAATATAAGTTGTTGTCTTTATTTAACTGGCTTAACTCTAAACTTAGTTGATCATACTTGTTGGCATAAGCTGTATCAATCGCTCGCTTTATTAAGTATTTAGATTCTAGTCGATTACTTTTTTCAATACTATCTAGGTAGAATAGCTCTTTCTTGAGTTTTCCGTCATTTTCATTTTTTGATAGGGCAATACTCAATTCTTTTTTCTTCTCAAATACGTTATTTTGTTTTAGTTGGAGCTGTTTATAGTCTTCGGAATATTGAGAGGCTAAAACCGTTTCTGTAGAGGAATCAATAAAATTTAAAGGCGCCTGATTAAACTGATAAAACACAAATACCATAACGCCCACTAATAATATAAAAAACTGCATAGGAACTTTTAATAGACCATTAAAAATAAGCCCCATTTGCATTTCTTTCATAGATTTTCCAGAAAGGTAACGTTGCACTTGACTTTGATCTGTACCAAAATAAGATAGCATTAAGAATGTACCTCCAATTAAACCTGTCCAAACAGTATATCTATTTTCTAAATCAAATGAAAAGTCTAAAACTTCCATACGACCACTAGCTCCAGCAATATCTAATGCACTAGTAAAAGAAACGTCTTTAGGAATTAAATTTAGAATGATAAATAGAGCTGCTAACATTCCTGCAAAAATGACAAACATTTGTTGCTTTTGAGTTACTGTAACAGCTTTGGTACCACCAGATACTGTATAAATGATAACCAGAACACCAATAATGATGTTAAGGGTTATAATGTTCCATCCTAAAACAACCGATAAAATTATAGCTGGAGCAAAAATCGTAATTCCTGCAGCTAAGCCTCTCTGAACTAAAAAGAGAATTGCAGTAAGACTTCTAGTTTTTAAATCAAATCGATTTTCTAAAAACTCATAAGCTGTATATACCTTTAAGCGATGATACAATGGAATAAAAACAAGACAAATAATTACCATTGCAATAGGTAATCCAAAGTAGAATTGTACAAATCCCATTCCATCAGAAAACGCTTGACCAGTTGTAGATAAAAATGTTATTGCACTAGCTTGAGTAGCCATTACAGATAACCCTATCGTCCACCATTTTGAGGTGTTTCCGCCACGTACATAATCTTGAACGTTTTTACTACCTCTGGTCTTCCAAGTACCATAGCCCACTATAGTTAATAAAGTAATGATCAATACTAACCAATCTATCCAATCTAATTTCTGCATAATTTAAAAGACTTTCATTAAGAGGTAGAACAAAACGATGTAAATAAAATTTGCAACAAGGACAAGTGTATATGATTTAAGCCAAGGTTGCTTTTGTGGTGACTTGTGATCCATATTTAATCGTTAAATTTTTTATCAGTATTGATATTGTTTTTTCCTAAAGACAACATATTTGCGAATAAGCGATATGCACCCGAAACACCTGCAGGAAACTCTCTAAAGAAGCTAAGTCCTGTATAAACGTAATGTCCTTTTCCATGAGCAGCAACAAGCAAACTTCCTGTTTTTTGAGTTTCACCATTATCACTCATAGATAGGATAGGTGTAAACTCACTTGACCATTCATTTGGAAAATAGAGCCCTCGTTCTTGGGTCCAACCATCAAAGTCTTTTGAGGTAATTTTATTTGGAAAGTTTAATACTTCATGATCTGTTGCAAGTAGTTTAACGTTAGCATTTTCATCAGTCACTCTATCTCGTGATAATTTAAGATCGAAAGGTGCAATTTGATCAACTTTTACACGATGTCGCGTATTGTATTGAACAATCATATTTCCGCCTTGAGCAACATAGTCAAATAGGATTTGTTGTTTAAAATTTAAGGCTTCAACTGTATTATAAGCTCTAATTCCAACAACTATAGCATCAAAACGCTTTAAATTATCTTCAGTAATGTCGTCTGGTTTTAAAATGGCAACATTATAACCTATCTGTCTTAAACTTTCTGGAACAACATCACCAGCACCTTCAATATAACCAATGCTTTCTCCCCGTTTTTGAATATCTAATCGTACAATTTTACTCTCACTAGGAAGTAAAATAGTTTGAAACGGGATATGGTCGTAATCAATTTCAATAAGTTCTTTAGTGTAAGTCTTATTTCCAATATGCACCATAGGTGTTAATAGACCTTCACTTTGTTCTTTAGGAGGAATCACCGTAAATACGAGACGCTGTTCTTGACCTTTGTTGGCAATGCTTACTTTTTGTTTTTCTGGATAAACACTCCAATTATTTGGATAAGCTATTTGCACAAAACCTTCTAAACTGTCTCGTCCAGCTTTAACAATAACTTCTATGTCTCGTTGCTTATCGGTATCTAGAATAATTACTTTCTCTGAAATCTTTGCTGAGGCTTCAGGAATGATTTCAAATGGTTTGTAGACCTCGCCTTTTACAGGGTCATTGGTTTTGTAGACGATAGGTTTAGTAAATGGAATTGCTACATTTTCGATATTGAGATTAAAGGTTACATTTAATGCTCTTGGTGTTTCAGGTTTTCCAATGAGGTTTTTGTCTTCAACCATGTACATTCCTAAGCTTCCTTTTTTAGTAAGCCAATATGGTGTAGAAACAATTTGACTGTCACTGATCTCTAATGTTTCCTTGAAATCAAAACCTGTATTATTGTCTAATTTTAAATTCTTATCTATCATTAATCCATTAGGATCTGTAATATTTAATAGTGTGATATTGGCATTACTTCTGTTGATGACCTCAAGATTTAAATTCACTGTTGCTCCTGCTGTAGTGTGATTAGTGTTTGCAGTAGCTTCAAGATATAATCCAGCACATGCAGCAATAATGTCTTTAATTTCCTTGGTTTTTAGTGTTTTCCAGTGTGTGTCTTTTAGACCTTGTATTGCATTATAAGCTCTAGCTAATTGTGGTATTGATGCAGAAGGGTTCTTAAAATCGAAATTGTTTTGAACAGCATATAAAATCTCTCCGATTGCTTTACCACCTTCAATTCTATTCCATGAAGTATCAATACCTTCAAATAAATTACTTTTATCTGTAGGTAAATCACCTTTTATTAATTCTATGTATTCAATTTGTGAACCACGACGTCCAGTACTTCCAAAGCCTTGAGATTTATGCTGACTTCTACTTAGTGCAGCAATTTCAGGATTACTTAATCCGTTACTAGGAAAATAAACACCAGTATCAACTTGTATTAAATCACTTTTATCTGCTTTTTCAAAGTTCTCACGACTTCCGTAGAACCACCATCCAGTATTAAAAAACAAGCGCTTAGGCTGCCATGTATTCACCGTTGATAATTGATTTGTATAAGCATTTTTATCACCAACTAGATCAAAAGCCTCAATACTTAACATAGCCGAACTCGTATGATGGCCATGTGTAGTTCCTGGAGTTCTGTGATTGAAACGATTGATGATCACATCAGGTTTAAATTTTCTAATAGCTAGTACAACATCATTTAGTACCTGTTCTTTATTCCATATAGCTAGCGTTTCATCTGGATGTTTTGAGTATCCAAAATCATTAGCTCTTGTAAATAATTGCTCACCACCATCTGTGCGTCGAGCGGCTAGAAGTTCTTGCGTTCTAATGACTCCTAAAAGCTCTCTAATTTCTGGGCCAATAAGGTTTTGACCTCCATCACCACGTGTTAATGATAAATAGGCTGTTCTGGCTTTAACTTCATTAGACATGTAAGAAATTAAACGTGTGTTTTCATCATCTGGATGTGCAGCAACATATAATACTGATCCTAAAAAATTGAGTTTTTTTATAGATTCGTGAATGTCAGAAGCAGTAGGTTTTTTCGGTTGTTGCGCTATGATTAGCGATGAAGAAAAGAGTAATAATAAGAATAAATGTAATCTTGTTTTCATTATAAAATAGTTAGCTAAAACCAAATATAATGAAGTCTATTAGCGCAAGAGTTGTTTTTAGTTTTTCTTTAACGTAAGATTGGCAAAAGGCAGTCTATTTCCATTTGATATTACAGCCAATACTTGGTTTTTGTACTTCGGAAATGGGACGATTCTCAAGTAAGAGATCTAATGTGTTTCTCAAATCTTTTCCAGTTACTGGTTTTCCATTACCAGGTCTTGAATCATCAAGCTGACCTCTATATACTAGTTTTAGATTATTGTTGAAAACATAAAAATCTGGAGTACAAGCCGCATCATAAGCTTTGGCAACTTGTTGAGTTTGATCGTATAGATATGGAAAGATGAAGTCGTGTTCAATAGCATTTTGAGTCATCAAATGTGGTGCATCTTCTGGATAGTTATCAATGTCGTTGCTTGATATAGCTATACAGTTTATGCCTTTTGAAATGTAATCTTTCGCTAGTTTTGATAATTCTTCATTAACGTGCTTTACAAACGGACAATGGTTACAGATAAACATGATAACTGTGCCATTAAGGCCTTTAGCCCTTTCTAATGTGACTGATGTATTATCAACTGTATTTACCAATTCAAAATTTGGTGCTATTGTACCTAAAGGCAACATGTTTGAAGGTGTTAATGCCATAATGTAAATGTTAAGATTAATTTGTATGTTTAAGGAATGGATAATATAATAACTTTCGAAGACTTTACAAAGGTGGATTTGCGCATTGGGACCATTGTTGAGGTGAATGATTTTCCTGAAGCTCATCATCCAGCATATCAACTTAAGATCGATTTTGGAGATTTGGGAGTTAAGACGTCTTCGGCCCAAATAACTATACGTTATAAAAAGGAGGATCTATTACATAAACAAATTGTTGCTGTGGTGAATTTCCCAAAAAAGCAAATCGCAAAGTTTATGAGCGAATGTCTGGTGCTTGGTGCTGTAGATGGAAAGGATGTGATACTTTTAAATCCGCAAAATAAAGTAAAAAACGGATCAACAGTGTCATAATATATGGAGCAATTAGATAACGTAAAAATTAACTTTGATAGTAACGGACTTTGGGTATTGAACATTGCATTGGCGATTGTCATGTTTGGTGTGGCTTTAGGGATTTCAGTACATGATTTTAAGTCTTTATTCAAACAACCTAAACTAGTATTGGTTGGTGTTTTAGCGCAGTTTGTACTATTACCTTTACTTACTTTTTTAGTTATCATACTTGTTAAGCCGCAGCCGAGTATAGCGCTCGGAATGATTATGGTTGCGGCATGTCCTGGCGGAAATATTTCTAACTTCATGACACATTTAGCCAATGGAAATACAGCTTTATCTGTGAGTTTGACAGCTTTTGGAACCTTACTAGCAATGGTAGTTACGCCTATAAACTTTCAGCTATATGGAAATTTATATGAGCCTACAGCACAATTGCTCAAAAGTGTAGAATTACAACCTTTTGAACTTGTAAAACTAGTCCTGCTAATTTTAGGGGTTCCATTGTTAATAGGAATGTTTGTGAGGCATAAGAACAAAGCTATAGCTGATAAACTCTCTAAACTTTTGAAACCAATTTCCATTGTTGTTTTCGTAAGTATTGTTGTTATTGCCTTTTCTAAAAATGTGGATGTGTTCAATACTTATATTCACTATGTGTTATTTATTGGAATTGCTCATAATTTCTTAGCTATATTACTTGGGTTCTTTACAGCTAAAGTGTTTAAGTTGTCTTTTCAGGATCAAAAAACATTAGCCATTGAAACTGGTATTCAAAATTCTGGTTTAGGATTGCTACTCATTTTTACATTTTTTGATGGATTGGGAGGAATGGCAATAATGGCTGCTTTTTGGGGTATTTGGCATATCATCTCAGGATTAGCAATTTCATTTTTTTGGAGTTATAAACCTTCTAAAGTTGTTAAAGCGTGAGGCAATTATGGTTATATAGTATAAGAGCATATTTGCGTTTAGGCCTCTTTTTTTATTTTAAGAAAATAGAAGTGAAGTATGCTGATCGTATCCCAAAAAATGAGGCTGTTTTGTTTTTGGGGAATCATCAAAATGCGTTGTTAGATGCCTTGCTTATTGCCACTAAGAATGGTCGATTCTCATATTTTTTAACACGAGCAAGTGTGTTTAATAAACCAATAGTGAGTGCGATATTAAAAAGCTTGTTGATGCTTCCTGTATATCGTATTAGAGACGGTTGGTCTAATTTGACTAAGAACAATTCGGTGTTTTCAAAGAGCTCTAAATTGCTAAGTAATAAACATGCTATTGTTATTTTTCCTGAGGGTAGTCATAATCTAAAACGAACTGTCCGGCCTTTAAGCAAGGGATTTACACGTATTATTTTTGAAACATTAGAGCAGTATCCTAACACGAAAATTCATTTAATTCCTGTTGGATTAAATTTTCAGAATGCCACCCAATTTGCAGATTCTACCTTGATTAACTTCGGAAATATCATAGAAATCGATTCTGGTATTATTACAGAAAAAAGCAAAAATGTTTTAGAACTCAAGGCCATTATTTTTGAACAACTAACCCAGCTTACTACACATATTCCTAGTGAAAATTACGAGACAACACTAAAAGTGCTTGAAGATTTAAATGTTGACTTCACTAAGCCTGAGGATGTCAATAGATGTATTAAAAGTGATTTTAAAACTTGTATCAAGGTTGAGACTGTAAAACCAAATCTAATAAAGCGTTTATCTAAGATATTATTGATTATTAGTCTCTTTATACCATATATAATCTGGAAAAAGATAGCTCAGCCAAAAATTACTGAAATTGAGTTTACTTCTACGTTCCGGTTTGCTATCGCAATATCCTTAGTACCAATTTTTATTCTAGTCGTTATGTTGATACTATCTTTAGTATTTCAGTTTCAAATAGCGTTATTATATGTTATCATTGTAACTATTCTGGCTTTACTTTCAGTTAAGCTATAGTTCTTCTCTAAAGAATATGGCATTCATCATAAGTTTATTTGTGCCGTACCAAAATGCTCTAAAATTAGTATTATCTGTAAACACAACAACATTACCACCGCCTAATCGATTAACTTTAAACGGAACGGTCAATGATAAACTATCTAAGTTAGGTTTCGAGATATAACCACTTAATAAAGGTGTTTTAGTGTATCTTATCGGATTATTATAACTCTGTTTATCAGCTTTCATAAACATAGTGTTATTTCTAAATAATGCTATTCTATCATTTTTATATCCAAAATTTATTGGATGAGAACGATCTTGTTCAGCTTCAAAAATTGCACCTCCAACTACCTGAGCGCCATTAAAATTACCGCGTTGTTCAAAAGAAATATCTGTAGCTTGGCGTTCCATTTTTTTAAAATCCAATTTAATAAACTCATTTCGCTTTAACCAGTTTAAGGCGCTTCGGTATCCAATGAGTGTACCGCCATTTTGAACCCATTCCTTTAATTGTTTAGTAGCACTCACCGAACCACTTGGTAAAATGATTGTATTGTATCTACTAAGGTTCACACGACTTAATGATCTTGTATCGAGTTTGGTCAAGCGCATGTCGTAACGTTGATCAAATAAATGCCATATTTCACCGGCATCATAACTGCGAATACCATCACCAACAATGATAGCGACTTTAGGTTGTGTTAATGCTCTAAATTGATTACTTCCCAAGTCTATACCTTCAGTTAATCCTGTATTAACAGCATCAATATTAATATGGCAGTCTGCAGCAACTTTTTGAAGGAAGCTGTAAAGTTGATCGGCGGACTTCTTTTGATTTTGAATAGGAATTAATATGGTTCCGTAATCATAGGTTTTTCCATTCATTGAAAATTGCTTCATACCTACTTTAGCACGTAGCCCACTTTCTAAAATTTTGTTTAAGGCCTTTGGCGAATAATATTCATGCCATTCCATGAGGTAAGCGTAGTTGCTTTTTGCTGAAACAACACCAGAGCGCATGCTAAGTTTTTCTACTTTAGCTCCTGCGTTTGAAGTAGAAATCCCTTCAGCATAATCCAATCCAAATGCGAGTGGAAATGTCCAAGCAGAAACATCGTAAAACAAACTATCTTGAAATTTGGTGCGTTTTTCAAACATTGCGTTAATCAAGCGTGTATTTTTTTGATTCTTCGGAATGATATAGGCGTAGCCTTTTTTGAAGCGTTTACCATTAGTCGTGAAATCACTTTTAATCTCGTGAAAATCAATTCTGTGACGTTTCAATATTTCGGCGAGATGATAGGTTTTAGCAGCATCCTTTTCGTCTCCAAAAACGATTCCTTTTCCATTTTCTTTAGACGCTTCTTTTCTTGCATTTTTATAAAAATCATGCTGGTATTGAAGTATTTCTTGCCTCATGTTTTTTCCTGCTTCGAGTGTAGATAAAGCAGCTGTAAATTGATTTCTGATTGTAAAAGGAAAGGTTAATATACCGTTTGCACTTTCTTGGATATGCCCACGAGAACTGGCTTGTTCAAATAAGATTCCAATACCTCCATTTATATCTGGGAAGGTTGATCCTTTTCCGTAGTAAAAATCGTCAAAGCTTTCTTCGGTGTAATACAGTGACCCTATTTTATCAAACGCTTTGGCATGATAATTACCTATACTCTTTGTCAACTCTTGGTTTAATTTTGGTGTCAAAGGATGTGTACGTGACGGAATTCCGGGTTGGAAAAAGAAACTGGCATTGGTTCCCATTTCATGATGATCGGTTAGAATATTTGGTAACCATTTATGGAAACTCGCTATTCGTGCACGAGATTCTGGCAACTGAACAGGCAACCAATCCCGATTCATGTCAAACCAGTAGTGATTAGTTCGTCCACCTGGCCACACTTCACGATATTCTCTATCGTTTGGGTCTGGATTTAAGTTGTTGCTTTTATTAGTATTTGCCCAATAAGCAAAACGTTGCAGTCCATCAGGATTCAACGAAGGGTCAAATAAAATAACAGCATTGTCCAATAGGTCTTTAACATCATTACTTTGTGCAGCAGCTAAATGGTAAGCAGCTAGCATTGAGGCATTAGAACCACTAGCTTCATTTCCATGAATTGAAAAGCCTTGATAAATAACAATTGGCATGTTATTGGTGTCTACGGTATTGTTTTCGGTAGATGCTATATGCGTTTGTCTAATTGTTTCAAGATTGTTGTGATTTGTAGGTGATGTTATTGTTAGTAGAAGCAGCGGTCGACCTTCAAATGTTGTTCCTCTATCTTCAATACTAATTCTATCAGATGCAGCTGCTAGAGCACGCATATACTGCACCAACTTATCATGCGTAATATGCCATTCTCCAACTTGGTGACCTATGACAGATTCAGGTGTTGGAATACTTTGGTTGTATGTTGTGTTTTGCGGAAGGTAATATGATAGATCAGGTTTTGATTGTGCATTAAGCTGGAAGTAGCTTAAAACAAGTAGGAGGATAGTTAGTCTCATATTATGGTTTAGATTAGATTATAAAAATAAAAAAACCGCTAGTCTTAGAATAGCGGTTTAGTATAATTTAACAAAAATGGGATTTAGATGTCTTCAAAATTGATGTCTGTAAACTTTTCAGCAGATTCTGAATCTGAAGTAGATTCTTCGTCTTTAGCTATGTCATCATTAGTATTTGATGAATAGTCTTCTTTCTTAAAATCTTTTTGATGACGTTCACTAATCACTTCATCTCCCTTTTCCGCGATTATGTAATCGGTCATTTCTCTTAAAATCTCATTGAATTCAGAAAAATCTTCTTTATACAAATAGATTTTGTGTTTTTTGTAGTGAAACGATCCGTCGTCGTTAGTAAATTTTTTACTTTCTGTGATGGTAAGGTAATAATCTCCAGCTTTAGTTGCTCGAACATCAAAAAAGTAGGTTCTTCTTCCTGCTCGCAATACTTTTGAAAATATTTCCTCTTTTTCCATCATTCCGTGATCACTCATAGCTATTTTTTTTTATTTTTTTGTTTGATTGTGCATCAAAAATCTAAAAAAAAAGGTTAGTAAACAACAAAAATTATAATTCTTTTGTACTGAGCTGTTTTAAGTAAAGCTCTTTATAGTAACCATCTGTGTTTACTAAGGATTCGTGAGTTCCATCTTGAATGATTTTACCATCTTCTAATACAATAATTTTATCTGCATCTTTAGCAGAGGATACACGGTGACTTACGATTATAGTTGTTTTTCCTTGGGAAATTTCACGAAGACTGGTTAGTATTTTTTCTTCAGTTTCAGTATCGACAGCCGATAGACAATCGTCAAATAACATAATTTCTGGAGTTTTGATAATAGCTCTCGCAATAGAGATACGTTGCTTTTGTCCACCAGATAAGGTAATACCTCGTTCACCTAATTTTGTTTGATAACCTTCGTTAAAGTTTAAAATGTTTTTGTGTACATCGGCATATTTTGCAGCGGTGATTATTTCTTGTTCAGTGGCATCTTCATTCCCAAATTTAATATTGTTTTCAATGGTATCAGAAAATAAAAAAGCATCCTGTGGAACATATCCAATATGATCGCGCAAACTTTTTAAATGAATTTGATCTATTGGTGTGCCATCTATAGAAATTTGACCTTCTTGAGTATCATAAAGTCTTCCAATTAAATCTAGAATTGTAGATTTTCCAGATCCTGTTTTGCCAAGTATGGCCAAAGTTTCTCCTTTTTTGAGAGAGAAACTTACTTCATCAAGAGCTTTAATGTTGGTATCTGGATAGATGTAGGTTACCTTATCGAAATCGATAATTCCATTAATTTCTGATGGTGTGTCATTATTATTTTTGATTTCTGGTTCTTGTTTTAAAAACTCATTGATACGTTTTTGAGAGGCTTCAGCTTGTTGAACTAAGTTAGTCACCCAACCTACAGTTGCAACAGGCCATGTTAACATATTTACATAGATCAAAAACTCTGCAATAGTTCCTATTTCTTCAATTTCCCCATTAATGTATTGCATACCACCAATATAGGCGACTAGAATGTTACTCACACCTATGAGCAATATCATAGAAGGGAAAAATAAGGCTTGTACTTTGGTGAGATCAATTTGCTTTTGTTTGCTCTCTTCTGAGAGTTTATTAAACTCATCAAAATTATCTTTTTCTATACCATAGGATTTGATTACCGAAATTCCGCTAAAGGATTCTTGTGTATACGTAGATAAATGTGATAAGTATTCTTGAACAATACGACTACGTTTATTAATAACCCTACTCAACTTGTAAATGATAAACGACAAAACTGGAAGAGGTAATACAGTGTAAAGCGTCAATTTAGGAGCAACACTTAGCATATAGATTAATGCAACAATAAACAGTGTAATAGTATTTATAGTATACATGATAGCTGGTCCGCAATACATACGAACTTTTCCAACATCTTCACTAATTCGATTCATCAAATCACCAGTTCTATTAGCCTTATAAAAATTTAATGACAGATTTTGGTATTGTTTATAGATCTCATTTTTTAAATCATACTCAATATATCGTGACACATTAATGATGGTTTGACGCATTAAAAATGTAAATATTCCAGTGATAATGGCAGCACCAATAATATATAGAATATTTAATGTCAATTGTTCTCTAAAAACAACTTCTGAAATCTCATCTTTATTAGCTTTAGAAATAACAGTAATTGCCTTACCTATAAATCTAGGCATAAACAATGCAAATATTTTTGCGCCAATTGTTATTAAAATACCTAATAGAAGTCGACTTCTATACTTATAGAAATATTTATTAATATGTTTTAGTTCTTTCATTTACTATTTCGAGGCTTGATTTTTAGCAATTTGACATTTTAACGTCTTAATTTTTGCTAATACTCCAATATTGAGTTATTTTTGCACGCTATTTTATGTATAATGTAAAATAGACTTAATCTAAATTCAAATGACATCAGACCTTATCAGTTCTAAGGAACTTTCAAAAATAGATCCAGTTTTTGGGCAATTATCTTTTGATAATCACGAACAAATCGTGTTTTGCAACGACAAAGATACTGGATTAAAAGCAATAATTGGTATACACAATACAGTTTTGGGACCTGCATTAGGAGGGACAAGAATGTGGGCTTATAATAATGAATGGGAAGCTCTTAATGATGTACTAAGATTGTCTCGAGGTATGACGTTTAAATCGGCAATAACTGGACTTAATCTAGGAGGAGGTAAGGCAGTCATTATTGGTGATGCTAAAACACAAAAGACACCAGAATTAATGCGAAAATTTGGTGAATTTGTACATTCTTTGAGTGGACGATACATTACTGCTGAAGATGTTGGAATGACTACAGCTGATATGGATACAGTAAGAGAAGTAACACCTTACGTTACAGGTATTTCTGAAAGTAAAGGAGGTGCTGGAAATCCTTCGCCTATAACAGCTTATGGTGTCTTTATGGGAATGAAAGCAGCTGCTAAATTTAAATATGGAAGTGATATACTTGAAGATAAGTCTGTATTTGTTCAAGGTATTGGTCATGTAGGTGAATCATTGGTTGAACATTTAACAAACGAAGGAGCTAATGTTACAATTGCTGATATAAATCAAGAGCGTTTAGAAGAGGTTAGCTCAAAGTATAATGTTGCCATTTATAAGGGAAATGATATTTATAGTGAATCTATGGATATTTATGCACCTTGTGCTCTTGGAGCAACAATTAATGATGATACGATTAATAAACTACGTGCTGATATTATTGCAGGAGCAGCAAATAATCAATTAGCTGACGAGTCAAAACACGGAAGAATGCTTCAAGATAGAGGTATTCTATATGCTCCAGATTTCTTAATTAATGCTGGAGGTATTATTAATGTTTATGCAGAATTAGAAAATTACGGAAAACAGGAAATTATTCGTAAAACAGAAAATATCTATAATACAACTTTAGAAATCTTTGAAGGAGCGAAACAAAATAACGTAACTACAAATGTTTCAGCATTAAGGATCGCAAAAGATCGCATAGAAACAAGAAAAAAAGAACAAGGAAAATAACCGAAATCCCCATTTAAATATTTTTATACCTTTAAAATAATAGTATTTTTGCAAAGCGAAAGACAGTAATCTTTCGCTTTGTTAATTATTAGCTCTTTGGAAACATGTTAAATAGACGTCACATTCGTATAAAGGTTATGCAAACACTTTACGCTTCAAAAGGAAGTGAGAGTGATAATATTAAAGCCTATGAAAAATTTCTACTGAAAAGTCTAGATAGTATGTATGATCTGTTTTTGGCTCAATTGGCATTATTGGCTGAAGTACATAAAAAGTCTAAGGACAGATTAGAGAAATCACAAAAAAAGTTTTTAGCTACTCAAGAAGAAAAGAATCCAAATGCTAAGTTTGTTAATAATGAAGTGTTGGAGCTACTCAATTCTAATGAAGCGTTACAGGAGCATTTAGAAAATCAAAAAGAAAACCCTTGGTATTTAGATTTTGAATATATCGATGTCATTTTTAAAGCCATTTTAGAAAGTGATATTTATAAAGATTATATGTCTACTAAGACGTCTACTTTTAAAGAGGATAAAGATTTTGTTATTGATATATTTACCGAAATCATTGCGCCTAATGATAAATTGTATGATTACTTTGAAGATAAACGAATCACATGGTTAGACGATTTACCAGTTGTAAATACCTCCATTCTAAAATTGTTTAAGAAAGTTAAAGTGTCTTCTGAAGGGAAATTCTTTACACCTAAATTATTCAAAGATTTAGAAGATAGAGACTTTGGCGTTGATTTGCTTAAAAAGACAATATTGAATCAAGGAACTTTTAGTAATGAAATAGCGCTAAAAACAAAAAACTGGGATGCAGAGCGTATCACTCAAATAGATACTGTTTTAATGCAAATGGCTATTTGTGAGTTTCAAAAATTTCCATCTATACCAATAAAAGTAACTATTAATGAGTATTTGGAAATTGCTAAAGAATATTCAACACCAAAGAGTAGTAACTTCATTAATGGTATTTTAGATAAAATCATAAAAGAATACACATCTGAAGGGAAATTAAATAAAATAGGTAGAGGCTTACTCTAAGTTTCTAGGTTTTACAGGCTATAGACTGTTAATGTTTTCTTTGAAAATGCACTAAAAATTTTAATTAGATGAAATAATTAGTACATTTGGCTTCTCGAATCAACAATAATTTAAAAATCATAGCAATGAAAAAAGCAATTTTAGCGTTAAGCGCATTATGTTTAGTGGCTTTCACATCTTGTAAAGAAGATGCAACAGCAAAGATTAATTCTGATAATGTAGCATCGGCTGCAGAGAGAGATGCAAAATCTCAAGATTATCCAGTAATTTCTTTTGACGAAACTGAGCATGACTTTGGTACAATCGTAAATGGTACTGCAGTTGAAACAAAATTTAAATACACTAACACAGGAAAAACACCTTTAGTTGTTAGTAATATTAAGAGTACTTGTGGATGTACTGTACCTTCAGATTGGAACAGAGATCCTTTAGCTCCAGGAGAGTCTGCTGAGTTTACTGTAAAATTCAACGGAAAAGGAACTAACCAAGTACAAAAATCTATTACGTTAACTACAAATACTGAAAAAGGTTCTGAAGTAGTTAAAATTAAAGCTTTTGTACAACCAGATCCAAATGCTGCAAACAAAAAAGCTGGTTCAGCTGCAATTAAACCTGTAGGAAAATAATTTATGGGATCAATTGGAGATTTTCTGCCTTTTATTTTAATGTTTGCTGTGGTGTATTTCTTTATGATCGCACCGCAAATGAAAAGAGCAAAACAAGAAAAAGCGTTTGCCGCTGCATTAAAAAGAGGTGATAAAGTTGTAACTAAAAGTGGAATGCACGGTAAAGTAGTTGATATCAATGATAAAGACAATAGCTGTGTAATTGAAACACTAGCTGGAAAAATAAAATTTGAACGTTCTGCAATTTCTATGGAAATAAGTAGAAAGTTAAATGCTCCAGCGACAACAAAATAGAATATAATACTATTCATAAAAAAACTCCGGAAGTTACTTTCGGAGTTTTTTTATGCTCTGTATTTAGCAGTTTTTATACTTATCATGAAGTCCAACACCCTGAATGATCATTGGCATTATTTTTTCTAGCCGAGATTGTTTAGTGGCTTCTCTTTTGGCTTCAGCTATATACTCACAATATTCACGTTGTTTTCCAGGAGTTAAAGCTTTAAAGCTAGTATCGAATTCAGAATTTCCTTTTAAAGCCTCTTGTAATTCTGGAGGAATAATGACTTCCTTTGTTTTACGAACAGGTTTTATTTCTCTACCTAAGCGTTGGTTTTCAATGGCTTCTTTGACGTAGGTCAATACTGCACCTTTATTAATGTCTGATTTAGAATCAAAACGCATTTGCCGTAAAGCTTTGGTCTTATTCTCTTGGGCATTGATGAGTAAGTTATGTTCGTCTTTTAAAAACACGCCTTGATGAAACCATAAACAGAAATGATTTTTAAAGGCGCCAATACCTAAAACATTCTTTCCATTTAGACAATAGGTAGGCATGCTCCATTTTACTGTTTCTTCAAGTTCTGTGGAATTAATAATATCTCGTAATATTGACAGTTCTTCTGCGTAATGCGGATTTACCTCTATGTACTCTTCTACAGAATATATTTTTTTCATAACATTTAATTTTTATAAGATCTTTCCTCTCGAATATCTCCAATATGGTAATACGCAATTACTTTATCTATAAGGTTGCTTTTAAAATAATACCATTCACTTACGTCTAAAGAAAAGTCATTTCCTTGTTTAGCCGTATAACGCACACAAGCACTATCTACCTTATAAATAGCGTCATGTATGTCGAACACATAGCCTAAAAATTTATCCTTGTTCTCATGTACTAAATTAATGTATACTTGTTTCCCTTTTACGATCCCAAAAGGACTAGTATGCTCAAAGCTATCGGTAATTGGCAAGTTTTGAAAATCACCAGTATTCCATTTCTCAAACCAGATATTGACTAATCGTGCTGTGTTCATATCAAATCAAGATACAATAATTTGATCAATTGATTAATTCAAGCCAACCTGCCCTTTGACAGATTCAAAAAGTTTTTTAGAATCGAAACCAACACCATTTTTGAATACAATTTCCATGTTTCTAATGTTTTTGATGTTGTCATTTAAGTTACCATTTATTAAAATGAAATCTGCAGTTTTTCCTTCTTCTATGGTTCCTGTATCTTTATTAATGTTTAAAAAGATAGCGCCATTCAGCGTACATATTTTTATGGCTTCTTCAACTGTGAAACCAGCTTCTACCAATATCTCCACAGTACGTTGATTGGCATAACCAGCCACAGTTCGTCCAGCTCCAGTTGGATCTGTTCCAGCCACTAAAAACCCACCTTTGTCATAAAAGCGTTTAACCCAAGTTAGATTCTTATTAAAAAGTGCAATGCTATTTGCATCTCGACCTTGACTACGTTCATAATTGGCTTTTAAACGCTCTTGTATTTGAGGAATTAAAGCGTCTAAACCTCCGCCAGGAACAATTTCTCTATCTGTATAAGGTTCAAATACATTGGGAGTAGTCGTAATTACGGTCTTGTTTTTAATTAGTAGATCGATGAGTTCATTAATAGCTTTTCCGTTTACGTCTTGATTTGCAAGACCTTGTCTTGCACTATATGGATTACATAAATCTTCGACTTTATCTGTTGAAAAATCACTAGATGCCATAAAGCCATGTTCAAGATTATCTATGCCAATCTCTGAGGCTTCGGCATAAGTAAGGGAGCATAAATGCCCAGTAACTTTAAGTCCGCGTTTATGAGCTTCAGTAACGCAAATTTCTAAATCCTCTTTAGTAATATTGTTATAAACTTTAAATGAGGTTACCCCTTTATCTGCCCAGTAATTGACCAAAAAGGCGACTTCTTCAGCATTATTAATAAACCCTAATTCAGGAACTTTAGGACCTTCGCGTTCAATGAAAGGTCCAGTAACAAACATATTTGGTCCTGTCATTTTTCCTTCATTAATCCATTTCATAACATTCAAATCGGTTTGTGGTTGAATACTTCCACCAGTTCTCATGGTTGTGACACCACCAGCTAAATAGAGGCGAGGAAAGGTAAAGGTCATTTGTCCCACGCTAAACCAATTTTCAAATGGTTTCGTATAAAACATGTGTTCATGTAGCATTATTAAACCTGGAATAATAGTTTTATTGCTTCCATCTATTGTTTTAATTCCTCCAAATAACTCTATATTATTTGAATTACCAATAGCTTCTATTTTGTTGTTGTTGACAATTATAGTTTGGTTGGTTTTGGTTGCATTTCCAGTACCATCAATAATAGTAACATTGGTGATTGCATAGCTTGAATCATCAACAGTAATAAAACGTTGTACTTGAGATGAAAATTCCTGTGAATTTAGTTTGTTAACTATTAGTAATAAGGCTATGGCTAAAATGGACTTGATATGCATCATACTACTGATTTTTTAATGCTGTTAGCTCTACAATCTTACAAATTACTTCGGTAGCCTTTATCATACTTTCTACAGGAACATATTCATAACGACCATGGAAATTATGACCACCAGCAAAGATATTAGGGCAAGGTAATCCCATATAGCTCAATTGTGAACCATCTGTACCACCTCTAATGGGCTTAATCAATGGTTCAATGTCTAGCTGTTTCATCGCTTCTTCGGCAATGTCAACAATATGCATTACAGGCACAACCTTTTCTTTCATATTAAAATATTGATCTTTAATATCTATGGTTATGACTTCTCTTCCATATTGAGAGTTGATATCATTCGTAAGTTTTACCATAACTTCTTTACGAGCTTCAAAATGGTCTTTATCGTGATCTCGTATGATGTACTGTAATACGGTTTCTTCAACTTTGCCTTCCATATGATGCAAATGAAAAAAGCCTTGATACCCTTCAGTATGTTCTGGTGTTTCCATTCGAGGCAAAGAGTTGATAAACTCAGTTGCAATGTACATGGAGTTTATCATTTTTCCTTTGGCATAACCTGGATGAACAATTTTACCTTTAACGGTCACTTTTGCTCCTGCAGCATTAAAGTTTTCATATTCAAGTTCACCAATCTGACTACCATCCATGGTATAGGCCCAATCGGCTCCAAATTTCTCAACATCAAATTTATGCGCACCACGACCAATCTCTTCATCTGGTGTAAAACCAACTTTGATATCTCCATGCTTAATTTCTGGGTGGTTGATAAGGTATTCCATAGCAGAAACTATTTCGGTAATCCCAGCTTTGTCATCAGCACCTAAAAGTGTCGTTCCATCTGTAACAATTAATGTTTGACCTTTATACAATAATAGATCTTCAAAATAATCTGGTGATAGAATGATATTCTGATCGCTATTAAGCGTAATAGCTTTACCGTCATAATTTTCTATAACACGAGGTTTTACATTTGCGCCTGTAAAATCTGGAGACGTGTCAAAATGAGAGATAAATCCAATAGTTGGAACGTCATAATCAACATTACTAGGTAAAGTTGCCATGATGTAGGCATTAGCATCAATACTAACATCTTTCATCCCAATAGCTTTTAGCTCTTCAACTAATGCATTTGCCAAGTCCCATTGTTTTTCTGTACTAGGAGTTGTATCGCTCTTTGGGTCAGATTCGGTGTCTACAGTAACATAACTAATAAAACGTTTTGTAATGTCTTCTTTGGTAATCATAACGCTTAATTTCTTTTCTTTTACGAGTTTACATTGTGATTAAATATCGTTGAGTAATTAATCAAGCGAAAGTTAGCGATTATATTCAAAATCTATAGTATTTTTGCATCAGAAAAGATTTCCTATGTATAAGCTTCTGCTAAGACCACTATTATTTTCTTTTGACCCAGAAAAAGTTCACTACTTTACATTTTCATTAATTCGGAATTTTTCAAAAATCCCAGGCATGAGTGCTTTATTTAGAAGCCTATATGTGGTTAATGATTCTACTTTAGAGCGCGAATTATTTGGGCTGACATTTAAAAATCCAGTTGGTTTAGCTGCTGGTTTTGATAAGAATGCTGTCTTGTATAATGAGCTGGCTAACTTTGGCTTTGGTTTTATTGAAATTGGAACAGTTACACCAAGAGGGCAAGTTGGGAACCCTAAAAAGCGACTTTTTCGATTAAAAGACGACAAGGGCATTATCAATAGAATGGGCTTTAACAATGAAGGATTAGAAGCTGCTATTACACAACTAAAGAAGAATAGAGGCAGACTTGTTATTGGCGGAAATATTGGCAAAAACACAGATACAAAACCTGAAGATTATACCAAAGATTACCTCGAGTGTTTTAATGGATTGCATCCTTATGTTGATTACTTCGTTCTTAATGTGAGTTGTCCAAATGTAGGAAGCCATGCTAAGCTAAATGATAAAGATTACCTTTTAGAGCTCATTTCCGAAGTACAAAAAGCAAATGCTAGCTTTGAAAAGCAAAAACCAATTTTATTAAAGATTGCACCAGATTTAAATAATAATCAGCTTGATGAAATTGTAGAATTGGTAAATGAAACCAATTTAGATGGCGTAATTTCAAGTAATACATCTACAGATAGAACAGGTTTAAAGGCTTCTGAAGAGCAACTTGCAGAAATTGGAAATGGCGGATTAAGCGGTCAACCTATAAAATCAAAATCAACTAGAGTTATAAAATATTTGGCAGATAAAAGCAATAAATCGTTTCCAATAATTGGAGTAGGAGGTATTCATTCTGCTGAAGATGCGCTAGAAAAGATAGCTGCAGGAGCAGATCTAGTACAGGTTTATACTGGCTTTATTTACGAAGGCCCTAAACTGATAAAAAATATCAATAAAGCACTTATAAAAAAAGCGAATTGAAACCAATCAATTCGCTTTTTTTATAGTTAGATCCATCTATTAATTCTTAATAAACGGAATCGTATTTGAATTTGTTCCTTTAGATACTTTTAAATAATATACACCTTCACTAAAGCTTTCTGTAGGAATACTTAAATCTGTTACTTGAGAAATAGTTTTAGTTGTGATTGTTTGACCTAATACATTGTAAATTGTATAAGTATCAGGTAAATCGTTAGTATTTGCCAGTTTAATATTTAAAATATCCTTAGTCGGATTAGGATAAACAGACATGGTATTATTATCAAAATAGTCGTCAACACTTAAAGCGTTGTTTGACATGTAAGTAATCTCTCCAAAACCGTAAGCACCACCTGTTACAATTGTACTACCTTCGAGTGTAGTCAAGGTATATGATCCAGCACCAGAGGCGCAACAAATACCATCGCCATAACCATCAATCATTTCAAATGTATAGCATTCATTTGCTGTTACAACAAAGTTTTCGGTAAAAGTTTGAAAGTCATCAGTACCTTCAATATAGGTCGGACTCGAATATAATATAGTTCCACTACTATCTTTTAAATTCCATGACGTTTCTGCAGGCCAATCATCGGTTACTAAGGTTAAGATGATTTCTGTTGTTGCAATGTCTTCACCACCAACTTCTATATATTCTTGATACACTTTAGTTAATGAACTCGATCCGTTTGATATGGTAAGCCTTACGTCGTAAGCACCAGAACTAGTATAGGTATGAGAAGGGTTTTGTGTTGTATAATCGATAATATCATCACCATCCACATCCCATTCCCAAGACGTAGCGCCAACACTATTATCTGTAAAATCAACATCTAATGAGTTGCTACAATCTCTTGTGAAATTTGAAGCGATGTCCACATTAAAACTCGGGCATGCCATTGCCGAACGTGATGCTTGATAAATTCCGTAAATTCTCGCGTACTGTTGTGGTGAAAATTCATCACGACACTCTTTACGAGAGTAAGACATAATATTTCTTGGTGCTGGAGTAAAGGTATCGCCATTGGCATCTGTATCATTTCCAGTATAATCGCAAAACGCAGATACATTACTGTAACCTAATCGTGGATCGGCTGGTGTATCACAAATAAAGTCACCGTCAGTATCACAGTTAGACCCATCTACTAATTCTGTAGTTTGAGTACTGTTACTTGGTCCGTGTGTATGTGATAGTGCAAAGAAATGTCCCACTTCATGTGGAAGCGTACTACCATTCATAGCACAATTATTATTCATAAGAATAACTTCTGGTCCACCAGGGAAATAAGCATAACCACAAAGGCCACTACCAGATGAGCTATTAACCACTGTATTTGCAAAATAGATATTGATCACATTATTGACATTATTGGCAGCTGTTAATGCAGCTTCCTCATTTGTTTCGTAATCAAAATAAGTTGAATTATCTATATAGTTGATACCATCACATAAAAAGAATTCTAATAGCGCATTCGCATAAAAAGCATTCATGTTTGCAATAGCATCGTTTAGCTGTGACGCTGTAAGTCCACCAGTTCCATCTGTATTTCTAATAATATGTGCTTTGATGGGGACAGAGCTAATTGCAGTTGAAGATCGTCTTAATGCAAGCTTTTGAAAATACTCTTCCTCATACTGTTTAACCTGAGGTAATATCTTTTTAAAATAGGACTCAGATTCTGGAGTAAATACGGTACCGCATTCCTCATCATGTTGAGCAACAGCATTGGTAATTGAACAAAAAATCGTTAAAAGTAAAAGCAACTTTTTAATTGGGGCTCCTTTTTTCATAACAAAATAGTAGGTTAAATATTGGCGTAAACATATCGAAAAATCGATTAAATACCAAATTTATAGACGAAATGCTCAATGTTTGTTAATTGATCACTACCTTTTTTGTTGACTCAGAACCATCTTTAAGAACTAATCTAACCAAATATATACCATCGTTTAATTCATTTAAATCCATACGTACTTGGTTGTCAGCGTTTTTGTTTTCTATTATAGACACCTGCTTTCCTAAGACATCGTAAACCATAGCTTCTTTTAACGGATTTGCATTTGTTGTGTTAATATTAAATATACCATCAGTAGATGGGTTAGGATAGATAACAGCTTTATTGATATCGGCCTCATCTACACTTAATACCTGATTTAAGCTAATAGTCATCGTACCAATTGGTTTATCATTAAATGGTCCTTGATTTATTAATACTGAAATAGGCTGAAAACTAGGAACTGTTGGTTGATTAGCAGCTGTATATGTCGCACCACTATCCGTACCAGCATCATATGGAAATAACTCTATGATAATTTCATTTCGCCAAGTATTTCCATCTCTTAGGTTAACACCATTAATAGCGATCATCCAATCTGGACTAGGCGCAATCATAGATACTAAACTTAATAAAGGATAATCAGAACTTACAACAATATCACTAAGTGTCGCAGAACTAATAGCAGCAAACGGAGAAAAGCTTTGTTGTAACCATTGATTAGCATCCCCATTAGCATTAACTTCAGTCATTAAAGCATCATTGGAACCAAATTCGGCAACATTTTTAACACCAACAGATGCTAATGTACCCATTTCAACAAGTGTATAGTTACTATTGTGCGTCGCACCTACAAGATCAGACCAGTGTGCATTTCCAGGAATTGTCATCGTGCTATTTCCTTTAACAGGATCTGCGGTTTCGGTTTCCCAATTACTGCTAAACGTAATGTCATAGCTTGCTGTAGATTGCGCAAAAGCTACTGTAGCAAAGAGTAGTAAAGTAATTGAGCATAAAGATTTTAAAGTAAAAGTAATTTTTTTCATAGTTAAATAGTTTTTTAAGCTATTTAAGTCGTAAGACTATACGTCTTACTTACATCAATTTTTAATTATTTTTATAAAAAAATTAACAGACTGAATTACGACCTACTCATATCATTTGCTTTAGCCACTTCTGCCTTAGCCATATCGCCTGGACCAGATAACATTTATGTCTTGATGCAGAGCATTGTCAATGGTAAAAAATTTGGGTTGGCCACTGTAGCAGGATTAATCTCAGGATGCTTAGTACACACCACATTAGTTGCTTTTGGTGTTTCGGCACTCATCAAAGAAAACGACACCTTATTCTTCATTATAAAGTTATTAGGCGCCTTGTATTTGCTATATCTAGCGTTTAAGATTTATAAGTCTAGTGATAAATTGAGTTTAGGTTCTGAACATATTCCGAAGAAAAGTTTGGGGCAATTATTTAAACAAGGTTTCATTATGAATGTACTCAATCCAAAAGTGTCTATTTTCTTTTTAGCGTTCTTTCCTGGATTTTTATTTAGTGATACGATGAGTACTGTGATTCAATTTTATGTATTGGGTTTACTTTTTATGTTCGTATCAACGATTATATTTTCAGGAATTGCTGTTTTGGCAGGTATCATTTCAGAATATATCAAACAGCACGAACGTATTGGAGTTTACCTTAAATGGTTACAAATCATTGTCTTTGTTGGTATTGCGGTTATCATTTTTACTTCGGAAAAATAACAACTTCAAAATCATCATAATTGCTATCTTTGGGCTAGATGAGCAAATCCGTTAAAATAATTGAATGTCCTCGTGATGCCATGCAAGGTATTAAGGACTTTATTCCTACTGAAAAGAAAGTACAATACATTCAATCGCTATTACGCGTCGGTTTTGATACGATAGATTTTGGAAGTTTTGTATCTCCAAAAGCGATTCCGCAAATGGTAGATACTGCTGAGGTTTTAGCTCAATTAGATTTAAGTGAAACCATAAGTAAGCTTCTTGCGATTATTGCAAATACTAGAGGAGCTACAGACGCTTGTAAACATCCAGAAATTGATTATTTGGGCTATCCGTTTTCTATATCTGAAAACTTTCAGATGCGTAATACTCATAAAACAATAGCACAATCTGTAGTTACGCTTTCCGAAATTTTAGAAATGGCTAATAAGTACAACAAAGAAGTGGTTGTTTATATTTCTATGGGGTTTGGAAATCCTTATGGTGACCCATGGGATGTGGATATTGTAGGAGAGTGGACAGAACGTTTGAGTAAAATGGGAGTGAAGATACTATCATTGAGTGATACGATTGGGAGTTCTAATCCTGAAAGTATTGATTATTTGTTCTCTAATTTAATTCCGAAATATCCAGATATCGAATTTGGTGCACATTTGCATACCACTCCTACGACATGGTTCGAAAAAATAGATGCAGCCTATAAAGCAGGATGTAGACGCTTTGATGGAGCAATACAAGGTTTTGGAGGTTGCCCAATGGCTAAAGATGAGCTTACAGGTAATATGCCAACAGAGAAGGTGCTATCTTACTTCACATCTAAAAAGAATAACAATCTCAATGCGATGAGTTTTGAAAGTGCGTATAATGAAGCAACCAAAATCTTTACGACTTACCATTAAATTGTCTCCCAATATATTTTTTGTTTTATTCTAATTAACACGTTTTCAATGTGTTGTTTTTTTAACCTCATTTTTATTTAAAATTAATCTAAATAAACTTTGCGTAAATAATATTCTATTCTATTTTTGCAATCAGAAATCAATAACTATTTATATTAAGTCTAAATAAAAACAAATGAATAAATTTTTTACTTTTCTTTTAATTTTAATCAGCGCAACAGCTATAGCACAAGTTACTCCAACGTCTCAAGATAGCATCACTTTTAACCCACAACAACAGTTAAATGCAGCGCAACGTATTTTATCTGGTAATTATGGAAAAGCCGTTACGGTTGGTGCGTATGGTGAAATTACCTATAACCAACCAGAAGGTAATAATGGAGAATTAGATGTACAACGTCTAGTGTTATTATTTGGTTATCGATTTAACGATAAAACACAATTTGTTACTGAAGTTGAAATGGAGCATGTAGAAGAGATTTTTGTTGAACAAGCCTTTGTAAATTATGCTGTAGGTGATAATATTAGTTTACGTGGAGGACTAATGTTGGTACCAATGGGAATTGTAAATGAATATCATGAACCTACAACTTTTAATGGTGTTGAACGCCCAGCTGTTGATAATGCGATTGTTCCAACAACATGGAGAGAAATTGGTGTAGGTGTTACAGGTCGTTTACCTGAGCAATCATTGACTTACCAAGCTTATATTTTTAACGGATTTAAATCTACTGTAAATGAAGATGGTGAAGTAACCGGATTTTTAAAAGGAAGTAACGGTTTACGTGGCGGACGTCAAAAGGCAATTAAATCTACTGTTGATAGTCCTACACTATCTACTAAAATTGAATATTACGGTTTGCCTGGTTTACGTTTAGGATTGTCAGGATATTTTGGAAAAACGCAAGCTGCTGATGATGTAGAAGATATCGACGGTGCTAATATTGGTGTTTCAATGGTAGGTTTTGATGCACGTTATGCCTTTAGAAGATTTGCTGCTCGTGGCCAATTTATTTATGCATCTCTAAGTGATACAGAAGCTTATAATAATTTAACTGATAGGGATTTAGGTAGTGCTTTAATGGGGTATTATGCAGAGGTGTCTTATAACTTACTGCCTTTAACAAAAGCTCAGCGTTTATTTGCATTTGCGCGATTTGAAAATTATGATACACATGCAGATACAGATGGAGACTTAGTAAGAAACGATGCATTTAATAGAACAGATATTACTACAGGTTTAAGTTACCATATAGCGCCTGGAGTTGTATTAAAAGGTGATTATCAATTTAGAAGTAATGCGCTAGATAATAGTGATGTTGATAATAGATTAAATTTTGGTATCGGTGTCTGGTTCTAATAAAAAATAAAATTTGAGTGTCTCATAGCTAATGTTGAAAGTATAATATCACATTGGCTATTTGGCATTTTAATTGTTTTAACGATTATATAATTAATACTTTTGTAACATGAATTTGAGACATATCTTCATCTTAGTTTTATCCATGTTTTTTTTGTCTTTCGGATTACCTGAAAAGATTAAAAAAAAGGTGTTCAAAGAGATTAAATCAACATACGATGTTGAAAAATTTGAATTTTCAGCATTCAAAATTTCTGACACTGTTGTAAAAGAATTACCATCCAAGTTTGAAACTGATAACTTTTTTGAAATTAAATCTGCAGATAAAAGAATTGGTTTTGCATATGTGGCCAAAGCGCCCAGTAAAACAGCTCAGTTTGATTACCTTATTTTATTAGACAGCGATCTCATAGTAAAGAAGGCTAAAGTACTTATTTATAGAGAAGAATATGGAGGAGAAATTGGTAGTAAACGATGGTTGAGACAATTTATAGGTAAAACACCCGAAGATGAACTCAAGTATGAACAAGATATTGTTGCTATATCTGGTGCTACAATTTCTGTTCGTTCAATGACATCTGCAGTAAATGATGTATTGAGGTCTTTAAAAATGCTTCAATCTAAAAACATTCTGTAATGAAGTTCAACGGAATGCTTTATACTTTTCCTAAGGAAATAAAATTACTAATTGCATCATTTATTATTGTTTTAAGTGTAGGGTTTTACACAGGTCTATTATTTGTAGGAGAGACGTCTTCTGCCAATCCAAATGGTATAGAAGAACAATATTTAGGTAACGAGGATGATGAAGATGCAACTGTGATGAAGTTCAAAAAAAATGAGCAACAAATGCTCACATTAGTGCATGGGCATATATTATCAATGTCCATTATTTTCTTTTTGGTAGGCCTTATTTTGAGTACTACAAAGCTTTCAAAAAAATTAAAAGCAATTTTAATTGTAGAGCCATTTATTTCAGTTTTGCTAACCTTTGGTGGTATTTATTTTCTATGGAAAGGTATCCTCTGGATGAAATATATTGTAATGATTTCAGGAACTTTGATGACCTTAACCTATACCACTTCTGTACTTATAATTCTCTATCAATTAATTAAGTCGAAGAAAGTGCTTCAAACATAAATTCCTATCTTCGTAAAAAATAGCTTTCACAATGAATACAACGATAGAAAACTTATTAAACAACCAAATCAAATATGAGGCACAAGCTTCGATGCAATATTTAGCTATGGCCTCTTGGGCAGATGCCGAAGGGTATAATGGTGTAGCAGATTTCTTTTACAGTCAATCAGAAGAAGAACGTCTGCACATGACCAAACTTATAAAATTTGTCAATGAAAGAGGTGGTAATGTCATTATTCCAGAACTCGATAAACCTAAACCT
Source organism: uncultured Psychroserpens sp. (assembly GCF_947500255.1). Classification (GTDB taxonomy): domain Bacteria; phylum Bacteroidota; class Bacteroidia; order Flavobacteriales; family Flavobacteriaceae; genus Psychroserpens. The sequence goes on along the minus strand of NZ_CANMRL010000003.1, from coordinate 509,518 downwards.
GTATTTAGCGGACTTAACGAACTTTTTGAAAAGTTTTTAGAAAGTGAAATGTTTGTAACAGAGCAAATCAATCATGTGATTTATGAGTGTTTACAACATAAAGATTATAACGTCCATAATTTCATGCAATGGTATGTTACTGAGCAATTGGAAGAAGAAGCTATGGCTAGAACTTTATTAGATAAACTTAATATAATTGGAACTGATAAATCAGGTCATTATTTATTTGATCGTGATATCAATACCATAGCAGCAGCTCATGAAAATGAATAGTGCTATCTGTTAATAACTTAATGAATTAAGATGCCTTTTTTGGCATCTTTTTTTATAAATTTGCATTTATTTAGAATAAATTAAAATAATGCAAGACGAATTAACCTTAGAGAGTTCTCCAATTATTATCACTTCATGTATCATGTACTGTGAGGTCAATAAGAAGTCTAAATGCTGTAAAAAGTATAAGAAAAAGGGCAAGACCAACTGCAAGCGTTGCCCTAGAATTTAATAAAACGCCTTTCCCTTAAGATTTAATAAAGTCTTAATACTATTCTCTATTTAAATTGTATATTTGCATGCAATTATAACCGTAATTGCATCATGACAGCACACGAAAACAAAATTGTTGGAGAAGGTCTTACTTATGACGACGTACTCTTAGTTCCAGCATTTTCCGAAGTTTTACCAAGAGAAGTTAATATTCAAACCAAATTCACGCGTAACATCACCATAAACATTCCTGTGGTTTCTGCAGCTATGGATACTGTTACCGAAAGTAAAATGGCCATTGCTATGGCACAAGAAGGTGGTATTGGTGTGCTTCACAAAAATATGACTATTGATCAGCAAGCCCAGAAAGTACGTAAGGTTAAGCGTGCAGAAAGTGGTATGATTATAGATCCAGTAACACTACCATTAACTGCTAAGGTTATAGATGCTAAACAAAGTATGGCCGAACATAAGATTGGTGGTATTCCAATTGTTGATGATAATGGTAAATTAAAGGGTATTGTTACTAATCGTGATTTACGTTTTGAGCATGCTAATGAAAGACCAATTGTTGAGGTTATGACAAGTGAGAACTTAGTAACATCTGCAGTTGGAACGTCTTTAAAAGATGCTGAAGAGATTCTTCAGAAAAATAAAATTGAAAAATTATTAATTGTAGATGATAACTATAAACTCGTAGGTCTTATCACCTTTAGAGACATTACTAAAGTCACTCAAAAACCAAATGCTAATAAGGATTCTTACGGAAGATTACGTGTCGCAGCAGCTATTGGAGTTACTGGCGACGCTGTAGATAGAGCTTCGGCCTTGGTGAAAGCTGGTGTTGATGCTGTGATTATTGATACAGCTCACGGACATACAAAAGGTGTGGTTACGGTACTTAAAGATATCAAAGCAAAATTTCCAAATCTTGAAGTTATCGTTGGGAACATAGCCACAGGAGAAGCGGCCAAATATTTAGTTGAAGCAGGAGCTGATGCTGTTAAAGTTGGTATAGGGCCAGGCTCTATTTGCACCACTAGAGTTGTTGCTGGTGTTGGATTCCCGCAGTTTTCGGCAGTATTAGAAGTTGCTGCAGCCATTAAAGGATCTGGTGTACCAGTGATTGCCGATGGTGGTATACGTTATACTGGTGATATCCCTAAAGCAATTGCCGCTGGAGCAGATAGTGTGATGCTAGGTTCATTATTAGCCGGAACAAAAGAGAGTCCGGGAGAAACGATTATTTACGAAGGACGTAAGTTTAAATCGTATCGTGGTATGGGTTCAGTTGAAGCCATGAAGCAAGGTAGTAAGGATCGTTATTTCCAAGATGTTGAAGATGATATCAAAAAATTAGTACCTGAAGGTATCGTAGGTCGCGTGCCTTACAAAGGTGAGTTGTATGAAAGTATTCATCAATTTGTTGGCGGATTAAGAGCTGGAATGGGCTATTGTGGTGCCAAAGATATTGCTACTTTAAAAGACACTGGACGCTTTGTGAAAATAACGGCTTCTGGTATTAATGAAAGTCATCCGCATGATGTTGCGATTACTAAAGAAGCACCTAACTATTCGAGATAATATTATTTGAATATATAGTGTCCTTCTTCTGAAACCTCTATCGTGGGAACCGTTCTGTTGGTTTCAAAATAAGTATAACCTTCTTTTAAATTGTTCCAAAATTTTGAATGGTTACCAGAAATGGATGTGTCTTTAATATGTTTTTCGTAATTGTCTTCACTTAGATAGAATGGAAATATATGAACAGGAATGCTGGTTTGTCCACCATTTTTTGCTTCTACAGATAAAATATAGAGTTCTTCGATCCAATCATCTGTTATTGGTATGCAGCCCACAGAAAAACAAGAACCATGTATAAAAATATCACCACCTAATCGACTATGATTAGACTTGATTTTATCGGAAGCGTTTGGGTAATTTATACCTAATGATAAATGAAAGTTACTTTCAGGATTAAACCTATCAATAACATAAAAGCCTTCAGGGATTTGATAATCGCCTTGTTGACGTTTTGGCCCTAAACCTCCAGAACTAAAGCAAAACGGATATGAGGTAATTAATTTATAGGTAACATCTGTTTTTTCTTTAGCCCAAACTTCTATTTTTTCTTCAAGTTTGAACGCTCTAATATAGATTTCAGCATTAGAAATATTATGGGATTTGAGTAGTTTACTAATGCATTTAGATTTGTCTTTGTATGCTTGTTTAACTCTAGGATACTTTAATTGTGCTTCCTTAAAACTTAATTGAGTTGAAAATGATGATATAATAAAGCAAGTGATAAGAACAGTGATAGTTTTTTTCATTATGATAAGTTAGGTTCTAATCATAACGTGAGTGCAACATCCTTTATTATACGTATTTATTTAAGACAATGCTCTAATAATCATATCATTTATTGGAGTGTTGATCTGATATGTTTTACCTAATTGTGAGATGATACCATTTTTGGCACCTAGTTCTATAGGTTTACAATTGCGCATATCGGTAAGCATAGAACTTCCTTTTGCGTCGGGATAGTTCATTAATTTGTTTAGCATTTGATTAGTAAAACGGTTATCTATAAGAGCTCCATCAGCTTTTGCAACTTGTATGCTTTCGTTCATTAGCTCTCTATAGTCATGCTGTAGCTTTTCAGATTTAAAAATATGGCAAGTATCATTATGTAAACATAATAAAGCTCCAAGTGTGGCACTTTCACATAGCTTTTTCCAGCTCTCGGTTTTGAAATCTTCAACTTGGGTTATGGTGAGTTTAGAATGCTTAAAGCATAATTCAAATGCACTAGCCAAATCACTTTGAGGAACAGTTAGAATAGGTGTGTTTAAATTTTGATAAAACCCTTCATTACTAAGTTGTGTCGGCGCATCAATCATACATTCTAAAATATGGTGATCATCTGTAAACGCTAATAGTGGACGCTTAAGTTGAAGTCCGTTTCTAATCACAGCAATTCTCGTATGGGGCTGTATAAGTTTTGGAAACCAATCTTTTGCGTTTTGATATTGATGTTCTTTTAGACAAATGATTAGCCAATCTAAATGTATTGGTTTTGAGATTGTAGTTTTTATATCTACAGGTAGTTCATGGCGACGATCTTCAGAAATTAGTTTTAAATGAGTGCGTGATGTTCTGCTGAAATAGAACAGCTCATTTAAATTGTTTTGTAGTAGTTGATAGGCAATAACCGTTCCGATGGCTCCAATCCCTAATATGCCTATCTGTTGTTTTGAATTCATTATTCAGCTTCAGGTTCACTCCAAATAGCGAGTTCATTTCCCGAAGGATCTAAGAAATGAAACCGTCTGCCTCCAGGGAAAGAGAAGATATCTACCGAAATTTTCCCACCACAGGCAATGACTTTATCTTTAATTGCTTCTAGATCTTTATGATACAAAACAACTAAACCACCATTAACGATGTCTTCATCTGTTAACTGAAAACCACCATCGAGTCCACTATCAGCAAACGCCGTATATCCAGATCCATAATCGGTAAACGTCCAGCCAAAAGCTTCAGTGTAGAATGCTTTAATACGTTCAAGGTTCTTAGCTTTTAACTCTACATAGTTTATATGGTTATTTTTTGCACTCATAATTTTAATTATTAAATATAATCACTTCCATCATCCTCTATACTCTCAAAAGCATCTTTTTCTACTAAAGTAATTGCTTTTTGCAAGAGCAGATTATTTGGATAGGTGACCAAATTACCATTGTCTTTTCTTAAATGAATTTGAAACGAGCGAATATCTTCAATGATAGCTTCAATTTCGTAGTCTTTATCATGTATTTTTATTTTATCTCCAATCTTATATGGAAATGAAAAGAACATTATTATTCCAGAAGTGACATTACTTAATATGGACCAAATGGCAAATAATCCAATCCCAATAACGGCAAAAACCGATGAAAAGACTAAGGCTAGATCACTAGTACTTACGCCTAAAATAAAAGCTTCGATTAAGATCGCTATAAACAAAAATGAAATGGTTATATAACGTCCAACAAGTTTTGCACGTCCAACATGAATTTTTTTAGAATTTCCAATAACCCTAACAACTAATCGAGCTATTAATTGAATAATAAAGAAAATACCAAATACAATACATGAATTTATAATTTGCGTATTGTAGGTAGAAAAAAACTCTGACATAATTTTTGGTTTACCATTACAAAGATATAATAGTTCAACCTTGTATGCGCTATTCTAAACTAAGATCTTTTCTTAAATCACTATCAGTATTTGAATTCTTACTCCAATAAGGTGATTTGATCGTTTTTAGTTTTGTAGCAGTTGTAGTTAGCGTTTTCGCATTAATACCATAACCATCTTTGTATGTCTCTTCCCATCCTAATACATCATATGGGAATTGTGCATTAAAGTTAATTGCTAATGTACGGTTGAGCTCTGGATAGAAGATGCTATAAACACCATTTTTAAGTTCGGCAGTGGCATTATAAGCTTTAAGTTCTATATGTTTTAATCTCACATATTCTAGAGATGGAATGACTTTTAAATTTCCAACCGGTAAACTTTCAGGATCTAGTCTAAGTTGTGTCCATAATTCATTTTCTAGTATCGCTTTATCTAGTTTTAGATCTTGATCGGCCTCACTCTCAAAATAACTATGCGACTTGATTTCAAACAAATCTCTATTATTTAATTGCGAGTACACATGACCACACCACTCTTGAACAGAGCAGCTTAATTTAATGGCGTGTTTCGTATTGCTCACAGGATAAAATGTGGATTGCATAATGGAATACGGATATATCCCTGTGTTGAATTTTTTAGTCGCATTGAGTTTTAATATACTTGTATTGCTTTTACTATATCTATCAGCTTTGACCTGTTTTCCTGGAAGGAAATCTTCAGTAACGTAGACTAAAACGGCTGTACCGTTTCTAAGTTCTCCATATCGTGCTTGCTCTAACTTATAGGATGATATTTCAGCTTCCCCAGCATACCAGTAGTTTTTAAAATCTTCAGATTGTTCGAAAGGTGATGTTGTAGGTAATTTTTCCGAAGACACTAGAGTTTCAGTTCGTAAAGCTTGGTCTGTATGTGTTTTTTTTTCACCGCAAGACATCAATGTTCCGAAGAAAAGAACAGTAATACATACGGGAATTTCTAATTTGAATATCTTGATCATGACTATAATTTTACGTTATTATAAAATTACAACCGAAATTTTACAAAACCATGCTGTTTAACGTTTTATAAACGAGGTGTGTAGGCAAACCAACGACATTAGTATATGAACCTTCTATGTTGGTAATACCTATTTGACCAATCCATTCTTGAATACCATAAGCACCAGCTTTATCAAATGGTTTGTATGTATCTATATAATAATTGATCTCACTTTCAGAAAGAGCTTTAAATGTGACTTTGGTAATAGCATTCACTGTTTTTTGAGAATTCGCCATGGTAAAACATACCGATGTAATAACCTCATGAGACGTGTCACTCATAGAAGATAACATGTTAAACGCATCGTCGTGATTTCTCGGTTTACCAAGAGCTGTATCATTATGCCAAACAATAGTATCACTAGTTATGAGGATATCATTATCATTTAACTCATCTTTAAATGGTAATGATTTAAGCTGTGCCAGATAATCACTAATTTCAAAGTGATGTAATCGGTTTGGATATTCCTCTTTTACCGGTTTTAATCGAATTTCAAAAGTGAGTCCTAAATCTTTAAAAAATTGCTGACGCCTAGGAGAACCTGATGCCAGAATAATATTAAAGTTATTTAGTTTTGTGTTAAGCATTGCCGTTTAAATTAATAATAAAAGGATAGAGAAGCAAAGATAAGATGCCAAAGAGCATTATTAATTTATAAATAGTACTAATATGTTTGTAATGATGTTGATGTTCTGCTCCAAAAATCTTAATTGTTGCATAAATAAGAGGCGCAATGATGCATAGTAAAAAATAGCCAATAGCTACCTGATATTGATACAGATACGTGATCACAAAATAGATAACAGCACCAATAGGAATCATACTAACAGCAAAAGCAATTTTTGTAGCTCGATCTCGACCTAAAGCAATAGGTAAGGTATTCATACCTGCTTTATAATCACCATCTACATCCTGAATATCTTTAATGATTTCCCTAATCAAATTAATTAGAAATGCAAAAATGGCATAGTCGATTAACTTATCTAAAAATGGAGATAAGAGGGGTTTGTTCTCTGGAACCATAACGGGTAATATATCGAATATACCAACCACAAGTAAACTCATAGCGACCAAAAATGAAATGAGAATATTTCCAAAAAGCACTGTGCCTTTTAAATAAGAGGCATACATATAAAGAGCGATTGAAATCATGACAAATATTGAAAAGAATGAACTTTTCCCGACACTATGTGATAAATAAAGGCTTAATAGTATACCAATAATGTTTAATGCGAAAAACAGATTATAAGCGAGCTTTTCTGATATTTGCTTTCCAATAAGAACCTTATCGGGTTTGTTAATTGTATCGGTTTCGACATCGTAAATGTCATTAATGATATTTCCGGCTGCTGCAATACAAATAGTGGCAATAACTAGAATTATAAAATGTAAGGTATCAAGAGCTGTAAGGGCATTAAAATGTTCAAAAAAAGCATATTTAATAAGGACTTGCGCTATGATAATCATGACCAAGTTTTGCCAGCGAATAAGATTTAAAATGCTTTGCATTAAAGAGTAGAGGTATGGTTAGTTGTGTTGTTTAATTAATCGTATTTCGCATCAAAGTTTCCGTCCCATTTGCCTTGAACTTTCATGACTTGCTCGATGATATCTCTAACAGCACCTTTTCCACCATTTTTATGAGAAATGTATTGACTAATACCTTTGACTTCAATGGCAGCGTCTTGTGGGCAACACGCTAAACCTACTAATTTCATTACAGGAATATCAGGAATATCATCACCCATATACAACACATTTTTTGTGTCAATATTGTTTTGCGATAGATAGTCGTTAAATTGATTAACCTTTTGGTGTGCTCCTAAATAAATATCTGTAATACCTAAACCTTCCAAACGTTTTTGAACACCTAGGTTACTACCACCAGAAATAATACATATCTTAAATCCAGCATCTTTAGCAGTTTTAAGGGCATAACCGTCTTTAATATTCATGCGTCTCAGCATGTCTCCATTAGTCATAACGGTTACAGTACCATCGGTAAGAACACCATCAACATCAAAAATGAAAGTGCTTATATCTTCTAAGTATTCTTTATAACTTTTATCGTCCATGTGTGTTTTTTATTGAAGCGGTTAATAGCTTGTATAGATCTTTATGGTGTTCGTTATCAAGTAACTTTAAATGCCGCTTGATTGTTTTTTTATCGTTGCGTTTTGCCGGACCAGTTTGTGCCTTATAAGGTGAATGGTCTTGTACTTTGTTAGCTGTCTCTAGTATAAGTGGTTTTAGTAAATCAAACTCTGCTCCTTGTGATTCTGTAATTTCATGGGCGACGCGATACAACTGATTCGTAAAATTATTGACAAACACAGCAGCTAGATGCAAGGCTGCGCGTTGGTCACTGTTAACACGTTTTGTAATGGTACTTATAGCTGTTGCCAGATTTTTAAGTGCCATATAATCTTTCTTCATTAAGGTTTCTAAACAAATTGGTACTTGAGTGAAATCAATACTAGCCGATTTAGAAAAGGTTTGTAATGGATAAAACACACCACGTCTGTTCTTTTTATCCAGATCATAAGCGCTTACACTTCCAGAAGTGTGAACAACAAAACGATTTTCAAAGGGTAGTTGTTCAGAAAGTTCTGCAATGGCATCATCGCTAACCGCAATAATGTAGATATCTGCTTCAACAAGCTGATTCAGGTCATCTGTAATAGCAACGTCTGTTTTATATGCTTCTAAAGACTTGATATGTCGATTATAACGTTGCTTAACGCTAACGGTTTCCGAAGAAACAAATGCTTTATATAAATGATGAGCAACATTACCTGCTCCTAAAATCACTACTGAAATCATGCTGCTAAAATAAGGATAATTTAGAGATATACTTTTCGGTCTCGTATACTTAATTTATTGTTTTTTTCTAGTTTCTTTATGGATCTAATAACCGTTTCAACACGCAAACCTGTAAGATTTGAAATATCTTGTCTGGTCAACTCGACTTCATAGTCCTGCATCTCATTTCCGAAGTTGTTTTTTAAGTGCTCAAGTAAAGTCATGATGCGATGTTCTGGAGGATGAATAGACACTTCTTTCATGATTTTGGCTTTATATATCATACGCTTACAAAGCAATTTTGTAAAGTTTAAGTGAATATCTGGATGCGCTTTAAGTAAATCAAAGAATGTGTCTTTTGGTAAAATGTAAATGGAAGAATCTTGCACACATAATGCTGTAGCTGGATACTTAAAATCACCAAACAAAGGCGGCTCACCAAAAGCATTGCCATCGTAAAAAATACCTTGAGCAAACTCTTTACCGTCTTCAGATAGATTGATCATTTTTACGCTTCCCGAATTAATTTGATAGTAAAATCTCGGCGTATCTAATTCTTCAAAAATAGTAGCGTCTTTAGTGTACGTTTTGAGCTTAGCGTTATAAGTTTCTAATAATTCTACAGGGATCATAGGCTTATGATTTCAATCATAAAAGAACAAAGATAATTGTAACAATTTTGTGTCAACAATTTAAACAAAAAAAGATGACACTTTACAACAAATGGTTAACAGATTTTAAAGAGAATTTAATCTTGTATGTTCCTCTTAGTATCATTTTGCAGAGTTGTTTAGGTTCTATCTCTATTTTCTATTTAACACAAATGCCTTACAGTACAAGTTCATTAATTAGAGTTACCTTATGTACTATTGTTTGTATGTGTTATAATGCTTCCATTATGGCACAATTAAAGAAGAAATGGATCTTTAATTTGCTCATCATTAGTTTGGTAACTAACATTGTATTACTACTTACATATCCTGTATTATAAATACTATCTTTGATTATGGCACAGAAAGACATTCATACGAGAGACGATATATTTTTATTGGTAACTACGTTTTATGAAAAAGTAAGAGCGAATGATGTATTAGGACCTTTTTTTAATGATACGATAAAGGATTGGGATGCACACTTACAGCGATTAACAACTTTTTGGGAAACGAGTTTATTTATGACTCGAAAGCTCGAAGAGAAATACTATGGCAATCCATTAGAAGTGCACATAAAGGTAGATCAACAATTTGATAATAGCATTACAGAACTTCATTTTGGTATCTGGCTCAACCTTTGGTATGAGACTTTAGATGAACTGTTTACTGGTGAAGTTACCGAGAATGCCAAACGCAGATCTAGAAAAATGGGAACTTTTATATATCTCAAAATTTTTGAAGCTAGACAGGCTAATTAATGCTTGTTTTTATTTAACACATTTTTGGTGTCAATTCTCCAAGTCTAAACGAACTAAATTGGTTATCTTTGCACAACAAAAAAATAAGCCTTCTTGCTATGCAAAAGAAACTTGCTAACATTCTCTTTTCTACACGTCTTACTGGTATTTTATTTATTGTTTATGCTGTTGCTATGATAACAGGTACGTTTTTAGACGCTGGTCAAGAAACATCGCCAACACCATATACAAGACATTACATTTATAATGCCTGGTGGTTTGAAGCCATTATGGTACTTTTTATGATTAATTTCATCGGAAATATCTTTAGATACAGACTACTCAGAAAAGAAAAATGGGCAACACTAATCTTACATTTAGCGTTTATTTTTATTCTGATAGGTGCCGGAATTACAAGATATATAGGTTTTGAAGGGTGGATGCCAATTAGAGAAGGGGAAACTCAAAACACCTACCTCACACGAGATATTTACATCACAGCATTTGTTGATGGTGATCTGGTTGTTGACGGACAACAGCAACGTCGTGTGGAACAAGAGCGTGTTGACTTTTCAGAACGTTTAGATAATGATTTTGAGATCAATACTGATTACAATGGCACGCCAGTTTCTATTAAAGTGAAGAAGTTTGTCAAAGATGCCGAATTAGATATCATTCCAGGAGATGAAGGTGATCGTTACTTAAAATTAGTAGAAGCGGGTAATGAAGCATCTCATAGTCATTTTATAAAAGATGGCGATGAAGCACTCATTCATAATGTGGCTTTTACGTTGAATAATCCTAAGAATGGTGCAATTAATATTACGACGCAAGGCAACCAAATTTTTATAGAGTCTCCTTTTGAAGGCGACTACATGACCATGGCAACTCAGGCCACAGGGAAACTCATTAAAGATTCGATACAGCCATTAGCCTTGAGATCACGTTATCAAATTGGTAATATGGCTATGGTATTTCCAAATCCAGTCATGCAAGGAAAATTTGGTGTAGTTAAAAAATCTCAACTATTAAGAAGTAGAGAAGATGGCATCGTTGTCGATGTCACAGCTAATGGCGAAACCAAAACCTTAAACCTTTTAGGCGGACAATACGTTAATGGCCGATTTGAGCAAGTAAATCTTGGTGGTTTAGATGTTGCTGTAAAGTATGGATCTATTGTTAAAGAATTACCATTCAGTATAAAACTCAACGATTTTATAGCCGAACGTTATCCTGGTACAGAAGATAACTTTTCAGCATTTGCTAGTGAAGTCACTGTTGAGAAACCAAATGAAGAGGCTTATGATTACCACATCTTCATGAATAATATCTTAGATGAAGGTGGCTATCGTTTCTTTCAGGCGAGTTTTTATCCCGATGAAAAAGGAACTAAGCTTTCAGTAAACCATGATCAATGGGGAACTTGGGTGACTTATTTTGGATACATGCTTTTATACTTTGGCTTAATGGCGATTTTATTTGATCGTAATACGCGCTTCGCAGATTTAAAGAAAAAGCTGAGAAAAGTAAAAGAAGAGAGGTCTAAGATGCTTACAGTGGCCTTACTCTGTTTTGGATTATTTGGTTTTGCACAAGAGGAACATTCGGAACACGATGGTCATGATCATGGTCCAAGTACAACAAATACACAAACGAAAATACAACGTCCAACAAAAGCTACTATTGATTCTGTAATTAGAGCTAATATTGCACCTAAAGCACATTCTGATCAATTTGGAGAATTAGTGATACAGGATTATAGCGGGAGAATGATGCCAATGAATACCTTTGCTTCTGAAGTACTTCGTAAGCTAAGTAAGAGCGATCACTACGAAGAGTTTGATGCGAATCAGGTGTTACTATCCATGCAGGAAAGTCCGTTATTTTGGTATAACGTTCCAATTATCTATTTACCAAAACGAAAAGGAGATTCGATTAGAAATATCATTGGTGTTTCAAAAGATAAAAAGTATGTATCGATTACCGATTTTCTAACAGACGATGGTCGCAATAAGCTCGGGCCTTACCTCGAAGAAGCCTACGCGGCTGAAGTGCCTAACGGTTTTCAGAAAGAATTCAAGGAAGCCTATGATCGTATGAGTTTGTTATTTAACACACTTGATGGTCGTTCGATTAAAATATTTCCTATTCCTGGTGATGAGAAGAATACATGGATCTCGCCAGTAGAATATAATGAACAGTACAAATCTCAAATTAAAGATTCTATCTACGGAAAATATATCCAAAACAGTTTTGGTTTCTATTTAGGGGAACTCTATAAGGCCAAACAATCTGGAAACTTTGAGTTGGCGGATAAATTATTGATCGGATTTAAAAGTAGTCAGTCCAAATTAGGTAGTGAAGTCATGTTAACCGATGACAAGATAAAAACAGAGATATTATACAATAAGTATGACATCTTTAAGAAGTTATTTAGCTGGTACATGTATGCTGGTACTGTATTGTTCATTTTAATAATTGTTCAAATATTTAGTAGCAAGAGCAAGTTTGTTGATGTTAGTGTTAAAGTATTAGGTTATACTATTTTAGGATTGTTCTTATTACATACTGCAGGTTTAATTGTACGTTGGTATATCTCAGGGCATGCACCTTGGAGTGATGCTTATGAATCGATGATTTACGTGGCATGGGCTACAATGTTGTTTGGCTTACTATTGTCCAATTCTGTAAGCTCTAATTTTATTTCCATTCTTAAAGGCATTTTTTTGGGAAAAAATACGTCGTATTTAACGACCGCAGCTGGAGCATTCGTGACTTCTATGATCTTAATGGTTGCTCATTGGAACTGGATGGATCCTGCTATTGCGAACCTACAACCTGTTTTAGATAGCTACTGGTTAATGATTCACGTTGCTGTAATTGTAGCGAGTTATGGACCATTTGCTTTAGGAATGATTCTAGGAATAACAGTATTACTACTTATGGCTTTTACTACAAGTTCTAATAAGGACAAAATGTTACTCAATATTAAAGAACTTACCATTATAAATGAAATGGCCTTAACAGTTGGTTTGGTGATGTTAACCATTGGAAACTTCCTTGGAGGTATGTGGGCCAATGAAAGTTGGGGACGCTATTGGGGCTGGGACCCAAAAGAAACTTGGGCATTAATTAGTATTATGGCTTATGCGTTTGTGATTCATATGCGATTAATCCCTGGACTTCGTGGTCGTTACGGATTTAATCTCGCATCAATCATTTCATTTTCATTTATATTGTTTACCTATTTTGGTGTGAATTTCTACCTCTCTGGACTGCATTCGTACCAAAGCGGACAACAAATCTTAAGTTATCAATATATTGCCATTGCAGTAGGTGTAGTTGCACTTCTTGGATTCTTAGCGTACCGCAAATACGCAAAGTATTACAGAAAATAAATAGGGTTTTACTAGTCGATTACTTTTTTAAACTCCTTGGCAATCACATTAAGCGCTGGTTTTCCTTGAACCACAAAGGCATTATTATTACCATCGCTATCATTGCTAGACGATTGCCATTCCCATAAATGCACACCTTCTAACCATGGTTTTTGCCATATGGTATTAAAAAAAGCTTGGTAACACAAAGCTTGTGTGCGCTTAGAGATCTTTTTATGAAATGAATTACTCAGGTTATTCCATTCCCATGGCTTAATACCTGCATCTGTAGTAGATTTATAACCTAATTCGGTAAAAAGAATAGGCTTTTTGTATTTTTTATGCAGAATTTCTAAGTCGGCTGTATGCTGCTCCCAACCGTTTTCAAGTTCAGATAATTCAGGGTTTTCGTTTTTTGCAATAGGATAATAAGCTTGAACACCAATAAAGTCTAGAGCAGCCCAAAACGGAATATCGTCGACCTCTTGATTCCAGTTAGCACCATAGGTTAATTTTCCAGAATAGATCGTTCTAATTTTTGAAATAAGCGTGTGCCATCGCTCAGGTTGTTCTAAAACGGTTTTATGTAATTCGGTACCAATGCAAAACAATTCGATATTTAACGTTTCTGCAAGTGTCGCATAGTCCAACATATATTGGCTATAATCTTCAAACCATTGATCCCATTCTTTTTCCGTAGACATATTAATATCTGATCGCCAGGCGCCATTCTCTCGGTTTTGGAGCCAGATATGTGGTTTTAGCATTATTTTAAATCCGTAAGCTTCAGCACGCTGTTTTATACGTTTCCAATATTGAAGTCTTCCATTAGAATCGTCAAGAACAGATCGTTTTCTTAAGGAAGGTTTGTCATAATACTCCTGAGAAATAAAAGGCACATATGTAAGCCATTCGACATTATTGGTTTTTAAAATTTCAAATGAAAGCGAATCATTTGCACGTCCAAAAACGTGAAAGCCACGTTGCTTTTTGTCTTTTGCATATAGGTTTCTAATACTAGACCCTTTGTTTTCAATACTATAATCCCAAACGTAATCGAAGTTTTCGGTTAATCGATAGTGGCTGATACTTTCTTTAGCAACCCAAATAATAAGCGCAGGCAACAGGATTTTTAAACCGATTCCTTTTAGTAGACCTGAGGTTTTTCGTTTTTTATAATCTCTTACAATTGAGCGAATAAGTAAGAACAAAAAGTAGGGCAGGAGCAATACAAAATACGTTGGTATAAATTTGAAGAAGCGTCCCAGTACTTGAAAAAAAATGGAGGTCCGATTGCTATTCGCTAAATCACTAATAAGTACAATAACCAAAACGAAGACAACTAAGGCAACAACACCTATGGCATACCATAGTAGGAATTGTTTCATATGTTTTAAAATGCCTCGTCGTGTCTTCATCAATTACATTTTCTGAAAAGTAAATTAAAAATACAATTATCTGCTTAAATGTGGAGCATATCCTAGTGGATTAACAGCGGCAACTTAGAAAACCAATGCAACTATTGTATCTCATAACAGATTGAAATACCTTTGGCATCGTGTAATTAAAATACGATACGATGAAGTTTTTAAAGGAATTCAAAGAGTTTGCAGTTAAAGGAAATATGATGGATATGGCTATTGGTATTATTATAGGAGCCGCATTCAATAAAGTGATAGATGTGTTGGTAAAAAAGATATTTATGCCACCATTAACACTCATGACTGACGGACTAAACTTTCAAGATCAAAAATATGTGATGAGAGAGGCGGTTACTAATGCAGAAGGTCAAATAACAGTGGAGGAGGTTGCTATTGAATATGGCGTGCTGTTTGAAACATTTCTGGATTTCGTTATTGTTGGACTTACAGTATTTCTAGTGGTTAAAGCGATGAATCGTTTGAGAAGTAAAGCCCAAGACCCAAAAAATGAGGTCGTCGCTACACCCAAGGATATTGAGTTGCTTTCAAAGCTTACCGATTTAATGGAGGAGCAAAATGCGTTGTTGAAAAAGAATTAATTATTTTTCTTTTTTTCATTGCCAAAAAAAGAACCAAAAAAGTCTAGCCTGAACTTTAAACATTACCTATCTATTCCTTGAAAGCTAAACAAAAAGAACTCAATTTTGCTATACGCAAAACCTTAAACAGCTTTTTGTTTTAAACGCTTTACATCGTCGGATAGGTACCCAATGTTTAAACTTAGGGCGCTTTGATTCTAACCGTTTTCAGAAATAACGAACAATTAAACGCAATGAATACGCCTAGTCTAGGGAACTTTGCTATTTAGTATTTTAAAAGCTATAATAGACTTAAGAAAAGGTGAGTGGTACGCAGTAATTTCCTAATAAACGGTTTTGATTTTTTGGTTCGTTTTGTATCAAGACAAAATGAACATAAAAACTTAATCATCAACTTTTTTCCAAATCAGTTCACTATTTAAAAGAAAACTCCCCATAAAATCAAAATTACAATCACTAGGTGCAATAATAGATAAGAAAGGTTTCTCCTGTGTATCACGATAGAGATGATAGGTCTCGCCAACGATTGGCTCAAAATTATAGCGCGCATTATAGACAAGATTATTGTATTCTAGCTCTTGCATCATTTTATCATACTCGGCTTTAAGTTCTAGGTACTTGGCCTGAATCTGCTTATTGGCCTTATTGATGTTGCGATTTTTCCAAGTAGAATTTCCAGTGACTTGAATCGCAGGAGCACCAACATTGGTGGCATAGGGTTTTAGAGACGCATCGTAGCGCTGAGTATCTTCATTAAATACGATCTGGTCTGGTTTTTTGTCTGTAGCCATAGAAGCAAAATTATTTTGCAAAGATAAAGTTCATAAACGTTAACAAGACGTTAAAATTTTCACTAACTTAGAGCAATCAACCAATCAATTGATAATGAATTTAATAAAAAAGTTAGGACCTGCTAACATCTTTATGCTGGTGCTTTGTGCACTTATTATTATTGTAGCCGAGTACTTATTTTTAAAAGGCGATCAATTGCACGCCATATTTATAGGACTTTGGGCACCAACACTTTTAGGAATAGTCATCTTTATAAAACAGATCAAAAATGGACGCTAACGATATCGTATTATACTTTTCAGGGTTTGTGTCTGTTTGCGTTGTCATTTGGGCCATTTGGTTGATTCGCGCTTATGATAAGGTGGATCGGGATAATAGGTGAACTTCTCTAAACAACGACAAGTACAATCAAATACACCTTTTCGCATTATAAAGTCAATACACATGATACTAGACAGCTTACGTTTTATCACTACCATTTTAAATAGGGTACTCCAAAATGATCTGGGTGTGCCATCTTCAATTATGAGTTTGGGAGGTGTAAACGCATCATCTGAGCAAACACCATTGCGGTTAACCTTGGTTAATATTGATCCTGAGCATGCACATCATGTGGCCATTGGTAGAACGCGTTCGGCAACGAGTGCGCCAACACAAAAACAACTATATATCTTGATTTCTACCAATCCTGAGGTATCCTATGAAGAGGCGCTTAAATTATTGGAAGCCGCTACCAATTGGTTAGATCGAAATCAACTCTTAAACCGACAAGTTCATCCAGACTTACCAGAGCCTATAGAACGCATAACTATTGAAAGCTATACACAAACTTTAGATGGACAAGCATTACTTTGGCAAGGATTAGGCGCAGGGTACCAGCCTTCAGCAGTGTATAAATTACGTGTCATGGTAAGCTCTGATGACGGTAGTACTAAAGATATACCTTCTTGAAGGCTAAGTGGTTTCCGTCATACTCTGGACCATTTGGTTAATTCGGGCTTGTGATAGGTGAGGGAAGATTTACTTTCTTTTTAGCTCATCTAAAGTTTTTCCGTTTTTATCTTTCCATTTAGTCCATCCATTAGTATTTCGTCCTAAAATGGTTGCAGCCGCTGCACTTGGCGAATTAAATATATAATCTTGCTGAAATACATAAATACCATTTTTCTCTTTTAAAATTCCTTCTTCTACTAATCGACTACGCAAAATGCCTATCCATTTGGTCATACTCTTTGTTTCTTCCAAGCTTGATGTACTTTCTTTATATACTAAGAAACCGTCATCAGTTAACTCACCAGTAGCCAGAGCATTTTTACCATTGCAATAAAACAATTCCTTTGAGCTTTTTGCTCTTCGCTTTTCTTCAAAAATGGGATACCCAAGAGTAGCCAAGAGGATTTTTGCTGTGTCAAAATTATCTAATAAATCATATTCTCTACTTTCTGATAACGATGGCTTTTTAGAACCAGTATCATTATCTAAATTATAACGTCCAATTTTAGACGCAATTTCTAAAGCATAATATTCTAAAAACTTACCATCAGTTTTTGTGTACTCATCTGTTTTAGTTGTCATTATAATACAATGCGTCCAAAAATCTTTATTTCTATTGTGTGATTGTATGCGTTTAAAACAATCTTCACCTTCTCCAATATATACTGTTGGTTTAGCGTCATCTTCTGATTTACCAAACAAAAAGTAAACGCCAGTATAATTGACAATTTCCCGTTTTGAAACTTCTTGCATCTTATTTCTTGGAAACAAAATAGCTTTTACCAAACGATTCGTTAGTTCTGCTTCACGTATACTCGTAGGAGAACCGTCAGGAAGGAAAATTTGTATGGTTTGTGGTTTAGTGTTCATATTTTTTAAAATAAATTCAGCAAATCACATTTCTCTAAAAATACACTTTTTATAAAACCATAACTGGATAAAGGAATGTGCTTTGCATCTATTATTTGCGATTCTAAATATTGTTCCTTTGTTAGAGTTGAACCCAAAGCTTTGGCTGTATTGTAACCGTCAATAATAGAAGTGAACCAAGTAATTCCTTCACTTTCGTTACACAATAGAGCCTTGTATCTCTCGTCTATTCCAAAAACTCTTTTCCAAGCTTCTATTTCCTCATCAAAACCAACTGATTCTATTTTCAAATCTAAGTCTTTTGGTTTTAGATTTAGTATATCGTTGGAATTCAAATCTATTGTAATTTTAAAATCAGTAATGGCAGGATGAGAATTTGAGTATGGGTAAAATGCCTTGTTTCTATTTGTTGTTGTTCCTATAATAGATTTAGTTCCTTTATAACTTGAATTACAATCGTTGCACATAGGGGCAAGATTTTTAAAGTTTATACTATTGAAAGGATAATTGCCTTTAGGTATGTAATGGTCATATGCTTCCTTTTTAGTATGATGTATTCCTTTTAAATCTCTAATGCCACAGAATGGACATTTACCCTTTTTATTAAAGGAGAAAAACTCTTTGTAATGTGTTGGAAGAAGTTTTGTCTTTAAAGAACCAAAATCAGCTAAATTAAATGGTGATTCACTTCCATATAAATTACCATAAAAAGTCTTAAGTTCTTTATGTAATGTAGCTTGTTTAGATTTTAAGTCATCATAGGTTAAAACAGGAAGTTTTGGATTTTTACATATTTCTTCAATATTATTATTGTTGGAATAGTAGTCTATCAGTTCTAACTTAAAAGCATCATCATTTATATCGGCAAAAGCTTTATATATCTTTTCAATAGAGCTATTAAAAAAATATGCAGATTTACCTTTCTCATTTTTTTTGGCGTTTTCAGGGTCAAAATCTACCTTGTCTAATTCTAAATAGATATCATATAATTCTTTATTCTTTTTTAATTTTTCAGCATTAAAATCACCTTCAGCAAAAAGCCAAACATCAGTAAATAGAAAATCTAAATACCCTTGTAGTTTCTCAATATCGTGTGTTATGTAGATGTAATTAAATAACATATTTCAATTATTTCAATTTTTTATAAGCATCATTTAATAGTAACAAACGTTCTACCGATTCTCCCATTTCTGATTTTACTTTTGTAATAAATAATTCTAAATTTTCTGGAGATTCAATTTGTTCCAATTCTTCTTTGTAATCAGTAATCCGTTTTTGTGCAACCTTGCCAATCGTATTTGGCATATTAAATATTTTGATTCCTATAGTATTTACTGAAGTTCCAAAAGTTTGAAAGTCTGGATGAAAAGGAGCTTCTCCCTTTTTGAAGACTTGAACATATTGAGAATCACTATCAGAAAGCAAATAAGGAGAATGTGTTGTAATCAACATTTCTCGCATAGTTTGGTTACTTTCTTCTCTTTCCTGTTCAAAGCAATAACGTAGACTGGACAAGAATTTAGCTTTCCAACTTGGGTTAAAGTGAGTCTCTGGTTCATCCAATAAAAATAAACAGCGCGTATCTTTAAACAATAGACATAAACCTAATGAATGTAAAAATTGATGTTCACCATCCGATAATGCTTTGGTATAAATATTCTTTTCTAAACCTTTTTTCTTGATTTCAAAATTCTTGATATTCAATACTCTTTTAGATTCAATAGGTCTAAAGTTTATAGATTCACTTAAAAATATATTCTCAGTAGCATACGTGTTGTTTTTACTTTCTTGGTTTACAGAATGTATTTCTAATATTAAAAGAAGCTGAAATAGCTCAAAAAGCTTTAACGGATTGTTTTCAAAATGAAATTGAAATGCTTTAATCGTTG
The DNA here is from genome assembly GCF_947500255.1 of uncultured Psychroserpens sp. Lineage (GTDB taxonomy): Bacteria > Bacteroidota > Bacteroidia > Flavobacteriales > Flavobacteriaceae > Psychroserpens. Next base: position 489,679 of record NZ_CANMRL010000003.1, on the reverse strand, counting down.
CCTGGTTTACTTTGTAATCTAGAATAAGAAAACTACTATTATTAAATTCATTTTCATAAAAATCATAGTTATCTTCTTCGTACCAAGTAGTAGAGCACTTTTTTAACTTCTCAATATAAGAATCGGTGTTTTTACCTTTTCGCTTTGCATCAAAATCTAAGTTTTTCAATAATGGATACTTCTTTCCTTCATATTCTTTTAGGATGTCTGTTTTAATAATTAAACGAAAAGAGTCTATTGCTTCAACACCAACATATTCTTTAAAAGGAGATAGAATGTCTTTTTCTAAATAATCATTGGGTTGCATTAGTAAATTAGCCAATAGAATAAACTGACTATATGATTTATCTACATAAATTAAAGAGCTCTCAGGACTTGGGTCTATTATTGATTCTGTAATCAAATTACTGTAATAGGCATCATACTGAATAAAACGGCTTTTAAAAAATGGAAAACTTAAGGTTTCATTTTCACCAGATGCATAACCCACAACATATTCTGGTAAAAGAAACTTTATTTGATGACTTAGTAATTCATTAACTCCAAATGCGTCTTTGTTTTTCCATTCTAATTTTGGTCGTTCTCCAATTTGTTTAGAAATGTAAATATGGGCTTTTTGTATCTCTTCTTTTTTATTTGATAACTGAGGAAATCCTTCTGTAATAAATGTTAAGTATTCTAGTTCATACGCATCAACTCTTGAGATTTTGGAATCAAATGAATTAGAGCTGTTTTTATCCTCTTCGTCAAAATAACTAGGCTTATCTTCAAGATAAATACAGTCCAAATGATAAAATATTTCTGATAAGGCTTCCAATACATTAGATTTACCACTACCATTTTTTCCTGCTAAAACATAAGGATTAAAAACAGTTGCTTCATCTTCGTTTTCTGATTGAAGAAAGTTCATTTCAAAACCGTTAAACAAAGAATTGAAACCTTCTTCTTGATTTATTTTAAGCCTTAAAAGTTTCATCTGTCAGTTTAAGTTTTATGGTTGCAGTTTCTTCATCAAATATTTGTTCCAACAAAGGAGGTTTAGATTCTAGAAACTTGAAAATAATTTTCTGCCAGCTTGCATTTGGGAAATCCATATCGCCAATACGATAGAAAAAATCGTGTAGTTTCTGTTCAATATCTTGAAGTGTAAATAACTCCTCTTTAGTAAAATTGTCTTTCAGTAAAAATTGATAAAATTCATCAAGGGTAATTAAATCAAACATCCATTTTTCTCGTGTAGATGTTATTTCATCTGGAATGCCTAGATAAGTTGCCAAATCAAGGTTCGTTATATCTACTTTTTCACCTTCTTTCTTCTTTATTTCAGACATAATCGAGTCTTTTTTTTTTACGTCTTCTTTTGAAGCTTTTATTTTTCCTTTAAAAGCTTCTTGCAACAAACTATTGAACAAGTGTTCTAACTTAATTTTAGATTGGTTTAAGGTCTCTTTTTGAGACTGTATGTTGTGGTAAATGCTTTCGAATTGGTTTTGAAGTTTAATTGGAGCATTTTTCAACTTCAATTCTTTAATGATTGTAAGATTCAAACCTGCCATTATTGCTCCTTTTTCTCTAGCTTTCATTTGATAGCTGATATAAGGATTTGAGTGTATTGAGTAAGCTAGATAATATGGATTACATTTTTCTGGGTCCAAGGATATACAAGCTAAATGTTTTGTGTTGATTGCAACAGAAATATCGTCAGGTATAACAGCCGAACGCCCTACTGTTCCCATTATAGTGATAATAACATCTCTTGGAAAGACTGTATATCTTTTTAAATCTTCATATTTTTCATTTGTTATATATCTTCTTTCTTTCCATTCGAAAGTATTTTTAACAGCATTGTCAATACCTAAAACTGCAACTGGTCCGTTTTCTACAAATTCAGAATGTTTTAGATTACTGCCAAATGGCCCAGTTCTCATTGAGTTTTTCCTGTCTAATGCTAAAGATTTTATCTGAACATCTTTCCAAACATCAAATTGTCGATTTGCTTTTCCGAACATTCTCAAAAACTGAGCTCTTAATAACTCATCCAACAAAGCAATACTCTCTTCTCTTTCTTTTAGCAAAGAATCAGCTTTATCTAATAATATAACTATTTTATTTTGGGTTTCTATTGGAAGAATTGGGATGTCAAGATTCTGAATATATTTCTTAGAAATATGCTTTAATCCAGCACCTTTAAATCCTCTTTCAAGAATGTGAATATTTCCAAACAAGTAGTAGAAAACAAACTTTTCATTGAAATCTTTATCGTCTTTTTTATAAGCAACTATACAATCTGTTGAAGTTGAAAATTTCTCATTTACAAAATGAATGCTTGCTTGTCCACCAGTACCAAAAATTAGCGAAATTCTATCTTCCTGAAAAACATCTATACGTTTGGACAAAGTTGCACTGGAAGTATATAATGGATATGAGCCTTCCTTTAAACCATCACCAGCTTTTATCTTTGACTTTTTAGCAAAATCAAACAGGTCATCAAATTTTTCTGTTATCATCCTATCAAGTCATTTAATTCTTGCATATCTGATAAAATACCTTCTTCCATTTCTAGGAGTTTGGCTAGGATTTCTTTTGGTGGGTCATAGCTTTGCTCAGTGTATTCGTATTCTTTATATCGTTTATAACTTAGGTCTAAATCTTCTTTTTGAATTTCAGCAAGTGGTACAAAAAAGTGGTTTTTACGGTCTGGGTATTCAGCTGTTTTTCTTGCTGTGTATTCAGTTTTCACTATTGGTAATGGGTTTTCTTCTAGTTTTTTGCGGTTGTCATCTAAACTATAGCCATCATTTTCTAAAGCATAAAACCAAACCTTTTCTGTGTGCCAAGTTTTGCTATCTTCTTCTACTTTAGTAAATACTAAAATTGCTGTTTTTACACCTGTATAAGGTTTAAACGCTCCTGCTGGCAAGGAAATGACAGCTTCTAATTGGTTGTCTTTTAACAATATTTCTCGTGTAGCTTTTTGAGCTTTATTAACACCGAACAAAACACCTTCAGGTATAATGACCGCTGCTTTACCACCAGAACGTAACATTTTGGAAATACGAGCTAAAAACAATAACTCAGTAGAGCCTGTGTCAATTCCTAAATCTGGATTTACATCTCCTTTGTCTAACTTACCAGTAAAAGGAGGGTTGGCTAGCACAATGTCGTAATCTCCAGTTTCATTATAGTTTTTACTTAACGAATCTTTGTACTCAATATGTGGGTTATCGATACCGTGCATCATTAGGTTCATTAACCCCAATCGTACCATAGTGGTGTCTATATCAAACCCATAAAAGCTATCGTTTAGTATTTGTTTGTTTTTATCATCTAGTACAGAAGAAATAGAGGCGCGTTCAAAACCATCTTCATCTGCTTGTAATAATTCGGGTTCTTTTTTACGAACTAAATCACTCAAAATATATTGATAAGCTCCTAATAAAAAACCACCTGTTCCACAAGCTGGGTCTGCTATTTTGTGTCCTAATTTCGGTTCTGTTAATTCCGCTAATAATTTAATTAAATGCCTAGGTGTACGGAATTGCCCGTTTTTACCAGCAGTAGCAATTTCTTTTAACAACATTTCATACACATCACCTTGTATATCTTGGAAAGATTGCTTTCCATCTTTGGCATCTTCTTCAATTTCAATAAAGATTTCATCTACTTTCTTAACAGCTTCTACTAGTAAAGAAGATTTTTGAATAATAAAAACAGCATTCTTCATATACTTGGTAAATGAAGAGGTTTCGTCATTCAAATCTTTAATATGAGGGAATACATTATTTCTAAAGTGAATAAGCATATCATCAGCTGGCATAGATTTAAAGAAACTCCATTTAAATTCTTTTTTAGGTCTTGGCTTTAAAGCTTCTTCTCGCTTTTTGAATAATTCTGCTTTTTCTTCTTCGGTAGCATCAGGCCTTGGTCTGTACAAACTTTCATCTATCCAAGGTGTGTATTCACCATCAAATTTAGATTCGTATTCTTCGCCATTCCATTCAGCATCACGTTCTCTTTTGCTTTCTAGCTCGTCTAGTCTTTTTATAAAAAGTAAATACGTAATTTGCTCAATAGCTGTAATTGGATTCGCAATACCACCACTCCAGAAGGTATTCCAAAGACTAACTATTAAGGCTTTTAATTTTGGATTGTTTTGTAACATTAGGCTGCTAATATTTTATTCGTTAATTGTAAAATTTCGTTTATTTCTTTTGGTGAAAACACACCTCTTATTCCTTCTGGGTGAATCATTGTAAATGGAGATTCTATCAAGTTTTTCTTTTCTAGGTTCCCTTTTTCCAAAATGTATTTTTTCAGAATATCTAAAAATTGAAGTTGTCTGCTTGATAAATCGCTATGTTCTGCAATAAAAGCATCAAAGGCATTGGCAACACTTTCATTAAATGTTTCTAATACTTCAAGACCCAAAATGTGCTTGATAAACTGTATGAATTTCGCTTTTTTATTTTGATAAACCCTTCGTAATAAACCAATGGTTATATGTGGATTTTCCTCGTGTAGTTCATTGGCTAGTTCCTCTATTTCTTCTTGTGAAATGGTGTTGCCTTTTAGTATTTTTTGAAGAATAGGATTTGATTCCATCAATTCTTTAATCTTTTCTTCTACCATTTCCTTGTAGCGTGTAATACTTACAGCTTCATTTTGCGGTCCAAACTCTACCATTTCTTTAGCTACAAGTTCATCTTCAAAATTGAATTTAGAAGGCCCAGAAGTATTTTCTCTAGTATCAATATATCTAGCTAAAGGAGACAATTTATCTATTAAACTATTGAAATTATTTTCTTTGATATTGTTCCAAAAATGAATTCGTTGTGCATCTTTTATAAGTTCTTGCTGTTTGGTTACAATGTTTAAAGACAATGGTAAATCTGAAATACGCTCAATTAATGCGTCTTTGAGCATATCATATTTTTCGTCTTCTGATTGCATTTTAGCTAAAGAAACTTCCAATACATCTTTTTCAAAACGCATTGCTTTAAAATCACCTCCCGACACCGTTCGCATCAATGGTAATATTTCTGATTTTAGAAAGTCAATTTTATCCTCATCTACATTTTCCCAAAATTTAGGAGTATTTACTTTTGCTACTGCTTTGCTATTGTCTTTTATGACTACTGAATTAGCAGGTAATAAGGCTATTTGTTGTTGGAGCCTTTTTGATTCTTCTAAGATTGTAGGTTCTAAACTAGCTTCATAAGCCAATTCTAATTTATCTAATCGCAATCCGAATAGTTTTACAGGAATAGGAATGGCTTGTTTAAGTTCTTTTCCTTCTGGTTTTAGTTTGAAATACTCAAAATTATCCCAACAATCTAAGATGAGGAATACATCTTTTTCGGTACACCAAGATTTCATTTGTGTTGGTTCTAGTAAACGAGTTCCTCTACCAATCATTTGCCAAAATTTGGTGTACGAATACACAGGTTTTGCAAATACTAGATTTACCAACTCTCTAACATCTATTCCTGTATCGAGCATATCTACACTAATGGCAATTCTAGGAAAGTCTTTGTTTTTAAACTGGTCTAGTAAACCGCCTTTTCCGTGAACACGAGAATCTTCTGAAACCATTACTTTGGCTAATTCACCATTATATTGTGGATATAGTTGATTAAAAATTTCTTCAATACGCCTTGCGTGTGCAATATTGGCACAGAAGAATATGGTTTTTCCTGGCAATACTCCATTGACATCCTTTATGGATTCTTCCATAAATTCCTTTACAATAAGTGTATTTGTTCCTTTGTTTATTACCTTTTTTTCTAATTCAACACCTTCAAAATTGATTTCTGCAATTTCTTTTCCTTCAAGAATTAATTTCTTTTGATCTTCAAGAGAAACTGTTCTTTTGCTAATTCCTTCCGTTTGAAATTTGGTTTTAATTTTCATTACTTGAAAATTGCACAAATAAGGAGGTATGTTATTTACAGCTTCTTCGTAGGTATAAGCGAATGATGGTAAGCCATCTTCACAATTAAATATCTTAAATGTATTGTGGTCAATTACATCAGTTGGAGTAGCGGTTAATCCAATTGTAATTGTGTTGAAGTAATCCAATACTTCTTTGTATGTATTGTAAATACTTCTATGACTTTCATCTACTACAATTAAGTCAAAAAAATGAGGAGATAAAGTTTCTTTTTCTTCTCTCACAATATTAAGCATTGTAGGATACGTAGAAATATAAACTCTTCTATCTTTAGCGATACTTTTTTCGCCTTGTTTTGGCCATCTAGGTTCGTTTGGCAAGTGTTCTTTAAAAGCATCTAAAGCTTGGTCTCTTAAAGCAATTCTATCTACTAAAAACAAAGTTTTTTCTGCCCAACATGCTCGCATCAAGGCTTCAACTAATGCAATGGTTGTTCTCGTTTTACCTGTTCCAGTAGCCATTACAATTAAAAATTGTCTTCTTTTTTGTTCGAGACCATCCATTACCGAACGGATAGCTCTTATCTGATAATCTCTTCCAGCTACTTTAGTATTTATAAACTCACTAGACAGAGGCTTTTTCGCCTCTCTTATGTATAGATATCTTTCTAAATCCTCTCTCGTTGGATAACCAACAACTTTTCTAGGTGGAGCATTTTCTAAATCCCAAAAGAATATGTCGTGACCGTTGGTATAAAAACAGAAAGGTAAAATGTCTTTAGTTTCCTTCTGAACATTATAACAGTATTGTTTTGCTTGTTCACGACCTGTATTTGCATCTTTAGTACTTTTTTTAGCTTCTACTACTGCTAAAGGTTTTCCATTCTTTCCTAATAAAACATAATCTGAAAACTGATTCTGTTTATATTTTTCAGTTGGTTCTTTAACTTGATTTCCAGCAGATAGGTCAACAACGTATTCTTCCACCACTTGTGTGTGGTCGTTCACATTCCATCCAGCTTCTTTTAGCTGAATATCAATTAATTCTTTTCTTGTTCGTATTTCGTTCACAAAAAGTTTATATCAATTGTTATTGATATTAATTATATAGGGAGAGTCTAAAGATAAAAACTTTAGGTGGTAGCGCGAAGTAAAAAACCGTAAAATATATATGGGAAATCAATCCCCATAACTCACCCAATCCCGAATCCCACCACTTTCACGATGAATGATCACATCAGCTTTATAACGTTTGGTTGAAATATTTTTGCCAATGGTCTCATTTTTAGTTCGTAATAAAACCAAGACAAGGTAAGTGTTGGGCTGAGTAGCATAGTCTAGCGTAGCGTTAGCTATGCGCATGATAAACCGTGTAGACAGGTTTTCAAGAACTAAAAGTGCAGCCTAGATTTTTTGGTTTTCTTTTTTATCAATGAAAAAATGAAAGAAATTAAACTCCTAGTAAAGTGTTTCATACATTAATCCCCATAACTAATCCGATCCCTAATACCACCACTTTCACGATGAATAATCACATCAGCCTTATAACGTTTGGCGAGAACTTTAGCTTTATTAATGGCTGTACTTTGCTTGCGGTGTTTGGAAGTGATACGCTTATTACCTTCACGTCGTACAGCCCAACCGTCTTCATATGGCACCACATGTTGATGCCAGGTACGTTTTCTTTTGGTGTCATAACCAAGGGCTTTGAGAATAGCCTGAATAAGTTTTTGGATATCGTCTGCAATAGAATTTCGTTTTAGCATGATTGTGCTTTAGTCTTGAGCTGTTAAAATAATAAAAGCTCATGAGTAAACAAGGACCAAATAATAAATATTTAATTTTCCTGTATTAGATAAAAATTGGGTAGATATTTTATTCTTTTTTTTGACATTTTATAATCTTTATTGAAATTATTAAATGAAAAAGAAAGCTCAACCTTGTCTTTTTTGACGAACAACTTTAGGGTATCCACAATTTTGGGATTGACGCTTTCCATTTTATTAGACCCATGATAGTAGGATATGCTATAATCCCTCTTATGATATGAAAATGGTTGTTTGAATACTTTGTCTAATGATATGGGTTTGAAAATGGTATAATTGTTTTCTGCTGTAGCTACATTGGCCTTAGTAAATAGCAGTTCTTTGCTAAATACTTGAGGGTCGTAATGCAGAATAATATCTTCGGAATCATTATGACTAGGAAAGTGGATCACATTTTCCATATCGTCTATTTTACCAATATAGGCGAATTCTATTTGATCTAGAACAATATTGTTTTCATAGAATTTCAGATCATTAAGAAAACCACTATCTTGACTTATGTATTTATGAGAAAAGGTCGTTAGATAAATAATAAGATCTGTTTTCTTATGCTTTAGAAGATATAGTTCCTCAACCTTCTTCATGTCTGACGATAAATCACTATTGTAAAAGTCAGATGGGCATTCACAAAATCGATCCTTAGGATCATCTACTTGAAGCTTTTCGCAAATATTAAAAACGTAGATATCAAAACCATTAAGAGCAAACGATTTTAAAGGTATTTTTGTTTTGACTTTCGTTTTTCTATCCTCCTGTAAATAATAACTATCACTAACCAGTTTTAACCCCGTTCGGCAAGATAAAAGAGCCAATATCAGTATCATGTATGCTATTTTTTTCATCGTTATAGTTTTGAGTTATTATATTCATGTCTGATTCCAAACATCCAACGTGATTTTGTAAAATAATCAGGATGATAGGGCACATTAGTAGTAAAATGTAGAAAATCTTGAAGATCGATTCGGTTTTTATTATACCAGGAAATGCTTCCGCCAAAACCATTATCTAAATTTGAAAAATTTAAGCGCCAGCGCTGTTGGTTATATGTAAATTGAGTTGTATCGTAGTAATTGATAAAATCTATTTGTAAATGTTCACCAACATCAAAAGCATATTCTTGATATCCTGTATACTTATGATAGCTTAATTCGATAAGATTTAAAACGTCATTTATATAACCATGATAGCTTAATACTAATCCTCCAGTATAATATCGATCTCTGTTGTCACCTGCCCAACCTAAAACAGGACCACCATCATTATAATAACTAATTTGAAATCTGCCTGCGATGTTTAAATTAAAAAAACCTGTTCGCTGGAGGATATTGTCTTGTACCAAAATTAGATTCATACCATAACTTATAGATGATTTAAACGGATTTTGTAACGGGTTTGCGGTAAATTCGGCAAAATGATAAAGTGGTACTGGTCTCACTAGTGGGTTGAAATCTAATTTATCTAATTGAAATGTCGCTGTGGTATTAAGGAAGGTGTGCGCTTGAATTTTGTACCATTTTTTACTTTGATTAGCACCAACCATACCTTTATTAAAAAGTAATATGCCTCCGTGAATTGACGGCGTAATACCATAATTATCATTAATTGAAGCATTATAACCTACACCACCCGTAATACTCAATTTAAAATCTGGTCTGTTTTTGTGCAATAACTCTATAGTTAACTTGGTTCCAATACCATAAGAAAAATCTGAGCTGGAAAAAGAAAAGTCATTTTGAGCAACCAATAGAACAGGCATTAATAGTATCGAAAGTATAAATCTAGTTTTCATCAAGCTGGTTTAATATTAACGGTATAAAGATAATAGCATAGCACATTAGAAAACATACCCAATGTAGGGTAAAACATGAGATACTATAACAAATAGCTATTCGTCTTTCAGTAATGTCTATAGTCTAGTTAATACAAACTATAGAGCTAGTACCTGCTTGTAGGGAAGTTATATAAAGATATGAAAATTTTCGTACTTACGCCGTTGCAAGTTTTGCTTCTAAGCGATCAAAACTAATATCAGCAAAATCTGAAACCACCAAATCGGCTTTGGAGTAATCCTGGTCTTCACTATGCAGGCTATCGTAGCCAATGCAATAGATATTAGCGGCTTTCGCAGCAGCAATTCCATTAGTAGAATCTTCTATCACAAAACAGTCTTTTGGATCGTGACCAGACAATTCAGCAGCTTTTTCAAAAATTTCAGGGTGCGGTTTAGATTGTTTAAGATCGGCACCAGAAATCTTCGCCACAAAATATTGGTCCAAGTCAAAACGCTCAAAAACACGATTGATATTGAGCATCGATGCCGAAGAGGCCAGAACTAAAGCCATACCATGACTATAATAATCTTTGATGAGGTCTAATACACCATCTAATAAATGTAATGAGGTATCAGTGTCAAAAAGGTGTTTAAAATGATGACGTTTGATATCGACTAAGGTTTGCGGGCCTAAAGGTAAATCGAAATGCGATATGAGTTGTTTACAAATCTCTAAAGTAGACTGACCCGTAAATGAGGCATAGAGTTCGTCTGAGACTTGGATGTTGACATCGTCAAACATTTGATAGTAGGCTTTATTGTGCAATGGCTCGGAGTCTACAACAACACCGTCCATATCAAATAAGGCAGCTTTGAACATATTGGTTGAATTAATTAGCACAACGAATATATGTAAATACATATTGATAATCAATACATTCTGTAGACAAATGTATGGACAAGGCGTTGAGGTGCGTTTAAGTTCGACGAAGTGTCACAAGCTTTAAATTTCGGATAATAATTCTCTTGTTTGCCCAAATATAGCCGTTTTAAGAAATAGTGAGCAACTATTTTTAAATTTAAAAGATGGCATTAGGACACAGTCAGATATTATAATCAACAAGCATATTTCATTTATATGAAGAGCGAACGATACGCAGTAATTTCCTAACAAACGGTTTTGATTTTTTGGTTCGTTTTGTATCAAGACAAAATGAATGAAAGAATTAATTAATCAATTTTTCATTGCTTAAAAAAGTATCAGAAAACTTTAAAACCTGGGTTTTCGGCATTCAAGTTTCAACACGCTGGTTAAATAAAATGAACTCGCTGCACTCAAACAGCATTTCATTTTTTAACGGCATCTACTTTGTGTTGCCGCTCGTCTGCAAAATCTTAGGGTCGATTTTAGAGTACAAGAAAAAAGAATAAAATTCAATTTTTTGATATTTAAAAAGAAAATTGCATCTTTGACTTATGATTGTTTAAGCTCACACTTCGCCATACATCACTTACTACAGTGATTTTATAGTAGCCATTAGCATTTTTGCTTTTGGTAGTTTTCATATTTCAACTAACAATCATGTCAAAATCAAACATATCAATCCCACAATTTTTTAAATACCTTAAACAAGCCGTTTCTGGTAAAGAGCAAGAATTTACATCAGGTAGTATTCGAAAAGCAGTCTTTATGCTATCCATTCCAATGATTCTGGAAATGCTCATGGAATCCATTTTCGCTGTTGTCGATATCTTCTACGTATCAAAGGTGAGTGTCAACGCTGTCGCAACCATCGGTTTAACCGAATCTGTTGTGACACTCGTTTATGCCGTTGCTATTGGTCTTAGTATGGCAGCAACAGCTATTGTTGCACGTCGTATTGGTGAAAAAGATGAGGAAGGTGCTTCACGAGCTGCTGTTCAAGTGATTATTTTGGGTATAGCTGTCGCTGCTGTTATTAGTGTGATCGGCATCCTATTTCCGAAGGAAATTTTAGGACTTATGGGAGGTGAACCCGATCTTATTGCTGAAGGTTACGGTTATACACAAGTACTTTTGGGTGGAAATGTGACGATTATGTTACTGTTTTTGATCAATGCGATATTTAGAGGTGCTGGCGATGCATCGATTGCGATGTGGACGTTGATTTTATCTAACGGACTCAACATTATCCTTGATCCAATGTTTATTTTTGGATTCGGTCCAATACCAGCTTTTGGTGTTGAAGGTGCCGCCATTGCAACGACAATAGGTCGTGGATCTGCAGTCATATTCCAACTGTTAGTACTGTTCTATGGCTGGAGTAAAATTAAAGTCAGATTTAAAGATATTGTCCTTAGAGTAGGTGTGATGCTCAACTTGATCAAAGTCTCTTTAGGAGGTATCGGACAGTTCCTTATCGGAACATCATCTTGGGTCTTCTTAATGCGTATTATGAGTGAATTCGGAAGTGAGGTTCTCGCAGGTTATACCATTGCTATTCGTGTGATGATGTTCACCTTTATGCCTGCTTGGGGAATGAGTAATGCCGCAGCCACTTTAGTAGGACAAAACCTAGGTGCAAAGCAGCCTGATCGTGCCGAACAATCGGTTTGGAAAACAGGTAAATACTGTGCCTATTTTATGGGAATTGTCTCTGTTGCTTATCTCGTTTTTGCACCTCAAATTATTTCGTGGTTTACACAAGAACCTAATGTGGTTGAAAATGGAAGCCTCTGTTTGCGAGTGATTGCAGCTGGTTATATTTTCTATGCCTACGGAATGGTAGTCATCAATTCATTTAATGGCGCAGGAGATACAATGACACCAACCATTATCAATTTTATTTGTTTCTGGTTATTTCAGTTACCTTTCGCTTATCTCATGGCCATCACTTTTGATTTTGGTCCAATGGGTGTGTTTTTAGCTATCGTATTAGCCGAGGTATTGATCTCTATCATTGCTATTGTCTGGTTTAGAAAAGGACGCTGGAAATTGAAACAAGTTTAGTTGGTATTTTAACGGTTATTTTGTAAATTATATACCTGAAAATCAACGTTAAAAGCGAAATTTGGTAGTTTGGCGAATAATTTGCTACATACTACAGTTTCAACGTACTTTTAATAATCCCTACATTGATTAATAGCCCAAATTTAGTGAACAAATTTACAGTCTTAGTGATTCTTTCCACTTAAGGTGAAATAGATGTGTCTGTATTTTAATTTACTTATTAAAGTTATTAATGATGAAAGGAATACGTTTATTAGTATACGCTGTTGCGTTTTTTATCTTCGGAAATATAGCCTCAAATGCCCAATCTGGAATATTTGAAAGTTATCTTGTTTTAAATAAAGATGGTGCCGGAAATGTATTTTACGATTTACAAGCCACAACTCTTAACCCCAATTTTAATGGACCAAATACTTTAGGTGCTTTCGATTGTAATAGCACACTAATTTTGAATGGTGCTGAAAATAAAACCTTTAAGTGCGGGACGGATAATATTGTCAATGGGTGGTTAAATTATAGAGTATATGAGCAAGGAACAACTCCTCCTGCATTTACTTCAACTCAAATATTTTACACAAGTGATGACTTAACGACTTTGTATTGTGGTGGAACCAGCAATGATCAAACTTGGCAAACCACTGGTGCTAATATTGATATCTTGGCAGGATTAAGTGTAAATACAACTTATGTTTTTGAAGTATATACGCATGCCGATTATACCTATTCTGCAGGTAGCGGAACTCATTTTTCAAATAATGATCCTGATGGAGGAGGACCAATGCCTCCAAATAACTATGTTACAACCTTTGTAATTGACGATACAACGGCTCCAACTCCTGATTTAGCTAACCTTGCAGATGTTACTGCAGAGTGTCAAGTTACCAGCTTAACTGCTCCTACTGCAACCGATGATTGTGGAGGAACTGTGAGTGTTACTCATAATGCGACTTTACCAATATCTAATCAGGGAACAACTGTAGTTACTTGGACCTACGATGATGGGAATGGTAACACAAGTACTCAAAATCAAAATGTAATCATAAATGATATAACTGCACCAACACCAGATATAGCTAACCTTTCAGATATTAATGCGGAATGTCAAGTAACAACCTTGACAGCACCAACAGCATCTGATAATTGTGGAGGAGTAGTAACAGTGACTAATAATGCAACCTTACCAATTTCTACTCAAGGTACGACTGTGGTAACTTGGACATATGACGACGGAAATGGTAATACCAGCACACAAACGCAAAACGTGATCGTTGATGATGTTACCGATCCAACAACACCAACACTGGCAGATGTGACAGGCGAATGTTCAGCAACGGCAACAGCGCCAACAACGACAGATAACTGCTCAGGAACACTAACAGGCACAACTAGTGATGCACTGACGTATAACACACAAGGCACCTTTGTAATTAACTGGACTTTTGATGATGGTAATGGCAATGTGATTGTTGTACCACAGAATGTGATTGTTGATGATGTTACAGATCCAACAACACCAACACTAGCAGATGTGACAGGAGAATGTTCAGCAACAGCAACAGCGCCAACAACGACAGATAATTGCTCAGGAACACTAACAGGCACAACTAGTGATGCACTGACTTATAACACACAAGGCACATTTGTGATCAACTGGACCTTTGATGATGGTAATGGCAATGTAATTGTTGTACCACAGAATGTAATCGTTGATGACGTTACGGATCCAACAACACCAACACTAGCAGATGTGACAGGCGAATGTTCAGCAACAGCAACCGCGCCAACAACGACAGATAACTGCTCAGGAACACTAACAGGCACAACTAGTGATGCACTGACGTATAACACACAAGGCACATTTGTGATCAACTGGACCTTTGATGATGGTAATGGCAATGTAATTGTTGTACCACAGAATGTAATCGTTGATGACGTTACCGATCCAACAATACCAACACTAGCAGATGTGACAGGAGAATGTTCAGCAACAGCAACCGCGCCAACAACAACAGATAACTGCTCAGGAACACTAACAGGAACAACTAGTGATGCACTGACTTATAACACACAAGGCACCTTTGTGATCAACTGGACCTTTGATGATGGTAATGGCAATGTGATTGTTGTACCACAAAATGTGATTGTGGATGATGTTACTGATCCAGCAATACCAACACTAGCAGATGTGACAGGCGAATGTTCAGCAACGGCAACAGCGCCAACAACGACAGATAATTGCTCAGGAACACTAACAGGAACAACTAGTGATGCACTGACGTATAACACACAAGGCACATTTGTAATTAACTGGACTTTTGATGATGGTAATGGCAATGTGATTGTTGTACCACAGAATGTGATCGTGGATGATGTTACCGATCCAACAACACCAACACTAGCAGATGTGACAGGAGAATGTTCAGCAACAGCAACCGCGCCAACAACAACAGATAACTGCTCAGGAACACTAACAGGAACAACTAGTGATGCACTGACTTATAACACACAAGGCACCTTTGTGATCAACTGGACCTTTGATGATGGTAATGGCAATGTGATTGTTGTACCACAAAATGTGATTGTGGATGATGTTACTGATCCAGCAATACCAACACTAGCAGATGTGACAGGCGAATGTTCAGCAACGGCAACAGCGCCAACAACGACAGATAACTGCTCAGGAACACTAACAGGAACAACCAGTGATGCACTGACTTATAACACACAAGGCACATTTGTAATTAGCTGGACCTTTGATGATGGTAATGGCAATGTGATTGTTGTACCACAGAATGTGATCGTGGATGACGTTACCGATCCAACAATACCAACACTAGCAGATGTGACAGGCGAATGTTCAGCAACGGCAACAGCGCCAACAACGACAGATAACTGCTCAGGAACACTAACAGGCACAACTAGTGATGCACTGACTTATAACACACAAGGCACATTTGTGATCAACTGGACCTTTGATGATGGTAATGGCAATGTGATTGTTGTACCACAGAATGTAATCGTTGATGACGTTACCGATCCAACAACACCAACACTAGCAGATGTTACAGGTGAATGTTCAGCAACAGCAACCGCGCCAACAACCAGTGATAACTGTTCAGGAACACTAACTGGAACAACCAGTGATGCACTGACCTATAACACACAAGGCACATTTGTAATTAACTGGACCTTTGATGATGGTAATGGTAATGTAATTGTTGTACCACAGAATGTGATTGTCGATGATATAACAGATCCAACAACACCAACACTAGCAGATGTGACAGGTGAATGTTCAGCAACAGCAACAGCGCCAACAACGACAGATAACTGTTCAGGAACACTAACAGGAACAACCAGTGATGCACTGACCTATAACACACAAGGCACATTTGTAATTAACTGGACCTTTGATGATGGTAATGGCAATGTGATTGTTGTACCACAGAATGTGATCGTTGATGATGTTACTGATCCAACAACACCAACACTAGCAGATGTTACAGGTGAATGTTCAGCAACAGCAACAGCACCAACAACGACAGATAACTGTTCAGGAACACTAACAGGCACAACCAGTGATGCACTGACTTATAACACACAAGGCACATTTGTAATTAACTGGACCTTTGATGATGGAAATGGCAATGTGATTGTTGTACCACAAAACGTGATCGTTGATGACGTTACAGATCCAACAATACCAACACTAGCAGATGTGACAGGAGAATGCTCAGCAACAGCAACAGCGCCAACAACGACAGATAACTGTTCAGGAACACTAACAGGAACAACCAGTGATGCACTGACGTATAACACCCAAGGCACCTTTGTAATTAACTGGACTTTTGATGATGGTAATGGCAATGTGATTGTTGTACCACAGAATGTGATCGTGGATGATGTTACCGATCCAACAATGCCAACACTAGCAGATGTGACAGGCGAATGTTCAGCAACAGCAACCGCGCCAACAACGACAGATAACTGTTCGGGAACACTAACTGGAACAACCAGTGATGCACTGACTTATAACACACAAGGCACATTTGTAATTAACTGGACCTTTGATGATGGTAATGGCAATGTGATTGTTGTACCACAGAATGTGATCGTGGATGATGTTACAGATCCAACAACACCAACACTAGCAGATGTTACAGGTGAATGTTCAGCAACAGCAACAGCACCAACAACGACAGATAACTGCTCAGGAACACTAACAGGCACAACCAGTGATGCACTGACTTATAACACGCAAGGCACATTTGTGATTAACTGGACTTTTGATGATGGAAATGGCAATGTGATTGTTGTACCACAGAATGTGATCGTGGATGATGTTACCGATCCAACAATACCAACACTAGCAGATGTTACAGGTGAATGTTCAGCAACAGCAACAGCGCCAACAACGACAGATAACTGTTCAGGAACACTAACAGGAACAACCAGTGATGCACTGACCTATAACACACAAGGCACATTTGTAATTAACTGGACCTTTGATGATGGTAATGGCAATGTGATTGTTGTACCACAGAATGTGATCGTGGATGATGTTACCGATCCAACAACACCAACACTAGCAGATGTGACAGGTGAATGTTCAGCAACAGCAACAGCACCAACAACGACAGATAACTGTTCAGGAACACTAACAGGAACAACTAGTGATGCACTGACTTATAACACACAAGGCACATTTGTAATTAACTGGACCTTTGATGATGGTAATGGCAATGTGATTGTTGTACCACAGAATGTGATTGTCGATGATATAACAGATCCAACAACACCAACACTAGCAGATGTGACAGGAGAATGTTCAGCAACAGCAACAGCACCAACAACGACAGATAACTGTTCAGGAACACTAACAGGAACAACCAGTGATGCACTGACCTATAACACACAAGGCACATTTGTAATTAACTGGACCTTTGATGATGGTAATGGCAATGTGATTGTTGTACCACAGAATGTGATCGTGGATGATGTTTCTGGACCTGCTGTTCCTAATTTACCTACAATTACTGAACAATGTAGTGCTACAGTTTCCGCACCAACAACTACTGATGGTTGTTCAGGAACGATTACTGGAACGACGTCCGATCCGTTGACATATAATACACAAGGTTCTTTTGCTATCACTTGGAATTTCGATGACGGAAATGGAAACGCTATTAATGTGGTTCAAAATGTTGTGATTAATGATACTACAGATCCTATACCAGTTTGTCAGGATTTGACAATTCAATTAGATAATACGAATGGAACGGCTTCAATTACTGGTGCTCAAATAGATAATGGATCAACAGATAATTGTGGTACAGTTAATTTTACCTTATCACAAAGTTCATTTGACTGTACAGATATAGGAACAAATGTTATTGTTCTTACAGTCGACGATGGAAACGGAAATTCTGCGACCTGTACATCCACGGTGACTG
This sequence comes from uncultured Psychroserpens sp., assembly GCF_947500255.1. GTDB lineage: Bacteria > Bacteroidota > Bacteroidia > Flavobacteriales > Flavobacteriaceae > Psychroserpens. Next base: position 471,751 of record NZ_CANMRL010000003.1, on the reverse strand, counting down.
TTGTGAGTCCAACAATAAGCGGAGGAACTGTATTAGGGTATTTAAATAATACAGAAACAGTTGCAGATGAAGATAATTTGGTAGAGGTAACTGCTTGTCCAGATGAACCACAAAATGCAACATTTAATTTATCGGGACATACAGGAAATGTTGTCTATTGGCAAGCTTCTACAAATGGCGGTTTGATTTGGACAAATATCGCAAATACAACAACATCCTATTATTTTGCTGATATTTTAGAAACGACTTTGATAAGAGCTGTAGTTCAAATAGGGTCTTGTCAAGCCACATCTTCTATCGTTAGAGTGGTGGTGATTCCACCAGATATTCCGCCAACTATTATTGGCCCAGACACATTTGATACCTGCTTAGGAGCAAGTATTACTGTAGAAGCTCAAAGTTCGTTTGCAACCAACCCAGAGCTAAATGATGGTGGAGAATTTAATCAAGCTAATTTACCAGGTTGGTTGGTTGATGGAAATGATGGTGTTTCTGGGTGGAGCGCTTCAGGGAGTAATACATCACCAACACCATGGCGAGGAATTAGTAATGGTAATGCTAATAATTCAAGCAATATTACAGAAGGTGTTCGTTATAAAAACCAAGGAGGTGGTAAGTTTGCTATAACTTATGGCGATTTTGGAGCACCAAACATCACTACACTTGAAACGGCTGTATTTAATACATTAGGTTTGTCATCCGCTAGTATTGACTTTCAATCGGCTTATTATTTACAAGCAGGAGCTATGGGAATTGTTGAATTATCTGTTGATGGTGGAGCAACTTACCCAGTTACCTTAATGAGTTTTAGTGGACCAGGTGACTCTGGAGGCTTTGTAAATTTAGGAGGTGGAGCTAATAATGTACCGACCATAAATCTTCAAGATGCTGGGAATTCTGTGTCTCTCGATTTAACTAATTATATTGGATTAACCAACTTAAGAGTAAGGTTCACATTTACATCTACTGTAGGTAGTTCATGGGCAATTGACGGCATAACCATTCCACAAGCACCTGTTGACGAAGTGATCGAATGGGAAGATGGCACTGGAACTGTAGTAACGGTAGGTGCAATGACAACCATTACACCTGTGACGCCTGGTATCCAGACCTATGGTGTGACTTCTTTAATTAATGGCTGTAGAGCTGTAGGTAATGAAGGAACAGAATTTATAGATGTTAATGCAACGCTTGCTTATGCAGGAGAAGATCTTACACAATTAATAGGAGAATGTGGTGAAGATGTTATTTTGAATGCCTATGATAATAATTTAACTGCAGCTCAAAACATTGTTAATGGTGTATCTAATGCTGCAGTATTTACAACAGGTACTTATCCGGGAACTGGCGAAGCGGGTGTATGGTCTGCCACGCAGATATCTGCTTGTGGAGGAAATTATTCATTCTCAGATGTTGGTAGTCCGACGTCTACCTTTTCTGCAGATCCAGGAACATATCAGTTAACATGGACAGTACCTACAATTGGTTGTTCAGATACTGTGGAAGTTGTTATTCAAAGTTGTCCGACTATAGATTTTGATGGAGCTGACGATTATGTTACGTTTAAGGATAATTATAATCTGTCTAATCAATTCAGTATTGAAACATGGGTGAAACCAGAATCAGTAGTTGGTACTCAAACACTATTTTCAAAACGAGACGCTAATAATTTAGCAACTGGTTATGATTTAAGGCTTGTAGGTACTACGGTTCAGTTTAATTGGAATGCCGCAGGAACAATTCAGTCGGCACATCCCATATCAACAAATAGATGGTATCATATTGCAGTGACTAATAATAATGGTAGTTATAGATTGTATATTGATGGTATTGAAGTGAGTACACCTGTTGCAGGATCGGCACCTTCAAGTAATAACATGAATAGTTTTGCTGGAGCCATGGATCAAGCAAATAATGCACCCAACAGACCAGTTAATTATTTTAATGGTTGGATGGATGAATTACGTATTTGGAATACGGCATTAACAACTGCTCAAATTCGTCAAATGATGAATCAAGAAATTCAGGATAACACAGCCGTTAGAGGTGTTGCAGTGCCATTAGATATTGCCGGATTATCTTGGGCTGATCTTGATGGTTACTATCGTATGGATGTAAACTGTGGTACATTGGTCGCTAATAAAGGAATTAGAGGTTTGTTGAGAAATATGACTTCTGCTCAACAAGATACTGCACCTTTACCATACACGTCTCGTGTAGATGGTCAAGATTGGGCAACTGATAATACATGGACAAACTTTAATGTTTGGGACGCACCAAATAGTATTGGAGTTGATGGAGCAACTCCTATCGATTGGAATATTGTACAGACATCTCATGATATCAACTCTGGTAATAAAGATATTATTGTACTCGGACTTATCTCTGATACGCCTAATAAGGTTTTAGACATTAAAGATCCTGGTTCAGCACAAGATGAGACTAATGACGGACAATCATTACGAATAACCCATTACTTAAAATTAGATGGTGATATTGATCTATTTGGAGAGTCACAGTTGTTACAAGACGAAGGCAGTGTTTTAGATGTTACCAGTGCTGGTCGATTAGAACGTGACCAACAAGGAACGGCAAACCTGTATAACTACAATTATTGGGGATCTCCAGTAAGTGTTGTGAATACAAGCTCTAATAATACTCCGTTTAACGTTAATGCTGTTTTACGAGATGGGACGAACTCTAATAATCCTCAAGCATTACAATGGATTGGAACGCACGATGCCAATGGGGCCACATCGCCAATCACGATGAGTAGCTATTGGTTATTTGCCTATGAAAATTACCCTTTTGATAGTTATGCATCATGGCGAAGTTTAAGTCAGACAGACAATATCGATACAGGATTGAGTTTTACTATGAAAGGAAGTGGTGCAGGAAATCCGGTGTCTGATGTACAGAACTATGTGTTTATTGGAAAACCAAATAACGGAACGATTACGACACCTATAACCATTGGAAATCAGGCTTTAATTGGTAACCCTTATCCATCTGCTATAGATGCAAACGCATTTATATTGGATAATATTCCTGGTGGAAATCCTGGAACATCTCAAAGTACAGACGGGACTTTATATTTTTGGGAGCATTACACATCGAATTTCACTCATATTCTAGAAGATTATGAAGGTGGTTATGCTACTTATAATCTAACTGGAGGAAATCCAGCAGTATCACCTCCATTAGTGAGTGGTAATGGAACACCAACAAAACTACCTGGACGCTATGTACCTATATCACAAGGATTCTTTGTGACTGCTAGTAATGTTGGAGGTAATATTCAGTTTAAGAATAGTCAGCGTGTATTTGAAAAGGAGACTACAGTAGATTCTGAGTTCTTAAGAACAAGTAACCCGAACCTGTATAGAACTCAAGACCAAGATCCTAATCCTGATGTTCAACGAGTGAGACTAGATTTTACAACTGTGGAAGGTGCTGTGAGACATTTATTATTAGGGTTTATTCCTAATGGTGGTGCTACAGATGGTGTTGATTATGCTTATGATGCTGAAAATTCGGATACAGTATTTCCAAATGATATGTTCTGGAGAATTGAAGGAGGCGATTACACAACACAAGGCGTTGGTGATTTTGATGACTCTAAGCAATATCCTTTAGTGGTATATGTTAATATGCCAGGATCGTATGAGGTATCTCTTAACGACTTAGAGAACTTTGAAGAGACGATTAGTGTTTATATTTATGATGCTTTATTAGACACGTATGCTGAAATTAATAATAATACGTTCCAAATTGCTTTAGATACAGGAACTTATGTCGATCGTTTCTTTGTGGCTTTTTCTGCTGATGCTTTATCGATTCCTGAAGAAGAGTTGAATCAGCAAATGATTACTTACTTTAATTCGACCCAAGAAATTTTCGTAAAAACGACGTCTCTTTCTGATGTTAAAGAAGTTAAACTCATTAACCTACTCGGTCAAGAGGTACAGAGCTGGGATAATGTTTCAAATTTTGTACTAGATGACGCTATAAGAATTCCAGCAAAAACGATATCTGAAGGAACTTATATTATCAAAGTTTACACGACTAACGACACCTATAATAACAAAGTTATTGTAAAACAATAGTAAATAAAATCTTACAATTTTTAATCCATTAAGTGTATTTCATCGATTATTTGTGCATTTAATGGATTTTTTGATGTTTAATTATTACATTGGCGCTTAACTAAATCTAATATTTTCATTAAAGCCCTAATGTAATGAAAACGTTTACCTACTTCTGTTTGGCTATGCTACTTTGCTTATTACCAGAGTCCATGCATGCTATGTCTACTAATAATTCACCAACAGTGAATTCTCAAGTGCAACGTGTTCGAATTGATATTACCACGCCTTTAGGATATACACGGCATTTACTGCTAGGTTTTACACCAGATAACGCTGCTACCGATGGGTTTGATTATGGCTACGATGCGCAAAACATTGATAATTATAGTAATGACTGTAATTGGATTATTGACCACAATCGTTATGTTATTCAAGGTGTTGGTGCATTTCATGAAAGCAAAACCTATCCTTTAGGTTTATTTTTGTCAAACGCTGGAGATGTAGAGTTTTCATTATTAGGATTAGAAAACTTTGAGCATTCGATAGATGTTTATATTTATGACGCACAGGACGGCAGCGTGACTTCAATTTCAAATAACAGTTTAGTAGAAGCCATGTCCTATGGTGAGCATTTAAACCGTTTCTACATTACATTTACTAATGATGTTAATGCAATGGCTTTTGCAAATGGGCAGTTGTCTGTTAACGATTTTGATAAGGATAAAACAGAGATCAACTATATCTCATCGACCAAGGAATTAAAGATCAAAACAGCGAACTCTTTAGACGTGCAAGATATTCGTTTGTATAGTATATTAGGTAAAAAAGTGAAGCACTGGAAAAACTTAAAGCCGAATTCGTCAGGAATACTTAAAGTACCAGTATCCAATATTTCCAAAGGAACTTATATTGTTAGAGTTACAACAAAAGCAGGAATATCCAATAAGCGACTTATTATATCCAATTGATTAAAACTATAGTATATCAATAATTTTTTGACGTTCTTTTCGTAAATTTAGAGTTTACAAATTAGAAGCTTATGTCAAAGAAGAAACTAGGTATACATACCATTTGTACACACGTTGGTGAAATTAAAGATGAGCAATTTAAAGGTGCCATATCACCAATGTACTTATCGACGTCTTATGAGTTTGATAATGTAGATGTAAAGCGGTATCCACGATATTTCAATACACCAAATCAAGAATACTTATCGAAAAAAATAGCGGCTTTAGAGCATGCTGAAGCTGCCATGATTTTTGGAAGTGGAATGGCAGCTATTAGTCATATGTTTTTAGCCTTTTTACAAAAAGGAGATCATATTGTGGTACAAAACACCTTGTATGGTGGAACAAGTAATTTTATTCGCGAAGAATTTCATAAATACGGAATCGAATACACCTTTACAGATGGTTACGCGGTTTCAGATTTTGAAGCTGCGATTCAGTCAAATACCAAAGTGATTCATATCGAAACACCGTCTAATCCGTTATTAACGATTACCGATATTAAAACTGTTGCTGATTTGGCGAGATCTAAAGGTATTATTTCTACAATTGATAACACATTTGCTAGTCCGGTGAATCAAAACCCATTAGACTTTGGTATTGATGTGGTGATGCATTCTGCAACAAAATATTTAGGAGGTCATAGTGACATTCTTGCAGGTGCAGTTGCCAGTACCCAAGAACATATAGATCGCATTTGGAATGTCTCTAAAAATTTAGGAGGAAGTTTAAGTGATATGACGGTTTGGATGTTAGAACGCAGTATGAAAACTTTAGCACTTCGTGTAAATGCACAAACGAAAAATGCCAAGAAGTTAGCTCGTTTTTTAGATAAACATAAAGATATAGCTTCGGTGTATTATCCAGGTTTAAAAAGTCATCCACAATACCAATTGGCCAAAACGCAAATGCATGATTTTGGAGCGATGCTATCCTTTGAATTGGTTGAAGGAATAGACGCTATGGCATTTCAGAAACAACTACATTTGATTAAATCTTCAATGAGTTTGGCAGGAGTTGAGAGTACAATGCTTTTACCTGCTGAAACTTCACATGCCTTGCTCACACAAGAACAGCGTGATGCTGTTGGTATTAGCAACCAATTGATACGTTTCTCGGTAGGGATTGAAAATTTTAAAGATCTAAAGAATGATATCAAGCAAGCTATAGCTAAAACTAAAATCGCATCGTTTGCATAAACATAACAAACATTCTAAAGGTTACAATTTTGAGGTTTTAAAGGCAAATTCACCTGAGTTAGAGGCATTTGTTTTTAAAAATAACTTTGGAAATGAAACGGTTGATTTTGCTAACCCCAAAGCTGTTAAAGCACTGAATATGGCTTTGTTGAAGTTATACTATGGTGTTGACTATTGGGAATTTCCCGATGAACATTTATGTCCGCCAATCCCAGGACGTGTAGAATATATTCATTTGCTGAACGATCTACTATTGGATTCTGGCTTAGAAAAGAATATCACTGTATTAGACATAGGAACTGGAGCGACTTGTATTTATCCGTTGTTGGGACATACAGAATATGGATGGCGCTTTATAGCTTCGGAAATTGATAAGTCTGCATTAAAGAACGCTCAAAGGATTATTGATAAAAATAAGCTGAATAATTCTATTACCTTACGATTTCAGGAGCATAAACAATCCATATTGGAAGGTGTTATTGATACTTCGGAAAAGATAACAGCGACCTTATGCAATCCTCCATTTTATAAGAACGAAGCAGAAGCCACAGAAAGCACACAACGTAAACTAAAAGGGCTTGGAAAACATGAAGATAAAAGCATTAGAAATTTTAGTGGTACAGCTCAAGAGTTATGGTATCCAGGTGGAGAGAAAGCATTTTTGCACAATTACTTGTATCAAAGTTCTCTTCTAAAAACCAATTGTTTTTGGTACACAAGTTTAGTCTCAAAAAAGGAACATATCAAATCTATGAAAGCATCGTTACATAAATTAGGTGCTACAAAAATTGAGGTATTGGACTTGTCTTTGGGTAATAAAATAAGTAGAGTAGTAGCTTGGACTTTTTTATCAGATAAAGAACAGCAGGCTTGGAACTCATAAATTCTGTTGGAATTTGTAATTTGCAGATAATTAAATTTAATATATGAAATTAGATATATTGGCATTTGGTGCACATCCAGATGATGTAGAATTAGGTTGTGGCGGAACTGTCGCAAAAGAAGTAGCTAATGGTAAAAAAGTTGGTATTATTGATTTAACACGTGGAGAGCTTGGCACACGTGGCACAGCAGAAACTAGAGATGTAGAAGCGCGCGATGCTGCAAAAATATTAGGCGTTACCGTTAGAGAGAATTTAAGTTTTGCTGATGGCTTTTTTATTAATGATAAAAAACACCAATTAGAAATCATTAAAATGGTGCGCAAATACCAACCAGATATTGTTTTATGTAATGCTTTTGATGATAGGCATATCGATCATGGTAAAGGCAGCAAACTTGTTAGCGATGCTTGTTTTTTAAGTGGCTTAATTAAGATTGAAACAGCTTTAGATGGAGTACCTCAGGAAAAGTGGCGACCAAAACAAGTATACCATTATATACAATGGAAGAATTTAGAACCAGATTTTGCCGTAGATATTTCAAGTCATATCGATACAAAAATGGAATCTGTTTTAGCTTATAAGACACAATTTTACGATCCTAATAGTGACGAACCACAAACACCAATTTCGAGTAAAAACTTTACCGATAGTATTAAATATAGAGCTAGAGATTTAGGACGACTCATAGGAACAGAATACGCCGAAGGTTTTAATGTTGAGCGTTATGTGGCTGTAGATAGCTTGTTTGATCTAAAATAAAACTTAAAATATGTGTACAAAAAAAGTCTTTAGAATATTCTAAAGACTTTTATTTTTGGGTGGAAGATGGGATTCGAACCCACGACCCTTGGTACCACAAACCAATGCTCTAACCAACTGAGCTACAACCACCATGTGTTGTGCATTTTGTAATGCGTTTGCAAATGTACTTTATTTCAGTTTTACTACAAAGATTTTTTTTAAAATAATTATCAATCTATTGTAGTTTTAGATGAGTTGAATGTGTATTAGCGTTCACTTGGATCTTTTAAGTTGTGATGCTCTTGCGGATTTTTTACAAAAGGATAGACAAATTGCCTTGCAAAACCTTTAGGATATTTTACATCTCCTAACCCTGTGCCTTCTGGCCAATCGTTGCCCATAGGATAATAAGTGCCAAAAATCATGTCTATAAACGGGAAATGAATCGCAAAGTTTTTATCATATGCTTTTGGGTCATCGGAATGATGCCAATGATGGTATTGTGGTGTGACAAATACATATTTTAAGAACCCAAAATTAATTCGTGTGTTGGCATGTGCTAGAACAGCTTGAAAGGATACAATTACGATATAGGTAAAAAAAACAGAGCTATCAAAACCACAAACATATATTGGTATGAATGACATTGCTCTAACGACTACCAAATCGAAAAAGTGTGTTCGTGAACCAGCGAGCCAGTCGAGGTTTTTTGTAGAGTGATGTACGGCATGAAAACGCCATAGATATGGAACTTTATGAAACACATAGTGCGCTGTATATTGAAATAGATCTGATACTAATAGTGCTACAAATAATTGCGGTAAAAATGGGATGGATTGGATTGTATTTTGAAACCCTTCTAAACCAATATTCTTAAACATAGTCATAGCAGGAAATTGTACGATTACGCCTATCATTTGTATAAATAAATGACTCACAATAAAGTAGACCAAATCTGTGCGCCATTCGCTATGAAATTTAGATTGATTAGAACGTTTAGGTAAAAAGAGTTCTATTGGAATAAACACGATAGCAGATACCAAAACATCTATAAGTAACCAATCTAAGCCAATAGTAAACGCTTTATCTTGAATACCAGTACCTTCAGGCAAAGCTGAGCCTAATAGAATGGTAGCTGCAATGATGATAGTAGATATAAAACCATAACGCTTTTTTTTACTCAAAATAAGACTTGTAAATGCGAAAATAAAAGACAAGATTAATACTGCAAGAATGGACCATTTTACGATTTGCGGATTATAGATATCTCTAAAATCTTTAGTTGTGAATACATCTGGAAAATAGGCGCAGATGACAAATCCTAGAGATACAATAGCTAGAAAAATAGAGAGGTAACCACTAATTTTTCCTTCGCCAATCTTTAATCGTTTAGTTTCACTCATGCTATATTGGTTATATAAAGAAAGGCTCAAGATAATTAAAAATTTCCCTTGAGCCTTTATTATGCGTTAGCGATAGTAGCGACATCCTTTTTGTATACAAAAAGATATAGCGGATAGCGCGACCCTTTAGGGTAACGCCCAAATTATATTACTCGCTTTCTGTTTCTGCTTTATCAACTATAAGTCTTGCATCACGATTAGCAACTTCCCAAGCCGTATAAAACACTAAACGTGTTCTATTCTCTAGCAAATCGTATTCGATTTTGTCTGGTGTATCTGTTGGTTGGTGATAATCATCATGTGTTCCATTGAAATAGAAAATCACAGGAATATTATTCTTTGCAAAGTTATAGTGGTCACTTCTGTAGTAAAAACGGTTTGGATCATTCTCATCGTTGTACTTATAATCCAATTCAATATTTGTATACTTGGTATTAACCTCTTCTGAAAGCTCATGCAATTCGGTACTTAATTTGTCACTACCAATAAGATAAATATAGTTTCTATCTCCACCAGTACGCTTAGGATCTGTACGACCAATCATGTCAATATTTAAATCGGCTACTGTATTTTTTAAAGGAAAAATTGGGTCGTTATCTGAATAATGTCTAGAACCTAACAGTCCTTTTTCCTCTCCAGTAACATGTAGAAAAAGGATAGAACGTTTTGGGCCATCGCCATTATCTGCTGCAGTTTTAAAGGCTTCGGCGATTTCTAAAATAGCTACTGTTCCAGAACCGTCATCATCGGCTCCATTGTAGACTTTACCGTCTTTAACACCTTCATGATCTAAATGTGCTGAAATTACTAGGATCTCATCTGGTTTTTCTGTTCCTCTAATAAAGGCAACAACATTTTCAGATTCGACTTGCTCAGATTGACTTTTAATATCAAGGGTCACAGATGATGCTATGTTTTTTGGTTGATCATCATCGTTAATATTTGCAAATAACGCTTTAGCAAGGTCTTCGTTAATCATCATAAATAGAGTAGAAGGGTCATTAGATTTTAATGAAATTCTACCAGCTTGACCAGACTCGGCCACTGCACGATAATAATTAGCATATCTTTCGAAAAGCGCAGGTTCTAAGTAGAATAAAGCTTTGGCGCCATTTTCTTTGGCAGCATCTCTTTTTGAAGACAGCGATCCTCTACCAGAACTCCATTTAGTTTCTTCTGAGGTTCCTGTGGTAACGTAAGTTCCATCTTCATTTTTAGGTTCACCAGATTTAGCTAATACAATTTTACCTTTTACATCCAATCCTGAATAATTTGAGTAATTCTCGGTATCGATACCATAACCAACATACACGATATTAGACATATCCATGGTTTCTGTTTCGACAGATCCTAAAACAAGAAAATCTGTAAATTGCTCAAAACTGGTTCCTTTAACCTTTAGCATAGCTTCAGGAGATTTTTGCTTTTGAAGTGGTACTTCTTGAAAATAGTCATCTCCAGGTAGAGGAGAAGGGATACCCATTTTCATATATTGTTCTTTAAGATAATTTACAGCTTTTTTTTGTCCTGGCTCTCCAGTTTCACGGCCTTCAAATTCGTCTGAAGCATAAGTGTAGAGCATTTCCTTTAACTCATCTGAAGTGATGGTGTTTCCATATTCTGTTGGGTCTGCAGGAGGTTTGTTTTCGGCTTGTTTTTTTGTGTTTTGATTTGAACTACCACAACTTACCATGAGTAAGGTAGCAGCTAAAATTTTGAATGTAGTCTTCATTATTTAAGTGTTACTTAGTTTTGCAAGGCTAATATTACGAAAATTCTAGGTGACTTTTGATATGAGCAGTTAGTCTTTAAGCAAAATTTAACAGCTTAATATACCTCTTTGTCTACGATGATTCTATTTTCTGAATTTGCTAAGTACCAAGCTGTTGCAAAGATTAACTTTGTGCGTTTTGCAAGAAGCGCATAATTGATTTTCTCGGGCGTATCTGTAGGTTCATGATAGTCTTCATGTTCACCATTAAAATAAAAAATAACAGGAACGCCTTTTTGTGCAAAATTATAATGATCTGATCTATAGTAATAGCGATTAGGATCATTATCACTATTGAGTCTATAATCCAATTCGAGATTGGTAAATTCGTTATTAGCTTCTTCTGAAATATAGTGTAATTCGGTACTTAAACGATCTGCTCCGATAAGGTATAAGTAATTTTCATTGTCTATGTGAGAATCATCGACACGACCTATCATATCTATGTTGAGATTAGCCACAGTATTTGCCATTGAAAACACAGGATATTGCGTGTAATATCTTGATCCGGTAAGTCCTACCTCTTCACCAGTAAGGTGCAAAAATACAACGCTACGTTTAGGTCTATTACCTTCATTAGCAGCTTTTTTGAACGCTTGAGCCATTTCCATAACAGCTGCTGTTCCTGAGCCATTATCGTCGGCGCCATTAAAGATTTCGGTATCGTTATAACCTTCATGATCTGAATGCGCAGATATAATAATCACTTCATCTGGAAACTCGCTACCTTCAATATAGGCGATGACATTTTGAGAATCTTTGATGCCTTCAGAAAAATAAGATTGAGGAATTTGTTGGTAATATTTTGAGCCTAAAGGCGATTTTATGTTTTCGTTGATATAATAATCCTTAATAAATTTTGAGGCTTTATGGTGTCCTGGTTCTCCGGCTCTTCTGCCTTTAAAATCATCTGAAGAAAACGCATAAACGTGCGTCTTTAATTCGTCTTCGGTAATTGTATTGAGGTAAGATTGAACCGTTTGGGTATCTTCAAAATAGATGCTTTCTTTGAGTTGTTCTATTTTTTCGGTATGTCTAAGTGTTGCACAAGACCCAACAAGGGTGAGGGATAAAGCAACAAGTTTAACTTTCATTTTCGGATTAAATAAGTGGCTGATTATGATTCAAATAAAATAAAAAAAAAGGTAATACCGAAGTATTACCTCATTTTAATTTATTCACTGTCGAGCTCCTCTAATTCTATATTGTCAAGTTCATCTAAAGATTCTTGTTCGAGTTGATCTTCTTTTTCTTCTAATTGTTCTGTGTTACCGACTTCAGCTTCTGTAAATAATGCCTTATAAGTTGTAAGTGTTAGCGCAATAATTGTCATTAAAAAAATGAGCTGAATAGAGCGTTTGTACTGTTTGTTATCTTTAGAGGTTATTAAACTTAGCACTCCAAAAATTAAGGCAGCAACAGACGGGATATAGGCAAGTTTTGATAAAGGCGTTACGGCTAAGATTACAGCTAAGATTGCTGCTATAAATCCTAAAATTAAAAACAACTTTTTCATAGTATTAATGTTTTAGTCCGACAGCCGATTTTATCTTTAATTCTCCACTACCAACAGCAATTTTAAATTTGGCATATACTGGAACTTTATTGGCATCAGCTGTTAGCCACAATACATTATTATTACTCCCTTTTAGAACATCGCTGTTATTTATTGCGATAGATAGTTTATAGCATTCTTTTTTACCAATAGCAGTGTTTATGGTTTCCTTGCTTAAATATTTTATAGTCACTATTGATTCTTTATTATCAAATAAGACTTTAAAGTTTTGACTATCACCAATACTAGCTTTATGAATATCTAGGTTTCTAATGTGATATAGTGTGGTCACTAAATCGCGAGTTGAACTTCCTATTTTTACTGTTTTTTTCTCTTCCCATTCTGTACCATCACGTCTAGTTTTGCGCTTTAAACTTGCAACTGTTTTGGTTTTATGGTTGAATTTATATTTCATGAATTTTTTATAACCACCTTCATAGATATCTCTATTGTACAAATAAGGCGTTAATGTTTTTGGATTCACATAGCTTTCGTACAAATCACGTATTTTGAAAAAACTATCCCATTTACTGTAGGTTACTGCAGTACATTTCAATTTCAATAATGTTGATTTTGATGTTTTCACTTCACTGGTTTGCATGGTCACTTCGGCTAACTCGTTAAGGAGACCTTTCATGTTATAAGAAGCACTATAGGTGAGTTTTTCACCAGCAGCAATAGTTTTATTCTGAGCTAATGAGAAAAATGAGCTCAAGACAACTAATGTAGATAACAATAATTTCATTGTGATATGTTTAGTGTTAATAACGTTTGTATTAACATATATTGTGCCGAAAATACAATGCTTTATCATTTCTTGCTAATATTTTTTTGAAGTTTTTCTTTTCTCTAGATTAAGTATGAGATGATAAATGTCATAATTTTTTTGAACAAAGCTTAGTAATTTAGAGTAACATCAAAATCACTAATTATGAAAAAGATATTGTTACCAACAGATTTCTCAGATAACTCCCTTAATGCAATTCGTTATGCAATGGATTTTTATCAAAATGAACCTTGTAAATTCTTTGTACTAAATATTCAGAAAGTGTCATCATTTGTGTCAGATGATTTGATGGCTATGCAACCTTCGGAGACTATATTTGACTCTTTGATTGACTCAGCGAAGACAAAAGTAAAGACACTTATAAGAACTTTGAAAAAGGACTATCAAAATACGTTGCATGATTTTGAAGCAAAAGTAGATTATGACAATTTTATCGATGGGATTAACCAGCTCATTGATCTTGAGCAAATTGATATGATTGTTATGGGAACACGAGGCGCTTCAACCATGAGCAAGAAACTATTTGGATCACATACAGTAAGAGTTATTCAACGCTGTTCTTGTCCAGTGTTAGCAATCCCTAACAACTATACGTACTCAAAAATAAATGATGTAGCATTTCCATCAAATTATTATACAGCATATAACTCTGAAGATCTCGTACCATTAATTAATTTGGTTGAGCTCAACAACTATAATGTGCATGTTATTCATGTCAAGGATTCGGAGCATCTTACCGAATATCAAGAAAATAACAGAGCATATTTAGACTCTTGTTTTTCAAAAGTTAATCACTCGTTTGTAGAACTTGAAGAGGATAAACTGTTCAAAGTGATTACCAATTATATTAATGACAATGATATAGGTTTGCTTACTATGATGAGTAGAAAACATTCATTTTTAGAGCGATTATTTGTGACGCATCCTGCTGAGAGTTTTGCGTTCAATTTAAAAGTACCATTACTTGTCATGGAGAATACTGGATCATTTTATATAAAGTGATATTATACTCGTGTAGACAGGTGATTTGTCTAACCGCTTTATTTTTAGTAATTTAGATAAAATTAGCTCCACATTCTTCATAAAATCAAACTACTTAATGGAGGCATTATCTGATAAAGGTTCTGCCAATAAAAAAGTAAATCGATTAATCTATATCATTGTGTTAGACAAATATAAAAGCCTCACTAAAGGGTATCTCAAAGGAAGGATAAGAGCTACGGCTAAGTTTTTTATAAATAACTCTGCTTTAGCTAGAAGTATTCTTATTAATAAAGAGTATGCCGCTAGTAAGAGCGAATATTGCTATAATATCTGGATGCAACATTTCGGAAATTGGCGTAAATTAAATGACAGTGTTCCAGATGTAGTTATCGAAATTGGCTCTGGTAATTCTTTGGGTGTAGGTCTTTCAGCGTTGTTGTCAGGAGCCTCAAAATTTTATGCTTTGGAAAAAACCCAATTTTGGAATGATTCCACCAATTTGAGAATTTTTGACGAATTGGTAGAACGTTTTCAAAAGGAGATTAATTCTAACAACAGGGAAGAGAATTCTATAAATCACCTATTGACTAATGAGCATTTAGAGAAATGTTTGGAGAAAGACAGAATAGAAAAAATCAGAAATGAACTAGAGCATCCTCATAATCCAAATAATACATTTGTGAGATCTATTATTCCTTGGTCGGATAAAGAACACATTGAAGATCATACGGTCGACCTTATATGCTCTCATACAGTTTTGCAACATATTAACGACCTAGATTTTATGTATGAAAAAATGAATCGTTGGTTAAAGAAGGGTGGTTGCATTTCTCATACTGTAGATTTAAGATCATTAAACACATCTAAGCTTTGGAATGGTCATTGGACTTACAGTGTCAAAGAATGGAAGATTGTTACTGGAGGCATTAATTTAATTAACAGAGAGCCTATTTCTACACATTTAAATTTGCTGAAAAAATATAACTTTGAAATTAAATTTAAGAAGATTACGACAATGAAAAACAAGTTATTAAGAAGTGAACTCGCTGAACGATATCGCAACTTAAAAGAGATAGACTTGACATCTTCTGGATTGTATTATTTTGCAAAAGTCAATTAGTTTTGGCTAATTTACAACAGCGTCCTTAATGTCTTCTTTTTGAGTATTTATGCGGTTTATTAATTGTTCTTCTTCTAAAACAACGATGACTAATCTCACATAATCATTTACAGCCTTTTCTATCGATTCAGGATCTGTGATATCGATATAACCTTTCCATATGAGTTCTCTATCTTTTGTAGGGCAAATACAATACATGGACGTTTCGGCCTTATAGATCTTATAATCTTCGTAATAATCCGGATTAAAAAACACATCCTGATACATTAAATATTCATCTTTGAATTTTCGATACGTTTCATCTCGACCTTTATAATTTTTGCGATACTTAATCTTGTCTTCTACACCAATAATCTTTGTAAATAGAATGGTGTCAAATCCGTCTGCAATTAACTGACTTTCTAAGGCAATCAATTCATCTTCGGTCATCTTATCCGTTTTAGGTGTTTGATCTAATACGTTTAATCCCATAACTGCTTCAGAGCCTCTAAGTTCTAGTTCATTCTTAAGTTTCGTTTCAAATTTATCTCTTGCTCCATAATCAGAAGTTAAGCCAACAACAAGAACCTTATAAGGTTCATAAATACCAATGTCTGGATTTCTCCAATGATCTACTAGCTGTGTTGAAGAACAGTTTGCTAATAGCAATAGAATACATATGTAAAGTAGTTTTTTCATGATACTAACATTATTTTTTATCAATTTGATGGTCTTGTTTTTCTTCTCTCTTCATATTTTTTATGAGATCAAAAAGTTGAGTTTTCAGGGTTTTATAATCTTTTAAAAACTCATTAATGATATCTACCAGACCTTTATGCGCTTTTGTATAGGCACTTTCTTCTTTGATTTGGTCTACACCATCAACCATGATTTGTAGTTCATTCTCATGGGTTTTGACAACTTCAATGAGGAGGTCGTTTTGCTTTTGAGATTTATATAGTTCATCAATAATCTCTTTCGTATCTGAAAACCGTTTTGGAGCTATTAATTGTGATGTATATGTTGTAATTAGGTCTTCAAAGAAGCGGTGTTCATCTTTTATAAAGTTTAATTCTGAAAGCCACTCTTTGGAAGCCTCGTGCATTTGATCTGCACTTAGCCATTCAATATAATGCGCGTGTGTTTGTATAGTTTTCATGGTATCATCTTTATATTTGAAAGCAGAACTCAGTCCCTCAAACCGCGATCTGCTTTCTTGCTAATTAAAGCACTTCTATCTTTTTCTTAAACGCTTCTTTTGCTTCGTCTTTCTTTTTAAGATTTAGTTTTAAAATACCATCCTTATAAGTGGCTTTTATATCTTGATCAATATTAACTGATTTTGGTAATGTAAGTGATCTTTTGAAAGAATTATAGCTAAATTCACGTCGTGTATAATCTTCTTCTTTTTTCTCTTCCTCTTTCTTTTTCTCTCCGCAAACATTAAGGATGTTTTCATCGATTGTAACTTCGAAATCTGTTTTTGAAAAGCCTGGCGCAGCAAATTCGATTTCGTAATCGTTATCGTGTTCTTTTACATTCATTGCTGGCATAAGACTATCTTCTTCAAAGAAGTCTGTATGAAAGAAATCATCTGAGCTTAAAAAATCTTTAAGTTTATCATTACTCCATGAAGGGAATAATCTATTTCTGTTGTTAAATTTGATAAGTGACATAATTTTAATTTTTCGTTATACTTTATTTCCTGTTTGGAATGTACTATTGAAATGTGTTTTTTGAAATGATAATTATCAGTTAGAGGTTCTATTTTAACTGTTTTAAATCATAACCTTTTCACCAGATAATTTGGTAATCTCTAAATTTTTGATTTCCATAATTGACTTAAAAAAACTGCCATAATCAAATAGATCATGGCAGTTTTACTTCACTAACTAATAAAATATCGAAAACTAATTCGACTTGAAAAAGTGTCTTACCCATGCCTTGACTTGATTGTCTGTCATGCTATCTGCCTTTTGCACACCTTTTATTTTTGTACTCAAAGACTTATAATTTTTTTGTAATTCTTCGTTAAGTTTTTCATTGGTTCCAGCAGGTCCAAAAATTACTAATGCATCTGTATCCTTGATTTCCTCAACAATAGTTTTAAAGTATTGTTTGAGTTGATGCTTTTCCCGTTCTAAATATTTACTGTCTTGCACTACATCCTGAGGACCACCTTTAAACCGTGTTCCAGATCCACCATGAATGCGGTAATGTTCTATATTAGATGGAATAGTTTGTAATGTTTCTTGCTCCTTTTCAATGGTAATAATGAGCGCTTTGTCTTTATCTAACCAGATGCCTGTATGTTTCATTTTTAATATTTTTTAGTTTTTTAAATCATGCATTACCATAATGGGTACTCTTGAGTGAAAGGTGATATCTTTAACCAATGGGTTTGTTAACATACTTCCAAAAAAGGCATGTTTTTTATTTATAAACGCAACCATATCACTCTCTCTACTTTCAACAAATATGGTTATTGCGGTTTCAATTGAGCAATGTGGTAACGTATGATGTTTGTAATTGGTGCCTTCTAAAATATCTTCAAGTAATTGCTTCTTCTCTTTTTGATTTTTATCCAATTCGTTTTGCTCTAAAACATGTAGAACAATAATAGTGGCATCACATTTTTTGGCGATGTCGATCAAATACTTAAGTTCTCGCCGTTTAAAATTGATTTTATAATCTGTAGGAAATACGATTTCTTTTGGTAATATTTTCTTAGCATTTTGCGGAACAACAATTACCGGACAATTACGCACTTTTTCCATAACGTTAATTGCTGTACTGCCAAAGGCAGTGGCTCTTGAGTAAGTTTCTCCTTTGCTACCCATAACAATCATCTCTATATCTTTTTTCTCTACTACATCTTTAATAGCAGTAACAGGATTATTAAAGACTGAAATCGTTTTAAATTGATGCTTCGGATTGTCATATTCTCCCATTGCAATCATATCGTATACCTTAGCTAACCCATTTTCAGAATGTAGTTTTGCAGTTTCATACAATTCGCTTCCAGGTTCCATGTTTAATAAACTTTCCATAATATTGCTGGTCGCAGAAAACACATTGAGTATATAAAAATCACAATGGTCATTTTCGTATAGCTTTATAGCATAATGTAAGGCTTGCATTGCGTTTTTAGAAAAGTCTGTAGGTATTAAAACTTTATGCTTCATGATATTTTTAATGTTTATACTGTAAAAGTACTTCACAGATATAAGGTGCAAAATGATATATATCAGATTGTTATTCTGAAATGACTAAAAATGGAATTATGGGATGAAACCCAATTTTTTTGATAATAGGTTCTTTTATAATGCTCTCAATAAAACTGTGTTTATAATTTATCATGGCTAACATATCTATTTCTAATAACGCGATGAAATCATTAATTTCATCTGTTTTTTTAGCATAATTTGGCATGAAATGAAAACTCGTATTATAGTGTTCTAGATAGTTTTTAAGCATGGTCATATTATACTCTTGGATATCTGTCAACTTGTCTTTGGATAGAATACAAACAGGTAAGATCTTAGAATCAAACAGGTCTGCTAGATCCTTTAATGGTCTTAATTCCTTATCATCATAAAATCTAGTATAATCTGTGGGAAATGCTATTTGCTTAGGCGGTACAAAGTTAAACTCGTTTGGAACCACTAGGATAGGACAGCCTTTCACTTTTTTTATAATTCGTACGGTATTGCTTCCGAAGAAAAATTCCTTGGCACCTGTTGCGCCTTTAGTTCCCATAACCATCAAGTCGATTTGATGTTTTTTTATTGATGATTTTACAGCAGTCTCAATGTCATCAGGACTTAAAATGATTTCAAACTCATGATTAGCATTGGCGTTTGAAACTTCTGCCATAGTTTTCAATTCTACAAGTTCTTTCATGGCATTTTCAGACATAACCTTCAATAATTTATTTGAAAAATTTGACATTGTTGAAACGCTCATTTTCGTAGAGTGTAAAAAATAGAATTTACATTCAACTTCGACATATAGTTTTAATGCGTAAACAATAGCACTCCAAGCATTATCTGAAAAATCTGTTGGGAATAAGATGTTTTTTTTCATGGCTATATGTTTTAAATTATAATTTGAAAATTAAGATTTGCAATTAGGCTATGAAATGATATAAATCACTATAGGTTTATCTTTTTTGGAGGAATCACTAAGAATGGAATATTTAAATGAAATCCAATTTGATTAATCGTATTCTTGAAAAATAAGTTTTCAAAAAAGGAATGTTTATTATTAATCATGACCAATAAATTAATTTTGTACTTCACTTGAAATGCATTAATTCCTTCTAAAATATTCATGCTTTTGATATCATGAAATAGAAATGCTGCGTCCTTGAATATCAACTCTAAACTTGATTTATTCTTTTCTTGTAAATCGGTTATATCATAACCTGTAGAAATATGCATGGCGTTAACTCTAGAATGATGGGACTTTGCTATATCATGAAGAATATCTAAGTGTGTTTTATTATAATCTACCTCTAAATCTGTAGGAAATAGAACCTCATGAGGAGATTCATATTCGAAACCAAATGGAATGGCTAGAATAGGACATTTAATGTCTTTAAATACGTGGACAGTATTAGATCCAAACAATATTTCTTTGGCGCCAGTAGCACCTTTGGTTCCCATCACAATCAGATCAATAGGGTGTTTCTCCATAAATGCTTTTATACCAGATGTTAGGGTGTCAAACTTAGCTTCGGTTTCAAATATATGTTTTGGATTCGTTCCAAATTCTTCTTTAATTTTCGAAACTGTCTCATTTAAGTTCTCTTGAGCATTAGTTCTTATCACATCTCCTAAGCCAAATTGAGCTGGATATCCCAATACATATTCGACATGATAAATAACAGGAGTATACGCATTCAATAAGTAAAAGGTGGAATCCTCATTTTTAAATAATGTAATGGCATATGTAATGGCATTCCATGCGTTTTCAGAGAAATCGGTAGGTAATAGAATATGTTTCATGATACTTTGTTTTATTATGATCGTGCTGAATTCTGCATTGCTAAAAGTGGTATTTCCAATCCTAAACTCACCTTATCTATTGTTGAAGGAAATAGCATGTCTTCTAAAAATGAATGTTGTGTGTTGACCATAGTTAACATGTCTATATTGTTATCTTTTATATAGTTTTTAATGGTCTCGGCTATTTTTTTACTGTCCTCATGATAAAAATTAACCTGATTATCCTTTAATGTGTTTTTTATGAATGCTTGATTATCTTCTTGTCGTATTGATAGTTTATCACTTTTAGAGATGTATAAAACATCTATGACGCTCCTGTATGACTTTGCTAGCTCAGACAAGAGTTTCAATTCTCGACGCTTATACGGAATTAGATAGTTAGTTGGAAATAATATGTGTTTGGGCTGAGTGTTGGTATAATTTGATGGTATGGCCAATACAGGACATTGCACATATTTTAATACTTGGAATGTATGACTTCCAAATACAATATGACGTTCATCAGATTTGCCCTTTGTTCCCATTACAATCAGATCGATGTTTCTTGCTTCTGCTATTAAGTTTGCTTCCTCAACAAGTGTGCTATACGATGAAATAGTATGATAGGTAAATCTCGGATTTGGAGCAATGCTTTTAACCTCTTCTAATAATTTTTCTAAGTTGGCTTGTGATGTGGTTCTAATTGTATTTAAAACATCTTCAAAGACCTCTCGAGAGGTAAGGTCTTCATGATCATAAAATTCATTTTGATACGCATGCATAAAATAGAATTGTGCTTTTTGGTATTTAAAAAACTCCAAGGCATATGTAATGGCATTCATTGAATTTTCAGAGAAATCGGTAGGTAGAAGTATTGAAAACATCTGTACAAAGTTTAAGTGTTAATTGTAAAATTAAGCGGTAGATGATGTAAAAACAATGATATATATCAGATGAATACTTACTAGTGAGATACATAATTATCTTGTATTAAGTAAACCAAGAAAGCCAAACGTAGGCGTTTGGCTTTCTTAAAGTTGAGAATCCCCACTCTCAATATGATAGTCACCCTAAAATGACACTATAAATATAATTTTAACTTAGTTTTCATGCAATGATATCTATCAGTTTTGACCTATATCTGTACGATACCGTAAGCCGTATTAAGTAAAAAGAGCCCTGTAAAAAATAGAAGCATATAAATGACCTGAACAAATCTAATATTAGCTAGTTCCAACCAGGAAACTGTTGGTTTAGGAAATATAAATAACGCTAAGCCTATAATAAGCGAAATCCAACCTATGCTTGTAATGATTAGCTTATAACTTAAGTCCCAAATATTATGAAATTGAATGTTTACCAAGCCTACTATAATTGCTAAAAATGATGAGATGATAAGAAATTTTTCATCATTTAGGTCATTAAATATTTGCTTAATGCGTTTTGGGTTAAGACTTAAGATAAAAAAGAATATCAGGAGATACCATCCCCAAAATTTTGCTAAGAAAATTGAATTATCCATAATGTTTGTTTTTTTCATGAAGTACTAAAAACGGTACATCTGTATGATAGCTTATTTGTTCAACCTTTGAATGAAATAGAATTTGCTGAAAGTAATTTAGGTTTTTAGCAACCATACAGATCATATTAATATCTCTGCTTTCTACAAAACATTGAACTGCTCGTTCAATTTTTTTGTCTGTTAAATAGTGAAAGCTAAAATCTTGATGATTAAAATAATCTTCTAGTAGTTCTTTGTTTTTTTCTTGATCGTTATTTAAAACAACTTTGTTTTTGTTGATATGTAGTATTCTTAAAACGGACTTAAATCGTTCTAAAATATCAGAAATTGGTTGAAGAACATGTAAATTGCTGGACAGCGAAAAATCTGTTGGAAATGCAATTTCTCTAGGTATTGTGAATTCTGCATTCTCTGGAATAGCCAGTGTATTGCATTTTACTTTTGTAATTACATCTGCTGTATTGGTTCCTAGAATGATTTTATCCAAGCCTGATGCGCCTTTGGTTCCCATTACAATGCAATCTATGTGTTTTTCATCTACAGTTTTACGAATAGATTCTATAAAAAAATTATACTCAGAAAGTGTATAAAACTTATGCTTTCTATGATTTGTTGTTAGTGTTGAAATACGCTTTAATATGTTGCGTAATTTTTGCTTCGTAGGTTTTACATAAATGGTATCAATAGCATCTTGATTTAATATTAATGGTGAATCATTAACTGCAAGATTGCTAAGTTTATTCACGTGCAACACGTAAAAGTTACAGTCTAAATTTTCAAAAAAACGGACAGCGTATTTAATGGCATTCCATGAGTTTTCCGAGAAATCAGTGGGTAGTAATATATTTTTCATCTGACTACATCTTTACTAAACAAATGTATTAGTAAGATGTCATTTCATAAATGATATTAGTCATGTTTAGTTAACTGATGGATTTTAGCTTTTCTAGATCAACAACTTTAATATTTCGTCCTTCGATGTTTATGATACCTTGCTTTTTAAAGTTTGTTAGCGCTCTAATTAAAGTTTCAGTAGCAACACCAGCAACACTAGCTAAATCGCTTCGTGATATCTTAATAGGATCTTCAGGTTTGCGATTTATTTTTTCTGAAAACTTTATAATAGTGGCTGCAGTTTTTTTATTTACCGAACCATAAGCCATTTCTAATAATTGATTCTTCATTAGCAATAGGTCATCAGATAATAACTGCATTAACTCCAAAGCCAATTTATGGTTGTTATTTAAGATTTGGTTAAACTCGATAATCGAAATACCTACGAGCTGAACATTTCCAATAGCCATGGCTGTTTCTCTGTGTGGCAAATTATTCGTAAATGAGGTATAACCAAATAGATCATCTTCTTTATATAATGTTGTGACAAGTTCTTTGCCTTGATCATCTATTTGATGACATTTTACAGATCCTTTGGTGATAAGGAAGATATAATTAGAATGATCGCCTTCGCGGTAAATAATGGCATCTTTTTCGAATATAAATGCAGTACCATGATCATCAAAATAGTTTTTTAGATCGTTGAGTGATTTTAATTCATTTCTATTGATGTCTTTTATTGAAGTGTTAGTGTTAGCTCTTGTATCTTTTAGTATAGATGCTTTTGCTAAACGACTTTCAATAGCACTAATAAGCTCGTCCTCTGTGAAAGGCTTTGTGATGTAGTCATCTGCACCCATATTCATGCCTTTTCTTACATCTTTATGTTCAGTTTTGGCAGATAAAAAAATAAATGGAATATATTTCGTCGTATCATCTTGAGATAGGATTTTAAGAGTTTCATATCCATCAAGCTCAGGCATCATAATATCACAAATGATAATATCTGGTGAGTGTTCTCTTGCCATATCAATACCAGTATTGCCATTTGAAGTAGTGATTACTTTATAATGCGAAAGCTCTAAAAGTTCTGCGGTATTTTCCCTTAGAACGACATCATCTTCAATAAGTAAAATGGTTTTCATTGTTTTACAGTATTAGGTAATGTTATTGTAAATGTGGTACCTTTTTGTTCTTCACTTTCAAAATAAACAGTGCCACCTAAATTTTCTAAATGATGTTTTGCAATGTTTAGACCTATACCAGTACCTTGCGTATTAATTACATTTTCTGCTCTAAAATAACGCTCAAAAATACTTTTCTGATCTGCCTTCGGAATTCCTATTCCATTGTCTTGGACTTGGATGGTAGTTACGTCATGATCTTGCTTAATGGCTATGGTTATAACCGAATGCTCTGGAGAATATTTAATGGCATTATTGACTAAATTTGATAATATAAGTTCGACAATTTTCTCATCTTGATAAAGGGATAAGTCATTCACATTATCTGGATACTTAATAGACTGACCTTCTTTTAAAAGCATATTGGCATTATAAATCACTTCATCTACAACTTTGCTTAATTTAAAATTGCTAAAACTGTATGTCAGTTTCCCTGTTTCTAATTTTTCTAGCGATAGAAAATCATTTAAAATATTATTTAAGTAATGTACTTTATCTGAGATCGTTTTAATATGTTTATCTCTTCTATTTTGTTCTTCGGTTAATTGATATTTACTCAACAGAACAGTTGACGTTAAAATACCGCTTAGAGGTGTTTTGAATTCATGTGAAACTAAAGATAAGAATCTGGTTTTTAGTTCATTGAGTTCTTTTTCTTTTGATAAAGCTGCTTTAAGTTGTTCTGTTCGTTCTTCTACTGTATTCTCAAGTTTTTCAGTGTAATTTTTACGCTCGGTGATGTCTAGAATGATAGCTACAAAAACTTCGTTGTCACCTAAACTTGAAAGTTGCAAATGTACTTCAACGGGATAGGTTGTGCCATCTTTTCTTTGGTGTATGGCTTCAAATTCTATTTTTTCAACATTCTTTTTTAATAAAACATCAGTGTTTTTTCTAAATGTAATTTCATCTTCTTGAGTTTTTAGATCTAAAGGTGTCATTTGCTTTAGTTCTTCAATAGTATAGCCGCTATTTTTTTGTGCGCCATAATTGACATTTACAAATTTTAAGGTGTGGGCATCAAAAACATATATTTCATTGAGAGATTCATCAAAAATGGTTGACAGATGATTACGTTCGGCTTCCGCTTTTCTTCGCTGTGTTACATCATTCTGAATCCCGATAAAGTGTGTTATTGTTCCTTTCGCATTTGTTATTGGCATAGTGTACAGGTCATTCCAAAATAATGTCCCATCCTTTTTGTAATTGCGCAATGTAACTTGACAACTTTTGCCTTTTTTTATTGCAGCTCTCAATGTTTTAAGTGGTAATTGGTCTGTGTCCTTACCTTGTAAAAACCTACAATTGTGATGTAATATTTCTTTGCTTGAATATCCAGTTAGGTTTTGAAATGCCGAATTAAAATAAATAATTGGGTTGTCAGGTTTTAAGGCATCAGTAATAATAATACCATTACTTGCAGATTGTAGAGCCTTGCTCTTTAACATAAGATCTTTTTGAGTTTCTTTTATTTCTGAAACATCCTTGATCAATGCCATGACATAGGTTTTGTTATAAATTGTAAAGGGGTTAAGCTCTATCTCAAGCGCAATAATATCTCCGCTTTTTTTTACACCGAAAATATCTGAGGCTTCTCCCATACGTCTCCGCTTTCCTTTCTTGACAAATTTTTCAATATGCTTAGCATGACTCTGATGGTAATTTGAAGGCAATAAAGTGTTCAACTCTCGTTGAATGAGTTCCCCTTTTTCATAGCCAAATATGGATTCAGCAGTTGAATTAATTTCCATGATGTGTTGATTGTTATCAATAATGATAACGCCTTCAGAAATTGCTTGGAATAGTGTATTAAATATTTCTTGGTCTTGCTGAAACATAGTTTTTATGAAAAGAATGCTACCATTTTAAAAATACGAAAAAAAGGTATTTTAATCGATTAATAACTGATTTATATCATGTGAGGTACCCATTAAAGCATTTATATTTAAGAATCATCAATTTAATTAAATCATGAGTGAAAAAGTAGATGCTAAATTTTGTCAGCATTTGGGTAAATTATTTTACGCTATTGCAGCTGTAGATAAAAATGTAAGACCTGAAGAATTCAATAAACTCAAAGAAGTTTTAGATAATGAATGGACATTTTTAGATAATTCTACCATTTGCTCAAAGGCAACTATCATAGATACATTTGAGTGGTTGCATTTAGATCATGAATATAACGCTGAAGTTTGTTACAACAACTTTATGTTGTTTAAACGAAACAACGAAGCCTTATTTAGTTCTAAAATGAAGTCTCTTATTTTACAAACGGCTAGTAAGATAGCGTCAAGTTTTTCTGGTCAGAATAAGTCAGAGCTTATGATGCTAGCTAAGCTTAGTATTGAATTTAAAAAGTAGTTGACATCTGCTATATAATTGTATGAGTCTGACCAATATCATTTTATAGCAATGTGTTCCATACTAATTTTGCAGTACTAATTTAAAAATGTTGACATCATGAAAACGATCACACTCTTCTTTTTAATCGTAATAGCTATGCCATTTTCCGGATTCACACAAACAATAGACAACCTTAGTTATATTTCACCATTTCATGATGGCTTTGCAGCTATAGAGAAAGATGGTAAGTGGGCATTTATTAATGAAAAAGGGACTATTGTTGTCGATTTTAGAACTGATTTGGTTACTACTACTAATACAAAAGGAAGTTATCCGATATTTACAGAAAAAAGGTGTTTGATTAAAACCGTAAAAGACGGTATTTCTTATTTTGGTTATATAGATACTTCGGGAAAAACTATAGTTGAACCTCAATATTTAAATGCCACTAATTTTCATAATGGTTTGGCAATTGTACTAGAACTCATAACCGAAACTGTTGGAAGAAATGAAGCGTTAGGTAAAAACGTGGTGTATTATAAATATTATGAAGTCGCCATTGATGTCGATGGAGCAGTTAAAACATATCTTACAAAAAAGCCAGTAAATGTTGTTTTGGACAAGAAATTCTTAAAAAAACCTCCTCAAATTACTACCAAACAAATAGCTGATGAACTTTATGCTATAAAGAAAAAAAATAAATGGACCATCATCACTAGCAATTAATCAATAAATACAATCATAATTAGCTATGAGAGTCTTGAGTTACACAATGATGTTATTTATCTTTTTGTCTTGTTCTAATGCACAAGAAAAAATTCTACCAGAAGAAAAATCATTAACGGAATCTGTATATTCTTCAGTAACCATTCAGCCAGATAGTCTTTATCAAGCCTATGCAATTGTATCGGGACTATTAGATGCTAATCTAGTGGATGAAGGTGATTTAGTTTTTAAAAATGATCCTTTATTTCAAATTATAAATAGTACACCTAAACTAAATACCCAAAATGCCAAGTTGGCCTTAGATCTAGCTAGAGAGAATTACAATGGAAGAGCAGCTATTTTAAGCGGTATTCAGGATGAAATTGAGGCCGCCAAACTCAAACGTGTAAATGATTCTGTTAATTATTTTAGACAAAAAAACCTGTGGAATCAAAATATAGGATCTAAAAATCAGTACGATTCTAAAAAACTTAACTATGAATTAGCATCTAACCAATTACGTCTTCTGCAAAGCAAATATAACAGGACTAAAAATGAATTACAGACAGCTGTAAATCAAGCAGAAAACAATTACCAAACAGCATCTATAGCTTCAAAGGATTTTACTGTTGAAAGTAAAATAGATGGCAAAATCTATGCTATTTATAAAGAACCTGGTGAAATTGTTACAAGCATGGAGCCAATAGCAAGCATAGGAAGTGCCAAAAGATTCATAATTGAATTGTTAGTAGATGAAGTTGATATCGTATCCATACACAAAGGCCAAGATGTTTTAATTAGTCTAGATGCTTATAATGACAACATATTTAATGGAGAAATCACAAAGATTTACCCTAAGAAAGATGAACGCAATCAAACCTTTATCGTTGAAGCCCAATTTATTGAGGCTCCAAAAGTTTTGTATCCTGGATTGTCTGGAGAAGCTAATATCATAATAGAACGAAAAGATAAGGTACTTACTATACCTAAGGCTTATTTAATTGATAACAATAAAGTAAAAACAGAAAATGGTTTGGTGACCATCACAATAGGCTTACAAAATATGGAGTATGTAGAAGTGCTTTCTGGGCTGAGTAAAGATACATTCATTTATAAACCAGACTAATGATTAATTGGAAGGTTATACTAAACATTGCTAAAACACATTTGCTTACCAAAATTAAGCAAACATCAACGGCAGCACTAGGTGTGACCTTTGGCATTGGATCTTATATCACATTGGTTTGTTTTATGACAGGACTAAATATGATGTTAGATGACTTGATCTTAAATCAAACGCCACATGTTCACATTTATAATGAAATAGAGCCTTCTAAAAAGCAGCCTATTTCACTATATGATGATGTTAAGAATAGTTTTAATGTTGTGCATTCTATCAAACCGAAATTAAGTCAGAAAAAAATACATAATGCTTTGCCAATTATTAGTTATTTGGAAAAGGATGCAAATGTTCGAGGAGCTCTTCCACAGATTAAAACACAAATTTTTTATATCGCAGGATCTATTGAAATTGGTGGAAATCTCACAGGTATAAACCCTATTGATGAAGCGAGGCTTTTTAATATGGGAGATTATATCGTTGAAGGTTCGGCTGAAGCTTTGCATAATTCAGATAATGGCATTTTACTAGGCATAGGTATTGCCAAAAAGATGTCATTAAAAGTTGGAGACCGTATTCAAATTAGTCCGATTAATGGAGGAAATTTTTCTTTAAAAATTGTCGGCTTCTACCAAAGTGGTATTGCAGATCTCGATGCTATTCAAAGCTTTACAAATATAAAAACAGTACAACGTGTTTTAGGTGAAGCTAAAAACTATATTACAGATATCAATGTCAAATTATATGATATTGATCAAGCTCTTCCGCTATCAAAAAAAATAGAGCAACAGTTTAAGCTCAAAGCCATAGATATTAAGACAGCTAATGCACAATTTGAAACAGGAACTACCATACGAAACCTTATCACATATGCAGTATCTGTGACATTGTTGATTGTTGCAGGATTTGGCATTTATAACATATTGAATATGCTTATTTATGAAAAGATGAATGATATTGCAATATTAAAAGCCACAGGGTTTTCGGGTAAAGATGTTCAACTTATTTTTATGAGCCAAGCAATGATTATTGGTTTTGTTGGAGGTGTATTAGGTTTACTTATAGGTTTTGGATTAGCGAGTTTGATTGGTACAATTCCATTTCAAACAGAAGCATTGCCAACAGTGGCGACCTATCCTATAAATATGAATCCATTATTTTTTGTTATCGGTTTTTCATTTGCTATGCTTTCAACATTTCTTGCAGGTTATTTGCCTTCAAAAAAAGCAAAAAAGATTGATCCAGTTAGAATTATTAGAGGCCAATAAAATGAGTGTTGTACTAGAAGCAAAACATATCAACAAATACTTCAAAAAACCGGTATTATTTCATGTGCTAAAGGATATCAACTTTCAAATTAGACAAGGTGAGTTTACTTCAATTATGGGTAAGTCTGGTTGCGGAAAATCTACATTGCTGTATATTCTTTCTACAATGGATACTGATTATGAGGGCGAGCTGTTTTTAAATCAGAAATTGGTAACCAATGAAACAAGAGAACATTTATCATATTTGCGCAACAAGCATATAGGTTTTGTATTTCAGTTTCATTATTTACTATCTGAATTTTCCGTATTGGAAAATGTGATGCTGCCTGCTAAAAAATTAGGAGAAAAAACGCTACAGGAAATAGAGCATGATGCCATGAATAAACTAAAGATTCTAAATATAGATCATTTGGCAAAAAAACGAGCATCACGAGTTTCTGGTGGAGAAAAACAGCGTGTTGCTATTGCGAGAGCGCTTATAAACAACCCATCGATTATCATGGGAGATGAACCTACAGGAAATTTAGACAGCTATAATTCTGAAAATGTATTTAATATTTTTAAACAGTTGAGTGAGGAGCAAGGTTTATCGCTTCTCGTGGTGACCCATGACGAAGATTTTGCCAATAAAACAGATAGAATCATTCAAATGGGTGACGGGAAAATTATTAGCTAAGGTATTATTTTACAGTACCAATTTTTAGTAACATGCCAACAATTAAAAAAATGACGCCTAGTGGCCAAATTCCTGTATTTGGATATATACCAAGACCAACAATGATCCAAATTAATCCTAAGGTGAGAAAAATAACCCAAATGTTTTGTTTTTTCATTGGTGTAGATTTTATGATTGCTTTAAAATTAAATGATAAGAGTCGTATGTAAAATGATCAATGTCATTTCTAAATTTTTAATTTTCAATTACTTTTCAACTCTAAAGTGTCATTAAAATGATACTGACTTTTTGAAGTTAGATTATCCTCAATACGTTACTATGCTAACATTTAAAAATTATAATATTGCCGATTGGTTTTCATTCTACAGAATCGCAGCAGCACCTTTCATATTAGGCTTTATTTGGTTTGATCAACAGCTAATATGTGCGAGTTTATTAGCCGTAAGTTATGCAACAGATGCTATTGACGGATTCTTAGCCAGGAAGCTTAAGATTACGAGCCCTAGAGGATCTCAATTAGATTCTTTTGGCGATCAAATTACACTTGTTGTTGGGTTGATTGCCTTGTTTTATTTTGAAAAAGAATTCATTATAAAGAATGTTTTATTAATTGCTATTGCTTTTGTTCCGTATATCATACAAATGTTGATCGCGTATTTTAAATATGGTAAAGCCACAGCTTTTCACACCTATTTGGCAAAGCTTTCAGCGGTTATGCAAAGTGCATTTATTTTATATGCACTGTTCTTTGATCCAAATTATATCCTTTTTTATATCATGATAGGTATCGGATTACTAGAAACCTTTGAAGAGATTACACTTATTTTCATGTATCCGCATTGGGCATCTGATGTTAAAGGAATTTATTGGGCTTACAGAGATAAGAGACGCTTAAAGAAAAGCAATTTATAAACCCATTTGGTATTTGAGGTGTTTTCTAATTTTTATCAACTGATTTTTATCATAGTAAAACAATGCTGTATGGGTTAATTTAACCTAAGTAAATACATATATCTATGTCTCGAACTAAAAAGATACTTGTTCTAGTAGGAACTATAATTGGATTACTATTTTTTATTTCAATTTGGTATCAGCAAACATATTCTATGGATGTAGCAGAGAGTTTCGATGTAAATTCTCCTGAATACAGTCAGAAACTACTTATTGCCACCCAAGGAAGTGAATTTAAAGGCAAACTCACTACAACTATAATTGACCACTTTAAAGAGGATTCTATATATATCAAAGTAGTAGATATTTCCGAGTTGAAAGATATTGAGCCAAGAAGCTATAGTGCCTTAGTACTTATACATACATGGGAGAACTGGAAACCACCTAAGTCAATCGAAACTTTTGTAGAGAGAACTAAACCATACAGTGAAAGAATAGTAGTTATTACAACATCTGGAGAAGGATCTCGTAAAATGGATGATGTGGATGCTATTACTGGCGAATCAAAGTCAGAAAATAGTCTGGTTATGGTTAAACAAGCGCTTAGTAAACTAGAAATAATACTTAAGAGTCATTAAAAACTTTAAATCATGATAAGACATCTAAACGACAATGAGTGTATTCGCATTTTGGCTAATAACTATATAGGTCATTTGTCATATATCTATAATGGCAAACCTTTTATCGCACCAATAACCTATTTCTATGATAAAAACATCAATGCTATAATAGGATATTCCGCTGAAGGTCATAAGGTAAAAGCTATGCGAAAGCATACAGCTGTTTCTATGGAAGTTTCTGAAATAGATTCTGTGAATACTTGGGATTCTATTCTGGTTCATGGGCATTACCAAGAACTGTATGGAAGTGAAGCTAAAGCACATTTGCATGATTTCTCTCTAGGCGTGAAAGATTTAATTGTTAGAAAAGAGCATAGAAAACTTGATTTTATAAGCCAGTTTTCTAGTCAGATATATAAAGACGATTTTCCTATTATTTTTTTAATAAAAATTGATGAAATCACAGGGAAAATGAGAAGGCATAAAGATTAAAATTCAATCCCAGCGTGAGTAGTAATAACACAAATAAAACAGCAACAATGTTAAGGTATATAGCACGTTATGGCCTGTTGCTAATTGCTAGTTTGCTGCTGGCTTTTTCTATATTGTCTGGTTCTACAGATTATGGAGGAGGTATTGAAGGCGTCTTAAGAAATAGTCCAAATGGATTGCCTTGGATTTTACTTATTGTATTGGTTTTTGTAGCTAGGAAAAGAGAACTATTTGGTGGTATATTAATTATTATTTCTGGTTTGTGGCTGGTCTATTTTTTTAATTTTAGAGGTCCAAATTTTTGGTGGATTATTTTGGGATTAACGTCATTAATACCACTCTTGGGATCGCTTTTTGTCATAAGCTGGTATCTTAGGAGTCAACGAAAAAATTTATAGCTGGACAGTTGTTCTAAACTGATTAATATCATTGTGTTAGACCTTTAATTGATCGTACTTTACAGTAAAATCAAGATATGGTATTCTACATACTTTTGATCATATTTTTGCTAGCAATCATTTATTTATTATTGGTTCCGATTGTCTTCTATATTGACACTTCGACCAACCAATATTTTATAAAAATAAAAGGTTTGTTAAAGGCAAGTATTGAGCCCGATGAAGCTGAAATTTTTAAAATTCATTTCAAGGTGTTCTTCTTTAATTTTTTTGTTTACCCACTCCAGAAAAAAAAGCGGTCAAAGACTAAAGCAGTTAAAACGAACACTAGTAAAAAAAGAGGAGATAAGCGTATCCCATTCAAAAAAGTATTTAGAGTATTAAAATCGTTTAAGATCAAACAGTTTCAGTTAGATATTGATACTGGAGATTGTATTTCGAATTCGAAATTATATCCAATTTTTGCATTTCTAAATTTTTATAGAGGACATCATTTAGGCGTTAATTATGAAGGAAGAAATAAAATATTACTATCTGTTGAGAATAGACCAATTCGTATGATAAGATCATTTATTAACATTTAAAACTTAATATCATGGAATTACATTTTGAAGAATTATTAGGAAAAATTACGGACTTTATTAAGTCTGAAGCCAAAACTGAAACAGTAGTTGGCAACCAATTTGAATTAGGACAGTTTAAATGCGTCCCAGTCATTAAAGTTGGTATGGGATTTGGCTCAGGAGGAGGCGAAGGCGTTGAAGGAAAAGGCAACAAGCGAGGTGAAGGTATGGGAGCAGGTGCAGGAGTAGGTATTGAACCTATTGGTTTCTTAGTGACTAAAGAAGACGAAATCTCATTTATAGAAGCAGGTAAAGCACATGGTTTAGCCGCTGCTTTTGAAAAAGTACCAGATATGATTGAGAAAATTTCAGCAAATAAAAGAGCTGCAGAACCACAAAAGTAGTGGTTTGACAGTTACATGAACAAGCCGAGCATTTCTTATGAGATGCTCGGCTTTTCTTTATTTATCTAGATCTTGAAACAGATTAATATAGTTTTTGTAATCTGTAACGCGTTCTTCGAGGTGTTCTATTTTCATGATCTAATCTTTTGTATTGTTTGCTTCCTTCTTTTCCTGACGTTCTAGTTTCCTAAAATAACCTCGCGTTAGGAAGTTATGCTTTAAAGCTTCCATGTTTTGGTTGAATTTGTCTGTACCTTCGTTAATGTTTTTTAAGGTAGATTTCAAATTATTTACCAATGAAGAGTCCTTTATAATGTAGTTGAAAGCACCTTCACTTGAATTAAAATCATCAACTACTGTATTAATATTACCAACAACTTTTTCTATCTCTATACTAGAAGATTCGAGGTTATTTACAATAGATTTTAGTTTTTTTCCTGAAATAGAATCATTAATTAACATGCCTAAAACAGTATTGTCATTTGTCTTTAGTGAGGATATAATGTTGTTGAGATCTGTGATTGATTTTGTTGCACCATAGCTTGCTATTTTGAGATTAGTAACAGATTGCTGTAGTTCTTTGGCCATGATAGTATCATTAAGTAATACACCTAATGTTCCTTTTCCTTCGGTCATGGCATTGGTAATCTTTAGGAGGTCGGCTGTGAGTATGGCTGCATTTTCAGAACTTACGCTTAATGTGCTTAAAATATCATCAGCTCCAATTTTACTGTAGGATTCAATAATATCTCCATTACTTATTATTTCTGAATGGCCTTTACCAGGAACAATGTTTACGATCATATTACCAACCAAACCATCGGATCCAATTGTTGCAATACCATTTTTTTTAATATGAGAGATAATTTTTTCTTGGATATTCATATCTACTTTTATAGTAGAATCATTAATCATGGTAATGTCTTTAACCGTCCCAATGTCAATACCAGAGTATCTTACATTATTTCCTTTTTGTAGCCCATTTACATTTTGAAAGTAAGCACTTATTGTAAATGTTTTATTAAACATGTTCTGGCGTTGTCCTATGAGGTATACAGCGACAATGAAAATAATCGTGCTAATAATAACAAATGTGCCTAATCGTAGTTTCTGTGCGTTTGAATGTTTCATAATCGTTCAGTGTTTAAAGAAGGCTTTTATTTTTGGATCTTCTTGGTTTGATAATTCATTAAAAGTGCCAACGGCATAATTTGTTCCATCTATAAGTAGTATCATTCTATCTGCAATCACTCTAGCACAATCTACATCATGCGTAATGATGAGTGAAGAGGTGTTGTATTTTTTCTGAATGTCTTGCATTAAAATGATGATCTCTTTAGCGGTAATAGGATCTAATCCGCTAGTGGGTTCATCATATAAAATGATTTTTGGCTGTAAGATTAGTGTTCTCGCTAATGCAATTCGTCGTTTCATACCTCCAGATAATTCCGATGGCATTAAGTCTATGGCATCAACTAATCCAACATTCTCTAGGGCTTCTATAACTAGAGTTTGAGTATCAATAGCTTCTCCAAATTTCTTTGTGTGCCGACGTAAAGGAAACTCTAAATTTTCTCTTACAGTCATAGAATCGTACAAAGCACTACCTTGAAAAAGGAAGCCAATATCTGCTCTTAAAATATCAAGTGCTTCTTGATCTAATTTGGTAATGTCATTACCCATAACAGAAATAGAACCACTATCGGCTTCCATTAATCCTACTAAGCATTTAATCATAACCGATTTTCCCGATCCCGATTTTCCCATAATGACTAAGTTCTCACCTTGGTATAATTGCATGTTAAATCCGTTAAGTACATGATTATCGCCAAAGCTTTTATGTAAATCTTTGATGTGAAGCACTATATCTTGGGTCGATATGTTTTTTTTCTCAATCATAGATCGTAAAATATATCGGTTACAAAAACTGCAATGAAATCAATTACAAATAGTAGCAACGAGGTAAATACCACAGCAGAGTTCGCTGCTTTTCCAACACCAGCGGTTCCTTTTTTACAGTAATATCCTTTAAAACAGCCAACGATTCCTATGGCTAAGCCAAAAAAGAAAGATTTTACTGTTGCAGGTACGATATCACCAAATTCAAGCGAATCAAATACCTGGTTAAAAAAGAGCGTAAATGATACATTGCCTTTTACATGTTCAACTAAATAAGAACCAAATAAAGCAATAGCATCGCCCAAAATCACTAATAAAGGTAGCATTAGTGTAACGGCCAAAACTCTAGTAACGACTAAGTATTTAAATGGATTTGTACCAGAAACTTCCATGGCGTCGATTTGTTCCGTTACACGCATTGAACCTAATTCGGCACCAATTCCAGACCCTATTCTACCAGCACAAACTAAAGCCGTTATAATAGGTCCTATTTCTCTCACTATCGAAATACCAACCATTGATGGCATCCATGATACAGCACCAAACTCAGTCAACGTTGGTCTTGTTTGCAAGGTCAATACCAATCCAATAATAAAACCAGTAATTCCAACCAATAGGAGAGAACGGTTGCCCATATTATAGCATTGCTTTAGTAATTCTTTGAATTCAAAAGGACGTTTAAACGCTTCCTTTAAAAATCTTGAAGTGAAGTATGAAAGCTCTCCAATTTCAATTAGAAAGGCTTTTAGTTGTGCGTTTATAGATTTGAATCCCAACATATAAATCGGTAATATTCAATTCAAATGTATGGTTAAGCTCTGGTGTGTCAAATGATTTGTGTCAGCTATTAATACTGATGAATATCATTTCATTAGTAGAGTATTTCAACTAGTTTAAGGATCGAAAAATTATATCATGAGAGCAACAGTTCATATAGAAAACCTGAAGAGTTGTGGTTGTAAAAGAACATAATTAATGCATTATCTCAGGTAAAACATATTGGTGATGTTGATGTGAATATTGAAGCTAATACAACCTCTTTTAATTATCAAACCCATTACGATTTCGACAATGCAAAACGTGTGCTATCTAGAATCGGTTACCCAATTGTTGGGACTGAAAATAAATTAATTAGTTAATTCATTTTCGGTGTCTTTACCAGAATCCCAGCAATTTAAATTGTAGATAGTGGTCTCTGCAATATTTGTGAGTGCTTCTTCGGTTAAGAATGCATGATGTCCCGTTATTAGAACATTTGGCATGGCATTTAATTTCAGAAGGAGATCGTCATTAGGTAATTCTTGAGACCGGTTTTTAAAGAATATGCTTTTTTCATTTTCATAAACATCCATACCTAGAGCACCAATCTTTTTGTTTTTAAGACCTTCTATGACATCTTCTGTATTGATAATAGCACCTCTTGCAGTATTGATAAGAATAACTCCATCTTTCATTTCAGAAATTAAATCGTCATTAATAAGTTGATGGGTTTCGGTATTTAAAGGAAGATGTAAAGAGATAATATCTGCTTGATTACATAATTCCTTTAACGTAGTGTAGCGCATATTATATCGTTCTTTCAATACTACATTTTCTTCAATGTCATAGCCTAATAAGGTACAACCAAAACCATACATTATCCGACTCATGACAGAGCCAATTTTTCCTGTGCCAATGATACCGACGGTCTTTTGGTTGAGATCAAAACCAACAAGACCATTGAGGTTAAAATTATAGTGATTGACTCTAAAATTGGATTCAATTAGCTTTCTGTTTAGTGTTTGCAACAGAGCGACTGCGTGTTCGGCAATAGCATACGGCGAATAGGCAGGTACATTAGCAACTTTTATATGTAATCGTTTAGCAGTTCTTAAGTTAACATTATCGTAACCAACCGATCTAAGTGTTATATATTTTATACCGAAATCCTTAAGCTTTTCGATAGTGATAAAACAAGCTTCATCTGCCGAAAATATTGAAATAGCATCATAGCCTACAGCTTTCATGGCTGTTTCAGATGATAAGGCCTCTTCTGTAAAGCTCAATGTATGCTTTTTATTATTGGCTTGTATTAAATATGGAATCTCAAAATCTTTGGCACTATAGATTAATACTTTCATGTTCTATTACTAAATGTTATATAGAGCAAATCTATTTATAATGTGATATCTAAGAAATGATATTGCTCATGCTATTAATTATTAATAAAACAGTTTTTTACGTGGTCTCTTATTTGAGCAATAAGCGTTATTTGATTTATTTATCCAAAACGTTATTTTAAAAATAGACACGTACCACGGCATTTGTAGTCAAGCCCAATGAAAATCTTGAAAATCCATTTACAGCATTATAAAGGTATTTATTTTATTAGTTTGAATTAACTATTTTAAGTTCTGTGATTTAAATTTTAATAATTTTTTTAATAATATTCTTGTTTTCAGAATTAAAATTGATAAAATAAACTCCATCGGTTAAATGTGAGACATTAATTTTATGACTGTTTTGACTCGGTGTAATTTCTTGTATTAGCTTCCCAAGTAAATTATATATTTTAATTTTTTCAATACTTAATTCTGTTATGAAGTTTAAATCATCTTTAACTGGATTTGGGTGAAGACTTATATCATTAGACAATTCAAAATCGTTTATACTTAAATTGTCTTCAGTTACTGTAGTAATGTAATTATTGGTTTCAATAGGAAAATTAAAGTCAAAATAAATATTTGCACTATTAAAGAATGTATCACCTATTTCTAGCGTTGGGAGAGTCTCAATTTTATAAATAATAAATCCATCATTATTAGCATCATCAAATGGTAAGTTTATGTCTTCAAAAATGAATTCGACTTTGTTTCCAGTTATTCGAGTTACGAACTCGTGGCTACCATTCGTAACTTGTAAGGAAGATAAATTGAATTTTTGGGTGTCAATTATATTTTCTACTACTATATTTTGGGCAGGGAACGTACCAGTATTTTCGAAACGAATACGATAGTGAACATCTTTTCCAACGTCATCTAAAAAGATGTTTTCTCCTTGTAAACATAATATATCATTGGGGTCAAATGAACCAACTACGGTTTGATTCAGTGTAAAAGTATTATTGTCAGGATTGATATCATCCACAATTGGAGCTGCTATAGCTTCAAATGTTAAGAAATCATCTATATTTACGGGAAAATTAGGGTCGGTAGGAGGGTTTATATTGAAAGTTAAATTTATAGCAAAAGATTGAAAAGGTTCTAAATTAGTAAAGTTCCAAGTACAACTATTACTGGTCGAAATGTCAAAAGGTAAGTCTGAGTTTAAAAAAGTTATAAAATCTTCTTGGTAAATCAATGTGATATCTCCACTAGAAATTTGATTACCAGTATTTTTTACCAATAATTGATAATCTGAATCAAATCCTGGTCTAGCTGGCGTTAATGGAGCTAATATAACTTCTAGATTATTTACCGTAGAGTTTGGTACGATACAGATATCTTGAACAAATGGACTACTCTCTTGAGGGAAACTTACAGTAAAACTCTCTGGTATAACATCAAAAAGGGAAAGGTCAAAAGATGTAGGTGTAATGGTATAGCTTCCAGCCTGTATGGGAATATTATAAACTCCAGTACTATCAGCAACTCCCATACCATCGGTGATACCATCACTAATGGTATAGGTCATAAAAGGAACCATTGTGTCTGTTGCTGAACATCCGTCACTATTAAAATCAAATTGAGATTGACCCTGAACTGCATAAAACTCACCACCTGGAGTAAAAGAGCAGTAGGTGTTTATATTCACATTATTATAACCATTACTAGCTAACCAACTTTGAACAGCATTCAATTGAAAATCATCTGCGCACACATACTGTAAGTTTGGAAGATTATTTATATTAATATTAAAAAGAGATTCTTGACTACTATTTTTAAGAAGGATGGATTCTAAACTTGGGTTATTGTTGAAAGAACCCCAATTTAAATTAGTACAACTGTTTAAATCTATTTCAGTTAAAAGGTTATTTGATAATCCAATTTGGACAATTTCATTATTGTCTGCTAATATCAGGTTTTCAATAAGATTGTTTTCTACTTCAACTATGGTTGTATTAGGAACATTTGATAAATCAAGTGTGCTTAATTGATTATCTTCCATTACTAACGTAAAGAATAATGGACAGTTTTGTATATCGAGATTATTAATCATATTTCCACTGGCACTAATGGATTGTAAGACAGGTAAATCATGTACTGTTAAAGAAGAAACTTGATTAAATGCAATATTTAAGTTCCCTAAACTAACTGCTCCAGTTACATCAATAGTTGTGATGCTATTATTTTCGGCAAACAATGTTGACAAGTTAGAAAGACCGCTTAAATCCAAACTTGTTAGAGCACCATACTGACAGTTTAGATCTTCTAGTGCTGTGCATCCACTTAGATTCAATGTTGTCATCAAATCATTACTGGTGCAGGATAAATCCCTTAAAGTTGTTAAGTTACTCACATCTAAATTAGTAAGGTTGTCACAGTAGCTGATGTCTAATATATCTAATGAACTAAGACTGCTCACATCAATAGTGCTAAATGGATTTCCAAATGCCCAGAAAATTTGAAGATTAGAGAGACCTGTTAGATTTGTTGTAGTTAAACTATTATTGCTAAAATTGAGATACTCTAAGTTAGTGAATGCCGTTCCGTCAAAAGTGGAAATATTATTTAAGTTTATTTCCAATCGCGTTAAACTGACAAAGTTTTCAAGTCCAGTAAGATCAGTTATATTACTTGAACTAATATCTAGTTCATAAATTACTGATGCCTCTGTTACATCAATTTCGTTGTCAGCATTGGTGTCGATTTGTACACTACTTCCATTATTATCAATTGCAACATAGTTTGCTGAACTTGCTGATAGAAGTTTATTTTTTAACTCAATATCTGAAAAGTTAATTGTTTGACTTTGTATTAAAGTTGTAAACAATAAAAATGAAATAAGATAAAAATGTTTCATAATAGTAAGTTTTAATAATAACTACTGTGTTAGCTATTAGGTTGTTTTTAAAAATAAATTCGTATTACTGCGTTAGTAGTAAGCCCTAAGGAAAACCTAGAGAATCTATTTACAGTGTCATTGTTAACTCTGTAATAGTTGTTAATTGAATTTTCTCTATTTGAAATATTCCAGATAGATGCACCGATTTCTGACCTTAAAGCATCACTTAATTTGAACTTGTAAATTGCTGAAGCATCAATTCTGATATAATCTAATAACCTTTCATTATTGGCTTCATCGAAATTTACATCATCATCATTATCAATTTCGTCGTCACTCAAAGGAATTGAAGTGGGCTTACCTGTTCTGTAATTAACTCCTGCTGATATGTTCCAAGATGTGTCGCTATACGTAGTGCCAAGAGTTATAGAATGTGTAATATCAAAATTACTAGGAAATTCAATCTCTTCAAGGACTTCGAAGGTATAGGTGTTATTTATGTATGAATAACTTAGCCAACTATTAAAATTACTAAATGTCTTCTTAAATAGGAATTCAAAACCAAAGGCATCATAGCTGCCTTTTTCTTTTGCAAACTCATATTTGGTTGTAAAGCTTTGGCTTTGTGTAGTTATACCATCAATCATCTTATAATAGCCTTTAGCATCTAAAAGCCAACCATTATTTTTATACAGTATTCCGATTGATGCCTGTTTGCTCTGTAACACAGGAATACTATCGTTATCTGTTAACTGCCAACGCCTTTTCTCAATACCTAGAAAATCATTTTGGAAATTAACAATTTGCGAGGTACTTTGATGTTTAAATTCGCCTTGTGCTTCAATGTCAATGAATTCTCCAATCGATTTTCTAATGCTTAATCTTGGCTCAATAATCAACTTTTCAAACCGAGTTAAATAATTTGCTCTTACACCACCTCTTATGGAAAAGTCATTATTAGGATTTTTATACCAAACCTGACCAAAAGCGCTATGTTCTCTAAGGATTTCTTCGTCACGTCTAACAAACCGAGGTAAATCAATGTCATTTAAATTGATAACTTCTGTTTCAGTAAACTGATAGCCAAGGTTAAATCGCCATTGATTTTGTTCATATAAATTATTAAATAAGACGCTTGTTTCAGAAACAATGTTTTCTTGTAACTGTAGCTGATTACTAAGTACGTCTGCGTTTAATGCTTCAAGCTTATATTCACTATTGTAAATGTTAATGGATGAGAACAGTTTCTCGCTCCATTGTCTTTTATAATTGAGACCAACAGCAAGACTATTTTGAGAAATATTACTGCGTCTGGTTCTTGATATACCATTAATATTAGCAGTTTCATTGAAGCTTAAATCGTTA
The DNA here is from genome assembly GCF_947500255.1 of uncultured Psychroserpens sp. GTDB lineage: Bacteria > Bacteroidota > Bacteroidia > Flavobacteriales > Flavobacteriaceae > Psychroserpens. The sequence continues at coordinate 429,978 of NZ_CANMRL010000003.1, read as the reverse complement.
TTGATAAGAATAAAATTTAATCTTATAAAATCTCTATCTGTAGGCTGGTATAACCATCGCAATGAAGCATCATAAAAATCAAATTCTTGATTAGAATTAGTAACATTTGAAACATTATTTTGGGCTTCTGTATCTTGAGTCACTCTATCAAAATAAACATCATAAGTAGGTGTTCTTACAAAATCATCCAAAGATTTTCTGGATGCGATTTGAAGTGAAGACTTATTTCCTATTGGAATATTTGAAAACACTTCTGCATTTATAAAATTAAGACCGAAAACACCATTGAATTTTGAATCGATTTGCTTATCGGTTTGCATATGAATTGTCCCCGAGACACCATCGGTTAATGCTACATCTGTACCATTATTGATGACGTTCGCTGTTTGGGTCATTAACGGATTAAAGCTAGATATAAGTCCGAAGAAATGTCCAGTCTGATACATTTTAATATCATCCCAAAGTATCAAGTTTTGGTCATGAGAGCCGCCTCTAATATTGATGTTCGAAACCGTTTCATCAACACTTAAAATACCTGGTAGTGCTTGAACGGTTTGAAGCACATCTGATTCAATTAGACCTGGTAAAAGGCTAAAGCGTTTGTAGTCGATTGAGGTCGTCCAATCTTGCCTTTTGTCAATACCTCTAACCAAGTAGGTTTCTATAAGGACAGGTGCTATAATTTCTTGTTGAATTAACATAGAAATCGTTTCACAATCCTCTAAATTGAAAAACCTTACTTGACGTTCAATAGTCTTGAATCCAATATGTCTAATGGTTAATACTTCATTTAATGATTTTAGTTCTATATCGAAATACCCATTCTCATCAGTTACGGCATAAGCAAACTTGCCATTAATGGTGGCTCCAGAAAGTGGTTCTTGTAATTCAGAATCTTTTATATAGCCGCAAAACCGTATAGCTCGAGTAATGCTATATACAAAATCACTAACCCTTTCAAAAACTAGATTAGTTTGCTTTTCAAGATTCCTGATTTTTGAATTTAAGCTTAACTCTTTTGATATAGGTATTACAAAAATATCTTTTAAGAGACTGCTCTCATAATTAAATTTAATCGAATGTGTTTTAGTGATTTGTTCTAGTACATCGGAAATTGGAATTTTAGACGCTGTGCTTTGACCCTGTGCAGTAAAGAATGACAAGCAAAAAATAAGTAGCAGTATGTATGAGCTAGTCTTGCACATGCCTTATAATGACCACATTGTTGTTCTTGATGGTGTAGGTCAAATCAAGGGGTTGTGTAATAGATTTTAAAGCGTTTTCAAGATTGTTATGTTCAAAAGCACCAGTAAAGTTCAAAGTCTTATCTAGTTGAAAATGCACTTTAATATTATATTGCTTTTCTAACTCTAAAATGACATTTTTCAATGTTGCATTTTCAAAGACACTCATATTCTTTAACCAAAATGGCTCAGCAATAGAAATGTTCGATTTTAAGCCTTTCCCTGATGTTAATATAAACTCTGTACCAGCAGGTAATTTAACATCAGTATTGTTGTAAGTCACTTGAACCATGCCTTCATAACAAGACACTTTAAAAATACTATCACGAGATAATACATTAAACTCGGTACCTAAAACACTAACTTTACCAAAATTGGTATTCACTTCAAATTGGTTTCCTTTTTCCACGTCGAAGAAAGCCTCACCACTAAGATCTAATGACCTATTCTTATTCCAATCAGTATTAATGTATTCTAGCTCTGATAATTCATTTAGGTTAACAATTGAGTTATCTGGTAAGGTTATGGTTTCGTTTTGAGCTAAATCAGTTTTATACGAAGTTATTTGATCTTTATTGATTAATGTAAATAGAGCGAAACCAGCAATAAGAATAGCTGCTATGCTTGAAACAACCTTTATCCAATGAGTTGAGGCACTTTTTTTGGGACCTAATTTTTTATCTAATACTTCAAATGAATCAACTTTAGCATGAGCATCACCTTTAAATCGTTGTGCTTCTTGAATGATTTCTTCATAAAGCTCGGTATCATCAAGAGAATCAAAATGAGCTCTCTCAATTGGAGATAAGTCATTTTGTAACCATTTTTTAATAATGTATTCTTTATCCATCACGTCATGTTCTAATATTAAAACAACTAAAGATTAAGAAGTCCCAAGATTATTTTTTTCTAAGTTCAACTAATTGATCCTTAAGTTTATTAAAGGCAGCATATATGCGATGCTCGGTGATTTTTTTAGTCACTCCCATAATCTCTGCAATTTCTTTATGTGTTTTGCCATCTATTTTACTCAGTAAAAAGGCTGTTCTTTCTTCCTCCTTTAAGTTCGATAATACAGCCTCATAGCGTTTTAAAAACTCTTTTTTTCTCAGTACAAATTCAGGAGATTCATTAGTGTAATCCTTTGGTTTGACCTGTTGGTATTTTAAAACTACTTTTTGATGTTTCACTTCATTGAGCATCATATTGTTTGCTATTGTATACAAATAAGATTTAGCAGTTTCTGGCGTCACCTTAGCACAATTCTCCCATAGTTTAATAAATGCATCTTGAACTTTGTCGGCAGGATTTAGTAAATCACCATACTTGTAATATAGGATATTGCTCAAACTTTGAGCATACTTCTCATAGAGTTTGGAGAAGCGGAATTTATCACAGATATTTTGATGTAGGGATTTCGACAATGATATTTTTTTTAGATGTTAAACAGATACAAGCAAAACTAAATATATAAATTTCATAAAGCGATGATTTTTATCATGCTTTTAATTTCCAATGCCATAAGATAAATAAAATATTTTTTGGGACATTATACAAATGAGTTGTTTTAAGAATAAAGGAGATAGTTTAATTCATTTTAAAAAGAGTCCTTTAATATCAATTGACAGTCTAAATAAAAAAGAAATAATCATGAAAACATTGAAACCAATCCTACTAATATTATTAGGAATTTTTTTAAGCACTACTTCGTGCAGAACAGAAGATGATCTAAGCATTGATCCACCCGTTGAAGAAACTATCGAAGCTAATTCACCGATAGCAGTCTTAATGAGTAATGTTGCAACTAATGACGGCTCTAACGATAATATCATTGACAATGCAAGTTGTTTAAGTGTTGAATTGCCTGTTACAGTAACAGTTAACGGCATTGAACTCGTCATAAATGATGATGATGGCTATGAAGATATTGAAGACATTATCGATCTTTTTGATGATGATGTAGATTCTGTTGTCATTTCTTATCCAATTACAGTAATACTATCTGATTTTTCAACTGTTGTGGTAAACTCAGACAGTGAATTGGCGGCACTTACAGCCAATTGCCTTGGTGAAAATGAGGATGATGATGACATCGAGTGCATCGATTTTCAATATCCTATAACGGCTTCAATTTTTGATGAAAATAACGATTTGATTAATTCAATTACGATTAATAATGATAATGATATGTACGATTTTATCGATGACTTGGATGAGTATGCAGCGGTTACAATAAGTTTTCCGCTTACAGTTATTTATCCCGATGGAATGACGCAAACAATCAATACTATACAAGAGTTGACCTTAGCGATTGAAACCGCAGATAATAGTTGTGATGAAGATGATGATAACGATTTTGATGATGATGATTGTGATAATTGTACGACTAGTGATCTTGATACTGTGTTTGCTGATTGTTCAGAATGGACAGTTGATAAATTAGAACGCAATGATGATGATCTTGAAGATAACTATGTAGGCTACGTATTTGAATTCAATAATGATGGAACAATTCTAGTTACTCAAGGAATAAATACATTTAATGGTACATGGGACGCCTCAGGTTCTGGTAATAATATTTCAGTAATAATTAACGTAACAGGATTACCAGATTTTAATGATACATGGAACTTACACGAAATAGAACAAGAGCCTGGTGAGGTGAAGGTCGACCTAAGATTAGGTGATGATCGCTTACGTTTTGAGAGCGATTGCTCGAGTGATGGAGGTGTTGACGATTCAGCTTTAGTTACTGCTCTAACTAATGGCGATTGGTATATCACTTACTTCTTCGATGATACAGACGAGACAACAGACTTTATAGACTATGTATTCAATTTTGCATCAGACAATACGGCAACTGCAACAGATATGAGTGGAACTACCAATGGTTCTTGGTCAACAACATCAGGTGACAACACACCACTCGGACTTAACTTAAACTTCGGAACAAGTATTCCGCTAGATGAACTTGCCGATGATTGGGACGTTCTGGAAGTTACAAACGACATTATTAGATTAAAAGATATCAGTGGTGGAGATGGTTCGGAAGACTTCCTAACCTTTGAAAGAACACCTTTTGATGGTGGAAACGGCAATGATGATTTGTCATCAATTTTAGTTGACGGTCTCTGGTTTGTAGCATCTTATATGGAAGATGCCGATGACCAAACAGCGAATTATGCAGGTTATGAATTAGACTTTAATATGGATGGATCAGTTTCAGCTTCTAACGGTTCTACAACTAATAATGGTACTTGGACTGTGTTTAGTGGAGGCAATCAAATGACTTTGAATTTTGGTACAGATTTACCATTTGAAGAGTTCAATGATGACGACTGGGATGTGATTTCTGTATCAAGTACAGAAGTGGTCATTCAAGATGTGAGTGGAGGCGGTGGTGGAACCGATACACTAACACTTCAAAAACTTTAAAAACAATATTAACCTTAAACTATAGAAATCATGAAAAAAGGACTTTATTTTGGTGTACTGATACTACTAAGCTTTTCATTAATGTCGTTTAGTTGTTCAGACGATGATGATGGAAACCCAAACGATAATAGTCAGCAAATCGCTCAAATTGAAACTACCGTTGAGTCTGGAACTTGGCGTATAACCAATTTCAATGACTCTGGACAGAATGAAACTTCAGATTTTACAGGTTATGATTTTACTTTTAATTCTGATGGTTCGCTTGTAGCAACAAATGGCTCCACTACAATGACAGGAACCTGGTCTGTAACAGATGATAGCAATAGTAATGATGATAGTAGTAGTGATGATGATATTGATTTTAATATCTTCTTTGCAGTACCAGAAACCAATAATTTTGAAGACCTTAATGACGATTGGGATATTGTATCCACGTCCTCAACTAGAATTGAATTAATCGATATCAGCGGAGGTAATGGTGGTACAGATATGCTGACTTTTGAGAGAAATTAATCAAATTCCCTTTCTATCAGCCCTAATATATTTGATTAATAGCAAGCCGACTATGATTTACATAGTTGGCTTTTTGTTTTAGTCGCTTATGAAAATTAGACGTTCAACATTTATTAAAAACACAAAATCCACAATTTTCATTGTGGGTTTTTTTCGCGGAGAAAGAGGGATTATTTCATGTTCCCTCTTTTAGCATTTTGCAAATGCTAATACTTTAAAAAGAAAAAACCACTCAAGTAAAACTTGGTGGTTTTTTGTTTTCAAACTTAACGCTTGATTGCGGAGAAAGAGGGATTATTGTTATGATCCCAATTGGAAATCTTTGGCAAACATAAAACCCTTACCACGCTTCGCTTGTTAGGTTTTGAGTTTCCTTCCACCTCTTTGAAGTAAACTTCATAGGCTACAGAAAACACAAAACCCACAATTTTCATTGTGGGTTTCTTTTGCGGAGAAAGAGGGATTCGAACCCCCGGAGGTGTGACCCTCAACAGTTTTCAAGACTGCCGCATTCGACCACTCTGCCATTTCTCCAGTATCTCATCAGGTATTCCCTGAATGCGGATGCAAATATAGAACCCTTTTTTATTTCTTTCAAATAAAAATTAGCTTTTTTTAAAGTATTTAATACAACTATAGATTTATTTTATTGTGCAAAGGATGTTTAATGATTATTCTCGTCTTATTTTTGCAGAAATATTTGTAATCAATGACTACTATAGATAAATTGAAATGGCGCTATGCCACAAAAAAGTTTGATCCCAGTAAGATACTTACTGAAGACAAGCTCAATATATTAAAACAAGCTTTTAACTTAACAGCAACCTCTTATGGTTTACAAACGATTAGCTTGGTAATTATTGAAGATGAAGCTGTTAGAGTAGATTTGGTTGAGTACTCTTATCATCAAAAGCAAGTTTTAGAAGCCTCACATTTATTGGTGATTTGTATTCAAGATGATATTTTAGATCAGGATGTTGATGAGCATTTTGATAATGTGAAAGACATTAGATCTACACCAGAAACCATTTTGGAACCGTATCGTAAAGATCTTAAGCAAATGATTCAAAATATGACCGTTAACGAACGTCAGGAATGGTCGACTAAACAGGCCTACATTGCTTTAGGAAATTTAATGACTGTTTGTGCTATTGAAAACATTGATTCTTGTCCAATGGAAGGTTTTAGTCCTACAGATTATGATAGAGTATTGAACTTAAAAGATAAAAATCTTAAATCGGTATTACTTTTACCAGTAGGCTACAGAGCTGACGATGATATGTTTGCAGATTTTAAAAAAGTGAGAAAACAAGTTAATGAAGCAGTTATAGAAATGTAATTAAAAGCTTTTAATGTGTTTTTGATTATGCTATATTTGTTTCAACTTTAATCGCGAAAAGATTCGCACGTATTAAAAATTGCTATGAAAAAAATACTATTTATCTTACTAGTTGCTTTCACAATTCAAGTGTCTGCACAAGATCAATCTAATTGGATCACAAATAACGAAGCCGCTCTTAAACAAGCCGAAACGCAGAACAAGCCTATATTGGTTTTTGTTACTAATAACCAAAAAACAGAAGCTTCTGAGAAATTGAAAGCTAATTTTTTTAATGCTGATACGTTTAAGAAGTTTGCTTCAAAGTCAATTCTACTCAAATTAGATGTTTCAGATAAAAACTCTACAAATGCACGTTTAGGGATTCACTATACGAAACAAAATGGGGCTCCAGGAATTGCACTAATTGATAGTAATGGGAAAACAATTAAAGAACCTCTTGTCGTAGATTTTTCAGTGAAAAAAGTAGAGAAGTTTTTGACTTTGTGGAACGATACCTTATAACTAACACATGCCAGGATTTGAATTATTTGGTGATCTAGAACGTAAAGAGGTTAATGACGTTTTAGACAATGGTGTATTGATGCGCTATGGTTTTGATGGTATGCGAAATGGCCATTGGAAAGCTAAAGCATTAGAAAAAGAATTGTCGACAACATTTAATACGAAACACGTTCAACTCGTTTCTAGTGGAACGGCCGCTGTATCTGTTGCATTGGCATCTGCAGGCGTTGGAGCAGGTGATGAGGTGATCATGCCTACATTTACTTTTGTAGCAAGTTTCGAAGCCATTATGATGCTTGGCGCTATTCCTGTATTAGTTGATATTGATGATACACTCACATTAGACCCTAAAGCCGTTGAAGCTGCTATAACACCTAAAACAAAAGCCGTTATGATGGTGCAAATGTGCGGTAGTATGGGAGATTTAAATGCTGTTCAGACTATTTGTACAAAACACAATCTCATTTTTGTTGAAGACGCCTGCCAAGCTATTGGAGGCACTTACAATGGTAAACCTCTTGGTAGTATTGGAGATCTGGGTTGTTTTTCTTTCGATTTTGTAAAAACAATCACTTGTGGAGAAGGTGGTGCCGTAATCACCAATAATAAAGACTATTATATTAATGCAGATCATTACAGTGATCATGGTCATGACCATGTAGGTAATGATAGAGGCGCAGAAACCCATCCTTTTTTGGGTTATAATTTTAGAATTTCAGAATTAAATGCGGCAGTCGGATTAGCACAGGTAAAACGTTTGCCTGAGTTTATTGCTATTCAGAAAAAAAATTACACAATTCTTCGTGACGCTATTGCTCAAATTCCTGAAGTAACTTTTAGAACAGTACCCAAAGGAGGAGAAGAGAGCTATGCTTTTTTAAACTTCTTTTTACCAGATTTAGAAAGTGCAAGAAAGGTCTCAAAAGCATTTAAAGAGAGTGGCATTGATGTTTGTTTCCATTATTATGATAATAACTGGCATTATGTAAGAAAATGGGAGCATCTTAAAACTCAAAAATCGTTGTTTCCTTTATCTTCGGAAATTAAAAAAGGACTAGAAAATCTTCAATATCAAACATTTGAGCAGTCCGATCACTTTATAGGTCGAAATATCTCGTGTTTGATTAAAATGTCATGGACAGACGATGAAGTCAACCAAAGAGCGTCTAAAATGGTAGATGCTATTAAAGCATCAATTTAGAAGTTTTAACACATTTCTCTACAGTTGTTGTGTTATTGTATAGGCTAAAAATTAGTACTTAGTAGCTACATTTCATAAATTTCAAAAAAAAATCTATGAAGTATTATTACTATGTCGCAGGTCTGTTTTTATGTATGTCTCAGCTGTTGTTCTCGCAACAGATGCCTATAGACTTTTCTGATACAAATGACAATTTTATTGCGTTTGGCAATAGTGGTTTTTCATTTAATACAGATCCACAAGATGGCACTAATGCCGTTGGACAATTTTTTAATGATGGCTCAGAAGCTTCACAAGGGTTTTATATAGACTTGATTCAGCCAATAGATTTAGATGTTCAACAAACTATAAACTTATCATTTTACTCATTTGACCCCAATCAGCATAATATATTACTGAAATTAGAAAATGGTACAAATCCAGATGTTCAAGTTAAAGAAACATTTAATGTGCCTTCACCTTCAAATTGGGTAACGATTACATTTGATTTTTCTAATGCACAGTATAGTTCTGATGGTTCTGCAGTTAATGCTTTAGGAACATATAATAGATTAACAATTTTTATTGATGAAGGAACACTCACTTCTGGAACCTACTTAATAGATGATATCGATGATGGCACCGAACCTGTAGATCCTAACACTTTGGATATTATCTATACAGATTTAGTTTGGTTTGATGAATTTGATGTTAATGGTGCACTAGATTCTAATAAATGGTTTCATCAAACCCAATTACCTGCAGGTGGCAACTGGTTTAATGGAGAGGAGCAACATTATACGAACCGATTAGAAAATTCATTTGTAGACAACGGATTTCTAAATATTGTAGCCATAAAGGAAAATTTTACAGATCAAGGCGAAACGAAAGCATATACTTCGGCGCGACTTAATTCTAAATTTGCGTTTACTTATGGTCGTATTGATGTTCGTGCCAGATTACCATTTGGCGAAGGCACTTGGCCAGCCATTTGGACACTTGGTAAGAATATTAATGAAGCTGGTGCGTATTGGGAAACTCAAGGTTTTGGGAATACGTCATGGCCAGATTGTGGTGAAATTGATGTCATGGAACACGGTTTGCATAGTACAAATGAAGTTAGTACTGCCATACATACACCATCTAGTTTTGGAAATACGGTAAATACTGCGACTCAAATGTTAGCAGATGTCGCCAATGATTTTCATGTATATTCTATGAATTGGTCTCCTAATCAAATTACATTTTTAATTGATGGTGTAGGGTTTTATACGTATAATCCAGCTGTCAAAGATGCAAGTACATGGCCATTTGATGATGATCAATATTTACTCCTCAATATTGCAATGGGTGGAATTTCGGGAATGATTGACCCTAATTTTACGCAAAGTAGTATGGTTATTGATTATGTGAGAGTTTATCAAAACAATTTAAGTGTCGATGATGAAATCGCTAATCAATTTATAGTATCACCCAATCCAGCATCAGACTATATTAACATAGCTTCAAATACTGATGTAGATCGTATTGAAATATATGATGTTTTAGGAAAGTTGATCTTACAAAAAAATGACGATGTAAAACGACTTAATATTTCAGATATCGAATCAGGAATGTATATTTTAAAAATCTATTCTGGAAAGCGTATCGCTTCAAAAAAGATAGTTGTGAATTAATAGGTAACGTAATCTACAATTTCCAAACCATAGCCAATCATACCAACACGTTTAGTTTGCTGACTGTTAGAGATTAGTTTTAGTTTATGGATATTAAGATCGTGTAAGATTTGCGCACCAATTCCGAAATCTTTAGAATCCATTGGAATTCTAGGTGCTTTCACAACTTTACCATCTTCTTGGCTTTCTCTTAGAATACTCAAGCGCTTTAATAGATTCATAGATTGTGCTTGCTGATTGATAAAAATGATGGCACCTTTACCTTCAGTATTAATAACTTTAAACATGTCGTCTAACTTCTCATCGGCATTATTGGTCAAAGTTCCTAAGATGTCATTATTCACAAGTGTAGCATTTACACGCGTTAATACAGGTTCATCCTTTGTCCAAGTGCCTTTAGTTAAAGCAATATGAATTTGGTCATTGGTCGTTTGTTGATATGCTCGTAATCTAAATTGTCCAAAGCGCGTCTCGATGTTGAAATCTTCTTTTTTATCAATTAAAGAATCATGCTCCATGCGATAAGCAACCAAATCTTCAATAGAAATCAGCTTAAGGTCAAATTTTTTGGCAACCTCAATTAATTGAGGAAGTCGAGCCATTGTACCATCTTCATTTAATATTTCTACTAAAATACCAGCAGGTTGAAATCCTGCTAATCGCGCTAAATCTACAGCAGCTTCGGTATGACCAGTACGTCTTAATACACCACCATTTTTGGCTTTCAAAGGAAAAATATGTCCAGGACGGCCTAAGTCATGAGGTTTCGTCGTATCGTCTACGAGCGCTTTTATTGTTTTAGAACGATCATGCACAGAAATACCAGTCGTACAACCATGACCTATAAGATCAACAGATACAGTAAATTGTGTATGATGTAACACAGTATTATTTTGAACCATCATGGTAAGATCAAGTTCTTCACATCTGTCTTCAGTAAGTGGAGCACAAATCAATCCACGACCATGCATAGCCATGAAATTGATCATTTCGGGTGTAACGGCTTCAGCAGCAGCTATAAAATCACCTTCATTCTCTCTGTTTTCATCATCAACTACAATAATTACCTTGCCTTGTTTGATATCTTCAATGGCTTCTTCTATAGTATTCAATTGTATGTTGGTTGTTCGCTGTGCTGTATTCGTTGTCATTGTATGCTATTTATAAATGCAAAGATATGGCTTATTTTTTCTATGCTGAAAAGTCTTTGGCTATTTTATTCCGCCTTAAAACATACACATAAGGATAGACTACAAACCCAATAATGTTCCATAACATATGATTAGAACGGTTTAAGTGGTTTGTCAAATTATATAGTTTACCAAAATTAATGTTAGACAGTACGGCGTAGATAAGAAATAGAACACCAGAAACCATCGCTAATTCTTTTGAAGCTGAAGTAACAGCTACAAGATCACTTGATCTAAAGGCAAAATAGAGTATTAGTAAAGCAATACCAACACAGAAGAATATTAATGCAAATTTCGAATAGATCCTGTAGTCAGAATGCACAGTTTCAAATGCTTCATTATCTACAATTTTAGTTTTACTAGCTTTTACTGGCTTCTTTGCAGACTGCTCTTTTAGGTCTTCGCTAATTCTTTTCTTTTGAAGGAAATAGAATAAGACATACATTGGCACTCCTAACAAGACAAACATGACTGCATTAGAGATGTTCTTTTTACCTAGTTGCTTGTATAGGTTGGAATGATCTATAAAAGATTTTATTAAAGCAAACAAATAAAACACACCTACGACTATACCAGTTATAAGCATAACTTGTCCTATTTGCGGATAGCCATTATTTCTTAATATAGCACCAGGAAGTGTTAGTATGAGTGTGATGATATAGAGAACAAATGCTAGTTTAGAGTTTTCTTCATAGGAATACTTTAATCGTAACGACTCTTCATAACCGTGATCTGTAAGATTACCTCCAAATTTTAATTCTTGTTCTGTGATTCCTCTAGAGTTTAAAATCGAAAGTGCTGAGTTTTTATATTCAATACCATAATCATATTGGCGATAATGTTTAACCACATCTATTAGTTTTTTGTCATTGTAACTGTTGAGCGTAGTATAAGCATCAGAATCTATTGCTAAGAGCGTGGTGTTATAGGTTAGTGTTTTACGTTTAATTCCAAAGAGTCGTTTTAAAGGTTCTAGAAGTCCTTCAGATTCAAATAGAGGCCTGTCATTTGTTGCTCGTCTGGTCAAGTAAATACTCAAAGGAAACATGATAGCAGTTGATAACCACGTGGCTAATACAGGGTTTAACGAATCATCTAATGAACTGTTTTTGGCGAAAATTCCAATGAAGTGATAAGTTAAAAACAGTAAAATAGCAACAACTAATGGTAGTCCAATTCCACCTTTTCTAATTAAGGCGCCCAAAGGTGCTCCAACAAAAAATAATATGATACAGGCTAAACCTAATACATATTTTTCATGAAGTGATTGCACATGTTTATTACGCCATTTCGTATTGACTAAGAAATTTTGCTTATTAGTGCTAATAATCTGCTTTGTACTGTTTATAGTATTGCCTGCTAAATTGAGCAGTTGCATTTTTGTTTTGTCATTAAATAAATTCAAAATGTCACCATTAAAGACAGAATCTTTTTTTGGAGACATATTGTTATTTAAGGTTGGAAAAGACGTTCTATTATACAGTGTGTTCGCGAAATTTTTTAGGCTTTCATCTCGCTTTTGGTATAAACTATCTATCGTATGATTAAGCTCATTAACATCAAGCATGTTATACCTATTCTCGTAACTTTTATCATTAATATCGACGTCATTTAAGCCTTCTAAATCTACATTGATGGTATACTCTTCAAAGAAACTTTTGGCATGAGGTTTCTTTTGTGATTGTCTTGGGTTTCTTGTAAAGATCTCTTCGTAATAATTTCCGTTATATAAGATCAATTGCAATATATTGGAACCTTCACTACTTTTAAGTTCGCCGCTTTCAGAGACGATTACGGTTTTGTTTTTTCCGTTTTTTGCTTTTTTATGAATAACTACATTGGTCAAAAATTGATCATTATCGCCACTTTTATCCTGTACTTTAATGTTGTAATTACCAATTTCATTAAACTGTCCTTTAGTGATTGCTAAAGCAGGTTTTACCTGAGCGATATTCTTTCTAAGGTTATAGACTCTGTAATTAGCCCAGGGAATAACATTATTTGAAAAAATAAAGGTAGTCACACCTAGTAAAACAATAAAAATACTCAAACTTCTCATAGCACGTTGCAATGAGATTCCAGTGGATTTCATTGCAGCGAATTCATAATTTTCGGCAAATTGCCCAAAAACCATAATGGAAACCAATAAGATAGTAAGTGGTAAAATTAAAGGGATAAGTGTAGGAGTAATGTAAAGTAAAAGCTTAAGGATAACGAACGTATCTAGGTCTTTTCCAGCTAAGTCTCCTATATATAACCAGATTGCCTGTAAAACAAAAATGAACATGAGTATAATAAACACGCTCAAAAATGTCTTTAGGTAGGTCTTTAATATATACCTATCTAATATTTTCATAAAATGGTGGTTAACCTAATCTAGCTTATTGATATAATAATCTTTGTACTTACTTTCGTCAAAAGTAAATAAGGTTTTTGAAATCGGTTCGTTCGTTTTAAAAGAATTAACAGTTAAGGTTGTTTTTGTACCGTTTTTACCAACTTCAATAAGTCTGTATATGTGCTTCGTTTTAGCATCAATACCAAGGAATACTTCTTTAATCTCAGAATTTGTATCTATAGGATAAAGCTTTACAAACTGAATTTTTCTTCCTCTAACATCTTGAATAATATCCATAGCATAAGTGTAGCCATCTTTATAAAAGGACAACATCATACTAGGCGTAATCGTATTCTCATCCTCAGAATTATCCGAAGAAATAGTCACCTCTTCATCTTCTGGACTAATGGTATAAAGTTTTTTGCCATCAAATAACCTCGTGATACCTAGAATATTAAGTAAATATTTATCACCTTCCATAACAACGTCACCTCGTGTCTCTTGTTTTATGTTTTCACTTGAATTTTCTAAAACATATTTGAAATCTATTGAGATGTTATTATAAGTATTTACCGTCTCATATACTTCATTGAGTAAGGTTTCTGCTTTTTTTGAATCTTGAGAAAATCCAAAACCTCCAATTAATAATGCTAGTACTACAAGTATCTGTTTCATGGTCTAATGTATTTTTGCTTTCGCTAAATCTTTTTATGTTTCGTTTGTTAATAATTCATCTAGAGCTACTAAATCAGGAACTAAAACCTGTCGTGCTTTACTACCTTCAAAACCACCAACAATTCCTGCAGCTTCTAATTGGTCTATGAGGCGTCCGGCTCTATTGTAACCTAATTTTAGTTTCCGTTGTAGTAAAGATGCTGAACCTTGTTGTGCTGTCACAATGATTTCAGCAGCTTCTCTAAATAGTTTATCTCTATCCTCAATATTATTATCAAGACTTGTGCCACTTTCTTCACCAACATATTCTGGAAGCAAATGTGCTTCTGGATATGCTTTTTGTCCGCCAATAAATTCAGTGATTCTTTCTACTTCAGGCGTGTCAACAAATGCACATTGGATACGTGTTATATCATTTCCTTGGGTATATAACATATCACCACGACCAATTAATTGATCTGCTCCAGAACCATCCAAAATTGTACGTGAATCTATTTTAGAAGTCACTCTAAAGGCAATACGTGCAGGGAAATTGGCTTTAATAATACCAGTGATTACATTTACCGATGGACGTTGTGTAGCAATAATTAAGTGAATCCCTATGGCACGAGCCAGTTGCGCTAAACGAGCAATAGGTGTTTCGACTTCTTTTCCAGCGGTCATAATTAAATCTGCAAATTCATCAACAACCAATACGATGTAAGGTAGAAATTGATGACCATCATTAGGATTTAGTTTTCGTGCTTTAAACTTGGTATTGTATTCTTTAATGTTACGACACATGGCATTTTTGAGCATCTCGTAACGGTTATCCATCTCAATACAAAGCGAATTTAATGTGTTGATTACTTTCGTGTTATCTGTAATAATAGCATCTTCACTATCTGGTAGTTTTGCTAAATAATGGCGTTCAATCTTATTGAATAGTGTTAATTCAACTTTTTTAGGATCAACCAAAACGAACTTAACTTCAGCAGGATGCTTTTTGTACAATAGTGAGGTCAATACGGCATTTAATCCAACAGATTTACCTTGACCTGTGGCTCCAGCCATTAACATGTGAGGCATTTTGGCCAAATCGACCACAAATGTTTCGTTACTAATGGTTTTACCGAAGGCAATTGGTAGCTCCATTTCAGATTTTTGAAATTTCTGAGACGCAATAACAGAGCGCATAGAAACAATGGTTGCATTTTTATTTGGTACTTCAATACCAATAGTACCTTTTCCTGGAATAGGAGCAATGATACGTATTCCGAGTGCAGAAAGGGATAAGGCTATATCGTCTTCTAGGTTTTTAATTTTTGAAATTCTAACGCCTGCCTCTGGAACAATTTCATATAAGGTAACCGTCGGACCGATAGTCGCTTTAATACTCGCAATACCAATTTTATAGTTATTGAGTGTTTCTACGATTCGGTTTTTGTTTTCCTCAAGTTCCTCTTGATTTATGGTAATGCCTTCAGTATCATATTTCTTCAAAAGATCTAATGGAGGAAACTGAAATTTGCTCAATTCTAATGTAGGATCAAACTGACCAAAATCTTCAACAAGCTTATCAGAAAGATTATCGGTTTCAGAAACTTCTTCTTCTACCGTTTCAATTTGTATATCTAATTCGGTGTCTTTCTTATCTTCTACTTTAGCTTCAGTCTTTAATTGAGGTTCGAGTTCTTTTCTTAGCTCAGGCTCAGGCTTTGTAGTTTTGTCTTTGGAAGGTTTAGTATCTTCAACTGTAAGTTCAAAAGCAGATTTGATATCTTCAGCTTCAGCAGATAAATCATTATCTACAGCGAACGTTTGCTCATTATCAGTTGTGTTTAATTCTTTTTCGATATCGCTTTTTGCACGTTTGAATAAATTTACAAACGACTCACCATTAATACCAAAACGAATTGCTAAATAGGAGATAAGCACAAAAACCAGTAGTAGAGCAGTTCCAATTTTCCCAATGTAATCTTGAAAAAAAGAATTCATTTCAAAGCCTACTGTACCTCCAAGGGTATCGTATTTATGAGAGAAAAAACCAAAAAATATAGATAGCCACACCACGATGAGTGTTCCCCAAACCCAATGACGTCTCAGACGTGCCTTGTTAATATCTAATGTGATATAAATACCAGATAAAAAGATCAATCCAGAAAAAATGAATGAAGCGATCCCAAATCCTTTATTAATGAATAAATCACTAACCCAAGCTCCTAATTTATTAAGCCAGTTAGAGGCTTCAACATTTCTAGAAGCAATTTCAGTAAGCGTGCTTTGGTCTGCTTTTCCAGTAAAGAAAAAAGATAAAAACGCTATAAACATTAAAACACCAAGAATAATCAATAAACTACCAAAAATCAATTTTTGCTGACTTGATAGCTTTAAACTTGGTTTTTTAAATTTAGGTTTGGTTTTAGCTTTGCTTTTAGTCTTGGTTTTTTTCTTCGCCATTGAAGGGTTATTAGTTAAAACAAAAATACAAATTACTAACGTTAAACCTAGAGAGATGTTTTAAATTTGACGCAACCTTTTTTGAAACCTCGCATCTTATAGATATAACTATTAAATTATGAGAAAGTTTATACTGAGTTTTATTATCGTTTTTTCGTTTGTTCTGGTTAGTTCTTGCTCAAGTGATGATGAGTGTTCTCCTGTAATTCTGGAGATTACGAGTCTTGAAGCCGAGTATTCTTGTATCAATACACCTTATCAAATGGATATAGACCTTACAGAAGAGTTTATTATCATTAGATCCCAATTTGTATTTGATAATTTAGTGACCGGAAGTTGTATGCCTCAAATTGATTTTGTTGCCTATGATCTCCTCATAGGTAAAAAAGCACTTACAAGTGGTATTGATAGCATTGATTATGATGGTCTTGTAAAAAATTGCGATAACGGTCAGTTTAGTCTCACCGTTACATTTGTGAAGAATGCAACAACAGAGGCTCCCAATTTAACCTATCATGCATTAGTGCCAAAGTTAGATGCCAACGATATTATAAATGTGAGTATAGTTACTATTAATTAATTTAGAAGATCTTAGGAAGATAAATAACTAAGGCAGCTACAGCAGCAGAAATAGCAGCAATAAATACAGCTCCAGCTGCAATATCTTTTATTTTACCAATAGTTTCATGTCTATCTGGGTGAATAAAATCTGAGATATATTCAATAGCGGTATTCATGCCTTCAAGGCTCATCACTAAACCGATAAATGCAATTTGAAAGAGCCATTCCGTTCTAGAAATATCAAAGTAGAATCCTGCAATAGTTACTGCTATGGCACAGAACACTTGAATTTTTATACTTGACTCTGTTTTGATTAGATAAACAGCACCTTTAAAAGCATAACCAATACTTTTAAGTCTGTTAATTAAAAAAGATTCTTTATTTGACATTATTTCAAAGCTTCTAAAGCCGCTTTGTAATTAGGTTCGTCAGCAATCTCTGGAACTTGCTCTGTATAAGTTACAGTACCTTGCGAATCAACTACAATAACGCATCTGGATAAAAGCGCTTCAAAAGCACCATCCGTAAAGTCTAGCCCGTAAGATTTTCCAAAGTCACCCGTTCTAAAGTCTGATAAACTCACAACATTATCTAAGCCTTCAGCACCACAAAAACGTGCCATAGCAAAAGGAAGGTCTTTAGAGATACATAGTACTTTTGTATTATCTAAATTACTCGCTTCTTTATTGAACTCTCTTATAGATTGTGCACAAGTTCCAGTATCAACACTAGGAAAAACATTCAATACCAATTTATGCCCAGCATAATCATTTAAAGATTTGGAAGATAGATCGGTTGCCGTTAATTTGAAATCAGGAGCTTTTGATCCAACGTTTGGTAATGTTCCCGATGTATGTACTGTATCTCCACCTAATGTAACTGTAGCCATTTTTTTTGTTTTTTAATGAATGTTAAAATTAAGGATTATTTCAATCTTAGTTGCAAGGTCTGAATAATATTTTGCAATAGTTTAACAGATAAACTATATCGTGTTGAACAGTCTAAAATGTGCCAATAATTCCAATTTTGTTTGGACTAAAACTCAAGTTCCAAGAAATTTGTTTTTTCTTCTTAGGATACTCATAGGCATCTTCTTTAAATAGAAAGTTATCAATGCAATCTACCACAATAACACTAATAGCAGCACTCATAGCAATATCGGTAATCCAATGTGAATTATCAATCATTCGAGATATTGGCGGAATTGATCCAACTGTATAAATCCCAATTTTCACCCAAGTATTATCAAATTGCTTGGCGATAGAATGTGCCATTGTAACAGATAAAATGGTATGACCAGATGGAAATGAACGAAACTCAGCATCATTTGCATAAGGTTTAAAAGTGAGGTGGCCCGAACCAGAACTTGGCCTGGCTCTACCAAATGCATTTTTACTAATGGTTTGAATTAATCCAGTAGTTATAGACGATGAAATAATTAATACACTAGTTTTTCTAATTTTCTCGTTTTTGGTTAATAATCCGAAACCATATAAACCAGCATTCGCCATAAAGTAATTTTGCGGACTCCCAAAATACCAGCCAAAATCTCTAACAACTTTTGGAAAGTCTTCTTTTTGATTTTGAAAGAAATCACGCATTGGTCTATCGGCAAGTGTTAGTGTCGCAGTTCCAGCAACAAGAATTCCTAATTTAGCAAAGTCTTTACCTTTCCAATGGAGTGGTCGTGTTAATGAATGACCTACACTTTTGTAGGTGTATTTAAAATCATACTTTGCTAATTGCCAAATTGATAAAGAATCTTGATGATGTGTGCTGTCAAAAGGTTGTGCAGATGATATATTACTGCAAAGAGAAAAAAACGCAGTAAATAGAATTAAAAATCGAATTTTCAAATTATTAGTGTTTTGAGAGAATATTCATATTGTTTCACAAATCTAATGAATGATTTTTATAATATAAATTATCATACTGATAAAAATCAATAGACATTTTTGTCAAAATCATAAATCTTCCTGCTATCAGTAGTTTATTAGATTATTTTCTGAACACGTTTTCTACATTTGAATATCAAAACTAAAATTATGGGTAAAAAGTTAAATTTCATCGTGTTAACAGTGCTAGTCATTTTGGCTTTGCTATGTGGTACAGAGTATCAAATTTTGGAAAATGAAGCTAATATTGATTCGGGCGATACAGCTTGGATGATTGTTGCTTCTGCTTTAGTGTTTTTAATGACACCTGGGCTGGCGTTTTTTTACGGTGGTATGGTTAACAAAAAGAGCGTCATTTCTACCATGCTCCAAAGTTTTGTTGCTCTAGGTGTGATAAGCATTTTATGGGTTATAGTGGGTTTTAGTTTGGCTTTTGGTGATAGCTTTTATGGTATTATAGGAAATCCTATGACCTTCTTTTGTTTTAATGATGTTTCGGTGTCTCCAAATCCTAATTTTGCTGGATCAATTCCTTTTTTACTGTTTGCGTTATTTCAATTGAAATTTGCAATCATCACACCAGCTTTGATTACGGGTAGCTTTGCAGAACGGATACGTTTTAGGAGTTATATTTTATTCATGGTTTTGTTTTCGATTTTTATTTATTCACCATTGGCTCATATGACATGGCATCCCGATGGTTTATTGAGAAATTGGGATGTACTTGATTTTGCAGGAGGAACTGTCGTTCATATGTCCGCAGGCTTTGCAGCCTTAGCAGCAGCTCTTTATTTAGGTAAACGCAGAATAAAGATTGAAAAACCTGCAAATATTCCGTTTGTAATTCTAGGCACTGGTTTATTGTGGTTTGGTTGGTTCGGATTTAATTCAGGATCGGCTTTAGGAGCAAATACCGATGCGGTGATTGCATTTGCCAATACTAATATTGCATCAGCAACAAGTATGATTACTTGGTTGTTTTTTGAACGATTTTATAATAGAAAAATGTCCTCGTTAGGCGCATGCATTGGAGCTATAGTTGGACTTGTAGCGATCACACCAGCAGCAGGATTCGTCACTATTGGTCACAGTATTTTTATTGGTTTTATAGCTGCTTTGGTGAGTAATATAGCGATTCAATTAAATAAGAAATCTAAAATTGATGATACTTTAGAGGTTTTTCCAAGTCATGGTGTAGGAGGTATAATAGGTATGATTCTTACTGGTGTTTTAGCAAAAGACGTTGGTCTTATTTATGGAGAATACACAACATTTACGCATCATCTCATTGCGTTAATAGCTGTAGCTCTATTTACATTTTTTGGAAGTCTATTACTATTAAAAATTGTTGATTTAGCCTTACCATTGCGCGTAAGAGAGGATCAAGAACTTAGAGGGTTAGATCTTTCTCAGCATGGAGAAAATATTGAATAATTCGCAATTAAGATTATCTTAATTCTGCGCCAAGCTGTTTTTCAAAATTTGCTTGTAGCTTATTCATTATTTTATCGATTTGCTTGTCTGTTAGCGTTTTGTTTTCATCTTGAATCACAAAACTTACAGCATAACTCTTCTTGCCTTTCGGAAGGTTCTTTCCTTGATATACATCAAATAGATCAACATCCTTAAGCAGTTGCTTTTCGGTTTGCATTGCTATTTTATCAATCTCTTCAAAGGTAATATGCTCATCTAATAATAATGCAAAATCACGACGTACTTCAGGATATTTTGGAATAGCTTTGAACATAATGTTATTATGTTTGGTCATACTGATAACATTATCCCAATTAAAATCGGCAAATAAAACTTCTTGAGAAATACCAAAATGCTTTAATATCTTTTTGCTGATGATACCAAATTCAACCAGTTTGGTTTTTCCTAAAGACAAACTAATGCCTTCACTAAACATATCATTCTTGATAGGTGAGACTTTGAATTTAGAAATGCCCAATCGCTCTAATGTACTATTTACTATACCTTTCAAATAAAAGAAATCACTTTTTTGTATTGGCGAATTCCAACGCAAATCACTTTTGTTTCCAGTTAAGAAAATGGACAAGTGTTTATATTCTTCGCGACCATCTTTATAGTTATGATAGGTTTTGCCAAATTCATACAATTTTAAATTATCCCGTTTTCTGTTGATATTATAGCTAACGGCTTCCAAACCAGAAAACAGTAAGCTTTGGCGCATAACACTAAGGTCATTACTCAACGGATTTAGCATTTCTACATTGTGCTCTTCTTTTAATTGAGCACTAAGTTCAACATATTTTGGTGTTGTTAGCGAATTAGACAATATTTCGAAAAAGCCTTGAGCTGTCAATTGATTTCCAATAACATTTTGAAGTTTATAATCTTCAAATTTTGACGTATTAGAAATAGAAGCGTTTAATTTTTCCGTGGTCATTATATTGTTATAACCATACACACGCAATATTTCTTCTATAACATCTGCTTCGCGCTGCACATCGTTTCTGTAAGCAGGAACAGTGAGTCCAAGACCAGCTTCAGTAACATTATTTACTTTAATGTCTAAAGATGTCAATATACTTTTAATTGTTTCTCTCGGAATTTCTTCTCCAATCAATTTCTTAGCATTGTCAAAACTCAAACGAACTTGAAAGTCTTCAATTTTCTTCGGATAAAAATCCAAAGCATCACTAGAGATTTCACCACCAGCAATATCTACAATCATAAGTGCAGCTCGTTTTAGAGCATAATCTGTGATATTAGGGTCAATACCTCTCTCAAATCTAAAAGATGCGTCTGTGTTTAAACCATGGCGTTTTGCGGTTTTTCTAATACTCACAGGATTGAAGTAAGCACTTTCTAGAAAGATGCTTGTAGTACCTTCTGAAACTCCAGAGTGCACGCCTCCAAATACACCAGCAATGCACATCGGTTTTTCAGCATCACAAATCATTAAATCTTCAGCACTTAACTCGCGTTCTACTTCGTCTAAGGTTGTGAACTTTGTGCCTTCAGGAAGCGTTTTTACGATAACTTTGTTTCCAATGATTTTTGCAGCATCAAAAGCGTGTAGTGGTTGTCCTAATTCATGTAAGACATAATTTGTAATATCTACTATGTTATTCTTTGGTGTTAAACCAATAGCTTTTAAACGATTTTGTAACCAGTTTGGTGAATCTTCAACTTTTAGACCTGTAATTGTTAGTCCGCAGTAACGTGGTGCCAACTCGTAATCTTCAACATCGATGTCAATCTTCAATGTTCTACTATCCACATGAAAAGAGCTTACAGATGGTGTAATTAATTCAGTATTAATATCCTTTTGAAGTAAGCCAGCTTTTAGATCTCGAGCTGTTCCATAATGGCTCATTGCATCGGCTCTATTTGGTGTTAGACCAATTTCAAAAACATGATCGTTTTCAACACCAAAAATATCTGCAGCAGGAGTTCCTACTTTGATTTTTGGATCTAAAACCATAATACCATCATGTGATTTGCCAAGTCCTAATTCGTCTTCAGCACAAATCATACCATGACTTTCTTCTCCTCTTATCTTACCTTTTTTGATTTTCCAGGCTTCACCAGTTTCAGTGTATAATGTAGTTCCAATTGTTGCAACTGGTACTTTTTGACCAGCAGTCACATTAGGAGCTCCACAAACTATTTGTAATGGCTCATCTGTGCCAATCGCAACCGTTGTTAATTTTAATCGATCTGCATTTGGATGCTGTTCGCAAGTCAGTACTTCACCAACAACAATACCTTCTAAGCCACCTTTTACAGATTGGTAACTTTCTATACCTTCAATTTCTAATCCTAAATCAGTAAGTAATTCTCCAGTTTTTTCTGCAGACCAATCCGTTTTTAAAAATTGTTTTAACCAGTTATATGATATCTTCATTATCTTATTTTGTCAATGGACAAAGATAATAATACTAATAATTTCAAGGCTTTGATTTGCATAAAAATTAAGTGATTGACTTATTTTTTTACAGAAATTGAACTTTTATCAAACTCTTAACGATTGCCAGTGGATATTTAGACCATCTTTGTAAGAATTATATCTTTGTGGTGACTACACTATTTTAAATTGAAAACGATTATGCGAAAATTACTCTTCTTACCAATTTTATTCATTTTTTTAAGTTGTAATATTGATCGACCAGAAGCCTTAAAAGAAGGTGTTTGGCGTGCAGAATTGCAATTAACTGATACCGAAGTTTTGCCATTTAATTTTGAAGTAACTTCACGTGATGCACTCAAGATATTTAATGCCGATGAGGTGATCATGGTTACAGATATTAATTATTCTAACGATTCGATTGTGTTTAAAACACCTGTTTTTGAAGGATATATTGAAGCTGTAGTCAAAGAAGGTATGTTGGAAGGTAGTTTTATAAAAGAAAGTTTAGATCGTGTGGTGCCTTTTTCTGCGGAATTTGGAGTTAAAACCCGATTTGACCTAGATAATGAAGCGGGATCTGTTGATGCCACAGGAAACTGGGAGACCGTATTTAGTCCAGATTCTGAAGATGATAAATACATTGCTAAAGGAATTTTTAAACAAGACGGTTCAAAGGTGACAGGAACCTTTAGAACAACTACTGGTGATTACAGGTATTTAGAAGGAGTGATGGACGGTAATACCATGAAATTATCAACTTTTGATGGAGCTCATGCCTTTTTATTTACTGCAGTAGTTACTGATAGTACAATGAATGGAGTGTTTTATTCGGGAAATCATTGGGAAGAACCCTTTACTGCTAAACGGAATGAGACTTATGAACTGCCTGATGCCAATGACCTTACGTTTTTAAATGAAGGTTATGATGCTTTGGAGTTCACATTCCCAGATGCTAGTGGGAAACAAGTATCTCTATCTGATAATCGCTATAAAAACAAAGTAGTAGTGGTACAGGTTATGGGGACTTGGTGTCCAAATTGTTTGGATGAAAGTAAGTACTATTCAGAGTTTTATGATAACAATGCCGAAAAGGATATTGAGTTTATTGCACTTGCTTTTGAATATGCTAAAACAGAAGAAAAGGCCTTTGAGAGCATCAAACGACTAAAAGATGATGTGGGTATTGATTACCCTATTTTATTGGCGCAATATGGGACGTCTAGCAAATCTAAGGCACAAGAAAAATTACCAATGTTAAATCATGTCCTATCATATCCTACTTCAATATTTATTGATAAAAAAGGAAAAGTACGTAAGATTCATACAGGATTCAATGGTCCTGCAACAGGTGAAAAATTCACAGAATTTAAAACAGAATTTACAGGGTTTATTAATGCGTTGTTAGAGGAATAGATTTACCTTTTCAATACTCCATTAATTTTGCGTTTCAAACGGTTCATAATATTGAAACTCAAAACATCACTAACATATTGAAGTTTTCCTTTTTTGTCAAGAATCACATTGTAAGGGTAATGTGGAATTTTTAGGTCTCTAGCCAAGACCCTTCCGTTTGGAATGATTGTGAAATCAAATGTGGTCTTTTCTAAAAACTTATCTAGTGAAGCTTTACTATCTAGAGCTACAGCAAAGAAAGCAACATCTTTGTTTTTAAATTCAGCTTTTAATTTATTTAAATCAGGTATTTCAGCTACACAAGGTTTGCAATGGATAAACCAGAAATTCATTACAACTACTTTTCCTTTTAAACTTTCGTAGGTGTGTTTGTTGCCATCAATGTCTTCAAAACTGAGTTCGGTTAATGTTGTGCCTTCTAGTCCCTTTCTAGCAGCTTTTTCTTTTTTCTTTTTAGCTTTATAGTTAGCTTGAAATTCTGCCATCTCTTCTTTGGTGTATGTTTTATTTGCTTCGTTCTGACCAAAACTGAGATGTAATGTAAAGCATAAAATGAGCGTTAGAATGGCATGATGTTTCTTCATAAATTATCCGTGTATGGTTTCTGATTTTCCGTAGCTTTTAATAAGTTCGCCTTCAAAGGCAACAAGTTCCTTCCATCGTTTATCAACGTCTATATCTTGTCCATATTTTCTAGCAAATCCAATAAATGTTGTATAATGTCCAGCTTCACTTACCATAAGGTCATAGTAAAATTTAGAAAGCTCTTTATCCTTTATGCGCTGAGATAAAAGTTTAAAACGCTCGCAGCTTCTGGCTTCAATCATTGCCGAAAACAATAAGCGATCTACCATGCTTTGCAGGTGACTTCCGCCTTTATTCATAAACTTGTAGAGTTGATTGACATAATGGTCTTTTCGTTCTCTACCTAAAGTATAGCCACGTTTTTTAATAATTTCATGTACCATTTGAAAGTGCTCAAGTTCTTCCTTGGCGAGTTCTAACAGGTCAGTAACAAGGTCTTCGTATTGCGAGTTATGGGTAATAATAGTGATGGCATTAGTGCATGCTTTTTGTTCACACCATGCATGGTCGGTTAAAATCTCTTCGATGTTCTCTTCAGCAATTGTGGCCCAACGAGGATCTGTTTCTAGTTTTAGGTGAAGCATGCTCATAACGATTTATTTTTTGTAAATATAGATATAGTAAATTAGTATAAAGAAATGTTAATTAACATTAACACAAACCACTTTAACATGACTGTAACATGGCTATACTTCTTTTGTTTATAACTTCAAATACAATTTTAACTAATACAATCAAAACCATGAAAAACAAGACAATTACTGGGCTATTTATGTGCTTGATGCTTTTTGTAAGCATTGACACATTTGCGCAATTAAACACACCGCGAGGCAGTCAGCAAGCAACTGTATCACAGCGCATTGGTGTGTCAGATGTTTCTATTACCTATTCAAGACCAAGCGTAAATAATCGAGAGATTTGGGGAAAACTTGTGCCATATGGCATGAATAACTTAGGCTTTGGAACTGCTACCGCAGCACCATGGCGAGCTGGAGCCAACGAAAATACTACAATTACATTTTCTCATGATGCAAAAGTGGAAGGGAAGTCTATAAAAGCTGGAACTTACGGCTTGCATTTAGAAGTTAAGGCAGATAATACAGCAACTTTAATATTATCAAAAGATGCCGATGCTTGGGGAAGTTATTTTTACGATAAGAAGAATGATGCTTTGAGAGCTACTATTACTACGGCTTCTGTACCGCATCATGAGTTGCTTACTTATGCCTTCAATGACATCAAGGCTAATTCTGCAACTGCATCTTTGGCCTGGGAGAAGAAAGCATTTCCTTTCGAAGTGTCTTTTGATGTGACTAATATTGTTCTAGACGATTTCAGACAAAAAGCTAAAGGGCAAACAGGTTTTCAAAGGCAGAACTGGGAGCAAGCTGCTAATTTTGCTTTAAATAATGGAGGTGATCTCAATGAAGCTTTAGGATGGATTGATAAAGCTATTTCTGGGCAATTTTTTAGTCAGAAAACATTTAATAATATGGCTATTAAAGCACAGTTGTTAAATAAGTTAGGTAAGACCGAAGAGTTTGAATTGGCATTAGATGAGGCTGCTGGTATGGCAAATTCTAACCAACTAAATAGAATGGGGTATCAAATGCTTAATTTAAAGGATAATGATAGAGCAATGAAGTATTTTAAAAAAGCTGTGGAGATCGATCCTGAAAACCCAAATGTATATGATAGTTTAGGAGAAGCATATAAAACAATAGGTGATAAGAAAAAAGCTATTAAGAATTTTAAAAAGGCATTATCTATGAATCCACCTGCCAATGTCAAAGCAAATTCTGAAAAAAACTTAAAAGAATTAGGCGCATTATAAAGAATTCATCAATCAACTAAATCAATCAAAAACATACCTTCATGTTTTCAAGCTCAACTTTTGATAAAGAAGTTGAGCTTTTTTTGAATTAAGAAATGTAATTCCAAATATTCTTATACTTACTAAGTTCGCGATAGGTTTTTAAAATAACATCATGCTCAGGAAAACCTAAAGACGGATCCTTATCTAGTACACGTTTAGCATAAAAGCGAGCGCTTTGCAAAATATCTTTATCTTTAATGATATTTGCAATTTTCAAGTTTAAAACGCCACTTTGTTGGGTTCCCATAATATCTCCTGGACCACGAAGTTTAAGATCTACTTCGGCAATTTCAAATCCGTCACTAGTTCGTGTCATGGTTTCCAAACGTGTTTTGCTGTCCTGACTTAGCTTGTGGCTGGTCATAAGAATGCAATAACTTTGCTCTGCACCACGCCCAACACGGCCTCTCAGTTGATGGAGTTGCGCTAAACCAAATCGCTCGGCACTTTCAATGATCATAACTGAGGCATTGGGGACGTTCACTCCAACCTCAATTACTGTTGTTGCTACCATTATTTGTGTTTCACCTTTGACAAAGCGTTGCATTTCAAAGTCTTTATCTGCTGGTTTCATTTTACCATGGACAATAGAAATTTGATAGTTTGGCTGTGGAAACTCCCGGACAATACTTTCGTAACCATCCATAAGATCTTTATAGTCTAAAGCAGAACTTTCTTGAATTAAAGGATAGACCACATAAATCTGTCTTCCTTTTTCAATTTCATCACGCATAAATCGCATGACTTTGAGTCGATTTTTATCGTATCTATGAACCGTTTTTATAGACTGTCTACCAGGTGGTAATTCGTCAATAATTGAGATGTCTAAATCGCCATAAACAGACATCGCTAAAGTTCTCGGAATTGGTGTTGCAGTCATCACCAAAATATGTGGAGGAGAGGTGTTTTTTTTCCATAATTTTGAACGTTGCGCAACTCCAAATCGATGCTGTTCGTCAATAATTGCGAGGCCCAAATTTTTAAATTTAACCTTATCTTCGAGCAAAGCATGCGTCCCAATTAGGATCTGTAATTCACCATTTTCTAATGATTCGTGAATTTTTCTTCTTTCTGAAGTATTTGTTGAACCAGTGAGTGTTTTTATACTGATATTCAATTTATTAGATAGTTCTTGTAATCCTTGGTAGTGTTGGACTGACAAAATTTCAGTTGGCGCCATTAAACAGGCTTGAAAATCGTTGTCAAGCGCCATTAACATTGACATGAACGCAACTATGGTTTTCCCAGAACCGACATCGCCTTGCAATAATCGATTCATCTGTGCATTGCTACCAAGATCTTGTCTGATTTCTTTCAATACACGTTTTTGGGCATTGGTTAAATCGAACGGTAAATGCGCTTTGTAAAAATTATTAAAATAGTCACCAACAGATTCGAAAGGGAATCCTTTTATTTTTGATTTGTGAATGAGATTTTTCAAAATTAATTGTAACTGAATGTAGAATAATTCTTCAAATTTTAATCTAAATTCTGCGCCTGATAATAGCTCTTGATTTTTTGGAAAATGAACGTTAAACAGGGCGTCACTTTTTGGTAGTAATTTAAGTTCAGAAATTAGGTGATCTGGAAGGGTTTCAAAAAAGCGTCCTTTGGTTTCTAAAAATAGACTTTGCATGATTTTTGTCATTACACGATTGGTGATGCCTTTGTTAGATAATTTCTCTGTTGAAGGATAAACAGCTTGCATTGATGATCGCAAATTGTTTTTGTGTTCATTGAGTAATTCCAATTCTGGATGTGGCATATTAAAGACACCATTGAACCAGTTGATTTTTCCGAAGATCACATAAGGTGTATTTAGTTTTATGCTATCGCGAATCCATTTTTGACCACGAAACCAAACGAGTTCTATTTTCCCCGTGTCATCTTGAAAAGTGCCTACTAATCGTTTGCCACGTTTTTGTGCAACTTCCTTAAACCCTGTGATCTTTCCTATAATTTGAACTTCAGAACTATTGCGCTGTAATTCATTAATCTTGTAATACTTTGTGCGATCTAAATAGCGATTAGGGAAGAGGTTAATCAAGTCTTGATATGTATGAATGCCAAGTTCGCTCCGAAGTAAATCAGCTCGATTAGGACCTACACCTTTAAGGTAGTCTATTGGAGTTTGTAAATTAACACTCATTCAGTCAAAATTATCACTTTTTTCTAATGTATTATTATCAATTTTACTTTTTTGGAATTATTATAATCTATACATTGTAAGAAAAAATATTTTTAGCTTATGAAAACTGATTATTTCAGAAAACACTTTATTGTTTCTAGCCTCTTGCTAAGTATCTTCTTTGTTTTTAACTGCGGTAGTGATAGTTCTGATGAAGGTTCTAATTCATCTAGTATACTAATTACTGGGTCATTGAGTTCTTTTGGAGAAGTTAATGTTGGAAGTAATTCTATTTCACAAAATATTCAAGTTAAGGGAGATGACTTAAGTGCAAACTTATCAATTTCTGTAACGGCTAATTTTGAGATCTCATTAGATAATGTGAGTTTTTCGAATCAGGTAACAGTAAATAAAGATATTGCTAATGCAGAAAATCAAACACTATATGTTAGATTTTCGCCTTCAGCTAGTGCATTGGGTGTAATATCTGGAGAAGTATCAATGCAAAGTAATTCTGCAACAACAAGAACAGTGAATGTAAGTGGTGTGGGCTTGAGTACAGCGCCTGTAATTGGTATAAATGTGTCTAGTTTTAATTTTCAAGATACACCAGTAGCTCAGCAGTCTGCATCTTCGACACTCTTCATTGATGGAAATAATCTTACAACTGCAATTGATTTGAATGTTACTGAAGGCTTTGAGATATCATTAGATGGCACGCTGTTTTCTGATGTGCAGCAAATACCATCTGGATCAGTAAATGATCAAACAACACTATTCATAAGATTTGCGCCAACAGCTTTAGGTAATGCTACAGGCACTTTAAGCTTAGTGAGTGCTGGAGTAGAGACTGTAGAAATTGTTTTATCTGGGACAGGAATTCCAGTTGTTTATAATTATCTCACATTTGATAAAGAACGCTTGGCTTTTGGTGGAGGGTTTAATCAATCAGCAACTCAAACATTTAATTTGCATGATGATCTCACTAATATTCAAACGATTAAGATGTATGTAAAACTTACTTGTCCTAATGAAGGTTGCGATGAGTGGGATGTGTATGCTAATGTGAAAGTGAAGGATAATGATTCTGGTGAGTTATATGAGTTGGGGCGTTATATTACGCCATATTGGAACGATAATAGTCAATTGGAAAGAGGATTTGAGTTTGATGTTACCGATTTCAAATCATTGTTAACGGGTTCGACAGAGTTGCGAATTAGAACCGAATGTTGGAATGCAAGAGGTTATGAGGTGACTATAGATTTTGATTATATAGAAGGAACGCCAGATTATCCTTATTATGCTGTATCTAGAGTTCTTGCTTACGATGACTGGTCTAGCTCTGGAGTGCCTTACGGGACAACGCATAATTTAGATTTAGATAAGATGGTTTCTATTCCTGCTAATGCAGAAAGCACACATTTAAGGACAATTATTTCGGGTTGGGGACAGGCGTCTCCTGCGATTGCTGGACGAACTTGCGCTGAGTGGTGCTTTAGAACCCATGATGTAAAGATTAATGGTGTGAATACGTTTCAGCATAATATGGATGCATTAGGTTGTGCGTCTAACCCTGTAAATAATCAAGAGCCAGGGAATTGGCAACCGGATAGAGCAGGTTGGTGTCCTGGTATGGTTGTACCGTATCGTATTGATAGCTTTGCAACAAATATGGCTGGAAGTACGTTTGATTTTGAGTATCAATATCAAAGTGGCTGGACTAACGATGCTCAAAATGGGAATGCGTTTTATGCAACGTCTACATTTGTGGTTGTCAAAAGTAATACACCAATTAATAAACCTGTGGTAATCGATTAAGCTGGTCTCATTTTTGCAGCATCATACTTATGAAACAATTATGTTTACTTATCTGTTTTTCATTTTTCTTCGGAAATGTAACTGCTCAGCAAACTGAGTATGTTGATTTTAAAAGAGCTGAAGCTGCAATTGATGTCTTTGTAAAGAACTCTTATTTAAATAAGGCTAAGTCTAATACATTGTCAGGTTCTGTGCGATATAAATTTGATGTACTTAAAAGTGTAGATTCTATTTTTCTTGATGCAAAAGCTTTGAATTTTAATAAGGTGTTTATTTTAGATAGACACCTTAGAGTGTTAGATTCTGTTTATTCTTATGATGGTCAAAAATTATGGTTAAGCTATAAGTTTAAAAAAGGAAGACGCTATATAGTGGATATTGATTACACTAGTTCGCCAAAAAAAGCATTGTATTTCATAGATAATCAAATATGGACGCAAGGTCAAGGGAAATATACGAGTCATTGGTTGCCAAGTATAGATGATGTAAATGATAAAATAGTTTTTAATTTATCTTTGAAATGTGAAAAAGGGTATGCAGTGATTGCTAACGGTAAATTAATTGAAGAAACGGGGAATAATCATTATCAATATGTTCATTATGAAATGGAAAAACCAATGTCAAGCTATCTGGTGGCTTTGGTTATAGGTGATTATAATGTGCAAACAGAAACCTCAAAAAGTGGCGTTCCTTTAGAATATTACTATTATCCTGAAGACTCACTAAAAGTTGAGCCTACCTATCGCTATACCAAGCAAATGTTTGATTTTTTAGAAGAAGAAATCGGATTTCCATATCCATGGCAAAATTATAAGCAGGTTCCTGTTAAGGATTTCTTGTATTCTGGTATGGAAAATACAAGTCTTACGATTTTTTCAGACAGTTTTGTGGTGGATTCTACGGCATTTAATGATAAAAATTATATCACGGTTAATGCGCACGAACTTGCACACCAGTGGTTTGGGGATTTGGTCACTGCAACATCTGGTGAGCATCATTGGTTACAGGAGGGTTTTGCAACGTATTATGCGTTATTAGCAGAGCGGGATGTTTTTGGAGATAATCATTACTATTGGCAGCTTTTTGAAAATGCACAAGAGCTTATTGCTCAAGAGGTTGCTGGTCAAAGCACCTCATTGCTTAATCCTAAATCGAGTAGTACGACATTCTATAAAAAAGGTGCTTGGGCTTTACATGTGTTGCGAGAGCAGGTAGGAGATGTTGCTTTTAAAACTGCTGTAAAGACGTATTTGGAAAAACATCAATTTGCAAATGTTGAGACCAACGATTTTATTTCTGAAGTTGAGGCTGTTAGTGGTCAGGATTTAACTGGTTTTGTGAACGAATGGCTTTTAGAGTCTAAGCTTCCTGAGGATGCTATGGTCAAAAGCTTAAAGCAATCATCATTCATGCAGGAATATTTTATGGTCGACTGTGAAGCGTATACCTCTAAATGCAAAGACTATCTATCGTCTTATGTTTCTGATAAAGCAAAAGTAAAGGTGATCAGTCAGATTCCTGATAAAATTGAGACAAGTGCATTTCAGAATAATTTGGAAGTACGACAAGCTATTGCAAAGTATGTTGGTGAGATTCCTATGGAGCTGAAACTGGCCTACGAATCGTTATTAGATGATGAATCTTATACAACGATTGAAGCTGCATTGTATAATCTCTGGGCTAATTTCCCAGAAGATCGAATAAAATATTTACAGAAAACCAAAGATATTGTAGGGTTTA
This sequence comes from uncultured Psychroserpens sp., assembly GCF_947500255.1. Taxonomy (GTDB): domain Bacteria; phylum Bacteroidota; class Bacteroidia; order Flavobacteriales; family Flavobacteriaceae; genus Psychroserpens. The sequence continues at coordinate 397,552 of NZ_CANMRL010000003.1, read as the reverse complement.
ACGATTATAATGTGAGATTACTATGGTTAGCATTACATTTAAATACGGTTGAATATCAACCCGAAAAAAAGCAAGATGTTTTAGAAGAGTTAATCAGTTATAGTTTACCTGGTCAACATTTTGAATTGCGATTGAATGCCTTTAATTACCTGAAATTACTAGGAGGCTTCGAACGTAAGTCTATTACAAGCTTATTTGAAGCTAGAAAGCATCATAATTGGCGTTTTTCAAAATATGCTAAAAACTTATTGGCGGAACTGGAAACAAATGACAATTATAAATCTTTAATAAATACATTAAAAAAGAACTAATTTGAGAGCATTAGTGATATCTGGAGGTGGAAGTAAAGGCGCTTTTGCTGGTGGCGTAGCGCAATATTTAATTGAAGCTGAAGGGCGTAGGTATGATATGTTCTTGGGAACATCAACAGGAAGCTTATTAGTGCCGCATTTAGCGGTTAATGATATTGGAAAACTCTATGATATTTTTACTAATGTGCAACAGCATGATATTTTTAGTGTAAGCCCTTTTGTACAGCGTAAAAAAGGGGATAGGGAATATGTTTCGATAGATTTTTTAAATTCACTCTGGCAGTTTATACGCATGAAACGTACGTTTGGTGAGAGTAAGGCGTTGAAACGAAATATTAAACAAAATTTCACTAGAGATGAATATGAGAAGATAAGAAACACTAAAGAAGATGTTGTAGTTACGGTCTCAAATTTGTCTATGAATCGTGTGGAATATAAATCTATTAAAGAATGTACTTATGAAGAGTTTTGCAATTGGATATGGATTTCATGTAATTACATTCCGTTTATGTCTCTGGCTAAAGTTGATGGCTATGAATATGCAGATGGAGGCTTAGGTTGTGTGATTCCTATACGCGAGGCTATTTTGCGTGGTGCTACTGAGGTAGATGCTGTTGTTTTAGAATCTGAACAAATGGAACGCACTAAGGTGTTGGGTAAAAATCCATTTTCTTTAATGCTTAATTTATTTGGACACCTTTTGGATCAAGTGGAAAAGAATGATATTGTCATAGGAAAACTAGCGGCTAAAAACAGAGGTGTAAAACTCAATCTGTATTACACACCTACAAGTTTGACTGAAAATTCATTGATTTTTAGTAAGCGCTTAATGGTAAAATGGTGGGCTCAAGGTTATGACTATGCAAAGCAAAAGCATGAAAACAAAATCACATCCGATTAAAAATTACCAGATATTAGAAACTTCTTCTTTAATAAAAGATAGAGCAGCATCGCTTGGAGATCTTTTGTCAATCATGTCAGTTAGAAGTACTTCCCTAAGCTTATCTGCTGAATCTATTTTTTCCGATAGATTAGCTTTTCTAATCATTTGAATAGTCGCATTTTTTGCAGTAGATGTAATGCTCCAGCATTGGTCTGTAACATAGATTTGTTGTGCTAAATTATGATCAAATTCCTGTTCAATATTTGCTATAAGTAAAGATTCGTAATCTTCTTTATTTGAAGACATTGGATTGACTCTTACTAATAATTTTGAAGGTTTAATTCTTTCTAAAAATAAAGACAAACGTTCGTAGGCTTGAAGACGCATTGGTAGTGATTCTTTTTGCAGGTCTTTTTGAATTAAAAAGTCGCGACGTCTACTTTCATTTTCAACATGTTCTCTAAAAAATAGATAGGCAATTGCTCCAGTTATTAAAGCTGGAATTATAAACATTAATAGATTGACTAACTGTTGTTCCATAGTTGGTTGTTTTCTTTTGAGTTGTAAACTTAATTCTTTTTGAATTATTGCTTTAATATTTTCCTCCTAAATGCATACAATCTTTTAAATCCTGCATTGAGGTATAAGGGACTTTGGTTTTATTATACATATAGGTGCTCGACAATTCTTTAGATAGGTTGTGGTCATCTACATTTACTTCTATATCATCCATGTTAAACTCACATGGGTGTTCATAACCTGCAGCATGAGTAATCTCTATAAGTTCTTTTCGAAATGTTTTAAAATACTGCGCCAGTCGCACCGATTTTAAAGTTGGGTCAATACCGTTTTGTAACCATTTACTTTGTGTTGCGACACCACTCGGGCATTTATTTGTATGGCAAATTTGCGCTTGGATACAACCGATACTCATCATAGCTTCACGGGCAACATTAATACAATCTACTCCCATGGCAAAGGCCATAGCTGCTTTAGCAGGAAAACCTAGTTTACCACTTCCAATAAAGACAATGCGTTCTGATAATCCTTTCTTCTGAAATAATCTATACAAATCTCCAAATCCATAGACCCAAGGTAATGATACATGATCAGCAAAACTTGGAGGTGCAGCACCTGTACCACCTTCACCACCATCAACAGTTATAAAGTCTGGACCTTTCCCTGTTTCGAGCATGATATCTATGAGTTCTTCCCACTGGTCTAATTTACCAATTGCAGCTTTGATACCAACTGGTAATCCTGTTTCCTCTGCGATAGCTTCTATAAAATCTACCATTTCTGGAACTGTAGAAAATGCTTTGTGATTTGGAGGAGAAAGCACAGTTTTACCTTCCTCAACACCTCTGATTTTTGCAATCTCTTTGGTAATTTTAGATCCTGGCAGTACACCGCCTTTGCCTGGTTTAGCACCTTGAGATAATTTAACTTCAATGGCGCGAACAAAAGGATTGTCTTCTACAAGTTTTTTCATTTTCTCCATCGAAAATCCGCCATCTTCTGCACGAACACCAAAGTATCCTGTTCCGAAGTGAAACACAACATCTCCACCGTTACTATGGTATGGAGATAAGCCTCCTTCTCCAGTATTATGATAGGCATGTGCCATTTGAACACCTTTATTCAAAGATTCTACAGCTTTTGCAGAAAGTGAACCAAAACTCATCGCAGAGACGTTTATAACCGAAGCGGGTCTGTATGGACGCTTACGTTTATTAAACTCTCCCATTACTTTAGCGCAAGGCAAAAATGATTTATCAATGGTATTTGGATGGTCGCCACCAATCCTGAAAGGAAACATAGCGTTGTTCACAAAAATATGTTGGTGGGCATATATATCCCGATCTGTACCAAAGCCTTCGTAGTTATTCTCGTTTTTTGAAGATGCATAGACCCAACTACGTTCAATACGATTGAAAGGCAATTCTTCTCTATTATTCGCTACAAAATATTGACGAATTTCTGGTCCAATGCTCTCAAACCAATAACGAATATGTCCAATTAATGGAAAGTTATGCTGAATTGTATGTTTTTTTTGTAAAATATCACGAATGGCTATCACTACAAGCACAATGATAATCCACATCCACCATGAAATGCTTGATATAAAATTTAGAAAGGTATCCATAGAATTCAATTAAAGGGTAAAGATATTTATTTTAGTCTAAATAGGTGTCTAAAATATTGATGTCGATAATATTTTTACCAACATAACTTGTTCTGTGGACAGTAGTTTTAACATCTTGAAATTCGAGTTCCCCAAAATTCTTCATTTTTATTACGGCGCTGTCACTTTGGTGTTGGGAATGCACGACATAGACATCAAAAAACCTCATACGATCTGCCTTACTAGAATGTTTGAAAATACCATTAAAAGTAGAAAGACTACCGTAATCACTAATATTTAGAAATTTACCTCTGTAAAAAATAAGAGAATCTTGTGGCGCGACGAATGTTGTGACTTTACTTCTTGGTCTTAAAAGGACACAATGATTATAGTTGTTTTTTCTAAAAATAATGAGTGATTTGTCTATATCTAAGTTTTCAATAGTAAGATGATGCGGTGTTGAGTCACTAACTTTTGGAAAGGGTTTGTAAAATGGAAAAAATATAGAATGAGTTAACTCAGTATTACGATCATAAGGATATTTATAGGCTTTTAATATCAATTGTCCTTCTATGTTTTTTAATACGCCATTGGCATCTCTGGATATATGAGGACCGTATAGACTATTAAACGAGTTATAAAAATTGTTAACGTCTTTCGCAGAATATTTTTCTACAGAGTCATTTTCGTTAACATGGTTGAATATGCTTGCTACAATGATTGTGACCACTAAAACCGCAATGGTTATTACGACTTGCATGCCCCATTCGTTAGGAGTCTTTTTGTCAAGCACTACCCGAGCAATATGACCGTTAATGTGGGCTTCAACGTAATCTTTAAGGACCTGGTTGTCTAATTTGGCATTCTGAATAGCGATTAATCCTTTATGGTAATGGCTAGCCCTTTTCGTTCTTGAATGAAGGTGTTTTAGCTGATTGACAAGTGTTTCAAGATATTTCTTCGTAATGTCGAGTCCGCCATTAGATGCACAATATGAGATTAACGCCCCAAAACCTGTACTTTGAATATACTTTGTAGGTTTTATTTGCTGTTTTGTTTTTAAGAGATGAATGGTGGTTGCTATTTTATGCTGAAGTATATTTTGACATTGAAACTTAATATCTTCGCAAAAGAGCCAATCATTTTTAATTTTATCTATAACATAAAAGAACTGATTAGAATTAAGAGCATTTTTGAGTTTAGGAATTAGAGTGCCACTCAAATATGGTTCAACGAATTTTCGGAAGGCAACATCATCTATTTGTAAAGGCTCCAGTATCCTTTGATCTATAGTTAGTGTCTGAGATTCTAAAGATTTACCGTTTGATAAAAACGATTTCAATCTTGGATGCTTCTCAATAATATAAATAAACTGTCTTTTTTTGTCATCCCGAAGTGTGTCAATGATAGCGTTATTAACTTCGGTTTTAAAAGAAGCATTGTCCAGAATGGCTTGAGACTTGATGATTTTTTCAAACTTGATGATTTTGTCATCGTCAATATCCAGTAAATCTTCCACAGAAATTTTCAGCTTATCTACAATAGATTGGTACATAAGTTAAGACGCTATGGCTTTATTGATTTAAATAATCTAATGTAAGTTGAGTAAAGGCTTTTACACCTAGTAGCATGCCGCTTTCATCAATCATAAAGTCTGGTGTATGATGTGGAAATGCACCTTTAGATTCGTTACTAGGCGTCATACCTCCTAAAAAGAAATAAATACCAGGAACAACCTCTTGAAAATAAGAAAAATCTTCTCCTCCAGTAGTGGCTTTCATAATTTGAACATTTTTTGAGCCTGCTACTTTTTGTAATGAAGGTAACATTTGATCCGTTAAATCTGGATCATTATAGGTTATTGATGTTTGGTTTCTAAACGAAATTGTAGCTTCTCCACCATAGGCTTTAGCAATGGTTGCTGACATCTCTCTCATCCTTTTTTCAATCATGGAACGCATTTCTGGGTCTAATGTTCTAACGGTTCCAATTAATTGAGCCGTTTCTGGAATAATATTAAATCGTGTTCCTGACGTTATCTTACCAACAGTAATTACGGCTGCTTCGTCTGTCAATTTAGCTTCTCTACTAATAATAGTTTGCAATCCGTCTATTATTTTTGCCGAAATTAAAATTGGATCAACACCAGACCATGGTTGAGAACCGTGTGTTTGCTTTCCTTTTACGTCGATAACAAATCGTTCTACAGAAGCCATAATGCCACCTTTTTTATATTTTAATGTTCCTACTGGAGTTCCGGCATTAATATGCAGACCAAAAATGACATCGACTTTGGGGTTATCTAAAACGCCTTCTTTAATCATGAGTTTTGCGCCACCTTCTTCACCTGGTGGAGGGCCTTCTTCTGCTGGCTGAAAAATAAACTTTACAGTACCTCGTATTTTATCTTTATGTTTCGATAAGACCTCGGCAGTTGCCATTAAAATTGCAATGTGAGTGTCATGCCCACAAGCATGCATGACACCAGTTTCTGTATCTAAAAATGTTGTCTTTACGGTAGATTTAAACGGTAAATCGTTACGTTCTGTAACAGGAAGAGCATCAATATCTGCTCTTAGCGCTACCACCTTTCCTGGTAAATCACCTTTTAATAAGCCTACAACTCCTGTTATTGCAATGTTAGTTTCGACTTCTAAACCAAGGGATTTTAAATGTGTCGCTATTTTTTTGGCAGTTTTAAATTCTTGATTGGATAATTCTGGGTTTTGGTGAAAATGTCTCCGCCATTCAATTAATTTTTTTTCAACATCAATAATGTCTTGCTCTAATGCGTTTTGCGAAAATGAAATGGAGCATGTAAATAAGGTGAATGCGAATACAAAAAAGATCTTCATAGATTTATAATTTTCACTAAGATATTGAAATTTGATAAATTGAAAGACTCTTTTAGATTGTTTATAATTAATGACATTTCTATATGGTAAAACCTATGACAATTATTAATTTCACGTTTCATTAAAGATAGACCATTGGAGAAATATTTAAGTCAGTTAAATGATGCACAATTAGCACCAACGTTGCAAAAGGATGGCCCAATGATTGTTATAGCAGGAGCTGGATCTGGTAAAACTCGTGTGTTGACATATCGTATTGCGTATTTAATGCATCAAGGTGTAGATCCCTTTAATATTTTAGCATTGACCTTTACAAATAAAGCGGCTCGTGAAATGAAAGGGAGAATTGCTGATATTGTTGGAGCAAGCGAGGCTAAAAATTTATGGATGGGAACCTTTCACTCCGTGTTTGCTAAAATTCTGCGTTTTGAGGCAGACCGATTAGGTTTTCCAAGTAATTTTACGATTTATGATACGCAAGATTCTGATCGCTTAATTTCTTCTATTATTAAAGAAATGGGATTGGACAAAGATGTATACAAATACAAACAAGTGCGTTCTAGAATTTCATCGTATAAAAACAGTTTGATTACGGTAAAAGCGTATTTTCAAAACCCAGAACTTATTGAAGCCGATACAGCTGCTAGGCGGCCACGATTAGGTGATATCTATAAAAATTATGTAGATCGTTGTTTTAAAGCTGGTGCTATGGATTTTGATGACCTATTGCTGAAAACTAATGAGTTACTGACGCGCTTTCCGGATGTATTAGCGAAATACCAAGACCGATTCAGATATATTTTAGTTGATGAGTATCAAGATACCAATCACTCGCAGTATTTGATTGTAAGAGCTTTGTCTGATCGATTTCAAAACATATGTGTTGTAGGCGATGATGCTCAAAGTATCTATGCGTTTAGAGGCGCAAATATTAATAATATATTGAATTTTCAGCGCGATTATGATGATGTAAAGGTATTTCGGTTAGAACAAAACTATCGCTCTACCAAGAATATTGTCAATGCTGCCAATTCTATTATAGATAAAAACAAAACTAAGCTCGATAAAATCGTATGGACTGCCAATGAGGAAGGTCCGAAAATAAAGGTTAATCGTCTCATGACCGATGGTGATGAAGGCCGTTTTGTGGCGAGTTCTATTTTTGAAAACAAAATGCAGCATCAACTCAAGGATAGTGATTTTGCAGTTTTGTATAGAACCAATGCGCAATCACGTTCTATAGAAGATGCTTTGAGGAAACGTGATATTCCTTATCGTATTTATGGAGGATTGTCCTTCTATCAGCGTAAAGAGATTAAAGACGTTTTGTCTTATTTGCGTTTGGTCATAAATCCTGCAGATGAGGAAGCATTAAAGCGTGTAATTAATTTTCCTAAACGAAGTATTGGACAAACAACTGTTGATAAATTAGTGGTTGCAGCTAATGGATATAATCGCTCAATTTTTGAAGTGATGAAACATATTGACAAGACAGAAGTTAATGTGAATGCAGGAACCCAAACAAAGCTTAAGGATTTTGTGACCATGATCGAAAGCTTTCAAGTTATGAATCAAACAGCTAATGCTTTTGAATTGGCTGAACACGTAACTAAAACTACTGGTATTATTAGAGAATTTAATAAGGAAGGTACTCCTGAGGATGTGGCAAGGCTTGAAAATATTGAAGAATTACTCAATGGTATCAAAGATTTTGTTGAAGGTCAAATAGAAATAGCAGATGCTACAGGAAACATCGCAGAATTTTTAGAAGATGTGGCTTTGGCAACCGATTTAGATAATGACAAAGGCGATGATGATCGTGTGGCTCTAATGACGATACATTTGGCTAAAGGTTTAGAATTTCCGTATGTATATATCGTAGGAATGGAAGAAGATTTGTTTCCAAGTGCGATGAGTATGAATACACGTAGTGAGTTAGAAGAGGAGCGACGTTTGTTTTATGTGGCACTTACAAGAGCTGAAAAACAAGCATATTTAACTTATACCTTATCGCGTTATCGTTGGGGAAAATTAATTGATGCAGAACCAAGTCGTTTTATAGAGGAAATAGACGACCAATATTTGGACATTATAACACCAGTTCATGAACCAAGGCAAAACCCAATGTTAAGTGCCGATATTTTTGGTGATGTGGAGCCTAATCGTATTCGTTTTAAAAAACCTATTAAACGTAAATCTGAAACCAAAACACCAAAATTTGTTGCTCCTAAAAATTTAAAACGTGTGTCCAAGAGCTCGCCTTCTGATAACACTAATTTATTCGATGGTAAATTGACTGTTGGAAATATAGTAGAACATGCACGTTTTGGTAAAGGTGTGGTTGTTAAAATAGAAGGTAAAGGTGCAGACGTTAAAGCAGAAATTAATTTTGAAGTTGGTGGCATTAAAAAGTTGCTACTTCGCTTTGCGAAGCTGGATGTACTCGGTTAAAAAAATCACATGAATTTGAAATATCTTATAGTATTACTCGTATTGGGAAATAGTCTTGCCTATGCGCAACCATTTACCAAGACATCACTTGAAGCTAGAATGGAAGAGAATAGACTTTTTGGAGATTCGTTGAAAATTCCAGTATATAGTAGTGACGTTTGGGGATTTAAAGATGAAGGTTTTCATTTTATAAGCAAAGATGGGAAATGGGCATTAAAAAATGCCAATAAGAATAAACTAATCATTCCGTACGATATAGATTCAGTTCTAGTTCAATTTAATGCGCCAAATATTAAGAGTTACTCGATAAAACGAAATGGTGTCTGGGAAAGCTATACGTTTAATAAGAAGTATAAAATGAAAAAAGCAAATCCGTATAGTGGATTGGCGCTTTCAAATAGTATGAATGATGTCTACAAAGAAAAAAACTACCTAAGATTTGATGTTATTTATAATGGAAAACGCGGAATAATGAATTGCAAATACGAAACGATTGTGCCATTGCGATATGATTATATTCTCGAATTGTTTGATGCGCTTTCTGAACGTCATAAAGATACATTGTCTTATTTACTTTATAATAATGATAAGGTCGGTATGGTGACTAATAAAGTGATTATTCAACCCAAATATGAAGATATAGGTATTTTCGAATTTAGAGGTTATGATTATGTAGGAACGACGAAGTTAGATTATGAAAAGGATTATTTTGGGACTACCATTAACGGCAAAATGGGGATTATGAATTATAATGAAGAAATTCTAGTACCGCATATTTATGACAAAATAATTTATTGCAAGCCCTATCTTGAAAATGCAACCTATCCTGACAAGTTTGTCGTTATAAAAGGTAGGAAACAAGGTGTAGTTAATATTACTGGAGAGCTTTTATTACCAATTGAGTACGATACCATAGAGTTTGATGAAACTTTTGAAAAACTGGATCATTTTATCGTAAGTAAAAAAGGAAAGTATGGGGTTGTTAATTCATTAAATGAAATCGTAAAGCCACTTACGTTTAGTCGATCTGAAATAGATAAAGATTAATTATTTTACCATAAATACAGAATTGATATGACCTTTACCGTCATATTCTTTTACTGGATTATCTGGATCTAATATCCATTCACCATCAATAATAAATTTATAGTAATGTTTACCAGCTGGTAATGGTAATCTGTATTTCCAATACCCACTTTCTATTCTCTCCATCAAAATAGCACTTTCATTCCAATCGTTAAAAGAGCCAGCTAGAATCACACGTTCTGCATTATCATAGCCTTTTAGCAGAAATGTCACATATTTACCAACATTTATAAGAGAGTTATATTCACCAAATTCATTTTCAACTTTGGAAGGATTTGAAGGGTCTTCTATCCAATGATGACCATCAATAATAAAGCGATATTCATACTCACCTGGTTTGATGTCTAACTTAAGTTCCCAACCGTTTTCAATCTTATACATTTTAAAGTCACGCTCATTCCATCTGTTAAAAGAACCAGCTACAATAACTTTTTTGGCATCTTCATAACCTCGGAGTCTAAACTTAACATTTCCGTTGTCATCTGGAATAGCAGCTTGTGTAGACATTCTGAGATTGTATACATTTAGATGCGTGCCTTTTTTTTGAGCTAGCTCTATATTAGCATCAAACTCTGAAGGTTCTGCCCAATATTGATTATTAACGATGAACTTAAATTCCCAAGTAAATTCATCTTTAAAGTCATTGATATGTTTTCTAAGCTCATAAGTAGTTTCGTTAACTTTTTGCATTTTCCAGTCATACTTCGACCAGTTATTGAACTCTCCTGCAACTACTACATTATCTATCGTTAAATCTTCAAACTTAACTTTTAGCTTAGAGTCATCTTTTGAAAACTTCTCATAATCATGCTTATTAAAGGTAAATACCACATAATTACCATCAAAGCGATATCCTTTATCTTCTTTTTGGGCAAAAGATAGATATGATACTAGTACTACTGCTAGAATAATGATATGTCGTATTACTGGTTTCACTGTTTGTTTATAGGGAACTGTACAAAGTAAAGCTTTTCTTTTTTATAATTAATGATGGTACGTTGCTGCCTAAAAAACTCATAACCTAAAACACCATCTAATGAGGTGCCGAAAGCTTCATTCATTTGATTAAGGTTAGTCAACATCGTTTCCATAGGAGCAAAGAAAATTTTATCAGACAGTTTAACACGATACAACTTTCCTGCCAAAACTTCAATTTTCTTACCGCTCGCACCAACTAGCATTAAGCGTTTAGAAGGGTAGAAGTATTTTAAAACTTTTTTACTAATTCTTTTATTGAGTTGATTGTATTCTGCTCCAGTATCTAATCCAAATTTTAATTTTTGATCATTTACATAGGTTTCTAGTACAATGGTATGCTTTTTTAATTTGAAATCAATTGTATCTATAATGGTTTCTAGATATTTTCTATCGTCTAGTTTTTTTCCTTTCGAATTTACACGAGATAAGGTAATTTGATTAAGATACATGTCAATAAATACCTCATAATCTTTCAAAATGTCAAAACCTATAATGCCTAGAAGATGTATTTTTTTGCTACTCTCAATATGAGACAAGTCAATAACATCTGAGTTTTTATCTTCAACAATTAAATCCTTGATTATAAACTCACGTAACCGTTTTTCTAAGGGGTTATCAATTATATCTATAACTCCTGATGTTTTTTTATCCTTACTATAAAATGGCTGCCGCGTTTTAAAATGAACTTTATTGAGGATTAATGTTTCAGACCCTGTGTCTATTATAAAATTACCTTTTCGATCGAGAAGTTCGGCTTCAATTACAATAAGGTTATCGATAAGTTTAAATGGAATTCGTGTTGTATGCTCACTTAAAATTTCGGCTCTAGGAAAAGTAATCACCTTAGGCTTTTCTTTTGCAAAGGATTGAAAAGAAAGAGAAAAAGCCAATATGAGAACAAGGACATTCCGCATACTATATAGACGAGTTTTTTTTTGAATTGTTACATGAATTTATTCTAAATGTGTTTGCGTAAATGCTTTGAGTTTTGTCCATGTATCCAATAACTCCAACCCAACCCAACCATGGCCAGCATCTGGATATAATGTAAACTGATGTGTCACGCCTAAGCTTGTTAATCTAGCTTCCATATCAACACCTTGACTTGTTGGGATAAGTGGATCTTGCCCACCATAAAATAAAGTTGTTGGAGGCGCTGAGGCTGTCACTTGGTGATACGGACTTACCTCTTCTAGAAAATTAATTGAAGTGTCAATTCCGAAGACATCAATAAGCTCTTGTAACACAGGGTTTTGATTGTTTAAATATGCAGGATCTGTAAAGTTTGTTGGTCCAACTATACTAGCGACCATTTTGACATCATTTTCAGTGTCAAAAGCATAACTCCAAAGCATTGATAGATGAGCACCAGCGCTCGTACCTAGAAATCCGATATCATTTGAAATCACATAATCACTTTGATTAGTTTTTAGTAGATTGACAACAGTTGTGATATCTTCAATTTGCATTGGATAAGGAGGATTGTTTTCATCTGCCAATCTGTAATTGATATTAACAATAGCAATATTTGGCAAGTCTTGAAGCATTAAATCTTTGAGTGGATTCATATCTACTTTATCTCCTGAAGTCCATCCACCACCATGAACTAAGATCATTACTTTCGTATTAATAGTTCTATTTGCAGGCAAATAGAGATCGAAAACTTGATCACTATCATTTCCGTAGGATACATTTAATTCTTGACGAAACGCTAAAGGTGTATCAATTTGTTCATTTGAAGAATTATCGTCATCAGAACAAGAAATAAGACTTAAGGATACAAAAATGAATAGGAAAGTATATTTAATAGTCTTCATGATGAAATATTTAATTACTTTGTAAACGCATTTGTAAGATACATATTATGGCTGAATTAGTAAGAATTTATGAAGACAATCCTAATCCTAAGGAGATTATGAAGGTTATAGATGTGCTTAAGCGTGGAGGGTTAATTATTTACCCAACAGATACCGTTTATGGTTTAGGTTGTGATATTACTAATATTAAAGCTCTTGAAAAAATTGCTAGGATAAAAGGAGTGAAACTTGAAAAGTCAAACTTCTCTTTTATTTGTGAAGATTTGAGTAATCTGAGCGATTATGTAAAACAGATAGATACCACAACGTTTAAAATTCTAAAGCGTGCACTTCCTGGTCCTTATACGTTTATTTTGCCTGGATCTAAAAGTTTACCAAATCCGTTTAAGAAGAAAAAAACAGTAGGTATTCGTGTCCCAGATAATAATATCGCTTTAGAGATTGTTAGGCAATTGGGTAATCCTATTATATCAACCTCTATTCGTGATGAGGATTATGTTATAGAATACACTACAGATCCAGAGTTGATTCTTGAGAAATGGGACAATTTGGTTGATATTGTTATTGATGGTGGTTATGGTGGTAATGAGGCTTCGACCGTTATTGACCTGTCACAAGATGAGCCTTTAGTTATAAGAGAGGGTAAAGGAAGTTTAGAGATTTTTTAAGTTCATCCAATATATCAGAAAATAAAGCCCAATCTTTCGATTGAGCTTTATTAAATTTATGATGATCTGTGAATTATTCTTCAGCAGATAAGTTTTTCATTTCTTCTTCAATCATTTCATAGAACTGATCAATTTTTGGTAATACAACAACACGTGTACGTCTGTTCTTAGCTCTGTTTTCGGCAGTGTCATTTTCAGCTAAAGGTACATAGCTACTACGTCCTGCAGCAATTAACTGACTAGGATTTACGCCTAATTCTTGTAGCACACGAATAATAGATGTTGAGCGTTTTACACTCAAGTCCCAGTTGTCTACTAACACACCTTTACTGTAAGTACGACTATCTGTATGACCTTCGATCATCGCTTCAAAATCTGGCTTACTTTGGATTACTTTAGCCACTTTGGCTAAGACATCTTTGGCTTTAGTTGTTACATTATAACTACCGCTTTTAAATAATAACTTGTCGGCAATAGAAATAAATACCACACCTTTCTCAACATTAACTTCAATATCAGGATCGTTGATGCCAACCGCTTTTTTCAAGCTAGTTACAATGGCTAATGTCACACTGTCCTTTTTAGTTAATGCATCTTGTAAACGTGATATTTTAAGATCTTTTTCTTTTAAACTCTCTAGAGATTTTTCTAGGTTTTCTGCACCTTTTTGCGTTAAGGTTGTTAAGTTTCCTTTAGTATCAATCAAATCCTGATTTGCTTTACGTAAATCGGATAGCTGTTCTTTCATGGCATCTACACGAGCCAATGCTGCGGCTTTATCAGATAAACAGCTGTTTAACTTTACGGTTGCAGTATTTAATAAGTCCTGAGTTTCTTTTTGCTTTTCTTCTAGTGCCATATATTCTTTCTTAGACACACATGAAGTCAAAATGAACATCCCAGCAACACTTAATAGCATTAATTTTTTCATAATAAAGTTTAATAATTAGTTGTTATTTAACGTATCAAAATTATACAAAAGAAAATACCCTTTGGTGCTCTTTAACTAAACTTTTAACACTTTTATGAACAATTAGAACGTTAATCTCTTTTTAACAAAGTATGACCATACAATCGACGTTGTTTTGTAGTAATTTTTTTTCTTCGGAAGTTGTTTACGCTGTTTTAATAGTCTTGGTAAGTGTCTGTAAAAGCTGAAATGTGCTTTTAAAATTGCCATGAAGTGTGACCATTTAAAGCTAAATAAAAATTTGAGCCCTGCAATGCCATCTAATAGCAACCTAATAAATATAATTGAGAAGAGAGAACCATCTACGTTTTTTGTAATAGTAAACAAGCTGTTCCTGAAATTAAGATAGGTTTTCTTTGGATTAACAGCGTTAAGCGTTGCACCACCAACATGAAAAACTGTTGAGGTGCCAATATATTTAGCAATATAACCAGCGTTGTATGCGCGCCAACATAAATCGATTTCTTCAAAATGTGCAAAATACGTTTCATCAAAACCATGAAGCGCTTTAAAAGTAGATTGCCTTATAAAAAGACAGGCGCCTGAAGCCCAAAAAATGGATGTCGTGTCATTATACTGGTCATGATCTTCTTCAATTGTATCAAAAATACGACCTCTACAGTATGCATAACCATATTTATCAATAAAACCTCCAGCTGCACCAGCATACTCAAAGAGTGTCTTCTTTTTGTAATCCAAAATTTTAGGTTGGATGATAGCGGTTTTCGGATGACGTTCAAATTCTGAAATAATAGGAGTCAGCCAGTTTGGAGTCACTTCAATATCACTATTGAGCAAACAAAAAATATCTTCATTTACGTGTTTTAGCGCCTCATTATAACCTTTAGCATAACCACCATTGCTTGTATTTTGAATGACATTTACATTAGGAAATTTCTGAATTAAAAATTGTATCGAATCATCAGTAGATGCATTATCGGCTACATATATTGTTGCATTTTTAGAGTGTTGTACGACCGATGGCAAAAACTGCTCTAGCAATTGCTTTCCATTCCAATTTAATATGACAACGGCTATTTTCATTTGTAAGCTGGAATATCTTTCAAGAAATCGTAACGCTTATTCTCGACATCCATTACGCAATAATAATGATTAATTCCGTTAGTGACCATTAAATAACTTGCATTTAAAGCTAAATTATAGCGAGCAATTTGATCAAAAGTTGTTTGGTTAATCTTGACTTTATATGATTTACACTCGACGATGAGGTGGATGCTACCATCAGAATTGAAGACAACGATGTCATAGCGTTTTGTCAATCCGTTTATTTTAAGTTCTTTTTCAACATTGATTAAAGATTTGGGATAGTTTTTATGTTGAATTAGATACTGAACGCAGTGCTGACGCACCCATTCTTCGGGTTGTAAAACGATAAATTTTTTACGAATCTCATCGAAAATAGAAACTTTATTTTCGTTATTTTTGAAACGGAATGAAAACTTCGGAAAATTGAGTTCTTGCATCAAGACGTATAGAGATTTTCCTCAAAGTTACTCTACTATAATCGAAAACCAAAGCCCAATTAGTTTTTTTGGAATTTGGAATTAATATTTGAAATTTCACAGTTTGGATGACGTAAAGCAAATAGTTGCAGATATTAAAAAAGGTAATATCAAACCCATTTACTTTTTAATGGGAGAGGAGCCTTACTATATTGATGCTATTTCAGAATATATTGAGAATAATATTCTTGCCGAAGAAGAAAAAGGCTTTAACCAGATGGTATTGTATGGTCGTGATGTGTCGGTAGATGATATTATTGGTAATGCCAAACGTTACCCAATGATGGCAGAGCGTCAAGTGGTTATTGTTAAAGAGGCACAAGATTTATCTCGTACTATTGAGAAACTTTCTAATTATGCCGAAAATCCACAGCCTACAACAGTTTTGGTCATAAATTATAAGTATAAGAAGATAGATAAGCGAAAGGCTTTGTATAAAACAATTAAAAAGTCAGGTGTTGTTTTTGAAAGTAAGAAGCTATATGAAAATCAGGTGTCAGATTGGATTCGTCGTGTCTTATCTGGACAGAAGTATACAATTTCACCTAAGGCATCGCAAATGCTTGTAGAGTTTTTAGGAACTGACCTTAGCAAGATTAATAATGAGTTAGAAAAGTTAAAAATTGTTCTTCCTGAAGGCACTCAAATCTCACCAGAGCATATTGAGGAGAACATTGGAATAAGTAAAGACTATAATAATTTTGAATTACGAAAAGCTATTGGCGAGCGCGATACAGTTAAAGCCTTTAAGATTATTAACTATTTTGCCGATAACCCAAAAGATAATCCAATGGTTGTTACGGTGTCTTTATTATTTAATTTCTTTTCTCAGCTTTTACATTTCCATGGTTTGCATGACAAAAATCCAAGAAATGTAGCTTCGGCATTAAAGATCAATCCTTATTTTGTTAATGAGTATGTCTCTGCCGCACGTCATTTTCCTATGCGAAAAGTAAGTCGCGTTGTGGCTACCTTACGAGAATTTGATGTAAGAGGAAAAGGTGTAAATTCTAACGCTGTACCTCAAGGCGATTTATTAAAAGAATTATTGGTCAGGATTTTTAGTTAAATTCTTGATTGAAACCATAAGTCATCTCATTTTCATTGATATACAAATAATAGATTTGATTTTTTCTTATCGATTGATTATCCATTTCATTTTCAATAGCCTCAATTAACTGTTTTGGTGTATTTCTATCGGCATTAATAATGTAGATTTGTTCATTCATATTGCAATGGTAACAATTTACATAATTCTTAATCTCATCTAAGGATGCGATTTTATCATTAAACTGCATATAAAACTCTTCGTTACCTAGCTTTTGGAACGTTTTACTTAGACTAGTCTTAATCTGTCCAATGAATATATAAGTAATAGGTTTATTGGGTAATTCGAGCAATTCAAAATTGATGTTTTTGAGTTGTGGAGGGTAAATGTCTACAAGTAGACCTATAGAAAATTCATCTCTAAAATTTTTAGTAGTGAGTTCTACTTTTTTCCAACGAATCGAATCATTAAAAAAAAGAACATCGTCTTTAATTTTATAATCAGAAGTGAGTTCAAAAAACCCAGTTGACCAGCTGTAAATCGAATCTTTAGGGATCTCAGATCCTCTTAAATAGTCATAACCATTGTTAAAAACACCTTCAGATACAGAGCTATCGGTATATCTATAACAGTTGATAATATTATTAGGATTGTCTACTTTATATTCATGCCAATGGCCAATAAGCTGTGTTTCTCTTGACAGACAAGACATCAAGAGTAAAGCTAAGACTATAATGATGTTATTCTTATACATCATTATGAATCATTAAAATTTAGCCTTAATCGTTTTATCCATAATTTTAAACATATCTTTTGATTCTTCAGAGTCTGAGCCATCTTCATTTTTAGAGTCTTGAAATGAGATGAAGTGCGTTTTTCCGTCGTTGGTATTCAATTCATAGATGTCGTAGCTAAGCTTTGTTCCTATTAAATTAATATCGATACGTTGTCCTACAAGCTTTAACTTTCCAAGTGTTGTACTTTTATCTGTTACTTTACAACTTTCTCTTCCAAATCGTTCAACCATAGCTTGAATAAAAAGATTTAGTGAGATGTCATCTTCATATTCGAAATACATGAATATAAAATCGTTACCATCTAAAGTCCAGTTTCTATAGCCTATATCTTTTTCAAATTCGTAAGCGTAATGTTTCGGATAGTCGAAAACAAGCGCTCCAAAATTGAAAGTGAGATAATCTGATGTTTTTGCTGTAATCGTTTTTCCATCCACTTTAATGGTACCACCATCCTTAACTTGATATTTTTCTCCATTGACTTCTATATCAATTTTTATTGAAGGTGCTTTACTGTCTTGGGCTGTAATGCATAGGCTAAATGCCAAAATGCATATTATGGTCAACATGCTTCTGTTCATGAGTAAGTATTGAATTAAATTATTGTCTTTAAAGTGGCAATATAGTGAATGTGAGAGAATTTTAGTCAAGAAATTTGAAAGTAAGCGATTAAGGTTTTTGATGACAATCTGTAACGCTCATAGCGCGGTGTTCAAATACCAGCTCTTCTAAAGTTATTAAACCGCTATCTTCTTCAAAATTGAGACCTTTGACTTTAATTGGGGTAGTTTTTGGAATTGTCCATTCTAAACAAGATTGAAATTCAGGATCGTCTACTTGAATCTTAAGGGAACCTTCGTTACGTTCTTCAAGTAGTTTTTCAATTCGCCTTTTTTGATCTTCAGAAAGCTGTTTTTTAAAAGTTCCTTTTTTTATGATAATGTTTGGGTGATACGTTAACCCATTCATTTTTTTCTTATGAAATTCACTGTCGGCACCATCTCTGTATTCTATAAAATCATCATCAAATTCCAAACCAGATACTTCTGTGCCGTAAAATTCCAAATCTGAAAAATCAATTCTAATACGAAATTTTGGTAAGAAATAACTGCCTCTTGATGATTGAGATTGCTTCATGACTTTTTTGATTTAAATTAAACAATCCTCAAATTAGTTTACTTTTTTAAACCACAAATTTCTAACACGCCCAGCCGACACTCTAAAACCGGTGATTTGTTTATTTGCATTTCTTTCAAACATAAAGCTGTAACCACCTGCCAGAAACATATCATGTTTAGCAGACGAAACACTAGTATCACTTGCCCGATGATGTGTAAATGTGAGCTTTCCATTTTTTATAACTGCATTGTAAGTGGTTTGTAATTCTGGACTATAATACGCACCAGTAAATTCTTTAAGGTCTGAAATCTCATAGCTTGGAGGTGTAAACCCATAGGATATTATAGGCTCATCGTCGTTAATTATAACAGTCATTTTACGTTTTTTATTTAATTCTGAAAACTTAACTCTTAGATCAACATTAATACCTAACATTTTAAATTCTGTCGGTGAAACTGGAGCAAGAGCACTTTCATTTCCTTCACCTCTGAAATATCTGAGCGTATCGTTTTTTACATAGATTTTGCGAGCATATTTTTGATCTTCATTCCAAAAATGACCATTAAATTTCTCTAATTCCTTAGATGACAATTTTATATAGTCAACGTCATCTGGAGTTGTGGTATCACTTGTACTAGTATCTTTTTCAATAAAATCCTCCAAATAAATATCTGCCACTTGCAGTGCTAAATTTCCAGGATTAGATTGAGCGAGATTACTAAAAACCATGACCGCAAAGTTTTGATCTGGAAATCGTCCCAAATAGCTACGATAACCAGCATCAGCACCACCATGTTGAATTTGATTTAAGCCTCTATGTGTATTTACAAATTGACCATATGCACCACCAAAGGTTTCTCCATTATTAAGCACTGCCAAGGTGTTCATTTTCTCAATAATAGCTTTGTCTCCAACGGTATTTAATGAGAAATTCATTGACCATAATGCGAGATCTTCAACAGTTGTAAATAAACTTGTGGCGCCTACATTTGCAAAACTTAAAACACTTTTTTTAAATGTATTGTTATTAACATAGTAATAGGAGTAAGCTCTGTTTTTTACAATTTTTTCATGATCATCATAGAACAATGTATTAGACATTTTTAACGGTTTAAAAATACGCTCTTCAGTAAACTCGGCAAATGATTTGCCAGAAACTCTGGCGACTACTTCAGCTAATAATGTAAAACCTGTATTGCAATAGGTGTATTCTTCACCTGGGTCAAAATTTAATTCTTTTTGTTGAGCTACTATTTTTAATATGTGTTCTTTAGTGATCACATCATCAAATCGCCATCCAGCTAAGCCTAATAAGGTCCATTGATCGCGCATTCCACTCGTATGTGATGCCAAATGTTTGAGAGTAATAGTTTTTCCAAAATCTGGAACTTCAGGAATATATGTCCTGATATCATCATCAAAAGATAGCTTACCTTCTTTTTCTAACAGTAAAATAGCGAAGACTGTAAATTGTTTTGAAACCGATGCAATGTGAAAGATTGTAGACGGCGAATTAGGTATACCATACTCTAAATTGGCACTGCCATAACCTTTTTTAAAAATGATCTTTTGATCTTGCACAACGGCAACAGTAGCTCCTGGTGCGTTGAGATCATCAAAATTTTTGAAGATAGCGTCAATTTTTGATTCTATTTCACCAGAAGCATCGTTTTGTGCTTCTAAATGTTTTAATGGTACTAACAAAAATGTAAGGACTAATAAAGAACAACGTATTTTAATAGATGTCATGATACTGATGCTTTTAGGTAGGTCAACTCAAATATATTTGAGGATCGTTCACTCTAATAGTTAGAATTTCAGGAGAACAAATTTAGCTGGTAACTAAGTTAGTAAAAGAAAATGAGCTAAGTGGAAATCTGTTCAGTTTTATGTGTTGTTATCAATTTCTACAAGCACATTCATGATGTTCATTGAGGTATGCGATTGTTGCTTCGCACATTTTCTCCAAGGTCTCGATATTTATATCTGACAGTTTTTTTACGTAGATACATGCCTTTCCCATTTTAAATTTCCCGAAGTTATCCAATAGATGTTTGTTTTCTTCGGTAGGAGAATACACATAGAGAGAGAATGCCGATTTCCGAGGAGAAAAGCCCAAAAGAGGTGCATCACCTTCATGTCCGCTAGCATAAATATAATGATAACTTCCAAAACCAATTATGGTTGGTCCCCACATTTTGGGTTCAAACCCAGACCATTTGCTTAGTAGTTTAATTAGCTGGAAACTATCCGCTTTCTTTTGCTCATTATCAACATATGAATTGATGAAATTGGTTACATTTACTTCTGTTTCGGTTGTTTTGTTTTTTGCCATGATTCGTTATTTTTTATTTAACCTCGATATATTCTGATGTCCCACCAGATAAATCTCCGTTTAACCAATTCCAGTCAAATCTCAATTCCAATTTACCATTTTGATCTTTGGAAATAGTGCCTTTAGATTCACCTACTTTTAACTCTCCTTCTTTAGTTAAGCATTGAAATAGGAGTTCGATTTTAGAAGTTTCTATCTGTTTTCCTACTATAAAACCTTCAGAAATAGCTCCACCTTTATACGTTCCTGTAATAATATTTTCATTTTGAAAATAATGAAAAATCGTTTTATTTGATGATAAACCACTTTTGTTTTCAATGGTAACAAATTTCTTGTCATTTAAATTCACTTACGTTATTCTTTAATAAGTTATACCGAGTTTACGCGTATTTAGTTACATGTACTAAAATAGTAAAATTAAATGTTTGATTTTGGTAGAATTGTTCTGGAGACGAATACATATTTATAGTATTATCAAATTTCTTTGGATATTAAAACCGATACCCAATACGTAAATGTAAATTAATGGCTGTTTCGTCTTTATCTTTTGTAAATCCAGAATTCTTGGCAAAGTAGTGGATGTAACCAACACCAATTCCAGCTTCATAGTTAAAATGTTGTCCAATATTTCTTCTCATACCCCAAGTTGGAATAATTGCTAAATTATCTACAATTCTTGCATCGTCACCAAATTTTATAAGTAGGTCATTTGAGTGAAAAGTTGTTTTTAACGCGAAGAAATTTCCACTATTATTATCAATTCGTTTAGATTGGTTTAACCGCTTATCTAGATTATAATACCAACGAGGTTCTAATGTAATAGCTGTTGTGAATAGAAAACCTGCATCTGGGTAAAAATCATCATTGTCATATGCATTTAAACCTAATTCAATTCGCAGTGCAATTTGATCTAAAAGCCTAAATTCATTATAAATCCAAAGTCCTGCGTAGCCTGTTTGAATTCCGAAGGTCGATTTTTCTACACTTGGCTTTTGTAATGTTTCAGTTATGTTTTGAGAGTTTGAGATACATGTAATTCCAAAAAGGAGTAGGGTCAATACGATATTTTTCATGGTATTTAAATTTAAAAGATTGACTACAAATCAATGCATTTATCATGATTTTGATTGACCAATAGAAGCATTGGTATGTTATCATATGTTAAAAAATAAGATGCTTGTTAAGACTTACTATTTTTAAATTCGGAAGGAGAGAGGCCTGTTTCTTTTTTGAATATTCTATTAAAACTAGTTCTTGATTTAAAACCACATTCGCATGCAATTCCAAAAAGATTATAATTATTGTAGCGATCTGATTTTATTTTTTTCTTTACAGCTTCTACGCGATATGTATTGATTAAATCATAAAACGTTGTCTTCATATATTGATTCAACATTGTCGACAATGTTTTGTCGGTTGTTGAAATTTGCTGCGCCAATTTCCCGAGTGTTAAATCTTCATCCAAATAGGGGTGATTTGTGTTTAATGTAGAGATTAACTTATGTTTTAGATGTTCAAATTCTTGTTTCTTTTCAGCTGAAAGCATCTTGTTTTCTGCTTTATTGGACTTTGATTTCGTGTCGTTCTGTAATAAAAAAGAGGGTAATAATACTTTAGATTGATTGATACCATAAAACCCTAAATAGGATACTAGAATAATCATTGCCAGTACAGAAAGGAAATCAGCATTCCATGAAAAGTCACCTAAGATAGATTCATATACTTTAAGTGCGAGGTCTAGACCAATGATGCTAAGTGCAGATAAGAGCATTACCTTTATCCAATTAAGATCATATTTGGTTAGGTTTGAGTATTCATATTTAGATAATTTTTGATGCTTTAATAAAAAGCGCAATGATATTGTGAGATACAGTAAAAAGTATATGTTTTCGGTTCTAATAATAAACCGTACTATGTTTGAATGTGTGTAAGCTAAAGCATTGCTATGATAGCTGTTGAATATCATTGTAGGAATAGTAATGCTCAAAGCAAATAAGACTGCAGGCGTGAAATGCTTTAAATGGTTTTTCACCAAACTCTTTTCATCTAAAAACAAAGATTTCACATAAAGGAGTAATAAAGGCGCCAAAGTAATAATTGTCATATCATTTGGCAGAAAGCATAGTTTAGCAAGCCAAGTAATGTTGTGTAGGAGCGCATAAAAATATAACGCCACACAAAAAAGAAGAGAAAACAGGACAAGCAATATTTTTTGAGATAGTGCTTTTTTCTTTATTCTTAAAAGCTGTACCAAAATGATGGCATTGATAACAACACCAGTAACTAAAAAGAAATCTAAAATTAAATTCATCAATTAAAGTTTAGATTTTTTTAATGATTTTCAACTTAGTTTAACAGGATTTTAAGCTATATCGACTTGTACCAGGCTCAAATAGTTTTTATAACCAAAAGTCACTCTATAAAGTGCAGAACCAGCACCTTTTCTTAGCTCTAGTTTAATAATAGAATCATCTTCTGCATGATATGTGATTACGTTTGAAGAGCACCAATCGATTTTGGCTTGAATAGTATGTACACCTAATGAAATCTCAAAAGTAGATTCTTCTCCGTCTTTGATTGTATCAACTACTTTTCCGTCGATTTCGACCTTTATTTTTCTTGCGCGATTTTCGTAACTAGAAACTCTATGGATTGTTAATTTGGGCATTAGTATTACTTTCTAATTTTTTCTACCACAAAATGGTGTAAAATTATAACGAATAGGTTTTAATTATTTTTTTTAAACTTTTGCGAATAACCTTCATTTGATATGAAGTTTAAAATTAGGTGTTGATCATTTAATTCGAAAGAAATTGTTGTAATATTTGGATTTTGACAATTCGTCGTTATGGTATTGTTGGTCAAACTAAAACTTCCAGTAGTGATTATTTCATCTGAATATGGATCACATAAAGAAGTATTGGTTGTTATTGTTCCGCTATTTTCGAATTCAATAGTCTTATCGCTTTCAACAGGCATGAACGTTCCGCTGCCGCCACCAGGATTGGCTAAAACCTCAATTAATTTCCAATTTCCTATTAATTCTATATTTGAATTATTCTGATCATCATTATTACAAGAGAGCATAAGTGTAATAACCAATAAAACTAAAAGTTGTTTTTTCATGTCTTTTTAAATCTATCATTTAATATGTAGATGCTTATTTGTGTAAAAGGTTGCGTTAATTTGTTTATTGCGAATGTTTATACAGTTTTTTTCTAATAGTTTTATGTTGAAAGATAAGTTGTTACTTTAAATTCAATTGCCAAGACACACCAAATTGGTCTTCAATAAAAGCAAATTTTGTACTCCAGCCATAGTTGTCTAAGGGCATCAAAGCTTTACCGTTTTCTGATAGTTTTGTAAAGAGGATTTCAATTTCATCATTTGTTTTGCATTCTACCATATTCGAAACGCCTGGAGTGAATGCCCATTCGTGTTTTATATAACTATCACTGCACATAAATTTACTTCCGTTTAGCTCAAATGTAGCAACCATAATTGTTCCTTCTTTGGCTGGTCCATCTTTACCATAGCGCTGAACATCAATAATTCTTGAATTTTCAAATAGTCCTACATAAAAGTTCATTGCCTCTTCTGCATTATTCTCTTGAAATGTCAAAAATGTTGCAATCTGTTTGTTTGAAGCATTTGACGCTTCTGCTTTTGAATTTTTTAAGCTATCAAGTTCAACACGTAATGCGTTTAGTTTTTCATTAGTATCCTTATTGCCTTTAGAATCAGAACAACTAAATACGAGTAGTGCAAGGATGAGTAAAGTTGTAATTCGGTTCATTTTATTAGTTTTTTAAAGTGTTTCTACAATTTGAATGTTATTTCCACAAGTGTCATTGAAAACAGCAAATTTCACAGTTCCCATTTTAGTTGGCTTTACGCTAAACTCAACCCCAAGTTCTATCAATCTGTCAT
Organism: uncultured Psychroserpens sp.; assembly: GCF_947500255.1. GTDB lineage: Bacteria > Bacteroidota > Bacteroidia > Flavobacteriales > Flavobacteriaceae > Psychroserpens. Next base: position 372,659 of record NZ_CANMRL010000003.1, on the reverse strand, counting down.
AGTCGGCATCGACATTATCAACATCAAATTGCGTATACGGAAACCCTGCTTCCATCAATGCATCTTGAAAAACTTTACAAGGCTCAAAATGGTTAGGAGCTGGTTCTAGTAAAAGTTCTGGTCCATCCTGCCATTCTGCTGAAACTAGAGTGAGCCATCGATTGCCACCTTCTAATGGTACGTCCTTCTTTTTCAGGAAACCTAATTTTTCAGTATAAAATTTTAAGGCTTTTTCTTGGTCTCTAACCGGAATGCTAATTAGTGTTACTTTCATCGTTTTTGATTTGTTTTAGTTATTCACCAAAGTTCAGAACTCTAAATCTAATTTGCTTCTCGAAAGTTGCTCTTTTTGAAATACGCTTGGTGATTTTCCCGTTTTAGTTTTGAATAATTTACTAAAGGAACCTAAACTTTCAAACCCAACGGCGAAACAGGTTTCGGTTACCGTCATTCCGTTTATTAGATTTTCTTTTGACTTCTCAATGCGTTTGTCTGTTAAGTATTGTCTAGGTGTTTGTCCGTAGTACCTCTTGAAAAGTCTTAGTAAATGATATTTTGATGTAAATCGGATGTGTGATAAAAAATCCAATTTCAGATCTTTATCATAATTATTGTCAATATAATTACGTGTTGCGATTACAGTCTCTATCTGGCTATCGTTAGAATAACAGATCTTTCTTATTCGCTCTATTTCTGTTTGGTAAAATGTCATTTTACAAGTATATCGCAAACTGAAAATTAATTCTTATTACTCCAATTAGTGGCTTCCAAAATCTTATGAAAAATTTCTGTGTTTTCATAAATACCAGCGAATTCCTCAGCACCAGGACCATAAGCAAATACCGGAATTAATGCGGCTGAATGCCCTTTTGTAGAAAACGTCCCAGCCACCTCGCTGTAATCACTATAGGTGCTGCCATCTTCTCTTGTTTTAGTAGAGGCCGATAAGGTAAAGCCTCCAGTTTCATGATCGGCTGTTACTATTACCAAGGTATTACCATCTTTCTCAGCAAAATCGAGAGCCTTACCAATAGCATTGTCGAAATCAATAAGCTCTGCGATAAGATAGTTTGCATCATTAGCATGACCTCCCCAATCTATTTGAGACCCTTCTATCATAATAAAAAAGTTAGGATGATCTGCATCCTTACTAAGAAATTGTATCCCTAATTCGGTGGCTTTAGGTAAGAAATCACCACGTCCATTGCCACCTATAGAATCCATGTGAGTTGTTGCTAATAAATACGCCATTTTCGAATAATCTTTAATTCTTGCAAAGTCATCCAAAGCTGTTGTGTTTATACCAAACCCTTTTGTTTTCAAATCCTCCAATAAATTTTTACCATCTTTTCGTTGATTAAAAAACCTCGTACCACCTCCAGCAAAAAAATCAATATCAGATGCGACCATGTCTGCCGCAATATCTTCATAAAGTCCTCTATTTATAGCATGAGCATAGAAACTTGCAGGCGTTGCATGTTGTATAGATGAGGTAGAAATAACTCCTGTTTTAATATTTTGAGGTGATACAATTTCTACCAAAGTCTCTACTTCGGTAGAGTCATCGGCTACACCAATAGCACCATTGTAGGTCTTTACTCCAGAAGCAAAAGCTGTAGCACCTGCAGCAGAGTCGGTTATATCTTGCCTCGACGACGAGGTTTTAATAAGTCCGATCGTTTTAAAACGTGCATAATTTGGACTGGTTTCCTTAAAATAAAATGCCGAGGATATTTGCGACAATCCTGTGCCATCACCAATTAACAGAATCACATTTTTTGCCTTAGATGGTATTTCTTTTTTAACTACGTCATGTGTTTTACAGTTAAATAATAGTAGTGATAGAACCAGATAAATTATGCTTTTATGCGTCATGAGTTTATGTTTTAATTGTTGTAAATGTATTCATACATGTAGTTGGTAGGTGTTATTTTGTTTTACTAATTAATGCCACTTTGCATCTTTACTTCTGGTTATTAGTTGTTTCAAAACCTCTAGGTTTACATCCTTTAACTTGTTGATATACAAACATCCTTTTCCCCATTTACATTTACCTAGTTTTTTTAACAAATCCTCATGATCGTTAATGTCAAGAGTTAGATACACTGTGAATTTAGTTTTTCTAGGTGCAAAGCCTACATTAAACCATTCGAATTCTTCTTTACCATTCTTTCTTCTATACTTATAGTTACCAAATCCGATAATAAAGTTATCTCCCCAAATTTTTGGTTTACTACCTGTTATGTCTTCCATTATGGATAATAACTTTTTTGCATCTTCTTTTTTAGGTTCACTTTCTATATTATTAATAAAAAGGGATACATCTTTATTAGTTTCTTTAGTTGCGAGTCCAGCCATAAGTTTTCGGTTTCAGTTATTGTCGACGTGTTTATGTATGGTTTGTACGAATTAAAATCCGTAGAATTTTCATTCAAAGAAAATCAGTTGTTTAAAGATATAAATTTAAAATTTGGTAGGAGGTAAGTATAAATTTTAAATATGGTGGAGACAGGCATTTATTTTAAGAATCTAATTTGAGGCCTATAAATCACGTCCTTTTCATTACTAATTCGAATCGTGTTTAGCACTATTGAAATCAAATTAATAACATATAAAAGGCTAATAATAATAAAAAATGTGCTTAGAGTAATATGTTCTACAAGTCCGATTTTTGATATGATAAACACTACTAAGGGAATGAAAAATAGAAGTATTGTCCATGTAATTTCAAAATTGATTAAATCTTTCCCTAATGTGTTGATGTTTTTAATCTTACCTTTTTTCGATGTCCAAAGAATAAAAGGAACTAAAATTCCTAGCAATGGAAAGAACAGAAAAGTTAAGGCAGAGAGATTGAGGTAGTTTAAATATTTATTGTCTTCAATTATCGCCCAATCAATCAACTCATCAAGGTTTACGTTTAATGCGTCTGATAATCTTTTAAGAGACTCACCAGTTGGATTTGATTCGCCATTTTCAATCCTCTGAACAGTTCTTAAGCTTAAGCCTGATTCTTCTGCAAGAAACTCTTGAGACATTCCTTTTTGGCTTCTTAATTCTTTTATTCTTTTGGCTAATTGGTTCTTATCCATTTTTTATAGTATTGTTTTTCAGTTTTAAAACCTGTTTTTGTCTCATTATAGCAAAGGTAATAGAACCCACCAAAAACCCAGGTATTATTTGAATGAGTGAGCCGTAGATTATTTGATTCAATGCTACTTGTCCGAAATTGTCGAAATATAGTCCGTAATGGGTTCCTAATTCCCATTTCGTATCAATCCACCAAGCTAATGCAACAGGAAATCTTGATATTGGAGAATACACAATTAAGCTTAATAACAGTAGTAATAAGAATCGCTTTTTATTATGAAATTTCATAGACCAATATATGGAAACTCCAATCGTTAGCCATAGTAAGCCAATAATGAAAATGTAATTTTCAGGAATACCCATTAGTTCAAGAGTATAGCGAATTGGTGTCAAGAAAAGAGCAATTATAATTGGTGTTTTCACCAGGTAAAGCACTTCTTGAAATAATGTTTTTTGAGTTGTGATTTTTTTTTGCTTTATCATCAATACCTAAATGTTTAATTATATAAAGCAAAAGTAATTCGGTTACTCCGACATTGATGACGTCATGGTTATGACATCATTGCGTCATCTATGCGCAACGTAGCATTTACCTATTTAATGGTGTTTTTTATTCATCCTTTATTTTAAGCCATTGCTCATAAGTGACCACTCTTTTTTCTTCATCAGATTTAGGTGTTCCAGGTAAAATTCCAATAAATTCGAGCTCATGGCCGTCTGGGTCGCTAAAATATATAGATATTGCTGGCATCCAACAAAACACCATTGGTTTTTCTTTTTCATTGTCTAAAAAATTCCAACATTTTAAATTCCGAGATTTTAAAAACACGACCGATTCATTTAAAATCCATTCTGGCTCACATTCGAAAGCAAAATGACGAATATCAATGTCTTCTTTTGGTTTTTCCCATAAGCCGAGCATAAACTGCTTATCTTCTCCAATCCAAAAAAAGGCTGTTCTTCGTTCTGCTCCATAACGGCATTGTTTCAATCCGAGTGTTTTTGAATAAAACTCAATCGAGCGTTCAAGATCCTCAACAAATAAATGTGTTTCATAGAGTCCTTTTATCATAAAATCATGGTTTTTTTAAGACATAATAATGGTCTAGATGCGAAGTTGCATTGGCCATGTCTAAGGTAGTAAAAGAAAACGACCCAGAGGAAAACCTATTGTGATTTTGCATACAAATAAAACAGGTAATTGGTACTATTATATGCTTTATTGAGTTTTAGTCCCTTCAGCGAATTCTTTGAATTGGTTCATCCACTTTTGACTTTGTTGTTTGAATTTATTTGGAAATAACTTAGCCATTAGCTTAATCATAAACCCGTTGAACTTTATGTACTCGACATCTGAAGTGTATATTGTTTTGTTATTTCCTATGTCCTTAAAACGAGATGTTTGAGTATTTGTCATATGGATATGCTCATACAATGCAATTTTTTCCTTTGGTAGATTGGATGAAATAATGGTTTCAATAAGTTCTATTTTTTGTTTTGCATTAATCGTAATTTTAGATTTAGCCCCATTAGTATTTGGTGTTCCACTTAAATGTTTAATGCTCTGAAAGCCATCTTGCCATTCTTTGAAATAGTGCTCATCACTCCAAAGTTCAACAACTTTATCAATAGGTAAGTCTATTTCTATACGACAAGTATATTTCATAAGTACTATTTCTTTTTTGTTGGTTTTGGTTTTAGACTAGACGTATAATTGAAGCTTTTCTCTAAGTATTTTGATAAGTTTTCAAGATCATTAAGCAAGGAGCTAGGAACCGCAACATATTCTTTCATTACTCTTCCGTGTTGTACCATTAGTTCGGTATCAAATGTTTGAATAAAATCCTCTCTGTCATTTGTAGAAAGTCTTAATCCCATTTTACCCTCTTTGGATAAAAAAGAGAACATATGCCCATTTACAGAGGTATAAGGCATTGTTTTTCCTTTTCTTTCAATTTTTGGATTGGACTCAATTAATGAATCATATTGCTTTTGAGCGTCTTTCATTCTTTAATTTTTTGTACTAGTGAAAACCAATTTCCTGAGTCATCTTTAAACATTGCTTCTATACCAGATACTCCAGGTTTTGGTTCTTTTATAAACTCAACTCCTTTCTGTTTTAATTCTGTGTAAGTCGCATAAATATCTGTGCATTCGAAAATCCCAAATCCAAATGCTCCTTTTTCAACCAATTGTGTGAGTTGGGAGGCAATTTCTCCTACAAACATTAAACCTGTATTAATAGGAATTAAGGTTATTTCTAGCTCTTTTTGATTTTGAGGTCGAACCGTTAACCAACTTCCTTTATCACCAACAGACACGTCCATTACAACATTAAAACCTAATTTGTTGACATAAAAATCACGTGCTCTTTTTTGATCAAGGACAAAAATACTACTATGGGAAAGTTTGCTAATCATATGTACTTATTTAAATCAAAGTAAATGACTTTACTTGGTTTTGAATTGTCGAATCTTGCTTTTCAGATTTTCCATCCCAAATATTGAGCATAATCGGTTGGAATGAAGTTTAAAGGGTTTTGTTCTATCTGTTTTCTTTTAATTGTTCTTATTTTCGAAAACTCCAATGGTGTCATGAGTTCATTTTTCTTGAATAATTTAATAAATGAACTTGTACTTTCAAAACCAACAGAACTGCAAACTTCTTGTATAGAAATTTCTTTAGATAAAAGCGTTTTTGCTTTATTAAGTCTTAAATAAGTTAGGTATTCAAGAGGTGTTTTATTGTAACATTCTTTAAATAACCTGTGAAAATGAAATTTAGAAAAACAGGCCTGATTTGCTATTAGCTCAAGATTAATTTTTTCATGAAAATTAGCATCTATAAACAACTTCGCTTCTATAATTTGTCTGTAAACATAAATTCTTGGAATGGAAACGGTGTTCATTTTTTCTAATGGTAAATGGCTCTTATTTAGTTTAACTCCTTTACAACTAATTCAATTTGATTCTCAAAAAACGCAAAGCTATTAAAACCATGTTCTTTAAGATTGTCAAGCTGTTTTTTCAGATTTTTATTTTTCAGTTCTAATGACACATGATTACCTTGTGTTCTTAATTGTTGAGCAGAAGAGCAAAGCAGATTATAATCATCGTTGCGATTATATAGAATTGCAGTCTTATTTTTTGTACTTGGTACTTTAAAGTTTTGGTCTTCTAAAATAGCGATTACTCTTTCAAAACCAATTGAAAATCCGCAAGCAGGTATATCTTCATTTCCTTTAAGAAATTTTCCAATCATCCTATCATATCTACCACCACCAGCGATAGAAGACCCAAAGCCATCGGCTTCAATCTCGAAAATTTGACCTGTATAATAACCCATTCCTCGAACAAGTGACAAGTCTAAAACTATTTTGTACTTATCATCAGCTTGTAATTTTACAGTGTCAATGACCTTAGATAAATCATCTAATACCTCTTGTGATATGTTAGGTAGCATAGTTTTTAAACTATCTACTGTTATACCTGATTTTGTAGCTTCGGTTACGATAGCCATAAAAGAATTGATACAATTATTAGAAAAATTTGATTTTTCTAATTCTAGTCTTACACCTTCAAGACCAATTTTGTCTATTTTATCTAAGATGATAAATACTTTAGTAAAGTCTGCACTTTCAAATCCAGATTGTTTTGCAAGAGATTCTAAAATTCGTCTATCATTGATACGAACTTTAAAATTAGAGAATCCAATTTCCAATAAAGCTTCTGAAGTTGCTAAAATTAATTCGATTTCGGCAAGTATACTATTAAGACCAATTACATCAATATCACATTGCGTGAACTGTCGATATCTTCCTTTTTGAGGGCGTTCTGCTCTCCAAACACTTCCAGTTTGTATGACTTTAAATTCTTTAGGTAACTTTGATCTCTTATTTGCAAAAAACCTACAAAGCGGAACTGTCAAGTCATATCTCAAACCAAGATCGACCAAATCATTTTCTGATTGATCGTTTGAAATTTTTAGTTTTTCACCTCTCTTAAGAATCTTAAAAAGCATTTTTTCGTTATCACCTCCATCACCACTACTTAATAATTCGATGTTTTCGGTACAAGGTGTTTCAATTTGATTAAATCCATATTTTTTATACACCTTTAGGATTTGATGTATCACATAGCTTCTTAATTCAACTTCTTTAGGAGATAAATCTCTCATTCCCTTGACAGGATTACTATTTATTATCACGTTCTATTTATTTTGTCTTTTTGAGCTACAAATTTAATTATCTTTTTTCTCGTTTGGATATTCAGATAGAAAAGTTTTTAAATCGGTCACTAGGTTTGGTTTTAAACTCCTTTCTCTGTAACAATACACATTTGGATTTTTAGTTCCATCTGCTTTAAAATACCAAAACATATAACCTTGATGCATCATAAAAACAACATCTTTTTCGGTTAGGAATATTTCGGCATCATCTTCCTCTAGTAATTCTAAAGCCCATTGATTTAATTCCTTTCTATTGTACTATAATTCAGTTCCAACTAGTCCTTTTGGTACAGCTTTTAGCCATTCTAAACATTAGTTTAATTTTGAGAATCAATACTTAATTCATTGATAGATTCCTGCAATAAAGATTTGTATGTTTTGATATCTTTTTTACGAATGTTATTCCATGCTAAGTTTAGTCTTCTTAATCGTTCAAGACTAACTATACAATTTGGGATTGACTTTAATGAATTCCCCTCTAATTCAAGTGTTTTAAGAGTCTTGAGCTCACAAACAATATCAATTGAGGCTATGTTATTGTTATTTAATAACAGCTGCTTTAATCGCTTTAAATTCTCAATTTTTTTAGGAATTTCAAGTATGTTATTACTACTTAATTCCAAAAATTCAAGAGATTCTAAGCTTAAAATGATTTCTGGAAATCCTAAATTTTCACACCATCCAAGAGCTAAACTTTCTAAGGTTTGAAGTTTAGAAAATGAATTAGGAATGGAGGTGATTTTTTTACTGTTGGTTAGTCTTAAATCTTTAATTGATTTCAAATCACCTATACTATTTGGAAAATGAGAGAACTCATAATTTCTAACAAGATTTAAAAAAACTAAATTATCCAGCTTGCCAATAGACTCCGGTAAGGTGGTTAAACTATTGTCGTATAAATCTAGCATTTGAAGCTTAGTAAGTTCACCTAAATTCTCAGGAATTGTTGCTAGCTTGTTTGAGCCTAAATACAATTCTTCAAGTTCTGAAAGGGTTCCAATTTCCATTGGAAGTTGTTCCAATTTATTAGATCCTAGCCATAATTGTTTTAGATTATTTAGGAGGCCAATTTCTTTAGGCAAAGCAAGAAGTTCGTTTTTTTCTAACCTTAATTCATGCAATCTATTTAAGTTTTCTATTTGAGAAGGCATCTCACTTATTGAATTCCCATCTAAGGATAAGTATTCTAAATTAACTAGCTCTAGTATGGATTGTGGGAACCTATCTAAATTATTATTACTAGCATATAATGACGTAAGATTACTAAGCTTTTTTAGATTTTGAGGCAAATAATCTAAATCATTGTCACTTATATTTAGGTCTTTTAACTTAGATAAATTGCCAATAGTTTCAGGAATCTCATAGATCTCATTATTCTTTAAAATCAAAACTTCTAAGTTTTCTAATTGTCCAATCCAATCAGGAATAGTAGCAATCTTATTTCTTGAAAGATTTAAAAACGTTAGGTTTTTGAACTTAATAATCTCATCAGGGAATTCGGTTAATTTTTTCCAACTGATTGTTAAATTATAAACTTGTTCTGGGTTTTCTAAGGCTTCATCAATTGATTTGAAATATCTACTTTCTTGAGCGTGAATTGTAATGCTTGAGAAAGCGATTAGAAATGATAGTATATATTTCATTTATGTTGGTTATTGAATTTGTGGTGTCTGTTACAAAATTAGTGCCAATGCGTTCGAGTAATGGTTGTATTATAATTCTATTATTTTTTTTCTGAGACCAATTCGACTGCTTCCGTCAGAATACCAATTTTCCATTTCTGTGAATGGCTTGTAACCATGTCTGTCGTAGAATCTTAATGTAGATGCTCCTGAGGTCCAGAGCCAAATGTTTTGAGCTCCTAATGCTCTTATTTTCTTTTCTAATTCTTTTAGAAGGTTAGACCCTAAGCCTTGATCGCGATATTCCTTCTCAACAAACAGATCGGTCAGGTAGAACCAACCAGAATAGGTCTCTCCATTTTTATGCGCTAAACCAGAAGAACAACCAATAAGTCTGTTGTCTTTCAATGCCACAAAGCTTATTCTTTCAGTACTTTCTATGTCTATACCTTCTTCTATTGAAAGGTCATCAAACCCAGAATTGACAAGTTCAATTTCTTCAGAGGTCAATTCTCTATTTACAATATTGATATCATTCATTACTTTTCATTGATCATTTGATTTTTAATAGTATAGGGTTCCAATTCTCTTTAGTATTCCTTTCAGAATCTGAAGGATACACAATATCCTGTGCCTCTCCTAAAAAATCTTTAATTTCAATTCGAATTCGATTTTTTTTACTCTTAATTTTTCGTTTTGAAATTTTGAATTCAAACCCTTCATAAGGCACTATGCTTTCTTTGAAAGACATATTTTCATTGTGATTTACTATTTCAACATTATTTGAAATCCAATCTTTGTTATTGCCCCAATCCCAAGTTGGAATGGTATCATTCCAGTGATCACCTAATACCCTTTCGCCAAGTTGCATTGATGCGTGTAAATTAATTGTTCCAATTGAATCGTTATTTATATACAAGTCAATATATCTATTAATGCTATCAGTGTTTCTAATTCCTATAAATAGATTGACTTCATCTTCAATATAAAATAATGTAGTTGAAGGCGTCACAGTAATAATTTTGGAATCCTCCCAATCTTTTTCTTTCAAAAGACCATCTATCTGAATATCAATATTAGATTTTAAAGGAATCTCATTAAAATCATTACACGAAACTAATAAGGTCAGTGAAATTAGTGCTACGTATTTATGGAAGATATTCATGATTGTACCTAACGTGTTCGTACATGGTTTATGATGTTCGAGAACTAAGTTAGCAAAAATGGAATGAAGAGTGATTGGATTTTGATAGAAATCTGTGTACCATCAATAAACACTATTAATTATTTAGTTTTTTAGATTCCATATTATGTTTCAGTTTTCTTACTTCTATTTTTATAATACTTTCATTTTTTACTTTATGTTTTTTCTGTAAATATTTTTCTTGAATTGAAATGACTTCCAACTCAATTAATCTTTCCAATTGTTTTGATGATATGTTTAAACAAGCCCGAATAACGGATGATAGTTTAAGATTAAAATCAAAAGGATATTTAATCTTAAAAGTGATGATTTCGATGTCTGAACTTAATATATTCTCCAAGGTTATGTTATCGTGGAGTATTTTATATTCAACACTTTTAAAATCTAGTTCTATATTATTTTTTTGTTTTATGTCATAAGAAAATGCATATTTCCAAGCTGCTTGGATCTGGTTTTCAGAAAGTTGTTTGTGTAACTTTTTATTTATTGAACTTGTTTTGATTCTAGAAAATATTGTCATATTAATTGTATTATCACATTTTTTACATCTGTAAATCAACCATACATCTATATTTTTCTTTTGAGCATTTAATCTAAATTTTTCGCTGCAATAAAATCTATCATTATGACAATGACTGCATTTTTTTATTAATAGGGGAGTGCTTGTCGCTTTTATTTCCCAGGTATATTCGTTTCTCACAATTTATAAATCTGCCTAACATTTTTTTTGATTTTATAGACCATTTAATCATTGCTTTTTCGAAATTGAATTGTCAAAACCAAAAAGTATGCGTGATTGCTTTTTATAGCAAGACGACAAAGAATAATTAAATGGAAAACCGATTCGAGTAGAAGATTACTCGAATAAAAAAGTTATTAACCTGTGGTTTCTAAGGTTAATTTTAAGCTAATATAAATTTAAGAGTGTTTCTCAAAATGTTATATGTTGAATACAATAACAAAAATACTATTTTTCTATTTAGTAGGAAATATCCTGATTTTAATTGCTTTTATACAATGGCAGTCGATGTAACTGAGTAAAAGCATACTAAGCAATGAGTTAGATACAATGTTAGATTCTGCATTTTTATAGTAAACGTATTTTCGTTAAAATCGATATCCAATTCGCAAATGTAGGTTCACAGTTGTTTCACTTTCATTTTCAAGAAATCCGGCTTGTTTTGCAAAGATATATCTGTACCCAATTCCAATTCCAGTTTCATAGGTGAAATGTTTTCCAATATTTCTTCTTATTCCCCAAGTGGGAATTATAGAAATATCACTTATTACATTAACATTATCAGTATTTGAAATCACAAACCAATCTGGATGATAACTTGTTTTTAATGAAATGAAATTCCCGCTGTTTCCATCAATTCTCCTTGATTTGTTAACTCTTTTATTCAAATTATAATATAGCCTAGGTTCGAGAGTAATTACAGGTGTCATTAAAAATCCCGTTCCGTCATAGAAATCACCTCCCCAAATTCCGCTGTCTAAACCAATTTCAGAACGTAATGCAATTGAATTTGATAATTTCGTTTCGTTATGAGCCCAAATTCCTAAAAATCCAGTTTGTATCCCATATGTTGATTGTTCGACACTTGCATTTTGTGATTTTGCGATTAAAGTTAGTCCGCAAAAAGTTAAAGTGAGTAAAATTCTTTTCATCTGGCTTTGTTTTGTATAATTAAAATATTGTAGAATTTATCAAGAATTATACCGTTTTCGAAAATGTAGTAAGACGTGTTTTTGTATGATTAGTAGTGTTGAAGCATTAAGTTAGTAAAAAAGAACGAAGAGTGCGGAAATTTGCCAGAATTCCCCGAATCTTCATTAAACACTATTAATTACACACCTTGTTGTGTGTAGTTTTTATCGATATACTATCTTCCATGATTTCACATAGGAGTTTTAATTTTATGGCTATCAATATAATTTTGTTTGGATCAAAACTTTCTCCTTCTATTCGCAATACTGTATGTCCTATTGGATAAGGCAAATTAGTTTCATCCATATCAAAATCAATATTCAAATCTGGAAATCTTTCCCCAATCTTTTTTGACACTTTTTCTACTTGAATTTGGGTTTTAACATTTGTAATGAATACTTCAATCATAATTTTTTGTCTAAAATTGTTCTTTAGTAAGTTCCATGTTTATTATAGCTCCTGCCATATTTCCAGATGCAACTGCATTAGATACTGAACGTATTTTTGAGCAATTGTCTCCACAAGCATATACACCTTCAATAGTAGTTTTGTATGTCATGTCTACTTGAATGTATCCTTGTTCGTCAAGCTCACAGCCTAGTAATTTGGGAATGTCAGAATGCTGTTTAAAAGGGACGGAAGCATAAGTAGCTTCAAAAGATTCTTTACTATTGTCTTTAAAAATTACGTTCTTAATATGTCCATTCTCATGTTCTATTTCTGTTATTTCTTTTTCAATAATCTTAATCTTGTTCTTATTCAGTTTTGCAATTTGTTCTGTATTAAATTCAGCTTTCCCTCTAGTTAATATGCTAAGATTAGAAGTGAGGTTTTTTACCAAAGGGGCTAAGTGAAAAGCAGTATCTCCGTTCGCAATAATTCCTGTTTTCTTATTTTTTATTTCGTAACCATGACAATATGGGCAATGTACAACGGAAATACCCCAACAATCTGAGAATCCTTTAATTGCTGGCATTATGTCTTTAATTCCGGTTGCAAAAATTAATTTTTTGGTAATAAATTCTTTTCCAGATGCAGTGATAATTTGAAAAGTATCATTTATTTTTTTTCCTTTAACAGCCGTATCTTCAATAAAACTTATAGTATCATATTTTAAAGTTTGTGATTTTGCTTTTTGTGAAATTTCGATGGGTGTAGCGCCATCTTGAGTGATAAAGTTATGTGATTGTGGTGTTTGTCTGTTACAAGGTAAGCTACTATCTATGATCAGAACTTTTCTTAATGAACGTCCAAGTGCCATGGCAGCTGATAAACCCGAATAACTTCCTCCTATAATAATTACTTCAAAATTTTTAGATGTATTCATGTGAGTGTATTTATTAAAACTTGTTATTGAAATAGGAAGAGTAATTGCTAATGCAGTCATGCTTCCTTTTTTTATTAATTCTCTTCTTGTCATAATTTTAAATTAATGCAACTTGGTCGCATTAATATTTTTTGCAAATATATAAATATTTTGTATTATTGCAACAATATCGCAATAATGATTTTTGTAATGAGAAGAAGAAATACAGCTACAAAAGATGCAGTACTGTCTGTTTTACATTCAACAGGTAAGGCAATGAGTCAAGGTGCTATTGAAAAGGAAATTGGTGTTGACATTAATAGAGCTACTATTTATAGAGTTTTAAATCGTTATTGTGAAGATGGTGTTTTACATAGAATTGTTGCTGACGATGGAAGACAATATTTCGCTCTTTGTGTAGAATGTGACAAGAAGCAAAAACCTTTACACCACTTTCATTTTCGTTGTGAGAAATGTGAAACTATAGAATGTTTACCCGAGCCTGTCCATTTTTCGATATCAAATGATTACAAAGTAGAAAAGGTTAATTGTGTTCTTACAGGAATATGTAAAGACTGTGTTAATTCTTAGCTAAGACTAAATACACACAAACTAAGCAATGATCTATACACGTTTATTGTAGTCTGCTTTTTTGATAACTATTAGAATTAATCTAATTTCCGGTTGCACTACTTGCACCTACTACTAAAACTTTCATATAATGTTTATTTTTTTCTCTTAATTATCTTTACAATACGATTAATAGTTATCTCTGATAAATTCCATTCGTATCCATTAAAATCTGTTGTGTTTATAAATTGTACAACAACGGCATCAATATCTTCGTGGTACTCTGCAAGACTCTGATATCCAGGAACCAGACCACCGTGTTCGTATTCGTAAATAGACGAATATATTTCCTTTTCACCTTCATTAAATACAGAGCCATCGTTTAGTGCGCGCAAGAATAGTCCAACATCTTCTGCTGTAGCTAACATTCCATTTTCATTGGTCTTAAAATCTTGCTCAATTCCAACATAATACCCACTCATAACATCGTCTATGTTTACTTCTTTGAGAGAAAAAAACGTATTGTTCAGTTGGAGAGGACGTAATATGTTTTCCTTGATGTACTGTTCATGACTATAGCCTAGAACCTTATCTATAATTTTGCGAAGCAACAAATAATTGGTGTTTGAATATTCATAGCTTTTATCAGGCTCAAAACTTGCTGATAAATCGAGAGCAAATTCAAGTGCGTTTTTTCCATTTTCCTGTTCATTCTCCCAATACGCAGGATTATCTGTAAAATTTGGAATACCACTACGATGCTGTACCATTAATTTTAAGGTGATTTTTTCTACATTTTCAATTCTGCCTACAAGTTCTGGAAGGTAATAGGCTAGTGTTTTATCTAAAGATAAATGATTGTCTTTAGCCAGTTTTGTAATTGAAACAGCTGTATATAACTTACTAATGCTTGCGATTTTGAATAGTGATTTTGGATCTGCAGGTATTTTGTTTTCTCGGTCTTTCCAACCACCTGTGTAAAATGCTGGCGGTTTTCCTGCTTCGTCCACATAGACAATCATTCCATCAAACCCATGACCAATAGCTTCATCTACTTGTTCTTGAATAGTGTTTGGCAGTGGTAAAATCCATGCCCATACCAAAATCCATGGTACGAAGAATAAGGAAATTAAAGTTCCTACAAGTAATACTATTCTAAGTATCTTTTTTTTCATAATGTTATTTGCTTTTAAGTACAGTAGAGTTTCTGTAAATGCCACACGCAAAATTCCATTTATATATTAAGGATAGAAATTATAAACTTCTGAATTGTTGAATATTCTTGATGAGTTGTTCATTTTGTTTAATAGTTAAAGATTTACTCAAAATTGGTTACAACGTGTTCGAGTATGGTTTAGTTTCGGTGATTATATTCCTAATGCACACAAAACCAGCGATTGGATATACACGTTATTGGTGTTTCGTTAATTTGATTCTCTAGGCCAAGCTTGGCTTATCATATGATCAGTAATGAACCAATTATCATTTAACTTTTGATATACTCGTAAATGATTAATTATTCTGTCTTCCATTATAGACCCATCAGGCCACTTTTGATTTTTCCTTATGTTTTGAGACCTTACTGTTGCAATACTATCATTTACAAAGGTAATTTCGTTTTCTCCATAATTATTTTCACCAGACATAACAAAATCCATGTTGAAAATTCTATTAAGTAAATCTTTCAATTTTTCCTTAGATTGAACCCTTGCTCCAAATGCATTAGTCCAATCTGTTTCATCTGTATAATGTTTAATGGCTAAATTCAAATCCTTGGTTTCCCAGGCAATATCCCAATCCTTAATAGTTTTATTTATTTTTTTTAAGTCTGAACTATGATCGATTGTTAATTCAGTTTTATTTGAATCACAGCTCCAAATGGAAAACAACATACAAAGTGTAAAAGCTAATTTTTTCATGACTTTTAATTTAATTAATACCAACGTATTTGTGTATGATTAGTTGAGGAAATTCAGGAGCAATTAATTATACACGTTGTTAGCCATAGTTTTATTTTTCATTAAATTCCTTTAATTCAAAGTAGCACTCTTCACACACTAATTTAATTTTTGCGAATTTTTCAGATTCTTCATTCCAACCATCTTTTTCAACTCTTACTTTTTCACATTCATTACACCAAGCCGCGAAATCATCTTCTTCATCCAATTCCATTCCTCTATAGGTTGTAAAAGATTCTTCAAAGCCATTAGCTTTTTTTAAATTTAAATGTTGACATACAAAAGCAGGCCTTTTAAAGCCATGATTTCCACAATCCACAGTTCTTTGTTTCATTTTTTTTACTGCGGTTGAATCTGTTTCTGAATATTCATGGGTCAACAATTTATAGGTCAATAAATCCTTTGAATTAGTACAGTATACTCCCAAGCTATTTATAAATTTTTTAGCAATTGCAACGAATTCCCAGCACTCGTCTTTATCACATTCTATTAATCCTTTTGTGAGTTTTTGATACTTATGGATTTCTCCAAATGACTTTACCTGTAAAGTTTCGTTTTTACTTTTTTCAATTGAATGCTCATTTTCCCAGCTCCACATCCAAGTATTGGATTTCAGCGAATAAGTCCCAACTGGTACATATTTAAAGAATATTTCATCTTCATCACTATTGTATAGTCTTAACAGCTCAGATTCTTGATCATAAAACCAGTTGGAATATGAGTCCAAATCATATTCTGATTTAAAAGCGTCTTGAGATTCGCACAATTTTTCAAATTCAATATTAGAAAATTCATCGTAATTTTTCATTCGTAATAATTATGGCTAACGTATTTGTGTATGATGCCGTTGCGATATCACTAAGTTAGTAAATAGAAAATGAACCAGAGAAAAAAAAGAAGGATAAGGATTTTGCTAATGTCAGTTCGCTACGCTAGTGTTCGAATATACACGGAACAAGCAATTGACTATACGCGTTGTTGGGTGCCGTTTTTAAATAATTATAATACAGATGTATAGTACTGATAATCAGTTGCATAAGTTAAATATATTTTGTATTTTTAAGAGGTATTAATTTAAATCATTTTATTATGGGTTTTGCATCAAAAGAAGACGAAGAGAATGCTTATAGAACTAACGATGATATGCTTGGAAGATCTATTAGACGTGGTACTGATAAAGCTTTAAACGCTTTAACTTTTGGATTATGGGGAGCCGTTACAAGTTCTTCAGAGGATAATTCTGAAGGAGATGAAGATTGTGACATAGATCCAGATTTTGACCCTTTAACTAGATTGGCAAAAGATGCGGCTAGGGAAGCGCCTAAAGCTTTTAAAAGAAGTAGAGAAAGAGAATAATTAATTATACACGTTGTTAGTTGCTGGCTATATTCAATCTAATATTGTGAAATTTAAATGCAATCATTCAAAGTCTATTCCTTTTTTTCCTTGTAAAAACGCTGGATTCCATACTAATATTCCTAACAAAACTGCCATAAAAGTAGAACCACCAATGTCGTAAGTGTTCTCTTTGAGATGATAAATTGTAAAGAATAATAAAATAATTACTAAGAATCCTGCTACATATCTTCTTAGCTTAGAAAACCAAATAAGAATACCAGCTGCTATTTGTAAGGTTCCAAGCACTTTCCAAAGAGTTGCAGAGATATTATCTATCAAAGAGCAAGGTGGTTCTATAAATGGAATAAACTTATCGAATCCAACCATGAAAAAAAGCAGACTGCATATAGCAGTAATGATTTTTAGAATATTCATAACAACGTATTTATATATGGTTTGTTACATGTTTTAAGTAACTAATTTAGCAAATACAAACCGAAAAGAAACTCCGTGAGGATTTTCTTATGTAGGCAAGTACTAGCAATGAACTATACACGTAGTTAGTTGCTGGTTTTATTCCACATCAGAGTCATTTAATCCGTCAATCAATTGGTCAATTTGTAAAATGATTTGTTTTCTTTTTTGCTTTGCTTTTTCTACAATTTCTTCCGTGCTTTTTGGATTGGATATCTGGTTGTTATAATAATCAACAAGAGTTCTCATAGCATTCATTTTAGCACTCAATTGGGTTTGTTCTACCTGACGTATTAAGACTTCTTGAGCTTTCCGTTGTAATTTTCCGCTTTTTTCAAGTTCTTTCCTATTCAAAACAATTTCTTCACGATTTTGTTTTATTTCTTCTCGTTGAAGGACTATTGTATAAATTAAAACAGCAAATGCAAGAGCGGAAAATAAAGCGTTTACAGCTCCAAATAGATCTCCAAAAGTTCCTCTATCAGACCATTCAGATAGAAATACTATAATCAAGACTGCAGACAGTCCCCAAATCAGAACAACCAAAAGAATCAGCTTGATTAGTAAAAATTTTTTCGGATTTTGATTTTCGCTCATTTTTTTCTTCGCTTGTAGCTAACGTGTTTGTGTATGGCTTTTTGTGTTGGTTAGCACTAAATTAGTAAAAGAAAACGAACCAGAGGAGTATCCGTAGGATTTTGCTAGCGCCAGTTCGTTACGCTCGTGTTCGAGTAAACACAAAATAAGCCATTAACTATACGAGTTGTTGGTAATAGTTTTAGTTCTTTATTAGTTCATTTATTTTTTTTTGAGAACCTTCGTATCCTAATTCAATAGCTTTTTGATAACTTTTTATAGCATCTTCTTTTTGGTTATTTGCTTTATAACCATCACCCAAAGAATCCCATAGGTTTCCGTCATTAGGATAAAGTTGAACATTTTTTTTAAACAATGCTATAACCCAATCTTTATGTTTATCAATCATTAATAAAATATTTCCAATTGAATTTAAAAGCCTGGAACTTGTAAAATTGTCAGGATATTTTTCTTTTAGTAAAGTAATGAGTTCTTCTGTTTTGCTAATATCGTTTTTTACCATATAGTTAACCGCATAGGCATAAACATTGTTCTCAACTGGTTTTGGAATATAAGTCTCATCCAATAACATTTTTGCAATTGCATATGCAATATATTCTACCTTTTCACTATTTGCATTTGTAGCATAGACAATATAGATATCCTTTTTTGGGAACCAAATTAACGAGTGTGAATATGCACCATTAGACCCATTATGAGCTATTCGTTTAACATCACCCTCTAGAAACCTTATTGTCCAACCATAGCCGTAGCTTAATGTGCCGTTGGGATAATCGGCATAAGCTGTAGTCATTTTTTCAAACGACTCTATTGATATAATTGTATTAGATTTTAGGGCATTGTACCAGAGAATCATATCATTTTGTGTAGAATTAATGCCTCCATTAGCTTTTAAATGCCAACTAATAGTACCATTTTTTTTATACTTTAAAATAGGTGATTCACTTTCTAGAATTCCCCGATTGTAACTTCGTGAGATTTCTTTAGTATTCCATTTTGGTAATAAGTAGCCCGTTTGTTTCATTCCTGCTGGAATAAACAAGTTCTGGGATAAAAAGACTTCATATTCAAGTCCAGAAGCTAATTCGATAATCTTACCTAAGACACTATAGCCTACATTAGAATATTCATACTTTTCTCCAGGACTAAACAGTAATTTACTTGCAAAAAGGGTGTCGAAAAATTGTTTTGAAGTGATTTCGTCAAAATCATTTCCTATGGTATCAACAAAGCCAGATGTATGAGTTAATAACTGGTGAATAGTGATATTTTGCTTATCTACTGGAAGGTTTTTGAAAAACAGTGATAATGGGTTGTTTTCATTTATTTTACCCATTTCAATCAACTTTAAAATAGCTGTTGCCGTAAACTGTTTTGTATTTGAACCAATATCAAAAATAGTATTAGGATTATTTTGTGTTTGGGTATTTTTGTTGGCTATCCCATATCCTTTATTAATAACAATGCTTTCATTTTTTATAACGGTTATAGCTCCTGTAAACCCGTTCTTAACTGCAGACTCCAAATAATTGTCTATTCTAGAATAAAGTGTTGATGATTGATTCTGATTTTGAGTAATTGCAATACTACTTATTGAAATGAAGAAGAGGATAGTAAAAATTTGTGTTAGTTTCATTGTCTAAATTATTTTAGGCAAAATTCTAAAAAGACAAAAGTTATATCTAGAGAACTATCCCGTCAATCTCCTGACAATAACACGACAGTAGTAGTAAGTCATTAAAAAACAGTTAGATAAGGTTGTATCTTAACTTGAAGTACAGCTCTTTATGCTTATCAATATTTGCCGAATTGATAAGTATCATTACAAGGTTTATTACTATCAAAATAATGGCGACCCAAAGTGTCGTTTGATGATGCAAATCAAAGGTTAATTTGAGAAATCCTGAGATGAAGAATATTAAAGTAGAAACAATACTCCATAAAATTTGTAGGGTAACAATGCCTTTTGTTAAGTTATTGTTTTGTTTGTAATGATAGGTTAGAGCTAATGGTAAAATGATGTTCAACAATGGAATGAAGCAGACAAATGCAGTAGAGAGATTTATGCGTTTAACCAGTGAATAATTAACAGTCTCTGTTAGTTTTTCTGGTTTGTTTAAAGAAGACAAATCTAAACCAAGGGTTTTAGCAAGTACTTTTGCTGTATGTCCTTTTGGCTTTTGACCAGCTTCTATACGTTGTATGGTTCGTATAGAAAGCCCAGATTGTTCAGCAAGTTCTTCTTGAGTTAAATGTTTTTTCTCTCTTATGGTTTTAATATTCATCTGTACTTGATTTGGCGCCAATTCTGTGAAATTATTGCCAACGTGTTTGTGAATGGTTTACCTTCGGTGATTATTTTACCTAGGTCGTTTTTACTTAGATTATTAACCAACCTTCTTTTAAAAAGGTCAATTTACAATTCTTAATAAAATCTTTCAGTTCAGTATTTTTATCAGCAGTTTCATTAGACAATTCAAATATATAAACTTGTGGATTAGCTGACTTTGGCCTACCTAACCAAAATCGAAATCGTTTAATTTTCGGTGAGTCAGAAAGAAAATTAAGTTCTTCTAAATTCGTTATAGTTAGATTATCTCCTCTATTCATTTCGTAGAAGTATCTTTCGGTAGGAGATAGAGAATCAAGTTCCTTTTCCGATTTGCGTTTTTCAGTTGTAAATCCGCTAATTAGTTGAGGATATAAAATCCCTTTTTTAAATATCAGTTTTAAAGTTTCATTTACTCCATAAATGTTGAAAGATTTATTGCCATAAATAAATTCAGTACCTACTTTTTCTTTGATTTCATTCTGATACAACTCATAAGAGAGTTTTTTATACTCTTTTTTGAATAGTTCTTGAGCCCAATAATTTTCTTGTTCTCCTTGATTTTTAAAAGGTGGTTTTAATTCAGCACTTTTTTCAGTTTTAATTTTTTCAGTGTTGCTTTGAGGTTTGCAATCAATTGAAAAAGTCAGAAGTAATATTGCTACAAGTAATTTCATTTTTATCGCTTTAGTTTCTCAAATGTTTTTTAATATTAGTAATCAAAAAAGTCAAAATGAGTGAACTATAATTTTCGTCGAGTTACACTGTCTTAAATGACACACAACGTATACGTGTATGGTTTCGTTACGTTGGCTAGCAACTAAATTAGCAAAAGAAAACGAACCAGAGGAAAATCTGTAGGATTTTCGTAAGTAGACGAGAACAAGTAATTAATTATATAGGTTGTTAAGTGTTGTTATTTTAATTTCTCTATTATTAGTTTCATGTCAAATGATAATGTTTCAATATCTCCTTTATCATAGTAACACTCTTGAGTTCTCCTTGAATTAATTATAAGTTTAGACTCTTTAACCTCAAAGTCAAAACATTTAGGCGAGTTAAAGCAAAAGTATTCATCTTCAATTCTAAGCAGACCAATTTTTCCATTTTCAGGGTTAATAATAAAAATTTTATTATAATTTCCTATGCCACTAACCTGATGTAGTATGATGTGATTATTAAAATACTTGATTTTAATTATTGATTTCCATCTCAATTTTTCTGGACCTCCTGTCAAGGTACCGTCGGTAATAAATAGCCAAGAATATTTTTGCTCTTTCTTAGCAAGTATTCCGTGAGAAGTAGAAAATATTTCATAATTATTTGATATTGTATCAGTTTGAAACTCAAAGTCTCTTGAGCGATGATTTTGCCCATAATAGACAAGAATTCCGTGTTTATACTTAATGTAGTTTTCACTACAAACTCTATCCCAAAAAACAGGTAAGGTATCTTTAGAAATTATCTTGAATGATGCTTCAGGATAACTAAAAGTATCGTGTTTAGAAATGGGACAGGTTAAAGTCATAGAAAAAAGATTATCTGTTGTATCAATAACTTTATTTTGGTATCCAGCAATTAACCAATCTAATGAAGGGTCGGGTTCTGAGAAATTAGGCAATAGGTATTGAATAATAGTATCTAGTAAAATTTCATTTGCCGGAATTACAAGTTCTTCTGGCAGTGGTATGATTTCAAGAAAGTTTGCTTTAGACCAATTATAGCTGCCTCTACCACCAATAGTGAAGGATTGTTTCGTTAAACTATTATAAACTTTTATTGATTTTGTTGTTTTTCTAAAAGTATAAATCGTTAATGAATCAGAAATATTATCATTATTAAAATCATTAACAATACTTATTGTATCACTTAGCGAATTTTGAGAGAAACAATTTAGGGATGCTAAAGTCAATATGAAAATAATGATTTGTTTCATGTTTTATTGCACTTAACGTGTTCGTGTATGGTTTATCTTTAGTAATTACTTTCCCTAGTTCGTTTTTGTTAATGTCATTTTACTTAAATGCCAAACAAAAATCTACTAGCTTTAATAGTTGTAGCGTTGGTTGGAACTAAGTTAATAAAAGAAAACTAACCAGTAGGAAAATCCGCAGGAATTTCTAAGTAGGTGAGGACTAGCAATGAATTATACACGTTGTTGCAAATCGATTTTATGTGTCCAATTCAATATGTTTAGTTAATCCATTCCATTAACTTTTGTTGAATAATTGGGTATGTATTTTTAGAGGGCATATGTTTTGAGTTTTCTAAAAGATGAACTTCTTTTAAATTTAAAAACAATTCTTTACTTCTTGCAGCAATTTTTTCTCCAGGAAAATAGACATCATCTTTAGCAGCAATCACATATACAGGAGCTGTAAAATTTTCAACTTCTTTAGATTTTAATAATTTAGGTATTCTTGTATCTAATTTTACACCTTTCATTATTAAACTCAACATTTTATATAAAAACTCATCTTCAATATGAGCAAATGCACTTAAAAAGGATTTTAAATGTTTTTCCTTTTTAGTGATATTCCATCTGATTAATGGAAAAGTCAGTTTTTTTGTAGATTCCCAAATATTTCCATTTACAATACCGCTTGGTACTACCAAAACACATTTATCAATACGTTCTGGATTGTAGACCATAAGTTTTTCAACTATAAATGCTCCATAAGATATACCAATTACATTTACTTTTTGTATTTCTAATTTTTCCAATACCTCATTCGCCCAAAGCGCAAAAGAGTCATCTTTAATATTGATTATTGTTTCTTCACTTTTAGTAGCTTGTCCTATTGTTTCAATAACATAAAAACAATACTTATCTAATATATCTTTAATAGCTTCTAATGTAATTGGTGCACCAGCATTGTAACCGTGAAATATTACAATTTTTTTACCATTAGTCTTTCCTGTTTTGACAATTCTAGTTTTTCCAAATTTTGTGTTAACATCTATGTTTGTATAATCTATTTGTAAAGCTTTTAATTTTTCATCGTACAGATCCATTAAATCTGTTTTTGCTTTACTATTCTTGTATATTGATGCCATATTAATATAATTTAATACAAAGGTATTTAAAATATATTAAAATTAGTCCAAATAGCCTATTTTGTAAAATAATGAAAACTAAAGACAAGATTAAAAATACATCAAGAGAGCTTTTTAATAGTAAAGGCTTTAAAAATGTTACTTTAAGAGAGGTTGCTAAAGAACTTTCAATTAGTTATGGTAATGTTACATATCACTTTAAAACAAAGAATCAATTAATTCTTTGTTTATATGAAGATATGCTGAAAGAAACTGGGGAAATTATAAATACGTTTGATTATAATAATTTATTAATAGGCATATTAGATGCGCCAAAAATCACTTTTGAAATCTCAATAAAATATTTATTTTTTTATGTTGATTTTATTGAAATTAAGAGAAGTTATTCTGATTTGTCATTAATGATAGAACAAGATAATAGTTCTAGAAAAAAAAGATATTTACAAATTTTAAAACAATTAAAAATTCAAGGGGTATTGAGGGACGAGTTAACCGATAACGATTTAGATTATTTAATGGATTTAAGTGGTGCAATGCGAACGTTTTTCTTTATTAACCTTAATCCTAATGATTTTTTTTATAAAGGTTTAAAAACCAAATATGTAGTTTATGTAAACAATTTAATTTTTCCATATTTGTCAGCTGAAGGAATGAAACAATACAGATCCCATTTAGAGTGATCTTTCCGAAGGCAGACAAATGGTTCACAACGTGTTCGTGTATGATTTGTGCGGCAGAGAATCCGCAGGATAATCAGTCGTAGCAAATCAGTTAGTTAAAGATAGTATTTTTTCTATGAATAAAAAGGTTAGCATTGATTATACACGTTGTTAGCTGCAGTATTATTATTTCTAAATTCCAGCAATATTTTTATACTCACTAAATGCGAATAAAGAACAATAGGTACAATTACTGCTGGTAGCCAAACAAAAGGAAAGTAAGTTACACCAATATTGGGTTGGTCAAATGCTAATTGCTGAATTGGGGTTTGAGCACTCAAAATAGCTATAGTCAAAATATTAACTAACAATCCTAAACAAATGAAATTCCATATTAGAAGTCCCTTTTTTCCAATCCATTTTTTGACAAACACAGTATAGTAAATTATTGGTGCTGAAATACCACATAGAATATCATAGTTATAGCCCTCAAAAGTCATTAAATCAGGTATTAATCCTGCTATGAAAACATAGTACAATACTATTTCAACAGGAACTCTTATCGTATGTAATAAAGTCAACCATTTTAAATTCTGTTCATTGCTAATAGTATTGTTTCTTGTAAGGAAAAAATGGATAATAACGAAAAGGATGCTAGGAACCAAGAGAAAAACAAATCTTGGTGGTATAGTATTTTGAATTTGGTAAAACCCTAAATATCCCAAGATTCCGACTACAACCATCCAAATGGAGATACTTAAAAGTTGCTTCTTACTTTTATTGGTTTGATAAAAACAAAACAAAGTAAGTATGGTTGTGAAAATGAAAAATATTACAATTGAAGTAGAAATTTCGCCCATATTTATTAAACTTTAATGCAAAGTTCAGTAAGTGAAATTTATATCTACTTGACAAAAGGCAAGAAATAAAAATTTACATTTTTTTTCGCAACCTACTCAAAGTGCTATCAGTAACACCTAAATAAGAAGCAACGTACTTTAATGGTGCATATTGTAGTATTTGGGGTTTTGTGCTCAAAAGGTTCTGATATCTCTCTTTTGCTGTTCGATTTATCATCCCATAATTTCTGTTTTGAGAAGCAATAAATTTTTTTACCAAAATGGCTCTTCCAAAATCTCTGAATGCAGGTTTATTATGAAATAGAGTATTTAATTCTTCGTATGAAATTCTAAATCCTTTACATTTTGTGATAGCCTGAATATATGCTTCTGAATGAATTCGATTAAAGAATGAAGTAATCTCAAATACAATGTTGTCTTCTGTAAAGAAATCAATCGTAATTTCTTCACCTTCCAAGTTGTAGAGAAAAGTCCGCATTAATCCACTTTCCAAGTAGAAGTAATCATCACTTACTTCCTTTTCTCTAAGTAAATAGTCTTTTTCCTTTATTTCAATAGAATGAAATGTGTTTGCAATTTGGTGAGCATCATCTTTTGAAATTTTGACGACACTTAAAATGAAGTTTAATAACGACTCTCTATTGTTCATTTTGTCATATTGCAGCTAACTAGTTATATGGAGATAAATATACGCGTTTTTGGGGTCTATACTCCCGTAAACGTGACCTTTTGTTCCTCATTACAAATCTTCTATCTCCTCTAATACAATCCTATAGTCGTATTGTAGGTCTTCATGTAGATTGACAATCTTTTTCTTTATCGCTTCTATATTACGCTCATAAATATTGGTTAAGGTTGTATTGCGTTTTATCGAAGGTCGCATGGTTTTTAGTGTCTTACAAAAATAGAGGAGGAGCTCTACTTCGGTTTCCTTATTAAGCGAATACCTAATGTACTTTTTGGTATTACGTAAGATCTTACGAACACTTTTTTTAATGTAGAAATAACTGTCAGTATTGATGAGTTCAAATTGCTCATCTATTTCAGCTTTAACGGTGTCAATATAACCAGCTTCACTATCGGCTTCAAATAACAAATAGGTGAGGAGCTCCTTATTCTCTTTTTTAAAGCGTGACAAACGCAAACACAGCTCGGCTAATTCTTCATTGGATTTGTGCTTGAGTTCTTTTCGTATTGTTACTACAGAAACAGCTTTCATGATGTGAGTTTTGGGTTGTTGGTTTCTTTGGTCAAGATACTAAAAAAGGCTACCAAACTGGTAGCCTTTTTTACTTTATCTGTGAGATGCATCTATTTGCAATCTCCATATTCGTCAACAATGGTTTTTAAGTTGCTTAGATTACTCAAATCAAACTCATTGTTCTTTAAATCGTCACCTAGTACTGCACAGTTGTCTATAAACTTCGCTAATGCTGCAGAGATCTTTTCATTTTTACGCTCATCAATCATAAAACCTACTTTTTTATCGGCAAACTTTAAAACGTAAGTATCAGGTTCGCCTGGTTTTGATAAGACCATATTCCCTTTATACTCATAAACCACTTCATAGAAATACGAGTTATCAAAGCCTAAACTTCCAGCATTTGATAATTTTTTAAGCGCATTCCCTTTGGTTTTCATACCATAAAAACATTTCTCTTCACCTTCGTCTGTAGCACAAAATTTGATATTATTTCTAGCCGCAAATTTCTTAGTACGCGGTCGTCCTTTATCATTTTTGTACTTCACACTTACAAACTTTCCAAACTTATCAATAGAGTTCATATCGTAGAGATCACTTTCCTGCTGAGCAGGATCAAGTTGTAGTTTTTCGAAGATCACATAAACGATCCCAGAATAGGTCTTTCCGTCTTTATCGGTTACAGAACCTGGAACACCATAAAGGTTGACACTATTTTCTTTAGCGACTTTCACCTTTTCTTTGTGTAATCGTGCTTTATACGCTTTGGCTTCACGACCTAATTTATAGTCGCGTCCTAAAAGTTCCTCCACAAATATTTGTCCGAACGATCTCGAAAAGCGTCCAGTCATCATGGTTCTTGAGCCATAGTCAAATTCAAATTCTTCGTCGGTAAAGGTTTTTGCTTTAACGGTTGTGCAGGTCGAACATCCTGTTGCTGTTCCAACGGTTATACCATCAAGATCAATCACACTATAGGCATTATTTCCGTAGGCCACACGACCCATAATTCTCGTTCCGGTAGAACCTCCAAAAACGATAGTCCCATCATCTTTTACAAACGCATTGTAACGACCAATTTTGGCTTTTCGTTCTTCTTGATCTGCTTTGGCAGATACGACATTCTTCATGTATTTGTCACTAAGCACTTCACGTTCTTGAGCAAAAAACTCATCTACCTGTGCCATATCAATACCATCGGAAGTGATTAAACCATATTTAGCACTTAAGAGTTTGATGATGAGTTTTGTCGGACTAAAACTCGTCATCAATACCTCATAAGGAATTTCAGTTTTTTGTCCGCTAGCAGAAGTTAATTCCAGCCATTGAAAGCCTTCAGTATTTGAAGCTGATAAACCTTTAAACACAACATCAAAGGCTTTTTCTCCAGACAATGTTGAGAATAAGTAGTTGTCGCGAAGTTCTGTATTTACTTTAGCAACAGCTTTACCATCAAAAGTTACAGTGCCTTTTTTTACTTTGATCTTTTGAGCAAAGCTTAGCATTGGAATGACCATCAAAGCTAATAGAATAATTTTTTTCATAATTTAAGATACATTGAATTTAGTACAGTTGTTTTCAATAGTTTAGAAAACACAGCAGACGAAAATACAATAATTACGCCACACTAAGATTTATAGACTATTAATTACAAATTATAATGTTGTCGTATCGCTTTTCTCACTCTAAACAGCCTATAGATACCTATAAATAATAAAACGGCAGACACTATAATAAGTATGATGCCGTAAGATTTTAAATCTGCAAAAAACTCAAGTTTCAAAATTGTAACTCCTGTTCCTAAAAAGACTAGGAATGTTCTAAAATACGCCAAAAAGGTGCGTTCGTTGGCAAGTTTGGTTCGCTCTATGGCCAACCAATCTCTCGTCACAAGCGTGTTTTCTTTTTCCATTATTTTTTTAATCCGTCTAATGAGTATTTACCTGCTCCAGCCAAAAATAGCGCGATAAACGCAAACAAGTATAGTAATGCATGCTCTTTTGTTGCCAGATCATCTTTGGCGTGTACCACAAAAGCCGCAATCATCATAGTGAGTGCTGCTGGAATGGCTGCCCATTTGGTTTTAAAACCAACAATCAATAGTATAGGTGCTATAACCTCACCAATTAAACATAACAGTAGTGATAGTGTTGGTCCAAGGTGAATGGGATCTGGAAATTCTGCAGGATTTGACAAATAATTAAATTTCGGAATACCATGGGTGAGCATAAATCCGCCAAACCCCAATCGTAATACCAATAATGCTAAATCTGTAAAGTTTTTTTTCATGTCAGATAGAGTTAAGTTAGTTACCTTTTAAAAGATTGACACTTACTGTTGCCAATTCATTATTTGGAAATTTAGAAAAATAATTCGGATCTGGATGTAATCCGGCTTCTTCTGCAATCGCATTAAATACATCAACTTCTAAGATGTATTGATCACTATAACCATGTGTAGCGTCATACGCTGTTGCTGCTGTTTTACCAATATGCTTAGCGACCAAACTTGGTTTGACTGTATGTAGTTCAATCATTAATAAACCAAAGCGCTCCACATACGGTTTCCATTTGGTAAGATGTTCTAAAAGTGAATATTCCACTTGGTTGTTATTAATGCGTTGCCCTAAAGTCGCATAAGCTCCAGTAGACTTACTTATGTGTTCTGTTGCAGACTTTGGTGTTTCCCATATACGATTGTGATCTAAAAATGTACGCACATTGAGTAAATCTTTTAGATCAATATTGTAATCTTCTTTTAAATCGCGAGCCAATACATCTGGTCGACCAATATCTCCCCAAATTACTTTTGCCCAAATATCTGCTTTTATCAAATTGGCACGAGTCACCTTTAAGGCAGCTTGGTTAAAATCGGCTCCAACCAAAAGCAGAGGATGTTCATCAAGCATTTTGCCTCTTATCGTCTGATATTCTATAACATCAAAAATATGCTGAATAAACGCACCATTACCACAACCCATATCCAAAATTCCTTTAGGCTGTTCGTCTATCGGTTTGTTAAAGAGTTTGATAATGACGTCATCTATGACTTTAAAATAGGTCGAATGCGCGCCACCACTTCCCCAAACATTCATCTCACGATGCACATGCTTTTCGGTATCATCTGGCGACTCGGTTTTCAGGATGTTTGCATTTCCGAAGATCAACTCATCCAAATGTATAAGTGTTGGTAAATAAGACACAGTCACACCATAAGCGCTAGCACGTTTGGCATAAAATAAGCCCTCATCTGTGAATTGATAGGTGTTTTTCTTTTTATTAAACCAGCCTAAATGCGCAAAGAAATCGAGTATTTTTTTAAAACTCTCGGGATCTTTATGATATTCTTCAGCAGTAAACGAAGCCTCCATAAAATATTTGTGAAATAGGCCATTTACACCTAATAGCACAATAATTGGTCCAACGATACAGCCTTCAATATGCTTTACTATTTGGTAAGCTACGGAAGTGTCATCGGAAATATCTATATCGAATTTGCGCTCATAGGATTGAAACACTTTTTCTAAGGCACTAAAGGCATCAGCGCCTATACGTTCCTCCGGAAATCGCACAGAATACCGTAACAAATTGACAGCCTCTTCATAATGTGAAACCAATTGAAATGCTTCTGTACTCAATGCATTTGTTTCATAAAAGATCACATCACTTTTATTGTCGATGTGTTGTGTTAACCAGCCTTGAGATGCTAAAACTCGTAAAGCTACATTTAAATAGCCTTCATTCGCATTAAAATTTGAGGTTAATGTTGCTAGTTCTACCTTCTTGTGCTCTAATATATAATCAAGCACTCCTTTTTTGTGTAAGGCAAAAGCCGAAGTTGCAGTTGCAATACCATCAAGATGCCTAAAGATTGTACCTCTTAATTGTTCTTTATCTTGTTTTGAAAGCATGGGCTGATCTGTTTCGTATAAATATAAAAAATCCATCACTAGTGTGACGGATTTTTAAGACGAATTGTTCTGGTTTCTAATTCATTTGAGACTGTTTTCCTAATGGTTTATCAAAAACGGCCTCGTATTGTATGGTTTCTGGTTGATATTTAAAGTTTATTTGTCGGTTGTTCTGATGTTCTAATTCGAAAATAGAATCCCGATTAACGAATTTGAAACTCACACTACTTTGGGCTGTTTGTTTTGTAATTGTTCCTTCATAAATACCATCGTTGTCGGTATCTGTAAAATAAATGGTGTCTTGCCAAGGGTTCTTGGTAAAAGGCCCTCTAATGCCCACTTTATAGACCTCATCAATGGCTGTCATATCTACTTTGAAATGTACTGTTTTTAGATGTGTGTCTTGAACACAACCAAACAGTAGAAGTCCAATAATTAAAAGCGTTATATATTTCATAATCTTAGAGTTTAGTATATGTATAGCGATTACGTACAAATTTTTCTGAATCGTCGTTAAATTGTACCTCTTTAGTTACAGAGAAATTATTGCTGTCATATACATAAGTTTTGTAGATTTTAGCAGGTTTGTTAGCATCACGTCCTTCATAAAAGGTTGTGAGTGTTGTTTTTCCATCTTCGGAAATATGCTTCTTTATAATCTTTTCATTTCCAAAGTAAGTGCCATTCTTTTTTAGTTTGATGGTACTTTTTGAATTAGCTGAAGGCTCATTGTCGTATTGGGTACTCATCAAAATCTTATGACCTTTGATCTGAATCTGCATTGTCGTCTTTAAGGTTACCTCGCGACTGTCACTATAGTTGACATACATGAGCTCGCCTGTCCATTGTGTGTTATCTAATACGCTTAACTCATCCATAGTTATTGAAGTCTTAGATTGTGCGCCAACTGTTAATGTGATTACTGTAATGGCAATGGTGATGATGTGTTTGTGTAAATGTGTCATGATGTGTTGTTTTTTAATATTAATTTTTGTGTTTTAATGTTTTACTGATGAGATAGTCCAGCCCAAAACGTCCTGAGCCCAAATACAAGTGGTAGATACTAACCCAAAGGAATCCCATGGCTGGAAGCATTGCCCATGTGCTTTGTCCCCATTTTTGCATAAAGATGGCTACGAGCATAGTACACATGATAAGGAATGAGGCCAATCTGGTTTGCAAGCCAAAGGCTAAAAGTAAGCCTCCAACAGCTTCACTAAAAGCACCCATCCAAGCAAAAAATATTGGTGCTACAGCAAAAATCCCACCGTAGCTCGCAACATCTTCAGGGAACCATGCAGCGACTTCAAAGAGGTCTAAGTGTTGTGATTCGTCTGTCCAAGGCATTCCAAATTTTGAAGCTCCAAAGTCGAGCGCTAAAAGGATTCCGCAGATAAAACGAATGATAGCAAATAGTAGATCTGCGAACCAATGCTTTTGCGTAAAAGGTGTTGTTAATAGAGTAATGATTTTCATAATGCAACTTGTTTTGTTTGTTGATACAAATGTGCAGCATTATGCGTCGTTGGGCGACTTATATGGTATTCTCAGGTCTTAAATACGATTTGAGACGTCTTAATTGAGTGAGGATTTTAAATATTCGGTAGGAGAGTAGTTGGTTAGTTTTTTAAATACACGATTAAAGGTCGCCTTACTATTAAAACCACATTCTTGTGCTATTCCAAGTAATGATAACTGTTCGTGTTTATTTTCTTTAAGCATCGATTTAAATGCTTCTACACGATAGCCATTTACAAAATCATTAAAGTTTTTATGAAATCCAGAATTTACGATTTCAGATAATTGTGCACGTGACATATGTGCTTGTTCGGCCAGATCAGAAAGATTTAATTCTGGATTGAGATAGGCTTTATCAATTTCCATTAAGGCTTTTACAGTATCTACATCTGCTTGAGAAATCGTTTTTTGCTCATTTGCTTCTGTGTTTTGCGGAATGGCATCACGATTAGGTGAAAAGCTAAAGCTTAATTTTTTAAGTTTAGTGGTGTCTGTGAAATAGCCTTTTATTCCAACGTACAACGTGATGATTGCTACAAATAGATTGAGCCACCAGCGATCATCATATCCCAAATCGATATATCTACCAACAACCGATTGAATCGTACTGTATAAGAAAGCCAATGAAAATAGTACGAGGAAACTTAAGATCCAATTCAGCTCTAGTTTATACGTGTTTGAGAAGAACTGCATGATCTTTTTTCGATAATTATAAAACAACTGAAATGTGAATGCTAGGTAGAGTAGCATGTAAGGCGGACTAATATACCCAATAGCCGTGAGTACAATAGGTTCGTCTAGGCTCAATTTAAGAATACCATTTTGTACGGTGTCAAAACCAGGTTGTAAAGCATCGTAGGTATAGATTGATAATCGATATATAATGAATGCAAAAGCAGGAGCGAAGTGCCACCAATCTTTTTTACTGAATTTAAATTTTGACGTCGTTATCGATTTGACATAAAAGAAAATTAAAGGACCAAGTGCAAACGTAGTCTCTAATAAAAAGTAATTGATCTTAGTAGTTCTAAACTCATTATACCATCCCATAAAACCAACAGTATAACAGGTTTGACTGTAACAGGTTAATAATAAGATAAGGCCAAGAAATAGATCTGAAATATTTCCTTTACGCTTATATTTTGAAAGTAATAGAATAGCAAATAGCAATCCTTGCAAGACAAGAATTAATAAAGGCAAACTCCAACGATTAAAATCTGGAAACACTGATATACTAATTTAGAAAACTAAAATAGTATTATTATTGCAGTTTTGGAAAATCAATTAGGCTCATTTCGTCAATGACCTATTCAATAAATGGATTACTCCATTTTTCGTTAGTATAAACGTCGTCACCTGCTAAAGTTTGAATAAAGGCTATAACAGCATCACGTTCTTCTTGAGTTAAATTTAATTGTTGCCCAAAACCATTTGGTCTTAATCTAGGATCAAGATTATTATTTCCGGCCAAATTAATAGTATTGTAATGGTTTAGAACCGTTATTAAATTACTACTCACTCCAATATGCATAAACTGTCCGTTAGCAGTTCCATCAGCTTTAACGACATCTCTAAGACTTGGAGATCTTGTCACAGTTAGATCAGAACCGGAGTTGTCAATAGTTCCTATATTTCCGTTATTAAGAGAATTTGGGACAATGCTAAATTCTGGAGCTTGATGACAGCCTGCACATCCAAGACCTCCATCAATTCTCATGCCTTGGTTATTAAAAACTGCAGGTTGTAAAAACAACTGCTTACCTAAATTTTCTTGCTGAGTAAAATTATTAAATGGTTCTCCATCAGTATTAGCCATTGCTCGACCTTCGTCAAATTTACTATCAAATGATTGAATACTTCTTATAAATTGTGCTAAGGCTATTTGAATTTTATCTTCAGTAATCGTTGAGTCACCAAAAGCTAGATTAAATAGAGCAGGATAATAGGCTGTGTCTTCTAATCTATCAATGAGATCATTGAAATTTAAATCGCCATTTTCACCACTAAACCCCATTTCTACATGGTCTTTGATTGGCATTGTTGTTTGTGTTTCTAAAGTTTCAGCGCGCTCATCCCAAAAAAAACGACTTTCATCTGAAAACCTCGAATTGACCAAACGCATAGAATGTCTTCCTGTGACACCATTTACGCCATTACTCACCTGAATATCATCCCCAAATGCTAAGTTTTGTTTATGACAGCTTGCACATGCAATAGTATTATTGGAAGATAACTGTTTGTCATAAAATAAGACACGACCCAAAATAGCGCCTTCATCAGTAATGCTACTACCAGGTGTTGTATTATCTCGAGTAATATAAGGAGGAATAGCTTGATTACTATATTGTGGTAGGTTGCCAAAGTCTACAGACAAAATATCAGAAAAGTTTAATACGTCATCATTTGTAATTGGCACTAAATCATCATTACTATCGCATGACAATATAGTTAAGCACATAAGTGCTAGAAATAAGATTCTCATAGATATAGGCTTTTTTCTTAGACCTTTATATCATCAAAAGGTTTAATGAGCACCATAGTTTATGGAAGTATTCTATCGTAATTTTGGAAAATCGGAAGGGTTCACTTCGTGCATCACCTCATAAACGGCCTCAAAGATATCTTCTGCAGAAGGTTTTGAGAAGTAATCACCATCGGTTCCATAAGCAGGACGATGTGGTTGCGCTGCTAAGGTTTTTGGCTGACTATCTAAATACTGAAATGCATTTTGGGTGTTTACAATTTCATTTAATATATAAGCTGAAGCACCACCAGGAACATCTTCATCAATTACCATTAAACGATTTGTTTTCGCAACACTTTTTACAATGTCGTGGTTGATGTCAAATGGTAGTAATGACTGCACATCAATTACTTCTGCATCAATACCAACTTCCAGTAATTCTTTGGCAGTTTGTTCAACAATTCTAAGCGTTGACCCATAAGATACTAAAGTGATATCTGTACCTTCCTTTACAGTCTCTACAACACCAATTGGTGTTTTGAACTCACCAATATTATTTGGCATTTTTTCTTTTAAGCGATAACCGTTTAGACATTCTATAATCAATGCTGGTTCATCACATTCTAAAAGTGTATTATAAAAACCAGCAGCTTTGGTCATATTTCTTGGTACAAGAACATGAATACCTCTTACTAGGTTTATAATACCACCTAGTTGTGAGCCAGAATGCCAAATACCTTCTAATCTATGACCACGAGTTCTAACAATTAAAGGTGCCTTTTGCTTTCCTTTTGTTCTGTATTGTAAGGTCGCAAGATCATCACTCATGATCTGAAGTGCGTATAGGATGTAATCTAAATACTGAATTTCGGCAATAGGTCTCAAGCCTCTCATCGCCATACCAATCCCTTGTCCGAGAATAGTTGCTTCTCTAATGCCAGCATCTGCAACTCTTAACTCACCATATTTCTCCTGCAAACCCTCAAGTCCTTGATTTACATCTCCAATATTACCCGAATCCTCACCAAATATCAAGGCTTCAGGATAGGTATTAAAAATGGCATCAAAGTTATTTCTCAAAATTAATCGCGCGTCCACCATTTCGGCATCGCTATCATAGGCTGGTTCTACTTCTGAAGCATTTAAAACAGATGAATCAGATTCACTGTGTAAATGCGAACTGTATTTAGGTTGTACCTCATTAATATAATTATTGATCCAATTTTGAAGTGCTTCTTTTTCGTTTGAATCTTCGCCAACGAGATAGCGTAATGTTTTACGAGCGGCAGACAGAACGTCTTTTCTGCCAGGTTCTTTAACCTCTTTAAGACCGTTGCAGATTTTTGAGATGAATACTTTATTGGCACTAGACTCAGCAACAGCTTCTATCAAATTTATTGCTTGAGTTTGCTCTTCTAAAATAGGCTGTAAATACGCGTTCCATGCCGCCTTTTTACCATCTCTTACACTTTTCTTTATGTCTTTGTCTATGGTATCTAATTCGTCTTCGGTAGCAATATTGTTATTAACCATCCATTGACGCATTTGCACTATACAATCGTATTGAGCTTCCCACTCCAAACGTTCTTTGCTTTTATAGCGTTCATGAGAACCTGAAGTAGAATGTCCTTGTGGTTGTGTTAATTCTACCACATGAATCATTACAGGTACATGTTCTTCACGTGCTATTTTTTCGGCTTTTTGATAAGTGTCTATTAATGCAGAATAATCCCAACCATTAACCTTAAGAATTTCATAACCTTTATTATCATCGTCTCTTTGTAATCCTTTTAAGATTTCAGAGATATTTTCTTTGGTTGTTTGGTGTTTTGCGTGCACAGAAATGCCATATTCATCATCCCAAATACTAATTACCATTGGTACCTGTAAAACACCTGCAGCATTAATCGTTTCAAAGAATAAACCTTCACTTGTACTAGCATTACCAATAGTTCCCCATGCAATTTCATTGCCTTTAACCGAAAATTTTGTGGTATCTATGCCGTTGACATGTCTATAAATCTTTGAAGCTTGTGCTAAACCTAAAAGTCTAGGCATTTGACCAGCAGTAGGAGAGATGTCTGCGCTAGAATTTTTTTGCTCTGTAAGGTTTTTCCATTCACCATTGTCATCAAGACTATGTGTTCCAAAATGACCACCCATTTGTCGACCAGCACTCATTGGATCGGCTTCAATAGAGGTGTGTGCATACAAACCAGCAAAAAACTGTTGAATGTTTAGCTTATCTATGGCCATCATCAAAGTTTGGTCACGATAGTATCCAGAACGGAAGTCACCATTTTTGAATACTTTAGCCCATGCTAATTGAGGAACCTCTTTACCATCACCAAAAATTCCAAACTTTGCCTTACCTGTAAGCACCTCACGACGACCTAATAAACTGCACTCTCTACTTGTAGTTGCAATTTTATAATCATTTAAGACTTCGTTTTTAAAGTCTTCAAAGGTCATATCGGTAGTGGCTTTGGTTTTTGTGGACATAGCTGTGAATTATATGCTGCAAATTTAACCATTTTTTAGTTATGTTACAACGTTGAATATCGTTATATTATTAAGAATTCATCAAAAAAAGAAGGTTTTTTTAGAGAAATTATCAAAAAAGTCAAAAAAAAGACATTTTGATTAAGAATATGCTAATACCATTTTCTTCTAAAAAGACCCAGTAAAGCTTGAGGGTCTACGGTGAATTTTATCCTTATTTTTTGATCGTAATTAGGCTGTCCGATTTCCCAACCTAAATTGGAATATATTGGAAAATACAACTCAAAATAATCGGTAACCAGATCTAATTTAAGTCCAGAGTCATAAACAAATGCAGGATTGAGACCTTTATTTTTGACTAAACCAATATCACCATAAGCTTCGATATATTTCCAAATGGTGGTACTTACATTAGCTGTGGTCATCCATTGGTTTGCAAATGGTGTTTCTAATTTCGATTTAAAACCACCTTCAGCAATGATAATTTGCTGACTAAAAATTCCTGAGGATTCTGAACGTCCTAAATAATTGTAATCGAAAAGATAATCTGTTGGTCTATCTAGTGCAAAACTGAAATAGTCTGAGTCTGCTTCGGTTCTATTATATAAAAAGGTTCCAGCGAACAAACGCAAGTTGAACTGCCTATTAGATTCTGAAAGTTTACGATATTCGTAGTTCAAAGAAATTTTTCCAAATTTCTTTGCAAATTGAACATCATAATACCATTTGTTGAAGTTAACCAACCCTGGATTTGAGCTAATGTACCTAATGTTAAACACACTGTAATCTGGCTCTAGTAAATCATCAATAATTGCATTTTCACCAACTTCCCTTGAGATACTGAGAAAACGAAGGTTTAAAAACTTAGACTTATCAGATCTATAATCGTCCTTATCTCTAAAGAACAATGATAAACTTGGCGTTAGAATAGTTACAAAGGAATCTTCGGCAAATGAATTGTATTTGGCAAAGAGACCATAAGTGATGTTAAAGAGGTCTGTATTTTCAATAAAATGCGTGTAAAAAATATTACTACTTCCTGTTATGGATCTTGACTTTGTAGCATATACTGGTGATATTTTATAATTCAGCTTTTTTCTTAAAACAGTTTTATTGTAAAACTTAGCACCTAAGGTCAAGCCATCGTAAATATTTCTAAACTCCACCTGAGGCATTATAAACACTTGATTGTAGTTTGGGTCTTCTACATCTTTAATGAGCCTAAATTGAAATGGTTTGTTATTCAAAAAGAAACCATTTAGCGATCTATAATTATCTCTTAAGTTAAATTCTGGTATTGTATTATCGTAGTTAAGTACAAATTTATCTGTGCTGTCTTTAGGAATAGTAAAAGTCTTTAAGCCACTTACATTTTCAATCCACGATTTTGATGTGATTGAGTCATTACTTAAAGAAAATAGCGAAATAGGCATGTTGTTTTTTCGCTTATTCTTAATCGTAATGGTAACCGAATCTTCGGTTTGTTCGATATCTTTTATCTTAAAATCAATTTTAGTTCTCGAATCAACATAATCTTTAAAAAACCAGTTAATGTCTTTCGATGTTTTTGATTTTATAAGATTTTCAAAACGATTAGAGCTAGTGATCTTTAACTGATTCGTTTTAAGATATTCAGAGATACTATTTTCCATAATATCTTCATTTATGAAATCGTCAAGATATCGTAAACCAATACCAGCCTTGTATTTTCCTGCGATATTGGCATTAAATTTCAATAGAGAATCTTTAGACATAGTTAATGGCTGATCACGATTTGTCCTCGCCATTTGCATGAAAAATAGAGTAAACTGATCGTTATAGCCTAAATCTGCTGCATGAAATGAACGCACACCCCAAACATTAGCTAATGTACCCAGTAGTTTTGTGTCTGGATAATAGATCTCAACATATTTCATTAAGAAATAGATTTGAATACCATCTCTCAACCAATAGTCTTTTCTTGGATTAATCAATAAGATGTTTTCTAAATAATTGTTTAAAGCCGTCTTTAAAAGTTTTAACTCATATTGAAAATTATCAGGAAAAGGTCTTATGAAATTTGGTAACTGATTTAAACCGTATAATGGATCTTTCTTGTAATCATTCTTAGTAATTAACAAGCGTTCGTGAGGGTATTCTCCTAAGTGTTCAGTAATAAAACGCGTAATCTTATCAGTAATTATAGCTTTTTCTTCAGCGGTTACACCTTCATTTGAAAGATCGGAAAAAATGGTAAAATTATCAGTTTGTACAAATTTGAAATTTGAAAACTTAGTCAATATCAAATGGGTATTCACACGATTTTTTCCGTGTAAATAGAATGTTTGATTCTCCTTTGTTTGTTTGATATCAATAGTATTAAGCTCTGATATCAATTGGTAATTGAGAGGAAATTCAATTTGAAAAGTTAAATCGGCTTCTGGTATGTACAAATCATCTAAGTTCTTATTGCTATAGTATTGCCATTTTCCGTTATAAACAGAAGGCGTAATATACCAATATTTGAGGTCGAAATCTTTTTCGGGAGTGATGCCGTAACCCGTAAAACTATCGTCTGGCAGCACAAGGTTATAGCTTAGCGTAATATCATAAGATTCGTTAGGGAGCAATGGTTTTTTAAGATTTACTTTTATGATATCTGGATGCTCTTTTAAAGCAGAATGCTCAAGTTCATTGTTCGCATCATCATGCATCTTGGTAATCAAAGTAAAACCACGCTGTTCGCTTTTAGCAAAATGGAATTTATCGTTAAACTCTTCAGTAAAGCGTTTGGCTAAAGGTGTTTTTTTGGTAGAGTAGGCGTTATTCCAGTTGCTTAGATAAATTGTAGTTAAGGTATCATTACTTTCATTTTGATAAACGATACGTTGATTAATTTTTATGGTCTTAGTATACACATCTACAGAAGCACTTAGGTCAATACTATTTTGACCAAAAACTAATGTACTCCATAAAAAGAGATTAATAAGTAAGACATAATTTAGTTTCAATGCGCAACTACAAATTTTAAGGGTTCAAACTGAAATTTAGAGTTAGTAATATAATAGATACCATTTGCAAATGAGGCAGCATCTACTGTTATTAACGAATTTTTAGCGTTAACAGTTTTTACAAGTTGTCCTAAACTATTATATATCGAAAGCGATATATTGTTTTCTAAACTAGGTTTCACTTTAAGTTTTAGAGTTTCATCAACAACGTTTGTGCCAATAATAGTGATTGCATCTTCAACCAAGATTTCATTAACACTTAATGATTGATTGGTTTGGAGTTCTAATGTAACGGGAAGATGGTCGCTAAAATTGTATAATGCG
The DNA here is from genome assembly GCF_947500255.1 of uncultured Psychroserpens sp. GTDB lineage: Bacteria > Bacteroidota > Bacteroidia > Flavobacteriales > Flavobacteriaceae > Psychroserpens. The sequence goes on along the minus strand of NZ_CANMRL010000003.1, from coordinate 332,748 downwards.
TCTCTGATGGCAAAGGAAAAGTCGGCTCCAGCACAGTCTGATGAATTGATTTCTTGATTATAACACTGAAAATTTTCATTATTTCCGTACACATCATAGCTATCTGGAACAAATGTCAATTCGGGATTTGAATTCATAAATGCTGATGTCATTATAAAATCAAAACGATCATCAAAACCTCCAGTACTACCACCAAGTCCAGTTTGAGTACGTGTAGACTGGGTCATCACATCGATAAAATTTGAATTGGTATGCCAACTTCCAATACGATCTGCTGGATCCTCAAATTTGATAACATTGTTGTTAGCTGTATCTATAAGCTCTTGAAATGCAGGCTCAGAACTCGTATAGACATTAAAATCTCCAGCTAAGACAATATTACTATTCACAGGAAATGTATCAAGATAAGTTGTTAAATCATTAACCATTTGCAGACGTAAATTTTGGTTGGTGCTACCTTGTGAGGCTTTTAAATGGCAAACAATCACATCTAATATAACTGGGTTAGTATTTTGATTTACAGAGTTAAGTCTTAGCCTATAGTGATTAAAATCTCTAAAAATGGTTGTAACAATGTTTTGACTTTCTAGAATAAATTTAGAACTATCATAATATAAGAGTTGCTGTAGATCATTTTGATTACTTCCACTATCGTCAGAGGTGTTAAGTTCAAATGTAGCTCCTTGATAGTCTGGATTTATGAATTGGAGTGAACTCAAAATGGTATTAGCTCCATTAACATTATTTAATTCGCACACCATAAATAAATCTGGTCTATAATCATCCAATACCAATTCAAGGTATTGTAGACGATTAGGAACTGCATCTTCTAATGGAAAATTAAGTAAGTTATAAAACATAAGTTTAAAGTTTTCTTGCGCAGAAAGGGATTGAAACGTTAATGCGCACGCAAAAACTGTAAGACATAATTTCTTAATCATAGCGGTAATCTTGAAATTTGTTATTATTTTTTGTTTAGAAATTCGGACTTAGTCCATATTCTTTATAGAATTTATCAAGTATATTAATCACTTCTTCACCAGTATCTACAACGTGAATTAAATCTAAATCTTTAGCACTAATATTACTGTGAGCGTCAAGTAGAGTTTGTTTAACCCAATCCATTAAACCGTCCCAGAATTCTGTTCCAACAAGGATAATTGGAAATTTTTCTATTTTATTGGTTTGAATTAGTGTAATCGCTTCAAAAAGCTCATCAAGTGTTCCAAAACCTCCTGGCATCACAACAAAACCTTGCGAGTATTTCACAAACATGACCTTTCTTACGAAGAAATAATCAAAATCTAAACTTTTATCATTATCAATATAAGGGTTGTCATGTTGCTCAAACGGTAATTCGATATTAAGTCCAACCGATGTTCCTCCAGCAATATGAGCTCCTTTGTTACCAGCTTCCATGATACCTGGTCCACCACCAGTAATCACACCATATCCATGCTCTACTATTTTAGTAGCAACTTCTTCAGCTAGTTTATAATACTTATGATCAGGCTTTGTTCTTGCCGAACCAAAAATAGAGACGCATGGCCCAATTTTACTTAGCTTTTCGTATCCATTTACGAATTCGCCCATGATTTTAAAAATTGCCCAAGAGTCGTTTGTTTTTATCTCATTCCAACCTTTGTGATGTTGTTCTTTTCTCATATATGTTTTGTCTTTATTTTAAATTTATATCAACCTGCTAATTTAGTTCTTTTTTAAGAAACTTCGCAGTGTAACTCTTTTTATCTTTTATAATATCTTCGGGAGAGCCTTTAGCCACTACGTTTCCACCACCTTGACCACCTTCATATCCAATGTCAATAATATAATCTGCCATTTTAATAACATCAAGGTTATGTTCAATAATTAGAACAGTATTACCTTTATCTACGAGTTTATTTAATACTAACATTAAGACTCTAATATCCTCAAAATGTAAACCTGTAGTGGGTTCGTCAAGAATATAAAACGTATTTCCAGTATCGCGTTTGCTCAATTCGGTTGCAAGTTTAATGCGTTGCGCTTCACCACCAGAAAGTGTTGTGCTTTGTTGCCCAAGAGTAATATAACCTAAACCAACATCTTTTATAGTTTTAAGTTTTTTATAAATTTTAGGAATATGTTCAAAAAAGTCTACAGCTTCGGAAATGGTCATATCCAAAACATCGCTTATCGATTTACCTTTGTAACGAATTTCTAAGGTCTCTCTGTTAAAACGCTTGCCTTGACAGGTTTCACATTCGACATAAACATCTGGAAGAAAATTCATTTCTATCACTCTTAAACCTCCTCCTTGACAAGTTTCACAGCGACCTCCTTTGACATTAAAACTAAAACGTCCTGGTTTGTAACCACGTATCATGGCTTCAGGGATTTTCGCAAACAAACTTCTTATTTCGCTAAATGTTCCAGTATAAGTCGCGGGATTGCTTCGCGGTGTCCTACCAATAGGAGATTGATTGATGTCAATTACTTTGTCACAATGCTCTAAGCCTTTAATGCTCTTATATGGCATTGGTTTCTTCACACCATTAAAGTAATAAGCATTCATAATTGGATACAGCGTTTCATTGATAAGTGTTGATTTTCCACTTCCTGAAACACCAGTAACCCCTATCATTTTTCCTAATGGGAATTCAACCGAAACGTTCTTTAAGTTATTACCTGTACAACCTTTAAGCTCTATTTTTTTACCATTTCCTTTTCGACGTTTCTTCGGAACAGGAATCTCTTTCTTGCCATTAAGATAATCTGCTGTTAATGTGTCATGTGTTAGAAGTTCAGCCGGATTTCCAATGCTTATGATTTCACCACCATATTTACCCGCTTTAGGTCCAATATCGATTACATAATCGGCACGCTCAATCATATCTTTATCGTGCTCTACAACAATAACCGAGTTTCCAATATCTCTAAGTGAAATCAAAGAGTTGATTAGTTTTTCATTGTCACGTTGGTGTAATCCAATACTTGGTTCGTCTAAAATATAGAGCACACCAACCAATTGTGATCCAATTTGAGTAGCCAGTCTAATACGTTGTGCCTCGCCACCAGACAATGATTTTGAACTACGATTGAGTGATAAGTAGTTGAGTCCAACATCTAATAAAAATTGTAATCGGGCTTTGATTTCTTTTATAATTTCTTCGGCAATTTTAAATTGCTTCTCACTAAGATTTTCATTGATAGCATCAAACCATTCCGCAAGATCAACAATATCTTTATGTGCAAGCTCAGCAATATTTAAACCATTAACCTTAAAGTATAACGATTCTTTTCTTAAGCGAGACCCTTCACACGTTGGACATTTCACTTTGTCCATATAATCTTTTGCCCATCGTTTTAAGGATGTGGTTTCGGCATTTTTGTACTGATTTTCAATAAAGTTAGCAACACCTTCAAAATCTATTTTGTATTCGCGAGTAACACCAAGTGTTTTGCTTTCCACCGAAAATTTATCATTACCACCATACATGATCATTTGCTTAGCTTCTTCTGGGATATCTTTGAAGGGGTCTGTTAAACTAAAATCAAAACGCTGTGCAATGGTTTCAAACTGTTTGAAGATCCAACTATTCTTTTGTGGTCCATGAGGCGCTAACGCTCCTGTTTTTATAGAAATTGTATCATCAGGAACTATTTTATTTTCGTTCACTTGATATAGCGTACCAATACCATTACAAGTAGGACAAGCACCTTTTGGTGAGTTAAATGAGAAATTATTTGGTTCAGGGTTTGGATATGAAATCCCAGAAGATGGACACATCAAATTTCTACTAAAATAACGTGTTTCTTCTGTGTCATGATCAAGTACCATAAGCACGTCATCACCATGATACATGGCTGTATTAATGGTTTCTGTGAGACGTTTATCGTTATCATCTGAGTCATCAATTTTTAAACGATCAATAACAATTTCTATATCATGTGTTTTATAACGGTCTAGCTTCATGCCTTTTTCAAGGTCACGAACCTCTCCATCTGTTCTTACTTTTACAAATCCTTGCTTCGCAATTTGTTCAAATAACTCGCGATAATGACCTTTACGAGAACGTACAACAGGTGATAGTACATTGATGCGCTTTCCTTTATAACTTTCTTTAATGAGTTCTTTAATTTGATCATCACTATAACTCACCATTTTTTCACCAGAATTGTAACTATAAGCATCACTAGCACGTGCATAAAGTAAACGCAAGAAATCGTAAATTTCTGTAATAGTACCAACAGTAGATCGAGGTGATTTACTCGTTGTTTTTTGTTCGATGGCAATCACAGGAGAGAGTCCATCAATTTTGTCTACATCTGGACGTTCTAATCCACCAAGAAACTGACGTGCATAGGCAGAAAACGTCTCGATATAACGACGTTGTCCTTCTGCATAAATGGTATCAAACGCTAATGATGATTTACCGCTTCCAGACAAACCAGTAATCACTACCAATTGTTCACGTGGTATAGTAACATCAATGTTTTTCAGGTTATGCACTCTGGCACCTTTTACCTCAATAGCGTCGTCAAATGTGCTCATATATGGTATTGAAATTGTGTGGTTAAATAGCAAAGTTGCAAAGGTACTGATTTTAAGCTTAAAATGTAAGCTTGATTCATTTAGGGGTATGTTAAAAGTTTGTTCTAATTTCCATCGTGTTTGTCGTTAAAGCTTATTCGTTTTCCTTACCTTGTTTCCCAAAATTTTCATTAAAAACAACTATGGGATTATTCGATTTTTTTAATAAGAAAACTAATAAGAACACATCAAAAGAACAGCCGTTGGAAACTTCAGAAAATGAACTTTTCAAAAAACTACAACCTTACTATGCTTATCTAATGTGCTATACAGGAATGCAACAACAAGGTAATTATGCGCCTATCTCTGCTTATGAAAAACCAAATGGCGATATTATTGGCTTCTTATATGTTTTTGATGAAAGTGGTGCTTATTCATTAAATTCTGATGCTGTTGTGGAACTTATGGAAGCACGTTTTGAAAAAGAGCTTGCAGCTAATGAGATCAAATCTTATGCGATATTATATCATTCAGAATTTGATGATACTAATAATAGCCATAAAGTAGCGCTTCAGGATGATGAATTTAAAGCCATTTCAATTGCTTATAATTTTACTAATTTAGAGAAAGGACATATTGCTATGGCATATGCTTTTGATGAAGAAGGAGTTAATTATCACGGATTAGCTGGCTACACCAATGAGGAGAATAATGCAGTTTTTAAAACGCAATTAGAGCAAAAGGATTATTTCCAAGATAGAGCAACTATGGAAATTCCAACAACTACAAATGATATTGGACTCACTATAACCAAATCGAACATTCATGGTTTAAATAATACATGGAGTGGAATTTTTGGGTTTAACAGATTTAATAACAAAGATGGAAGTCAAATTCTTAAAGAATATTTTGCATTGGCTATGACAAAAGCAGAAGGTGATCTAGATAAAGGTATTGTTACATCTAGTATAGAATTTAAAGATATTGATTTCAAAGGTGTTTTGCAGCGTGGAGAACCAATGACCTTATTACCTATTGTTAAAACCGACTATGTGATTGATGTTGAACATCGTGACATTCAAGAATGGGAAAATGTTGACAATCTAGAAGCCATTGTTTCGGGTAAAGCAAGAGATACGTTTGGTATTTGGTATTATGCCACAGATTATGCAAAAAACAGACAGCGTTATCTCACCGAGAAAAACTTGAATATGCATATTAGTGGTATTGCATTTGTTTTAGATATCCACACCAAAGATGAGTCTAGTGAGGTGCCTTATAGTGATGAGTTTACAGCCTATTTCCCTAGTAAGGATGTGCCTAATTTTGGTTGCTTTGATTTTATAGGAGAAGTGGAAGATTTCAGAGAAACCAGTGTATTAGATGATGATAGTTTAAAAGGCTTTATCATGAGTGTAAGATTAATTACCAATGAAGAGGTAAAAGATTTCTTTACAATAGATATCTACGTGACACCAGAGAACATGCGATTTGAAACCTTAACTAAAGGTTTAAAAGTTACAGGAATGTTCCAAATGCAAGGCTGTATTGCTAATTGATAGTTAATTAAACACGATTGGACTTGATGATTTTGTACAAGAATCATCGACTTGTGCCATTGGATTGTTTAAAAAGCTGACGGCCATTTGAAAGAAACAAGAATTCATCGGACAATGACCATCTGTTGGAAAAATCACGTGACTTGAATTTTTTAATGACTTTGCTGCTTTTTCTGCATTTGAAGGTGGTGTGATAGGATCCCATGCACCACTTACTAATAATGTTGGAATATCGGAAACTACAACACTCATTTTAGTATTTGAATTGTTTTCAGAAGGCCATAGCTTTATAACCTCTGGATCTGAAGCAAATAAACTTATACCTTTAGCCAAGCTTGGATGTTTTTTTTCATCCTTAGCTATGAATCGTTTATTTTTAAACGTGCCTTCGTCTTTAACGTTTACAGACCAATATGTTGCAACATTTATCACACCTAAGCGCGATGCAAAAGCTTGAATAGACTGAATTACAGACTGTGAGTCGTTTGTTTTAAAAGCCATTATAAATGATGGTACTTGAGCTATAGTTTGTCTATCGTATAATAGTTGTTGAATCAATAATAGAAAGTCTTGCTTGTTTATCACAAGCTCGTCTCCATCAATCATAAACGATTGCCCTTTACTATCTAATTGCTTGCAAATGGCTTCAAAATCCTTTTTTAAGTTTGGGTATTTATTTGAGCAATTTTCATCATTTTCACAAGTATCAAATAGTTTTTCTAATGAACGATTCAAATTGGTGTAAATATTTTCATAGAGTCTTATTTCCAAAGGAAATAGGCCAGAGAGAATTGATGCTCTGATACTATTAGGATATAATTCCATGTATTTTAAACCCAAACGCGTACCATAAGAACCACCAAATAAATTAAGTTGCTTATAGCCCAAATGCTGTCGTAAAGCTTCAAGATCTTTAGCGCTTTGTGCTGTGCCAAATGCTGTTTTGAAGTTTGGATCGTTTAAGGATTTCATACACTCAGAACTAATACTTAAAAGCGTTTCATCTTCGTTATCTAAAGACAGGTCTGCAGTCATTACTTCTAGAAATGAAGCACTTAAATTAGGGCAGATCTCATTTGAAAATCCTATACCTCTTTGATCATACATTATAAAATCACGATCTGGATCAAGCGCCAATCCACTAAACACATTGGCATAAGGCAATACACTACCTCCTGGACCACCTTGAATAAAAACGAGGGGATCATCTTTGCGGTTTTCAGATTTTGATGCAATGACGATGTAGGCGATTTTTGTTGTGCCAACCTTTTTAGCGTCCCAATTATTTGGAACATCAACATAACCACAACGATCATGCGTTATAGTGATTTGTTTTTCAAAAGGACATACATGTTGTTTTTCTTGAGACTGACAGTTAAGTGCGATAAAGCCAAATAGTGTAAAAAATAAATGTTTGAGTTGCATAGTTGTTAGGATTAAAAAACCTTTAGTTTTTGAGTTGGTGATGTTATAAAATTAGTAAATCTTAAGCTTTATTAGTATCATTGTTATGCAAAAATTAACATCAAAACAATAGACAACATATGCAATTATTAGGAATAGGTTCCAGAATTAACCACAGCGAATTTGGAAAAGGCGTTGTGACTAACGTGACTTCAAAGCATTATTGGGTAACTTTTATTGATAAAGGATTAGAGACCATAGATATTGATAGCGATTTTGAAGTGATTGAAGCTTGTGAAGATGATGTGGATACAGTAAGTTTTGCTGAAGTAGAAAGTAGCCTTGTTCATATTTTAAAGCGTTGGAGTGATGTTTCCGAAGTGATACCAATTGCAGATAAATGGAAAGGTGGAAAATTGGTCATGGAACCAGGTGATACAAGTTTACAAGGAAAGGAGCTACCAATCAATCAATTCTTTCATAAGATTACAATGGTTAGAGACCGTTTGCGTGTGATGGAACAAAAGATCAATTCTAGTAAGAATTTAGATGAACAAGAAAAGATAGATTTACAGCAATATATCACACGTAGTTATGGAAGTCTAACGACGTTTAATGTATTGTTTAAACTGAAATCTCAACAATTTGTAGGGCAGAAATCTAAATAGTTTCAATTTTTGATTTCTGCATTAATCCTGAATATTTGACCAGATATTTTTTTTGACTCTATATTTAGCTTTATCGGTAGAAAGCCAAGACTGATAGGTGGTTGACCTCCAGCTGATGCAAAAATCCATAAATCATCTTCAATCCAGAAGGAATCATAAATATTAAATTTCTGAATGCCAATAAGGTCAAAAGTTCCTGAAAGATTAGTCTCATTATTTAATATTAACTTAGCTTTGAGGTCATTTTTTCCAATTTTAATGTCTAAATTGTAATTATATGTAGTTTTTGGCTTAAATTCTTTAATTGATTTTCCATCTATTTCTGCAAGAAAACGCCTCGCTATTGTCTGAAATTCTCCACGCTCAATAGGCGCATTCCTCATATTAGAAACAATAGCAATAGATAGTTCTTCTTTAGGAAAAACCATTAGACCACAAGTACTTCCAGGTGTCTTTCCGTCTCCCCAAAAGACTATTCTGTCCTCCCAATCATTACGTAAACCCCAACCTATGCCTTCTTTGGTGTATAATGAGTCGTTGATTTTTCGTGGACTTGTGAGTTCGGTTAAATCTTTTTTAGAAAAGAGCTTAGAAGAATATGTATGTGCCATACCAAACTTAACAAGATCTTTTGCTGTTGATAAATAACCACTCCCAGCCCATCTTCCGCTTAAATTAATATGAGGGGCGTGTTCTGGTTTTCTGTTAGTATTATATTGATAAAAAGCGGTTCTACCTTCAATAATCTTTTTATGATTGTCAACTTCGGTATGTGTCATTTTCAATGGCTTAAATATGATATCGTTCATAGCTAAAGGAAATTCTTTATTTGTTGCCTTTTCAATCACAGCGGCAAGGACTGTGTAGGCATAACTTGAATAGGTGACATTATCGTCTGGTTTATGTTTTAATGAACGATTCTCAAATTTTTTTAATGCTTCCTTTGTTGAATTATAGTGATGAGTATCAAGAGCATCTTGTACATCAATGTAATGACCAATTCCGCTAGTATGTTGGGCTATTTGTCTAATAGTTATAGTTTTCCAATGGTTAGGAACTGAATCTAAGTATTTAGAGATGTAATCATCTAAGTGTATTTTACCTTCTTTATGGAGTTTAAAAATTGCAGTGCCTGTAAAGAGCTTTGAAACACTTGCAATTCTAAATTTGCTTGAATCATTTGTTGGAATTTGATGTTCTAGACTGATTTTACCAAATGACTGATTCCAAATGATTTCATTTTTATGTGAGACAGCTATTGAAAGACCAGGAATATTGCTTTGTTTTACTAGCTGTTGAATTAGTCTTGAATTTGCTGAAATAGCTTTTTCAAATTGTTGACTTTGACTATAGTTGCAGGTTAAAAAAAAAGATAATAAAAATGGTACTAGGTTCTTCATAATTTGATTGATAGTGAATTAAAACATCAAATGTAATAGGAAGATTTATACAATAATTGTAAAAAAGCAAACAACAGATTGGCATTTGTAGAACTAAGTAGTAAACGGAAAATATTCTAGTATGAAATTATCATCTTTTTTAAAAAATGATGCTGGGGTTTCCTCCATAAAACTATTAAAGTCATGTATGAAATGAGATTGATCAAAATAATTGAATTGAAGCGCTAATTGAGTTAAAGATATATGCGGTTGTTTTTTCTGAACATGCACTAAACTTCGCATTCTAATTACTGATGAAAATTGTTTAGGACTTAACCCAACATGTTCTTTAAAAATTCTTTCTAAATATTGCGTACTAATGCTAAGCTTATCAGCCAATGTTTTGATTTGCATAGTTCCCTTAGTTCGGAAAATAAAATCACAAGCAAGATATAAACGTTTAGAGTAATCTTTTTTCTGTTTAATACTTTCAACTAAGTACGATTCAATGATATTAATACGCTCTTTTGTTGAATTGCAATTTAGCATACGCTGTTCTAAATTTGATAGATTTTTATTATTCAAATCTGAAATCAAAGTAACTTTATTGCTATATATATTTGCGCTATCATATATGAAATACTTTGTTGCCCACGGAAAAACTTTTACTTGAAAAAATTCTAAGGCCTCATTTGGCAACATTTGAATTTTTTTATTGCTTTGACCAATTAAAAAACCTGTATGTAAATTATTTGATTCATATTGTCCAGATGATTTTAAAGATAATGAACCGTACTTAGAAAAATAAATTTCAACAAAACCATCTGGTAGAGCAGAACCATTAAAAGGAAAATCAGTTCTATTATTTATTGTAACAGTAGCGTAGCCAGCAATATAGTTGCTTAAGTATTTTGAAGGCTTAATGTGGCAAATTTCCATGTGTTGAATTTAATAATTCATAAAGCATGTTTGACCAAATCAAATGTTAAAAAATCGATGTTTGAGAATGAGCTTCAGAAAACAATTTCTATTTACATTTTTCTAAAATAAGCCTTTCTAATTAAAATGATATATATAATTAAAGGAGCTAATACACAGATTACTACAGAAGTGGTTGTATAATTACTTCCAATACTATCAAAGCCTCTCAAGAACTCAGCAGAAGCATCGAATGCCATATTAGAGAATTCTGAAAAATCTTTTATGAATAATAATGCTAGTATTATAATTGCTATGAAGCCTATCTTAAAAAAATGTTTGCCTCTAATTTTATCAATAAGAAAAGCCCATGACAATGGAATAACAATAAACCAGATGATGATATTTATCTCTTTATAGCTAAAGCCTGTAATTCTTGATAGAAACATAAGGAGTTTATATGTAAGATCAAATATCTCTTTCATAAACTCTTAATTTTTTGATTATCATTTTAGTTTGAAAAGGCAATGATTTTAATACTTTACATAGTACATTAACTCGTCTTTTAACATGTTTACCAATTCTTCAGAAAATTCATGCTTAACATCATTTAAAGCTATAGTGCCATGTTCACCAAGAGCAAGCGTATCTGTTGGTTTTGATTTATAGTTTATCAAAATTGAAAACCTTGCGTCCATGAAACGTCCATCTTCTTTAGTTGATTTTAACTCTGAAAACTTCTTTTTGAAGGTATTTAAAAAGAATCTATTTTTAATTGTCTTTTGAAACACATGTCCATCATGTTTGGCATACATATATCTTAATTCCATATCTTGAATAGACCTATGGATAGATACTCCAGCACTCATAAATACAACATCCATGTTGGTGATGTCTCCATCCTTTAGTTCTAATTGTTCGGTTTTAATTCCTTCAATATCCAGTCCTAAAACCAATAGTTTATGAAATGTAGGTAACTGCACACCAGTTTCAGTTGTGGTCCAATCGCTCCATGAGGCTTCGAGTCCGTCAATAGGTAAAATGTCTACCCACATTTGATAGCTTGTTGGTTTTCCATTATCATCAAAATGCCATAAATAAGAATCTCCCGGAGTGGAACCACCATTCGTATAGGTCACTAAAAGGGCATCTTTATCATCTTCGGTTTTTACCAGTCGGCGTTCGACACCTTCATCAAACACTTTATATGGCGCTACCAACCAAAACGTGTCATTATTAAAAAGACCTTCAGCCTTATGAATATAATCATGAACTTTCTCACCTGTATAGAGTTCTTCAGAAACATAAACCTCAGAATTATCATGGTTACTAAGATTGAGGTCAACTCTAATATTTTTCCAGTAGACCTCACAAGTGTTTTCAGCTTTATTCCATTTAAAATGATGACGCTTTTTAAACGTAAATTCAATATAATCGGTTGCTTTATACGCATCATGATTAAGCGCATCGAGCATTCGTATGGCTAATTTATCTGCTGCTAGGCCTTTCTCACCAGTGGGTAGGTCTTCATTGTATTTAAAATACATAAAGGCAAAGAATAGGAGGGAAGGCAGTGTGAAAAAAATGATCACACCTCCTATAATCTTAAGGATTTTTTTTGGTTTTGGCACTTTATATTTTTTTACAAATGTAGGTAATTAGCTTAATTTCTCTTTAATGCCTTTTGCCAACATAAGCGCTGCAGGTTTATGATGTCTAAACCACAATTCTGGTTCAATAAGTTCCAATTCTGAAAGTGCAATCTTGCCTTCATTGTCCTCAAAAATATCAACTCTGGCATAGATAGGTAATTCGGCACAGGCTTTTACTGATGCCTCAGCAAAAGCAATTTCTTCATCAGTAGGTTTATAATCTTCAATACTTCCGCCAAAATCATCCTGAACTCTAAAATCACCAGCTTTTGCCTTTTTCAGAATGGCATGAGTAAACGTACCATTGAAAACCATCATAGAAATCTCTCCTTTACTTACAATATTATATTGAAAAGGTTGCAACATCATTGCTTCATTAGCAATCAATTCTTGAAAAACAGTTTCGTACTCATGTAAATTATCAGGATTTAATTTATAAGTGTGTCTGGCAGCACCAGAAACACAGGGTTTGAGTACTGTTTCTTTCCAATTAAGAATATCATGAAGCTGCATTAGTGTTACTTGAGCACCTCTTTCTATGAAATGGCTTTCGGCAATATGAACACCATTACTTTGTAAATCTAAGAGGTAATGCTTATCAATGTTCCAGCGAATGATTGCTTCAGAATTTAATAATGTTGTTTGTTTGGAGACAATTTCCAGCCATTTTGAAAACTCATCAAAACGATCAAAATAATCCCATGTCGTACGAAACAATACCGATTTGGTTGTGGACCAATCAAAAAACATATCATCCCAAGCGAGGCGCAAAGTTTTCAATCCTACTTGCTCCAAAGCGTGATAAACCAAACGATCTTCATAATAAACATTGTGTTTATAGTCATCAGTTTTTGAATCGTTGAGGTAGCGGCTATCAGTGAGTATAACCACATCAAAAATTGTCTTCAAATTAGTTGTCGTTTTTATAACCTTTAGGACGCATAGATCTTATAGGTGGTGCAGGTTCAGGCTTTAATTCAAACTCATTATTTTTCAATGCTTTCATGGCTTCTTCGACGGCACGTTCTAATTGTGGGTCTTTACCTTGAAGTACTAATTTTGGATGCTGAATCACTTCAATATCTGGAGCAATCCCTTCACCTTCAACAGCCCAATTTCCGTCGACATCATAAAATCCGCCACGAGGAGCCACCATACGTCCACCATCAATAAAACGAGGTGTATCCCAAGTTCCAACAAGTCCTCCCCAAGTTCTTGTGCCAACTAAGGGTCCTATATCTGCCATTTTGAACATGTAAGGCAATAAATCACCTCCAGAACCAGCACGCTCATTGATGATCATTACTTTTGGTCCCCAAATTCCTGCCATAGGAGTCGTCCATGGTCTGTTACTTTCGGTCTTACTATTAAAATATCCGAAGAGTTTACGATTCATAATATCAATCATATAGTCGGCAGCAGAACCACCGCCATTGTTACGTTCATCAATAATAGCTCCCTTTTTATCTTGTTGTGAGAAGTAATAGCGATTAAATGATGTGAAACCACCACCACCTGTATTAGGCACATAGATATAGGCTAATTTGCCGTTAGAAAGTTCATCAACCTTACGACGATTGCCTTCAACCCAATCGACGTAACGAAGGTTACGCTCACTTCTTACCGGTTTAATGAGATGGGTTTTTGCGCCATCCATAGAAGGTTTATTATTTATTGTGATATTGATTTCGCGACCAGCAGTTTGTTCAAGTAGTTGATACGGATTGACATTTGCAGATACATTAGTACCATTGATTGCTAAAATATAATCACCTTCATTGATATTCATTCCAGGTTGAGCGAGAGGCGCATCGGTACCAGGATTCCAACGTTCGCCAGAATAAATTTTTGTGATTTGATAATAACCATTGGCTGCTTTTATATCTGCACCAATTAAACCAACAGGAACAAAACCTACATTTGGCATATCACCACCAGACACATACGAATGTCCGATAGCAACTTCACCACTCATGATATCGACAACATAATTCAAATCGGTTCTATGACGAACATGATCAATCCATGGCGAATACCATTTATACACATCGTCCCAAGGTGCACCATGTACATTATCTACATAGAGAAAGTCACGCATATAACGCCATCCTTCTTTAAAGATTTGTTTGTATTCCTCTTTAGGATTAACCTTAATTTTAAGGTTGGTAGCGATCTTATCTTTTGAAACATTTGGTTTTCCTTTTGTCCCAGAAATAGCCCATTGTCCGCCTTTATTTATGAGTATAGAATTTCGATCTTCAGAAACAATCATTTGCTGAATACCATCTGCAAAATCTTCAGCTTTATCTTTTTCAGTATCATAATTATGAATTTTCACACCGTTTCCACCATCAACAGCTTCGGCAACAAAGACATGACCTTTTGGTGCTTTAGCCAAAGCAACATAATTGCCATTAGGCAGACTTAGTGCAACAGCTCTATCAAATAAACCATTAGTATCAATAGTCACAGTTACACCAGTGGCTTTATCTTCTTTTTTATCTTCGGAAGCTTTATCATCCTTTTTCGTTTCTTTTTTTACTTCTTCTTCATCTGTTTTGATATGATTAGGTGCTTTATCAGAAGCACTTAATACTACAGCATATAAACTACGTGTTGTTTCTGGGTCGTACGAACTCATGTCTAACCAACCTGTTGCCAAACCGTAATTAGTACTTGCCAATGTATACAAATACTTTCCAGAAGCATCCCAAACAGGACTAATGGCGTCTGCAATAGGATCGGTAATAGGAATTACCGTTTTTGTGTCGACGTTATAGGCATATATAGATTTAAAATTGCTGTTATTTTGTTTGGCATAAGCAATCCATTTACTATCTGGAGACCAAACAGGGTTCATTGAACGGTTTGGGTGAGCATAACCTTCAGTATCGGCCTTAACAGCTTTCTTAGAGTCTAAATTCATGACCCAAATATTGAAATCGGTATCTGTATAAGCAATGTATTTACCATCTGGAGACCAATCTGGTTGAAAGTAAAACGTATTATTTGGGAGTTTGATGCTCGATTGGTTTTGACCATCTTGATCAGCAATAATCATTTGATATTCTCCACTTTTATCAGAAAACCAAGCGATTTTATCCCCTTTAGGTGACCATATTGGAGCACGATCGGCAACTCCTGAAGAGTTCGTTAAGTTGCGCCATGTACCATTTTCTTTTGGTACTGTAAAAATATCACCACGATGCTCAAAGACAGCACGCTTTCCTTTAGGAGAAACATTAGGATTTGTCAATTGTCTGCCAGATACATTTTCCCATCGCGTACGTGAGAAGTTTAAATCGGCTTTAACATCAATGTTTAATGTTTGTGTTGTCCCATTTGAAGGGTTGAGTATATGCAGCATTCCACCTTGTTCATAAACGATCATACTGGAACTAGCATCTAAGCTTTTAACATCGAATTTTTTATGAAACGTTAGTTGTTTTTCGGTTTTTGTTTTTGGATCAAATGACCAAATATTACTGGTATAATCGCGTTCAGACAAGTAGTAAACGATACCATTTAACCAAACAGGATACAAGTGACGTTCTTTATCTAACTGAGGTGTTGTAATGAGATCTTTGGTCTTTAGGTTGACAATCCAGATTGGCATGGCTTGACCACCGCGATAATTACGCCATTCTGCATCCCAAGACGTGATTGGTGTATATGCTATATGTTTTCCATCTGCTGAAATTTCACCAAAAGCTGCTCGAGGAATATCCATGGCTTTTGGCAATCCACCTTTGGTAGATACTGTGAAAAATTTATTGGTTTGTGTAGGGCGACCTTCACGATTAGAACGAAATAGAATATCGCCATCTGGTGTCCAGCCTTCAACAAAATCACCAGCAGAGTGATAAGTAAGTCGTTTAGGTTCTCCACCTTGGCTCGGAATAATAAAGACATCGAAATTTCCGTCGTACTGTGCAGAGAACGCAATCCATTTTCCATCGTTGGAGAAGTGCGGACTCAATTCATAACCATCATCACTTGTGAGTCTTATGGCTGTTCCTCCAGAAGTTGATGCTTTCCATAGGTCATTAGCATAAATAAAGACCACATCGTTTCCATGTAATGTGGGTTGGCGTAATAGTTTGGTTTGTGCAGAAGCTACAATAGTGCACATGCCTAAAAAGGCGATGAGTAATCGTTTCATGTTGTGGTTGGTTTTAACGGATGTTAATTATAAACCTAAAGATACGAAAATGAAAAGAGGGTTTTAGCTGGGAATTGTTAAAAAGCAAATTAAGGCTGTAAAATCATTTTGCTCCAGCCGTTCTGTTCTTTTGTATATAATTCTCTGTAATGAAATCGATTGCTTTTGAATTCCATAAATTCAATACGCTTTGGGTCTATATAAAACCCAGACCAATCATTTGGTTTGGGGACGTCGGCATTTTTGTATTCTTTTTTTTTCTTTTCAAATAAAGAGGTCAAGTCAGTTATATTATCAATTTCAATACCTTGCTGACAGATGTGACTCACTATTTGGGCTTCTTTATGTCTTCCTTTAAAATAAGTATCGGCAAGTGTGTGATCAATTTGAGAAGCATCACCTTGAATTCTTATTTGCTGTTGAGTCTCTGGCCACCAAAATGTAAGGGATGCCTTTGGGTTAGCTAATAATTCTATTCCTTTTCTAGAGGCGAGTGATCCAGTTATCACAAACATATTCTCAATGATTTCTTTAAGGGAAACAAATCTCGAGTTGGGATAGCCATCACTACTCATTGAGGTTAAGCAGCAAGCTGAGGGGAGTTTGTTAGTAGACATTTTTGTATATGCCGTATGCCATTGCTTAAATTTTTCTAGTGGGTTCATATCCATTTATGGTCGATATTTTTATTTTCTAGTTATTAATTAGAATTCGTTTTAGATAATTTTTCAGCTTTTTTATAATATAAAGAGGATTTTCTTTCCTTTTTTAAAGCTTTGTAGGTGTCACCTAAACCATAGAGAGGTTGTACAGCGTTAGGATGCTTTTCTGCCAAGAGGTTGAAGAGGTCAATGGCTCTATCATACTGTTTGTGTTTTAAATAAAATTCAGCAATTGAGCAAGCCCTACTTACTCTCAATCTGGACATAAAATCTGTAGGTTGAAATGTATTGACTAATTTATCAAATTGTTCAAAATCATCAGCTCTCATTGCATTTCTTGTAATGCTAAACATCGTCCAATCTGATAGTTCGGCTGGAAACCCATATCTCGAAGCGCGTTTTTGATAATAACTGTATACGCTCTCCAGTCCGCCAGCATTCAAAAACTCTTTAAGTGTATTGAATTGTAATTCGGGGTAATACTCAAAATATGTAATCATACCATGATAGAGTGTAGAAAAGGGAGTTGATATATGTTCTTCACCTATGAATTCTCTAAAATTCCATCTCATAGATTCTGGAGCCTTGTTTATTAAGAGCTCATTTAATGCAATAGTTCCATCTCTAACAACACCTTCATTTATATCGGATGTGAAGTACAATAGCTTATCAAAATTTGTGTTGTGAGAAATCAAACTATCGACTGCATTTATTTTTTCGCTTGCAGGAAACGGACTAGCTGCAATGTATGCATTAAACAAGTTTGGTTTATTGATCAAGGCTTCTATGGTAAAGCCACCTGCATAAGCCCATCCAAAAAGAAGACGATCCTCAGACGTTCGATAGTTAGTATCTACGTATTGAATGATGTCTTGTTCTATAGCATTTAAAAAGGTTTTAGCATTGGAACTGAAATTTCTATTTCTTTCAGATTGCTTTTTAGTAATTCCGACAATAATAAATTCGGGAGTTTGCCTAAATCCGACAAAGGTTTTATGCAAACTTACAGCATGTAAAAAATAGCGTTGTCCATCTAATACATAAAGAACAGGATAGGTGTTATCGGTTTCTTGATAGGAGTCTGGTAGAAAAATTTGAATTTCTCGGTTTTCTTTGAGTATTTCTGATTTGAGAGTTATAGTTTCACCAACGTTAGTATTTGTTTTTATGATTTGACTATATGTTGTTTGTACCAACATAGATATTAAAATGAAAAAGAAAAATTTAGAGTGCATGGTCGTTTAATAAAAGCTGACGTACTAATTTAGAAAAAAGAAAACGGCAATACGTTAAATTCACAGAATTTTAAGAGTACACAATCCTCATGATCAACTCTGCTACATTTTTTTGTTATGACAAGAGATAGATATGGTATTTCTTTTTTACTAATATTTTTTCACCATCACGATCGGGAAAGACCGTGATGCTCCGCTTATTATATATAGCACGTAATTGTTAGTATTGCTAAGGAACTAATTTAGCAAACTTTAATATTAAACTTTATGTGTTCTACTTTTAGGTTACCAATATCTAAGTGCTTTACCATTTTCTAAATATTCTTTTAGGGATTCGTGAATAAGGTATTTCCATCCTCCAACAAAATTGTCTCTTTTAAAGTCAGGGTTTGTGAATGTTTCAATCCCTTCGTGTATGAGCTTTACTTTGGTTTTTTTGCCATCAGATGATAATTTGAAGGTCACAAAAGATATTCCGGTATAGCCTTCATATGCCCATGAGAACTTGAGCTTTTTATTTGGAATGACTTCCAATACTTCACATAAATGCATATATCGCTTGTCTTCTTCGCCACCTTCAAAATGAAACTTACAGCCCACTTCTGGTTTGAAATCGGAGATATCAAAATACCATTTTTTCATTAATTCCTTTTCGGTGATGGCACGCCAAACAAGTTCTAATGGCGCATTGAATTCTTGTTCAATTATTAATGGTTTATTATCCATGATTGTTGTGTTTATAATTTGTCATTAGGTTTAGATTGTAATTCGTCCAATACGATGTTAAGTTGATTAAACTTCGCTGTCCACATTTTTCTAAAAGGTTCAAGCCAATCGGCGATTTCTGTTAGTTTTTGAACGTCGAGGTTACAGTGACGTTCCCGACCTTCTTTTTTTATAGTGATGACACCACATTCTTGAAGATATTTAATATGTAATGATACTGCTTGTCTGGTCATATCAAACTTATTTGCCAGTGCGTTGACATTTTGTGATTCATTTGTAAGCGACATAAGTATGCTTCTTCTTGTAGGATCTGCTATAGCATTGAAGACATCTCTTTTCATAATTTTTATTTAATAAGCAAGTGATTACTTGCAAATATATACGAAAGTATTTACTTGCGCAATTTTTTTATTAAGAAATGTATGTAGTGACTAGGAGTGTTGTTAATTTTTACTAACTGTAAATTACAATGTATATATGAGTATAATTTTATTTCTATCTCATCATAACACTACTGGTAGAGGATATATCTGGGTGGTTTTAATCCATTAAGCCGCATATAAACTAGCATTTGACCTCTGTGATGCGTTATATGATCAGTTAGTAATAGTAAAATTTGCCTTTTTGTTCTATTTAAGCCTAAATAGTCTAACCTGTCTTTAAGTTTAGTGATGTCAAATTTTGTAATAAACTCAATAGTTTTATTAAATGTTTTGTCAATTGTGGCAATCATCTCTTTTTTAGATTTTTTGGCTACCTTAAGTTCGGTGTCAGTATTCCAATCTCTTGCCTCGCGTCCACCCAACAGCGATTGGCAATGCCAATCCATAGCCCAGCCTATATGCATTAAATTTTCAGCAAAACTCATTGATTCTGGTGTTGCTTTAAAATTATATTTGTCTTCGGGCATAGTCTCTGCGACAAGAATTAAATATTTTCGGGAGTTTTCCAATCGTTCTAAATAGTCTGTGATAAACTCATTTTGTTGGGCAAACAGTGGTGATATAAATGAAGAATATAAAATTATTGAAGTTAAGGTCAATAGGTGTTTCATTGTATTTAGTTTCATTGCGTTTTTAATTTATCAAGTTGATAATTATATTCAGATAGGTTAAATTCGAATGGTCCAAATTTGGAATAATCCCAGTGATTATAACTTTTCTTGCCTCTATGTAATTGCTCAAAGTCAGTCCAAATAATTTTGTTATTAATAGTTTCAATTCTGGTCATGAAAGACCAGCATCCCCAAACACCACATTCACAATCAAGAATGTCAGATTTATTGTCTTGAGAGTTAGAGTTATCAGGAGCATTGAGTAAATTTTTATAAAGAGTTGATGGGCTAAGCCCTTCATATTGTCCAGCTATATCTGGGCTGCCTTCTTTTTTTGCTAAGGGCTTTTCGAATTCGACTAATAACTCGATCAAATCAGTTCCATCGATTATAATTTTCGCTACTGATTTATTTAAGCCATCTTTTTTAGTTACCAGAACTTTGATTTGAAGTTTGTTCATTCTTAAATTAACTTCGACGTTGTTAGTTGTTTTTTTTATCTCTTAATTTTCTTTTCAAAGTTGCTAAATATATTTTTGTAATATCTCCAATTGATCCTAATTCTGATTTTTGATTTAGAACATTTTGATAGGTGAGTATTGCATTTTTAAAATCCCCTTGTAAGTGATAAGACCACGCGAGAAAAAACATTGCTGGAATATAATTTACATCCTTTGATAAGCAGTATTTAAAATCAGACTGGGCCGATTTGTACTTCTTTAAACCAATTTTATTTGCTCCTCTTTCCCATATTAAGGCAATATTTAATGAATCTTTATTGATTAAACGCGTTAAGGAATCTACGTTCTTTTGAGTAACGCCTTTCTCCATATTTTTTTTCATGAACGAGCTTAATTCCGAAGTATATTGATAATAAGAATCACAATCATTAACCAATTGTTCTTGTATGTCGCCATAAAACTTTTGACCATAGGCGTAACCATAAGCATAGCCATCTTCATATAATTCACTCTCTATAATAGTGGTATCTATATCTTTGATGATATAGTCGGTAAATTCTTTTTTGTTTGCCTCTAGCGTATTGGTAATACATTTTTTAAGAAGGGATAGATTGGTGTCTTCAGATACTTTTTTTATGTTGTTATCAAAGCATTGACAAAAATCGGTAACAAATTTTTCTTTAAACGTCTGTGCATCAGCCGAAACAGAAAGTATAAGTATTAAAAATATAAGTCTGTACATATATGGCTAATATTGTTTGAAGGCAAGTTAGTAAAAAAGAACGAGGAGCATTGAAATTTAGTAGAATTCAACGAGTTATATTAAACACTATATTTGGTGATCAAGATTATCCCAGCCACAAGTAATTTTAAATACACTTTTGATTAATTTCATTCTGAAGTTTATTATTGTTTATTCAGCGAATACTTCATAATGAATAACGTTTTCGGGAAAATCGATTAAATAATTTTTATCTTCAGGGTAGTATTTGGCTTTTTCAAAATCATTACCAGCAAACCCCTTAATTACATCCATATTTTTCCAAAAAGTGATTAAGTCAAAATATGCAAAATTATGATCTGTTCGTTTTAAAAAAATTAATTTAATAAATCCATCAACCTTAGAATAATCAGGTATTGCTCTGACTTTCATAAAATCAGTATATTCTTCCAAATGCTCAATTTTCGTTTTTCCTTTCCAGATTCTTGCAATCATTTGTTTTGAGTTTTATTGTCTACTTACGATAACTAGTTATATAACCTATAAATCAAAACCCTACAGCAGTATCATCACCTCTAGAGTCTGCACCACCTTCTAAAGTTCCATCATTTAAGATAAGAATGGCATCTACTTTTCCTATTACAGGTGTACGTGTTTCATTTATGGTATAGCCTAAGTTCTCTAGTTGTTCTAAAAGTGAATCATCAAAGCGATTAGGTTCCATTCGTATTTCTTCGGGTAGCCATTGGTGATGAAAACGTGGTGAATTTACAGCGTCATGCATAGTCATTCCAAATTCATGTACGTTGAGTATGGTTTGAAATACAGAGGTAATGATTGTTGAGCCACCAGGTGTTCCTACAACCATATAGAGTTGGTCGTTCTTTTCTACAATAGTTGGTGTCATCGCACTTAGCATTCGTTTTTGTGGCGCAATGGCATTGGCTTTTCCACCTAGGAGTCCGTAAACATTTGGAACACCAGGTTTACTACTAAAATCATCCATTTCGTTATTTAGGAAAAAGCCTAGATTTTCAGCATAGAGTTTTGAGCCATAGGCACCATTGAGTGTTGTGGTAACTGCCACTGCATTTCCAAACTGGTCAACAATAGAATAATGCGTCGTTTCGTCGTGTTCTTGATACGAGATGTTGTCTCTTATTTCCATGGTATAGTTAGGCAGTGTTCCATAGGAAATCGAGTCTGAAGGTGTTGGCTTGTCAAACGAAAAATGCTGCATTCGATTATTGAGATAGGAGTGGTCAAGAAGCTTATCTATTGGTATGTTTACAAAATCTGGATCGCCTAAATAATAGCTGCGATCAGCATAGGCTTGTTTTTCGGCTTCAACCATAACTTGAATGGCTTCTAAGCTATTTTGATCATATTGGCTTACATCAAAAGGCTCTGTCATTTTCATAATTTGTGCAAGACAAAGTCCTCCACTCGAAGGTGGTGACATCGAAATGATAGTAAGATCGTCATAGGCAAATCGAATAGGATCGCGCCATTGAGCTTCGTATAGAGCAAGGTCTTCGGAGGTAATAATGCCGCCTTTCTCATTAAGAAATGTCACAAGTTGCTTTGCAGTTTCACCTTTATAGAACTCGTCACGACCATGCTTAGAGATGCGTTTTAATGTTTCGGCTAATGCCACATTTTTAAATGTTGATTGTGCAGACACATCTTTATTTACTAGTGTTGTTTTTCCATTAACAGCTGTTATGATGCTATCATACTTCGCAAAACGCTTGTGTTGCTTTTTGGTGACTGTAAATCCATTTTCAGCCAAAGCAATAACAGGTTTCAATAGTGTTTCTATGGGAAGACTTCCAAACCTCTCATGAGCAGTAAAAATGCCTGCAACGGTTCCTGGAACACCAACAGCGTAAGCACCAACAGTACTTTTATTGGGAATCACATTTCCGAGAGAATCCAAATACATATCACGACTCGCTGCTAAAGGTGCTTTTTCACGATAGTCCAGCGCTCCAGTTTCACCTGTATTAAGACGATAGACCATAAAACCACCTCCTCCAAGATTTCCAGCATAAGGATAGGTTACGGCTAAAGCCATTTCGGTCGCAAACATCGCATCAAAAGCATTACCACCTTGTTCGAGGATATCACTCCCTATTTTAGAAGCTTCGGCGCGTGCAGACACCACCATAGCATTTTTAGTAATCAATCCACGCTTGATAGGAGTTTCCTTTTTACAAGAAAAAGTGATGCATAGAAAGACTATGAAGTAAAGTTTAATTTTCATTTAATAATTGGATTTCGATGTCTTTTAAAGCTGCTTCGGTAAATGCTCTTAGTTCTTCAAAAAACGAGGTGAATTCAGTTTCAAATTCGGTATAAAATTCTTTGAGCTCTACAGTGGCTGTATTCATTCCCGATTTGTTCTGAGTTCTACGGTTCATTCCATCTAAAACCTTTTGAATACCTTCAATTTCAGCGTAACTAAGTAACCAATTACCAGCAATCATATGCGGCATCATTTTTTGAATACGAGAAGGAAGACTATCAAAATGCATTCCCATAAGATCGTAGAATTTGTCTACATAATCGTGTAAAGGAATATCTGAATAAGAGCTCCAATTCTTGGCCAAAAAGTGATCGTACAAGATATCGACGATTACACCACTGTAATGCCCATAATTTTTGTGCAGGCGTTTTGTACTCTGTCTTACTGTTGGGTGAGCATCAGTATATGTATCTATTTGACGATGTAGTAGGATGCCTTTTTGAATTCCTAAAGGAAATTTTTTATAGCGCTTTCCTCTAATGCCATCAGCGATAAAATTACCAATAGTAATCAAGTCGTCGTCTTGAGATAGATAAATATGGGCTAGAAAATTCATTCAATAAATATATGTATTTTTGAGTTCTAAATGTTTATACTTGGATAGATTACCAAATTTAGATCCCTTACGTTTTATCTTGGCTTCGTTGGTGATGATTTTTCATATTCCGCATCTAAGCAGAAATCAAGGACTTCCATATTTCTCAGATGCTCCCATATTTAATAGAGGGACTGAAGCTGTTTATGTATTCTTTGTTTTGAGTGGTTTTTTGATTATTAGATTGATTTATCGTTATAAGCAACGTGATGCGTTTTCTATTAAGAAGTTTTACATCCGACGCATGTTAAGAATATTCCCTTTGTACTATCTTATTGTTATTTTCGGGTTCTTATTTTATTGGCTCATTTTGCCTGCTTTGAATATGCCATTTGAAAATAATTATAACCTAGGAGAAGGAATTTTATTGACTACATTTTTCTTACCTAATGTTTTCGGGAAACTATACGAGCCAGGTGGTATTTTAGAAGTGTTATGGTCTATTGGTATTGAAGAACAATTTTACCTTATGATTGCTCCTTTACTTTTCTTTATACGAAAAACTAGGATATTACTTGTATTATCTGTACTTACTATTGCCTATTTTATTGTATTTCATTTAGATGTTTTTCAATTCTTGTATACTTATAGATTTGTGTATTTCTTTTTATTCTCTGGAGGCGTAATAGCTATTTTGGAAGAACAAAAGCAATTGGAGTTTTTAAAACGCTCAATACTAATCCCGATTGTGATAGTAATTGCGATGCTTCTGTATTTTACAACAAATGTGTTTCAATTTGAAACACGCTGGATGACTCATTTCGTCACGATGGTTGTATTCTGCTTGTTTGTACACACCTTAGCGCATAATAACTTTGGAATAACGATTAAAAATAAGTTATGGAATCATTTGGGACATATGTCTTATGGTATTTATATGTTTCATGTCATTGCAATGAACATCGTTGTTTTTTTTATGCTGAAAGTTCAAGCTCATGAAATTTTTAATGATACTATAACAATACTTCTAATTAATATATTGACTTTTGTATTGACAATACTTTTTGCACATTTGTCGTACACATATTTTGAAACCTATTTTTTAAAACTGAAAACAAAGTTTAGATAATGACACTTATAAAATCAATCTCAGGAATACGAGGTACTATTGGCGGACAAGTTGGTGATAATCTCACACCAATTGATGCCGTAAAATTTGCTTCGGCTTATGGCACTTGGATCAAACAACAACGTAACAAGGAAAACTATCGTGTTGTAGTTGGTAGAGATGCACGAATTTCTGGTGAAATGATTCAAAATCTAGTAATGAATACTTTGGTTGGTCTTGGTATTCATGTGATTGATCTTGGTCTGTCAACAACACCAACAGTTGAAGTTGCTGTGCCAATGGAACATGCCGATGGTGGTATTATTCTAACAGCAAGTCACAATCCAAAGCAATGGAATGCATTAAAGCTTTTAGATGCTAAAGGTGAATTTTTAAATGGAGAAGAAGGTGCAAAGATTTTGAAACTAGCCGAAGGAAACGACATGTTATTTGCTGATGTTGATAGTTTAGGAGAGATTACGATTAATGATGCGTATATAGATATGCATATCGATGAAGTTTTAGCTATGGAACTTGTAAACAAAGAAGCTATCGAAAAAGCGAATTTCAAAGTAGTTGTAGATGGCGTGAATTCTACCGGAGGTATAGCTATTCCGTTGTTGTTAGAGCGGCTTGGAGTACATCCTATAAAGTTGTATTGTGAACCTAATGGTCATTTCCCGCATAATCCAGAACCTTTAAAAGAGCATTTAACGGATCTTTCAGAAGCAGTGGTGAAGGAAGGTGCTGATTTTGGCATTGTGGTGGATCCAGATGTTGATCGTTTAGCCTTTATGGATGAAAACGGAGAGATGTTTGGTGAAGAATATACCTTGGTAGCTTGTGCAGATTATGTGTTGAGTAAAACACCAGGAAATACAGTGAGTAATATGAGTTCTACAAGAGCTCTTCGTGATATAACCGAAAAGCATGGTGGTACTTATGAAGCCAGTGCAGTAGGCGAAGTTAATGTTGTTAATTTGATGAAGAAAAACAACGCTATTATTGGAGGAGAAGGTAATGGAGGGATTATTTATCCAGAATTACACTACGGAAGAGATGCGCTTGTTGGTGTTGCACTATTCTTGAGCTTATTGGCCGAAGGAAATAGCTCTGTAAGTGAGTTGCGAGCTTCATATCCTAACTATTTTATGAGTAAGAAGAAGATTCAGTTAACACCTGAGTTGGATGTAGATGGGGTATTGAGAACTATGGAAACCAAGTATGATAATGAAAACCTAACCACTATTGATGGTGTGAAAATAGATTTTACTAACTCTTGGGTACATTTGAGAAAAAGTAATACAGAACCAATTATTAGAATTTATACTGAAGCACCTACACAGCAAGAAGCCGATGATTTAGCAGATCGTATTATATCTGAAATCAAGGTAATCGCAAATATTTAGTATCTTCGCAAAAAGCTTTTTCAAATGATTTCTACGGAAACTACAGCGTCTAAACCATCTGAACTTGAATTGTATTTCAATCGATTCAGACAACATATAATAGGTATCGATCAGGAGTTTGAATCTCCTTTTGGAACACAAAAAATCATTTATACAGATTGGACTGCTTCTGGACGTTTGTATAGACCAATTGAAGAAAAGTTGTGTAACGAGTTTGGGCCTTTTGTAGCGAATACTCATACCGAAACTACGGTTTCTGGAACGGCAATGACCAAAGCATATCATGAAGCGAAGCATATTATTAAAAAACACGTGAATTGCACAGATGATGATGTGCTCATTGTGTCTGGCAATGGAATGACAGGTGTTGTCAATAAATTTCAAAGGATTTTGGGTTTAAAAATTCCTGAGAATCTTAGAAAGTATACTACTGTTCCTGATGAGATTAGGCCTGTAGTTTTTGTGACGCACATGGAGCATCATTCTAATCAAACGTCTTGGTTAGAAACTATTGCTAAGGTAGAAGTGATTCCGCCTGATGCTAATGGTTTATTCAGTTTAGAAAACTTAGAAAGCTTACTAGATAAATATAAGGACTGTACATTAAAGATAGCTTCAGTAATTGGAGGTTCTAATGTGACTGGAATACAAACACCATATCATGATATTGCAGAATTAATGCATAAACATGGAGGCGTATGTTTTGTAGATTTTGCCTGTTCGGCACCTTATGTCGATATTGACATGCATCCAGAAAATGAACTTCAGAATTTGGATGCTATTTTCTTTTCACCACATAAATTTTTAGGCGGGCCTGGAACTTCAGGTGTTTTAATTTTTAATAAGAAGTTATATAAAAACATGATTCCTGATTGTCCAGGAGGAGGAACCGTAAGTTGGACAAATCCATGGGGAGAGCATAAGTACATAGATAATATAGAAGATAGGGAAGATGGTGGTACACCAGGATTTCTACAAACTATAAAAACAGCCTTAACAATAAAACTTAAGGAACAAATGGGTGTTGCCAACATCCTAGAGCGTGAACATGAGTTGGTGAGTAAAGTATTTAGTGAGTTATCTTCTCAAGATAACTTGCATATTCTCGCTGGCCAGCATCAAGATCGTTTGGGTGTAATTTCATTTTATATTGATGACTTGCATTATAACTTAGGCGTAAAACTGCTAAATGATCGTTTCGGAATTCAAACACGAGGTGGTTGTAGTTGCGCTGGAACCTATGGACACTTCTTATTACATGTAGATCAGCAAACTAGTAACGAATTGACCAATGAAATATCTATCGGAGATCTTGTGCGTAAACCTGGTTGGATTCGAATGTCCATACATCCAACGACTACCAATGAAGAAATGGCCTATGTTTGTGACAGTATTAAATCATTAGCAAAACATCATAAAGATTGGTCAAAAGCTTACGAGTATCAAGGCAAAACTAATGAGTTTATACATCAATCTTTGGCATCTCAAAAATCATCTGATGATGAGGTGATTGATGCATGGTTTAAATTGTGAAAATTCATTTCTACAGACACTACAATATACTGCTTTCATAATTGTTTTTGAGTTGCTTACATTAAGAACATACTGTATTTAGTGTAATTGAAGCTTTTTTTTAACTATACCTAATATCAAAGTTGTTGTAGGAAAACATTACATCACCTATACATTACCACAACATTATTCTTTTTTACACTACATCGTTGTAGTTGTGCTTGTTTCGTATTATTTAAAAAGTACTGAAAATCCTTGATTTTTAAGTATTTCGTAATATTATATATGTTTTTTTGAATTGTATGATTATTGTATAGGTTTTTTTTATTGAATTGCCAATTTCCCGCTGTAAGTTTACATCATAACAATCAATTATATGACAACAAAACTCTTTTCACTAGTATTCTTACTATTTACAGCATTGACATTTAGTCAAAATGTTACAGTAAAAGGTACAGTTGTAGATCAAGCAACTGGACAACCACTGCCAGGAGTTAATATTCTGGTCAAGAACACTGCCAAAGGTGCGTCAACAGATTTTGACGGTAATTTCACTATTTCTGATGTGTCTATCAACTCCACTCTAGTATTCACTTATTTAGGATATAAGGATTTGGAGTTCGTAGTTACAGACAACAACCCAATAACAATACAGCTTGTAGAAGACACAGAGTCTTTGGATGAAGTCGTGGTTATAGGTTATGGTACCCAGAAGAAAAAGGAAATAACTGGAGCTGTAGCTGTTGTATCAAGTGAAACTATCGAAAACTTGAAACCAACACGTATTGAACAAGCATTGCAAGGTCAAGTGGCTGGTGTTAACATTACATCACAATCAGGTTCTCCTGGTGCAGCAGCAACCATTAGTATACGTGGTGTATCCACAAATGGAGATAACAGACCATTGATATTAGTTGATGGTAACGTTATTGAAGACTTAAGTGTTATCAATCCAAATGATATTGAGACGCTCAATGTATTAAAAGATGCCACTGCTGGAATTTATGGTGTAAGAGCAGCAAACGGAGTCATATTAATTACTACTAAGACAGGTAGAAAGAATAGACCTCTTAGTATTGAAATTAATACCTACGCTGGTTTTCAACAAACAACACGTGAGATTCCTTCTTTAAATGCTACCGAATACGCATTGTTAGTAAATGAAGCTTTTGCCGCAAATGGAGAAGATCTTGTTTTTCCCGATGTTTCAAACTTGGGTCAAGGTACAGACTGGCAAGACGAGGTATTTCAAAACGCAGCACAGTATAATGTTAACGCAACACTATCTGGAGGAGGAGAAAAGTCATCGTATGCATATGCAGCATCATTTTTGTCTCAAGATGGTATTGTAGGAGGTAGTAAGTCAAACTTTTCAAGATACACACAACGTTTAAATTATGGTTTAGATTTTCTTGAAAATTTCAAGTTGAACTCAGGGTTAATCTTTACACATACAAGTAGAAAAGCACTTTCTGAAAACGGATTAGGTTCCGTATTGTTTAACGCATTAAATATGGCACCTACATTTTCAGTAAGAGATGAAAATGGCGCTTATACTATAGCAGAAGGCTTAGGCAATGAGGTTATCAATCCATTAGCACAAATCGATAATACCTTCAATAGGTCTTTTGTGGATAAAATAGCAGGAAATATAAGTTTGTCTTATAATTTCTTAGAAAATTTCACTGCTCAAGCTAATTATCAATTTAATTATTCTGAGGTTGAAAGCAATGTTTTTAATCCTATTGCTTTCTTCGGAAGCGGTAAAGTATTCAATAGAGATAGAAATGAAGTAGTGATCAATAACAATATTTTTAGAGACTATACTTTTGATGCCTTTTTAAAATATGAAAATAGATTTAATGACATTCACAATTTAAGTGTATTAGTTGGGACATCAGTATTTAAGACAGAAGGTTTCTTTAGTGGGTTTGTTGGGTTTGATATTCCAGGCAATACTGTTGAAAACGCTACTCTGGATCAAGCTTCTGATATACAAAATATTTTCCCTAATGGAAATGCACAGTTTGATGCAAGATTACTCTCTTATTTTACCAGAATACAATATGACTATAATGGAAAATATCTTATTTCAGCTGTATTACGACGTGATGGTTCTACCAAGTTTGGGCCAGAAAATAAATTTGGTTTCTTCCCATCAGCATCTGTAGGATGGATTATTTCAGATGAAGATTTTTTAAGTGATAGTAATACTATAAGCTTTCTAAAATTAAGAGGTTCTTATGGTGTTCTAGGAAATGATAGAATACCAGATTTCAGATTTGTGTCACTCTTAAATGGAGAAGGTACTTATGTGATAGATGATGAACTTGTATTTGGTACTGCAATAGGAGCTGTATCAAATCCAGAAATACGATGGGAAAAACAAAAAACATTAGATATAGGAATTGATGCCAAATTGTTTAATAACCAATTAGATATTACAGCAGATTATTATAAGAAAAGAACAGAGGACTTATTAATAGTACCTCAGGTTTCAGGAATTTTGGGTGTTACTGCTCCCGGAGCTACACCACCAGTTGTTAATGCTGGTATTGTAGAAAATCAAGGTTTTGAATTTTCAGTAGGCTACAGTAAGGTTGTTAATGACGATTTTAACTATAGTATTAGATATAATATCGCTACTCTAGATAATACAGTTGTAGAAGTAAGCGCAGATGGAGATTTTCTCTCTGGAGGTGCATTTGGTGTTGGACAAGACCCTCCAGCTAGAATGGAAGAAGGTTTTCCTATTGGATACTTTAGAGGATTTGTAACAGACGGAATATTTCAAAACCAAGGAGAGATTGATGCTTATCCAACATTAAATGATGCTGTGCAAGCCGGTGATTTACGATTTGTAGATATCAATAATGATGGTGTTATAGATGATAATGACAAAACTAACATTGGAGATCCATTACCTGATGCCACTATGGGGCTAAATTTTAATTTCGAATATAAAAATTTCGATTTTCAAGCCTATGCATTTGCTTCAGTAGGAAATGATATTGTAAGAAATTATGAGAGAAACCAACCATTAACCAATCGTAGTGTTTATTATTTAGATCGATGGACTGGTGAAGGTACTAGTAATAGCTTTCCAAGAGTAACTTCTGGAGCAAACTCAAACGGTTTGTTTTCAGATTTCTTTGTTGAAGATGGAGACTTCATAAGATTACAAAACGTACAATTAGGGTATTCATTATCAGGTGAATTCTTAGAAGATTCTAAAATCACAAAATTACGATTTTATATATCTGCTTCAAACTTGCTTACGCTTACAGAATATAGAGGTTATGATCCAACAGCTTCTACTGGAGAGGCTATAGGTGGTGGAATCGATTACGGTTTCTACCCAACTCCGAAAACATTTTTATTAGGTATGAACTTAAAATTTTAATTAAAGATGAAACTAACAAGAATAACATATATAGGTATCTCACTACTTATTTTTATATCATGTAGTGATGATTTTGTCGACGTCGATTCACAAGATCAAAATTCTGAGGACTTCTTTAATACTGAAGAAGATTACCAAAACGCATTAATTGGCGCATATGACCTATTGCAATCAACATACTTAAACGTTATGTTGGGAGAAATTGCGTCTGATAACACCTTAGCTGGAGGAGAAAGTGCAATTGATGTTCCTGGTATTCAGGAAATAGACGATATGATTCACACACCTATTAATCAACAATTAAGAGACATTTGGGGATGGATGTACAGCGGTGTTAATCGCGCAAACTACATTATGGAGTTTCAAGATAAAACTGATTTTGTTGGTAAAGAAGGTGTTTTGGCTCAAACACGATTCTTAAGAGCATATTATTATTTTGAATTGGTAAAATGGTTTGGAGATGTACCATTTGCTGTTGACAGAAGAATACTATTTGGCGATCAGTTTTCTATTCCAAGAACACCAAAGACAGAAATCTATGCACAAATGGAAGAAGATCTCATTTTTGCGGCCGCTAATTTACCTTATGTTCAGGCAGAAACAGGTCGTGTTACTAAAGGAGCTGCGCAAGCTTTATTAGGAAAGGTGTATTTATACCAAGATAAGTTCTCAGAAGCGGCAAATGTTCTGGAAGACTTAATAAATAATGGTCCGCATGATCTCCTCACAGATTACAGCACTATGTTTGAAAATGATAACGAGAATAATATCGAATCTGTTTTTGAGGTACAGTATTCTGATCAAGAAGGTGCTGGTTTTGGATGTCTTCAATGTAGTGAAGGTAATGTAGCTGTTGGATTTAATGGTATAAGAAGTTATACAGGTCCAGTTTTTGAATCGGGATTTAGCTTTAATGTACCAACCCAAGAAGTTGTTGATGAGTTTGAACCTGGCGACAACCGATTTGAAACAGCAATTTTAGATATTGATACTTGGGCCAATGATACTGGCGCTACATTCTCAACCGGATTTGAGCACACAGGGTACTATAATAGAAAGTATATAGCGCGCCAAGGTGATGCTAATACTGGAGATGCCAATTTAACAAATCCTAATAATTATAGATCTATTCGTTTTGCAGATGTCTTATTGATGGCAGCTGAGGCACTTAATAGAGGTGGAATAGATGATATGAGAGCACAGCAATATTTAAATAGAGTTAGAGAACGTGCTTTTGGAAATTCTGATAACAATGTAACAGCAACTGGAACGGCATTAACTTCTGCTATATATCATGAAAGACGTGTAGAGCTTGTTGGAGAAGGACATCACTTTTTTGACTTAGTTAGAACTGGTAGAGCTGCAAGTGAGATAAATGGTTTTCAAGCTGGTAAGCATGAACTGTTTCCAATACCTTCTATTGAAATTCAATTAGCTGGAAATCAATGGGAACAAAATCCTGGATATTAAAAAAACAACTATAAAAAGAGATATGATGAAGATTTTAAAATACATACTGAGTATAGCGTTGCTTACTGCTATTATCTATGGCTGTACAGATGATGACAATGATACTAACTTCGTTAACAACCTGCCTGCACCAACCAATATTTCATTATTATCAGTGGTGACGCCAGATAATTCGGGTTTAGTTACACTAACACCATCAGGTGAAGGTGCGGCAAAATTTGATCTGGAGTTTGGTGATAATACGGGCTCTTCTGGAGAATTAAACCCTGGCGAAAGTGTTCAACATACTTATGCAGAAGGTTCTTATGATGTAATTGTTACGGCTACAGGTCTTAACGGAAAAGTGACTACAGTGACGCAAACTATAATCGTCGCGTTTTTAGCTCCGCAAAACTTAATGGTAACCATTGAAAATGATACAGCAGTCTCTAGGCAAGTTAATGTAACTGCATCGGCTGAGTTTGCTATGAATTATGAAGTGAATTTTGGCGATCCTAACAATACCATCATGATGGCGAATATCGATGAGGGTGTTTCTTTTACCTATGATGAAGCCGGAACCTATACCATTACAGTAACAGCATTTAGTGCGGCTATTGAAACAACAACATATACTGAAGATTTCTTGGTAACGGAAATTTTACAGCCTTTGGCTGGTGCTCCTGTGCCGCCAAGTAGAGCAGATGAAGATGTGATCTCAATGTTTAGTAACACTTATGCGCTTGATGTTAATGTGAGTTCTTGGCGATCAGATTGGAGTACAAGCACACTAACAGATTTGCAGATTGATGGTAACGACACTAAGTTTTATGCTGATGCCGATTTTGTTGGTGTTGAGTTTTATGGTGCTGATGCCGTTGATGCTACCGAAATGGAATTCTTTCATTTAGATTTCTGGTCAGTAAATGCAACGACATTTAGAATAAAACTAGTAGATCTTGGTGGTACAGCAACCGAAGCTGAAATCGTTTTTGATGATTTACCACAAAATGAATGGGTGTCCTTAGAGATTCCAATGAGTGATTTTACTGATGCAGGAATGACTTCTATCAATTCTATACAACAACTTATTTTTTCAGGTGTACCTGTAGGAACATTTGATTTCTTCATTGATAATGTTTATTTCTACAAATCGCCATCTATGGCTCCAACAATTACTGGAACATGGAAAATGGCTCCTGAAGCTGGATCTCTAGGAGTAGGACCAAGCGTTGGAGATACACAGTGGTTCTCTTGTGATGCTGTTTGTGTTACTGATAGAACATGTTATTTTGATGACACATATTTCTTCGGAATAGATGGATCATTTGTAAATGATTTAGGAGCAGAGTCATGGATCGAAGGATGGCAAGGAGGTAGTGATGGTTGTGGTACACCAGTTGCACCGCATGATGGTTCCAATCCTGCCACATATACCTATGATGCAGGCGCTGGAACAATTACTTTAAACGGAACTGGAGCTTATATTGGCTTAGCTAAAGCAAATAATCAAGGTGAATTACCAAATGTTGCTGTTCCAAGTTCGATAACTTATAATGTAACCCTAGTTGATAATAATAATATGGATGTGTATATCGAATCTGGAGCTGGTGTATTTTGGCAGTACAGATTGGTTAAAGAATCTGAAGCGCCAAACCCATTGGCTGGAACATGGCAAATGGCTCCTGAAGCTGGATCGCTAGGAGTAGGACCAAGCGTTGGAGATACGCAGTGGTTCTCTTGTGATGCTGTTTGTGTTGCAGATAGAGCATGTTATTTTGATGATACTTATGTCTTTGGTGCAGACGGATCGTTTACCAATAATTTGGGGTCTGAAAGTTGGATTGAAGGATGGCAAGGTGGATCTGATGGTTGTGGTACTCCAGTAGCTCCACATGACGGTTCAAATCCAGCAACTTATACTTATAACTCAAGCTCGGGAGAGTTAACTTTAAATGGAGTAGGCGCTTATATTGGTTTACCAAAAGCGAACAATCAAGGTGAATTACCAAATGTTGCTGTTCCAAGTTCAATTACTTATAATGTGACATTAGTAGACAGTAATACTATAGAAGTCTATGTCGAATCTGGTTCTGGTGTATTTTGGCAATATAAACTCGTAAAACTCTAAGCGTAAAAAGATCATGATGACAATAAAAAAAATATTCAATAGCGGCTTATCACTTTTAGTGATGATGACATTATTTACATGTCAAGACGAAGATCAGGAATTTGGTGAGATTACTACGCCAACTAATTTAGTTCTTAACTTCGAAGTTATAGGACAAGATTTAATGAATCCTAATGGTGATGGCTCCGGATTTGTCACGTTTAGTGCAAGTGCAGATAATGCCATTACCTACAGATATAATTTTGGAGACAATACCAATGTTGAGGTCACGCCATCTGGTGAAATTACGCACAGATTTAATCTTACAGGACTTAACACATACAACGTCACTGTGATTGCTTCTGGGACAGGAGGAGTGACTACAAGTACATCTGTTGATGTTGATGTGTTTAGTGCATTTGATGATCAAGAAGCCAAAGACTTTTTGTCTGGAGGAGCAGGATCCTCTAAAATATGGTATTTAGCGGCTTCTCAATCTGGACATTTAGGTGTAGGTGGTACTCCAGAGATTTCCGCAGATGCCTTTTGGTTTCCAAGTTTTTTCTCAGCGACACCATTTGAGAAGTGTAATGACGAGATTAGCGATTGTCTATGTGATGATGAATTAACCTTTTCATTAGATGTCGATAACCAATTAACATTTCAGTTAAATAATAACGGACAAACATTTTTTAATGCAGGACATCAATCTGTAATTGGAGAAGATGCTGGAGAAGATGCTTGTTTTGATTTTGATACTTCAGGAGTTAGTAATGTGTCTTTAGCACCAACTTCTGTAGATTGGTCTGCTGTTCCTGATCCGGACTTTAATCCGAGAGGAACAGTCATGAATTTTACTAACGATGCATTTATGGGCTATTTTGTAAGCTCATCATCCTATGAGATTCTTTCAATAACTGAAAACACATTATATGTACGAACAATAGATGGTTTAAACCCTGTATTGGCTTGGTATCATAAATATTCAACAGATCCGCCAGACTTAGATTAATTATTATAGTCTTCAGGATTCTTGTCTTTATGTTTCCAACGTTTATGTGTCCATAAGTAGTATTGTGGCGCTTCATAAATTTGTTGTTCGACAAGCTTTAAGAATTGATCCGTGATTTCATAATCTTTATAATCATTTGGATAGTCTGCTAACGTCTCAAATGTGGTTTCATAATATCCGCGTTTGAGGCGTTTTACGCTAAAGAATACAACAGACATGTCCAGACGTTTTGCTAACATTTCGGCACCTGTGTGCACGGGTACTCTTATATTCATAAACTCGGTCCAATGAAATGCTTTTTGAGGTTTAGGTGTCTGGTCAGATACAAATCCGTTAATAGTAGAAACACCTCTATTTTTTAACCTAATTAATTCAGGAATGGTCTCTTTAGTTGTAATTAAATGGCTATTATATTTTGCTCTAATACGTTTAACTAATCGGTCAAAGTACTTATTTTGTATCCGCTTATAAATTGCATTTCCTCTAGATTTCACATAAGTTTGAAGAATAAATATCCACTCCCAGCTTCCGTAATGTGCGCACATGAGTACAATGCTTCTATCTTTAGCTTCTATA
Organism: uncultured Psychroserpens sp.; assembly: GCF_947500255.1. Taxonomy (GTDB): domain Bacteria; phylum Bacteroidota; class Bacteroidia; order Flavobacteriales; family Flavobacteriaceae; genus Psychroserpens. Next base: position 296,212 of record NZ_CANMRL010000003.1, on the reverse strand, counting down.
CCTTGAATTAATTCGACATTGGTAAATGTAAATCGCTTCTTCATTTCAGCTTCTGAAATCGATAATGATTTGATAGCCTCAACAATCATGTCACATAAGTGATGGTAGAATTGTTTTGTAATTAAATTAATTTCTTTAGATTCCTTTTCAGGAAAAACCAGTCTTAAATTATCCTGTACGGTTTTTTTTCTGTAGCCAAAAATACGATAGATAAATAGGTATAATACATCTGAAAATGCGTATAACAATCTAAACGGAAGAATAGATATTAACCATAAAAATGGATAAACTAAGATGTAGATAATAAATTGCATTTATATATGTTAGATTTGCAGTGGCAAATATATGTAATTAAAGTCTATGGGTAGTTTAGGTGGTTTAAGTTTATTTACAATTATCATTATTGCAGCAAATGTAATAATATCATATAAAGGGTTTGAAGATTATGGTTTCTTCGAGCGCTATAAATTTAATGTAGGAGGTGTCAGGCGTGGTGAACAGTTTAGAATGTTTAGTTCGGGGTTCTTACATGCCGATACTACACATTTGTTGTTTAATATGATGACGCTTTTCTTTTTTGCTAATGCTGTTATTGGTGATCTTGGTGAGTTAGGGTTTTTAGTAGTATACATTGGAAGCTTAGCTTTGGGGAGTTTATTATCTCTTTACTTTCATAAAAACGAGTATCATTACAGTGCAGTAGGAGCAAGTGGTGCAGTTATGGGTATTCTGTATGCGTCTATATTGTTAGAGCCTGAGCGTGGTATTTATATGTTCTTTATTCCTTTTGAAATCCCTGGTTATATCTTCGGAATCATGTATCTCTTATATTCAATTTACGGCATGAAAAATCGTGTTGGTAATATTGGTCATGATGCTCATTTTGGAGGTGCCATAGGAGGTTATGTTATTACGCTTATTTTGCAGCCTTCTTTGTTTGAAACCGATCTGCTAATGGTTGGGTTACTGGCTGTACCTATTATTATCTTGTTTGTAATGCATAAATTAGGGAAGATTTAAATAAAAAAGCCTTCAATCTTTTAAGAGAGAAGGCTTAAATTTTATTAATGCAGCTATTAGTTAAGCAACTCAGCAATTTTAGCTTCCAGAGCTGGTCCTCTTAAATTTTTGGCGACAATCGTTCCATTTTCATCTAAAATAAATGTCGCAGGAATTGATCTAATATTATAGGCTCTAGCCACAGGGTCATTAAAATAGTTTAAACTTGATACATGGTTCCAAGTTAGTTTATCTTGTTCGATAGCTTGTAACCAAGCCGCTTTTGGATCTTGTTGTCTTGTTGTACCATCTAGAGATACACCAATAATTTCTAGCCCTTTAGAGTGATACTTATTATATACTTTAACAACATTAGGGTTTTCACGTCTACACGGCCCACACCACGCTGCCCAAAAATCGATAATAGTCACTTTTCCCATAACATCTTTTAATGCCAACGGACTCCCATCAGGCTTAGTCGATGTAAAATCAGGTGCTTGTTTTCCAATTTCTGTGGCACTTAATAGTGCTCTTTGTTGTTGTAGTCCAGTTATTTTTGCTTCAATATTCTTACCAAGTTTAGTGCTTTTAATTGATGCGTCCAAACCATCAAAAAGTGACGAAATATTGTCAAGGTCTGGTTGGTTCGTTTTAAATAAATTATCAATTACAACCAATGAGTATAAGCTGCTTTTATTTTCTTTAGCATAAGTTATAGGTAAGGCTCTCATATCTCTTGTGAGTTGGGTGAATTCTTGCGCTAGTTGGCTCTTTACGTTCTTATCATCTGTAGCACGTATTTGTTCGTTTAATTTTGTAGCCTTTGCGTTGAGTTCTTCGACTTGTGCATTTAACGACATGAGGTCATCATTTGCTTTTGTGCCTTTAATCTTTGATTTAGATAAATTAGTATTATCAACATCAATAGTTATGGCTTTGTTTTCAACAATAAGCGGAAGATCTCCTTTAACGCTATTGATGTTCAAGTTCCACATTTGAGGTGTATCAACTTTACCTTCAAATACAAAGCGCTCATTCATGACGATAGCAGTATCTACATTAATCTTCCTACCACGTTGATCGGTGGTTTGTAGGTGTGCTCTAATGCCATTATAAACGCCAGGAGCTTCTCCAGTAATTAAATAGGTTTCTCTAACAACTTCTTCAGAACTGCCTTCAGTCTTACAGTTGAATAATAAAACACTTAAGCAAAAAATTGTAACTATCTTTTTCATCATGTAATAATTTAGTACTGCAAATATAATAAGTTCAATAAAAGAAAATTAATCACATTTATTAATAAAAACTTAAAGAACTCTCCAAATTTATTTTATAAAGCTAAAATTGCAATACTTTTGTAAAAAAATATAGGATGACTCACCAAGATACAATTGTTGCATTAGCTACAGCTTCTGGAAGCGGAGCTATTGCTGTGATACGACTTTCGGGTAACGATGCGATCTCAATTGTAGACGACAGTTTTAAATCGGTTGTTGATGGTAAGACTTTGGTCAATCAGGCAACACACACGATTCATTTAGGTCATATTACTGAAGGCGGTCGTGTATTTGACGAAGTTTTGGTTTCTGTGTTTAAGAACCCTAATTCTTACACAGGTGAAGATGTTGTAGAGATATCTTGTCATGGCAGTTTATATATTCAACAAGAAATTATACAATTATTTCTTCGGAAAGGATGCCGAATGGCAAACGCAGGAGAATTTACCTTACGTGCTTTTTTAAATGGAAAGTTGGATCTATCACAAGCTGAAGCTGTGGCCGATTTGATTGCTAGTGATAATGAAGCCTCACATCAAGTGGCTATGCAGCAAATGCGTGGTGGTTTTTCTTCGGAAATAGCTAAACTAAGAGAGGAACTACTCAATTTTGCCTCTTTGATAGAATTAGAACTTGATTTTGCTGAAGAAGATGTTGAATTTGCTGATCGTTCGCAATTTAAAGAATTGGTGGACAGAATTACTTTCGTACTTAAACGTCTCATCGATTCGTTTGCCGTTGGGAATGTCATTAAAAATGGAATTCCAGTAGCTATTGTTGGCGAACCTAATGTTGGAAAGTCTACGCTTCTCAATGCCTTATTAAATGAAGAACGCGCTATAGTTTCTGAAATTGCCGGAACAACGCGTGATACGATAGAAGATGAAATCTCAATTGGAGGTATTGGCTTTCGGTTTATTGATACGGCAGGGATTAGAGAAACTAAAGACGTGGTAGAAAGCATTGGTATTAAAAAAACGTTTGAGAAAATAGACCAAGCACAAGTGGTTATTTACCTATTTGACAGCTCTAAGTCGATTTCAGATTTAAAAACAATTCAGATTGAAATCGAAAAAATAAAAAATAAGTATCCACGAAAACCGCTGTTGATTATTGCTAATAAAATAGATCAGTTAGATGACTCACAATTGGCAGGTCTACAATCTGAAATAGAAAATATCCAATTACTATCTGCTAAAACAGGATTTGGTGTAGAAACGCTAACCAATTCGCTTTTGGAGTTAATTAACACTGGAGCGCTACGGAATAATGAGACCATCGTGACTAACTCACGCCACTATGATGCCTTATTAAAAGCGTTTGAGGAAATTCAGAAAGTAAAACACGGATTAGAAACTGGATTGTCTGGTGATTTATTGGCGATAGATATTCGTCAGGCACTATATCATTTTGGAGAGATTACAGGAGAGATTACAAACGATGATCTATTAGGTAATATCTTTGCTAATTTCTGTATAGGGAAATAATTCTTACTATATCCGAATTCAAATCTTAAGATAGAAGTTTATTGTTTTGAAAATGATTTAAAATGTGTTGGTGTTTAATAAAACATAAGTCCAGTACGTATAATATACGAGGCGATTCTTATTTAATATGCTTATCTTTTGTTGTAAATTTGTTAGCAATCAACTGTAAAAGTTGATTGTCAAAAATTAACACTAGAGATTGTTATGAATACTAAAAGGCATTACTTATATATATTAAAATTTGTCGTTTGTTTATTCTTGTTTTCTTCTTCTTTGAGTTATTCTCAAAAACAACAAAAAGAATTAAATATTGATGATTTAAAGAATCATATTCACAATACTTCTGGTATTCAAAAACTTAAATTATTAGATAGTTTATGCAGGATTACTAGAGATAGAATAGAACTTAAATACGATTCTATTGTTAAGATAACAATAGAATATGCAATAGTAAATATACAGGCAAGAAGTATAAGACGATTAGAATAAAAGGCACAAGGTAAATGACATCTTTTAAGATTACTTTTCCGAAAAAGCGTTTCACATAATAAAACAAAAATGGTACCAACAAAAAGAGGGATTGGTCTATAGATATAAGTGAATATACTGTATTCATTAAATAAGTCGTTCCAATGACCTACCCAGAATAACATTATAATAGAGAATACTACAATGAAGGCACTTAAAAAGAAATCAATTTGTTTATTGCTTTGATTTTTACGTGTCGCAATCTAAAAGCTCAAAAAAAAGCCTTGCACTGCAATGCATAGAAATATAATCGTCCAAATTTTCAAATTCCCCATAACAATATAAGGTTACTTTAAATAATAACATGAATTATTTAAAATTGTTACAGAGAATCTTTAAAAAGATGCTGTTGCCAATATATTGGTAATAGAAAATAATAGGCTTAAGATTTCACCTGCTAGAGTGTAATTACAAACCTTTATCAATAGCTATCACATTATTTCAAAAGTTTATTTAGTGGACAATTTTAGAAAAAAAACGTGGTATCGAATACAGGTATATATACCTATTGTTTGGCATTACCCTATGCTATACCTTTGAGATGACTCCCAGTTCAGCCAAGCTTAGATCTTATAATTACAATAGTATTTAGTCTATAAAAATCATCTTTATTTTACTTGATAATTTATAAAGCAATTCTAGGATTTTTTGAGATACTATTATCAAAAGTAAATGGAGTCAAGACTTATTCTTGTGGTAGATTAAATCGTAAAATACTAATACATTCAAGTTTAAATAAATTAGAAATTATGTACCAAAAAAAGCCTTACTTATCACAGCCCATTCCTGGGAACGGTGAAATATTTCATGTAGAGCATGATCCTGTTGATCCTTCGGCAATACAACCATGGAGCGGACTTGTTCCAAAGTGTACCTTAGAAGATCATGATCAATGCAAATATTTTCCGGCGCAAACAGCGAATATTATTGTAGATGAAGTTTATGAAAAAATACGAATTAAAAGTAATAAATGGATTGAAATGGCTTGTGAAGAAGCTAAAGAATCGATAGGAGAAGAAGGAGGTCCATTTGGAGCAGTAATTGTTCAAATTGATGATGAAACTCAAGAAATAATACGGTATTGGAAAAACCATAATCAAGTGACCGCCATAAATGATCCAACTGCTCATGCCGAAGTGATGACCATTCGCAGTGTTTGTGCATCTCTAGGTGTATTTGATTTATCTAAAATAGAAAAAGATCATTCAAAATTACCTCAAAAAGGAGCAACCTCTCATTGTGTCATATTTAGTTCTGCAGAGCCTTGTCCAATGTGCTTTTCGGCTATTAGTTGGGCCAGTTTGCAGCACATGTATTTTTCAGCTACACGTTATGATGCTGCAGTTCAAGGTGTCAATTTTTCTGATGAAGAAATTTATAATGAACTGTCTAAACCCTATTATCAAAGGAGCATGAAAGTATTTCAATGTAGTACACCAAATTCACTAGATGCTTTCAATACATGGAAAGTTGTACCTCATACTGATTATTAACCTAGAAAACTAAAAATATTATTTCAAATGGAAACAAATTCAAAATTTAACTGGAAAGATCATATCTCAATTGTTGATTCAAGTTTAAACGCAGAAGCCATTGCCAATGTCATTAAAGTGGATACAGAAATGCTGGCTCATATGGACGATTTACAAGATAAAGTTCAGGCCGATTTGACAAAATTCCAACCAGTAATTGTTGCTCAATTCACACCTGGTGGTGGAAAATTTACTTTAGTTAGAAATGAATATGGTGAAGAGGCAAGATATACTGTAGAACCTGTTGCAAGACTGTTTTATATGGCCAAATCTATTGCTCATGCGCCTCTTGGTATTTTTGGATGTTTTGGCCCTTATAGTACAGATCCTAAAAATCAAGGCTGGAGAGCACCAATGGAAGATTATAGAAATGTATTGGCAAAAGCCTTATCAACAATAGACGATATAGATGTTGAAGAGGGCTATCAAATTGATGACACATTAAAGAAGAAATTGGTATTAGATTTAAACAATGTTACTGGTGAATTTGATGATGCACCACCACATGTAGATGAAACTACAGTTGTACCTCATATTATAAAAGTAATGAAAGATTTATTGAAATCTTCAATTGATTTTGTCGATAACACAGCTTTGAAATTAAGTGATGACGAATCTCCTGCAGAAGTATTTCAAAAATGGTGTAATATGTCTAGTGATGATAATGATAATCCAGATGATACACTTTATAAGCTTATTGTACAATCCCAAGTCATTGCAGCATCAACTCAGCAATTAGGGATAAGTTCATTGATGAAAACATGGAGAGACACATTTTCAGAAGAAGATTGGAAGAATTTATATGTGATAGTGCAAGGTGAGTGGGTAACTCGAAAGTTAAATTCAATAGCACAGTGTATTCTACCAGAAATGGCAGATAAAGAAGAAGCTTTAGATGAACACCTTTTGATTGTTACCAACCTTACAGATGTAGACCCTGCCTTACATTTTTTAGCTAGAATCTTAGAAGATAGATCTGCTGCTGCCATGATTCTAACTGATCATAGTCAGCCAAGAAATGACCTGTCTGGTCAGGTAGATTTATTAGGTCCGGTAATGCAAGATGTTGTATGTCCACATATGAGTGCTTCCAATAAAGCACCAGCGACGTCCGATACATGCCCTCATTAAAATAATCAATACTAGTTATATGGAAGCTTCTGAGTATAAAAATAAACTCACGTTTTATCTCGATGGTAAAAAAATGACACTATTTAAGGTATCTCCTAAAATGCGATTGATAGATTTTTTACACTTACCTGAGATAGGTAAAGGCGGAACTAAAATTGCTTGCGGACAAGGAGGTTGTGGTGCTTGTACAGTGATGTTAACGAGTTATGATAGTGCTCAATGCAAAATAATTCATCGTGCAATTAATGCTTGTTTGCGTCCGCTATCTTCTTTAGATGGCACATTGATTACAACAACTCAAGGTATTGGAAATGTCAAAACAGCCGTAGATGAAGTGCAATGGACTATTGCAGCTAATAATGGATCACAATGTGGTTATTGCACACCTGGTTTTGTGATGAATATGTTTACCAGAATGCAAGAAGACACAAAACCTACTTTAAAGGAAGTAGAAGATTTGTTTGATGGTAATATTTGTCGATGTACAGGTTATCGTCCAATCTTAGATAGTTTTAAAAAACTAGCTAGTGATTATAAGCCGCCTAAGCATTTACCCGAAATGAAATTGGATCCAAACTATAAACCAAAGGAAGCACCTCATTCTACAAAGGTTACCATCCCAAAAGGTTTTGTTCAGTATATGGAAAACCCTGAAAACATTCATTTTTCAAATGACATGTACAACTATTTTAGGCCAACTACATCATCACAATTATTTGATTTATTGGATAAATATGGTCCAGTTGGTCCTAACCTTCAGTTAATGAGTGGCAATACAGCCGTAGGAATTTATCCTACCAAAGCTAATTATAATGAATCCTACCAAGATCCTAAATGTATTATTGATATTTCTAAAATAACCGAACTCCAATCTGTTAAGTCAACCGAAAGCAGTCTTACAGTAGGCGGGCAAATTACATTGTCCAGATTTTTGGAAGTTCTTCAAGCTGAAATAGAAAAACAAGGCGATGATAGAAGTAAAGGTTTAGTAGCTTTAAGTGAACACCTTCATAAAGTGGCTAATCTCCAGGTACGAAATGAAGCTACTTTGGCAGGGAATATTTTTATAGGAACCAATAAAGGGTTTCTTTCCGATTTAGTATTGGTGTTAGCAACACTTGAAGCAACAGTGACTGTAAAAACTAATAATGAAACGTCTACTTTTCCTATTCTTGATTTACCAAAAGCTTCAGAATTAAGTAAAAATGCGTTTTACTATTCAATAACAATACCGTTTACTCAAACGAATGATTATATAAAGACTTTTAAAATTAGACGACGCGTAGAAGATTGTCATGCTATTGTTAATGCTGGATTTAGAGCTACATTTAATACGAAAGGGGAAATTACCTCAAGTCGTTTTGTAGTAAATGGTATTCATGCAGATTACAAGGATACATCCGAAGGATTGAAGTTTAAACCAATTTTGTTATCTAGTGTATCTGAAGCATTAATAGGAAAGAAATGGAACGAAGATACATTAAGCCATACACTACGTCATATTGCAGATGAAATTCAAAACTATGCACCTCCAAAGAACGGTTCAAATGAAAGCATAGAAATTGACCAAATATCATTTTCATATCGCCAACAATTAGTATCCTCTTTATTCTACAAATTTTTTATTGCTGTATGTAAACAACGTGATATAGATGTGCCAGCAAAAATAGCGTCTTTGAACGATCCTTTAAATAATGAAGTTTCATCTGGAATTCAGTTTTATAATTCTTATGAAGAAGAGTTGCCTGTATCTGCTCCGTTTGTAAAGCTTTCAGCTTTTATGCAAGCTACTGGTGAGGCAATATACACCTCAAGTGTGTTAACTCCTCCAAATACGTTAGAAGCAGCTTTTGTGTATAGTACTATTTCTAGAGGAACTTTTCATTACTGTTTGCCTAATAAGAAAAAAGTGGATCTACAAGAGTTAAAAAGCTTCCTAGAAAATAAGTATTTGAGTTTTGTTGATTTGATTGCCTATAAGGATATCCATACGGATAATCAAATAAATAATTGGGGAGGAGCAGGACTAGATGATCCTTTATTTGTGCCTTCTGAAGATGATGACATCCCATCAGTAATTCTTGAAAAAGGAGAGCATTCCGATATTTTTTCTCCTAGAGAAATATCTACAATTGGAGCACCTCTTGCTATTGTTTTAGCAAATACAGAAACACAATCAAATACCATTGCCGAATATGTTAGACAACATTGCATAGCATATTCTGAGTATCCTGGTATTTATATTGAAGAAGCCTTAAAAGAAAAACATTATTTCCCTCAGGCGCCTAGCACAAACCCAGGTTTAACACATATTGAGGAAATGCTAAGGCCTGGTAGTAAACAAGATGTTATAAATACCTTAGAAAAACATATAAACAGTAACGTCAATTCTAAAAAAGGTTTTGCTTCTGGAAAACAATCCACAGGATATCAAAACCATTTCTACATGGAAACCATGACTGGTCTAATTATTCCGGGAGAAAATAAAGACATGATACTGTATTCTACAACGCAAAATTTGGCAGATGATCAGAGTGTGGTTGCCAGTATATTGGGCATAGATGCTTCCGATGTAAAAGTAGTTGTACAACGATTGGGAGGCGGTTTTGGAGGTAGACAATCTCGTGCGCGATTTATATCGGGTCCAATTGCTATCGCTTCTAGTAAGCACAATTGTCCAGTGCGTTTAAAAATGACTCGGGAAACGAATTTTATTATGTGCGGAAACCGACATCCTTTTTATGGGCATTTTGCAACCCAGTTTGAATCATCTGGGAAAATAACAGGTATGGTGATGAACTATGTTTCTAATGGAGGAAACACATATGATCTGTCGTTTCCAGTGATGGATTTATCTGTATTAAGTGCTGATAATGCCTATAACATAAAAAACTTAAAAGTCACAGGAAATGTATGTCAGACTAATGAGATTAGTAGTACAGCATTTAGAGCTTTTGGTTTAGTACAAAGTATGAATATACTTGAAGAGTGTATTGAAAAAACGGCTTTTGAATGTGATATAAGTCCGGAAAAACTTAGAGAATTGAATTTGTATAAAGATGGACAAGTTAAATGGGGTAGTTTTGAAATTACAGATTGGACTTTAGATGTTTTAAAGACGTATGGTTTTGATAAATCAACATTGCACAGTTTAAAGGCTTTACAAGGCGAAATTTATAAAGATGAACTTGAATTAGAAAAGGCTATTAACACACATAATATTGAAGCTTTCATTGGACCATCAAATATTGATAGGCTCATAATCCTAAAAGATTTTAGTACCACATCTTATGATTATACGCCTTATTTAACAGGGCTAAAGTGGAATAATATTAATCAGATATGGACAGATTTGAAGACATCTTCAGATTTTGAAAAAAGGAAAGTAGATATTAATGACTTTAATGCGAATAATAAATGGAAGAAGAGAGGAATATCTATGATTCCTCTAAAATATGGCATTTCATTTAATGGGCCGAGAGGAGCTTTAAATCAAGGTGGTGCCTATGTTCTTATTTATTCTGGAGACGGTTCAGTTTTAGTGCATCATGGAGGTGTTGAAATGGGACAAGGTATTCAAACTAAAATGGCACAAATAGCGTCTAAAACCTTAGGAATACCTATTGAGTATATTAAAATGGCAGAAACAAATACAAATATTGTTAATAATGCTTCTGCTACAGCGGCATCAACAGGATCAGATCTTAACGGAGGAGCTGTTCAAAAAGCATGTATGGCATTAAGGGAGCGCTTAGAGCAGATGTGTGTTGATCTTGAAGAAAATGCCTTGTATTTTGCTGAATCAGATGATGGAGATTCTGAAGATGTTTTAAAGGTTAAAACTATTGTGCGTAATTGGAGAGATCATTGGTCTGATATATGGCCATTGATTATTGAATGGGCTTATACAAGTAGAATAAATTTGAGTGAATCTGCTAGGTATAGGGCGCCTCATCATGAGGTTGTAGATAATACGCATCCAATTGGAAGACCATTCTTCTATTTTACTTACTCTGCAGCAGTAAGTGAGGTTGAAGTGGATATCCTTACGGGAGAATTTGAAACTAAGCGTACAGATATCTTATTTGATCTAGGAAAAAGTCTGAACCCATTAATAGATGTTGGTCAATTAGAAGGCGCATTTATCCAAGGATTAGGTTACTTGACAACCGAAGAATTAATTAAACAAGGACCAAAAGAAGCTCCAGTAAAAGGTGTTCCAAAAAACGCAATTACCTCTGTAAATACATGGGATTACAAACCACCTGGGTCAAAATCTATTCCTACAGATTTTAGAATTTCAATTTTTGATGACAGGTTAACGCCTTCAGAGAGACTTGATCCAAAACTGGCAGCAAGAGCAGTTAAATCTTCTAAAGGTATAGGAGAACCACCATTGGTTCTTGCAAATTCAGTATTCTTTGCCATCAAACAGGCTATACTAGCTTTTTACAAAGAAGTTGAATATGATGGATGGGTAGAAATGACAGCACCAGCAACAATAAGCAAAATTCAAACAGCTTGTCATGTAGCATTAAAAGATATGACTCTTAAATAAACATTTTTAAAAATAAAAATATGACAACTTCAAAACCAACACCAGTGATTTTTAACCATAGTGCCGCTATTGACGATTTTGTTTCAACTGCAGTACTGAGTTCAATGCCTAATATTGAAATAAAAGGTATCGTAGTAACAAATGCAGATTGTATTGCAACTCCAGCTATGGACACATCAAGTAAGGTTCATCAATTTCTCGGTTTAGATAAAAAGGGTATTCCATTAACCTTAAGTATGTCTCGTGGGTGGAATGCATTCCCTTGGGCATATCGAAAAGATTGTATTACAATGGGAACAATAGAATCTTTATATCCTTATAAAAGCCATGTAGAGCCTCCTTATCAATCTGGAGAAGAAATGATAGAGACATTATTATTGGAAGCAATGATAATGAGTGACCCAGTAGTTGTATTGGCAACAGGTCCAATTACTGCAATTACGGATGTTCTAAAAAAACGCCCAGAACTTATTAAAGGTATTAAAGATGTTATTTGGATGGGCGGAGCGATATTTGTTAAAGGAAATCTCTATGACAAAACAGTATCTATACCACGCGAAATTGCAAATGATAAAGCTGAATGGAATGCATTTTGGGATCCATTTGCTGTTAACGAAATGTTCAATCGGTTTAGTGGTGTACATATGTTTCCTTTAGATATCACAGATAAAGCAAAGATTACCGATAAATTCAAAACGGCTTTAGCTTCTCAGGCAAAGACGTTTAATCTGTCACAATTTGTTAGCGAAGCCTATGGCTTGGTTAAGGATGAACCATTTTATGAAATGTGGAATACTTTAGCCACTTGTTTTTTAGGAACTTCTGCTAGCACAATATTTGCTGATCCAGAAGAAATATCATTAACAATAGACGAATGGGGTAATGATACCCAGGGTTGGATTCATCAAATGGAAAATAGAAACCCTCAATCTGTTTATTTCAATATGAAAAATTCAGACGCATTTTATGATTATGTATTAGGACAACTAAAAATGAATGTTTAGTGCTATTGTGATAGCTGTAAAAAAATAAACCAATCTTATGAAAAACAATTTTATAATAATAAGTGTTTGCCTTTGCATATTAAGCTGTAATGAGCCTAAAGAAAGATCTGATTTTGAAACCACATCTGAGTACTATGAAATGATGATAGAAAAGAATGACATCGCAAAGCTTAATCAATTTTTCACCAACATGCCCAAAGGTGGTGATATTCATCATCACTATACTGGATCTATATATGCTGAAACTTATTTAAATTGGGTAAAACATAAAGATTGGAGAATTGATAGCTGTAGCTTGAAAATAGTTACAGACATAAGTAAAACCAATACATGTAAATTATTAACAGCAGACGAAGTTATTGAGAATACAATGCTTTATAGACAATTATTAGAGCTGTGGTCTGATTTAGATTTTGGTAATCATAATCATTCTGAACCACCACCAGATTTACAATTTTTCAACACTTTTGGTTATTTCGGAGCTGTTTCCGATGAATATATGGATGTAGGACTTAATATATTAAAAGAAAGAGCTATCAACGAAAATGTCTCATATATTGAAACCATGATAAGTGCTGTTGGTATATCTAGTAATGACTATTTTCCCACAGACAATACTTTAAACACCTTATTAGAAAATGCAAAAACACAACAAGAAGTTGATAATATATTGAAAGATATAGATTCTATATATTTTAATGATAAAACGTTTGATAAGGAGATTGATGAATTTGTAGATAAGCTCACAAAAGATCATAATGGTATAGATACTGAAAGTTTCACAATGCGATTTCAAAGCTATGGTGTTAGGGTACTAGAACCGTTACAAGTATATACAGACCTTCTTTCGGCATATATAGCTGCTACAAAGTCACCATTACTCGTGGGTGTTAATATTGTAGCTCCTGAGAATAATTATACTGCTCTTAAAGATTATACACTACACATGCAAATGTTCAATTATCTAAAAAGAAAATATCCAGATGTTAATAGAGCTTTACACGCAGGGGAACTAACTTCAGGTATGGTGAGGCCTAAAAATCTATTGTTTCATATTAATCAAGCCTTAGACATAGCGCAAGCTCAGAGGATAGGCCATGGAGTGGATTTGCCATATGAAAAGGATTCCTACGAACTATTATCAAAGCTAAAAAATCAAGCTGCAATTGAAATAAATTTGACAAGCAATAAGTTCATATTAGGAGTTGAAGGAAGAGAGCATCCTTATTTAATTTACTCTAGTTATGGCGTACCTCTGGTTATTTCAACTGATGACTCTGGTGTCTCAAGAAATAATTTATCTAATGAGTATATGCTATTAGCTTCTAATTATACACCTTCATACGAAAAAATAAAAGAGTATGTATATAACAGTATTCATTATTCATTCATGAATGAGAATGATAAGAAAAAATCTATACACACTTTAGACAAAAAATTTGAAGAGTTTGAGCATAAAATAGCTAAGCAGATACGACATTAAATTTTTCTACTAAAATTAATTTATAATGTAATGCATCTGTATAGGTTGTAATTTACTATTTATGTAAACCATACAAAATCGTATATTGTACACAATTCTATACAATAAGTGCAAATGTCAATATCTCGAAGCGTAATAATTTTTCTTTTTTTCGTATTACATGGTCTCGTTAGTGCTCAGGAAATCCTACCTATACAAATCTATCCGTCTGATATATACAAGGCAGAAACTCAAAATTGGTCTATATCTCAATCTGATAACGATTACATCTATGTTGCTAATAATATTGGTTTATTAGAGTTTAATGGTGCCGAATGGAAGTTATATGAAACACCTAACCAAACCATATTACGTTCGGTTAAAGCTGTTGGAGATAGAATATATACAGGCTGCTACATGGAGTTTGGTTATTGGGAGCGTAATAATTTTAATCAATTAACCTATACATCATTATCTAAAGATCTTCAATCACCAATGATTGAAGATGAACAAGTTTGGAATATTATAGCTTTAGATAAGTTTATAGTATTTCAATCTTTAGATAGACTTTATAGCTATGACACAAATTCGAAAGAATTCAAAATTATTAGCTCCGAGACAACTTTAACTAAGATGGTTGAGGTTAACAATACTATTTATTACCAAAAATTAAATCAAGGAATATTTAAAATTGAAAATGGTAAGGAAACATTGTTTTCAGATAATGATATTCTAAAATCGAATAGAATCATAAATATTTTTAATATCGATGGCAAATTTATCATACAAACCAATCAAAAAGGTTTTTTTGTATTTGATAATGGTCAATTGTCTAAATGGAATATCCCAGCCAATGATATTATTTCAAATCTTACAATATACAGTAGTGTTAGGCTAGAAGATGGAAGTTTTGCAATTGGCACGATTTCCAACGGAATTATTAATCTTAATAAAGAAGGAAATATATCATATGCATTAAATCAAAATAATGGACTGTCAAACAATACGGTACTTTCTGTTTTTGAAGATAAAAATGATAATATATGGTTGGGTTTAGATAATGGAATTAATTGTATTAATAGCTCATCACCATTTAGAGTATATAATGATAAAAAAGGCCAGTTGGGAGCTGTACATGCCGCAAAAGTCTATAATGATAAATTGTATTTAGGAACAAATCAAGGACTTTTTGTCAAACCTCTAAATTCTTTAGAAGAATTTAAACTTGTAGATGGTACCAAAGGTCAGGTCTGGTGTCTAGAAGTTTATGACAACACGCTTTTTTGTGGTCATGATCTTGGAACCTTCGTAATCAGCGAAAATGGGATACAACAAATATCAGATATTGAAGGAACTTGGAGAATAAAGCAAGTACCCAATAATGAAAATTTATTATTGAAAGGGAGTTATGCTGGTTTAAGCGTTTTACAAAAAGTTAATAATGAATGGCAGTTTAGAAATAAGATTGACGGATTTGATATCTCATCTAAATTTTTTGAACTACTCGATAGCAGTCAAGTATTTGTAAGTCATGAGTACAAAGGGGTTTTTAAATTAGACCTTAATGATGATTACACTAAAGTATTGAAGGTGAAAAAGGAAAGTTCTGTTAAAAAAGGGCTACACTCAAGTTTGATTAAATATAACTCAAATGTATTGTATGCCTATAGTCAAGGGATTTATTCTTATGATGTTTCATCTAATTCATTTCAAAAAGACACCATCCTAAGTAAGGTTTATCATGCAGAAACATATGTATCAGGTAAACTGGTGAATACTCCTGGTAAACTTTGGAGTTTTTCAAAAAGAAATGTCAATTATATATCGCCTGGACTCCTTAGTGATACACCACAAATTAATAGAATACCATTACCTAGTGATTTAAGGGAGAGTTTAACAGGCTATGAAAATATTATTCCTATTGATAATCAAGAATATCTTATTGGAACATCCTCAGGATACATTATTGTAGACTTATCTAAGATGAGAAACCAATCTTACCGTATAAAAATCAACTCTATATCTAATTACGCATTGGATTCTGATAGCAAAATGATAGAACCTAGTGTAAAAAAAGAGTTTCATAATAAGAATAATAATTTCGCCTTTACATATAGTATTGCCGAATTTGATAAATATCTAGAGTCTGAATATCAATATAAACTTGATGGAAACTACAATAAATGGAGTTCATGGTCTAGTTCTCCTTCAGAATTATTTAAAAATTTGCCTTTTGGGGATTATACATTTTATGTACGAGGTAGAGTAGGTAATCAAATGACTGATAATGTGGCCGAGTACTCATTCACGATAGATAAACCGTGGTACTTATCTAATCTTATGGTTTTTCTTTATGTACTGTCAGTGATGGCGTTCTCAATTATTATGCATAATGTCTATAAAAGAAATTATAAGAAGCAGAAAGAGAAGCTAATTATAGAAGCTGAGAGAGAATTAGAGCTTAAAGAATTAGAGAATGAGCAGCAATTAATGTCGTTAAGAAATGAGCAATTAAAACAAGATATAGATAATAAAAATCGTGAGTTGGCTATATCGACTATGAGCTTAATTAAAAAGAACGAGTTTTTGAATAATATCAAAGAAGAGCTGAAAAGTGTCAATGAAACAGAAGGTTTAAATCCAGTGATTAAGATTATTGATAAAAACTTAAACAATACAGACGATTGGAAATTTTTTGAAGAAGCATTTAATAATGCTGATAAAGATTTCTTGAAAAAAGTAAAGGCAAAACATCCGTCATTAACACCTAATGATCTTAAACTTTGTGCATATTTACGGTTAAATCTGTCTTCAAAAGAAATCGCTCCTTTGCTAAATATTTCATCACGAAGTGTAGAAGTGAAACGTTATAGACTTCGAAAAAAAATGGAATTACCACACGAATCTAGCTTAACAAATTATATTTTAGAAATTTAGTCACTATACACTCGACTATTTCACCTATACAATTCCTATACATTTAGGTTTTTTTAACAAATTACAACGTTGTAGTTGTATTGTTTAACGTAGTTTTAATATGTGTTAAACAGAACGATAACTGCGTATTTCGCAAAAAAGAGACGTTTTTTTTGCGATGTATGTTTTTTGTTGAGGTCATTTTTAGCATTTTATTAATATGTAAGACTAAATTTACCTATCAAGTATCCTAAAAAGGTGTGGTAAGGTTTTTCAAATTGAAATGACGAGGTTTTTAATCAAAACCATAAAATCCAATCCTTTAATTACTAACTTAAAAACAACTAAATGATGAAGAACAATTTTCTTGTACTCTTTCTTTTCCTAGTAACATTTTCAGTTTTAGCTCAATCTAACAACGTTGTTGTTGATAAAAGTATAGACGGAATGAAATTAAAAGTGGATGGAAAAGATTTCATGGTTAATGGTGTCAATTGGGATTATGTACCTATTGGGACAACAATTACAGATGCTGGTATTTGGGCAGAATCTGATGATATTATTAGAGCTGCGTTAGATGGCGAAATGCCATTACTTAAAAACATGGGTGTTAATGCCATAAGAACATATGGGCTTCCTCCTAAGTGGATTACTTATATATATGAAAACTACGGGATCTACACCATGCTTAATATTACGTTTGGTGCATATGGTCTAACAATTGATGGAGCCTGGACTCCACAAACCAATTATGCAGATCAAGCCACTAGAGAAATCTTGATGAAGGAAGCACGTGATATGGCAAATACTTATAAGAATACACCAGGATTATTATTGTATATGATAGGTAATGAAAATAACTATCATTTGTCTTGGACTGGTGCAGAAACCGAAGCCATTCCCATTGATGGTGCCGAAGATCCTAATAAAATTGCTGCTGCACGAGCTTTATATAAAGCCTTCAACGATGCCTCTCTAGAAGTTAAAGCTATAGATCAATCTCATCCGGTTGCTATTTGTAATGGAGATTTACTTTATATAGATCTAGTAAAAGATGAATGTACAGACATAGATATATATGGTACTAATATGTATAGAGGTGTTTCGTTTGGAAATGCTTTTCAAGAAGTTAAGGATAAACTAAACCTACCAATCCTCTTTGCAGAATTTGGTGGCGATGCATTTAATGCAAGAGATAATCAAGAAGATCAATATTCTCAAGCCTATTATAATGTTGGAAATTGGAAAGATATATATGAAAACGCCTCTGGAATGGGTAAAGCTAATAATTCTATTGGAGGTTTTACATTCCAATTTAGTGATGGTTGGTGGAAATATAAACAAACTGAAAACTTAGATGTTCATGATAATGTTGCCGTTTGGCCAAATGGTGGATATAGTAGAGATCAAGCAAAAGAAGGTGATCTCAATATGAATGAGGAGTGGTTTGGTATTTGTGCAAAAGGACCAACAGATGCTAGAGGACTTTACACATTATATCCTAGAGCTGCTTATTATGCACTTAAAGAAGTACATAAATTAGATCCTTACAATCCTGAAATGACTCCAGAGTTCATGTCAAATTACTTTGATAATATTGAATTAATGGACGCTGTACTCAGAGCAAGAGGAGATAAAGCTGCTTTAGGTGGCGGCGGAAGTCAGAAAATAAGAATCAGTAACCTCGGTGCACGTTTTACAACATTTAGTACTGGTGGAAGTTTGATAACTACTCCTGAAACTGAAGATCCTAATGCTAATGTATTTCCTAATCAATTAGGTTTTGATCATATGCAGTCGTATTTCGTCGGAATTGAAGGTAATCCAGCTCCAAATATGAGAGCTAATGTGAACTTTAATATTTTGGGTAATGTAGCTGAAAACCCAATTGATGAAATATTTTATGAGAATGTAGGTAGACCAATTACTGTTGTTGGTGTTGAAGGAGGTAATGATTTAGATGTAGAAATCAATGACTTTAACAGACTAAGAGTTTATAATGCCGAATTCGAATGGAATACAAAATATGCTGATATCAAAGGTTTTTACAGAACTGGGCATTACCATTGGGGATATGAAGGCGATTTCTTCGGATTGTATCCTGAAGCTAATTACGGTCCAAACTTAGATATTTATAATGGTGAGATACTTGGGATGGAATTCAACGGTAAAGGATCTCTTAATGGTTTAAAAGCAGCATTCGGACCTCAATTATGGTGGGGAGCTAATCCAACCGCTTTATTAAAATATCAACGTAAAGTTGGTGATTATGAAATTACTGGTATATACCATAGAGATATTGAAACCGATTTAGAATTTGATGAAAATGGTCAACGTGTATTGGATGCCAATCAAGTACGAAGTGGTATTATTCCAGCATGGCCAACAGAACGCGCAACACTTGTTGTAGAAAGAGATTTTGGCAAAGTAGGAGTGACACTTGGGGCAATCTGGGGTGGAAGTCCATTAAATGGCAGTACATATCAAGATATCGACAACGGAGAGGTTGTATTAGATGAAGTACAAAGCAAAGACAATTGGGGTGCTAAAGCAAAAATCACTTATGGAGGTGGTAAGTTTAATTGGTATGCCCAAGGAGCTATCATGGGCTTAGTTGCTAATGGCGGAGCCGATCAAACGCAAACCTTCACAGGGTGGAAATTGAGAGATTCTGGTAGTGGAAATGTGTCTAGTATTTTAAGTGGTTTCACATATACAATGGGCGATTTTCAAATTGCACCAAACTTTATGTATCAAAAACCGTTAGTTGACCCTATGCCCAACGGTGGTGATGCACCTGGGAGATTAAGAAATGTTATTAGCGATCCTTTCGCAGTAAGAAATGGTAATAGAGAAACCACAGGAGCTGAATTATTACTTACCTACGATCCAACACCTGGAACATGGATGTATTCGTGGGATAATGATAGAGCTGAAGATGCTAAATTTGCAATGAATTTAGGATTTGTATTCCGTCACCTTCCTACAACAATGGATGCTCATATTGGTTTCCAAGCTAATCGTACATTTTTTGCATTCCCAACATCAGTACCTGCTGACGACTTATGGGAATTACATTCTAGAATGGTATCTAAAATTAGCCCAGACTTAGGGTTGATTGGTAATTTCTACTACGGAAATGGACAAGCTAATGGTGATAGTGATAGAACAATTGATCGTTTTGGTGCAGATATCAGAATGATTTACAAGAAAATGAGTGTACGAACACATGTAAAAGTTAATGATTGGGGGCCTTTTGATTACCATAGGGATTTTAACTTAACATTTCCAATGCAATTAATGCTAGACGTGTCAACCTCATTGGGTAAACCTGATTGGTTTATTCTACCAAGTACACGAATTGGAATAAGAGGAACCTGGAGAGCTCTAGATCAATTCTCACCTAGGTATTCTCCTACGAACACATTTACTGATGACTTTCCACCACAACCAATATTAAGTCCAGCTGGATTTTCTGATGGCTCAGAGTGGGAGATTAGAACCTATGTACATATCAATATTGGAAAATAAAAACGAAACAATGAAAACAATGAAATTAATCAAATTAAACAATGCATTCTTATTAGGGTTGATTCTAAGCCTTACTTATGGATGTGAGAGAGATATTTCTGATGACGCAATTCCAGCTACATTTCCCACTATAGGTGATATTTTTACAGATACACCAATCGGACTTACAGAAGAGTTTTTCAATTCGTTTGACCCTGCTGACGGGGCAAATGTCAATGGTTTTGGTACTGATAATGGTGAAGCTTTTGAAGGAAGTATATCAATTAGAATAGATGTACCTGCACCTAATGATCCAGACGGAGGATTTATAGGCGGAATTTTTGAAGATGCTGGAGCTGGTAGAAATTTAACACAGTATGATGCCTTAACGTTCTGGGCTAAAGGCTCTACAACAGGTATTGTTGAGGCAGGTTTTGGAACCGATTTTGTAGAGAATGAATACGCAGTAAGTTTTCCTAATGTTCAATTATCGACAGATTGGAAAAAATATATAATCCCAATCCCAGACCCTTCTAAACTTGTTCAAGAAAAGGGAATGTTTCTCTTTTCTGCTGGAACACAAAGCACAAATGGTTTTGGATTTACATTTTGGATAGACGAACTACGATTTGAAAACCTAGGAACTCTAGGTCAAGAAGTACCTCGAATCTTTAGTGGTGCTTCTCTTGTACAAGAAGCTTTTGTGGGTTCTACTATTCAGATTTCAGGAACTTCATATACCGTTAATTTACCTACAGGCATTAATCAAACAGTTAATGCAGCTCCTAGTTACTTTGACTTTTCATCTTCTAATGAATCTGTAGCAACAGTTTCAGAATCGGGTGAAATAACAGTTATTGGAGTAGGTACTACTACTATTACAGCTAGTGTTGGTGCTAATTCAGCAGAAGGTTCTTTAG
Organism: uncultured Psychroserpens sp.; assembly: GCF_947500255.1. Classification (GTDB taxonomy): domain Bacteria; phylum Bacteroidota; class Bacteroidia; order Flavobacteriales; family Flavobacteriaceae; genus Psychroserpens. The sequence continues at coordinate 274,888 of NZ_CANMRL010000003.1, read as the reverse complement.
AACTCACATCTAATGGTCCATTCCCTAGCGCTCCTATTCCAACAAGAGACCCTGCAAACGTTGTGTCGCTCTTTAGTGATGCGTATACAAATGTTCCTGTAAGACACTATAATGGTTTCTTTCAGTTTGCAACTACACAAGGTGGTGCTGGAGCAGATCCTAATGATGTTGATTTACAAGTGCCTTTACCAGGAGGTGGACTTGATAATATTATAAACTATACAATGCTAAACTTTGTTAGTATTGGAACTTATGAAACGGTGTCTTTAGTTGATATAAGTGCAATGTCTCATTTGCATGTAGATATTAATATTAGAGAAGCTATCGATGGTGGTGATTTTATAAGATTATCTCTTGAAAGTGGAACAGGTACTGGTTCATCAACAAGTGGGGACTTTATATTGAATTCTACTGCTTTAGGAAATGCTGATGAAAATGGTTGGTTAAGTTTAGACATTCCAATTTCTAACTTTTCAGGGTTTTCAGACCTTGCTAACTTAGGACAACTGTTCTTCGTTTCAGATGCAACTATCTCAGATATATGGGTGGATAACGTATATTTTTACAATGAATAATGGCTATAATTTATAAACAAAAAAATATGAAATATATAAAATCATTTAACAAGATAAAATTAGCGCTATTATTTATGGTAGCCCTATTGATAAGTGCTTGTAATACTGACGAAACTCAAGAAGTAACTCAACTTAATAACCTAGTGATGCAAGATGAGTTTGATATAGATGGTGCTCCAGATTCGTCAATGTGGACTTATGATATTGGAGATGGAACTGCTCAAGGATTACCAGCAGGTTGGGGTAATAATGAATTGCAATATTATACTGATAGACCAGAAAATGTAACTGTCGAAAATGGATTATTAGTATTAACTGCAAGAGAAGAGGCTTTCGAATCCTCAAATTATACTTCTGCTAGATTAACCACTCAAGGCTTATTTGAACAGCAATATGGTCGCTTTGAAGCTCGAATTCGTTTGCCATATGGAAAAGGGATCTGGCCAGCATTTTGGCTTTTAGGTAACGACTGTGATCAAAACCCATGGCCACAATGCGGAGAAATTGATGTCATGGAATATGTAGGTAATCGCCCTACTGTAGTCTTTGGTAGTGCTCATGGCCCAGGGTATAATGCTGGAGATGCATTAACTAAAGAATACGAGATTGAAAATGATCGTTTTGATACTGGATTTCACGTTTTCGGAATAGAATGGGGACCAAACTATATCAATTATTACGTCGATGGAGATTTATATCAAACTTTAACTCCTCAAGATGCTGCAGATGAAGCAATTGGAGTAGAAGATGGAGCTCCTCAAAATACTGGTGAATGGGTGTTTAATCGTCCGTTTTATATTATTATCAACATGGCTGTGGGTGGATCTTTACCAGGTGCTCCTAATGCAGAAACAGTTTTTCCACAACGCATGTATGTGGATTATGTGAGAGTGTACAATTAATTTAAATAAAGAAACATGAGATTTTTAAAATATAAAATAAGTATCATAATCGTAACAATTTTTTCCTTTGGATTAACAAGTTGTGAAGGCGATGGAGGTGCTGGAGAAATCATAGAATTAGATGCAAGATTTCTAAGCAATGTTGATGTAAGAACTATTTCGTTTATTAACGTATCAAACGATGCTGTAAATTATTCTTGGGATTTTGGCAATGGAACATCATCTACATTAGCTGAGCCAACTGTAACTTATGAAAATGGTACATATACTGTTACCTTAACTGCATTTGATATTAATGGTAATGCAGATACGTTTCAGGAAACATTTGTTATAGATATTCCTGTTTGTACCGATGAATCTGCTGAGAATCTTGATCCCGCAAATGGAGATATAAACTGGACGTTCTTAGATGCAAATGGAAATGCAACATTTGACGCTTTTGGAAATACTGCAGGTTTTATAGTTGACAACCCTGTTATAGATGCTGTAAACTCGAGTTGTAAAGTACAACGATATGAAAAAACTATAGGATGTCAAACCTTTGCAGGACTTGGTGTCGGCTTAGCAACTTCAATAGATTTTTCTACAACATCTAATAAAACGTTTACAATGAAAGTTTTAGCAGAAACTCAAATTACTGAAGTCACCCTTCGTTTAGAGTTTATGCCATTTCCAAATACTGAACCTTCTCAAGATAGAGTTGCTAATATCACTCAAACCGGAGAATGGCAAGAACTTACTTTTGATTTCACAGATGTCCCTACAGGAACTTTTCAAAGTATGATTATATATTTTGAAAGAAACGCAGATTGTGATGGTGACATCTACTACTTTGATGAGATAGTTCAACAATAAATACCAATACGGCTTAAAGAGCATGATAACCGAAGCAACTTTAATGGAAAATAATATTTCTAAAGAAAAAAAAGTCAGATTAATAGATTTAGTTATTGATAATGAATCTTATTACAAGATTTCTAATTGTGATGAAATTCGTCCCTTTTTTATGAGTATCGTCAGTGATTCTAATCACTGGATGTTTATATCGAGTAATGGAGGGCTAACTGCAGGACGTAAAAATTCTGAATATGCTTTATTTCCTTACTATACAGACGATAAGATTACCGAATCTGCTGATATAACCGGAAATAAATCAATCTTCAAGGTTCATAAGAATAATCAAGAGTTCATGTGGGAACCACTAGCTATTAGATCTTTAGGTAGATATTCTACAACTCAAAACTTGTATAAGAATAGATATGGGAACAAAATAATTTTTGAAGAAATTAATCATGACTTAGAATTAATATTTAGATACCAATGGAGTTCTAGTAATAAGTATGGTTTTGTAAAAAAATCTAAATTAATTAATACTGCTACAGAATCTGTAAGTATAACACTATTAGATGGTATTCAAAATATTTTGCCAGCAAGTATAGGCAGTGATATTCAGAATCAATCCAGTAATTTAGTAGATGCCTATAAGAGAAATGAGCTAGAAGAGTCAACTGGACTTGGAATTTATGCACTTAGTGCTATTCTTGTTGATAAAGCTGAAGCAAGCGAAGCATTAAAAGCAAACGTTGTTTGGTCATTAGGTTTAAATAATCCTAAGTATTTGCTATCATCATTACAACTAGATGCTTTTAGGTCTGGTCAATCTTTAACACAAGAAGTGGATGTTAAAGCTGAAAAGGGTGCTTATTTTGTTTCAACTGAAATAGAATTACTAGCAGATTCTTCTAAAGAATGGATGCTAGTCGCAAATGTTAATCAAAATCACTCAGATATTGCGTTGCTGTTAAAGAAAATACGCGAGGATGAAGCATTAGCTGATAAAGTTAATGAGAACATTGATTATGGTACTAAACGATTAGTGGAGTTGAATTCGGCATCAGATGCCATTCAAGTTTCTGCAGATAGTTTAAGAGATACGCGTCACTTTTCTAATACGCTATTTAACATTATGCGTGGAGGAATCTTTGATAATGGTTATCAAATTGAAAAATGGGATTTTAGCAACTATCTTCACAATGCAAATAAAAAAGTTGCACGAACATCTGAAGGAATATTAGATACCCTTCCAGAAGTGTTTTCTCTATCAGAAATACAAGAAATAGCATACAATAGTGATGATAAAAACTTTAGACGTCTTTGTTTAGAGTATATGCCGTTAAAATTTAGTCGTAGACATGGCGACCCAAGTCGTCCTTGGAATAAATTTTCAATTAATACAAGAAGTGAAGTTGATGGATCTAAAATTTTAGATTATGAAGGCAATTGGCGAGATATCTTCCAAAACTGGGAAGCGCTAGCACACTCATATCCAGAGTTCATTGAAAGTATGATTCATAAATTTTTAAACGCAACAACATTTGATGGGTATAATCCATATAGGGTAACAAAAGGTGGTTTTGATTGGGAAATAATTGAACCAGACGACCCGTGGTCTTACATTGGATATTGGGGAGATCATCAAATTATCTACTTACTTAAGTTTTTAGAATTTATTAATAATCATAACCCAGATAAATTAGAAAGTTTCTTCACAAAAGATCTATTTGTCTATGCCAATGTACCTTATAAAATTAAGCCATATGCAGACTTACTAAAAAATCCAAAAGACACAATTGTTTTTGATGATGCATTAGATCATAAAATTAATGAAGAGCGTGAACAATTAGGTGCAGATGGTGCTTTGCTTCGCGATGAAAACAGATTTATAGTTAAAGCAAATTTTATTGAGAAAATATTAGTAACATCTTTGGCAAAACTATCAAACTTTATTCCCGAAGGAGGTATTTGGATGAATACACAACGTCCCGAATGGAATGATGCAAATAATGCTTTGGTAGGTAATGGAGTATCTATGGTGACGCTTTATTATCTGCGTAGATTCTTCAATTTCTTTGAAGAGTTACTTACAACGACTAGTATTGATCAAGTAGAAGTTTCTGTTGAGCTATCTGAATTCTTCGATTCGGTATTGAATACCTTCGAAAATAATAAAGACTTATTATCAGTAGCGATTAATGATACAGATAAAAAAATAATATTAGATGGTTTAGGAAATGCAGGTAGTAATTATAGAACTCAAATCTATAACCATGCCTTTTCAGGAAGAAAAACAACGCTTTCGGTTAATAAATTGAAAGACTTTGTAACAATTAGTAAGTCTTATTTAGAGCATTCAATTAAAGCTAATAAGCGTTCTGATAATTTATATCATGCTTATAACCTCATGACTGTAAATACAGACAACTCTATTTCTATTTCTTATTTAAGTGAGATGTTAGAAGGTCAAGTAGCTGTTTTGAGTTCAGGTTATTTAAAAGCCACAGAAACACTAAATGTCTTAAATGCATTAAAACAAAGCAAGCTTTTTAGAGAGGATCAATACAGTTATATGTTGTATCCTAATAAAGAGCTTAAAGGGTTTTTAGACAGAAATACGATTCCTGAAGATGCAGTTTTTTCATCAAAATTACTCCAAGAATTATTAAAGGATGGAAATGTTCAAATCATCGAAAAAGATGTTAATGGCGACTATCATTTTAATGGAAACTTTAAGAATGCTAATGACGTTTCTTTAGCGTTAGAAAATCTTTTAGGAACAAAATATGAAACACTTTTAGAATCAGACACTCCAAAAGTATTGCAAGCTTTCGAAGAGGTATTTAATCATAAAGCGTTTACAGGAAGATCTGGAACATTCTATGGTTATGAAGGGTTAGGATCGATCTATTGGCATATGGTTTCAAAATTATTACTGGCTGTACAAGAATGTTGTATAAAAGCAGTAAATGATGGCGAAAGCGAAGCTATAATCGGACAATTACTAGAGCATTTTTATGAAATTAATGAAGGGATTGGTGTACATAAGTCACCAGCATTATATGGTGCTTTCCCAACCGATCCATATTCGCATACACCAGGAGGAAAGGGAGCTCAACAACCAGGAATGACAGGACAAGTTAAAGAGGATATTTTGAGTCGTTTTGGAGAACTAGGAATATTTGTTAAACAAGGACAATTGCTTTTCAACCCTTGTTTATTGAGAGAAGAGGAATTCTTAACAGAATCTAAACCCCTTAACTATGTTGATGTAAACAACAACTGGAAATCAATTGACCTTGAAGTTGGTTCTTTAGCTTTTACATATTGCCAAGTGCCTATAATTTATAAAATGGGATATGAGAATTGGATTGAAGTAGAAACTACTAAAAGTTCACAAAAAACGCTTAACAGCTTGGTTCTTGATAGAAACACTAGTAACGAGATTTTTGCTAGATCAGGTTTAGTAGAGCGAATTACCATAAGTATTAATAAATCAATTTTAAAGTAAAAAATAACAAACACATGAAATTGAAAGTAAATATCCTATGTGCAATAATTATTTCAATGATCATGTCATCTTGTAATCAAAACCCAAAATCTAACAAAGACATGCAAAAAGGCAAACAAATGACAGCTAAAGAGATATTAGGAAATCCTAATTATTTAGCAATATCTTATGGAGGTTACCGCGAAAAATCTAGAGATAGTCAGCCAACAATTAAAGAACTCAAAGATGATATGAAACTATTGTCTGCAATGGGTATCAAAATATTGCGAACGTATAATGTACAGCTTCCGCATGCTTCAAATATTTTAAAAGCGATTACAGAGCTTAAAAAAGAAGACTCAAATTTCGAGATGTATGTGATGTTAGGTGCATGGATCGATTGTCTAAATGCATGGACTGATCAACCTGTAGATCACAATGTTGAAAGTCCTAATAATGCAGCCGAAATAGAAAGGGCTGTAGTTTTGGCTAATAAATACCCAGACATTGTGAAGGTTTTGGCTGTAGGAAATGAAGCTATGGTCAAATGGGCAGAAAGCTATTATGTGCAACCTAACGTGATATTAAAATGGGTAACACATTTACAAGAATTAAAGACGCAAGACAAACTTCCGAAAGATTTATGGATAACGAGTTCTGATGATTTTGCATCATGGGGAGGTGGCGAAGACCAATATCATGTTGAAGATCTAGAAAAATTAATCAAAGCCGTAGATTATATCTCGATGCATACATACCCATATCATAATTCACATTACAATCCTGAATTTTGGGGAGTCCCTGAAGCCGAAGATAGTCTTGCTGATATTGATAAGATTCATGCTGCAATAGAACGTGCCATCCAATTTTCTAAACGTCAGTACGATAGTGTTACTAATTACATGAAAAGCATCGGTATTAATAAACCAATTCATATTGGTGAAACAGGTTGGGCGACAGTATCTAAAGGGTTCTACGGACCTAATGGCTCTAGAGCTACAGATGAATATAAACAAGGTTTGTACTACGAACTCATGAGAGAATGGACCAATACTGCTGGAATTTCGTGCTTCTATTTTGAAGCTTTTAATGAGCAATGGAAAGATGCACATCATCCAAATGGTTCAGAAAATCATTTCGGATTGTTTACGATTGATGGAAAGGCAAAATACCCAATATGGGATTTAGTAGATGGTGGTGTTTTTGATGGATTAACAAGAAATGGTAACCCAATTACCAAAACATATAACGGTAATAAGAAAGCCTTGATGGAAGATGTTTTAGTACCTCCAGCTCTAGACGAAATAATGGCAAATCGATAGACATGTCAAATAAAATAATCAACAATGAAAACCATAAGCTACATTTTTTATTCCCTTTTAGTACTAGTTATGATAGGTAGTAATGAAAAAAAAGAAATAGGACAAGACTTGCTTGAAGTTGAAATTTATGAAACATCTGCAAGCGGAAATCAGCTTACAAGAATCAATGACGTTTCAACAACAGGTTCTTTGCCTGTTTTAAAAATTAATCCAGATAAAAAATTTCAAACTATTACTGGCTTTGGAGGCGCATTTACTGAGTCCTCTGCCTATTTGTTAAACAAATTAAGCAAAGCCAATAGAGACAAAATCTTGAAGGCCTATTTCAGTAGAGAAGGTGCAAATTATTCATTAACACGAACACATATGAACTCTTGTGACTTTTCATTGAGTCAGTATTCGTATGCACCTGTTGAAGACGATATGATGCTAGAACATTTTACAATCAAAGATGATATGGATGATCTTATTCCAATGATAAAAGAGGCTATGGCAATTTCAGAAGATGGCTTCGATATTTTCGCGTCACCATGGACGGCACCACCTTGGATGAAAGATAATAAAGAATGGGTAGGAGGAAAGTTATTACCTAAATACTACGATACTTGGGCTTTGTTCTTTTCAAAATATGTAGATGCTTATGAAGCTGAAGGCATTCCAATTTGGGGTTTTACTGTTGAAAATGAACCACATGGAAATGGAAACAACTGGGAAAGTATGCACTTTACTCCAGAAGAAATGACCGATTTTGTACAGAATCACTTGGGACCGAAATTGGAAGTCGATGGTAAAGGCGATAAAATCATTTTAGGTTATGACCAAAATAGAGCAGGCCTTAAAGAATGGGTAGATGTCATGTATGCTACAGAGGAGTCATCGAAGTATTATGATGGAACAGCTATTCATTGGTATGAAAGCACTTATGACTATTTCCCTGAAGCTTTGCAATATGCCCATAACAAAGCACCTAATAAGTATTTAATTGAAACTGAAGGCTGTGTAGATTCTGAAGTTCCAAAATGGAAAGATGATATCTGGTATTGGTCAAAAGAAGCTACCGATTGGGGCTGGGATTGGGCAGCAGAAGATGAGAAATACTTACACCCAAAATATGCGCCTGTAAATCGCTATGCTAGAGATATCATTGGATGTCTCAATAATTGGGTAGACGGTTGGGTAGATTGGAACATGGTGTTAGATAGACAAGGTGGTCCTAACTGGTTTAAAAACTGGTGCGTAGCTCCTATTATTGTTGATCCAGATGCAGACGAGGTCTATTTTACGCCTATTTATTATACCATGGCACATTTCAGCAAATATATAAGGCCAGGAGCTGTCGTGATTGATGTTGAAAACCCAGATAAAGACTTGATGGTGACTGCAGCAAAAAACCCTGATGATTCCATAGCTGTAGTCATTTTTAATGAAGGCGAAACCGCTAAAAGTTTCACGTTAAATTTAAATGAAAGCAATGTAGATATTAAAATAAATGCACAAGCAATTCAAACAATTGTAGTGCCTAAGTCATAAAACACTAACTAAACTAAACCACTATGTCAAAAATTAAAACAGCCGCAAAAGATAAAGTCCCAGTTGGACAAAAAGCAGCCTTTGGAGCAGGTCATTTTATATTGAATATATTACCAGGTACTCTTGGTGTTTTTATTCAGTTTTTCTTATTGACGGCTTGGGGTGTTGATCCTTTATGGGCTGGACTTTTAGGTGGTTTACCAAGAATATTTGACTCAATCACCGATCCAATAATGGGTTTCATCTCTGATAATACAAAGTCGAGATGGGGACGAAGACGTCCTTATATTTTTATTGGAGCAATTATAAGCGGAATACTTTTCTTTTTAATGTGGCAAATCGATGATAATGCATCCCAATCTTATATTATTTGGCATGTAATGATTCTTCAATTATTGTTTCTTATTGGTAATACAATGTTTGCAACACCATTAGTAGGTCTTGGATATGAAATGACTTCTGATTATAATGAGCGTACACGGTTAATGGCTTTTTCTAATACTATGGGGCAAATTGCTTGGATGATTGTGCCATGGTTATATGTTATTATTCCTGATACAGACACATTTAATACGCAAACAGAAGGTGTTCGTACAATGGCTCTTATTGTTGGTGCTATGTGTGTTGTTTTTGGGATACTGCCAGCATTATTTTGTAAGGGTATTGATTCTTCTCATATGGAGAATAGAAAGGAAATTACATTTAAGTCGTTAGCATCAAATATGAAAGATTTATGGCAGGGTATTAAACAAGTCACAAAAAACAAACCTTTCATGAAATTATGTGGAGCAACGTTTTTAGTGTTTAATGGATTTCAGCTTGTGGCGGCATTTGGTGTCTTCATTATTGTGTTTTATATGTATAGTGGAAGTTATGAGATGGCTGGTACTTGGCCTGCTTGGTTCAATACCATAAATGCTATTATTACAGCATTTATTGTTATCCCAATTATTACAAGAATGGCTAATAAATGGGGGAAGAAAAAGGCGTTCATAATCTCAACTGTGTTATCCATCGTTGGTTATGTTTTGAAATGGTGGGGCTTTGATAAAGAACTTAATAATCAATTTAATCAAACTGGATTAGGTAAGAGTTTAAATTCAGGAGTTAGCTCCATTTTCGAATCTCTAAATCCAGCTCTTGAAAGTATTGGAATGTCTTGGTTCAGTATTGATCCAGGAAGCGATGTACCATGGCTCATATTTGTACCGATTCCACTATTTGCATTTGGTATGGGAGGTCTATTCACTTTAATGATGTCTATGACGGCAGATGTTTGCGATTTGGATGAACTAGAGAATGGTATGCCTCGTAAAGAAGGGACTTTTGGAGCCATCTATTGGCTGATGGTAAAAATAGGTCAGTCTATAGCTCTTGTTTTGGGAGGCGCAATCTTAAGTATTGTTGGATTTGACCCTAATGTTACTGAGCAATCTATAGAGACTATGAACAATCTTAGAATAGCTGATATAATAGTTCCATCGTTAACTGCAGCACTTGCGGTTTGGGTAATGTGGAAGTATAATCTAAATGAAGATAGGGCTAGAGAGATAAAGAAAGAACTCGTTGAGCGACGAGGAGAATTATAACTATAAATTTAAAATTTAAATGTCATATAGAGACGAAGAATATCACGCATATAATGGAATTAACTTCACAGAACACTCAGGAATTGATTTCAGTAAATATTCATTAGAAGAATTAAAAACGTTGTGGAGAGCAACACTTAAAAAAGGAATGCATGGCATCTGCTTTAGTATGTATGAAGATGGTCAGGAACCTGGCGACGTCATAACCGAAGAACAGGTGGAAAGACGTGTTAAGATTTTAAAACCATATTCGAAATGGATACGTTCATTTTCTTGTATAGAAGGAAATGAACATATTCCGCGTATCGCCCACAAACATGGAATGAAAACACTAGTTGGTGCTTGGTTGGGAGATGATAAAGATGACAATGAAAAAGAAATTGAAGCACTAATTCAATTAGCAAAAGAAGGCGTTGTCGATATTGCTGCTGTTGGTAATGAAGTACTATATAGAAACGATTTGTCACTAGACGAATTGCTAGACTATATACGACGTGTAAAAGAGGCTTTGCCAGATATTCCTGTGGGTTATGTTGATGCTTATTATGAGTTTTCGGTACACCCTCAGCTTGTAGAGATTAGCGATGTGATACTCAGTAATTGCTATCCGTATTGGGAAGGTTGCCATATTGATGGTGCTCTGCATCATATGCAACAAATGTTCGGGCAAGCATCAGATGCAGGACACGGTAAAAAAGTAATCATTACTGAGACTGGCTGGCCAAGTGAGGGAGGTAGCCTAAAGGGCGCATTTTCTTCTGAAGAAAATGCGATGAAATATTTTATCAATACGCAAGTATGGGCTGCCAAAGCTAATGTTGATGTATTTTATTTTTCATCATTTGACGAGTCATGGAAAACTGGCGATGAAGGTGATGTTGGAGCCTATTGGGGACTTTGGGATAAACATGAAAAATTAAAATTTTAAAACAATTGGTTGATGGGAAAGCTATTATAAATGCTAAAAAGTACAACATTCAGAAAAGTAAGCAATATATAGCGAAAAACAAACACAACATTACCACAACACAATAGTTAATAAAATGCTAAATAAGACTTTGCTAATATTTTAAAACCTCTTGAATTCGCTTTGTTTAGCGGATTTAGACACATAATTAAACAAAAAATAGATTATTTGCTTTTGTATGTTTTTTGTAGCGGTGGGTTTTATGATAATCTCAATATATAGTACTTAAATTTATGAAAATGAAAAATACAGAATGCAAATTTTAAATAATTACTAATTCTAATATATATAACTATGAAAAAAATTACATTTTTAATCTTTTTATTAGCATCGGCTATTACGTTTGGGCAATCTTTGCCTCTCGATTATGAAGATACAACGACGACTGCATCATTTCAATTTGGTACTTTAGGTTTTGCTAATATTGCTAATCCAGATGTAAGTGCAGGAAATATGTCTGCTCGAGTACTACAAGTAGATAAACTTGTTGGAGCTAACTGGTTTGCAGGTTTTGGATATGAAACACCTGGATCACCTTTAATTAATTTAGCGAATGGAACATCGTTCACGATGAAAATTTGGTCAACGAAAGCTAATCTTCAGTTAAGATTTCAAATTCAAATAGGATTAAGCGGAGAGCCAACTTACAATAGAGATGTTGTGGTTACTAATGCGAATACATGGACAGAAGTAACATTCGATTTTTCTGATCAACCAGGTCTTACAGGTATGGAACAGTATTCTACTTTGGTAATACAACCAGATTATGACCCAGCACTTGAAGGTCCTGCTGGTGATGGTGTTTTGGTTACTGAATCAGGCACGTACTATATTGATGATATTGTTCAAGTAGGTGCTCCAGAACCAACGTGTATGGATGGTGTTCAAAATGGTATGGAAACTGGTGTAGATTGTGGAGGCCCTGATTGTCCAACATGTCCTGAGACCTGTGATGATGGAATCCAAAATCAAGATGAGACTGGTGTAGATTGTGGTGGTGCTTCTTGCCCTGCTTGTCCACCTGCAGGTCCTACAATGGCTGCTCCAGAATTTCCTTCTACTGGAACAGATCTTTATGTTTATAGTGGTTTACCAGGAAGTAGTGTTGGAAATTTTAACTTCTATGCATTTGGTAATGTAGGAGTTCCAGAAGTGGATATTGAAATGAATGGAAATAATGCCGGAAGAATTGAAGGTGGTGGTTTCTTTTTCTATGGAGCACAATGGGATGCTGAAGATTTAGTTGCTGGAGGTTATCAGTTTGTACACTTAAACTATTATGCAACTACAACTACTGAGTTTAATTTCTTCCTAATTGATGCCACAGCTGGAATTGGTGGTGGAGCTGCTGAAGAACCTAGATATAGATTTGGTGGTCCTACTCCAGATTCTCCAATTGTAACTGGATCTTGGCAGAGTGTATTTATTCCATTACAACACTTCTTAGATCATACACCGTCTAGTGGTACTTATGATTTAAATGACATATTCCAATGGAAATTTGATGGAAATGGAGAGGTTTATTTTGACAATATATTCTTTAGTACTTCTAACACTTTAGGTGCAGAAGAATTTACTAGAAATGAGTTTTCTGTATTCCCTAATCCAACAACAAACAATTGGACGGTTATAGGTACTCAAGATATCGAATCTATTCGAATTTATGATGTTTTAGGAAAGCAAGTGGTTAATGTAACTCCAAATGCAAATGAAACTCAGATTGATGGATCAAATTTAAAAGCAGGATTATATTTTGCAAAAATTTCTTCTGCTACTGGAAGCAAGACAATCAAATTGGTTAAAAAATAATGCTTAACTAACTAATATTTTTTAAAAGCCACATTTGCTAGTTGCAATGTGGCTTTTTTATTAGTGTCAAAATGGTTAAATGATTATATTGAAATATCCCTTTCTAATCAAAATAAAAGCAATTATTTTTATATCGGAATTATACGTTTCTTATTTTTAATTTTATGGTAACATTAAAACAATTAGCTGAGCAATTAAATGTGTCTGTTTCTACAGTATCAAAGGCATTGCATGATAGCGACGAAATTAGCCCTGACACTATAGAACGAGTAAAGGCTCTTGCTAAGTTTTTAAACTATAAACCAAATAAGTTGGCTTTAAGTCTTAAAAACAGTAGAACTAATACGATTGGCGTAATTATTCCTAATATTCTTAATCATTTTTTTGCAAAAGCACTATATGCCATAGAAATGCAGGCCAGTAAACAAGGCTATAATATTATTACTTGTGTTTCAAATGAAATGCAATCCAAGGAAATCAATAGCCTCCAATTATTATCTAATGGTAGTGTTGATGGTTTTATCTTATCCTTGGCAGAAGAAACTCAAGTGGCTAATAATGTCGACCATATCAATGAGATATTACAAAAAGATATTCCAGTAGTATTATTTGATAGGGTTTCTGAAGATATTAATTGTGATAAGGTTATTATAGATGATTTTGGAGCAGCTTATGAAGCAACTAAGCATTTACTTTCTGAAGGACGACAACATATTGTGCTTGTGAGTAATATTGATGAGTTAAGCGTTGGTAAACTTAGAACTAATGGTTATTTGGCAGCTTTGAATGAATCCATTGATTATAAGAATGAACCCAGTATCATTACGATTGAAAACGATAAATCAATTGAAGATGGTGTTGATCAGTTATTCAATAAGTATCAATCGGTTGATGGTATTATTTCTATTGATAACACCTCAGGTGTCATTGCTCTTCAAAAGGCGCTAAAACTAAATTATAATGTACCAAAAGACTTGTCCATAATTGGATTTTCAGATGAGAATGTACTTCAATTCACCAATCCAAAACTGTCAACTATCTCACAGCATACTGTCGATATAGGCAAGGCTTCGGTCAAATTACTTTTAAATCGTTTAAAGGATAAAGGAACCACCAAGAAAACGACAAAAACAATAAAGACTAATCTTATCTTAAGAGAAACTACCAAATAGTTTTATTCGGAAATCTAATTTTAAGTGCAAACTAGTTATAATTTATAATTAGATTTGCGTTCATGGAAATCTCACAAGTTTTAGGATACTTTGGAGCTCTTTTAATTGGCCTTGTTTTGGGGTTAATTGGAGGAGGAGGATCAATTCTAACTGTTCCTATACTGGTATACTTAATGTTTATAAACCCAGTTACAGCAACAGCTTATTCACTTTTTGTGGTAGGAGTGTCTTCTGTTTTTGGTACATTTCAGAATATTAAAAAGGGGTTGGTAGACTTTAGAACTGCTATTGTATTTGCAATCCCAGCATTTATTGCTGTGTATCTTACACGAAAGTTTTTAGTGCCAGCAATCCCATCGGAAATTTTTACTATTGGAGACTTTACTCTGACCAAGAATGTAGCTATTATGGTTTTTTTTGCTATTGTTATGTTATTGGCTTCAATTTCAATGATAAAAGAAAGGAAAGTAACTACAGACGTATCTTCTGAAGATGTAAAATTTAATTATCCGTTAATCACTATTGAAGGTTTTGTTGTTGGTGTATTAACTGGAATTGTTGGTGCAGGAGGAGGGTTTCTTATTATACCTGCATTAGTGCTTTTGGCAAAATTACCAATGAAAAAAGCTGTAGGAACATCACTCTTAATTATTGCAGTGAAGTCCCTAATAGGTTTTATTGGCGACATTGAGAATCTAGATATAGACTGGGCATTTTTACTCATATTTACAGCTATTTCTGTAGTTGGGATCTTTATTGGGACTTATCTTTCCAATTTTATTAATGGTAAAAAATTAAAAAAAGGATTTGGATCGTTTGTACTAATTATGGGTGTCTATATTATTCTAAAAGAACTATTATAGCATGGAAAAATTGGATGCGTCCTACTGGGATAACCGATATATAAATAATGAGGACCGTTGGGATTTAGGAGAAGTGTCTCCACCAATAAAGACTTATATAGACCAACTCAAAGATAAATCTATACGCATTTTAATTCCTGGCGGTGGTAATTCTTATGAAGCCGAATATTTATTTAATCAAGGATTTACCAATGTTTATGTCATTGATTTATCAAAAACAGCTCTTGATAATATTAAGAAAAGAGTACCTAAATTTCCTAGTGACCATTTAATTCAAACTAACTTTTTTGACTTAGATATGCCTTTTGATCTCATATTGGAACAAACGTTTTTTTGTGCGCTTGATCCAAGCCTTCGGTCAAAATATGTGTCGAAGATGAGTGAGCTTTTAGTTGATAAAGGTAAACTTGTTGGATTATTATTTAATCAACCTTTACATGATGATAAACCACCGTTTGGTGGAAACAAAACACTATATCTACCTTACTTTAAAGACATCTTTCATATTAAAACAATGGAGTTGTGTTACAATTCTATTTCTCATCGACAAGGGAATGAGTTATTTTTCAGCGTAATAAAAAAATAATATTTAACGTTTTTCGTTAAAAAGAGAGGAGGAACTGTAACATTTTAAGAAGACTTGCGTCCAATAGGTGTTCAATCAAAACATCATCACAATGCGACAAGATAATCAACTTATAGTACTTACACATTTAAGTCAGTTGCTTACATTTTTAACTGGATTTGGCGGACTTATAGTTCCGTTGATCATTTGGGCTACTCAAAAAGAAAATGTGTATAGAATGGATCAAGAAGGCAAAAATATCGTCAATTTTCAATTGAGCGTATTAGTATATAGTTTAATTTGTATTCCTTTAGTATTTGTATTAGTTGGCGTTTTTGGATTAATAGTATTAGGTATACTATCGTTTATTTTTCCAATTATAAACGCTATTAGAGCAAGTCATGGAGAATCACCAAGATATCCTTTATCTCTTAATTTTATTAGTTAGTTATTTTACATAGGGATAAATGAAAACGCTCACTTTTTTAAGTGAGCGTTTTTTAGTTATAGTATATACACGCACAAAAGTAATTGGGTGTTTTTACTTGGTTTTTTAATACTATTACTTATTAATTTAGGACATCATTTAAATATTAAATTATGGCCAAAACTGTTTCTACATCTTCTTCATCTAATGTTAAACCTAAAGTTGATAAAATTTCAGACGCAACAAAACCAGGTATTTCTCAAGACATTATTAAAGAACTAAGTGCTGAAATAAATAATATGTTGTCTTATGCAGTTTACAATGGAATTACTATAAATACTGAAGTTAATTCTCTTATTCAAAACAGTAGTGTTGATGATCTAATTAATGCTCATAATTTATTGTGTAAAAATGTTGCACCTGCTACACCAAAATCTATTAAGTATACTAAAAACTTACATTCAGAAGATAATAGTAAAATGATATTAAGTCGATTGCCATTAGTTAGAAACCTCATTATTTTGGCACTGGTATTCTTGGCAATTTTCATTATTACTGGAACATCATCTGCAGTAAACAATGATTCACTCGATAAAGGAATCATGAATAACCATGGAGAACAATTGCTTTTAAATATTGGTTATTTGTGTGCTATTTCAGGTTTGGGTGTCGTATTTTATTTATTAAAAAATGTAAGCAGTTCGTTAAAAAAAGGAACATTATTACCTGAGGAATCCATAGAATATATGGCTCAAATAGTACTTGGTATTATTGCAGGTTTAGTTTTATCTGAAATTTTATCTGTGTATATCACTAATCCTGACAATGTTAACTTATTCAATAAAAGTGTCTTGGCGCTCATTGGAGGATTTTCGTCAGATGCATTGTTTAGTATGCTTCAAGGTGTTATTGATAGAATTAAATCAATTTTTATTCCTGCAGGCACTTCATAAATCATAATTTATGTGTTATTAATCAATTGTCGACTAACTACAGTATCATAGATAATTTGCAAGTGATCGATTTTTAATTCCTTATTAAAGGAAATGATATCTACAACATCAAAATTGACTGTAGCCTCTGTTTTTAAAACCCAATGATAATTGAAATGTAAGGCGAGTTTGTTTGATTGATGATCATCAAAAATGCCTTTAAGCTCTAGTTTCGACGAATTCGTATCGTTTTGTAAAGATGCATAAAACGCATTCGCAGGTTGATCACCATAAAGTGGTGAAGATACAGTTCCAGTTTCAGAAAATAAATCAACAATACGCTCCATGTCACCATGTTCAAGGTACTTTAAATAGCGCTTTGCTATGGATGTTCTTGTCATAATTATGAAAATTAAAAAGCCAATAACTAGAGGTCATTGGCTTTTGTAATATATATGTTTTTTGTGACTAGTTATTTAGCATCACAGGCATCACTAACATCGTTACTTTTTCACCATCATCTAAACCATCAATAGGAGTCAAGATACCAGCTCTATTGGGTAAGCTCATTTCTAGTTGCACTTCATCAGAGTTTAGGTTATTGAGCATTTCAGTTAAAAAGCGTGAGTTAAACCCAATTTGCATATCATCACCTTGATAATCACAAGTTAAACGTTCTTCGGCTTTATTTGAGTAGTCGATATCTTCAGCAGAGATATTTAATTCGGCACCAGCAATTTTTAAACGTATTTGATGTGTCGTCTTATTTGAGAAGATACTCACACGACGAACAGAGTTTAAGAATTGTGTTCTATCTATAGTTAATTTATTTGGATTTTCTTTAGGAATAACCGCTTCGTAATTAGGGTATTTTCCATCTATTAAACGACAAACAAGCACAGAATTTTCAAATGTGAATTTAGCATTCGAATCGTTATACTCAATAGTAACAGCCTCATCGTTTGCTGCTAAAATTCCTTTTAAAAGATTTAAAGGCTTTTTTGGCATTATAAATTCGGCAACCTGATCTGCTTTTACATCACCACGTGTATATTTAACTAATTTGTGAGCATCGGTTGCTACAAATGTTAAACCTTCAGTAGAGAATTGAAAAAAGACACCACTCATAACAGGACGTAAATCATCATTACCTGCTGCAAAGATGGTCTTGCTTATAGCAGTAGCTAAAATATCACCAGCTATTGTAGTTGTACTTGGATTATCCAATTCTACAGCTTTTGGAAATTCATTGCCATCTGCATAAGCCAAGGCATATTTACCATGATTAGAACTAATCTCAACGGTATTGTTATCTTCAACCACAAAGGTTAGTGGTTGCTCTGGAAACGTTTTCAAAGTATCGAGTAATAAACGTGCTGGTAATGCAATACTACCATCGTTATCACTTTCAACATCTAAACTTGAAGACATTGTAGTTTCTAAATCACTTGCCGAAACTGTTAGTTTTGAGTCTTTTAACTCAAATAAGAAATTATCTAAAATCGGTAGTGTATTCGAACTATTGATAACACCTCCTAAAACTTGTAATTGTTTAAGTAAATATGTACTGGATACTATAAATTTCATACGTTCTTCTAAAATTTTTACAAAATTATCACAACAAATTGTGCAATACAAATATATCTTAAAGCTATTGTTTTATAAAACAAACTTATTAACAACTCAAAGCTTATGAAAAAGGGCGTTTTAGACCTGTTTTTTGGTTATTTAGAGTAGCGTTTTCTTCTAAAATATTTAAATGTAAAACCAAAAAGACCTAATATTACAAGAGGTAAGGCAATATTTACAATTTGCCATTTGGATTTTTGGTCTTCAATTTTTTCAGAATCTAAGAATGCCAATTTCACCTCTTTTGTGCGAATGTTTATAAGTCCGTCATCATTCAAAAGGTAGTTCACAGCATTTTCTAGAAACTCTTTATTTCCAAATTTGCGTTTGGTCAAAAATTCGAAACCTAATTCTTGAGGTCTGTTTTTTATAACCTCATTTTTAATCACATCACCATCGGCAATAACGATCATCTTTGTGGCGATACTTTTGGTTTTATCATCTGAAATCTTAAACGGTTTAATACGTTTATCGTACACAGAGCTAAACTCTCCTTCGAGTAGAACAGCTAAGGTTTGATTGGGTTCTTTGTACTCTTCAGGATTGGGTTCTTGAGTAACCACATCTAAACTAATTTCTCGCGGCACACCTTGTGTTTTTGATAATTGAGAACTTCTGAGTAAAATCGTTTTATCAATAGTATTTTTTAGTGTATCTATCTGACTCGTAAAATCAAATTTTACTGGATCCAGATTGGTCGTTATTGGATGATTTGGGTTACTAGCAGCTAATGGCGAGTATGGCCATTGTACTGGCTGAAACTGGGCATTATTGCCTTCACCAATGGCTAGAGGAATAGGCGCAGAGTACAAATCATTTACAATTACAGGGTTTACGCGTACTCCATATTTAAAAAAGAAATCGTTAAGGTTGAGATCCTTCATAATTGCGACAGCAGTTCCAGCGCTATTGTTTAAACTATCTCTATCCATAACAATACTCTCGGTGAGCCATAGACTTTTACCACCATTCATGGTATATTGATCTAACACATATTTTTCTTCTTCGGAAAAGGCCTCACTAGGTTTTGCAGAAATAATTAGATCATAATTCCTAATGTCTTGCAAGGTTTTTTTAGGATTGCTGGCTACACTATCTAAAGTAAATGGTGCTAGAAAATAATGCTCTCCTAATCGTTTAAGGAAATCGGCAACATATATATCTTTTAACTGACCGTTACCTCTTAAAATGGCTATTTTTTTCTGCTTTGGAGTGACTAGCTTTTTAAAAGCCTCAGCAAATGCATACTCTAAATTTTGAATTGAACCATTGACCAATTCCTGATCTGTGGCTCCAATTTTATTTTTTATCAACGGAATGATAACCGTTTGCTCGTTATAACTGGCTAATGCCCAAGGGATAATAAGTTCTTGAGAGGTTTTTCCGCTTTCTTTAATATTGATTTGAAATGGTTGTAAGCCACGTTGCGTTAATTGTTGTAGAATTTGATTGCGATTTTTTTCATCGGCTAACGGATTCATAAACTCAAAGTTGACATTGCTATTGTAAACTGTGAACTCTTCAAGTAGCTGTTGTGTCTCGTCACGTAGTCGTCTAAATTCTGTTGGAAAATCACCTTCCAAGAACACGTCAATAATTAAAGGAGAATCAACATCTTCAATAGTTTGTAAAGCCTCATTAGATAAGGTATAACGTTTATCTTTCGTTAGATCAAAACGTTTGTAGACTTTGCTCGATATAACATTAGCAGCAATAATTGCGACTAAAACGATGGCAATCGTGATGATATTTTTTTTAGTCTTTAGCATCAAATTTTATCTCTTCTTTATATGTTGATATCGCAATAACTTTATCGTTTTTAAAAACAATTTCAACACATTCTTTTTCAGTATTAAAAGCTCCAGGTTCAATACCCAAACTATAGTTCCATCTGTTAGAATCATGGTCTTTTTGAGCCTCGTCCCATGATAGCCATTCATAAGTTCCCAAAAGGGATTCAATGTCGCTTTTTGGCTGTCCGATTAAAATTTCCGAAGTAATCATATCATCAGATAATTCATAACGTAATGCAGGTTTCTCAATCCATAATTCCGAAGAAAAATATTTTTGATGGTGATAGTTACTAAAAATATTGACCATCGGGTATACAGCATAGAAATAAGCGAAAGGTGTAATAGCCAAACTCACTAAAACGGTAAGCCATTTGCGACGATCTATTGTTTTTACAAACAGAAAAATCAGCACAAAAACAATGCACATCATAATGACTAAAGGAGCTGTAATAATCATTTGTTTGCGCGTTTAATATTTAGTTTAGTAAGCACAATAAATAAAGCCGTAACACTTAAAAAATAAATGATGTCTCTAGTATCTAAAACACCTCGACTCATACTTTTAAAATGAGACTCCATTCCTAATTTTTCAATATATAGGGTGTCTCCAAAAAGGTTGTAATTTGATAAGCCCTCAAAACCAAAATAGAAAAAGAAGCAAATAAATACAGCAGTGATAAAGGCTACGATTTGATTGTCGGTCAAGCTAGAAGCAAATACGCCAATAGCAGTGTAAGCAGCAACCAGAAAGAGCAATCCGAAATACGATCCCATCACACTACCAACATCTAAGTTGCCTTCCGGATTTCCAAGCTTAGAAATGGTATAGACATATAATAACGTTGGGATTAAAGCAATAATAATTAATACAAAAGCACCAAGATATTTTCCAAAAACGATATTGAGATGACTAATAGGCTTAGTGAGTAATAACTCCAAAGTACCTTGTTTCTTTTCATCTGCAAAACTACGCATCGTTACAGCTGGAACTAGAAATATGAGAATCCATGGCGCTAATAAAAAGAAAGTTGATAAATCGGCAAAGCCATTATCAAGAACATTAAATTCGCCTTTAAACAGCCACAAAAACAAGCCGTTAAGTAATAAAAATACAGCAATAACTAAGTATCCAATTGGAGAGGCGAAGAAGGTGTTTATTTCTTTTTTTAGTATGGCGAGCATTATTAGTTGTTAGGGTTTTCTAGATTATTTTTCATCAAAGATATTAAACCATGTATAGTTACACCAAAAAATACTATATAAAGACTCAGGCGAGTGAGTGGTCTTTCGATATCTTCGGTTGGGAGTTCTGTGAAAAATGCATAAATAACTAAGCAACTAGCTATGATAATTGACACAGAACCAAATGATTGTACTTTGTTTAATAATTTATGTTTTCGAGGTTTTATATAAGCACCAAGAGCAACATTAATCAAACCAAATAATAAAATATAGAGGTGTCCAGCCCTAAATAAAGCTCTATTCATAAGTTCCATATCTTTTAAGTGGTCATATTTATGGTGCATATATTGTCCCGTCAATAAAAAAATGATAACGATTATAATGCCAAAAAAAAGATGAAATCTTCCAAACATATTTAGCTATTTAATATCAAATCTAATTTCATCTAATCGCCTTACTTGGTCAAGTACCTTGCATTCTAAATTGGTAATATACACTTGATCTCCAGATTTTACTAATGCGATTAATTTTTTTGTCTCCTCGGAAGCTCTATTGCCAACGTTTTTTGAAATTCCAATAGAAGTTGTGTCCCTAACAACCATCATTGTATAGGATGTGATGTTAAAATCTATGCAAGCATATTCACTATAGGCACCAAATTTACCAATACTAAAATACTTTTTAAATTTTTCTTCGGAAACCTCGCCTTCTTCTATACCTGCCAGAGTAGGAATAGGGTCGGGAAAATCAATAACCCGATATGTTCTTTTAGTAACAAAGACAGTGTCTTTTTGTTTTTTCTTGAAAAAGCTAATGGTTAGTTCTCTATGGTCAGTGTTGGTGATTAGATTATAACTACAAGGGTTAATCTCACTTTGTATTAGTTTAGCATCATCACTTTTAATAATAACATCTGTACATTTTGTGTCTTCAATAATGACTTCAACCGGGTTATAAATACCTTTAACAACTATATTTTGCAACGACATTTCTAATGACACTTCTTGGGCAAACGTTATTTGTACAACTAATAATAAGAACAAGAATTTGGTCATAATTGATGGTTTATTCGAGTGATTCCAACTTATCTACACTCCAAGCTTCAGGCTTAGCATTGAACAAAGGTTTGGTTTTTGCCCAAACACTTTTAAACAAGTTAGAATGTCTGTAATTCTCTAAATCGGCTTCGGTTTGCCAATAACTATACGTAAAAAAGACGTTTGTATTGTGTTTGTCACGATAGAGTTCTAAAAATTTACAACCATCAAAAGCTCTAATATGATGCTTATTATCTTCAAAATTTGAAAGGAATTCTTCAATTTTAGAAGCATCAAAGCTCATTTTTACAATACGTACAAACATAGCTTAAGTTTTTGAAAAATTAATAGTAACTGTATCCATGACTTTAAGTCCCATAAGACTTGACGCACTACCAACAGTAGCATTATCACTTTTGTAAACTGCAATTTCTAAATAACCAGACGAATTAAATACAACTAAGCCTTTGCCAGCATCGTAACGCTTATCTTCAGGAATTTCAAAATTAATGGCATCGCTATATTTGTCATATATTTTTTTGAACTTATAACTACGTGCCGAAATTTCATAAGCACGAGTTTTTTGTACACCTTCAAAAAATTGACGTTTGATGTTGGTGATTACATTTCCGTAGTTGTCAATATAAATAACATTTCCAATAATTTGATTCTTTTCATCATTAACGAACGGAATCAAATTTTTAATGGGTTTAATTGTATCGATTAGTTTTCCAATGACTTCTAATGTGCCACCACGAGCAATATGGCATGCTACATTCACAAACACATCCAAAACAGGAAAACTGGTGGCTACACGATCATGTATATTTATTTCAACAATTTTTTGCGGCGCAATTTCTGAGCAAATCATACTCATAATACCATTATTGGCACAAATGAAATAGTGATCGTCTAATTTTACAGCTATATGTTTATTTTCAGGATTGAGTTCAGAGTCAATACCAATCATATGAATGGTGCCTTTAGGAAAACTGCTATATGCATTCTGAATAATATAAGCCGCTTCAGCTACATTAAATGGCGCTACCGAATGTGAGATATCAACAATTCTCACATTAGGCAATTCACTATAAATAGCACCTTTAATGGCACCAGCAAAGTGATCTTTTTCGCCAAAATCGGTTGTTAATGTGATGATTGCCATAGGTTAGCTACAAATAAAGTTTAATTGATGTTTTTCTTTTTTTTACCTTAAACAAAACTGTTAAAAACTAATCATATTTTAACCTTAGGGAAACCTACAGAATAAAATAGTTTAATTATTTTTGATTTAGATGATATTAAAATGAAGCTCATTTTGTCTCATCACAAAACTAATAAAACAAAACAGATTAATTTATAATTCCCATCGCTTTTGAACGAACTTATTTTAGAACTAGAAGAAATTACACCCAAAGAATTTTTTGGAGCTCAAAATGCCAACATCGTACTACTCAAAAAATACTTTCCTAAACTTAAAATTGTTGCTAGAGGCAACAAAATAAAAGCTTATGGCGACGAAGATTTACTTGAAGAATTTGATCGTCGTATGAATATGCTTATGCAACATTTTGGAAAGTATAATAAAATAGATGAAAATGTTATTGAACGTGTGTTGACAAGTCAGAGTAGTGATGATTATACAACCTCAGAGCAAAGCGGTGAAACTATAGTCCATGGCGTTAACGGAAAGATTATAAAAGCGCAAACCGTAAACCAACGCAAGTTGGTTGAGAGTATGCGTAAAAATGATATGGTTTTTGCTATAGGTCCAGCAGGAACAGGTAAAACCTACACAGGAGTAGCCTTAGCGGTTCGTGCGTTAAAAGCTAAAGAAGTTAAACGTATTATTTTAACGCGTCCTGCAGTTGAAGCAGGTGAGAATTTAGGATTTCTTCCAGGTGATTTAAAAGAAAAGTTAGATCCTTATATGCAACCTTTATATGATGCGCTTCGCGATATGATTCCTGCTGAGAAATTGGCTAGTTTCATTGAAAATGGAACGATTCAAATTGCTCCTTTGGCATTTATGCGTGGACGAACATTAGACAATGCTTTTGTGATTTTAGATGAAGGTCAAAATACGACACATGCACAAATGAAAATGTTTTTAACACGTATGGGGAAAAATGCAAAGTTCTTGCTTACAGGAGATCCAGGTCAGGTTGATTTACCACGTCGTACTATTTCTGGATTAAAAGAAGCCTTGCTTGTTCTTAAAAATGTAGATGGTATTGGTATGATCTACTTAGATGATAAGGATGTGATTCGTCATAAATTGGTGAAGAAGGTCATTGCAGCTTATAAGAGTATAGAAAATAGAGATTAATTTTTTAATAAGAAGCTATTCCAGCTTTCGGCAGTCGCTCTCTGCGAGGAGCTTCAACAAATGCCTCAATCTGGGCTAGGATTTAAGTAATAATAAATACAAATTGTTCATTCGTGGCAAATCAGAACCATACTATAACAGCATCAAATTTCAATTTTCCCAACCAAAAAAGTGTCTATAAAGGGAAAGTAAGAGAAGTTTATAATATCAATGATGAAGAACTTGTCATGATCGCGACCGATCGTTTATCGGCTTTTGATGTGGTTATGCCCAAAGGAATTCCATATAAAGGGCAAATCCTCAATCAGATTGCTACAAGCATGATGAAAGCAACAGAAGACTTGGTGCCTAATTGGTTAACAGCGACTCCAGATCCTAATGTAGCTGTCGGACATTTATGCGAACCTTTTAAAGTAGAAATGGTGATTAGAGGTTATATGTCTGGTCATGCAGCTCGTGAGTATAAAGCTGGACGACGCATATTGTGTGGCGTAGAAATGCCAGAAGGCATGAAAGAAAATGATAAATTCCCAGAACCTATTATCACACCAGCTACTAAAGCAGAAATGGGAGATCACGACGAAGATATCTCTCGTGAAGATATTTTAAAACGAGGCATCGTTTCCGAAAAAGATTATGTGGTACTTGAGGATTATACGCGTAAATTATTCCAACGTGGTACAGAAATAGCTGCGTCAAGAGGGCTAATCTTGGTAGATACCAAATACGAGTTTGGTAAAACAAAAGAGGGCAAAATAGTACTTATCGATGAAATCCATACGCCAGATTCGTCGCGTTATTTTTATGCCGATGGTTACCAAGAACGTCAAGACAACAATGAAGCACAAAAACAGCTGTCTAAAGAATTTGTGCGTCAATGGTTGATCTCAAATAATTTTCAAGGCCTTGAAGGACAAACCGTTCCTGAAATGAGCGATGCATATATCGAAACTGTTAGTGAACGTTATATTGAGCTTTATGAGAATATCATGGGTGAAAAATTCGTTAAAGCTGATGTATCTGATATTCAAAGTAGGATAGAGACTAATGTTCTCAATTATCTCAAGTCTTAAGGTATTCAAATTAAAAAAGGAACCAAGTCTGGTTCCTTTTTCATGAATTAATTATTTAATATGTGCAGTATTACTATTCTATAATAATGCGTTTATTTATGATTTGACCATCATTTTCAATGCTCAAAATATAAACGGCACTTTCTAGAGTCCCAAAGTGTAAGCGTTGATTAAATAATCCTCCATTGTTTGTGTAGGTAAGTTGATTTATAACACGACCTCTCAAGTCATATATTTTAATATTAACATCTTTATTGTTTTGTGTACTAAAAGAAACATTTAATTCGTCTTTAGCTGGATTAGGCCATATCGCTAGAGAATCTGATAGATTAGCGTCTTCAACACTTAATGTTGTTGTACCGCAAATCTCGAGATCAAAGTTTAAGAATGTACCACCATCTTCAGTAGGAAAGCCATCTGTAATTGTTAGAACCCAATCACCCAAGGTACTTTCATTATTAAAGGCAGATAACACTTCTGCTGGCTGAACAGTACCACCTACTGCAGGAGCAATAGTACTACAAGACACTGGGCTAGCAGCCTGATCATCAAAAGTAACGTTGATATCATTTGTGCCATCATCACAGGTACTATTTGCTAATAATGTTACAGATGTGCCATTTGGAGAAGTTAATACTAACTCTATGTCTCCAGCCCAAGTATGTGAAATATTTATAGTCATATTTACATCCGAAATTGTAATATCATCAGTAATGTTTAGAGTAGATGTAATAACATGTACTGCATTACCAGCACCTGGAATGTTCAAATTGTTTTCCGAAGAATTATAATTTGTACATGCCACGTCGGCGGTTGTAAAGTTTCTTGTTGCTGAATAAGATGATTCACCACAACTATTTGCAGCTTTTACTCTCCAGAAGTATTGTGTATTTGCAGTAAGTTCTGGAGTTGAAAATGTGGTTCCATCAAAAGTACTTGAAGCAATAATAGCTGTGAATGCTACATTTGTTGAAAGTTCTACAGTGTAACTTGTTGCATCAGTAACAGTATTCCAAACTAAATTAGATAATAGTGGAATATCTGTGGCATTGTTAGCCGGATTTGCAAGTCCTGGTGTATTTGGTGTAGCTCCTTCGATAATAAGTTGGACATCTATAGATTTTGTTACAATACCAGTTCCTGTTACTGTAATCATATAATTTCCTGCAGAAATACTTCCTAAGTTATTTACTGTAAATGTCGTTGTACCTGTATCACTTAAACTAGTCGGACTAAAACTTCCTGATGCTCCAGCTGGTAAATTTGATGCAGAGAATGTTGTAGTATCTGTGTTTCCTCCTGTAGCCGTATAGTTAATGGTATAATTAACTGAATTGGTAGATTCACAAATATTCTCAGAAGAATTTGAAGCAGCTAACACAAAGTCTGGAGCTACGCTACAGCTTACGACGTTAGGCTTGAACGTAGATTCGATAGACATCACATAAGCTTCCATAACAGTTGTTTGTCCGTTACTAAACATAATCATGCAAGCATCGTCAGTATAATCCATAAAGCTCTGAAACAAGCGTTGTTCACCTGTAACACAAGCAGGGGAAGCACCTAGAGTTGGGCATCCACCACTTGGATTACTTTGATTAGGTGTATCTGCAATATTATCATCGGTGGCACAACTACCCGTAAAAACATGATTTAAATTATAGAAATGACCAAGCTCATGAGTTACTGTACGACCTAAATTAAAAGGAGCTCCTGGAACGATACCAGAATTTGGGCAACCAGCACCAGAACCAAAAGCACCTAAGTTCATTGTTACAGATTCACCTGCAGCAATATTTCCAGGAAAAGGTGAGAAGCCTAATAAACCTGCGCCAATATCTTTTACAAGAAAGTTCATGTAGCCTGCCCAATTTGCATCGGTTTCTCCTCCATTTCCAAAATTATATCCAATGGTTACGGCTGGACCGCCTTCAACCATTTCAGGATCTAATCCTGTTGGATGATTCATTGTAGCAATACAAAACAAAACATTTGTATTACCAGTTGTTGTATTTGTACTTGTATAAAATGGCGCTGCAGCATCCCAACCTGAAATATCTGCATTTGTACCATTAAAGTCTTCATTTAAAATATCGATTTGATTTTGGGCTAAAGCTTCGAGACATGCGCGATCAGATTCAAGACCAGAAGGGAAGTGAACAGCGACAGGAATGATAATAGGATCCATTCTTCGATTTGACTGTCTGGCTTCAAGGTTTAATGCTAATTGAGCTTTAAATTTAGCCTGTGTTTTTATGTATTGCCTAGCGTATTCTGGGTCTTGCATTTTTTCCTGCATAAGTTCAACCATACCGCAAGAACGCTGGGCATTTACTAATGTTCCTATAAATAGGAAAAGCAAAAGGAGAGGTAGTTTTGGATTCATCAATTTTTCTTTTCAAGGTTTATACTATAATTAACATGTATAAATGAATTTACCCTAAAAAAACTTTCAATATTTAATCAAATTGATAAATAAAATATAAAAATAATCCACTATTCTGAATTTATCTTATTGAATAGTAATTAGTTGTAAATGAGATACTCCAATAGTGAATTTAATACATTGTATTTGGATTGGCAGCTGTTTTTGGAATTTGTTGAATAGCATCCCAATGTTCGCAAATTTTCCCGTTTTTATCAAACCGAAAAAAATCCATTGTGACATACTGGTCATTTCCAGGCCAAGTTTGATGTGTGTGGAGTGCCACCAAATTGCCTTCAGCAATACATCTTACAAACGCTATAGATTTATTAGGGTATTCATTTTGCATACGATCAAAATAGTCAATAAAACCTTGTAGGCCATCAGCAACATCGGGATTGTGTTGGATATATTCGTTGCCAACATACAGTTCTGCTGCCTTTTTAGGTTGTCCTTCATACGCCATTTTATAAAATGCAATGGCGTTCGTCTTGTTTTGCTCTAGATTCATATCTTAATTTTTAATTGCTCTTACCAATTTCCTTACACCTCTATAAATAAAAGCATTCGTCTTTACATAATGAAACGAAATAATGCATACGACAATTATAAATATAAATGCGCCAAGTATAGCTTGTGTTGGATTCAACGCTTTTAAGAAGAAATGTTTAAGTCCGACTCCTGTGAAACTTCCAAAGATGATTATAAAGTGTATCACATAAATTGACAAGGTTTTTTGTCCAATTTTCCCAATTAATGACCCTTTTAAAAAAGGTTCAGCAGCATAGAAGACTCCAAATATCAACAATACATTTCCGAAGCGCGTAAAGAGATAATTAAAGTAAGCTGAAGATTTAAAAATTTCAATATCTGTCCAATAATGCAAACGCATTAAAAACCATGAAGAACAATCGATTAGGAATATACCTGTGATAAAAAATGAAATTACGGTAACTAATCTGAATCGTTTTTTATGGACATGAGAATAGAATATAGTAGCGAGAAAGCCTCCAAAGGCAGTGTAGCCAAACCATGGTAAAATGGTAAAAATAGAGCCGTAGCTTTTAGTCATATAGTTAGCAAAGGCGATTGGTACATTGCTAAAATTCCACGACTGATATATAGGTTCAGTTAAAAAGCACAAGCAACCCATAAGAAATAAGAGTATAGATAAAAGTCTTACATGTTTCCGAAGTAAAACGTAGCAACCAATAAGTATAATAAGAGATATACCTATACATTGTAAAACGTCTACAACAAAGAAATAGGATTTAAAGTCACCACGTAGCCATCCAAAAATATCAACACGGAGTAAATACCCAATACCAATGAGTAATAAACCTCTGTATAACCCTTTTTTAATTCTAGGATAATCATCTCCTTTATGTTTGGCTCTTAAAAGTAAATATAAGAATACCAATCCAGAGATAGTGAAAAATGTTGGAGCTGTAATGCCCCGAAAATAATACCATATTTGATAAACCATGTTTGACGAATCTCGGTGTATAGGATTGAGAAGTGTGTCTATAAAATGACCTTGAAGCATCATTAAAATTGCAAACGCACGTACGGCATCAATAAAAAAGATTCGGTTGGTTTTCAATAGTTAGTCGATTTGTATAAATATACTTTTAATTTCTCAGGTGTACTAAATTGAAAGTAATATCTTAGAAGGCAAATTTAAGATTGTAAATGGAACAACTCAATTCGATTTCTGAAAAATTTTCGTCCTTAGCATGGGGAATTCCATTACTTGTTTTACTTATTGGTGGCGGACTCTATCTATTAGTGTTGTCACGTTTTTTGCCGTTCCGTTTTTTTGGTCATGCTATAAAAGTACTAAGAGGAAAATATGATGACCCAAACGACCCTGGAGAGATTAGCCATTTCAAAGCCTTAACTACCGCACTATCTTCAACAATTGGTATGGGTAATATTTCAGGTGTAGCCTTAGCTATTGCTGTTGGTGGGCCAGGCGCTATGTTCTGGATGTGGATTAGTGCAATTGTTGGCATGTCTACAAAGTTTTTTACGTCCACCTTAGCCATTATGTATAGAGGAAAAGATAGCAATGGTGAATTGCAAGGCGGTCCTATGTATTTTATTAGAGAAGGTTTAGGTAAGAATTGGAAATTTTTAGCGATCATGTTTTCAGTTTTCGGAATGCTTGGCGCATTACCTGTGGTTAATGTTAACCAATTAAAACAAGCCATTAATGATATTGTTTTAATTCCTAACGGTGTGGAGGTAAGTCTATCTACTAATCTCATCATTGCTGCAGTTTTGGTTATTGTGACAACCATTGTTGTTCTTGGCGGATTAAAACGTATAAGTTCTATTGCCTCTAAAATGGTACCTTCTATGGTAATCCTATATTTTATTTTAGTATTGATTATTTTGTTAATTAACTACACCGAAGTTCCTAAGTATTTTATGATGATTTTTACAGATGCTTTTGATGCAAACTTTATGACTACTGAAGGAAAGAAAGATGTCTTTGGAGGTGTTTTAGGTGCACTCGTATTATTAGGAATTAAACGCGGTGCTTTTTCAAATGAAGCAGGAATTGGTACAGCACCAATGGCGCATGGAGCAGCAAAAACAGATGAACCTGTACGTGAAGGTTTGGTAGCGATGCTTGGCCCAGTCATAGACACGCTAATAGTATGTACATTAACTGCATTAGCTATTTTAGTAACAGGTGTTTGGAAAATAGATGGACTTAATGGTGTAAGTTTGACGGCCTCGGCTTTTCAAAATGCAATGCCTGGAATTGGACAATATCTACTCATGATTTGTGTGTTTATTTTTAGCATTTCATCCTTATTTTCTTATGCTTATTACGGAAAAAAATGTATGTCCTTTTTAGCTGGAGCACACAACAAACAGTATTATAATTATTTCTATATTTTAAGTATCATTTTGGCGGCTACAACTGAATTTGAAGTGATGATCAACTTTATTGATGGGATATTTGCGTTCATGGCCATACCTACAATGCTAGCCACTATTTTATTAGCTCCTAAAGTCGTGAAGGAGTTGAAGGTTTATATACATAACTTAAAAACAGAAAAGCCAAATGATCGATAAAAGCAGCAGTAAAAAACGTACTAGAGCAAAAGCATATTGGAGAGAAAACATTAAGTATGTCTGTATCCTTTTAATTATATGGGCCTTAGTTTCATATGGCGCAGGAATAGTTTTTAAAGATGAACTTAATAACATAAAAATGGGAGGTTTTAAACTTGGTTTTTGGTTTGCTCAACAAGGTTCAATGTATGTGTTTGTTATACTCATTTTTATTTATGTACGCATCATGAATAAGCTAGATAAAAAATATGGTTTTGATGAATAGTGAATCTGCAGAATCAATATTAGATGTGCAAAGTTGGACTTATATTTTAGTAGGTCTAACTTTTGCACTTTATATAGGAATCGCAATTTGGTCAAGAGCGAGTTCAACAAAGGATTTTTATGTTGCTGGTGGCGGTGTTTCACCTTGGGCAAATGGAATGGCTACAGCTGCCGACTGGATGAGTGCAGCCTCATTTATATCAATGGCCGGAATTATATCATTTGCTGGGTATGATGGAGCAGTATATCTTATGGGTTGGACAGGTGGTTATGTGCTTCTTGCATTGTTGTTAGCTCCTTACCTCAGAAAGTTTGGAAAATTCACGGTTCCAGATTTTATAGGAGATCGTTACTATTCTAACACGGCTCGTATAGTGGCCGTAATTTGTGCACTGCTAGTGTCGTTCACTTATGTGGCAGGACAAATGAGAGGCGTAGGAATTGTATTTTCTAGATTTTTAGAGGTAGATATTAATACAGGTGTTATTATTGGGATGCTTATTGTATTGTTTTACGCTGTTTTAGGCGGAATGAAAGGGATCACTTATACACAAGTTGCACAATATTGTGTTCTTATTTTTGCATTTATGGTGCCAGCTATTTTTATTTCAATTCAAATGACAGGAAACCCAGTACCTCAATTAGGATTTGGAGGCGAATTGAATGATGGATCTGGAATGTATTTATTAGATAAATTAGACGGTTTAAGTACAGAACTTGGTTTTTCTGAATACACCGAAGGAACAAAGTCTACAATAGATGTTTTTGCTATCACGCTGGCATTGATGGTTGGTACAGCAGGCTTGCCACATGTTATTGTTAGGTTTTTTACAGTTAAAAAAGTAAGAGATGCACGCAAATCTGCCGGAATAGCATTGTTGCTAATTGTTATTTTATATAGTACAGCTCCTGCGGTATCAGTTTTCGCACGAACAAATATGATTGAAACAATATCAGATAAGCCTTATGCAGAAGTTCCCAAATGGTTTAAAAAATGGGAAACTACAGGTTTAATAACGTTTACTGATA
This sequence comes from uncultured Psychroserpens sp., assembly GCF_947500255.1. Taxonomy (GTDB): domain Bacteria; phylum Bacteroidota; class Bacteroidia; order Flavobacteriales; family Flavobacteriaceae; genus Psychroserpens. Next base: position 242,060 of record NZ_CANMRL010000003.1, on the reverse strand, counting down.
AAAATAAAGATGGTAAAGTTCAATATTTAGCAAATGAAACTAAAAATGAACTCATTGTTGATAATGATATCATGGTACTTGCAAATCCAGAAATAGCAAAACTTCCTAATTGGGTTATTGCTTTAGTTGCTGCTGGTGGTTTGGCAGCAGCCTTATCGACAGCTGCAGGATTATTATTAGTGATTTCAGCATCAGTATCCCATGACCTTATAAAAAAGGTTATCAATCCAAAAATTACAGAAAAAACAGAGTTAAGAGCTGCTCGATTGTCTGCTGTTGGAGCCGTATGTATTGCTGGGTATTTTGGAATTAATCCACCAGGATTTGTAGCAGCTGTTGTAGCTCTCGCTTTTGGATTAGCAGCTGCGTCATTTTTCCCTGCAATTATCCTAGGTATTTTCTATAAGAAGATGAATAAAGAAGGAGCTATAGCTGGAATGATAGTTGGTATTATAGCCATGCTCTTATATATGATAAAATATAAATTAGGCTGGTTTGATGAAGTATTACCTGATAAAAATGAATGGTGGTTTGGAATTTCACCTGAAGGTTTTGGTAGTATCGCAATGTTACTTAATTTTAGTGTATCAATTATTGTCATGAAGTTTACAAAATCACCTCCTGAAAATGTACAAAAAATGGTTGAAGATATTAGAATTCCATCTGGAGCAGGAGATGCTATAAATCATTAATATATGAGTAATTACCATATTAAAAACCTTGAAGAATATTTTCAAGTCTATCGCAAGTCTGTTAGAAACCCAGAGTTGTTTTGGGAAGAAATTGCCGAAGAACATTTTATGTGGCGCAAAAAATGGGATAAAGTGCTACAATGGGATTTCTCTAAACCTGAGGTCAAGTGGTTTAATGGTGGAAAATTGAACATTACCGAAAATTGTATTGACAGACATTTGCATACTAGAGGTGATAAAACGGCTATTCTTTTTGAACCCAATAATCCAAATGAAGGTGCTCAACATATTACATATAAACAGTTGCATGAACGTGTTTGCCGATTTGCAAATGTGTTAAAAGAACAAGGTGTTAATAAAGGAGATCGCGTTTGTATTTATTTACCAATGATTCCCGAGTTAGCGATTTCAGTATTAGCTTGCGCTCGTATTGGTGCTATACATTCGGTTGTATTTGCCGGATTTTCTGCACAGGCTTTAGCTACTAGAATCAATGATTCAGACTGTAAAATGGTTATCACTAGCGACGGGTCTTACCGAGGTGCCAAAACAATAGATTTAAAAGGAATTGTCGACGACGCTTTAGAACATTGTTCATGTGTAGATACAGTTTTAGTCGCTAAACGAATACAATCTGATGTCAATATGAAGGAGGGCAGAGACTATTGGCTGCAACCACTTCTTGATGAGGCATACATCGATTTCCCTCCTGAAGTAATGGATGCAGAAGATCCGTTATTCATTTTGTATACTTCTGGATCGACTGGACAACCCAAAGGCATGGTACATTCTACAGCAGGCTATATGATTTATAGTGCATATACCTTTAAAAATGTATTTCAGTATAAAGAAGAAGATGTGTATTGGTGTACAGCCGATATTGGTTGGATCACAGGACATAGTTATATTGTTTATGGCCCTTTAGCTAATGGAGCAACGACTGTTATGTTTGAAGGTGTGCCAAGTTATCCAGATTTTGGACGCTTTTGGGAGATCGTAGAAAAACATAAGATCACACAATTTTATACAGCACCTACTGCTATTAGAGCTTTAGCAAAAGAAGGTGTTTCTCATTTAGAGAAATATGACCTATCCTCTTTAAAAGTTTTAGGAACGGTTGGAGAACCTATTAATGAAGAAGCTTGGCATTGGTATGATGATAATGTAGGCAAGAAGAAAGCACCTATTGTAGATACGTGGTGGCAAACCGAAACAGGAGGTATTATGATTACGCCTATTCCATTTGCAACACCAACAAAACCAACCTATGCGACCTTGCCATTCCCAGGAATTCAACCAGCTTTAATGGATGAAAATGGAAATGAAATAAAAGGAAACCAAGTGGATGGTCGTTTGTGTGTGAAGTTTCCTTGGCCTAGTATGGCACGTACCATTTGGGGAAATCATCAACGTTATAAAGACACATATTTTTCTGCATTTGAAAATATGTATTTTACTGGCGATGGTGCTTTACGTGATGAAGTTGGATACTACAGGATTACAGGTCGTGTTGATGATGTGATTATTGTATCTGGTCATAACTTAGGTACAGCTCCAATTGAAGATGCTATAAACGAACATCCAGCAGTAGCCGAAAGCGCTATAGTTGGTTTTCCTCATGATATTAAAGGCAATGCTTTATATGGTTATGTGACTTTAAAAGATATTGGAGAGGGTAGAAATCATGACAACCTGAGGAAAGAGATCAACCAGATTATTACCGAGCAAATTGGACCAATAGCTAAGTTGGATACTATTCAATTTACTAACGGACTTCCAAAAACACGTAGTGGAAAGATCATGCGTCGTATCCTTCGTAAAATTGCGCATAAAGATGCTGATAACTTAGGAGATATTAGTACGCTTCTTAATCCAGAAGTTGTTCAAGACATTAAAGACAATGCTTTATAAGAATAATCTAAAATGACAAAGAGAATAGGATTTACCATTTTTGCAATTATGTGTATTTCTATTGGATTATATCCATTGGTCTATTTTCTTATGGAACGTACATTTGGTTTACTTGGTTCTAAAAGTGACGTCGTATTAAGTGATGTGTTTTGGAATATTGGCTTCTATACGCATATTCTTTTAGGTGGATTGGCCTTGCTTATAGGTTGGATGCAATTCAGTAAAAAACTAAGAGCTAAAAACCTGAAATTACATAGAGCAATAGGTAAAGTATATACCATTTCAGTATTGTTTAGTGGTTTGGCTAGTTTATACATCGCTTATTTTGCTACAGGTGGTATAGTTCCAATGTTAGGATTCATGGGATTAGGTCTTGTTTGGCTGTATAGTACTACATTGGGTTATATGGCGATTAAAAAAGGACAGGTGAATAAGCATCAAAAATTTATGATCTATAGTTATGCAGCTTGTTTTGCAGCAGTCACCTTACGTATTTGGCTACCCTTACTAACAATGGCATTTCAAGAGTTTTTAATCGCCTATAAAATTGTAGCTTGGTTATGTTGGGTGCCTAATATCATAGTAGCATATTTTGTTGTGAAACGATTAGGGTTGAGCAACGCTTAATTACGTATTAAATTTACTATCATGCCAAAACCAAAAGGACAGAAAAACGGAAAAAATAAAGCAAAGCACTCTAAGCTTATAGCTCAAAAAAACAACAAGATTAAAGCTGAAAAAGAACTTAGAAAAAAACGTTTAAAGTCTATTATAAATAAGGCGAATGATAAAAAGGAATTGTAATTTCATAAGAAACTAAAGTCTTTTCCGTTAAGTTAGAGAAGATCTATTATTCAATGAAATTTAAGTTTGTTTTTTTGTTCTTGATATCCGTTACTTTTTCCTATTCTAGCAGTACTAAAATTACTAGAAGCAATTATGTACAACAGCCACGGACTTATCTAGAAGCCATTGACCATATTTATAATTTATTAAGTGATGCAGATAGGGACTATGTTAAAAATGTACCATTCTATGACCTGATAATTTTTCACAGAGGTTGGGGAATGGGTATAAGAAATGATCTTGGTCTTTGGGGGAAAAACAAGGAATTGCTCGATTCCTGTGCTGATGCTAACGGAACTAAAACGATTCACCCTGAAAATGCTTCACAACTTATAATAGAAGGAGTCTGGAAAAAACTTAATGATGATATCAGTTTTATTGACTTCTCAAAATTGGAACCAGAAGACTATTTCAATAGAATTCATCAAACCATTTTATTAGCAAAAAAAGAAAATAATACCAGACCTATGTTAGTCTTGCCATCATGGGTTTATGAACAATGGCAATATTGGGACGATGAAAAACGACTAATTGCTCTAAGTGATATGGCGAAGAAATTAGTTAAAGATGAAAATGATCTTGGTAATCTTGCATTGTTGTTTTTGTCTCAAAATAGCAAGAACTCAGAATTAATTGAAGATAAACTAAAACAAAAAATAGAAAATTTTGAAAGTATAGATATACTACTACCAGAATTTTTAGTTAATGAACAAGATAAAAAAACAGTATCTAAATTGAAACCTCTTACATCTCGAGAGTTTGCTTTAATATGTTATGGAATGCTGTATAATAAAACATTTAAATCACTTGACAAGTATAATCAATGGATGAAATTGCGTAAAGATAATTTCTTGGTGCATTGGAAATACTCAAGCAATATGGTTATCAGTGATTTTGAAAAATTATTAAAAGAACCAAGAAAATTTTTAGAGATACTTATTCTTACAGGTGAATATTATGATATTAATGTTCATAATAGTGGTTTAATTGAGAGATACAATACATATAATCAAGTTGTTGATAGTTTGATGGTGTATCTTGAGTTTGAGAACAAAGAATATAATGAATACCCTTATGATTCATCTATTGGAGTAAGAAGATATAATTCTTTAGACCCAGGCTATAATAAGAGAGTTGTTAGTGCAGTACATATGTTATCACATATTGCCGATAAAATAAGTGATGAAGAACTATTTGAAATATTAAGTCCAAATTCAATTATTAATTATAATCATAATCTCAGAACTGATGATCTAATTGAGTATAAATACCTTATTGGATTTTTGATAGCAACTCAATATGAAAGAATATTATCTCACCCTAACAAAGATCGAACTTTTGAAATTCTTAACTATTTCTGGCAGCAAGAATTTATTTCTTGGGCATTAAAATATTTTATATCAGATCTCTTAATTCAAATTGACACTCAAAAAGCGAGACAATTATTTTCAACTGAATTTGATATTGTACCTGAGACAGGGTCTTTTACTAGAAATGCTATTATTAAGACCTTAGTAACATATGATTTTGATGCTAATAAAGAATTTATTCACGATTGGTATTGGAAAATTCAGAATAAAGAATTTAGAACAATGCCAATAGAATGGCATTTTATTTTAACCATATTAAAGGACTCTACAGAAGAAACACAAGAGCTTTACAATAAGATCATTAATGATTCGCGTTTTACAAGAAAGGAGTTTATTGACGATTAAGCCTTAATCATGTAACGTCTCCGCTTCAACACCATAAACACCAACAACGACAATAGCCCAAAAATGGAAAACCCGATAAATAAAGGAAGCACTGAGGTTTTAACAAAACTTCCAATATAGTTCGCTATAGGCACAGCCATCACAGTAGATACAAATCCGTTTATTGCTGCCCCAATACCTGCGATATGTCCTAAAGGCTCCATAGCCAATGAACGTAAATTTCCGAAGAGAAACCCTACAGCAAAAAATTGTAATAAGAAAAAGGTGATGAGCACACCAACACTAGGATTGTTCCCAGAATAAAACAGTACTACATACAAAATCGAAATGGCTGCATAAGCAATGGTAGCTGTATAGGCTATATTAAATGCTCCAAATCTAATTACAAGTCTGCTATTGGTAAAAGTAGCAAAGCCTACCGAAAAGGCTGTACTTGCAAAAATATAAGGGAATATATCGCCTAGTTGGTATTGCTCTTGAAATATTTGTTGAGAGGTACTAAGGTATACCATAAATGATCCCGTAATAAAACCAGAAACAAGCGTAAAAGCAATAGCTTCTTTATACCGTAAAAATTCTTTAGTTCCAGAAATAAATATGGAAGGTGAGAATTTAATTCGTTTGGTTTTTTCTAAAGTCTCTGGTTGACGTCTCCAAAACCAAAGAACAATGATTAAACCAATAATAAGGTTAGCATTAAAGATGGCTTGCCAATTGAAAAAATCGAGTAGTAATTGTCCGAAAGTAGGTGCAACAATTGGAACCAAAATAAAGAACATAACAATGATGGATAGTATCTTAGCCATAAAGTCTCCACTATAAGTATCTCTAGTCATAGCAATTGCGATAGTTCTAGGAGAGGAGAGGCCTATACCTTGTAAAATTCGCCCTAGAATCATCATGTCTAAACTTTTTGTGGTAACACAAATAATACTGGCGATTACAAAAACTCCAAATCCAAAATAGACCATAGGTTTTCTTCCGAAGCTATCAGACAAAGGACCAAACACCAATTGCCCGAAACCTAAACCCAAAAAGATCATTGTAATTAATAGTTGATTATCGCTTGGATCACTCACGTTTAATGTGTTTCCAATTTCTGGTAATGCAGGTAATAAAGCATCAATAGATAAGGCAACAATAGACATCAGTGATGCCATGAGTGCAATAAATTCAAATTTAAAGGTTGGTTTATTTTGCATTGCGCAAAGATACTAGGATTACTTTTATGAAAAGGCAATGATTTCATAAACTCCTCTTAATTATTTTTTGCATAAAAAAACTCCCAAGATTAGGAGTTTTTGTTATGTTAAATATTAATTGTTTTTATTTTTTTCGCGTGTAGGTGATTTCCATAGTTTTCATTTCCTCTTTACCTACAATCATATACATTTCGAAATGGTGTTTATCTTCAGAGATATGCGTCAATATTTGTTTGATGCCCATATCTTTTCCAGACATTGGGTCGGTCATAGTGCCTTCGGTAAGTAAGACCTTTCCTGTTTCGTCTAAAGTACCTTTCATAATCATGATGCCACTTCCCATATTATCTATCCAAGTATTGATAAATTCCTTTTTAGAATTATCATAACCAATCATACCTTCACCTTTAAAAGGCATACCCATCATATCGCCTGTATGCGTAGATCTTTGGTAAAGACCATTCATAATCATTTCATTTTTTGTAGACATTTTTGATGCAACAGGTGGTTGAGATGGATCCATCCACATTTTTACATCACCATTCCATTCGCCATCAAAAGAAGACAGCCACTTATGATATTTTCCTGGTGTCATATGTTCTTGCCACGCTTTCATCTCTTCTGGTGTTTGCGTATATCCATTGGCACAAAACACAAGTAATACTATTAATACGAGTAATTTTTTCATATTGGTAAGGATTAGAATTAATACCTATAAAGATATTAAAATTATTGTGAACAGCTCTTAGCTACTATGAATGTTAAGTTTCTTAATTTGAAAACCTTAACACTTACCTAATTCAAGGGTTAAAAATTAAAACACAATCTAAATTATTGTAGTTATACATATGAGATTATTGCATACTTTTATAGTACCATTTTATAATTAAACTCAACATGCTTACAGATACATTAATAAAATTATATACTAGAGATTTAGAGGCCTTAAAAAAAGAAGTTAACGCTTATACTGATGAAAGTAAATTATGGTTAGTAACCAAAGACATATCCAATTCTGCTGGAAATCTATGTTTGCATATCGTTGGAAATCTTAATCATTTTATTGGAGAGACTATTGGTGATTCGGGATATGTAAGGCAACGTGATTTAGAGTTTTCACTCAAAGATGTGCCTCGAGAGGACTTAATCAAACAAGTAGATGATACCATTGTTGTTGTTTCAAGAGTTTTAAAAGATCTTACAGAAAACGATTTGCAAAAAGAATATAAGCGCCGCGTATTTGAAGATACTATGACTACCGAATACTTTCTAGTACATTTAGTAATGCATTTATCTTATCATTTAGGGCAAATCAATTATCATAGACGATTACTAGATTCATAATGACAAAAAAATTTAAAATATACACACTATTCATACTTATTATCTTTTCGTGTAGTAAGAGCGACATTGCTCCATCAGCAGGAGATTCCGCATCCGAAATTGATACTATTGATAATATATCAGTAGTTGCAAGAAATTACCTTAATCAGGTGATTAATATTATGCAAGATAACTCGATTAATAAATACACAATTGATTGGAACAATTTAAGAAGTGAAGCATTTGCTGAGTTAGAAAATAATGCACAAACCATACAAGATACCTATCCAGGAATATTAAAGGCTCTTGAGTTATTAGGTGATAACCACAGTTTTTATATTGGTTCAAATGAACAATATGTGAACCCAAACAGTGTCATCTGTGAAGGTACGGCATTTGAAAATGTTGAAGTTCCAAGTCATATTGGTTATGTGAAAGTCTCTAATTTTAATGGTTCTGGAGGCAGTGATGGTATTGCATTTGCGGAAAATATACGAACCCAAATTCAATCTCAAGACGGACTCAATATAGAAGCTTGGATTGTAGATTTAAGAGCAAATACTGGTGGAAATATGTGGCCTATGCTAACAGGTATTGGACCTGTTTTGGGTAATGGTACATCAGGTTATTTTGTTGATCCAGATCAAAATGAAATCGCATTTGGGTTTGACAACAATTCATCATTTCTTGACGGAACGGTAGTAATGTCTTTAGAACCAGCATACGAATTGGTAAATCCAAACCCAAAAGTTGCTGTCTTGTTTGACAATGGTGTGGCTAGCTCTGGAGAGGCTATTGCCGTTAGTTTTATTAGCAGACCTAATACTAGAACATTTGGAGATCTTACTTGTGGGCTCTCAACTGCTAATACACCATTCACCTTGAGTGATAGTGCTAGACTTCTTCTTACAACCCATTATTTTGCAGACAGAGATTTAAATATATTTGGAGAGCAATTAAGCCCTGACCAATTTAGTGCTACTGAAGCTGCGTTAACAGAAGCTATTAACTGGATAAATAATAATTAAATAATGAATTTTGATCACTTTAAAATCAATCTATTGCAACCTACAGAAAGTGAAGCGTTTTTTAACTTAATTGATAGAAATAGAGCTCGTCTTGAGGATTTTTTTGCAGGAACAGTAGCCAAGACCTTAACATTAGAGGATACTAAAGCCTATTGTTTAGAAATTGAGGAACGTATTCAAAATAAAACTTACTTGCCGTACATGGTTATTGATCTCACTACTAATTTGTTTGTGGGACTGGTAGATGTGAAAAATATCGATTGGAATGTACCTAAAGCAGAACTAGGCTTTTTTATAGATGCAGAATATCAAGGTCAAGGGATTACAACAAAAGCTGCTACTTTAGTTATTGAGCATATTATTGCAGAGTTTAAATTCATTAAGCTTTTGTGTCGCGCTAGTAGCAGAAATAATGGTAGCATCGCTGTGATTTTAAAAAGTGGTTTTGAATTAGAAGGAGTCATTCGGAATGATTACAGAACTACAAAAGGCGAAATTGTAGATTTAAATTATTACGGACGTGTGTTTTAACAGTTTGTGTTAAACACATGCTAAATCTATAGCTCTATCACTTGTGATGTTTAACTTTAAAGCATAAAACACTTCATATGAAAACTAAGTATTATTTGATCTGCGTTTTATTATTCGCGGCATATTCATCCTTTTCCCAAGACATATCTTTTGAAGATTACAACCCAAAATCAACACTTGTTGTTCCAGGAAAAATTATTAAAAAAGCAAAGTTTCCGTTTATTGATGTTCATGGTCATCAATATCAAATGCCTACTCAAAATTTAAGCCCAGTTGTTGCTGCCATGGATACATTAAATATGAAGATCATGGTTAATTTAAGTGGAAGAACGGGAGATGATCTTATACAATCGGTTGCAAATATTAACAAGAATTTCCCAGGTCGCTTTGTTGTATTTTGTAATATCAATTTTGAAGGAGCAGGAGCAGAGGGTTGGATTGAAGAGAAGGTAGCACAGTTGCGCGAAGATGTAAAAAATGGCGCACGCGGACTCAAAGTTTACAAGAGTTTAGGGTTGAGAAATACGGATGTTGATGGTAAGCGTTTAGCAATTGATGACCCAAGATTGAACCCGATCTGGAAAACCTGCGGAGAATTAGGAGTTCCGGTGTTGATTCATGCTGCAGATCCGAAGTCATTTTGGGACGAATTTGATGGTGATAATGAGAGATGGCTTGAGTTAAAAACCCATCCACGTCGCAAGCGTGATGCTAATAACCCAGCACCTTGGGAACAAATCATACAAGAGCAACACAATATGTTTAAAGCGCATCCTAACACGACATTTATCAATGCACATATGGGTTGGTTTGCTAATGACTTAGGACATCTTGGTAAATTATTAGATGAGATGCCAAATATGAATGTTGGTATTGGTGCTATTATAGCTGAATTAGGTAGACAACCACGTTTCGCAAAGGCTTTTTTTATCAAATATCAAGACCGAATTCTATTTGGAAAAGACAGTTGGAAACCCAATGAGTTTCCAACGTATTTTAGAGTTTTGGAAAGTGCTGATGAATACTTTCCATATCATAAAAAATACCATGCCTTTTGGCCGATGTATGGTTTAGATTTACCAGACGAAGTGCTTAAGAAAGTGTATTATAAAAATGCATTGCGTATTGTCCCAGGTTTAGATAAAAGTTTATTTCCAAACTAGCATAATCTCTTATTTATGTTGATCAATTAAAATAGGATTACCATCTGGATCTGTAATCATGAAAGATGCTTTGCCATCTTTTTTATCCATTCCTGTTTTCATAACAACAGGTAAGTTTTTAGAGGTTGCTACTTTATATAATTCTCGCGCATTTATGGGATTAAATGTAATGGTATTGTTTGGAAACATGCCTTGGAATAACCCAATTTTTGAATTACCATCAGATAAAACCACCCAGTTTTGATCTAGGTTGCCTTCTGCTTTTTTAAACCCTAATTTTTTATAAAACGAATAAGAGGCTTTGATATCTTTAACGTTAAGAGATAATGATAGCTGGCCCAAATCGTTGGTTTTTTTTGCTTTTGTAAGCTTCCAAGTATACGATCTATTAACAGTCCATTTTTCATTAGCATCAATAGTAAATGAACTCACTGTTAATGTATTTGGTTTTAAGCTAGAGCGATGTCCGTGAGTTGTAGAAACTCCAGATGGGGTTGTAAATATCTGTGTTAATTCGGTTTCGCTATCCGAAATTTGTTTTAATGGGCCTATACCAACAGTGCCATCACTTCCATATTGAATGAGTATGCCTTCATTTTTTTTAAAATCCCAGTACTGTCTAAACTCCCAAAATGGTCCAACTTTTTTGTCGTCAATATAACCATAGAGTTCACCAGTTATAGATGTTTTACCAATGCCCCATTTCCAATCCATTGCGTAACTTGTCATAGGCTCATTTTCATTTTGGTATTCAGCATTATCAGCAACCCAAGTCCCAATAGAACCTTCCATGTTCTTTTGGAACCATTCGGGAATAGTATTTGACGTTTGTGCCAGAGTTTGTGATATACATAATAGCAGTATAAATTTCATTGTATTTTTCATAAGTTTAAGTTTTATTTATTGATTGTTTTCGGCCATTTTTTGCCAATTGTCTAATAAAAAATTGGAATCTTTCTTGGCTTGTTTTTCTCCTAAATTCAGAAATAAACCACCTAAGAATGCATTTTTAAATTCATAGCTCATGTCTATGGTTATTTTAGTTTTGTTGGGACTAATAGCATCTATTTTCCAGATTGCAGAAAGAGATTTGAAGGGAAGAGGATAGTCTTCCTTTTGCGTGTTGACTTCAAAACCAAATTCTTTTTCGGGAATCCATGACGTACAGGTTTCTTCCCAACTATTTCCATTTTGATCTGCACATATACGTTTTAAACCTAGTCCTTCTCCTTCTATTATTTTAACATCGTCAATACCATCAGCAGTGACTTTATGGTAATTACCTACATCTGATATGATACGCCACACTTTAGCTTTTGGGGCCTCAACAATGCGTTCTGAAATAAAGTGATTAGTGCCTTTTGCTTTTGAGTATTGTATGCTGCCATAAACTAATATGATGACAATTAAAGCACTAATAATAATCGAAGTCCATTTTAATATTTTACGTACCATTTGAAAAATAATTTTGATTAAAATTAGAGGATTGCTGTGATGTTTTTTAGTAAAAAGGGGCACGCTTAATTAATTGAAACCGATTGATTGAATGCAAATCATAAAAAGCTATTATCAATTAATAAAGGCTTACTATATTGCATTAAGTTTTTATTATGGATAGTTTAGGAGCATCAGCATTTGTACTTACATTCTTATTAGGAGGAACCATTCTAATTGGACTTTTTGTAATAGTGGTATTATTTAGAGCAAGATCTCTGGGAATATCAAGATGGTTTTTAGCAGCATTATTATTTTTTCTGATTTTACATTTAGATACGTTTTTGCTTTTTACTACTGAAATCATTAAGCAATACCCAAATCTATTAGGTCTTAGTTATCCGACTTTATTTCTTTTAGGGCCTTCTTATTTTTTGTTTGTAAAAAGTTTTAATACTAAGCGATTTACTTTTAATAGAGTGGATATGTTGCATACGTTGCCATTTATAATTGCATTTATTGAGCAGTTTATTTATTTAATGCAACCAACAGCTGCTAAGGTGAATACTATTAATTACTATTATAAAAATATACCAGATGGAAATGTTACGTTTATAGAATGGCTATCGGCTAACCTATTTATAATTCTGTTTTTTATTTATGTTGTTGTTTCATTAAAATTAATTAAGTTAAAATTCAACGGCAATAAGTCAGTACTCAATCGTATTTCATGGACCTTAATTGTTCTATGCGTATTTTACATGATATTTCAAACAGGATTTTTAATTACAGGAGTTTCTGCTATTACTACTGAAATTGTATTGGCAAGTTTAATGGCCATTACAATATTGCTTTTGAGTTATTCGGTAGTGGATATAAAAGATGTATTCTCAAAAAACAAAACTAAGTATGAAACATCACCTTTAAATAAATCTGAACAGATTTTAATTAATGAAAAACTGACTCATGCTGTTGCTGTAGAAAAAATGTATCTTAAGACCAATTTAAAGATAAAAGACTTATCTGTTGCAATAGATGTGCCTTCTCATCATATTTCTCAGGTATTGAGCGAACATATGAATATCTCTTTTTACGATTTTATCAACTCATACCGAATAGAGGAAGCCAAGCAATTATTTAAAAAAGGAACAGCATCAAAGCTTTCAATACAAGCTATTGGAGAAGAATGTGGATTTGGCAATAAAACAAGTTTCTATAGGGCGTTTAAAAAATTCACAAATGAAACTCCAAATTCCTATTTCAGTAAAATCACAAAAGAACTCTAGGGATAGATATTACAATGGAATATTTCCATGCTTGCGTTTTGGACGATCAACAACTTTATCTTCTAGCATTGCAAAGGCTTTTATTAGCTTTCTTCTTGTGTTCTTTGGAAGAATAACTTCATCAACAAAACCACGTTCTGCTGCGCTATACGGGTTTGCAAAAAGCTCAGCATATTCAGCCTCTTTCTCTTTCCATTTCGCTTCCTTGTCTTGGGCAGCGTTTATATCCTTTTTAAAGATGATTTCCGCAGCACCTTTGGCTCCCATAACGGCAATTTCGGCACTAGGCCAAGCAAAATTCATATCACTACCTATATGTTTTGAGTTCATAACGTCATAGGCACCTCCATAAGCTTTTCGTGTAATTACAGTTACTCTTGGCACTGTAGCTTCACTAAATGCATAGAGTAGTTTTGCGCCATGAACAATTATACCATTCCATTCTTGATCTGTGCCTGGTAAAAAACCAGGAACATCTTCTAGTACAAGTAAAGGAATATTAAAACAATCACAGAAACGTACAAATCGCGCTGCCTTTTTTGAACTGTTTACATCCAGTACACCTGCTAAAAACATAGGTTGATTGGCCACAATACCAATACTACGGCCACCTAAACGAGCAAAACCAACAATAATATTTTCAGCATGATCTTTATGAATCTCATAGAAAGAATCTTCATCTATGATACCTTTGATTACATCATGCATGTCATAAGGTTTATTAGCATTATCAGGAACTATTGTAGATAAGCTATCTCTTATTTCGTCTTGTAGGTTGTAGGGTAAAAGCTTAGGGGTTTCTGTGTTATTTTGTGGTAAGTAACTTAGCAAGGTTTTAACATCCTCTAGGCATTCAACATCGTTTGATGATGTTTTATGAGCTACACCAGATTTTGTTGAGTGTGTACTTGCACCACCAAGTTCTTCACTTGTAACCTCTTCATTGGTTACTGTTTTTACAACATTTGGCCCAGTAACGAACATATAACTCGTATCTTCTACCATAATTGTAAAATCTGTCATAGCTGGTGAATATACAGCACCTCCAGCACAAGGACCCATGATTGCTGAAATTTGCGGAATGACACCAGATGCCTGTACATTTCTGTAAAAAATATCTGCATAACCACCAAGAGAACGAACACCCTCTTGAATTCTGGCGCCTCCTGAATCATTTAATCCAATAACAGGCGCTCCAACTTTTACGGCCAAGTCCATTATTTTACAGATTTTCTCTGCATGAGTTTCAGAAAGAGAGCCACCAAATACAGTAAAGTCTTGTGCAAAGACATATACTAAACGTCCATCAACTGTACCATAACCTGTAACAACACCATCGCCATAGAATTTTTGGTTTTCCATTCCAAAATCTTTTGTTCTATGGGTTACTAAAGCACCTATTTCTTCAAAAGAGCCTTCATCTAAAAAATACATTACACGTTCACGCGCAGTGAGTTTTTTCTTTTGATGCTGCTTATCAATTCTAACTTGTCCGCCTCCTAAATAGGCCTTTTGTAATTTGTCGTTTAGGGTTTTTATTTTTGAATCCATAGAAAATGGTATGTTATTGAATGATTTATTTTAAACTGAATTTAATTTGGAATACGCAAAAGTTTTTGCTCTTCTAAATAGTGTTTTACGGCAACAAGAGCTGCAATTTTGGCTTCAGTTTTTTGTTGATCGATTAAATCCTCTGGCGCATAATAACGTTTCACAAAATGAGTATCGAAGTTTCCACTTTTAAAAGCCTCATGTTCACAAACGTAAGTTCCAAAAGGTAAAGTCGTTTGGATTCCTTCAATATGATAATCGTCAATAGCCTTTAGCATTAAAGATATAGCTTCATCACGTGTATTTCCGTAGGTAATAAGTTTAGAGATCATTGGATCATAATAGATAGGGATTTCCATACCTTGCTCAAATCCATTATCAACCCTAATGCCTTTTCCTTTAGGAAGTTTGTACGTCTCAAGAGTTCCTACGCTAGGTAAAAAATCATTTAGAGGATCTTCGGCATAAACGCGTAATTCTAAAGCGTGACCATGAATTTCAAGATCGTCTTGCTTTAGAGCTAATACTTCACCACGAGCCACTCGAATTTGAAGTTCTACTAAGTCGGTATTAGTAATAATCTCTGATACGGGATGTTCAACTTGTAAACGTGTATTCATTTCAAGAAAATAGAAATTGTGAGTATCGTCCAACAAAAATTCTACAGTTCCAGCACCAACATAATCACATGCTTGAGCAACTCTTACGGCTGCGTCTCCCATTTTTTGTCTAAGTTCAGGACTTAGCACACTTGATGGAGCTTCTTCAACGACTTTTTGATGACGTCTTTGAATACTGCATTCACGCTCAAATAAGTGGATGATATTACCATGTGTATCTGCCATTATCTGTATTTCAATATGACGAGGAGACGTGACGTATTTTTCAATAAATACAGAGCCATCACCAAATGCATTAACAGCTTCACTAATAGCTCGATCCATTTGAGATTCAAATTCCTCTTCATTTTGTACGATACGCATTCCTTTTCCACCACCTCCAGCAGAGGCTTTTATCAATATTGGAAAACCAATATCTTTTGCGATTTTTTTAGCTTCAGGAATGTCTGTAATAGCTTCATCTGTTCCAGGGACCATTGGTATATCATAAGCTTTAACAGCCTCCTTTGCAGCTAGTTTGCTACCCATGACTCTAATAGCTTTAGACTTTGGGCCAATAAATGTAATGTTGTTTGCTTCACAAAGTTCAGCGAAATCTGCATTTTCACTTAAAAACCCATAACCTGGATGAATACCATCAACATCTAAGCTTTTTGCAACCTCTATAATTTTATCACCTAATAGATAAGATTGATTAGAAGGAGCTTCACCAATAAGTACAGCTTCATCTGCATATTTTACATGCGGAGAATGTCTATCGATAGTTGAATAAACAGCTACTGTTTTAATACCCATTTTTTTTGCTGTAAGCATGACGCGAATTGCAATTTCTCCACGATTAGCTACTAATATTTTTTTCATTTTATTCGAATTCTATGAGCAATTGATTTTTTTCTACGGCATCACCTTTTTCTACTGAAATAGATTTTATGACACCATCTCTAGGAGAGGTAAGTACATTTTCCATTTTCATGGCTTCCAAGATTAAAAGCGTGTCATTTTCGCTAACTTCTTGACCATTCTTTACATTAATTTCAAGAATTAATCCAGGCATAGGTGCTTTAATATCATTAACAATTTTTGAGCTACCTATTTCAAATCCCATTTCTTTTATTAATGAGTCTAACTCATTTATAATATTTACATTATAAGTATTGTTGTTAACTTTTACTTGAAATTCTTTTTTGTTGAAATCTGATCTAGTTATTTCAGTTTTGTATGATGAATTTTCATGTAAAACATGATGTTCGCTTGCTGAAGTTTTGATGCTGTTGAGTTGGGAGCTTTCTGTTTCTGAAATATCAAAATCGAATGATGAATTGACATTTACCTTAAAGGATTGACTCATTAAAATGGTTTTTTTATTCGCAGTAAAGGTAACGAATTATAACGTTTTCGTAACGGATTATTTTTAGCAAAATAATTAAAATACATTATAGAAATTATAAACCATTTTTTGGATTGAAATGAGAATTCTCTTGATGAGTTTTAATGGCTTTGTGTGATAATATAATACCAAGAATAAGCGATATAAATGCGCCAACCCATATACCAGGAATAAAATCTATAAATAAGAAAAAGTCATAAAACCCATGAAATGTGACAGCCAATAATAATCCAAAGAGGTTGAGTTTGATCCTATTTTTTGAGAATTTTGCTTTTCCCATAAAATAACCCATTAAAATACCAAATGTAGCATGCGCCGGAACAGCAGTAAAAGCTCTTAAAATACCTGTGGCGTAACCACCTTCTAAAACATAAAGTATATTTTCTGTAGCCGCAAAACCCATAGATACCATGACTGCATACATGATGCCATCAAAAGGTTCGTTAAAGGCATCTTTTGGCTGAGAGAAAAACCGAACAATTATATATTTGCTAAATTCTTCAGTGAGGCCAACAACTAAGAATGCTTTTACAAACTGTTGAGGCACGCTAAACTCATCTTTAAGTGGAAGTATGATGTCAAATCCAATATAGATTATGGTTGTAATAATAATACTTATGATGGCTCCTAATAAAAAGCTTGCTAATAAAAGACCTTTTGGTTCCCTGTCATATTTATCCTTATAATACACGTATAGAATAATTATAAAGATAGGAGCAATGGCGAGTACAAGTAAATTGATCATGAACGAAAAGTAGTGAAAATTATTTAGCTAGGTTATTTTTAATGGCTTCTAAAACGAATTGATAGTAGGTTTTGTTACTTGATATGAAATGATTATTCATATCGCTATGCTCTAGTTTCTCATTAAATTCTGAAATCGTAACAAATTTTAAGGCTTCTACCTCGTTTGGGTTTGGAGTGAAATCCCCTATGTCTAAGTTAAATTTTACGATGTATGTATTGTGGAACTCATTATCAATAATACCGTTTGAATACGATTGAAAACATTCAAAAACACCTATCTTAATGAGTTGTTCTTCGGAAATTGAAATACCAATCTCTTCTTTTGTTTCTCTAATAGCAGCCTGTTCTATGGTTTCGCCTGCATCTACATGACCTGCAACAGAAACATCCCATAACAATGGGCAAATCAGTTTTGAAGCAGCACGTTGCTGAAGTAGAATTTCACCATCTGAAGTAAACAACCATATATGTGCTGTATGATGAAAATGTCCCTTAGAGTGAATTTCAGATTTTGAAGCCGAAACGCCAGTTAATTTTCCTTTTCTATCAGCGATATCGATATAATCTTCCATACTATTAGAGTACAGATTTAATGCAATTAACTAAGGTTTCAAAATCGGATTTAGTATTGTAGAAGTGGCAGGAAATTCGAATGAATTTACCTCTAAATGATACGTAAATCTGCTGTTCTTGTAGTGCCGTTTTGAGTTTCTTGATATCAAGGTTTTCAGGCAGTTTAACACCAAACAAATGATGTGTCCTATTTTCTGGGTGTTCAATTTGACAGCCTAAAGCTATTAATTGTTCTGTAGCAGATAGAGAAATAGATCTGCAATACTCTTGAATAGTATTCGATTTCCATTGAATCACTTGTTTTAGTGCTTCGATTTGCATTTTCACATAAATGAAATTGCCACTTTCACCTACAGCATATCTATTAGCTAGAGGTTTGTAACGCGCTTCATAATTAGTAAGGTCAGCTAATTTTTCACTATTCAATCGGTTGGCCCAATTGTTTTCAATAGGTTCTCCGTTATCGAAATAATTTCCATAATATGCATAAGCACATCCATAAGGACCAAAGAGCCATTTGTATCCAGCACAAATAAGCGCGTCTGGTTGAATCTCTTTAATTGAAAACGGATAAGCACCTATAGTTTGACTGCCATCTACAATCAATAAAGCGTCATGCGTTCTTGTTTTTGATCTTATAGCTTTTAAATCGAAAATTGTTCCATTAGACCAATGGATATTGCCTAAAGCCACAACAGCAGTTTTATCGGAAATAGCGTCAAGAATGTCTTTATTCCACTGTTTGCCATTATCTTCTGTAAGATTTGGGCTAGCTATGGTTATAATTTTTGCATCATAAGTTTCTGCAAGTTTCCTCCAAGCATAGATATTACTCGGAAACTGCTCTTCAATAACTAAAATCTCATCATTGGGATTGAGTTTGATATTGTTAGTAACAGTAGCCATTCCGTAGGAAACGGAAGGGATGGTTGCTATACGTTCAGGTTCATCTGTGTCAATGAGTTTTGCAAATAAATGCTTGAGTTCAGTTACAGGATCAAAAAAATCTGAAACCGGAATTGTATAGGGTTTGCTTTTTTGTAGTACGGCATCAAGACCAGCTTTCTCAACAGCTTTAAAAGAGGGAGAGAGGCTAGCTATATTTAGATAAGTAACGTCTTCAGGAATACTGAAAAGGTGTTTTTGATGTTGAATACTCATAAGTATTTATTCAAAATAAGAGAATGTATCTCCATCTTTAATTTTAAGAAGTGTTTCATAAATCATTTTAATGACATTTTCCACATCATCACGATGCACCATTTCAACAGTTGTATGCATGTAACGCAATGGTAAAGAGATTAATGCAGAGGCAACACCTCCATTGCTATAAGCAAATGCATCTGTGTCTGTACCAGTGGCTCTAGACAAGGCAGAACGTTGGAATGGTATTTTCTTTTCTTCAGCAGTATCTGTTATTAAATCACGCAATTTTTGTTGTACTGCTGGTGCATAGGCTACAACAGGACCTTTACCAATTTGTAAATGACCTTCTTTCTTTTTATCAATCATTGGTGTTGTTGTATCGTGCGTAACGTCAGTAACTATTGCTACGTTTGGTTTGATAGTATCTGTAATCATTTGAGCACCACGTAATCCAATTTCCTCTTGAACGGAGTTGGTGATATATAAACCAAAAGGTAATTTCTTTTTATTCAGTTTTAGTAATCGGGCTACTTCGGCAATCATAAATCCGCCCATTCGATTGTCTAATGCACGACAAACAAATTTATTTTTATTTAGAATATGAAAAGTGTCGGGATATGTGATCACACAACCAACATGTATTCCTAGTTTTTCGACTTCTTTCTTATTGCTGCAACCGCAATCTATAAAAATATTGTTTGGTTTTGGTGGTTCTTCCTTTGCGCGACTTCTTGTGTGGATAGCTGGCCAACCAAAGACACCTTTGACAATCCCTTTTTTAGTATGGATATCTACAATTTTACTTGGAGCAATTTGATGATCACTTCCTCCATTCCTGATCACATAGATCAATCCGTTATCTGAAATATAATTTACATACCATGAAATTTCATCTGCATGACCTTCAATAACTACTTTGTACTTAGCTTTTGGGTTGATTACGCCAACTGCCGTTCCGTAGGTGTCAGTGATAAACTCGTCTACATAAGGTTTTAGATAATCCATCCAAACCTTTTGACCGTTCCATTCATAACCTGTAGGTGCTGCATTATTTAAATATTTTTCAAGGAAATCGAGTGATTTTTTATTTAGGATACTTTTTGATGCCATAGATATGTTGTTATTTGTATTTCTGTAAAAATAAAAGGATTTATTCAGTATTAAAATGTTACTCAATTAAATTTTGTAACAAAATGAACTATTTTTACACTTATCACCTTATAAATTTAATTTTAAACAAAAACAGATGAAGCTAGTCATTAAAGATTTAACAAAAACATATAAAAATGGTGTCAAAGCTATAGATAATCTTAATCTCGAAATTGGTACTGGAATGTTTGGTTTACTTGGTCCAAATGGAGCAGGAAAGTCATCGCTTATGAGAACGATTGCAACATTGCAAAGTCCAGATTCGGGTTCGATTATGTTTGGAGACATTAATGTTTTGGAAGATAAAATGGCACTCAGAAGAATTTTAGGATACTTACCACAATCGTTTGGTGTGTATCCAAAAATGTCTGCTGAAGCTTTACTGGATTATTTTGCTACTTTAAAAGGAGTCGCTTCAAAAAGTGACCGAGCTGCATTGGTTAATGAAGTTTTAGAGATCACGAATTTATCAGACGTGCGTAAAAAGAATGTTGCAGGTTATTCAGGAGGAATGAAACAACGTTTTGGGATAGCTCAATTATTATTAAATAGCCCTAAACTTATTATTGTAGATGAGCCTACTGCAGGTTTAGATCCAGCTGAAAGACATCGTTTTTTAAATGTACTTCGCGAGGTAGGAACCAACTGCACTGTGATTTTTTCGACACATATTGTTGAAGATGTTAAAGAACTATGTAATGAAATGGCTATTTTAAATGGTGGACGTATTTTGAAACATTCGACGCCTTCAAAAGCTAGAGAAGAGCTTAGCGGGAAAATTTGGACCAAGATTATCGAGCGTGATAATTTAGAGGAAAATGAAGCTAAATACAATGTGTTGTCTTCTAATTATAATGAAGATAATACATTAAACATTAGAGTGTTTTCAGATCAATTACCTGATGCCGATTTTAAATCAACCGAGCCACAGTTAGACGATGTGTATTTTATAGCATTACGACAGGATGAACCTGTTTTAAGCTAATTGAAATTTATTTGCAACTAAAATAATACACTATGTTTTCTACTATATTTTTTCATGAATTGAAGTACTGGTTAAAAAAACCTGCCTTCTATATTTATATGGCAATTTTCTTTGCTTTGGCTCTATTTATTTCTGCAGCCAATGCAGGAATATTCGATAGCATAACAGTTACGACCGGTTCATCTAGAACTGTAAATTCACCGTTCGGTATTGCTAATTTATTTATTTCATTAACCATTTTTATTTTCTTTTTATTTCCATCAATTATTGGTGTATCAGTATATAGAGATTATAAGAGTGATATGCATACTATTTTATATTCATACCCATTTACAAAAAGCAGCTATTTATTTGCCAAATTTTTTAGCGCAGTACTTATTGTAACTTGTGTTGTATTAACTATTGGAATTGGAATGTTTATTGGGTATCGCTTACCAGGAACTAATCCTGATTTGATCACTGCATTTGATTTCAAATCTTATTTTAATGCGTATTGGGTATTCATTTTACCCAATATATTATTGTTTGGGGCTATTGTTTTTGGAGTTGTTACGTTTACAAGAAATATAGCGGCTGGATTTATAACTGTTATCTTACTGTTATTTGTCCAAGGCGTGGCCGAGAGCTTTTTATCGGATCCAGAGCATAGATATATTGCTGCCTTGGCAGACCCTTTTGGTGGAGCGGCTATGCAATATTATACTAGGTATTGGACTGTTGCAGAGCAAAATGAGTTGCATATCCCTATTAAAGAAGTTATTATATATAACCGTTTGATTTGGTTGGGTGTGTCTTCAGTTGTGTTTGCTTTGGTTTATAGATTCTTTAAGTTTAGCCAAAATGCTATTTCATTTTCACTCTTTAAAAAATCACAAGGTGTACGTTCTACAAAACGCAATTTTGGAGGTATAACAAGAGTAAATTTACCTAAAGTTAATTTTGATTACTCTTTTCTACAAAACCTGAAAAACACATGGAAAATATCTAATGTAGAATTTAAATATATTGTTAAGAGCTGGCCATTTATTAGTATTGTATTGGTAGGTCTTATTATTGTATTAATAGCGCTTGCAGATTTAGGAAACCCTTTCGGAACACCATCATATCCTAGAACATGGCGTATGTTACAAGGCGGAGGCGCATTTGTAATTGCTATCAATATTTGTACATTTTTATACGCAGGAATGTTAGTCAACCGTAGTAAGATTGCAAAAATGAATGGTATAGAGGACGTGACTCCAATTCCAAATTGGTCACTGTTTTTATCAAAATTTATTGCCATTGTAAAAATGCAAATGCTGTTGTTAACAGTTATTATGATATCAGGAATTTTATTTCAATTATATAAAGGATATTTTGATATTGAGATAGGATTATACATTAAAGAATTATTTGGTTTAAAGCTTATTAACTATGTGATTTGGGCTTTCTTAGCGCTATGGATTCAGACTTTGATACGAAATCCATATCTAGGTCTTTTTGTGTTGTTGGTTATTGCGATTGGTATTCCATTCTTGAGTTTGGCTGGTGTAGAACAGCCTATTTTTAAATATAACGAAGGTCCTGGGTTTAGATTTAATGACATGAATGGATACGGAGATTCTTTAGGTCGCTACTTATTATATAAAAGCTATTGGGTTCTTGGTGGATTAGTATTGATGGTCATTGCAGGCTTATTTTGGGTTAGAGGGTTGCCACATTCGTTTAAAGAGCGTATTAAAATTGCAAAATCTAGATTTAAGACTCCAGTTGCTATCACATTTTTAGTATTGCTTATCGGCTTTTTGTCTTTAGGTTTTAGAATTTTCCACGAAACAAATATTAAGAATGAAAGCTATTCTTCAAAAGAACAAGAGCAGCAACGTGTAGAGTGGGAGAAGCTCTATAAAAAATATCAAGATGTTGCCCAGCCTAGAATAATTGCTGTAAAAGCAAACTTGGATATTTTTCCGAAGACAAGAGATTTTAATGGGTCTGGAGAATATCTCATGGTCAACAAAACAGACCAAGTAATTGATAGTATTTTCTTAAACCATAATAGCTATCCAAGCACATTCGAATTTGATAGAGCTAATCAACTCGTATTAGAAGATACCTTGTACAACTTTGATATTTATGAATTAAAGCGTCCGTTGATACCTGGTGATACTATGAAGTTGCATTTTACAGTCAAAAATAAACCTAATACAATTTTAAGGCGTAATTCTCCTGTTATTGAAAATGGAACATTTCTTAATAATTTTCAGTTATTTCCAAGTTTAGGTTATGATGGGAGTAATGAACTTAGAGATGACAAAACGCGTAAAAAATATGATCTACCTCCTAATGCATTGCGACCTCACCCAAGTGATTCATCTGCCTTAGGAAACACATATATATCCAAGGATAGTGATTGGGTCGATTTTGAAGCTACAGTGAGTACGAGTGAAGATCAAATCGCAATTGCTCCAGGTTATCTACAGAAGGAATGGGTTGAAGATGGTCGCCGTTATTTTCATTATAAGATGGATAGTAAAATATTACATTTCTATGCGTTTAATTCTGCTAGATATGAAGTAAAGCGAGACAAATGGAATGATGTCGATTTAGAGATATATTACCATAAAGGCCATGAATATAATCTCGATAGAATGATGAGAGGTATGAAAGCATCATTGGCTTATAATACAGAAAATTTTAGTCCGTACCAACACAAACAAGTCCGCATTATAGAATTCCCAGCTGGTGGGTTTGCTCAGTCATTTCCAAATACGATTCCATTTTCTGGCGACGCAGGTTTTATTGCCGAGGTTGATGATAGTGAAGATGGAGGTGTAGATTACACTTATGCTATTACTGTTCATGAAGTAGCTCATCAATGGTGGGCACATCAAGTGATTGGTGCAGATGTTTTGGGAGCGACCATGATGTCTGAAAGTTTATCGGAATATGTATCATTAAAAGTTCTTGAGAAGGAAATAGGAAAAGATCAAATGCGCAAATTTTTAAAGAAAGCCTTAGATGATTATCTAACATCGAGAACCTTTGAGAGTAAACGAGAAAAACCATTAATGTATAATGATGGCCAAGGTTATATACGTTACCAAAAAGGATCGTTAGTGTTGTATGCTTTAAGTGATTATATTGGAGAGGATGTACTTAACAATGCACTTAAAACCTATGTAGAGAAAGTGAAATTTCAAGAACCACCTTATACAACATCAATAGATATGGTCAATCATGTTAAAGCAGTCACTCCAGATAGTTTGCAGTATGTGATCAAAGACATGTTTGAAACCATTACGCTATATGATAATAGAATTCTTAGTGCTTCTACTACTGAAATGGATAATGGAAAATATAAAGTTGATATCGAATTTAACGTGAGTAAATACCGAAATAATGAAAAAGGAAGACGATACTATTCTGAGGTTGGTAGAGACTCAATTACGTATTTACCTGAAGGAAAAGATAAGCCATTATTATCAGTAAAATTAGAAGATTATATCGATATTGGTATTTTCACCGAAGATGATAGCGATGGAAAGAAAAAGGAACGTGTCCTATATTTAAAGAAACATAAGATCACAGAGATTAATAATACACTGTCTATTATTGTTGATGAAAAGCCTACCGAAGTTGGTGTAGACCCTTACAATAAGTTAATTGACACACGTTCTGACGACAACCGACAGAACATAAATTAGTAATACTAACAAAATTGAGAAAACCCTTAAATAAATCATTTTTGGGTTTTCTTTGTTATTATAACTTAATTATAATATTAACACGAAATAAAGGTTTATAAACTAACAAATAATTAATTTTGATGATCTAAATGGAATGGTTTTGGCAGTAAGCTTACATATGAGATTAGTAGTATACCTTTTAATATGCTTTCCGTTGTGTCTTTTCGCTCAGGTTGAACCTGTTGAAAAAGACTCTACATTGGTACAGTATATCTATGTAGAAGGAGATTCTATTGTAAAAGAAGCTATAGACCTAAAAGAAGTTTTAGTGCTTAATAAGATCAATTTTTCAGATCGAGAAGAACGTAGACAGTACTTAATCTTAAAGAGAAAGACCTTAAAAGTGTATCCTTATGCTAAATTGGCAGCCGACCGTTTGATTACCTTAAAGCAGCGTCTGGAAACACTTGAAAAAAAGAGAGATAAAAAACGTTATGCAAAGAAAATTCAAAAGTATATTGAAGATGAATTTTCTGCAGAACTCAAAAAACTCACACGAACTGAAGGTCAGATACTTGTTAAATTAATTCATCGACAAACTGGGAAAACAACATTTCAGTTAATTAAAGAATTGCGCAGTGGTTGGCGTGCCTTTTGGTTTAATAGTACAGCCAACTTGTTTGATATTTCTCTTAAGCGTGAGTTTAACCCAATGGAGATAAAAGAAGATTTCTTTATTGAAGATATCCTAGAACGTGCGTTTCAAGACAGGGTTCTAAAACGTCAAGAACCAGCTATCGAATTCGATTACTACGACTTATCTGATAAATGGTTAAAGAATAAATCAACAGCCGAAATTAAAAACTAATGCGTATACAATCGCCTCTAGAAGAACGCTTAAATGCTTGGAGTCATGGTATTGGTGCTGCACTTGGAATTGCAGGTTTGGTGCTACTTATTGTCTTTTTAAAAGGAGAAACACCTTACGGACTCTTTAGTGTTATCATTTACGGAGTTTCAATTATCGTTTTGTTTTTGGCTTCTACATTTTATCATGCCGTAAAAGGGGATAAGCGTAAGCATTACTTTCGAATCGTTGATCATATTAGCATTTATCTACTTATCGCAGGAACCTATACACCTGTGCTGCTCATCATGTTGTCCGACAGCTTAGGTTGGGTACTCTTTTGGGTGGTTTGGGGAATTGCCGCCTTTGGAGTAATTCTAAAACTATTCTTTACAGGTAGATTCGAAACCTTTTCCACATTATTATACCTCGTTATGGGATGGTTAATTGTTTTTGACTTCTCTACCTTAGCCGATAGACTAGATACTAACGGATTGTACTTATTGTTTGCAGGAGGATTGCTTTACACAGTGGGAATCGTTTTTTATGCCATTGATAAAATACCTTATAACCATGTGATTTGGCACTTATTTGTATTAGGAGGTGCCATTTGCCACTTTTTCATGGTGTACTTTTTCGTTATTTAAACATGTTGATCGACTAATACAGCGTTGCCATCAGGATCGAGCATTACAATGCTTGCAGGACCAGAAGTCGACTCATCTGCCTCGCGTTCTAATTTCACATTCTGCGATTTAAGATGTTTTTGAATCGCTCTTACATCATCAAACTCTTCTAGTGTATTGGCATTTTCATCCCAGCCAGGATTGAAGGTCAGGATATTGTTTTCAAACATGCCTTGAAATAAGCCAACTAAAGCGTTTCCATTTTTCATAATAAGGTAATTGCGTTCTAAATCTCCAGCAAACACAGTAAATCCTAAGGTTTCATAAAAAGCCTTAGACGCGTGAATGTCTTTTACGGCTAAGCTAATTGAAAAAGCGCCAAGTTTCATAATTTTTTGTTTTAGGTTGATGTTTTAAAGATATAAATTTTACTCTATTATACTTTTCAATTTAAAATGAAAGCATAAGTGATTAATCGCTTATTATATCACGATACTCCTCAAAGAAGGCCTCAAATTTACTCATAGTCTCATTAAAAAACACCATCACCTCTTGCCATGAGTTTTTATTGTGAATAGACACCTTATGGTCTAAAGGTAAATAGATTCTAGAGATTTCTTTACCATTATCTAAGTAGAATTCTTCTTCAAAGTAAACTTCAGGTAAGTAATCTTCTCTTAAAATAGACTGTAATGATTGTAGTTTTTCCCAATAGATGATACGGTTTTCTAAATCGTCTTCTAAATCTAAAGCAACCAATGCCTTCTTTGTGTCGAAATGAAATTTGAATGAAAACCCTTTTATTTTGGTGTCATATAAAATCCACTTTCTTGGAAATGATTTTCCAAAACTGGTCCAAAATTCTTGCCGGAGTAGACGGCTTTCTTCCTTTGAAAACATAAAAACTAGATAAAAAACGCAATACCAACACCTAAAATAATTGCCACTAATTTTGAAAGGTTGAATTTATGACCTTCACTACTTTCAAATAAAATAGTTGTAGAAATATGAAAGAATATACCAATCACAATAGCATTTATCATGTTGAGGTATTCGGTATTAATGCTTGTAGCGTTAGAAATATAAGTTCCTAAGGGTGTCATTGCGGTAAAGACCGTTAAAAAGGAAATAATTTGAAGCTTACTATAACTGGATTGTAGTAAGAACATCGTCAATAATATGGCAATAGGGATTTTATGTACAAGTACGCCATAAACCATATCATTATGTTGATGAATAGGGAACCCTTCTAAAAAACTATGAATGCATAAACTTATAAACAAAAGCCATGGAAATGCGGTTTCATTTTTATGGATATGAACATGCCCATGCTCGGCACCTCTAGAGAAAAACTCAAGAATGATTTGTAATAGGATTCCACACATAATGAACAATCCTGTTTGCTTGGCTTCTAAATGCTCATAAACTTCAGGTAAGAGGTCAAAAAGAGTGAGTGCTAATAAAAAGGCGCCACTAAAAGAGAGGAGCAATTTTGTATAGGTATTTCTCTGTTGTTTAAAAATAACAACAATTATAATACCTAACACTACCGCATATACTGGAAATAAATATGTATTCATTTATATTATTTAAAAACCATAACTAAACGCTCAGATGTTTTATGATGAAACTTTCTAAGCTTGTAATCTCCAAAAACGTCTAACAGGTATACGCCTGCTTTTTCAAAAAGCGCTTCAAAATCGTTTAGGGTAAATGCTTTTACACGTTCCTGAAATTGAAAATCTTCACCTTCTGTAGAAAAAGAGATATCCTTAACTATATAACCGTCTTTAAGACTTCTTTTTTGATGAAAATCGATGCCTTCAACAGTTTTTACATTTTCAGTAATAAGGTTGTTAATAACATAATCACTATTCATAAAGTCGATCACACCAAATCCAAACTCGTTAAGATTAGCCTTTATGGCTTCTATGGTTCTTAGATTGTCTTCCTCATTTTCGAAATATCCAAAACTGGTAAATAAATTAAAAACAGCATCAAATTGTTTTTTGTAAGGTTTGCACATGTCATGAACTTCGAAATGAAGTGTATCATTCTCAAACTGTTTTGCATATTCAATGCTATTTTCAGACAGATCTACACCAGTGACATTATAACCCAGACTATTGAGATATACAGAGTGTCTTCCTTTTCCACAAGCTAAATCTAAGATGTCTCCTTGCTCTGGAACATTGAGATATTCAGTAAGATTATCCATAAACACCTGAGCTTCATTGTGATCTCTATCTTTATATAAAATATGATAGAATGGCGTATCAAACCATGAAGCATACCAATGTTGTGTGTCTTTTGTCATATTAACTTTCTAGTTAAATAAGAATCTCATTTTTAAATCTTCTTCTAAGCCACAAAAATACTTTATTTTTGCAATCTATTAGTCGTACAGCATGGAGAATAATTATAAAATGGTTGCAAAAACCTTGTATGGTTTTGAAGATTTATTGGAGCGAGAACTCATTCAATTAGGCGCAATGGAAGTTAAAAAAGGCGTTAGAAATGTGAGTTTTGTTGGTGACAAAGGGTTTATGTACAAGGTTAATCTAGCGTTGCGCACTGCGATAAAAATTTTAAAGCCTATAAAAACATTCCGTGTTTTAAATGAGCAAGATCTTTACGATCAAGTCTATAAAATGTCGTGGAGTAAGCATTTAAAGCCGACAGGTAGTCTAGCTGTTGATGCTACTGTGCATTCTAAAGCATTTACGCATTCAAAATATGTAGCATTGAAAACGAAGGATGCTATTGTAGATAAATTTAGAAGTACCGACGGCCAACGTCCTAATGTAGATTTGCGCTTTCCTGATTTAAAAATCAATGTGCACATAGATCGTCAAGTATGCACTATTTCTTTAGATACGTCTGGAGAGTCGTTACACAAACGTGGTTATAAATCTGCAACCAATATCGCGCCAATTAATGAGGTTTTGGCAGCAGGCTTAGTGATGCTTTCGGGTTGGGATGGACAGTCAGATTTTATGGATCCCATGTGTGGTAGTGGAACCATTTTAGCCGAAGCAGCTATGATTGCTTGTAATATTCCGCCAAATTTGATGCGAAAAGAATTTGCTTTTGAACGCTGGCAAGATTGGGATGTTGACCTATTTGAAAAGATTGAAGAATCTCTGCTTAGCAAAACCAGAGACTTTCATCATAAAATGATTGGTTACGATAAATCACCAAGTGCTGTGTCTAAGGCGAAGGCTAATATTAAAAACGCACATTTAGATGAGTTTATCACAATTCAGCATGAAGACTTTTTTAAGACACAAAAAGCAGGTGACAATAAATTACATATGGTATTTAATCCGCCATATGGTGAACGTTTAGATATTGATATGGAAACGTTTTATAAAGAGATAGGTGATACGTTAAAGCAAGGATATCCAGGAACAGATGCATGGTTTATTACATCTAATCTAGATGCTTTAAAACATGTTGGTTTACGTCCTTCACGTAAAATTCATTTATTTAATGCTAAATTGGAGTCCCGATTAGTGAAATACGTCATGTACGAAGGAAGTAAGAAGGGTAAATATATGGATAACTAAATACACTAAAATGATGAAACAACATATAAGTCTAGTTCTATTACTGTTAGTTTGCGTGATGTCTTACGGACAAGAATTAAAATGTAAAGAATTTAAAACAGGCACTTTTATTATTCCTGCTACCGATGTTGTTCCTTTGTCAACATTGAAACGATCTGAAACTTCTCAATTTGAATCCATCTCAAAAGATGATTTTATGGTGTTGGATATTGAATGGATTGATGACTGTAATTATATCCTAAAAACGAATGTTGAAAAAACGCCTGCGAAGCGTATTACAGATATTGACAAAACTATTGATAAAAATGGCGGCCTAAGAATTGAGATGCTTAGAACTGTAAAGGACACCTTGTTCTTTAGAGCTAAAGCTACTTTCAATGGCAAAGAGTATCCAATAGATGGCTATCAAATAAAAATTAGTGATGACTACTAGTGCTAAAGGCACACTGTTAATACTGGTACCTTAATTACTCAATAGGTTTTACAATATTAGGATAGGTTTCAAAAAGAGTTTTGACAGTTTTTGCTATATGCGACTCTAGTTTGGTGTCAGATATATTCATATTACAAGGCATAGATGCTTGCCAAATAATTTGATTTTTCTCCAAATTTGACATATAAATAATTAATGTTTCGTCGGTATATGTTTCTGTTTCTATAGTACATTCTCTCCAGTAGTTAAACTCACTAAATTCAGAGCAATCTCTAAAGGTTGCAGTTTCTTCTGAAATAACCAATCTAAATCCAACTTGAACATCAGGATTGGTACTATCAACAGTTAATCCTAGGTTTTCAACTTGCGAAGACACTTCTTGAGATAAATATTCTCTTATGCTAGCATTATCGTAATCTGGATAATTGGAGTGTTCGACCAATAGATCGTCTTCGCAGATAACAAAAGTATTATGGCTATTAAAGTCCTCATCAATATCATAGTCAAAAACTATAGATGATGTTGCTGCACAGCTTACAATAAGCAAAAATATAAATAGATAAGGTAATTGAAACGTTTTCATAGGATACGCTTTATGTGATTTCTACGACATAAAGGTCTATATACTTACAGAAAAATACTATGATATATGTCAGTTGTTAATTGTCTTCTTTTTCTACAACAACCTTTTTATCTTTTTTGTAAATAGGTATCATATAAGACACAGTGTAACCAAATCCAATTCCAAATCGTCCGCTGTCATACGTTCTATTGAATCCTGGAACATAAAGGTTTTCAAAACCTGAAGGTTGATCTTCACTAAGCATTCCTTTTAATTGAACATTTAGTCCTGCGTAAAAGTTTGTAAATAACTCAGCTTTGAGTCCGATAATTAATTCCGCCCAAATAGCAGTAAGTCCATTAAACTCTCGCTCAGTATTATCAGTAAAAGGTGCTTCCCAATATTGGTCTGTGTTAAAAATGGTGATACTATTTTGAGTTTGACTAAAACTACTTACGCCAACTCTAAATCCAGTATAAATCATGTTTTGCATGTCTAACCAGTTTTTGTAAGTGTTGTAATCTACACCAGCTTTGAAATAACTTCCTTTGGCTGTAACATCTAGAAAGTCATTTGTAATTCTGCGCTCTTCAGTACCTAATTCTCCAGCTATATATAGTTTTTTAGTTAGTCTGTAATCACCGTTAATTTCAAAGCCAGAATAATCATCATCTATAGCAGCACGTACTAGTTTTCCAATATCACCTCCAAGTCTGAGGCCATACTTTTGCTTATAGACAAGAGTGTCTGTTGTAGTTTCGTTGGATTCTGTTTGTGCTAGTGATGTCAATGGAAGCAACATCACGATTATCATACTAATGATAAATAATAATCTGTGCTGCATTTTCATTGTCTATGGTTT
The DNA here is from genome assembly GCF_947500255.1 of uncultured Psychroserpens sp. Taxonomy (GTDB): domain Bacteria; phylum Bacteroidota; class Bacteroidia; order Flavobacteriales; family Flavobacteriaceae; genus Psychroserpens. Next base: position 210,204 of record NZ_CANMRL010000003.1, on the reverse strand, counting down.
CGTTTACAATTTCAGTATTGGTAATCCAAATTTCGCTATCTACTTCTCTGGTAATGCCTCCAGTTGGGCCAAAGTTGAAAATACTTTTATAGCCACAAGCTCTTGATACGTATATAAATTCAGGAGTGTATTTAATTTCTATAATGTCTATATTAGAATCGTTATTAGGATCCATATTGTCAGCAAAATCAGCATCTTTTTCAAGCTGAAATCGGGTAATGGTTTCGATACCTTCTTCGGCAAATCGCAATGGGAGCACAATAGAGTCTGTATTAACTCTACTTAAAATTGGAGTTTCTGAAAACGGTAACCCATCATCACCTAGACCTTTAATCTCCAATTGTCTTACATCCTTAAAATTGTTTTGATTGTTGACATCATAAAACCTAATGATAAGGTGTGGTGTCGTTGCTGTGCCTTCAGCACAAATATCGTCGCGTTCACAACTCCATATAATAAATGAGGTAAGGATTGTTATGCTAAGTAGTACTATAAATCGTTTCAATTCTTCTTCAGTATTTGCGTTTAATGCTTTTCTAAAAGCAAAACGGTCTCAATATGAGCTGTATGTGGAAATTGATCCACCAAACTCAATTTTTTAACATCATAACCAGCTATCGTCAATTGCTCGACGTCTCTTGCCTGTGTTGCTGGATTGCAAGATACATAAACCAAACGTTCTGAATTTAGGTTTATGATTTTTTTAAGCGTTTTTGGTGTGATTCCTGCTCGGGCAGGGTCCAGAATTATTGTTCTAATTTTATTAATATATTCTGGATGTTCACTTAAAAACTTGCCAACGTCTGCTGCATAAAACTTTAAACCGTCTATATTATTGCGTTTAGCATTTTCTTTTGCATCTTCTATTGCAGATGCAACGATATCTACACCAATGATTTTTGTGTTATGAGCCTTAGATGCTATAATTTGCCCAATAGTTCCAGTGCCACAAAAAAGATCGAGTACAACCGAATTATCTATAGCCTCTTTTTTTTCAAGAGCATAGTCAACTACTTTTGAATATAGTTTTTCTGCAGATTTTGGGTTGGTTTGAAAAAAGCTCTTCATGCTAATTTCAAAATTCAATCCTAACAACTCCTCAACAATTTTATCTTTTCCATGAATAAGTGTTATGCTTCCAGAGGTAGCAATCGTTCTATCACCAATTTCATCATTTATGGTATGTAATAATCCAGCAAATCGTTCTCCAAAAATATCAACTAATAGATTTGCAAATTTATTTAAATCGAACTTATCCAATTCATAAGATGTTGTTACTAGATTAAATAATAGTTCATTAGTTTTATATGATTTACGTACGACAAAATATCTGAAGAAGCCTTCTTTTTTTGGACCATGCCATGGTGATAAACTTGTATCTTCACAGTACTGTCTAATGCGTTTTAAATTATCTTCTACTTCCTTATCAAATAACCCTGAATCTTTATTTAGATTATCTCCCATCCACCAAGTGCCTCGCCTTTTAAAACCAAGAGTGAATTCGTCAATATCTGTTTTTTGAGCTCTGTCATATCCAATGGCTGAAAAACCATATTCCATTTTGTTTCTGTAATGAAACACATTAGGTGAACTTATAAATTCATCAAATAACGACTCAATATGTTCTACTTTTCCAATGCGTTTAAATAAAGATAAAGTGCTCTCTTTTTTGTATTTGTGTTGCAATTCTATTGGAAGCTGAATATATGGCGCTCCTGGAATATCTTGGTAAGGCATCTCGACCTCATCTTCAGATGGTTTTAAAACTTCAATAAGTTTGCATTCAGCATATTTTTTGCTAGTTTTTTTTACCTGCCCCTTAACTAATTGACCAGGAAGTGTATTGGGAACAAACACTACAAATTCACCATGCTCATTTCTTATTCGAGCAATCCCTTTACCTCCAAAGGCATAGTCTTCAATAAGCAATTCAATTATTTGTCCGCGTTTTACAAATTTATTTCGTTCTCTTCGAGGCATTATATATCAGAATTTAATGTTTGCAAAATTAGAAAAAGTTATGGTTTGAATGCCTTAAACCCAAACAATAGTTATTATTTTTATTAATAAATGAACCTTTTTAGGTTTTCTACGTCTTTAGAGTATGCAAGTCATTAATATTCACAAACGAAAAATTAGTCAACCTAAAGAAAAGGTTTCTCTTTTGTTTAAAACCTTAGCGACTTCTAATGATCACATTTGGCCTTATAGGAATTGGCCAGCCATGCGATTTAAAGATGGTTTAAAGATTGGAAGCAATGGAGGTCATGGGAGAATTAGATATACGATTATTGAATTTGAAGACGGGAATTTTATTAAGTTTAAATTTAGAAAACCAGATGGGTTTTATGGGACTCACGAACTATCTATCAATGCTGTAAGTGAGAATACTTCAGAAATCATTCATAAAATTGACATGAAGACATCTTTAAAAGCTAGTGTGCTTTGGGTATTTATGATTAGATGGTTGCATGACGCTTTAATTGAAGATGCTTTTGATAATGTAGAGAATTACTTTTCCGAAGAGAAAAAAACAACACCATATAATGTTTGGGTTAAGGTATTAAGAACGTATTATAAAAGTACCTCATTTAAAACAAAACACGCTTAGTTGAAAACCAATACACATATAGATGTAGAGCTTATAGAGGCGTATAAATCTGGAAACCAAAATGCAATGGCTCAATTGGTGAAACGATGGCATGTTATATTTTGTAAGAAGGCGTTCTGGATTGTTAAGGATGCCGATTTATCTAAAGATATAGCGCAAGACAGTTGGCAAGTTATTATGGAAAAATTGCATGCCCTGCAAAAGCCCTCAAGTTTTAAAAGTTGGGCATTTCGGATTGTGTATTCAAAATCATTGGATGCATTGCGGCAACAACAAAAAGAGCAAGTAAAAGGTGAAACGTACAAGCGAGAACAAATCGCACTAGAATATAATAATGAAGAGAATGACAATGCTTTATTAAAAGAAAAACTATTAAAAGCCATTCTCACTTTACCAATGCAACAACAACATATTATAAAACTGTTTTACGTTGAATCGTATTCACTAAAAGAGATAAGTGATTTGTTAAGCATATCTGTGGGAACAGTAAAATCTAGATTATTTCATGCAAGAGAAAAACTGAAACTTATATTAAAAGACAAAAAAAACAGATATTAATACAGTTTCCGAAGTAACGGAACATATAAAACAAACGATTATGAAAACAAATATGGAAGATATCGATCAGTTAATAAAAGACACATTAACGCAAGAGGAAGCAAAATTTTATGACTCTTTAGAAGAACAAAATGTTCTAGGAATGATCTGGGGATTGTTTAGAGGAAAGAATAAATGGATTCTCATATTAATGAACATCATGACACTACTGTTTTTTGGTTTATTTGTGTATTGTGTTGTTCAGTTTTTTGATACTACTGAGACGAACGAGCTTATAAAATGGGGACTAGGAAGTCTTGTTTTTTTATTAGGTGTTAGCATGCTAAAAGTGTTTGCATGGATGCAAATGGATAAGAATGCTTTAATTAGAGAAATCAAGCGTTTAGAGCTTCAAGTGTCATCATTGTCTGGAAAATTGTGAGCATAACATTTTTAGAAGCAACTAATATTTATTAATTTGCGAGCCCTAGGGATGATTTCTCTCCCACGCTGCTTTTTCAAGTCTTTGAAAGAATAAAGGTACAGAAGGAATGGACATTTTAGATATCCATTTGTTTGGATATGAACCTTTAAATTATTTTAAAATGGCTGTTTTAGACCAATTAACTTCGCAACAAGCGATCGATTTAGAAAACAAGTATGGTGCACACAATTACCATCCGTTACCAGTAGTATTGAGTAGAGGAGAAGGTGTGTATGTTTGGGATGTAGAAGGTAAGAAATATTATGATTTTTTATCGGCTTACTCCGCAGTAAACCAAGGACATTGTCATCCAAAGATTGTGAATGCGATGACACAACAAGCGCAAACATTAAGTTTAACGTCTAGAGCGTTTTACAATGACATGCTTGGAAAGTATGAAAAATTTGCTTCAGAGTATTTTCACTTTGATAAGTTATTACCAATGAATACAGGAGCTGAAGCTGTAGAGACAGCTTTAAAACTTTGTAGAAAATGGGCTTATGAAGTCAAAGGAATTGATGAGAATGAAGCTGAAATTATCGTATGTGAGAATAATTTCCACGGACGAACAACAACGATTATATCATTTAGTAATGATCCAGTAGCGCGAAAAAACTTTGGGCCTTATACAGACGGATTTATTAAAATTGAATACGATAACCTTCAAGCATTAGAAGATGCGTTAGTAAATAATAAAAATGTCGCAGGGTTTTTAGTTGAGCCTATTCAAGGAGAAGCTGGAGTTTATGTGCCTAGCGAAGGTTATTTAGCAAAAGCAAAAGCTTTGTGTGAACAACATAATGTATTGTTTATTGCAGATGAAGTACAAACAGGTATTGCTAGAACAGGACGTTTATTAGCGACTTGCGGAAATTGTAGTTGTGAGAATAAAAATTGTTCAGGAACCCCAGAAGTTAAGCCAGATGTTTTAATACTTGGTAAGGCGTTATCTGGAGGAGCCTATCCCGTGAGCGCTGTATTGGCAAATGATGCTGTAATGAATGTCATCAAACCTGGAAATCATGGTAGTACATTTGGAGGTAATCCGATAGCTGCAGCTGTTGCAGTTGCTGCTCTTGAGGTTGTTCGTGAGGAGGACCTTGCAGAGAACGCATTTCAACTAGGAGAATTGTTCAGAAGTGAATTAAATAGATATATAGAAACAAGTTCTATAGTTAATTTAGTAAGAGGAAAAGGCTTGCTTAATGCGATTGTTATTAATGATGATGAAGACAGTGATACGGCTTGGAATATTTGTTTAGCACTTCGTGATAATGGATTACTAGCCAAACCAACACATGGTAACATTATTAGATTTGCGCCTCCATTGGTGATGACTAAAGAGCAATTACTAGACTGTGTATCGATTATTACTAAAACTCTAAAGCAATTTGAAGTTTAATCAGTTTTAAATATTAAGTATAAAAAAAACCTCAATAGTAGCTATTGAGGTTTTTTATTAATATGGGTCTCTATTATTGTCCCATCATTTCTTCTAATCTTTGTTGCATTAATTCTTGATCTTGAAGTGCTTCCATTCCAAATGTAACGATCAGCCAAATCACTAAACACATATAGATTACGCTTATTACCAATCCAATAATGGCTAAAATCTTACCAATTTTTACATTTTGATATCCTAAGTACATTTCTGGATTCTGTGCATATGTTTTTGTCGCTTTTTGCGCTAAGATTAAGGCGACAATTGCTAGAATTATCCCCAAAACTCCATAACAGAAACATCCTATTATAGATAGGATTCCTAAAATTAAAATTAGTGTTGCGTTTTGTAATTGTTCTTGTGGTTGATATTCGTTCATGGTAGTATATGTTAATTTAAAAAAGTTTTATAAATAAAATTACCTAAAATTAAAATGGCATTTACAACTGCCAAAGTAATAATAATTTTATAGGCATGCTTAAAATTTCTAAAGTAATTTAATAAAATTACACCTAATAAAGCAATTAAACTGTAGATAGCTGGATACATATAGAATGCAGCTATAAGGTCTCCCTCTAGAATTAATGCGAGAGATCTTTGCATACCACAACCCATACAATCAAGACCAAAAATCTTTTTGTTGATACAGGGTAGCATGTAATCTTCTGGAGACACCATTCTATAAAATTTCATTCAAAAATAATAAAATTGAAGGATAATTGTTGACAGAGTTTTTTGCCAATTGCCAAAAGTGAATAAAAAAACAGATTAGACCTGTTAATTAAGTTTCTAAAATTGTATTTTCGATTTATTATAGTTTTACACGATAATTCAAAAATCAATGCCGAGAAAACTTAGTTACATTTTAATCCTGATTGGAGGGATAATTGCCATTTACGCTCAAGCTCAAGAAGAGCAAAATCAATATATCTTAATTGGAGGTATTGTTATTTTAATGGTAGGTATTTACAATATATCTCGTAATATTCCGAGTAAGAATGACCAGGACGACACAGATAATGAAAACCTTGAGTGATGCATTTAAAAATTGGCGATCATGTTTCGGTTTTAGATGAAGATATTAATGGTGTTATCATTCAAATTTTTGGTAATACGATAACTATTGAAACAGAAGATGGTTTTGACATGGAGTTTTTACCTTCCGAAATTATAAAAACACAATCCTTTTCTTCTCAAATGTTCTCTAATACAGATGCTAATGCCGTTATAAATGAAAAGGAACAATCACATAAACCTAAGTCAGTAAGAGTAAAACCTAAAGCGCGAACACTGCCTGCAATGGAGGTAGATTTGCACATCCACCAAATTACAACACAGAATAAGCATATGAATAATTTTGATATGCTCAACTTACAGTTAGATACCGCAAGGCATAAGTTGGAATTCGCTATAAAAAAACGCATACAGAAAGTAGTCTTTATTCATGGTGTTGGAGAAGGGGTTCTCAAAACCGAATTAGAATATCTGTTTAGTCGATATGATAATGTGAAGTACTATGCAGCCGACTACCAAAAATATGGCACTGGCGCTACAGAAGTCTATATTTTCCAGAATGTAAAATCCTAGTTTAATTATCTTCTGGGAGTGTTATTGTAAATGTGTAAGTGCCTAAAGTTTGGTCATCAATACTAGCAATGCTAATGTTTGCATTCATGATATCTACCGTCACAACGATGGTTCTTGTATATTCATTTTCCAACAAATCACCAGCTGTAAAGGATTCTGCAGCATCTGGATTTAAATAACGCGCAGTATTAGGATTTGGCCCAACTTCATCAAAATCATCAGTTAATGAAGAGTTACTGTTTTCATCTTCGTTAATGGTAGGAACACCATCACCATCATCATCGTTATCCAAATAATTCGGAATCATGTCACCATTGGTAAAATCAAGGTCAGTATTAACGGCATCAGACGGGTTGCCATCGCCATCGGGATCAGCATTTTCATTAATAGTGAGTATATTGTCATTATCATCGTCTTGATCAATATAATCAGGAATACCATCACCATCAGTATCTATGGCATCAGGATACGTACCATCATCAGCTTGAGCACCACGACCTTCAAATTCAGATAAGATACCGTCATTATCATCATCATCAAAAGATGTAACGAATTTTGCTTCAGCACCAGACCCTGCCGCATAATCATTAGTAATCGTTGTTCCTGGATTTGGAATAATTTGACAGATTAAGTCGTTTGGATCACCACTATAAGTTCTATAGTTGAACATAGTTGATGTGCCGTTAATAGGAATAATCTTTTCATAATCATCTGAAGGAGGATTAAAAATATCGCCATTGCTAGCAATAGGAAAAAGTAGCGATAACGATTCGTTAGGATCTACTTTGGTGTCATATAGTAAATAATCACCTTCATTAGCATCAAGACAAAGCTCAAGTGTTTGGTCAAACTCTAAGTTAACTTCAAACACATCACCATCATCACAGGACAGAGCCAATAATCCAATTAAACATATATAAAGTAGTTGTCGCATTGTCATAGATTTTAAACAAAAATAAAAGATTTGATTGTTTAATATGTCGCTTTAACAAATAATTTTGAACGCTTAGCTAAGGAGTTTTAAAAACCCTTAGAAAGTTGCATCTTTGTATCAGAATTTTAATTGATATGAAGACTGTTTATTTTGATAATGCTGCAACAACCCAATTGCGAGATGAAGTCATTGATCGTATGAGTGAAGTGATGAAATTTAATTTTGGAAATCCTTCATCTACACATAGTTATGGAAGACAATCTAAATCATTAATTGAATCATCAAGAAAGCGTATTGCATCCCATTTTAACGTGTCGGCTTCGGAAATTGTATTCACTTCTGGAGGTACAGAAGCAGACAATCTGGTATTGAGAAGTGCTGTAAGAGACTTAGGTATTACAGAGGTCATCACTTCAAAAATTGAGCACCATGCTATTTTGCATACCATAGACCAACTTCAAGAGGAGTATGATGTTTCAGTTAAATATGTAAAGCTAAACGACAAAGGAGATGTAGATATATCTCATCTGGAAACTTTGTTGACATCTGAAACCAAACAATTGGTATCGTTAATGCATATCAATAATGAAATAGGGAACAAATTAAATCTTAAGTTAGTTGCAGAATTATGTAAGGCTAACAATGTCTTATTTCATAGTGATACCGTACAATCGGTAGGTCATTATAAACTAGATCTTCAAGATATCCCTATTGATTATTTGGCTGCTAGTGCTCATAAGTTTCATGGACCAAAAGGTGTTGGTTTTGCTTTTCTGAGAAAAAATAGCGGACTTCGAGCTTTGATATTTGGAGGTGAGCAGGAGCGAGGGTTGCGAGCTGGAACAGAATCTATTCACAATATTGTAGGATTGGATGAAGCTTTACACCTGTCTTATAAGAATTTAGAAACAGAGGCTACTTATATTTTGGATATAAAATCCTATTTTATCGAAAAACTAAAGCAAGTTATTCCAAACGTGACTTTTAACGGTCAATCTGGAGACTTAGATAAGAGTACGTACACGCTTGTTAATGTGTGCTTACCCATTTCAGCAGATAAGGCTAGTCTGTTACAATTTCAATTAGATTTAAAAGGTATTGCTTGTTCTAAGGGCAGTGCGTGTCAAAGCGGAAGTTCTCAACATTCGCATGTGTTGACTGAAATTCTTGATAATGACCATTTGCAGCGACCATCTATCCGTTTCTCTTTTAGTAAGTATAATACGAAAGCAGATGTCGATTATGTGATTGATGTTTTAAAGGAATTCGTAGATTGATCTGAGTTTAGAAACTCATAATGTGTTTTTCTAAATTTTCTTCAGAAGAAAGATTGAGCTTTTTTCGAAGCCTATATCTAGCCTTTTTTACACCTTCGAGTGATATGTTAAGCAAAGATGCAATTGAGTTTGAATCGTATTTCATTTTCAATAAAGCAATTAATCTAATATCATTCTTTGTGAGATCACTATGAAGCTCAGTGATGCTTTTATAGAAACTTGGATTCATTTCAATAAACTGAGTAGTAAACTGTTCCCAGTTATCATCTATCTGCTTGTCAATATGTAATTTGTTAATCAGATGGTTGACCCGAGTATTATTAGTGTTGTCTTTTTTTATGGTCGTGAGGTCTTCTTTGAGTTCTATTAGCATTTCATTCTTTTGAGCTATATGAAGCGCTTTAGAGGCGAGTTCTCTTTTTTGATATTCAATTTTTTGATTAAGATTATCGTTTTCTAATTCTGTTACTTTAGTTATAGCCTCTTGTTTTGTAGCTCTTAATCTAAATTTATTTATCAATGCGTAAGCTATAGCAGCTAAAAGGAGCAAAGAGATGATTAAGGCTATGTTCCGGTTGTTTGCAGCCGTATTTTTAGTTGTTAAGAGATCATTTTCCTGTTGCTGGATTTTGATTTGATTGTCCCGCTTTTCAGCTTCGTAGAATTTTTCAAGAGCAGCGACCTCTTTTTGTTTTTCGGCACCTAAAATACTGTCTTTTAGTTTGATATATTCTAAAAAGGCATTGCGACTTTCTTCATGTTTATTAACATCGTGACTTGTGTTCGCTAACGTTAACAAGCTTTTTAATTTCTCGTATTTGTCGTCAATAAGTTTTGAAACCGAATCAGATTTAAGCGCATACTTATAGGCAATAGCATTGTTACCTTTTTTCTTGTAGTTATCTACTAAGAAGCTATAGAAATTGATATTTAGACCACGGTCACCAATGCCTTCATTAATCTTTAGGCCAGTCTTTAAATTATCTATGGCTTCGTCATATCTTCCTAATTGCCCATATAGATTACCGTAATGTTGATATACGTAGGCATTAGCAAGCTGATGTTTGTCCTTAACTATTTTGTGTGCAATGGGTAAATATTTTAAAACGCTATCGGTTTCTTCCATATCTAAATAAGTAGAAGACATATCTATAAGAGCTACAGCATAATTCATAGTTCTACCAGCCTTTTTATATATCATTGCAGCTTTTTTAGTAGAAGCAATAGATTTTAAATTTTCTTGAAAATGCGTATAAACAATTGCTAAGTCTAAATTAACCATTGCAATACCTGTAGAGTCTTTTATTGCAGTATAGTTTTTTTCAGATTCTAATAAATTTGTTAAGGCATTTTTATAGTCATTTATATTGATGTAGGCAGCTCCAATATAAGACTGAGCATGAGCAATACGCTCTAGTTCTCCACATTTTTTGGCAATCTCTAAGCTGTGTTTTGCACGATCAAGCGTATTTGGGTGATTTTGAAATAAAGAAAAACGTGTAAGATTAAATTGGCTTATCGCTAGTTTGCATTGATATTCAGTAGATTTTAATCTTTCATAACCATTTTTGTGCATTTGCTCAGCTATGCTATCCCAGTGCCCCATATTAAGTCTTAGATTGGCAAATTTGTGATAATAAAGTGCGGCAGTAGTATCTACCTCTAAGTGTTGTATGGAGGAGTCTAAGGCTTCAAAAAACTTTGGATCTGCATTCGCACTTCCTAAATCTGCTTTGAAATGTTCATAAATACTATCCAAAGCGGTTTGATTATAAATTTCATTTTGAGAATTACATAAGGCATAAGAAAGAAAGAATATAAAAACCCAAGAGATTTTAGAGATATGCATTGTGAGACTTATTAAATGGTTGATAGCTAATTATATCCATAAAAATAAGCCTTTTTAAAAAGATTAAAAAGTCAAGTCTTTATAAATGGGAAAAACTAAAAATCGAAACGCTAATTAAACATGCAGGTAATAACAAAAGCTTTCGTCTAGAACCGTGTAGAAAGTCTCACATTAAATACACGTGGTGTTAAAAAGTTAGGAATTGCAAATTGACGTTTACTATATACATCACGAACCCAAGTATTGGTTATCGTATTTTGAGCATTAAACATATTAAAGATCTCAACTCCTAAAGTGAGTTCTTTAAATTTTTGTTTCCATTTTGACGTATACGTTTTATTTTTATCAACTATGACATATGAAATTCCTAAATCGGCACGTTTATAATCGCGAAGACGCGTTTGGAAATCATAAGGATCAGCATAGCTAGGCGAACCTCCTGGAACTCCAGTATTGTAAACAAGGTTTAAATACATCTTTAAATCAGGAATGTTAGGCACATAATCTTGAAAAAGCACACCAAACTTCAGGCGTTGATCTGTTGGTCTTGAAATGTAACCTCTATCATCAATATTTTCTTCGGTTTTTAGATACCCGAAACTAAACCAGCTTTCTGTACCTGGCACAAATTCTCCATTAAGCCGTAGGTCTACACCATAGGCGTAGGCTTTCGCATTATTTCTTGCTCTATATCGTATTCTAACATTTTCTAAGGTATACGGATTTACATCACTTAAGCCTTTATAGTATGCTTCAGACACTAGCTTAAATGGACGATCCCAAATCTCAAAACTATACTCGTTTCCTAGAACAATATGAAATGATTTTTGAGCTTTTACATCTGGCTGAACTGTTCCTGAAGAATCTCGTAATTCGCGATAAAAAGGCGGTTGATAATACACACCTCCTGCAATACGAAACAACATGTCTTTGTCCCAATCTGGTTTTATTGCAAATTGAGCTCTCGGGCTAAACACGGTTTGGGTAGAGGAGGAAATACCATCTTGATTAGGTATGTCGCTATTTACAGTCCAGTTGTGAATTCTCACACCAGCATTATAAAACACTTCGTTACTACCAAGCATTGTTCGTTTGCTCCATTGAGCATAGGCTTGGAGCCTATCAATTTGTACAGCATTGGTAGCCCTAACATTTTGAAACGCAACAAGAGGACCTTCAAACGGCTCATAGGGTTGATTGTTCGGGATATCAAAAATAGGAGGTCGTACCGAAAACCCAGCACTATCAATAACTTCCCATTCTACTATACGATCTCTAATATCTTCATGCGTATATTTTACAGACCACTCTAGAGTGCTTTCTTCATCGAGTTTATAATCGCCTTTATGCTCAATATTAACAATGACAGCATCCAAATCATTTCGTGCATGAGTTAATTGTGAACCAATACCTTCGGAAAACTCAACTTCACCTAAGTTTTCGTCACCAATATTACTATTAACTTCACCAAGACGGTATTGTGCTAAGATGTCAAAATATTCCTCTTCAGTAGTGTGATACGCTGAAGCAATAAGTTTTAGTGAAAGATCATCATTAACAAAATAATTAGCTTTAAATGCACCAAAAGTGGTTAAATACTGATCTTTTTCTTGACCTTCATAAAATACTAAAAGCGCTACAGGTTCATCTAAAGTACCAAAATTGGTTTGTCTGTTCTTTGGTTGAAAGTCATATTTATTTAAAGAGATATTTCCCAAGAAATTTAAATGAAACTTATCACTAAACTTGTAAGTTAAATAGGTTTGAGCATCAGCAAAAACTGGAGTTACGTTGGTTTCAGTTTCAAGAGAGTTAATTAACAAGCTATTGTCTCTATAGCGCAAACCTACTATTCCAGAGAATTTCGAGTCTTTACTTGCAGCTTCAGCTGTAACACTTCCTCCCAAAAGGCTGGCATCTGCACGAATGCCAAATGACACAGGATTTCTATAGGTGATATCTAATACAGATGACAATTTATCACCATACTTAGCTTGAAATCCACCTGCCGAAAAGTCTACGTTTTGTACCATGTCCGTATTCACAAAACTCAAGCCTTCCTGTTGACCAGAACGAATAAGAAATGGACGATAGACTTCAATATCATTTACATACACAAGGTTTTCGTCAAAGTTTCCACCGCGAACAGAGTATTGGGTACTTAATTCGTTGGATATATTAACACCTGGTAAAGTTTTTAATAGATTTTCTACGCCAGGATTAGCACCTTTAATGGTTCTTATTACTTCAGGAGTAATTGTAGTGACACCATCAACCGATTGCCTTGTATTGCCATTTATGACAACAGTTGTTATTTGTTCTATCTCTACACTCATCACTGGATTGAATTCAATCTCTTGACCATTTTTCAAATTGAAGGTAGCTTCAACACGTTTATGGCCTAAGTGCGTAAAAACAACAGTTACATTAGTGTTTGCTGGGATTTTAAGGATGTAAAACCCATTTTCATTGGTTGTGGTCCCATCATTGCCTGCTTTAATACTAACACTAGAGATTGGTAATTTAGCATCGTCTAAAATGACACCTCTAATGGTTGCGGTTTGAGATATTCCGAAGAATGAAAAGCCTAATAAGGCAATGAGTAGCGTAATATTTAGTTTCAAAAGGCTATTTTTTATTTTCTAAAAAAGGTTGCTTCAAATGTAGTACTATTTCCAACATTATCTGTAACAATTATTTTAAGATTATTTTCGGTCTCAGTATTGACATTATCATCAAAGTCATAGGTTAAGGTATCTTTTTTATAATCATACTCCATTAAAATCCACTTTCCGTTTATAGTTGCTCTGTAATTACTAATACCAGACAGATCATCATCAATTCTCACTTTCAGATAGTCGAGTTTACTTAACCATTTTCCATCCTGAAAATTAATAGGATTAATAGTTGGGTTTACCGTATCTCTTGCAAGAGCAAAGGTTCCTAATGATTTTGTTCTTGCTGATAACTTGTTGCCAAGACGTTTTGTACTGATATAACTCGGATTTTTATAATAACCGTATAATTTGGCAATAAATAATTTGCTTTTGTCTTCTTCACTGTAACTGCTTACATCATAAGTAATGGTATAACTTTTCAGCATAGGCACAACATCTCTATGCAATTTTAAGGTATCACTATCCACGCCAAAATCAATATAAAAGTCTTCGTAAAAGCTTTGTTTTGGAAAGTATACTGAGATATTTTCACTTTCTAATTCGTTAACTTGATCTGCATAGATGTAATGGTCTGGTTTTAATTCTGGAGCTTCTAAGATTTCTTTGGCAGGTCTTCCTTTTATTGGAATAGACAACCATGACTCATTCCCTTTAAAATCTCTAATTCGTACTTTATATACCGTATTAGTACTATCTTCAACTTTTATATAACCATGACTGTCAACATCTTTAAGCATGCTTAAAGTGTTTCCAGATTGAACAAAGAGTTTCTGAATTCTTGATTTTTCCTCTTTAAATACTTCAAAATCTATAAAGCGATTGATGTGTTTAGATTCACTAAAACTGAAACGCTTAAAATCCATTTCAAAACTTTTATTACCATTATAAAATGTTTGAATATTACTTACACCATTTTTATTATTGGCAAGATCTTGCTGGTCATAACTCACAATTCCAAAACCAATATCACCTAGTGCTTCAATAGGTTCTGTACTGTAATCGCCATTTTTATTTGGTATTAATCGCAGTTCTTTTCGCTTTTTTTCATCATCTACATGAGAATTTCTGTCTTTTGGATAGGCATAAGCAGCCAATAGAAAAGGGCTTTTCGTGTCTTTTACATCAATACCAAATAGCAAAGGATTAATAGGGCGTTCTTCATTGTCGCGAATTTCAAAATGAAGATGCGGACCACCAGAGCCTCCAGTATTTCCAGAAAAGGCTACAACTTCATCTGATGAAATAGGAAGCTCATCAGGAGACGGAAACATTTCAACCTCATAACTTTCCTTTTCGTACTGACACGCTTTGATATATTTTTGAATTTTTGGAGAAAACTTATTTAAATGAGCATAAACACTCACATAACCATTTGGGTGTGTAATGTAAAGTGCTTTTCCGTAGCCATAATGAGATATTTTAATACGACTTACATAACCTTGAGCCGCAGCATATACTTTTAGACCAGTACGTTGTTGCGTTTTGATATCTAAACCAGAGTGAAAATGATTTGAACGTAATTCGGCAAATGTACCAGAAAGTACAAGTGTAATATCTAATGGGTTTCTAAAATAGTCTTGAGGATAAGGTGTTTCTGATTGTCCAAAAGCAAAAGTGTAAGCAAAGAAAAGTAAAATTAGGTACTTCATGTGTTATGAGTTTACGTCAAAAGTTATATAACGCAAAAATATTGATTAAAATTAAATATAGAAAATATTCTATATATGTTATTTTTAATATTAATGAGTGAATATCTGAAAAAAACTGAAAATAATAAACAAAAACTTATAAAAAAGGAATCAGAAGCATTTGTAAATTGTTAGTCATGAGCCATTATGACTAAAGAAGTGCCATAAATTTCAAAATTAATATGAAAACAATTGCGATTTTTCACTTAGTATGTTAACTTTGTTACATCAGTATTGAAATTTGTAAATGAGTAAAATTGAAGATATTGTAGATTCTTTAGAGAACAAAATCAGTAAAGTTTTGCACAAACTAGAAGTTTTAAAGCAAACTAATGCTAAAATCTCTGAAGAATTAGCAATACAACAACAGAAAAACCTTCAACAGCAAGAAGAATTAAGTTCTTGGGTTGAAAAATATGAATCACTCAAAATGGCAAATTCATTACTGGGCAGTGACGAGAATAACAGAGAAACAAAGCTCAAAATAAACACATTAATCAGAGATATTGACCATTGTATTGCTCAATTATCTGAATAATGCTAATTACAATTAATGGCAGAACAGCTTAAAATAAAGCTATCTATAGCAAATAGAGTTTATCCTCTTACCATTGCGCCAAGCCAAGAAGAAGGGTTGCGCAAGGCCGCTAAAAAGATTGAAGCCATGATAACACAGTTTGAGCAAAACTATTCTGTGAGAGATAAACAAGATGTATTAGCCATGTGTGCTTTGCAGTTTGCATCTCAAGTAGAACAGAAAACAATAGATAAAGCCAATGTAAGTGAAGAAGTAGAGGAGAAGCTCAATGCTTTAAACCAATTACTTCACGAACATATAAGTGCATAACGTTCTTTAAAATAAACAATAGGTTACTGCCTACATTAGTTATTTATTTTTGATAAACTCAACGTTAATTCTTTAAAAAGGGTGAGTTGAAGTTGTAAAACCGTGCTGCTAATACTAATTTATTTTAGTATTTGGGCAGATTTTTGATCAGCTTGTTAGCCCTAAACTTGTTTTTAAGGAGTTTATACAGAATCCAAAACTGATGTAGGCTTTTTTTATATATAAACACTAACTAACATGGATACGAACACAATTTTAATGATTGTAGGAGGCGTGGTACTAGGCATAGTACTCGGATATATTATTGCAAAAGCATTAGAAAAAAATAATGCTTCCAAACTCATAAAAGAAGCAAAGAATGAAGCAAATTCAATTTTAAAAAATGCTAAGAGCGAAGGAGAAACGATTAAAAAAGATAAGATTCTTCAAGCTAAAGAAAAATTTATAGAACTCAAAGCAGAGCACGAGAAAGTCATCTTATCTCGTGACAAGAAAATGGCTGAGGCAGAAAAGCGAACTAGAGATAAAGAATCACAAATCTCTAATGAGTTGTCAAAAAATAAAAAAGCAAATCAGTCTTTGGAGAGTAAGATAAAGGACTACGATTTTAGACTTGAGTTTCTGGAGAAAAAGAAAGATGAAGTCGAAAAAGCCCATAAAAGTCAAATTAAACAACTCGAGGTTATCTCTGGATTATCTGCAGAAGATGCTAAAACCCAGTTGGTAGAATCACTCAAGGGTGAAGCCAAAACAGATGCGATGAGTTATATTCAAGACACTCTTGAAGAAGCAAAACTCACCGCCCAACAGGAAGCCAAAAAGGTTATTATTAATACTATACAGCGAATAGGAACAGAAGAAGCTATTGATAATTGCGTTTCTGTATTTAATATTGAGTCTGATGATGTTAAAGGACGAATTATCGGACGAGAAGGACGAAATATTCGAGCCATTGAAGCCGCTACTGGCGTTGAAATCATTGTCGATGATACACCAGAAGCCATTATTTTATCTTGTTTTGATTCAGTGAGACGTGAAGTGGCACGATTATCACTTCATAAGCTTGTAACAGATGGACGAATCCATCCTGCACGAATTGAAGAAATTGTTAGAAAAACACAAAAACAGATTGAACAGGAAATTGCAGAAGTTGGTAAACGAACTGTTATCGATTTAGGAATTCATGGATTACACCCAGAGTTAATAAAAATGGTAGGTCGTATGAAGTATCGTTCGTCTTACGGACAAAACTTACTGCAGCATTCACGTGAAGTAGCTAAACTGTGTGGTGTTATGGCTGCAGAACTTGGATTAAATCCAAAATTAGCTAAACGTGCTGGACTATTACATGATATTGGTAAGGTGCCATCTTCTGAATCTGATATGGAAACGCCTCATGCTATTTTAGGAATGCAATGGGCCGAAAAGCATGGAGAAAAGTCTGAAGTATGTAATGCCATTGGAGCACACCACGATGAAATAGAAATGACAACATTGTTATCACCTATAGTTCAAGTGTGTGATGCTATTTCAGGAGCAAGACCAGGTGCAAGACGTCAGGTACTAGATTCTTATATTCAAAGACTCAAAGATTTAGAGGAGGTTGCTTTTGGTTTTAATGGTGTCAATAAGGCTTATGCTATTCAAGCTGGTCGAGAATTGCGTGTTATGGTTGAAAGCGAGAAGGTTTCAGATGAGCAGGCAGCAAACTTGTCTTTTGAGATCTCTCAAAAGATTCAAACAGATATGACCTATCCTGGTCAAGTAAAAGTAACTGTTATTAGAGAGACTAGAGCGGTAAATATTGCGAAGTAGGAACTTTATACATATAATAATAAAGCACTCTATTTAGAGTGCTTTTGTTTTTTAAAAATTAGAGTAAACGTTGTCCCTTCATTAAGTTCACTATCAACATCAATAGTACCACCCATAGCTTCAACTTGTGTTTTAGTTATGTATAAACCTACACCTCTTGAGTCTTCTCGATCTGTACCATGAAAAGTTTGATACATTTCAAATAGTTGATTTTTGAACTTTTTGGTATCTATACCTATTCCATTGTCAGATATCAAAATCTTAAGCGTTTCTTCGTTTTGTAGAGTTTGTATTACAACTTTAGACTTTCGTTGTTGATGACTATACTTTATTCCGTTTGAAATGAGGTTGTAAAGAACACTTTCTAAATAGGACCTATTGGCAATCAAAAAGTCATTTTTATCAACCGAATTATAAAGTGTTATATCATTGCTTGTGCTTTCAATTTCAAGACTTTCAATAATTTTTTCGGTACAATCAAAAATATTTATCTTTTCATTAAGTTCACTGGTATCAGATTTCGATTTTATACTAATGATGTCATCCAAATCTACAATAGTTGTTGTCAATGCTTCGGAAATCGTCTTTAAATGATTCATGAGTTCTTCTTTTTCGTTTTCAGAGTTAGACTCGTCATAGAACTCAAGTATATTTTTAAAATTTCCGATATGTGTTTTTAAATTGTGAGAAACAATATGTGTAAAATTGTGAAGTCTCTTATTCTGACTAGTAATTAACTGAAGATACTTCTCCAATTGCTCTTCTTTTTCAATTCTTGACGTAATATCAGTATGTGTACCAATAACTCGTTTGTGTTTTCCTTCTGAAGTCCATTCAACAACTTTTCCACGATCTCTTATCCATTTATAGCTTCCGTCTTCACATAAAACACGATGCTCATTTTCATACATCGATTTACCGTTACTAAGATGGTCTTGAAAATCTTGAAAATATTTGACTTTATCTTCGGTATGAACACGATCATTCCAATCATTTGGGTTTTTACCAAAATTATGGTCTTCAACACCTATTATTTGTTTAGAACCTTCAGAGAAAAACACGCTGTCTAGCTCTGCATCGTATTCCCAAAGACCAATACTGGAGTATTCTAAGGCCAGTTCCCACTTTTTTACTTCAGAGAACTTTGAATCTATTTCTTGAGGAGTTGATGGTGAATTAAGAAGCTTTTTTAATAGCTTTTTCATAGGTTAAGATTTTATAAATAAGACACATGAATTGCAAAGATGTCACTTTTTTACTACAAAATTAAGATTATTATTTTCTAGGATGGTAAGACATCAACACATCTTTAAGATGTGAACGGTCTACATGCATATATATTTCGGTGGTCGTAATGCTTTCATGACCTAACATGAGTTGAATAGCTCTAAGGTCGGCTCCATTTTCTAATAGGTGCGTAGCAAAAGAATGTCGGAACGTATGCGGAGAAATTACTTTATTTAGATTAATAGCTTTTGCTAAATCTTTTATAATGGTAAAAATCATTGCTCTAGTGAGTTGCTTTCCTCTGTTATTAAGAAACAAGGTGTCTTTGTATTCTGGATCTACGCTCATATGCACTCTTAAGTCTTTCCAAATATTGATATAGTTCTGTGTGTTAGTACCTATAGGTACGAAACGTTGTTTATCTCCCTTTCCAGTAACTTTAATAAAACCTTCATCAAAGAATAAATCTGATAGCTTTAAATTAATAAGTTCACTAACACGGAGTCCGCAACTATACAAGGTTTCAAGAATTGCTCTATTTCGTTCCCCAATACGTACACGATTAAACTCTCTATTTAAATCTATGGCATTAATCAAGGCATCAATTTCATCAATAGAAAGCGTATCTGGCAATTTGCGTCCTATTTTTGGAGATTCGATATGATCTAACGGATTGGTTTTTCTGTAATCTTCAAATACTAAGTAGCTAAAAAAACTTCGTAAACCTGATATTAAGCGAGATTGTGATCTAGAGTTTAATTGTTTCGACGCGTCATAAATAAAGGCTTGTACTGTTTCATATTCGATATCTACAGGAGAAATAGAAATGTCATGGATAGTTAAGTAATTGATTAACTTTTCAACATCTAACTCATAGTTGGTAATTGAATTTGCAGATAACCCTCTCTCAATTTTAAGATAGTATTTATAATCATGGAGTGCATTTTGCCATTTCATTGAACAAACTTGGTTTTGAGTCTCGTGATAATTCACTTCAAAAATACTGCAAAATATTAAGTTACAGGTATCTTAAATTAGTGATATTCAAGACTAAAATTTAAAGTGGTGTTAATGACATGTGATTAATATTTACTATCAGTCATAGTTTTAAAAAATATGAGAATCATAATAGCACTTTTTTTATCATTAATCCGTTGAAATATATTATTTTATCGACGAAATACATAAAATTATGTGTTTTTTCTTGTGAGACTAAAAATTATCTTTTATGTTTGCCGACCAAATAAAATAAAAACCAAATTATTTAAACTTAACAATTATGAAAAAATTATTACTAATGGCTGCAGTTGCAGTTTTCGGATTTACAAACGTAAATGCACAAGATGAAAACACTACAGGTGGTTTTGAAGAAGGAGATGTTTATGTGTCTGGTACAGTTGGATATAACAGTACTAAAGAAGGAGATTTAAAAACTAACAGATTTGATTTTATGCCTACGGTAGGATACTTTGTAAGCGAAAATATCGCTTTAGAAGCTAATTTATCTATTGGTTCTGCTGAAAATGCTGCAGATGATAAAACTACGACGTTTGGAGGAGGTTTAGGAGCTACATACTTCTTTACTCCAGCAAATCAATTTTCTTTCACAGTAGGTGCAGGAGTTTCTTACGCTAACTCTAAATTTGAGCCAAATGGTGGAGCAGAGTCTAAATTTGATGTATTCGCAATTGCTGTAGGACCAGGTCTTAACTATTTTGTATCTGATTGTTTCGCTTTAAGAGCATCAGTTGGTGCATTGTCTTATGCTAGTGCTAAACCAGATGTTGATGGAGCAGAGTCTACTAATTCTTTTGGATTAAACTTTGATTTATCTGATATCAATTTCGGAGTTACTTATAAGTTCTA
Organism: uncultured Psychroserpens sp.; assembly: GCF_947500255.1. Lineage (GTDB taxonomy): Bacteria > Bacteroidota > Bacteroidia > Flavobacteriales > Flavobacteriaceae > Psychroserpens. The sequence goes on along the minus strand of NZ_CANMRL010000003.1, from coordinate 189,363 downwards.
ATTGGTATTAACCATAAGAAAAACCGAAGTGATATCGCTTCGGTTTTTTTATGCTTAAAGCTTATATTTTACGATTTTTTACACTTTTAATTGTAAGTAAAATCTTAGATTCGCAGCCTAACAAAACTTTAAATCTATTATGAAAAAATTAATTACAATTGTCTTTATAACTCTATGCTGTAGCTTAAATCTTAATGCTCAAGCTGATAAAGGCGATTTTGAAATTGGAACAGGACTTGGTTTAAACATATCTAATGTTGTTGTAGGATCAGATTCTAATAATGGAACTCGATCAAAAACAGGTTTTAACCTTGGAGTATCTGGTGAATATTATTTCTCAGACCGTTGGGGAATAAAGGCAAAACTTATCTATGATTCAAAAGGATGGGGAGATGGATTTTTTGATAACGAACTTACAAATGAGTCTTATATTACAGACTTTAATGTGACGTATTTAACTGTTCCAGTTATGGCAAATTGGCATTTTGGGTCGACAAGAAAATGGTATTTGAATTTTGGTCCTTATATTGGGTTCCTTTTAAATGCTGAAGAGGATAGAGGCGGAACAGATGTTAAAGACGCTTTTAATTCTACAGATTTTGGTATTGCTCTAGGTGTTGGTTACAAATTCAATGTTGGAGAAAACACTAAATTATTTGTAGAATACGATGCGCAATCTGGTTTATCAGATGTTTTTAGTAACAACCTTGGCTCTTCTGTACGAAACGGTAGAAGTAGTTTTAATATTGGTGTTATTTTAAATAATTTATAGGGATCAACTCTTTAAAATATTCAAACCGAAGCCTTTTGCTTCGGTTTTTTTGTACTCAAATTTTAATATCTTTACTTTATGAAAAAACTCATCATTATTAATGGTCCTAACTTAAATTTATTAGGAAAGCGTGAAACCAATATCTACGGAAACTTATCATTTACCGACTTTTTTGAGCGCGTTGTCAATAAGTATCCAAATATCACGTTAGAACATTATCAATCAAATATTGAAGGAGAGCTCATAGATAAACTTCAGGAGGTTGGATATAGCTATGACGGAATTATTTTAAATGCTGCTGCTTATACACATACATCAATTGGTATTGGTGACGTTGTAAAAGCAATAGAAACTCCTGTAGTAGAAGTGCATATTTCTAATACATTCTCTAGAGAAGAGTTTAGACATCAATCCTATATATCACCTAATGCTAGAGGTGTTATTCTAGGTTTTGGGTTACAAAGTTATGAGTTGGCTATTCAAAGCTTTTTTGATTGATATAAGACTAAAATTAATAGATTCTAAATATTCTAAACGATTATAATATGAAAAAAGGAGTGTTTGTTTTTCTGAGTATTTTGCTTTCTAATCTTTATGTATTTGCACAGTCTAATGCCGAATTTGGTATTAAAGGCGGATTAAACCTTACTTTTTTTAATGTCGAACAAGCTAACTTTGGCCCAAACGCTGAAACTGAAGTTGGTTATTATGGTGGCATTTTTGTTGATGTGCATATTGATGAGTCCCTTTCGATACAACCAGAATTACTCTATATTGGTCTTGGTGACTTTGAGTTTTTGAATGCACCAATTTATGCAAAATATGAAGTGGCAAACAATTTTGATATTCTTGTTGGACCAAGTCTAAATTATTTTTTTGATTTTTTTTCGAATAAATTTAAAGTAAGAGGTGATGTGAGTGTCGCTTATCATATTATAAAACCCTTAGATATACATATGAAATACACTATTGGCTTTGAAGAGATTTCTCCCAATGGACTCTTTATAGGGTTAGGGTATAGATTATAAAAAAAGCGATTCTTTTAGAATCGCTTTTTTTATATATTCATTTATGAAGTTTAAAGATGAATCACTTCATCGTAAGCATCTGCAACTGCTTCCATAACCGCTTCACTCATGGTTGGGTGAGGGTGAATGGCTTTTAATACTTCATGTCCAGTCGTTTCAAGTTTACGTCCAAGCACAGCTTCAGCAATCATATCAGTAACTCCAGCGCCAATCATATGACAACCTAACCATTCTCCATATTTTGCATCAAAAATTACTTTTACGAAACCGTCTTTGTTTCCTCCTGCACTGGCTTTTCCAGATGCAGAGAAAGGAAATTTACCCACTTTAATATCTATACCTTGCTCTTTAGCCTGCTTTTCTGTTAATCCTACACTTGCAATTTCTGGTGAACAATAGGTACAACCAGGCACATTTCCGTAGTCTATTGCTTCGACATGATGTCCTGCAATTTTTTCTACGCATAAAATACCTTCCGCAGAAGCAACGTGCGCTAAAGCTTGACCAGGAGTAACATCCCCAATAGCATAATAACCAGGAATGTTTGTTTGATAGTAATCATTCACTAATATTTTATCTCTATCAACAGCAATACCAACATCTTCTAATCCAATATTCTCAATATTAGATTTAATACCAACTGCAGATAATACTAAATCAGCCTCTAATACTTCTTCACCTTTTTTAGTTTTTACGGTAGCTTTTACACCTTTTCCAGATGTATCTACTTTAGTTACTTCCGAAGAGGTCATAATCTTAATACCACTTTTCTTAAATGAACGCTCTAATTGCTTAGAAACATCTTCATCTTCTACAGGTACTACATTTGGTAAATACTCTACAATAGTAACTTCTGTTCCCATAGAGTTATAGAAATACGCAAACTCTACACCAATAGCTCCAGATCCAACGACAATCATTTTCTTTGGTTGTTTATCTAAAGTCATGGCCTCTCTATATCCAATCACTTTTTTGCCATCTTGAGGTAAGCTTGGCAACTCGCGTGAGCGTGCTCCAGTAGCTATAATAATATGGTCTGCGCTATATTCTTTTCCGTCTACTTCAACTTTCTTCCCTGTTTTTAAGGTACCATAACCTTCAATGACATCAATTTTATTTTTCTTCATTAAAAATTGAACACCTTTACTCATGCCATCTGCAACACCACGACTACGTTTCACAACAGCACCAAAATCGTGACTAGCATCTTTTACATTAAGACCGTAATCTTCTGCATGTTTTAAATATTCAAAAACTTGAGCAGATTTAAGTAATGCTTTTGTTGGTATACATCCCCAATTTAGGCAAACACCACCTAAGCTTTCTTTTTCCACAATAGCAGTCTTAAAGCCTAATTGAGATGCTCTAATTGCTGTTACGTAGCCTCCAGGACCACTTCCAAGTACTATAATATCGTATTTACTCATGAGTCTATTTTTGTCTAATTTTTAAGGTTACGAAGTTACAAAACCTTATTGTAATATTAAAGGTCATCTGTAAAATGTCTACGACCTTTTTCTTTACTGAATTTTTCTTTGTTATATGTAGTGGATTTTCCCTTTGGGATGGATAAAGATACCCAGTTTTGCCCTTTGGATAGTTTTCCTAAAAAGACCAACTGTCCTATGTGATAAGCGTAATGTGCCAATTGCCTATTAATAGCTTCTGTTACTGTATGACCTTGATTTCTTATGTAAATTATACGCTCTAGATCGTCTGAAGTTAATGGTCTTATGGCATTAAATAAACATTCCCATCCTTTGTTCCAATAATTGAATAGCTCTTCTTTAGATTGAAACGTGTCCTCAAATTCACTATCGCGATGTCTCCATTCTTTTTCGCCATCTTCAGTTAAGAAATTAGTCCAACGACTAAGCATATTTCCCGCAATATGTTTTGTAATGATAGCAACAGAATTTGTATCCTCAACAAATTCGTGTTTAAGCTCTGTTAGAGTTAATTGATTTAAGGTCTTATCGCCTAGAGATTTGTAATACTCAAATTGTTTGAGAATACTACTTAGATATGAGTGCTCCATTATATTTAATTAGTACTATAAAAATAGCGATACAAAATGGCTATAACTATAAATAGTCATAGTTAGATTTTATATCGCTATAAGTAATGGGTACTATTAATTTATTTTTCTGGAACAAATTTTAAAGCCACACCATTAATGCAGTGGCGTTTTCCAGTTGTTTTTCTAGGTCCATCATTGAAAACATGTCCAAGATGCCCTCCACAAGTTGCACAATGTTCCTCATTTCTGGCATAACCTAAATTATAATCTACAGAATAGTCTACATTACCCTCAATTTCTCTATCGAAACTTGGCCAACCTGTACCCGAATCAAATTTGTGTTCACTTTTAAATAACGGTGTATCACATGCAGCGCAGTGATAGATACCTTTGCGACTTTCTTTATTTAGTGAACTAGAGTATCGTCGTTCTGTTCCGGCTTCTCTTAATACATAATATTGCTCACTAGTGAGTTCTTTTTTCCATTCGGCATCAGTTTTTGTAACTGGATACACTTTTTCTTCTTTGGCTTCTGTTTTTTGTGCTGAAGAATTACAACTAAAAAATAACATAATTGTAAGTAGTGTGATAATCTTTTTCATAGAGTAAAAATATGGTTTTTTATGTTTTCTTCTGTCGAAATTAAAAACTTGAACTTACGCAAATGTTGTAAATTTAATAATCGACTTTTATTACGGCATTATTGATAGTATGCCAATCTATATTAAAGAAGGTGCTATTATTCCAAAGTACACAAAACAACAATATGTTGGTAAAAAAAAGATCGATTCTGTTATTTTGGACGTATATTATAAAAAGGAGAAGGAGCGTTCACAATTTTTCGATAAATTAAAGAAATCCAATGGGATAATGTGATAGTTCCTTTAGATCATGTAAAAACAAATGGTATTTCTAATATGATTATACACAAGGAATTTACTGAGTTGTATTTTATAGGAGAATATTTTTTTGTGCTTGAATGTGACAAAATTCTATTGTTTTGTGTCTAAATAAATAGAATCATTTTGTAAATTTAGCTTACACTTAAAACCCATTAACAATGCGTATAAAAAATAACATAGTTCTCATAGGTACAATAGCTCTATTTCTATCGTGCACAACAAATCCTTTTACAGGAAAAAAAACGTTAGCATTAGTACCAAATTCCCAATTATTCCCGACAGCTTTTGCTCAGTATAATCAATTTTTAACTGAAAATAATGTCATTACTGGAACAGCCGATGCCGAAATGATAAAGCGAGTTGGTCAACGTATTGCTGTGGCTGCCGAACGTTGGCTAAATGCCAATGGACATCAAGGCTATTTAGAAGACTATAAATGGGAATACAATTTAGTAAATGATAAAACGGTGAACGCTTGGTGTATGCCTGGCGGTAAAATAGTATTCTATACGGGAATCTTACCTATAGCACAAAACGAAACAGGAATTGCTGCAATTATGGGACATGAGGTAGCTCATGCACTAGCAAATCATGGTCAACAGCGTATGAGTGCAGGAATGTTGCAACAGTTAGGTGCTGTAGCAGGAAATGTAGCAATTAAAGACGAACAAACACGTAACATATTTAATCAAGCCTATGGTGTTGGAAGCACAGTAGGAGTGATGCTACCTTTTAGCAGGGGCCATGAAACACAATCTGATGAAATTGGATTGTATTTAATGGCGATAGCAGGATATAATCCGGATGAAGCTGCCGAATTGTGGAAACGTATGAAAGCAAATAGTGGAGGACAAGCTCCGCCAGAATTCTTAAGTACGCATCCGTCTAATGATACCAGAATCAGTAATTTACAGCAATGGGCTCCAAAGGCTAAAGCTGAAGCAAAAAAGTTTGGCGTAGATTCATTTAGACCTTTAGGTAACTTTTAATTGTAAAGATTAAAAATTATAGTAATTTAGAAGCTGTCCACTAAAGGGCAGCTTTTTTAACTTAACTATATGGCAAACCTAGAAAAAGGCAGTAAAAAACTGCTGAATGCTTGGGCATTTTATGATTGGGCTAATTCTGTTTATACGCTTACCATTGCTTCATCAATATTTCCAATATTTTATTCCGCTTTATTTATTTCTCAGGTAGAAAAAACGGTTCCAGCCTTTGGAATGGTTTTTAAAAGTACTGCTCTCATTACTTATGTGACCGCATTTACCTTCTTGGTAGTAGCATTTACATCACCTATACTTTCAGGTATTGCTGATTATGTAGGAAATAAAAAGAGCTTTATGAAATTCTTCTGTTATGTTGGTGGTATTGGATGTATTGGTCTCTATTATTTTAGTTTAGAGCATATTCATTTAAGTTTATTATTTTATTTCATGGGATTAATTGGATATTGGGGCAGTCTAGTATTCTATAATTCTTATTTACCAGATATTGCTTATCCCGAACAACAAGATAGTATAAGTGCTAAAGGCTTTAGTTTAGGTTATATAGGAAGTGTGATTTTATTGCTTCTAAACCTCGCTATGGTAATGAAACCTAGCTGGTTTGGCTTTGATGTTGGTACAACTCAGGAGGATAAAGATTTGGCTTCACTTGAGGCTATGCGTGTTGCATTTATCACTGTTGGTTTATGGTGGATTCTCTTTAGTCAATATACCTTTTACATCCTGCCAAAGGGCGTCTCTAATGGTCATAAAGTGACAAAAGCTGTAGTATTTAATGGTCTAAAAGAATTAAAGCTAGTTTGGAGTCAACTTAAACAAAACCTACGTTTAAAACGCTATCTCGTCGCCTTTTTCGTATTTAGTATGGCTGTACAAACTATTATGTTAGTAGCAGTCTACTTTGGAGAAGAAGAAATTTTATGGGGCGATTCTGATGCTAAAACACAAGGATTGATTGTAAGTATCTTGGTCATTCAATTAGTTGCTGTTTTAGGTGCTATCTTAACATCTAGAGCATCGTCCAAATTTGGAAATATAAAAACATTAATCGTCATCAACTTTATATGGATGTCGCTTTGTATTTATGCCTATTTCATGAAAACACCTATGCAGTTTTATATAGCTGCTTCTTTAGTTGGTTTGGTGATGGGTGGAATTCAAGCATTAGCACGTTCGACCTATTCTAAATTTTTACCCGAAACAGATGATACTACATCTTATTTCAGTTTTTACGATGTTGCTGAAAAAATAGGAATCGTTATAGGGATGGTAATTTTTGCAACCATAGATCAAATAACAGGTAGTATGCGTAATGCAATCTTGTTTTTATTCATTTTCTTTTTTGTAGGAATAGTTTTATTGTATAGAGTACCTAAGGAAAGTAAATAATTACTATGTTTGTTAAAACTAAATTAATTTATAATGAAAAAACTTAGCTTTCTTTTTGCCTTATTTATATTATTAACAGCATTTACTTGTGAAGACGAACCGTTAGAAGGAGACTTTCAAAATGAGAATTCAAACAACAATGCAACATTAGTTGGTACATGGTCTTTAATTGATTTTAATGCAGATATTACTTCGGAATCAAGTTTTGGAGGCATAGACTTTGTTGTTGATTTTACAGCTGAAATGGTTGAGGCAGATTATGAATTAGTTTTTGCAGAATCTGATTATACGGTTTCTGGAGATTATGAATTACAAGTATCAACAACATTTGAAGGAGAAACAACAAGTTATTCAGATGCCTATACCAATGTGAATGGTTCTGGAACTTATTCTACTAACGGAAACATTATGACTGTTGATGGTTCATTTGTTGAATTTGATTTTGAAGACATGCCAATGGAAGTTGATCAAGGCGAGCAAATGGCAGAGTTTTCGTTAAGTGCAGACGGACAAACATTAACTTTTTTCCAAGATATAGTTCAGACTGAAAATGGAGGAGGAGCAAACGTTACAGTATCAACCGTTGCCACTTCGGTTTGGCAAAAAGTTGAATAGAGAATACACTCTAAATAAATATATAGACCAGAGTTTACTCTGGTCTTTTTTGTTTTATAGAGCATCTAAAAATCTATTATGCAAGAAATTAGTATGTTTGTATAAACCCAATTTAGTTTATTATGAAAAAAATTCTGACGATCTTAACCTGCGCAGCTATCTTTAGTTTTGTGTCCTGTGAGGATGAACCTTTAGAAGGAGACTTTGTTCAAGGAGGATTGACTTGTGAGACAGCTACTGCCAATACAGCTCAAGCTGCTTTAAATTTTTTAGGTGTAAATGTTGATAATTATACACAATTATGTATTGCTTATCGTAATGCTCTTGAAGCACAAATACAAGCTTGTGGAGATGACGACGGAACGCTCCAAGCTCTAGTTGATACTCTTGGCGATTGTACAAATGATGTTGAACCTACTGAAGTTGAAGGGACATGGTTATTAACGGCATGGATTGGTGAAGAACCTATTGATTTAAATAATGATGACACTGAGAGTGCTAACTTTTTAGATGAAATGGATTGCTATAACAATGAAACTATTGTGTTTAATAATGATGGATCTGGAACAGTGATGAGTACGTCATATGCCGAATTCACTTTTGAAATTGTTGTTGGTACCACAGATGAATATAATTATACCATCGAATGTATTGATGAAATAGAAAATACAGATGTAACTTGGACGCAGTCTGGAAATACTGTCTCAATTACTGATGATTTCGGAACTACAGATTGGACCTTAAACGGTAACGAATTATCTATTACAATTCCTGATGGTTTTAGTTCGTCAAATGAAGACGGAAGTATTATTATAACTCAAGATTTAACTTTTGTTTATACAAAACAATAAATAACTATCTAACTACAAAAAAAGCCACTGGTAAGCAATTACTAGTGGCTTTTTAATTAGATGTGATAAGTTTAATTCTCTATACTTCCAGAACCTGACACTTTAGTGTCAGAATTTGTTGGATTTCCTCTATATTCGATATCTCCAGAACCCGTAACTCGTGCCTTAAACTTTCCGTTACAAACCACTTCAGCATCACCAGATCCTGTTACAGAAACGTCAGTATTTGTTGATTTTAGGTTAAAGCCATGAAAGTCACCAGATCCAGTAACACCAGCTCTTAAATCGGTTGTTGCTCCTTTCAATGTTAAATCACCAGATCCTGTTACTTTTCCTGATACACTTCTTGTTTGTACGTCTAAAACAACATCTCCGGAACCTGATAATGATACTTCGAGATTATCTGATGTAATTAAATCTTCATTCCATAAATCTCCCGAACCTGATAATGATACTTTATCAAGGTCTTTAAAAGGAATTGTTACTTTTATCGTTTTATTTCTACTCGGACTTATATTTTTACCTTTTTTTGTTTTGATGTGTAAGCTTCCATTTTTGACTTCGGTTACCACATATTCTAAAAGATTTGATTCACCTTCTAATGTAATTTGACCTTCAGTTCCTGCAACGAGGATATAATCAAAACTCCCTGCGCATTTAACGGTGTCATAATCTGAAGTCGATCTCGTGACTGTAGTCATATTTCCGTTACCTTTTATTTTCTTCCATTGTGCTTGAGAAACCGTAAAGCTTAGCAAAGCAACTATTAATAATATTGAATGTTTCATTGTCTTAAATTTTATTGTGTGTTATTATATTATTTTCTTTTGAATGTTACGCTGCCATACTCAGATTTGATTCTAATCATGTTTCCGCTATTGGCATTTCCTTGGTAACCTTGGTAATACTTATCTGATGATTCGATACGTCTCTTCGTAAATTCAAAGGCATCGGCATCTCGTAATGATGCATGTTCTAAATCAATGTCAAAACTAAATTGATACCCAGAGTCGTAACCAATTGTAATCCCATTATAATCTGATTCTATGTCAATGTTTCCTGCATTCGCAGCCATCTTTTCTATTTTAATTGATCCATAATCGGCTTTAATACCAACATTTTTATAAATCGTCCCCAATCTTAAGGTCAAATAATCGCCATTACCTACAACATTGTTAGCGTTACCAACTTTTAAAGTACCATAATCACAGTTGTAATTAATGTCTTCAGCTATCTCAATTTCAGATGTTGTATAATCTGCATTGATGTCTAGGTTTTTTGTTTTTCCAATAGTATAACTGCTGTAATCTGCATTGATTTTTCCACTATTGATAAATTCAAAATAGCACTTGTTTGTGTAATCAAAAGAGAGGTAGTTATTACTCGCCATTAATTCCTTAGTGGTGATTTTTCCGTAGTCACAATTAATCGTTGCACGACCTTCAAGTTTATCGAGATCAATACTTCCGTAGTCGTTGTTTAAATCTACATTGTTGGTTATCGGCATTTTAATAATGTAATTGATTTCCATGTTCACATTATTGTTTTTGCCCCAATTCCATATCGACTTTGACTTATTCTTACTAAAGAGTGTTTTTGCCGATACCATAGAGCTTGATGCATTAAACTCTACATCGATGTTGTCTAGTTTTTTCTGAACTTTCTCAAGGTTGTTACCATTGGTTTTTATTTTTATTTCAAACGTAATGGTAGAGCCTTCATAAGTAGTAATATTAATATTTCCGTAGCTATTATTAACTTTTAATGTGGCATCAGAACTTACAGAAAATTCCTTTTTTATAGTTTTTTCTTTAGTGTGTTTGCCATTCCATTTATCGTGTACTCCATTTGCACATGATATTGAAGGAATTAAAATAAAAGCAAAAATTAGCTTATATAGTAGTTGTGTTTTCATTTTGGTTGTTTTTAAAATTTTTGACTTCTTCAATGTGTTCTAAAACGGTTTTTAATACGTTTACTCTATTTTGAAAATTGGTAATCATTGCATAAATAACGCGTTGATCATTACCACTTTCGGTTAAATCTATTTTAAGTGATTCGTATTCATCTTCGAGAATATTTAGTTCTCTCATAGCTGAATAAATCATTTGTTCGGTTTCTGGAGAACGCTCAGCTTCTAACAGTGTTATTTCTTGTTGGATAGCAGCAGTAAAAAAGGATTGTGTTTGTGATAATTCTGGAGACACACTCGCTAAATCCATTAATTCTGGTTCTTGTTGTTGCATCATAGTAAATACACTAAAGCATAATACTATGGATGCTGCAACCGCTAAAAACGGTTTCCAGTAACTTCGCTTCTTAGATTCACTTAAAACAACAGGATTATTTTGCTGTTTAAGCTTGTCCAAAAACCTATTCTCATGACCAGAGTTTGGCATTTCGGTATCGAAGCCGCCTTCTAGTGATTGGAATAATTCATTTATAGTATCTTTTTTCATAAGCTTTACTTATAGTCTATGGTTTAGACTGTTATTATTTAATAGTGCGCTAAAGGTTCAAGCTTTTTTCTTAAACTGTCTTTTGCGCGAGAGATCATTGTTCTACAATTTGCAGGTGAAATATTCATAATTTCACAGATCTCATCATAATCATAACCTTCAATTAAATGGAGCGTTAAGCTCATACGATAATTATCTTTAAGCGTTTTCATTGTCTCCAGAACTTGATTCGCTTTAAGATTATTAAATTCATAATCTTCAGTTATTCCTGAACAGTCTTCAATTTTATATAACACATCATCTAAAGGTAAATCTTGATACTTACTATTTTTCTTGTAATGATGTATACTGTTATTGATTACAATTCGTTTTAACCATGAACCAAATGTTTTAATCTCTTTAAGACTATCCAACTTTGTGAAAGCGGTTAAAAATGAATCTTGCATGATGTCTTCAGCTTCAAAATTGTCTTTTACAATTCTGTGTGCCGTATTATACATCGCTTTGTAATACCTATTATAGACTTCCATTTGCGCATGTTGGTTGCCTGATTTACAAAGCTGCAATAACTGCTCTATATTTTGATTGGTTAGTGTCAAAAAACAAATGCTTTAATGTAAAGATGAAAGTGTATTATGTTTGTTACACTTTTAGTGAAAAAAGTTTTTAATCTGAAGACGTGTAATGGCATAACTATTGAAATTATATAAAGGTATATAATTGCTTTGACATTGTAAGTATTTGATTTTAAATGTATTTAGCGATTATTTAAATAATTATAAATCTATAGTTTTGTTGTTTTTAATGACAGAATGACTAAAAAAATAATATGGCAAAGTCTAAATTTTTAAAGCTTGACAGTTTGTCATTTCAGGATTTTGATGAAAACTCAGAATTAATTCCTTTAATGACACCTGAAGATGAAGCAGAAATAAATAACGAACTCCTTCCCGAATCATTACCTATTTTACCATTGCGTAACACCGTTTTGTTTCCTGGTGTGGTGATTCCGATTACCGCTGGTAGAGATAAATCTATTAAGCTTATAAATGATGCTAATAATGGAAGTAAGGTTATTGGAGTTGTATCTCAAAAAGATGAAACGGTAGAAGATCCTTCTGCTAAGGATATTTTCAAAAAAGGAACGGTAGCTCGAATTTTGAAAGTTCTTAAAATGCCTGATGGTAATACTACGATTATTATTCAAGGTAAAAAACGTTTTGAAATTCAAGATGTGGTTACAGAACAACCCTATTTGACAGCTACAGTAAAAGATGTTCCTGAAGCAAAACCAGCAATCGATAATGAAGAATTTACAGCGATCATTGATTCCATAAAGGACCTGTCGTTGCAAATTATAAAGGATAGTCCAAATATTCCGACAGAAGCGTCTTTTGCGATTAAGAATATTGAAAGCAACTCATTTTTGGTGAATTTTGTATCGTCTAATATGAATCTTTCCGTAAAAGAAAAGCAGCAATTATTAGAGATCAACGATCTAAAAGAGCGTGCATTAACTACTTTAAAATACATGAATACTGAGCTTCAAAAACTGGAGCTTAAAAATGATATTCAGTCTAAGGTTCAAAGTGATATGAACCAACAGCAACGTGAGTATTTCTTGCACCAGCAAATGAAAACCATTCAGGAAGAACTTGGTGGTGGTGTGTCTTCTGGAGAAGAGATTGAAGATATGCGACAACGTGCAAAGACTAAAAAATGGGATGATAAAGTTGCCGAGCATTTTGACAAAGAATTAGCCAAAATGCAACGTATGAATCCGCAAGTTGCAGAATACTCCATACAACGTAATTACCTTGACCTGTTCTTAGATTTACCTTGGAATGAATTTAGCGAAGATAAATTTGATCTAAAGCGTGCAATGAAAATCTTAGATCGTGACCATTATGGTCTAGATGATGTAAAGAAGCGTATCATTGAGTATCTAGCCGTTCTAAAATTGCGTAATGATATGAAGTCACCAATTCTTTGTTTGTACGGACCTCCAGGTGTTGGTAAAACATCTTTAGGAAAATCAATTGCCGAAGCTTTAGGTAGAGAATATGTACGTATGTCTTTAGGTGGTTTACGTGACGAAGCTGAAATTCGCGGACATAGAAAAACCTACATTGGTGCTATGCCTGGACGAATTATTCAAAGTTTGAAAAAAGCAGGTACATCCAATCCTGTTTTTGTTTTAGACGAAATAGATAAATTATCTAATACACATCAAGGCGATCCTTCTTCTGCGTTGCTAGAAGTTTTAGATCCAGAGCAAAACAGCGAATTCTATGATAATTTCCTAGAAATGGGGTTTGATTTGTCTAAAGTGATGTTCATCGCAACATCTAATAGTTTGAATACAATTCAGCCTGCGTTAAGAGACCGTATGGAAATTATTAATGTGACTGGATATACTATTGAAGAAAAAGTAGAAATAGGTAAGCGTCACTTATTACCTAAGCAATTAAAGGAACATGGTTTATCTGATAAGCACCTCAAAGTTGCTAAACCACAACTGGAGAAAGTTGTTGAAGGATATACCCGAGAATCTGGTGTTAGAGGATTAGAAAAACAAATCGCCAAATTAGTGCGCCACGCAGCTAAGAATATTGCGATGGAAGAAGACTATAACCTTAAAGTTACTAATGAAGATGTTATAGAGGTTTTAGGCGCACCTAGACTTGAGCGCGATAAATATGAAAACAACAATGTTGCAGGTGTTGTTACTGGATTGGCATGGACAAGAGTAGGTGGAGATATTTTATTTATTGAATCGATATTGTCTAAAGGTAAAGGTAATTTGACCATTACAGGTAACTTGGGCAAAGTGATGAAGGAGTCGGCTACCATTGCCATGGAATACATTAAGGCAAATGCAGATGAATTTGGAATTGACTCTGATGTTTTCGGAAAATACAATGTACATATTCATGTCCCTGAAGGAGCAACTCCAAAAGATGGTCCAAGTGCAGGTGTGACTATGTTAACTTCTTTAGTATCTTTGTTTACACAACGCAAAGTCAAAAATAGTTTGGCAATGACTGGTGAGATTACATTAAGAGGTAAAGTATTACCCGTTGGTGGTATCAAAGAAAAGATATTAGCTGCTAAACGTGCAAGAATTAAAGAGATTTTGTTATGTGAAGATAACAAGCGTGATATAGATGAGATTAAGCCAGAATATTTAAAAGGACTTACGTTTCATTATGTTAAGGACATGAGTGATGTCTTAAAGCTTGCACTAACAAATCAAAAAGTTAAAAATGCTAAAAAGCTTTAAATTAATAGTGTCAGTCTTAGTGTTAACAGCTTCAAGTTTTGGAGCTGTTGCACAAACGGACACTTATAAAGATGTACTTCTCAACGGAAAGCCAGCAAAACTCAACATAAAGACAGGAGAAATAGTTTTAGTAGATGCATCATCTATAAAAACAAAAGATAGTATAGTTGGTAAAACAGAAATACAAGCTAATCTAATTACTAACACACCTAATGCTAATAAAAAAGATAGCACATTAGTAATTGTAACAAATAGACCTGATACACTTACAAACTATTTTAAAAAGAAAAATGTACTAGCTACTGCAACTACAGATTCATTACAGACACAATCTATTCCTGAACAGCGAGAGCCAAAACTATCAGAAAAAGCAAAAAAGGCAACCACTTTGGTTTATGATATTTCTCAACCAGTTGCCACAGAAACTAATGATTCTAATTATCATACAGTAAAAAAAGGAGAAACCTTATATGCGTTATCTAAGCGTTATAATACGGACTTAGATGAACTCAAGCGCGCCAATAATTTAGATACAACACTTATAAAAATAGGGCAAGAGTTAAGGGTGAGAAACTTCGAAGACCTTTACAATTCTGACGTTTGGATTGTAGTAAAGGGAGATACCCTATATAGTATTGCCAAAAAATCGAATACTACAGTTGCAGAAATAAAAGCTTTAAATGGTTTAACAAGTAACTTGATTAAGATTGGACAAAAACTTCAATTAAAATAGAATTCGTTCCTTTTAAAAAAATAAAATACACATATAGTCGTTTTAAGATAGATTTAGTTACTTTGCACACTTATATGCTAAAGAAAATTGCCACTATTTTTTGTCTATTCTTGACAACAACTTTTTATGCCCAAGTTGGTGGTGAGTCTACATATCAATTTCTAAACTTAATTGCATCACCTAGGCAAGCTGCTTTGGGAGGAAAAGTAATCACCAATTACGATTATGACGTTACTGGCGGTTTGTTTAACCCTGCTACTATCAATTCGGAAATGGATAACCAACTAGCGATTAACTATTCAAGTTACTTAGGTGGTATAAGTTATGGTTCGGCGGCATATGCTTATACATGGGATAGACATGTGCAAACCTTGCATGTTGGAATGACCTATATCAACTACGGAAGTTTTGAAGGGTACGATCTTAATGGTGTTTCTACGGGATCATTCACAGGCAATGAAGCGGCACTTTCTGCTGGTTATGCTTATCAAATTCCGTTTACCGATTTTTATTTAGGTGCTAACTTAAAATTAATCACTTCCAAATTAGAACAATACAATTCTATTGGTGTGGCTACAGATCTAGGAGCGATGTACATTAATGAACGTCTAGAGTTTCAAATGGCATTAGTAGTTAGAAATCTTGGTACTCAAATAGTAACCTATGCTGGTCAAAATGAAAAACTCCCATTAGAAATTAATTTAGGATTATCACAAACTCTAGAAAATATGCCATTACGTTGGCATTTAACCTTTGAGAATTTACAAGCTTGGCCAATTCGGTTTTCTAATCCTGCAAGAGCTACAACAGACTTAGATGGCAATCAAACTCAAGAAAAGGTTGGTTTTTTAGGCGAATTGTTACGCCATACCATTATAGGTGCAGAATTGTTTCCAGACAAAGGTTTCAATATAAGAATGGCTTATAACTTTAGACGAGCTGAAGAATTACGTATCTTAGAACAACGAAATTTTTCAGGACTATCGTTTGGTGTCGGTATTAAACTTAATAAAACACGATTTAGTTATACACATGCTAGATACTCTGGCGCAAGTAATGCCAATTTCTTTGGTGTACAAATAGATTTAAGATAATGACCAAAATTACCATTGCAATTGACGGATTTTCATCTACAGGGAAAAGTACTGTGGCCAAACGATTAGCTAAAGCATTAGGCTATGTGTATGTAGATTCAGGAGCAATGTATCGTGCGGTTACATTATATACGATGCAAAATGGATTTATCGAAAGTGATTGTTTTGATGTTGAAGGTCTTATTTCTCAATTGGAGCATATCGAAATTAGTTTTAAACTCAATGAAGATTTAGGGTTTGCCGAAGTGTTTCTAAATGGAGAAAATGTTGAAAAAGAGATTAGAACACTTGAAGTCTCACAGTTTGTGAGTCAGGTAGCAACTATATCTGAAGTACGAGAGCAGCTAGTTAAGCAACAGCAAAGTTTTGGAAAAGATAAAGGAGTGGTTATGGATGGTCGTGATATTGGCACTGTGGTATTTCCTGAAGCCGAATTAAAATTATTCATGACAGCTTCCGCAGAAAAAAGAGCCCAACGTCGTTATGATGAACTTCTAGAAAGGGGAGATGATGTTTGTTACGAAGAGGTTTTAGCAAATGTACAGTCTCGAGATCATATTGATTCTACAAGAGAAGATTCGCCTTTAACCATGGCTGAAGATGCTATTGAGGTTGATAATTCAAATATGACTCTAGACGAGCAATTCGAATTTATAGTGTCACTTGCAAAGAACAAGATAAATTCACTTCATAAAAAAAAGCGACACTAGGTCGCTTTTACTTTTTTAATATACCACTTTTATAAATTTGGTATAATTAATTCTTGATCTGGATGAATTAAATCAGGATTCTTTAAGATGTCATTGTTTGCAGCAAAAATATCTTTGTATTTCATTGCATCACCATAATAGTGCTTAGCAATCTTTCCTAATGTCTCTCCACTTTTTACTGTGTGTCTTGCATAAACAGACGTGTCTGCTACTTGAATATCTGCCATAATATCGCTTGGGTTATCACCACCAGCTGCTTTTATTGCATCCCATAAAAGATTCTTTTCGTATTGAGTTTTTGCAGTTCCTGTTACTTTTAATACGCCATTCTCTTCTTTTACATCACCATTTTCGATGTTCAACGATTCTCCTAAGTCTAATACACTTTGGTATTTTGATCTTACCATAATTTTTGTTTTTAATTTAGTGTTAATACTATTGTAAATATACCAATTTATGTGCCAAAAATTAAACATGCTAAGTAAGAATTTTTAACATTTTTAGTTTCTGAAACTCAAATGATTAGACAATGTTGTATTTATTTTGTTTTATTGTAAATAAAACGTATTTTTGCACTCCTTTTAGCGAAATAAAGAAAGATAAAAGGGACAAACAATCACAAACAATAACGCTTCTGTGTGTTAGCGCTTAATTCTTTCTAAACATACAGAATACAAATTTTATTCAGCACATGTCTGAAAAAGAAACAAAACAAGCTGAAGTAGCAACTACTGAAGCTCCTCAAACTGAAGCTCCTCAAGTCTCTGAGGCTCAGGCAAACCCAGAAAAATTCTTAAAAGATTTCAATTGGCACAATTACGAAGAAGGAATTGATCCTGTTGATGACAAGCAATTAGAAGAATTTGAAAAATTAGTATCAGAAAATTTTGTAGATACTTTAGATGATGAAGTTGTAGAAGGTGAAGTTATCCATATTACAGATCGCGATGCTATCATTGACATCAATGCTAAATCTGAAGGTGTAATATCTCTTAATGAGTTTCGTTACAATCCAGATTTAAAAGTTGGTGACAAAGTAGAAGTATTAATTGATGTTCGTGAAGATGCAACTGGTCAATTAGTATTATCTCACAGAAAAGCTCGTGTAATCAAGGCATGGGATCGTGTAAACAATGCACACGAAACTGGTGAAATCGTTAATGGTTTTGTAAAATGCAGAACTAAAGGTGGTATGATCGTTGACGTATTTGGTATTGAAGCATTCTTACCAGGTTCTCAAATCGATGTAAAACCAATTAGAGATTACGATCAGTACGTAAATAAAACAATGGAATTTAAAGTGGTGAAAATCAACCACGAATTCAAAAACATTGTTGTATCTCATAAAGCGCTTATTGAAGCTGATATTGAGGAACAAAAGAAAGAAATCATTGGTCAATTAGAAAAAGGTCAAGTATTAGAAGGTATCGTGAAGAACATTACGTCTTACGGTGTGTTTATTGATCTTGGAGGTGTTGACGGTTTAGTTCATATCACAGATTTATCTTGGTCTAGAATTAATCATCCAAATGAAATCGTAGAATTAGACCAAAAACTAAACGTTGTAATCTTAGACTTCGATGAAGATAAGTCTAGAATCCAATTAGGTCTTAAGCAATTAAGCAAGCATCCTTGGGAAGCTTTAGGTGAAACTGTAAAAGTTGGCGATAAAGTGAAAGGTAAAGTTGTTGTTATTGCTGATTACGGTGCATTTGTTGAAGTAGAAGAAGGTGTAGAAGGATTAGTTCACGTTAGTGAAATGTCTTGGTCAACTCATTTACGCTCAGCTCAAGATTTCGTATCTGTAGGAGATGAAATCGAAGCTGTAATCTTAACTCTTGATAGAGAAGATCGTAAAATGTCTCTTGGTATCAAACAATTAACTCCAGACCCATGGACTGATATTACATCTAAATATCCTGTAGGTTCTAAACATTCAGGTATTGTACGTAACTTCACAAACTTTGGTGTTTTTGTTGAATTAGAAGAAGGTATCGACGGATTGATTTATATCTCTGATTTATCTTGGACTAAGAAAATTAAGCATCCAAGTGAGTTTACTAATGTAGGCGATAAGTTAGATGTAGTGGTATTAGAATTAGATGTTGAAGGACGTAAATTATCTTTAGGTCACAAACAAACTACTGATAATCCTTGGGATAAGTATGAAACTGAATTCGCTTTAGGAACAACACATACTGCTGAGATTGCTGAAATCGTAGACAAAGGTGCTACAATCAATTTCAACGATGATATCGTTGCATTTGTACCATCTCGTCACTTAGAAAAAGAAGACGGAAGCAAACTTAAGAAAGGTGAAGGAGCAGACTTTAAAATTATTGAATTCAATAAAGAATTCAAAAGAGTTGTAGCCTCTCATACTGCTATCTTTAAAGAAGAAGAAATGGCAAATGTAAAAGCAGCTGTTAAGAAGCAAGAAGCTCAAGCAGCAGAAGCTAAACCAACTTTAGGTGATGCTAATGACGCTTTACAAGCGCTTAAAGATAAAATGGACGGGAAGAAATAATTCCTTGAATTTTTGACATTGAAAAGCCTCTCAGATATGAGAGGCTTTTTTTATTGATATATAAAACGATTGCAAACCCTGATTTTTTAACTTAACTTTGCCAACCAAACACGTTTGGAAACCATATGAGTCAAAAAGTTTTACTTAATGCTAAAGAGGTAAACATCATTCTTCATAGACTGGCTTGTCAACTTATTGAAAATCACAACGATTTTTCTAATACAGTACTTATCGGATTACAACCAAGAGGTAAATTTCTTGCCAATCGTTTAGCGGTCATGCTAAAAAACGATTATAAGATTAAAAACATCCAATTGGGCCATTTAGATATCACGTTTTTTAGAGACGATTTTAGACGTGGTGAAAAGATATTGGAAGCCAATACTACCGAAATTGATTTTATTGTAGAAAACAAGAACATCGTTTTTATTGATGATGTGCTGCATACTGGGCGAAGTATTAGAGCAGCATTAACAGCGATTCAATCTTTTGGTAGACCAAATGAAATTGAACTATTGACATTAATAGACAGACGTTTTAGTAGACATTTACCTATCCAACCAAATTATAGAGGTCGTCAGGTTGATGCTATAAATAAAGAAAAAGTAAAAGTTAATTGGGTTGAGAATGAAGGTGAAGACTCAGTGTACTTGATAAATAATTAATAGTTATGAGCGAATTAAGTGTTAATCACTTATTGGGAATTAAATACCTTAATAAAAAGGATATTCAATTAATTTTTGAAACAGCCGATCATTTCAAAGAGGTGATTAATAGGCCAATTAAAAAAGTGCCTTCGCTTAGAGATATTACTATAGCTAATTTATTCTTTGAAAACTCAACACGTACCAAGTTATCTTTCGAGCTTGCAGAAAAGCGACTATCTGCAGACGTAATCAATTTTTCGGCTTCCCAATCTTCAGTTAAAAAAGGGGAAACACTTATTGATACAGTAAATAATATCTTGTCTATGAAAGTAGATATGGTTGTGATGAGGCATCCAAACCCAGGAGCAGGTGTGTTTTTGTCACAGCATGTAGATGCTAGTATTATTAATGCTGGTGATGGTGCTCATGAGCATCCTACACAAGCATTATTGGATAGTTACTCTATTAGAGAACGTTTAGGTGACGTCAAAGGTAAAAATGTAGTTATCGTTGGCGATATTCTACATAGTAGAGTAGCTCTATCAAACATTTATGCCTTGCAATTACAAGGTGCAAATGTGATGGTTTGCGGACCAAAGACCTTACTTCCGAAGTATATAAAAGATTTAGGGGTTAAGGTTGAAACCAATTTGCGAAAAGCTTTAAATTGGTGCGATGTTGCTAATATGTTACGTGTTCAAAACGAGCGAATGGATATTAGTTATTTCCCATCAACACGAGAATATACACAACAATACGGAGTTAATAAAGCATTGCTAAATTCATTAGATAAAGACATCACGATTATGCATCCAGGACCTATCAATAGAGGTGTAGAAATTACGAGTGATGTTGCCGATTCTGATCAAGCTATTATTTTGGACCAAGTTCAAAATGGTGTAGCAATTAGAATGGCAGTAATTTATTTATTAGCTTCAAAAATAAAACACTAGGATTATGATTTTTGATAAAGATGGAAATACATCCATAATCACACAGGAAAAAGCGTCTATAATTGAACTTGTAAAAAAAATTGGTGTATTATACGAACGTTTTAAAAATGACAACATCATCGTTAACCTTACAACATTAAACAAGGTGTCTCTCCAAGACATTGTAGAGTTTTTGCAGTTATCTAATAAACATCGAAGAGCGAAACATTCGTTTGTTATTGTCACTTCTAAAGCTAATCTTAATGAAACTCCAGATGAAATCATAGTGGTCCCAACGATGCAAGAAGCTCGTGATATTATCGAAATGGAGGAAATTGAGCGCGATTTAGGGTTTTAAATGAATAAAAGAATAGTTCTTTCTGATGAACAATTATTTGATGCTATTTATCAAACACTGTTTTTCTTCTTGTCGTTCATTCCTTTATTTTTGTTTGAAGATCTAGTTGAGAACGAAATTCTAAATAAAGCTATATATTACATCCTAATATTAGTAGTCATTTCTGCTATTAAAATATCAAAACGAGTTTCTATTCATAATGGTTTTGTCGTAAAAGATTTGCATACTTTATTCTTAGGGTCTATAAAAAAAATGGCACATTTTCCTATTTCAGAAATAGGGGATATTGTCTTAAACCAAAATGAGGAACTTTATTTCGAAATTACAGCCAAAAGAAAAAATGGCACAGATTTTATTTTTAAAACATTGCCTAATAAAAACCCTGCTTTGAAAGAATTGGAATTAATAAAAAGTCATTTAAGAATACAATAATTTGAAACTAACAATACTAGGTTGCTACAGCGCTACACCATTAATACACACCAATCCCACTGCTCAAGTTCTTGATATAAAGAACCATACCTTTTTAATAGATTGTGGAGAGGGAACTCAGGTTGAGTTACGTAGAAACAAAGTAAAGTTTGGTCGTATAAAACACATTTTTATTTCGCATTTACATGGTGATCATTGCTTTGGTCTTGCTGGTTTGATTTCAACATTTAGATTGTTAACGCGTGAGGCAGATTTACATATTTATGCACCAAAAGGGCTAAAGGACGTCATAACAATGCAAATGAAACTTTCAGAGTCTTGGACCAATTACAAATTGATCTTTCATGAATTGTCTTCGAAGTCATCAGAATTGATATTTGAAGATGATAAAGTTGAAGTGTACACTATTCCTTTAGATCATCGTATTTATACTAACGGATTTCTATTTAAAGAGAAACTTGGAGAACGCAAATTAGATATGAATGCAGTATTAAATGCCGATATCGATGTTGCATATTACCGAAAGTTAAAGCAAGGTGCCGATGTTCCTGATAATAATGGAAATATAGTAAACAATGCCTCAGTTACACTGGATCCAAAACCGCCGAAGAGTTATGCATTTTGTAGTGACACAGCATATAACGAATCCATTGTGCCCATCATAAAAGGTGTAAACGCTCTATATCACGAATCTACATTTATTGAAAAGAACGAAGCTCTAGCCTTACCGACAAAGCATTCTACTGCCAAACAGGCTGCCACTATTGCAAAAAAGGCAGATGTTGGTCAGTTAATTTTGGGGCATTACTCTACGCGTTATGATGATTTGACTCCATTTAAAACAGAAGCAGAAACAATTTTTCCTAAGGTAGAATTAGCTAAAGATGGAAAGACCTTTGAATTTTAATGTAGAAGAGACTCGGTATAGCTCTTAAACTGTTTCATCCATTTATAGACTTGCTTCTTAAACATACCTGGAAATAAAGTTGCCATGATTTTGATGAACAGTCCATTAAATTTAGTGTAATCTATCTCAGATATATATTGTGTTTTATCGTCAGCAAGAGCTTTAAACTGTACTCTCATAGTATTGGTCATATGCTTGTGCTCATAAAGCGCTTTAAACTCTGCTGGTAGATTATTGGTGATTATTGTTTCTTTGAGTTCAAGTTTTTCATATGTCATTTTTGAAATAGCTCCCTCTGATCCTTCAGTTCCGCTAATAAGTTCTTTAGAAATAAAACCATCTTGAAAATGCTTTAGATTGTCTGGATTTTCAAAAACGGCTGCAGTATGATCTATAGGTGCATTTATAATAATTTCGCAGCTAAACTTCATAAGTCGTAGTTTTTATTCCTATAAAAATACAGAAATCTAACTCAACTACTTTAAGGCTTTAAGAAAGAAGAAAAATAATAAACTATTTAAGTTTGGTTTCCTTTTTAAATTCATCGAGATTGGTCATCCATTCGATAGCTTCATCGAGACTATGACAGCGTTTTAAACTTTTTTGGAAGAAATGTTTTTCTAATGAAGAATTGAGATAACTAAAGTCACTATAAGAGACAATAGCACTAGCTATCATGAAATCGTATTCATTATTAAAGTCTAACCATAATTGTGGTTCAAAAGAATAAGAGTTAATACGATTGGCGATGTATCCAATTTTAATACCTTTTCTTATATACTCTGAAAATTTACTAATCAGTTCACTTACTATAGTATAGTCAACATGAATACCTTCGTTTAGTTCTGACACTACAAAATGCTTAGTGGTATAGATTGTTCCGAACGGAAACTCAATTTTTTTGTATTCTAAAAGTTTAGAATATTTACTGTTTTCAAATTTCATTAGTAGGGATTATTGCTTAAATTTATACTAAATATCTAAGGCTAGAAAAGAAAAGCCATGTTAAATTTTATATTTGAATCTAATGAATACAGACTTAGGGAGTTACAGAAAGTCATATGAAAAGCAAGAATTACTTGAAGAAAACGTGAGTGACAATCCGATGGAATTGTTTCAAAAATGGTTTCATGAGGTTGATCATAATTTTGATATTGCGGAAACAAATGCGATGACAATAAGCACTCTGGGATTGGATGGCTTTCCAAAAAGTAGAGTAGTACTCCTTAAAAAATATACTTATGAAGGTTTTATTTTCTACACGAACTATGATAGTGAAAAAGGTAAAGCCATACTTAATAACCCTAAAGTTTGCTTGTCATTCTTTTGGCCAGCCGCCGAACGTCAAATCATAATTAAAGGAAAAGCCGAAAAAATAGCTGATAATTTAAGTGATGGTTACTTTGAATCTCGACCTCGCGGAAGTCAATTAGGAGCTTTGGTCTCAAATCAAAGTGAAACTATAGCAGACAGAACAGTTTTAGAAAAACGTCTTAAAGCATTAGAAAAGAAATATGAAGGTAAAGATATCCCAAGACCTGAGTTTTGGGGAGGATTTATAGTTAAACCTCAAGAAATTGAATTTTGGCAAGGTCGTCCAAATAGACTTCACGATAGATTGCGCTATCAATTGGATGATGAATTTAATTGGAATATGGACCGATTATCTCCTTAACACTATAATTAAAAAAATCGATTAAATGCATTTAAATAACGTTTAAATGCATTTTTTTTGTTTTCAAATGTGCATTTCATCGATGTTTTGCATAATTTTTCGATGAAATGCATGCTTTTTATCGATTTTAACAATTCATTAACATTTTTTATATAATCAGGTCTCTATTTTAGTAATCCCAAATCTATAATAACCGCTTATGAGACCCTTTAAACACTTGCCAATTATGGCATTAGTAGCTCTGCTATCGTTTTCATGCTCTACAGAAAGTATTCC
Source organism: uncultured Psychroserpens sp. (assembly GCF_947500255.1). Lineage (GTDB taxonomy): Bacteria > Bacteroidota > Bacteroidia > Flavobacteriales > Flavobacteriaceae > Psychroserpens. The sequence continues at coordinate 164,749 of NZ_CANMRL010000003.1, read as the reverse complement.
TGATGAGACCATTGATACAATGGCATTACCAGTCCCACCAGCTGCTAAAACAATCGAAATAGAAATTTTAGAGCTTATCAATGCTCATAGAATTAATGAAGGCCTTACACCATTAAATAATCACAACACCATCAAAGCTGTTGCTTATACACATACAGATTACATGGTTGAATCTAATAATGTAGGTCACGATAATTTTTTCCAACGTAAAAACAGTTTAATGCAAAATGCATCTGCTACAAGAGTATCAGAAAATGTTGCTTATGCATATAGCTCTGCAGAATCTGTAGTCAATGCATGGATCAATAGTGACGGACATAGAGACAATATTGAAGGCGATTTTACCGACTTTGATATTTCAGCAGAACAAAACGATGAAGGTAAATGGTATTTCACCAATATCTTTATTAAAAGATAATGACTTAAAAATTGATTAATAGCAAATCGTTATTTTTAGGCCACAGTTTTTAACTGTGGCTTTTTTAATTTCAAATTTTGAAAAATTGTAAATACTAGTTTTAAAGTTAGGTATTATAAAGCTTAGTTACTAGACTTTTGTAGGTACGTCCAATAGGTACTTTATGTCCAGAAATCCAAATAATATTCCCTTCGATTTGATTTATTCTATCTAATGCAATGATGAATGACTTATGTACTCTTAAAAAATGATTGGTAGATAATAAGTTGATATAATGAGATATACTTTCATGGCTAACGATATAACTATCTTCAAAATAAAGTTTAGTGTAATTGCCATAGGCTTCAATATATAAAATATCCTCAGATTTTATTTGGTGATATTTTTTATCGCCTTTAACAAAAAAATTTATATGCTCAGGTGATAGACTATTACTAATAATTGTTGGCGATTCAGAACCAATAGTTTTGTTGATGGCCTTAACAAAGCGTTCAAAACTAAACGGCTTTACCAGATAGTCTGAAATATTTAACTCATAACCTTCTAATGCAAACTCCTTATAAGCTGTTGTTACTATAACTTTTGGTGGATTAGTTAATGTCTTTAAAAATTCGAAACCACTAAGCTTTGGCATGTTTAAATCTAAAAACATCAAGTCTACAGATTCAGTATTCAAAAATGCCATGGCGTCTAGGGCATTATAGCAGTTTTTCTTAAGCTCTAGATGAGGCAACATACCACAAAATTCTTCAATTATTTCATGTGCCAATGGTTCATCGTCTATTATGATATATGATGTCATTATTTATTAATCGTTAATTCAACTTTATAAGTTGAAGTCGTTTGATTGATTGTTAGTTTATGAGAATCTGGATAGATAAGTAATAGCCTACGTTTCAAATTCTCTATTCCAATGCCTTTATTATTATTATTTTCTGAAGGTATTTCATAATTATTTTCAACTGAGAAGTAAATTTGATTTTTATCGCTATGCAGAACTATAATCACATAAGCATCACTTGTAAGCTTCTCAACACCATGTTTAAAAGCATTTTCTAACAAGATAATGAATAACAATGGAGCAATTTCATCAGCTGGTAATATATTGTGCTCAAATTCAATACTTACATTTTTTTTATGTCTAATTTCATGAAGTGCTATGTAATTTTTCAAATAGTCTATTTCTTCAGAAAGCAGTACTCGTTCATTTTTGCCTTCATAAATAGTATAACGCATCATATCAGACAATTTCAGAATCATTTCGGGTGCTTTCTCAGATTGTTTTACTGTAAGGGCATATAAATTATTTAAGGTATTGAAAAGAAAATGCGGATTCACTTGAGTTTTCAACAATTCTAGTTCGGCTTTTCCTTTTTCAGATTTTAAAGTATTAAACCATTTCCATTGTTCATATATCCAAATAAAGAATAGAACAGGAATAGGGAACATGAGTAGATTTAGTATTCTATCATGATATAGTTCTGTATAGTTTTCATCAAGACGCAAGTAAAAAAAATAGCAAAGTATCAAGCCATAAACGAGTAAGATGAGTATACTATATTTTTTAAAGAACTTTGGAAAAAACAGATAGAATACACCTAGCCAAAACACTACAATTAGAAAAATTACAATAGGATGATTTGGAATATTAAAATAGTTGTCTGTTCCAAATGTTAGGAAGGCAATAATAAGCAAGACTACTATTTTTAATAATACTGCTTTTTTCTTTTTAAGATGTCCAAAATGAAATAGAGCAAAACCTGTTACCAACCACCAGAATCCAAAAATAACAACTGTCTCTAGTGGAGCATCTTTAGGGATGCGTATAAAACCAATATACTCAAAATACCACGTGACTATTGCAACTATTATTGCTGCTAGTCCAAAAGCTTTATATTTTTTCATGAATGCCATCATACTTCAAAACTACACTAGTAAAAGTATCTAAACAAACTAATTGATAAACGACATGTTTATTTTCATCAATGGTATTGCTTTTTATTTAAAGTGTAATTGAAGCCCTTTAGGAGGTTGTGTGTTTATAAAATAGCGACACTGGTCATTTTTATTGGTAGGTAAAGGATGTCTAAAATAAATTCGCTAAAAACAAAAATCAATGAATACACTTACAATTCAAAATGTGTCTAAAACCTATCCTAATGGTGTAAAAGCATTAGATAATATTAATTTGACGATATCAAACGGAATGTTTGGTTTGCTTGGAGCTAATGGAGCAGGGAAATCAAGTTTAATGCGAACTATAGCAGCATTACAAAAACCTTCTAATGGTACTCTGGAGTTTAATGCTATAGACATTATTGAAACTCCTCAAGATGTACGCAAGCATCTTGGGTACTTGCCACAAGAGTTTGGTGTGTATCCAAAAATTTCTGCTCAAAAATTATTGGATCATTTGGCCATTTTAAAAGGCATATTAGATAAGAAAGAGCGTCAGGAACAAGTTGAAGCTCTTTTACATCAAACTAATTTATACCAACATAGGAAGAAATCTGTTCACACGTTTTCAGGAGGAATGAAGCAACGTTTTGGAATTGCACAAGCCTTATTAGCTAATCCTCAGCTTATTATAGTTGATGAGCCAACTGCTGGCCTAGATCCAGAAGAGCGTTATCGTTTTTTAAATCTATTAAGTGAAATAGGAGAAAATGTGATTGTAGTACTATCTACACACATTGTAGAAGACATCCAAGAATTATGTACACAAATGGCTGTATTAGCTGATGGCAAAATTATTTCAAAAGGTCGTCCATCAGATTTGGTTAAATCCATTTCTGGAAAAGTATGGAGTAAAATTATACCAAAAGTAGAATTAGACGATTATAGTGATAATTATCAAGTCATATCAACACGACTTATCGCAGGCGAAACACAAATACGAGTGCTATCAAATAACCAGCCTAATCCAGAATTTAAGCCTGTTACAGCAGGATTAGAAGATTATTATTTTACACAAATGTTTCTAAATCAATCATCAAAAAACGACTAATATGTTATTACAATTATTGCGTTTTGAAGTTTTATATCAATCAAAACAACGCGCCTTACTAATTTTTGTTTTGCTCTTTTTTATCTATGGTTTCTTTCTTGGAGGTTTAGGGCAAGCTCCAGCTCAAGTCAATTTCAATTCGGCGTATCAAATTGCCAATTACACTACTATTTCTACATTGGGATGTGTCTTTATCATCATGTTTTTTGCTATTAGTGGAGTGATTAGAGACAAAAAGCATCAAATGGAATCCCTTATATTTAGTACATCTATAAGTAAAACACATTTTTTTTGGAGCCGATTTATTGGAGTATTCCTGTTTAGTGTTTTAGCTTTTTGTCTTTTTCTTCCAGGATTTATTATTGGTTTATCTATTTCAGATTTAGATGTTACTCGTTTATCACCTTTTCAGTTACAAACATATGTATGGCCATTTTTAGTGATAATTATTCCAAACTTCTTTATATGTAGTGCGCTTATTTTTTCGGTAAGTATACTGTCAAAAAGTAATCTAGCTACTTATGCTAGTGCAGTTCTTATTTATATATTATACTTTCTTGTAGCATTTTATTCTAATTCGCCTATTATGGCATCATCTGTACCAGCTTCTGCAGAAAGTTTGACCATCTCAGCTCTGGTTGATCCATTTGCAGGCGCCACATTTTTCGAATACACTCATTTTTGGACGCCTTATGAAAAGAATAACATGATGTTCTCATTTACTGGAACTTATTTTTGGAACAGGTTAATTTGGATTGGATTTTCATTTATAGTTCTAGGCTTTACATATTGGTCATTTTCATTCAGAAAACAAACTCAAAGGATCAAAAGAAAACAGCATGAACCTAGCAATGAAGCTGTGATTAAACCATATTTTTCTGTCCTAACACAATACAATACAAAATCACAATTGCTGGCTTTTAAATCATCATTAGATGTTGATATTAAAGGTATTTTTAAGAGTCTACCATTTTTAGTTGTTGTTGGAACCTTATTAGTTGCTTCTATATTAGAAATTTATGCAAGAATTTTTGAAGGTGGTTCTTATGGAGATAGTTGGTACCCATTTACAAATCTACTTCTTGAAATCGTTATGGAACTGGTTCCAATCTTAAGTCTCATACTTATTGTGTTTTATAGTGGAGAGCTTATATGGAAAGCCAGAGATAAAAAAATTGATAGCATTTTAAATACAACACCTACCCAAAATTGGGTGTTTTTCTTGTCAAAGTTAGTTGCGCTGACATTGGTTCCATTAGTACTTATAGCTACAGTGACATTAGTATGTATTGGTTTCCAATTGACAAATGGATATACCAATTTTGAGATAGAACAATACCTCTCAGTATTTTACTATTATGGAGCACCAATGGTTGTTTATGCTATGATCGCTATATTCATTCAAAGCATAGTAAATAGTAAATTCCTTGGGATGGGTATTACAGGGTTTGTATTTCTTTTTTTAGGATCTTCATTAGCCTCAAATATCGGGATTGAGCACCCAATGTTAAGAGTTGGTAATATGCCAATTCCATTATACTCCAATATGTCAGGATATTCTATACACGCATCTGCGTTTAATACTTATGCTATATTTTGGACTACATTTGGAGTTGTACTATCATTTTTGTCTTTTAAGCTCTGGAAGCGTAGAATTGAAGGGACAGAACATTTTCTCGAAAGCTTAAGTATTAAAAAATGGAAGCGTTGGGAAATAGTAGGATTGCTCAGTTCTATTGTTTTGTTTTTAGTATTTGGAACACTATTATTTATAGAATTAAATATTAAAAATAACTACATGAATTCTAACGATTTCATGGATCATGCCGAACAATATGAGCGAAAGTTTAAAGTATATGACACTATTCCAAGACTTCACTATATAGATTTGAAAACGAAAGTTGACATATATCCCAGTAAACAAAAGTATAGTGTAGATGCAGATTATATACTTATTAATAAAAATGAAATTCCTGTTACACATATATTTATTACTGAACGCAAAGTACTATCGGAAATCTCTGTTGATAATACAGAATTAATATTTAAAGACAGTGTTTTTGGGACTTATCTTTTTAAATTTTTTAATCCTATTCTTCCTCAGGAAACTGTAAGATTGCGTTATAATTTTACTAAACAATCTAGTCCATATAATGTAGATAGGACCATTGTGAAAAACGGTTCATATATCAGGCATGATGGTTTTGAACCTGCATTGGGTTACCGAAGTTCTATGGAAATATCTAATCCGCACGAACGTCAAAAAAGAGAACTTCCTAAGCAAGATGTTGAATTTGAGGGAGATGAACATCTTTTTTCTAGAGAAGCTAGTTTAGGGAATGTTTCATATCAAACTATTGTGTCGACTGCAGAAGATCAAAAAGCTCTGGCTGTTGGTAATCTATTAAAAGAATGGAAAGACAATAATAGAAATTATTATCATTATAAATTACCAGATAAAAATATTCCTGCGTTAGCATATTTTTCTGGAAGTTATTCATCAAAAAATAACATTTATAAGGATGTGTCTTTAGAATATTATTATCATCCAGATCATGATATGAATCATAAGGCTATAGATGCGAGCACGAAAGCTACTTTAGATTATTGTATAGACAATTTTGGCAATTATCCTTTTGATCATTTACGTATTGCAGAAATACCATCATATCATAGTTTTGGAGGGGCAGCACATCCAGGACTCATCAATATGGTAGAAGATAATTTGTATCTCATAGATATTAGAAATACTGGGACTTTTAATTTAGTTGCAAAGCGTACTGTTCACGAAGTTGCTCATCAATGGTGGGGAATGATTCTTAAAGCTAAAAATGTAGAAGGAGGAGGGTTTATAGTTGAAGGTTTTACAAAATATATTGAAGGTGTTGTTCTGGAAAAAATGTATGGAAAGGGAGCTTTATGGGAACTCAATAAAGCCTCTAATGATAGGTATTTTGGAGGCCGTACGTTTGCATCAACAAAAGAACCACCAGTGTATCTTACAGATAGTGAAAATTATCTAAACTACGGAAAGAGTAGTCTAGTTATGTTGTCATTACGAGATTTAATAGGTGAAGATAAGTTAAATCAAGTATTGCGTATCCTTACAGAACGATATGCACAAAGTCAAGAATTTGAAGTTCATACATTAGAATTTATTGAAGAATTGTATAAAGTAACGCCTGAAATTTATCATGATTTAGTTGATGACTGGATGAAAAAAATAGTACGTTATGATTTATCTATCGGTGATTCTTCGTCTGAAAAATTAGAAGATGGAGCATACGAAATTACATTAGAAGTAAAAGCAAAACGCTTTGTAACAATGGAAAATGGCGAAGAAAAAGCAATAGGCATTAATGAACCAATTAAAATAGGATTATTTAGTAAGCACCCTAAACATTTAGGTAAAAATGATTTGCCAATCTATTTACAATCTCATTTAATAGACAAGGAGTCTAATATATTAAAGATTAGAGTAGAGGAGTTGCCTAAACTAATGTCAATTGATCCATTTTTAACACGTGTAGATCGTATTTATTCAGATAACCTAAAGGAACTTTAATTTGAAATATCTAAAAAAAAGCAGACTCATAATAAGTCTGCTTTTTCAAGTTTAGTTTAGAGGGTGATTATTCTTTTAATATATAGAAATATGATCTTCTATTTAATTGATGCTTTTCTTCGCTACATTTGACACCATTAGAACATTCATTTAGTAATTGAGATTCTCCGTATCCAATAGCACTTTCTATGCGTTCAGGAGCAATACCTCTTGAAATAATATATTCCATTGTAGATTTCGCTCTTCGATCTGATAATTTCATATTGTATTTATCGCGTCCACGACTATCTGTATGTGATTCAATTTTAATAACCATAGTTGGATGCGCGCGCATAACATCTACAATATTCTCTAGTTCATACTGAGCATCTGTTCTAATATTCCATTTGTCAAAATCAAAGAAGATAGGGTTAATTACAATCTGACTATCAGTAATTAATGGTTCTAAATATAAATCGGCTTCTGTTACCTTTTCATGCTCATTATCTGTAGTCACTTTCTTTTGATCATCTTTAAAGTCTTCTTTGCTAGCAATAACGGTATAGTTAGTATTACAATCGGCAGTGAATTCATAGCTTCCATCATCACCAGATTCTATTTCGGCGATAACTTTTCCAACTTCATTAATAAGTTTTACAGTTGCACCTGGTAGTATCTCATTAGTATTTCTATCTCTAGTAATTCCTTTTATGGTTTGAATACAAATTGAAGCATCAAAACCGTATATATCATCACTTCCTTGTCCGCCTGGTCTATTTGAAGAGAAATATCCAGTGTGTTCATTTTCTGCTTCAGAAGTATTTTTGAAATACGCAAAATCATCGGAGCCACTATTATATGGTGCTCCTAAATTTTCTGGTTCGGCCAATTCATCTTTTAGAAGGTTAGATTTAAAAATATCTAACAGTCCTAAATTTAAGTGACCATCCGAAGAAAAATAAAAGGTACTGTCTTTAGCTATAAAAGGGAACATTTCTCGACCTTCCGTATTAATTTGTTCTCCTAAATTTCTTGGCTCAGAATATTCATTTCCGCCTTTAATATCAACAACATATATATCAGTACTTCCTAATCCGTCTTCACGATCAGAAACGAAGTATAATTGCTTGTTATCTGGACTTAGTGCAGGATGACCTGTAGAGAATACATCGTCATTAAATGGCAATTCTACTATGTTGGTCCATTGATTATCAACTAAAGTTGCTTTGTATAATTTAAGATGTGTCGTTCCTTTTTTATCGTATTTTACTTTTTTAGTACTCTTGCCCACATTATCTCTTGTGAAATACATCGTATTTCCATCATTGGTAATAGCTACAGAAGCTTCGTGAAAATCTGTATTTAACTTTTCAGCAGCTATAAAATCTGGTGTACCATACGTTGTTGTATCTACACTTTTGTCAACAGATACTTGATAGATATCCAAAAATGGCTCCTTATTCCAGCTATACAATTTCTTTTCATCTGTGTTTCTAGACGACGCAAAATAAAGCTGACCATTATGAATGTAAGATCCAAAATCTGAATACTTAGAGTTAAATGGTAAATTTTGAAGCTTCACGACTTTATTTTTATCTGCACTAGCTAATTCATTATACTTCGCTATATTCTCAGGATTATAACCTTTGATACGCGTATCATTATTTTGAATTTCCATGAATGTCTTCATCCATGTATCGGCTTCTTCATATTGACCTAAACTGCGTAAAGATTGTATATGCTTATAGATATATTCTGGATTGATATCATCTTTTCCATACTTTTCTAAAGCTTTGTCATACCAAAATGCTGCTTTTTCAGATTTAGAATTGTTATAATAACAATCACCTAAACGTGTCAAGACATGAAGACTGGTATCACCTTTTTTCAGAACTTCTTCATAGAGTTCTGTGGCTTTTACATACCCAAAATTGCTAAAAAACTTATCAGCAAGTTTTTCTTGGGCAATCATAATTGTGCTACTAAGCGCAAATATTAAGATTAAAAACTTTGATTTCATCATTGATTTGTTTTTTAGAAATATCGTGGTGATTTAATACGCTTACTTTTAAATATTTCAAACATTAATAGCACTTCGTGAGTTCCACTTGTATAAGGCCTAAGATCTGAAATTGGATATTCGTATGCGTAACCAATTCGTAATTGTTTTGATATTTGAAAATCTGCAATACCACCAATAGCAGCAGCACGTTCATTTATTCTGTAACCAGCACCAACCCAAAATTTTTCATAAAATAAAAAGTTGGCAGTAAGGTCAAAAGATAAAGGCGCACCATTTGTTGCTTTTAAAAGTGTTGCAGGCTTAAATTTTGTGTTTTCACTTAAGTCAAATACATAACCACCAGTGAAATAATAGCTAATTCTTTCCAAAGACTCAAATTCTGCATCACCAGTATAATCTGTATTTAAAAGTCGAGGAGCAGATAGTCCTACATACCATTTACTACTGTGCCAATAGACACCAGTACCAATATTGGGTTTCCAGCGGTCTTCAAAACCAAAAATCACAGGATCATTTGCTTGTGACTGTTGAAAATCACTATCTAAACTATAACTTGTGAATCCAGCTTTGATACCAAATGCTAGTTTGCTATTCTCACCTGTTGGGATTGTATATGAAAAATCGCCATAGAGGTAAGAGAAGTTTTGATATCCGAGTTCGTCATTAATAAATGACAAACCTAGACCAACTCTTTCATTTCTCATTGGAGTATGTATAGAAAGAGTTTGCGTTTGCGGTCCTCCTTCTAGACCAACCCACTGACTTCTATGCAGACCAACAACACTCAAAGTTTCTCTACTCCCTGCATAGGCGGGATTTATAGAAATAGTATTGTACATATACTGAGTAAACTGCGGAAGCTGTTGTGCAACTCCCATCCAGCTACTGAATAGTATAAATGCTATAATATTAAACTTGACTAATTTCATATAGGTTAAGGTTTATTTTGTTGAAACGTAGATTGGGCCCGTAAACGGTTTTAGTCCACTGTTCTTTATATTTATAACGTAATAATAGGTTCCTGTTGGTACAAAGTCTGAGTTTCCAATTGAAGCTTTAGATGATGTACCATTCCAATCATTTTGGTAATTGAAATTCTCATATATTTTTGCTCCCCAACGATTGAAAATCTGTAGTTCGTATGTAAATCCACATTCTTCAACTCCAGTAATCGTAAAGAATTCATTAATACCATCGAAGTTAGCAGTTACTGCTTTAGAAATTTCAACATCATCTTCACCACAAGGGAATACTACACATTCATCATTTAATGTGATAGTGACTGATACCATTCCAGGGCATTCGCCTTCGTAAGTATATGTGAATACATAATCACCAAGTTGATCTTGCGTATAATCATCATTGAAGTCTAATAATGACGATGGATTAAAAATACTACCATTAATAGTTGCGTTGCCAGTAGTAACAGTCCAAACACCATCAATGTCATAATCGCCTAATAGTAAATCAAATAGATCAAAATCAATATCTTCAGTAATACATAAATCTGCATCATCAGTAGGAATTTCACTTTGTACTGTAACATTTACAGTTTGTGTATATAAAGCCTCATTCCCACATTCGTCACTTACAAACCAATCTCTGATGATAGTGTAATCCGTTTCAGATCCATCAGAAGTTGATGTTTCATTAAACTCTACTGTAATATTTGTAGAACATGCATCTTCAAATACTAACTCTGGAACTTCAGGAATATCACTACAAACCACATTGATTACTTCTTCTAGCTCACCAACTAGAGTTGGAGCAGTAGAATCTATAATGCTAATTGTTTGTACAAGACTTGTTGTATTATCACACTCATCTGTTAATGTCCATGTTCTAGTTATAGTAGACTCGTTTGGACAATCACCTTCAGAAATAGCATCAGTAAATACAGCTTCTAAATCTGTTGAACAGTTATCAGCTTCATCAGTAACATCACCAGTTAAAGTAATATCAGTAGCATCTTGGTCACACTCCAGTGTAATATTTTCAGGAACTGTAAACGTAGGCGCAGTTGTATCTTGTACTGTAATGGTTTGAACTAAAGTAGTTGTATTATCACAGTCATCCGTTAAAGTCCATGTTCTGGTAACGATAGATGAATTTGGACAATCACCTTCAGTAACGGCATCAGTAAATGTCGCTTCCAAACCAGTAGAACAGTTATCTGCTTCATCAACCACGTCACCAGTTAAGGTTATATCTGAAATATCTGCATTACAATCTAAGCTTACATCTGCTGGAACAGTAAATGTTGGTGCAGTCGTATCTTCAACTGTAATTGTTTGTATTAAAGCAGTTGCATTTCCACAATCGTCAGTAACAGTCCATACTCTAGTAATGATAGATGCGTTAGGACAATCACCTTGAGCAACAGTATCCGTAAATGTTGCTTCTAAGTCTGTAGAACAGTTATCAGCTTCATCAGTCACATCACCAGTTAACGTTAGGTCAGAACTATCTTCATCACATTCTAGCGTTACATTTTCTGGTACTGTAAACGTAGGCGGAATTGTATCGTCAACTGTAATTGTTTGTACTAAAGTGGTCGTATTATCACATTCATCAGTTAAAGTCCATGTTCTTGTAATAATAGAAGCATTAGGACAATCACCTTGAGCAACAGTATCTGTAAAAGTTGCTTCTAAACCAATAGAACAGTTATCAGCTTCATCAGTCACATCACCGGTTAACGTTAGATCAGAACTATCTTCGTCACATTCTAGCGTTACATTTTCTGGTACTGTAAACGTAGGCGGAGTTGTATCTTGAACTGTAATCGTTTGAACTAAAGTAGTTGTATTGTCACAATCATCAGTTAAAGTCCATGTTCTTGTAATAATAGAAGCATTAGGACAATCACCTTGAGCAACAGTATCTGTAAATGTTGCTTCTAAGTCTGTAGAACAGTTATCCGCTTCATCAGTCACGTCACCAGTTAACGTTAGATCAGAAATATCTTCATCACATTCTAGCGTTACACTTTCAGGCACTGTAAATGTAGGTGGTGTTGTATCTTGAATTGTAATCGTTTGAACTAAAGTAGTTGTATTATCACAGTCATCAGTTAAAGTCCATGTTCTTGTAATAATAGATTCATTAGGACATGAACCATTAGCAAGGGTATCCGTAAATGTTGCTTCTAAGTCTGTAGAACAGTTATCCGCTTCATCAGTCACGTCACCAGTTAATGTTAGATCAGTACTATCTTGATCACATTCTAAGGTTATGCTTTCAGGTACTGTAAATGTAGGTGGCGTTGTATCTTGAATTGTAATCGTTTGAACTAAAGTAGTTGTATTATCACACTCATCAGTTAATGTCCATGTTCTTGTAATAATAGATTCATTAGGACATGAACCATCAGCAACGGCATCAGTAAATGTTGCTTCTAAACCAGTAGAACAGTTATCCGCTTCATCAGTCACGTCACCAGTTAATGTTAAATCAGTACTATCTTGATCACATTCTAAGGTTATGCTTTCAGGTACTGTAAACGTAGGAGGCGTTGTATCTTGAATTGTAATCGTTTGAACTAAAGTAGTTGTATTATCACAGTCATCAGTTAAAGTCCATGTTCTTGTAATTATAGACTCACTAGGACATGAACCATCAGCAACGGCATCTGTAAATGTTGCTTCTAAAAGACCAGAACAAACATCGGTTTCATCTGTTACATCACCAGTAAGCGTTAAATCTAATGGATCTTGATCACATTCAATTGTAATACTCTCAGGAACAGTAAACGTTGGAGGCGTTGTGTCTTCAATTGTTAATGTCGCTTGAAGTGTAGTTGAGTTTCCACACTCATCTGAAATTGTATAGGTTGCAGATATGCTTCCACTTAATCCACAAGATGATACAAAATTTGTATAATCATAATCTGAAGTCACAGTTACAGCTAAATCATCTGCACAAGCTTGAAGTGTTACAATGTTATTTTGATTCCAATCGTTCGCTAATGTTTCATTTTCATCACCTGAACACTCTAATGTTATATCTTGAATATCACAATCAGACAAATCAGGAATTGTTTCATCTCCAAAAGTTAATACTGCAGTAAGTGTTGTTGCATTACCACAATCATCAGTAACAGTATAAGTCACACTAATTGTTCCACAAGGACCACATACCGTATTAAGGTTATTAAAATCATAATCTGAAGTCACCTGACCAGTAAAGTCCGTATCGCAAGAATCAGTAGCACAAGCCTCAAGCGCTGCAATATTGGCCGCATTCCAAGCATCAGCAAATGATTCATTTTCAGTATCAGAACATTCTAACGACGTATTTTCTACAGTACAATTTGAAAGGTCTGGCGCAACTGTATCCTCAAGTGTTAGTGTTGCATTTAATGTTGTTGCATTACCACAGTTATCAGTAATGGTATATACAACAGCAATTGTTCCACCAAGACCACATGTAGATACTAAGTTTGCATAGGCATAATCAGAAGTGACCTGAGTATTTAAGTCTGTATCACACGAATCAGCAGCACAAGCTTCAAGCGCAGCAATGTTAGCTGCATTCCAATCGTTAGCTAATTGTTCGTTATCATCACCAGAACACTCAATCGACTGATCAGTTACCGAGCAGTTATCAAGGTTTGGAGGCGTTGTATCTTCTAAAGTCAATGTCGCATTCAATGTTGTTGCATTACCACAGTCATCAGTAATGGTATATATAACAGTGATTGTTCCACCAAGACCACAAGTAGATACTAAGTTTGCATAGGCATAATCAGAAGTGACCTGAGTATTTAAGTCTGTATCACACGAATCAGCAGCACAAGCTTCAAGCGCAGCAATGTTAGCTGCATTCCAATCGTTGGCTAATTGTTCGTTGTCATCACCAGAACACTCAATAGACTGATCAGTTACCGAGCAGTTATCAAGGTTAGGTGGCGTTGTATCTTCTAAAGTTAATGTTGCATTCAATGTTGTTGCATTACCACAGTCATCAGTAATGGTATAGACAACAGCTATTGTTCCGCCAAGACCACAAGTAGATGCTAAGTTTGCATAGGCATAATCAGAAGTGACCTGAGTATTTAAGTCTGTATCACACGAATCAGCAGCACAAGCTTCAAGCGCAGCAATGTTAGCTGCATTCCAATCGTTAGCTAATTGTTCGTTATCATCACCAGAACACTCAATCGACTGATCAGTTACCGAGCAGTTATCAAGGTTAGGAGGCGTTGTATCTTCAAGAGTTAATGTTGCATTCAATGTTGTTGCATTACCACAGTCATCAGTAATGGTATATACAACAGCGATTGTTCCACCAAGACCACAAGTAGATACTAAGTTAGTAAATACATAGTTTGATGTTACAGTAACACCAAGATCATCGGCACAAGTTTCAAGTGCAGCGATATTAGCAGCATTCCAATCGTTGGCTAATTGTTCGTTATCATTACCAGAACACTCAATCGACTCATCAGTAACAGTACAGTTTGACAAATCAGGAATAGTTCCGTCATCAAAAGTTAATGTTGCGATTACAGTAGACGCATTTCCACAATCGTCAGTAATAGTATATGTAACATTTAGTGTTCCACAAGGACCACAAGTTGTATTTAGGTTATTAAAATCATAATCAGAAGTCACCTGACCAGTAAAGTCAGTATCACAAGAATCAGTAGCACAAGCCTCAAGCGCTGCGATATTGGCCGCATTCCAAGCATCAGCAAGTGATTCATTTTCAGTATCAGAACATTCTAACGACGTATTTTCTACAGTACAATTTGAAAGGTCTGGCGCAACTGTATCCTCAAGTGTTAGTGTTGCATTTAATGTTGTTGCATTACCACAGTCATCAGTAATGGTATATACAACAGCAATTGTTCCACCAAGACCACATGTAGATACTAAGTTTGCATAGGCATAATCAGAAGTGACCTGCGTGTTTAAGTCTGTATCACACGAATCAGCAGCACAAGCTTCAAGCGCAGCAATGTTAGCTGCATTCCAATCGTTAGCTAATTGTTCGTTGTCATCACCAGAACACTCAATCGACTGATCAGTAACCGAGCAGTTATCAAGGTTTGGAGGTGTTGTATCTTCTAAAGTTAATATCGCATTCAATGTTGTTGTATTACCACAGTCATCAGTAATGGTATATACAACAGCGATTGTTCCACCTTGACCACAAGTAGATACTAAGTTTGTGTATACATAATCAGAAGTGACTTGACCAGTAAAGTCCGTATCACAAGAATCAGAAGCACAAGCTTCGAGCGCAGCAATGTTAGCTGCATTCCAATCGTTAGCTAATTGTTCGTTATCATCACCAGAACACTCAATCGACTGATCAGTTACCGAGCAGTTATCCAGGTTTGGAGGTGTTGTATCTTCTAAAGTCAATGTCGCATTCAATGTTGTTGCATTACCACAGTCATCAGTAATGGTATATACAACAGCTATTGTTCCACCAAGACCACAAGTAGATACTAAGTTTGCATAGGCATAATCAGAAGTGACCTGAGTATTTAAGTCTGTATCACACGAATCAGCAGCACAAGCTTCAAGCGCAGCAATGTTAGCTGCATTCCAATCGTTGGCTAATTGTTCGTTATCATCACCAGAACACTCAATCGACTGATCAGTTACCGAGCAGTTATCAAGGTTTGGAGGCGTTGTATCTTCTAAAGTTAATGTCGCATTCAATGTTGTTGCATTACCACAGTCATCAGTAATGGTATATACAACAGCGATTGTTCCACCAAGACCACAAGTAGATACTAAGTTTGTGTATACATAATCAGAAGTAACTTGACCAGTAAAGTCCGTATCACATGAATCAGTAGCACAAGCTTCAAGTGCAGCGATATTAGCAGCATTCCAATCGTTGGCTAATTGTTCGTTGTCATCACCAGAACACTCAATAGACTGATCAGTTACCGAGCAGTTATCAAGGTTTGGAGGCGTTGTATCTTCTAAAGTTAATGTCGCATTCAATGTTGTTGCATTACCACAGTCATCAGTAATGGTATATACAACAGCGATTGTTCCACCAAGACCACAAGTAGATACTAAGTTTGTGTATACATAATCAGAAGTAACTTGACCAGTAAAGTCCGTATCACATGAATCAGTAGCACAAGCTTCAAGTGCAGCGATATTAGCAGCATTCCAATCGTTGGCTAATTGTTCGTTATCATCACCAGAACACTCAATAGATTGATCAGTTACTGAGCAGTTATCAAGGTTAGGCGGCGTTGTATCTTCTAAAGTTAATGTTGCATTCAATGTTGTTGCATTACCACAGTCATCAGTAATGGTATATACAACAGCTATTGTTCCACCAAGACCACAAGTAGATACTAAGTTTGTGTATACATAATCAGAAGTGACTTGACCAGTAAAGTCCGTATCACAAGAATCAGTAGCACAAGCTTCAAGTGCAGCGATATTAGCTGCATTCCAATCGTTGGCTAATTGTTCGTTATCATCACCAGAACACTCAATCGACTGATCAGTTACCGAGCAGTTATCAAGGTTAGGCGGCGTAGTATCTTCTAAAGTTAATGTCGCACTCAATGTTGTTGCATTACCACAATCATCAGTAATGGTATAGACAACAGCGATTGTTCCACCAAGACCACAAGTAGATACTAAGTTAGCAAATGCATAGTTTGATGTTACAGTAACACCAAGATCATCGGCACAAGTTTCAAGTGCAGCAATATTAGCAGCATTCCAATCGTTGGCTAATTGTTCGTTATCATTACCAGAACACTCAATAGACTCATCAGTAACAGTACAGTTTGACAAATCAGGAATAGTTCCGTCATCAAAAGTTAATGTTGCGATTACAGTAGACGCATTTCCACAATCGTCAGTAATAGTATATGTAACATTTAGTGTTCCACAAGGACCACAAGTTGTATTTAGGTTATTAAAATCGTAATCAGAAGTTATTGTCAGATCTGCATCACAGGCATCTGTAGCACAAGCTTCAAGCGCTGCAATATTGGCCGCGTTCCAAGCATCTGCAAGTGTTTCGTTATTAGTGTCTGAGCATTCTAATGTGGTATTTTCTACAGTACAAGATGAAACATCTGGTGCAATAGTATCCACCACAGTAATTGTTTGTGTCTCAGATACAGAATTCCCACAGTCATCAGTAGCTGTCCAAGTTCTAGTAATTGTTTCAGTATTTCCACAAGCATCAACAGATATATCAGTAAATGTTACTGTTGTATTTCCACAAGTATCAGTAGCTGTAGCATTTCCAGTAGCAGTTGGGTCGGTACTTTCAGTACATTCAACAGTAGCATCAGAAGGTATTGTCAATATAGGTGCTACAGTATCTCTTACAGTGATTGTTTGCGTGTCAGAGATAGTATTTCCACAATCATCAGTAGCCGTCCAAGTTCTAGTAATGGTTTCAGTGTTACCGCAATTACTAATGCTAGTATCATTATAGGTTACAGTTGCATTTCCACAAGTATCAGTAGTTGTAGCATTTCCAGTAGCAGTTGGGTCTGTACTTTCGGTACATTCAACTGTAATATCAGCAGGAATTGTTAAAGTAGGAGCAGTAGTATCAACTACAGAAATGGTTTGTGTATCAGATGTTGTATTTCCACAATCATCAGTAGCCGTCCAAGTTCTAGTAATTGTTTGTGTGCTACCACAAGCATTGACCACAGTATCGCTAAAAGTTACAGTAGCATTTCCACAGGTATCGGTAGCAGTTGCATTTCCAGTATTTGCCGGATCAGTACTATCTGTACACTCTTGAGTAATATCACTCGGTATGTTTAAAGTAGGAGCAGTAGTGTCAACTACAGAAATAGTTTGTGTATCAGATGTTGTATTTCCACAATCATCAGTAGCCGTCCAAGTTCTAGTAATTATTTGAGTATTTCCACAACCAGCAATAGACGCATCTGTAAAGGTTACCGTTGCATTTCCGCAGGTATCAGTAGCAGTAGCGTTTCCAGTATTAGCTGGATCAATAGATTCTGTACACTCTACAGAAATGTCATTTGGAATATTTAATATTGGAGCAGTAGTATCTACTACAGAAATTGTCTGAGTATCAGATGTTGTATTACCACAGTCATCTGTAGCTGTCCATGTTCTAGTAATCGTTTGAGTATTTCCACAACCAGTTACGGATACATCGTTAAATGTTACAATTGCATTTCCACAAGTATCAGTAGCAGTTGCATTTCCAGTAGCAGCAGGATCTGTACTTTCAGTACATTCTACCGTAATATCAGTTGGAATCGTTAACGTAGGATCTACAGTATCCTGAACGTTTATAGTTTGTGTATCTGAAGCTGTATTTCCACAGTCATCAGTGGCAGTCCAAGTTCTAGTTATTGTTTCAGTATTTCCACATCCAGTAATAGAAGTGTCTGTAAATGTTATCGTTACATTTCCACAAGTATCAGTAGCAGTTGCATTTCCAGTAGCAGCAGGATTTGTACTTTCAGTACATTCTACTGTAATATCAGCTGGAATTGTTAACGTAGGAGCAGTAGTGTCTACTACAGAAATGGTTTGCGTATCAGATGTTGCATTTCCACAATCGTCAGTAGCCGTCCAAGTTCTAGTTATCATTTCAGTATTTCCACAACTAGTTACAGATGTATCGTTAAACGTTATAGTAACATTTCCACAAGTATCAGTAGCAGTTGCATTTCCAGTAGCAGCAGGATCTGTACTTTCAGTACATTCAACTGTAGTGTCTGCCGGAATCGTTAGCGTAGGAGCAGTAGTATCAACTACAGAAATGGTTTGCGTATCAGATGTTGCATTTCCACAATCATCAGTAGCCGTCCAAGTTCTAGTAATTGTTTGAGTATTTCCACAACCAGTTACAGATGTATCGTTAAACGTTATAGTAACATTTCCGCAGGTATCAGTAGCAGTTGCATTTCCTGTAGCAGAAGGATCAATACTTTCTGGGCATTCAACAGAAACGTCGTTTGGTATTGTCAATGTTGGAGGTGTATTATCCTCTACAGAAATAGTTTGTATTTCAGAAGCTGTATTTCCACATTCATCAGTAGCCGTCCAAGTTCTAGTTATTGTTTCAGTATTTCCACAAGCATCAACTGAGGTATCAGCAAATGTAATGGTAACACTTCCACAAGTATCAGTAGCAGTAGCATTTCCAGTATTAATAGGATCTGTACTTTCTCCACATTCCACAATTTTATTTTGAGGAATAGTTAAAGTAGGAGCTGTAGTATCAACAATAGAAATAGTTTGCGTATCAGAAATTGAATTTCCACAATCGTCAGTAGCCGTCCAAGTTCTAGTTATTGTTTCAGTATTTCCACAAGCATCAACTGAGGTATCAGCAAATGTAATGGTAACACTTCCACAGTCATCAATAGCAGTTGCATTACCTGTATTTGCAGGATCAATACTATTGTTACATTCTACGGTAGCATCATCAGGTATTGTTAATGTAGGTGGAGTAGTGTCTTCTACGATAATATTTTGTACATATTCTAAAGTTGCACCACATTCATCAGTAAATGTCCATGTATTAGTGTAAGTACCATTAGAAGGACAATCTGGGTCTACAACAAACGCACCAGACGTTTTGGTGATAGTAAAGTCACATTTGTCAGTTTCAGGTTCGAGATCTTGCGCATCATCTAAGGCATCGGCATCTGAACATTCTACAGTTCTATCCAATTCACCAGGAGCTGTTTCCCAATTAACAACAGGTTGAATAATGTTTATCGTTAAAGGAAGCTTATTACCTATATTACAATCACCTAAAGCTGAAGAGCTTAATGTTGATTGGCTATTTGGGTTTTGAACACCATTATAATTAGCAATAAATTGTAAATCAAATGATAAATCACAGTTCTCTTCTAAGAAATAACACTCGTCCTTAATAATAAGATCAAAATCGATTGTTAATTCTGGGTCTCCAGCATCTACCATTCCATTCTCAAAGTCAAACACAAGTTCTCCTGTATCTGAATCAAATGTATATGTAATACCAGATGGTAAATTGTTTGGAGTAATATCTTCTATCTGAGGCGGTAATGTTGCCGAAATGGATAAATTTACGGCATTGTCATTTCCTTTATTTATAACTGAAAAGTTAAAACCTAGTACATCTCCGGGATTGGAAGGGCTAGATCCCGAGTCCATCACAACCTCAATAGGATCTAAATCTGGAGCCCAAACATCAACGGCGAGTCCAACCAAATATAAACCATAAGTTTCTTGATTAGATGTTAATCTTAAAGTTGCAGACGTTTGATTGTTAGTAATTATGCTGTTAGAAGTATTGTCAAGTGAAAATACAGCGGCATCAAAACCTAATGTATTTAAACTGGCTGGGTTTCTATCTGTAAAATTTGAATTACCAAGAGTTATTCTACTATTGAAAAAATTATTACTTGATCTTTGAGGAGCAGAAATAGGAACAAAAGTATTTAATGGTGTTCTTATTTGTAATTGATCACCACTTAAATCCTGATCACCTTCTAAAGAACCTATTACAACATTTGCATTAACATCACCAGTAGGAACAGTTTGAAAACCACCAAAAGTGATGTCAAAATTATTTGTTGAAGCTGTTACATTGGCATATCCATCAAATAAACCGATGTTTTTTGATGGCAGTTTAGGACTTTCATATACAAATACAATTTGCCATCCACCAGAAGTACCAATGGTTCCACCATCATGACCAATTACACTACCAGTTTTGGCTTCGACATTTGCTACTTGATATGTACCAAAAGGGTCATCTAAACCAGTTACTATGCTAGTGATATCTTTAACGCATATGTATGGATCGTTATAAACATGGGTATTTCTACCTCTAAATATTATGTCATCTGCCGTTAAGGTCGCATACGAAGATTGACCAGGCAGCATAAGTTTTATGTCATTATAATTCCAATCTGGTTGATTTTCTGAGTTAGCATCTGTATCAGGCTCCCTATCTGCTGCTGCCCAATATAAATACACTTTATAGACAGATAAGCATGATAGTTGAGGTTCAGGATTTATGAAATTAGCACTACTAGAGTTAAATGTAGTGTCATCATTATCGATATCTACATACACATTATTTGTAAAATCGTGATTTCCATCACCACCATTATAGTTGCCAGTCGCAGTTCTGGATAACATATTATTAGCGATCATAGTTACATCTCCTTTAACCGTTTCGTTAAAACGAGGAGTGAAAGGGTCTAAAACCTGTGCAGAGGCATAGATTCCAGAAACAAACATAATCACGCTAAGTATGTTCTTTATTTTGTTATGATTAATAGCATTTTTCATAAGTCCTAATTTTGATTTGTGGCTTAATTAGATTGTACTAATTAAAACTCTTGGGATCTGGAATTAATGATTTTATTATTATAGGATTACTTAATGATTTTCCTGTTTTTGATATTGCTTTAACTTCGGAACAGTTCCAAGTATTAAGTTTAGTGTTTTTGGGTCTAGATATTTTAACGTAAAACTCTAATGTCTCACCAGCTCCAACACTCATGCTTTTGGCAGTATTACTTTTTTGTTTGTTTAAAGTATTCTGCTTAAGCGCAACTTGTTTCTGAGCACTAACATTTTCACATGTTACATTTTCTGTTGAAATACTAAACTCAATGCTCTTATTTGCATTGTTAGTTATTTCCATTAAGTAGAAATGCTCAGTTTCATTGACGGTTTTGTCTGAATCCTTCTTTAAGGATAAGCTCAACTGCTCTTGACCAAAAAATGATTGAAAGCCAAAGCATGCTAGTAAAACTGTAATTACAATTTTTTTCATGTTTAAATTAATTAACAATATGTTATATTTCGCTAAGCGATGTTTTAAAAAATACAAATAGAAGTGATTGGAACTTTGCGGGCCTTAATCAAATTTTCTATTTTTTTTGAGGGAAGAACATTGGTAACCAATGTTTGGTAAATGGATATATTAATATATTTTTGATTTGGGGTCATTAAACACTTAATTTACTAAACAAAAGAACTGATTACGAGTACCTTTGACAAATTTAAATGTTAAAGGGAGCAAAATACTCGTTAAAACGGAAATATGCAACATTTTATCGATAAAAAACGCATTTAATCGAATATCTATGAAAACAATAATACTTGTTAGACATGCTAAATCTTCTTGGGAATATGACGTAAGTGACCAAGAAAGACCATTAAAAAAACGTGGAATAAATGATGCGAACCTAGTAGCTAATGCTTTCACAGAAAGACTATTAGTTCCAAACATTGTGTATTCTAGTCCGGCTAATCGTGCTTTATCCACCTGTAAGATTTTTATGAAAATTTTAAAAATTGAAACGGATATGTTAGAAATTCATCCAGATCTTTATGATTTTGGAGGGGAAAATGTGATTAATTTCATAAAAAAATTGGATGAAGATTATCAAAAAGTTATGATTTTTGGACATAATCATGCATTCACATCTATTTGCAATATATTTGGTGATAAATTTATTGATAACCTTCCAACAAGTGGTTTAGTTGTTATAGATTTTGATGTAAATTCATGGTCGGAAATTAGCCATGGAACAACACGATTTATGATTTTGCCCAGAGATTTAAAATAATGACAAAAGATAAAAATAGTTACATAAATAGAGAATTAAGTTGGCTTCAGTTTAATGAACGCGTTTTACAAGAAGCAGCAGATGAAAGTGTTCCATTGATTGAACGCTTTCGTTTTTTAGGTATTTTCTCCAACAATTTAGATGAATTCTTCAAAGTGCGATATGCTACAGTTAAGCGTATTGATGAAGCTGGAAAAGGAGGGAAAAGTGAGTTAGGGATTAAAGCAGCTGATCTATTAGAAATCATTACTCAAGTTGTAATTAAACAGCAAAGTAAAAGTTTGGACATTTTGAGTAATATCCAAAAGAAATTAGAAAACGAAGGTATTTATATTATAAATGAAACTCAAGTTGATGAAGAGCAACACTCATTTATAAAAAATTACTTTATTCAGCAGATTAGCCCTGCATTGGTTAACATTGTTTTAAGCGATTCAGTAGACCTTCCACACCTCAAGGATAGTGCTGCGTATTTAGCTGTTAAAATGGAACTGACCAATGCAGAAAAACAATTCGCTCTTATCGAAATCCCAAAATCTATGAATCGCTTTGTTGTTCTTCCAAAGAAAAATGACAAATGCTATATCATGATTCTTGATGATTTACTTAGGTATTGTTTAGATGATATTTTCAATATATTCAGTTATAATAATATCACAGCTAATATGATTAAAATCACTCGTGATGGTGAATTGGACTTTGACAGTGATTTGAGTAAAAGTTTTATTGAGAAAATTTCAGATAGTGTAAAAGACAGGCAAATTGGTGATCCGGTACGTTTTGTTTATGATAAAACCATTGATGAAGAAACGCTTGAATATTTAATGACCAAAATGGGAATTGACTCAAAGGATAGTGTGATTCCTGGTGGTCGCTACCATAATAGACGTGATTATATGGGCTTTCCTAGTTTAGGAAGAACAGATTTGTTATATCAAAAAATTAATCCGCTGCAAATCAAGGGCTTGAGCCTAGAACGAAGTATTTTCAACACAATAGCCAAAAAGGATTACCTGCTTCATACACCTTACCAAACCTTTTCATATGTTGTTAAATTTTTGCGTGAAGCTGCATTAGATCCAAAGGTAAAAACGATAAAGATCACCATATATAGACTAGCACAAATTTCACATATTGCTAGTTCTCTTATTAATGCGGCCAAGAACGGTAAAAAAGTAACTGTGGTTATCGAATTAAGAGCGAGATTTGATGAACAAGCCAATATAGATTATGCAGAGCAAATGCAGGATGAAGGAGTAAACATGCTCTTTGGAGTTTCTGGTTTAAAAGTCCATAGTAAGATTTGTGTTATTGAACGTGAAGAAGGAAAAGATATTAAACGTTATGGTTTTATAAGTACAGGTAACTTTAATGAGTCTACAGCAAAAATATATACAGATTTCACCTTATTTACCGCCAATCAAAAAGTACTAAAGGATGTGAACAAAGTGTTTAACTTTTTTGAAACTAATTACCGCATTTATAGATATAAACACATCATTACTTCGCCTCATTACACTAAATCAAAACTATTTGCGCTTATAGATATTGAAATTGAAAATGTGAAACAAGGTAAGCCTGCCTTTATTAAATTGAAATTAAACAGCATTTCGAGTTATAAGATGATAGATAAGCTCTATGAAGCTAGTCGTGCTGGTGTAAAAATTCAAATGATTGTTAGAGGTATTTGTTGTTTGATTCCAGGAGTTAAAGGTATGAGTGAAAATATTGAAGTCATTAGTATCATTGATAAATTTCTTGAACATACAAGACTATATGTGTTTTGTAACGATGGCGATCCAAAAGTTTATATTTCTTCTGCAGATTGGATGACACGTAATATAGAAAATAGAGTAGAAGTGAGTTGCCCTATTTATCAAAGCGATATCAAGCAAGAGTTATTGGATGTTTTTGATATTTGTTGGAATGACAATGTTAAAGCTAGAGTGATTGATGAAACTCAGAGTAATGAATATATAAGAAATGACCAAGATAAGGTTAGAGCTCAATTCGCACTATATGACTATTTTGAAAAAAAACTGAAATCTTAATATGCTATCCATAAAAAAATATGCAGCAATAGATATAGGTTCGAATGCTGTAAGACTTTTAATTTCGAATATTATTGAGCAAAAAGGAAGGCCTGTGCAGTTCAAGAAAAGCTCATTAGTTCGTGTGCCCATTAGACTTGGTTCTGATGTGTTTTTGAATGGCGAGATTTCCGAGGAAAATAAAAAGCGTATGCTGGATACGATGACTGCATTTAATTTATTAATGAAATCACATAAAGTAGTCACATATAAAGCTTGCGCTACATCAGCAATGCGCGAAGCTACTAATGGGAGGGAGATAGCAAAACTAATTTTAGAACAAGCTAATATAGACATCGATATTATTGATGGTGAAGAGGAAGCGGCTATAATTGCGGCTACAGATTTGCATTCGTATATAAAAGAAGATAAAACCTATTTGTATGTTGATGTTGGAGGAGGAAGTACCGAGTTCTCTGTAATTCACCTCGGAAACACCGTAGCATCCAAATCGTTTAAGATTGGGACAGTGAGATTGCTGAATGATATTGTAAAAAAAGACACATGGTCAAACTTAGAGGATTGGATTAAGCAAAACACTAAAGGCTATGACAAAGTAGATCTCATAGGTTCTGGAGGAAATATTAATAAAATATTCAAGATTTCTGGGAAGTCCTTGGGAAAACCATTAACCTATTTTTACTTGACTTCCTATTACAATAAGCTTCAAACCTATTCTTATGAGGAGCGCATCACAGAATTAGATCTTAATCAGGATCGTGCCGATGTAATTATTCCTGCTACACGTATTTATCTTTCTGCAATGAAGTGGAGTGGAGCCAAAGACATTTATGTGCCAAAAATCGGTCTGTCCGATGGCATTATAAAGAGTATTTACTACAATACAGTTTCTAGCGTAAACATCTAAATTTAAGTTCGTTTAGCGTTTTTTTGGGCGTAACACCCAATATTTATTTTGTATGTTTAATTTTCATTATATATTAGCCTACTCAAATCTTTGCTACGTATTAGCATAATTTTGATACCCTCTCAATATAATGAGAACCCTAAATAAAATTGTTATGCAAATAAAATCAATTGTACTTACGTTAGTATTCGTTGCCATGTCTACATTGTCTTTCTCACAAGAAGTAAGCTATGGTGTTAGAGCAGGTGTTAATATTTCAAATTTAGATTTTGATCCTGATGCGACCTTTGTAAATCAGCATAGAAACGGGTTTGCCTTTGGTGGATTTGTTGACTATGGAGTTACAGAGACTTTTTCTGTTCAGTTGGAGATTCAATATTCTGCAGAAGGAGGAAAAGCAGACGACTTAAGAGCAGATTATATCCAAATGCCAATTATGGCGCGTTTTTCTTTAGGCGATAAGTTTGCTTTGGGTGTTGGACCAATGGTGAGTTTAAAAACATGGAAAAATCAAGATGCCTTTTCAACCTTTACATTTTCTGGTGTAGGAGGAATCGAGTATATGATCAATGAGGAATTATTTGTTGATGCTCGAGTGCATTATGGGTTAAGCAATATCTTGGATGAAGATACATCTAACGGACTAGAAGCGCAAAACACAACATTTCAGTTTGGATTCGGAATTAGAATCTAATAACAAGAAATTATAATATAATAGAAAAGCTTCAGTTCAACTGAAGCTTTTTCTTTTTGTCCTTTACCGAAATATCTACTCCTTGATAAATTTTAGTGTTTCAAATTGAATGCTTGAATTATATACTTTTATGAAGTACAATCCCGATTGCAATTGGATTACAGGTAGTGAATTTGACGTGATGTTACCATTCATGACGAGTCTACCAGATATAGAATATATTTCATATGTGGCATCATTATAGTCTTCTGAAAAATCTATGATATTTGTCACTGGGTTTTGATCAATCTTAAGTTGAGATAAATTCAATTCAACATCATCAACAGATAAGGCTTGTCTTCCAAAAAAGGCTTGATTTCCATTAGAAAGGTTGATTACAGATAACGTTGCGTCGTCACCAGTTCCTGTAATTTGATAGTCAAATTCATTATTAACTCCTGTATCCAAAACCGAATATAAATATAAATTCTCAAAGTTGTTTTCTTCAGCATTGTCGCAAGGGTCGCCCAATGTTACGCTTAAACTTCCATCGGTGCTGAAGGTTTGTTCTGGATTGAAATAGTAATTACCAGCATAACCAGTGCAAATGGCAAAACCATCAAAAAACAAACCAGTACTATCACTATTCGTAGAGAAGTTTATCGTAGGAATTGCAAATCCAGGAATATTGATTTGGTTTGAATCTACAATTAAATAGTGCAAAAACCAGTCGCCAATCATACTGGGCGTTTGTTGTGTATTTCCAAAGGTTGCGTAATTGGAATTATCAGTATTAGTTAAAATGAGTGTTTGTTCATCGCCATTCATCACAATATCATAGCTAAAGGTAGTTTCATCTGTAGCTCCAAGTACATCATTTATATAGGAGCTTTTAAATTCATCTGTATTATTGTTGTCACAAAACACCAAAGTTGTTGAAAAATCTAGTTTTCTAAGCGTTCCGTCTAAATTAAAAATATACTCTCCAAAAAAGTCATTACAACTTAAACCATCATATAAAAAGCTTGTATAACCATAGTCATTAGTAAATGCAATTTTAGGCTGACCATTGCCAAATTGGGCATTATACAGATTAACGCCTTGAACAGTTGTAGAATATAAATACCAGTCACCTATAATATCTGTAGGACGAGATCGCCTTCCAAGCACCGCATAGTTTGAAGTTATCATGTTTGTTAACACTAGAGTTTCATCCAAACCTGTGCCAGTAATTTCATAGTCTAATGGACTTGCTAAAATTTGGAAGTAAGCATGTTCAAATTGTTGAATGGCATCAGAATTACATGGACCATTTGTTGAAGCCACTCCATATATTTCAATCGTATTTGTATTGATCGTTAAATAATTAGAAAAATAAGCATTGCAGACGCCACCCTCAAAAGTAGAAATACCGTTTTCGGTAATAATTCTAAGATTAGGATAATCAATTGTATATAACTCTTGGTTATAGCTGGTTGTATTGTCAACACTTATAGAGTATAAATACCAATCACCCAAAACTTCGGTTTGTGCTTTGGTGTTTATATGAACTATCATGAAAACAAGGAGTAGGTAAAACTTTTTTATAACTAGCAAGATTGATTTTTCTTACAAGTTACAAAATTTAGCCATGAATAGTTTCGCTTTTGCCTAAATCTTTCATGATATCAGCTTCAAATTCAAGCAATTGTTGCCATTTTTTATCTACCTCTTTGCGGTCTCCATATTGTCGAGCAAATCCTAAAAACATCGTATAATGATTGGCTTCGCTTACCATGAGTTTTCTGTAAAACTCAGCTAAATCTTTATCTTGTAATTCTTCAGAAAGCAATCTAAAGCGTTCACAGCTTCTGGCTTCAATTAAAGCAGCATACAATAAGCGATGTATTAATTGAGTGGTTCTACTGCCACCTTTTGGGAAGAATTTGAGTAATTGTAAGACGTACTCGTCTTTTCTATCACGACCGAGAACCCAACCATTAGCAATAATGCGATCATGCACCATTTTAAAATGACTAATCTCTTCTTTGACTAGTGCAGTCATCTCTTTAACCAAATCGGTATATTCAGGAAAACTTACAATTAATGAAATAGCTGTACTGGCCGCCTTTTGCTCACAATAAGCGTGATCTGTAAGAATATCTTCTACGTTCTTTTCAACAATGTTTACCCAACGCGGATCTGTTGGTAGTTTTAATCCAAGCATAATTAACTGTGATCTTCAATTAGAGTTAAACGCTCTTTACCGTTTTTATCGATGAGCATTTCGTAGAATTTATAGGCTTTGTTATTCGGATTTACAAATGAGATACCCAATGCCAAAGTGTTGGTATTTGAGGCATCTTGATCTATCCAAATATGTTCTAGCGTCGCATTTTTCCAAAATTCTGAATTTGAATAACCTCTAAATTCTTCTGCTGAAATATGCTTGTCGTAAATTATCTTATCAGAAACAGCCACTAGAATATCAGATTCAAAAACACGATGGTACATTGTAAGTTCTGTACTGTTTTTTGATGAAGAATGCACAGGAATTTCGTTAACCATTGATGTGTAATTTTTTATGCTCACAAGAAACGTATTTGAAATTACTGAATCTGTTTTTATTTCTGTGTATGTTTCAGGATAATAGGATTTTAAAGCTTCAATTTTAAAGTTTTTATTGAAATCTAAAACAGCATTTTCTAATTGCTCTTTTTTACTAGTCCTTCTATCACAAGACATCAAAACTAACACTAATAAACACGGAACTAATAGGACTAATTTTTTCATGATATATGTATTAAATATCTAAACCAAATGTTTTTCTAAGCACTTCGATACTCGGGTTTTTCTCTTTTAACTTCTCATATTTTTCCTGAGTTGTAAAAGCGTATTTTTTTGAAATTTCCTCATTAACACTAATATCGAGTTTTAAATTAAAATTCTGTAGTGTTTTTCTAAGAAATTCCATTAAAGGATATTGTGCTCTTTCTAATTCAACTCTTAAAGTATCGTTAGGAAACTCAAGCTGTATATCTGTTCCTTTCAATCCTGGTTTGCCCATTTCCAAGATAGATGCCATAATTTTCTCGCCCTTTTTATGAAGTTGAGCAATGTAAGCGTTCCAGGCTTCATGAAATTGTTCTTCTGTAAAGTCTTCAGTAGGTAAATCATCAACATCAATTACGACCTCCATTTGTTTAATTTGATGTTCTTTTTTTGCTCTAATACTTTTTAGAGATAATCCAGAAGTGCGTTGGTCTTTCTTTAATTCTAAAACTGGTTTTGGAGGTTCGGCAGTAATAGGATTATCAACTACATTTTGATCGTTATCTTTAACGGTCTTTGCCTGTGGTTCTAAAGTTTCCTTAGACTTCGGAATGCTAACAGGAATTGGAGTGATGCCCTTAGCTTTAAAGTAAGATGGCGGAATTATGTAATGTTTGCTATTTTTTTTTTCTCCATCAAAAGTGATAGAGGCAAGTTGCATTAAGCATAGTTCAACTAATAAGCGTTGATTTTTACTGCTTTTATACTTTAAATCACAGTCGTTGGCCAGCTCTATTCCTTTTATAAGGAAATCATGAGGCGCTTTTCTAGATTGTTCAAGATATTTTGCTTTGGTATCATCACCAACTTCAAGAAGTTCTATGGTTTGCTCATTTTGACAAACCAATAAATCTCTAAAATGTGAGGCTAGACCAGCTATAAAGTGATGACCATCAAAACCTTTAGAAAGCGTATGGTTAAACTGAATGAGCAATTCAGGTATTTTATTTTCTAAAATGAGGTTAGTACTATTGAAGTATGTTTCATAGTCTAGAACATTTAGATTTTCGGTAACGGCTTCTCGTGTAAGTTCTTTTCCAGAGAAACTTACCACACGATCAAAAATAGATAAGGCATCACGCATGGCACCATCAGCTTTTTGAGCTATGATATGCAAGGCATCATCCTCAGCATTTATACCTTGCTCTTTGGCGATATATTTCAAATACTCTTTAGCATCTTTTACTGTAATTCGTTTAAAATCGAAAATTTGACAACGCGATAAAATCGTTGGAATAATCTTATGCTTTTCAGTAGTTGCAAGAATAAATATGCAATGTTTTGGCGGTTCCTCTAAGGTTTTTAGAAAGGCATTAAAAGCTGCTTGAGAAAGCATGTGAACCTCATCGATAATATAGACCTTATATTTTCCTACTTGAGGCGGAATACGAACCTGATCTGTAAGGCTTCTAATATCATCTACCGAATTATTTGAAGCCGCATCCAATTCGAAGATATTAAAAGCAAAATCTTCATCTTCAGTTTCCGATCCATCGCTATTAATCATCTTGGCTAAAATACGAGCACATGTTGTTTTGCCAACACCTCTCGGACCAGTAAATAGCAAGGCTTGTGCTAAATGATTGTTTTCAATGGCATTTAATAAAGTATTTGTAATAGCTTGCTGACCAACAACATCCTTGAATGTTTGTGGTCTGTATTTACGTGCAGATACTACAAAGTGTTCCATGAAAAAAACTTAGAAGAACAAAGTTAAAAATTCAGTTTAAAATTAAGAATTATGTAGCTTTAATTTAGGAGGAGTTATTAACAATTAATTGTATTTTTGCACCAAGCAGATCGCCTTATCGCAGTGGCATTTATTGCCTCTGAGGAAAGTCCGAACACCATAGTGCAATCATAGTGGTTAACAGCCATCCATCGTAAGGTGAGGAAAAGTGCAACAGAAAGAATGTACAGGTTAAGCTGTAGTGAAATCAGGTAAACTCTATGTGGTGCAATGTCATGTATACCAACGCTTGAGTGCTGCACGCGCGATTGTTGGAGGGTAGGCAGCTAAAGTTTGCTAGTAATAGTAAACGTAGATAAATGATAAGGGCTTTTCTTTTTTTGAGAATTCATTTTCTCAAAAAAAGAAAATGTACAGAATTCGGCTTATAGATCTGCTTTTTTCTTTTTTGACACGTTTTGACACTTTAGTTATGGTCGTTTTCTTCTGTTCTGATTTTTGATAATCATTAGTTTTATAACATGAAATGTATTATATCATATATCCTGTTTTTTTCCTTGTCACTTTCAGTTTTATCTCAGGAAATAGATAGTGTTAGAGTTATTTTAGAAAGTAATTTAAAGGAAGCTAATTCAGATGCTCAAAAGTTAAGGGCTATGTTGGCTTTGGGAGAACTTGAATTGGATCATAATTTTACAAAAGCAAAGTATATCATTAATGATGCATTTGAATTAATTAATAAAACACCTACAAAATTCACTAATCATGAAAAGGCTTTAGTATTAGTTCAATATGGTGTGCTTAAAAGACGTTTGGGTAAACACGTTCAGGCTTTAGATAGCTACCTCCAAGCTTTAAAACGATTTGAAGTAGACGAAGACTATAAAAATATAGCAGATGTGTATCATAACATCGCAATGGTCTACAGGTCACAAAAAGAGTATCGTAAATCAATTCAATATTTTAAAAAATCTATAGTAGTTAATCAGGCTTTAGATAATAATCACGGCGTGGGCCAGGCGATTCTAATGCTTGGAGTCTCTTATAGTAGTACTAAACAATTAGATTCGGCATTGATTTGTTATAACAAGGCAAAAGCCATTTTTAATACACTTAATGCTGACGAACAACTTCAAGAGGTTAATGACAATTTAGTAGCGATTTATAGAAAGCAGAAAGACTATGATGCAGCTTTGAATCTTAGTTTAAAAAACGTCGATTATTCGAAGCGCAAAGGAAAACAATTGGCTTTGTGCGGAAATTACTATGATACCGCTTTAGTTTATGAAAAACTTAAAGCCTATAAACTGGCTGGTAAATATGTAGATTCCTCAATAAAATTAGCAAAGAAAGAAAAATTTATTCATCGTATAGCAAAAGGCTATAAAAAGCGTTCGCAATTATGGGATAAATTAGAGAATTATGGAGCAGCTTATAGAGATTATAAGCGCTTTAAAAAATATTCAGATTCTATTTTTAATATAGAAACGGTATCACAAATTCAAGAATTAGAACTGAAATATACTTTTGAAAAAGAACAGCAAGAAGCTAAATTGATTACAGAAAATGAACGCTCCAAAAAATGGTTGTATTTAGCTTTGTTTATTCTAACATTAATTGGGGCGATTGTGATCACCTTATTAGTACGAAAAAATTATAGAAATAAAATTGAATTAGCACGTATAAATCATAAAGCCGAGACGCTTTCTTTAGATCAGGAGATTAAAAATAAAGAAGTTAATGTTAAACAACTTATTGCAGATAATACGATGCGATTGGATTTTAAAAAGGAATTATTGGATCGCATTAGAAATGATAATGAGACAGCAGATGCTAAAGAATTCATTTCAAAACTGGCCAATGATTTAAGGCTTCAAATTGAAACAGAAAGTAAATTATCTAATTTGCAATATACCATAGACGCTACAAATACAGCATTCGATACTATTTTGAAAACACGCTTTTCTGACTTAACAAAAGGGGAGCGGGAAGTTGCTTCTTTATTGCGCTTAAACTTGAGTGTCAAAGAAATTATGACTATTCGTAATGTTTCTGAAGACTCCGTTAAATCAATGCGTCGTCGTATTCGGAAGAAAATGCAAGTTCCTAAAGCACAACGTATAGAAGATTTTATTCAATCGCTCAATTAAGACTTTTGACACGTTTTGACACGTGTCTTTTATGGGTTTGAAACATTTAGCTATGTATTTTAGCTGAAATTTTAAACCTTTAATCGATGAAACCTACTTTTTTACTGTTACTTTTTTGTTTAATAACATACAGTACCAATGCTCAAATCACTCAAGATAATACGGCATTAAGTGGTTTAGTACCTTCAGACTCACCAGTTACTATTACTGTGCCTACAGGGAATAATAAAGCCCTGATTATGGTGATTAGTGATGCTAGCTCAGCTCAAGTTTCTGATATACAAAATTTTAATGGCTTGCCAGTATATAGCTTAAATGATTCTAGTTTTGAGACTAAAGTTTTCATAGTCTACTTAGGTGATGTCACTACCGAATTTGTTGCAGATTTAAATTTTTCAAAAGGTATAAATACAGTATTTACTTTAAATAATGTAGAGCAAACTATAGATGATACTAAACTTAATGATTTTGAAAACATCATTGGGCAAAAGCCTGTATTTACGCATTTAGGTAGTTTAAATAAAGAGCCGGGTGATTTTGTAATAAATGGATTTAGAATAAGTAACTCACTTGGAGGTGAATGCACACAACCAGAGTTTAGTGTTTTTAATTCTCATGGAAACACAGTCAACCTTGAGTTTGAACAATCTACTGGAGTAGGATCGGGTCTTCAATGGACTATTTATTCGTCTATTGTTTCCAATTCTAACGAGTATACAATTTGGTCTTTAGCAGATAATTGTTTCGATAATACCACTGGTCGTTATGCTGATGATTTTCAATATTATGCAGTTAGACACTATAGTATTATTATAAAATCTGTACCAGCACAAACACTTGCTACTACCGTTATTGACAATGAGATAGATTTTAAATTATTTCCTAATCCAACCGATTCCATTTTACAATTTAACCAATCTGTTAATGGAACATATGCGATTTATAATACCGCTGGTCAGAATGTATTGTCATCTAAATCGGTTGAAATAGTTAATCATATTAATATTTCAACCTTATCAACAGGCACTTATGTCATTAAAATAGAAACTAAGGATGGCAAATCTTTCCAAAAACAATTTATAGTCAATAATAGAAAATAATGCTGTTAAGTCATTAACAAAGATAAGCGACACCTTTTGACACTCATCTTTTATGAGCCAAAATAATACAGCCATTATTTTTGCAAAAAATTAAAAACACTAAATCTACACAAATGAAACATTTTTATCTACTATTAATATCACTAGTCTTTACATACACGGCAAATGCCCAATACACTGTTATTCCTGACGCGAACTTTGAAATTGCATTAGCAGCCTATGATGACATTCCAGGAGATGGACAAGTACCAACTAACAATATAAATACGCTAACTTTTTTAAATGTTGGAGACAATAATATAAGTAGTCTTAATGGGATTCAGGATTTTGAAGCATTAGAACAGTTAAGATGTAATAATAATAATCTTATGACTCTAGATTTGAGTCAGAATTTAAATCTACAAAGATTGCGTTGTTATAGTAATCCGCTAGTTAATTTGGATCTGTCTAATAATCTTCAACTATTTGAATTAAGAAGTTATGCTTGTCCTTTACTTACCAGCTTAAATATTGCCAATGGTAATAATAGTAATATCAATCATCTTAATATATCTTCTAATGCAAATTTAACGCGCGTAGAGGTAGATAACTCAACTTTAGCAGATGATTGGAACAATAGCATAAACTTACCAGCAACATACTCCGCAGGATCTAGTGTTGTTTATTCTGTTTTAGGCGTAAACGAAACCTATGTGCCAGATGATGCTTTTGAAGCGTATTTAGAATCCAACAGTTTAGGTAATGGCATTGCTAATGACAATAGAGTTGATAAGAGTTTAATAAGTACAGTAACTTCAATTAACCTAGAGAACTTGGGCATTATAGATGCCATTGGTATCAACGAGTTTGTCGCTTTAGAAACCTTACAGGTTAATGATAATAACCTTGAGGTCATTTATCTAGACAATTTAATCAATTTAGTTACGTTTAGAGCAACTCGTAATAACTTAGTTACTTTAGATTTAAGTAATAGTACAAGTCTCGAGGTTCTTATTGTAGATTCAAATAATCTGTCTACACTTTTATTAAATTCAACCGTATTAATATATTATCAAATCGCTGGGAATAACTTTTCATCCATAGATTTAACTAATTTTCCATTATTAGAAAGACTCTTTTGCGGTGGAAATAGTATATTAAACTTGGATGTTAATAGTAATCCAGAATTAATTACAATAGAATGTCAGAATAATGATATTGAAAGTCTTGATGTATCAAACAATCCAGATTTAGTTAGCTTATTAGCTTTTAGTAATGCGTTAACCTCTTTAGATGTTAAGAATGGGAATAATGGTATCATGACTATTTTTAGAGCCGATAACAATACTAATTTATCGTGTGTAGAAGTTGACAATGAAGTAGCAGCAACAAATGGTTTAGGGAATTATTCAAGTTGGATGAAAGATGCTGGTACTGTATATTCTGAAGATTGTGCTGCTACGTTAGGCACAAACACCTTTGAGTTAAATACTATTTCTGTATATCCCAATCCAGTTGTAGATATTTTGAATATCAATGCAACTAATAATGAATTAAAAAGATTAGATATATTAGATATTAATGGTCGACTAGTGATTACAAAATATAACAGCTTTGAGAACGTAGATATGCATCAATTGAATGCAGGTGTATACTTTATGAGGCTATACAACAAGAGTGCTACTAAGACACTTAAACTTATTAAGCAATAGTATGTGTAATAGTTAATTAGTTTATTTTTAAGATTATATAGAGGCTTTATGTGCTACAAACTTAAATAAAGAACCCTTTACAAGTTGTAAAGGGTTTTTTATGTATTTCAAAACAACTATTGCTTAGGGGGCGTAATCGTAAAGCCTTGACTTTCTAGAATGTTTAGCATGTCGTAAAAATAGCGTATGAAAACAATTTTACCATTATCGATAAGCGATACAGTGTGATACGGAATTGCAATTGTTTTTCCCGTTTTTTTGTCGGTTACAGTATTTGTTCCCCAAGACAAAAGCCATTCGCCTTCATTCCAGTTATTTTCTACTTTAACAGGCAAATATAAATCACCACTTATAGAGTGTTTATATTGGTTTGTGCTTTGAGTAAAATAAGTCTTGTGTTGTTCTACATTTAAAGAATCTAGACCACCACCAAGTCCATATATCATGGCTTTTTCATGAAGTTGAGCATTCATTTTGTCAACGTTTCCTTCTTGTAGTGCATCTGTGTAATTTCGAATAAGCTTATTTGCTATTTCAGCATTTTCAAATTCTAAAGTAACCTTTGGTTTAGTGTCTTGAGCATAAGTGTATATTGGAAATAATAAGGCTACTGTAAATAGAGCTACTATATTTTTTAAAGATCTCATAATTGAATTGTTTTGGATTAATTAGATGGATTATAACTTAAGTCTGGTCTAATATCACCTTCAACTTGATCATATTTTGAAGTAAGTTTGATTACATTAAAGAATGTATCTCCTTTGTCATCGCCAAAAAGCTCATCATTTTCTTTGCCTCCTAATGCTATAGCGACATCATCTTTACCTGCAATAGATACCATATAGTAGCTCTCAGTACTTCCAAAACCACTGTGATAAATATCATAACCATTTTTGATGCCTTTAGATTTAAACAGTTCTTTTACTTTGGTCATTGCTTCTTTCATAGCTTTAGCATTTTTTGGAGGATAATATAAAAAGTGATACTCTCTATGATTTTTGCCTTCAACACTATAACCCTCAGGGTTATAAGAAAGTTCAGGGTTGTAATGCACAATAGCGTTACTATGAGAATCATAACATTGATCCATATCTTCAAACAACTTCCCAGCTGCATCTCCCATTTTTTCAAAAAGTGGTTCCATTGGGTTTTTATCTAAGTCTGCCATTTTTTCAATAGGAGAGACATAGACATAACGACCATCCTCAACACTAATGGTTGTCCAGTTTACATCTTTGATATTGTATTTTACACAATTGTCTTTAAGACTTTTGGCAGCTTGTTCATATTGGGGTATTTTTTCAAATTTCACATTGTCTGTATGAACAACAAACATGGTTGGTGCATCTTGTGAATGCGCAAAATTGACTGTAAATACTACAGAAATTAGGATAACTAGTCCTCTTTTTAAAGTTTTCATAATTAATTGATTTAAGTTAATATGTTGAATGCATTAATAGCCGTTAATTAATCATAACACGGTAATTCAACTGTAAATCGGAGGACAATAAGATAAGTAGTAAATTGAGTCTTAACTCAGAAGTGAGGTATATAATATAGTTAAAAAATATTATTAGGATTTATACTACAAATAAATGTAAGAATGCGCTTATATTCTAGAGAGGAATTACTCAAATACAAAAACAGGTAGATTTACTCGAAAAAACTGAACATGTTGCCACCATAACTTTTTGAGTGCGAGTAATGTTCTAGGTGAGATAAATCGGTATGTTTTGAATGCTCAACTATTAATAAACCATCGTCTTCTAACAGGTCATTTTGAAAAACTAATTGTGGGATATTTGCAAATGCTTCAATTGGAAAGTCATATGGAGGGTCGGCAAAAATAATTGTGTTTTGTTGCTGGCTTTTTTCTAAAAATTTGAAGACATCACTTTTAATTGTAGAAATGTTCATTTCGAAACTCTCAGCAGTCTCATTAATGAATTTGATGCAGCCATAATTCTCATCAACGGCTGTAATGCGTTCTGTCCCTCGAGAAGCAAATTCGTAGCTAATGTTTCCTGTTCCAGCAAACAAATCTAATACAGATATCTCATCAAAATAAAACTGATTATTCAAGATGTTGAACAACGATTCTTTTGCCATATCTGTTGTAGGTCTTACAGGTAGCTTTTTGGGAGCAGTTATTCGACGTCCTTTATATTGACCAGATATAATTCGCATTAGCTAAAACTATTTAGAATGATTAGATTGTTATGATCTGAGCCAGACTCAACGTTTGCACCATTTATATAGTTATGATGTGGTTTCAAAAAGTCCACGAATCTAATATACTTATACAATATATTATAATAATCATCTCCATTTTCAATCTGACCAGATATCACTGTTTTCAACACTTCTGGGTTAAGTTTAAGCTGCTCAATACTAAATAAGATATAATAAATAAAGTCTTCTTTAGTATGGTACTCAAAAGTATTGTAGAATCTTAACTTTCCATCTTTAATATAAAGTACTTCAAAAGTAGAGGAGTTTACATTGATATGCATTTGTTCTTCATTCGATTCGGCGAGTTGAAGTAAAGTTTCTATAAGTATCGTAGAAGAATGCTTATAAACGAAGCTTCCAAATGTATCAAAAATGTAATTATTAATATTTACTAAAGGCACATAAATATTAACACTCTCATTAGTTGGTAAACGATCAAAACTTATGAAATCTGTTTGTAATATTTTGGCATTAAATTTTAGATAGTCTGCTAGATTCTTTTCGTCAAATATAGCTTCTGGCACAAGGCAGGATAGTTCATTTTGATAGATGCAAGTTATAGAATCAAAAGCTTGTTCAAAATCAGAGTTGGACTCTATAATGACTTTT
Source organism: uncultured Psychroserpens sp. (assembly GCF_947500255.1). GTDB lineage: Bacteria > Bacteroidota > Bacteroidia > Flavobacteriales > Flavobacteriaceae > Psychroserpens. Next base: position 126,270 of record NZ_CANMRL010000003.1, on the reverse strand, counting down.
AAATCGTTAAGAAGTTCAAAAGGTGTAGCCTTTTTTTCTAAATGAACATGTTTTAATAACTCAATAGTATTAGTTGTACGATTTAGAATGCAAAAAGAAAGTCCACTCAAACGAATTTGAATGGACAGTGCTTTTATACTATTTTGTTTCAATTTACTCTTTTTTGGTTATAAGGTTTTTAGGCCAGTTCCCTTTGGTAACATCTTCCTGCATAGAACCTACTTGTAATTTTGGTCCTCTTACGCCGTCAACAGACATTACTTCTTTTTCTTTTTCTACTAGATTTTTTTCTTGGTCATGTAAAATAACATCTTTTGTTACAGATGCTTCAAATATTGCAATACCAGTATCATCAAGTTTTCCTGCTTCAAGCTTAAATTTAGCACCAGCAGGACCAACACCTTCAGGAAGATTCATCATGGTCTTGTAACGAGGATCATCACCAAATAAAGAATCTCTAACCGATACGAAATCTAAGGTGTCGATAAGAACTATATCTTTATATGTTTCAACTCCACCAAAACGACGCGTTAATTCTTCATCTAAAATAGTAGAGTCACGTCTTTGTGTAATCGTAAATTGAGCTGTATCTACAAACTTGATTAAATCATCAAAGTTTCCAGCAAAATTTTTATTTACTGTTCGATGCGCTAATTGTGCATCTCTAATATCAATTAATTTTGCTATAACTGATCTGTAACGCTCTTCTTTAAGTTTGTTAAACTTAATTTCGCCGTACACCGACATGAAAGTAAGATACCCTAAAAAGACGATCAACGCCCAAAGAACTATATTTAATATAGGTTTTAATTTTTTGGGTACAAATTTATCGATTAACCAAACGATACCAATTGTAAGTAAAATAAGGCCTACAACTACAAGAATTACTTTTAACATAGTTAGTTTTTTTATATTGTTTTTAGGAGTTACGCAAATCTACAATTTTTTTTTGTTCGTTAAAATATTGTAGAGAAAATTCAATTAAAGGTGAAAGATATAAAATTACTTTCATATTATATAACAAATTTTGCCATGTAATCCCATAAAATTATTATGTTTTAAATCATATCTTGCGTTTTTATTTGGATTTCAATTACATAGATGACTGCATCAGATTTTTATAAATTACTAATTCATAAGTTTCCTTTCGAGCCTACTATGAAACAAACAGTAGCATTAGAGCAATTATCACAATTCGTTTTTGATAATTCTCCCAATGCTTTATATCTTTTAAAAGGGTTTGCTGGAACCGGAAAAACGAGTATTATTGGTGCTTTAGTTTCCAATTTATGGGAAACTAAAAAAAGTGCAGTTTTAATGGCTCCAACAGGTAGAGCAGCAAAAGTAATCTCGAATTATTCAAAAAAAGAGGCATTCACAATTCATAAAAAAATATACTTCCCAAAGAAAGATAGAGGAGGAGGCGTGAAATTTGTTATGCAGCCTAACAAGCATCGAAATACAATCTTTATTGTTGACGAAGCTTCAATGATTCCTGATACACCCGCAGATTCTAAAAACTTTGAGAGTACATCATTGCTAGATGACCTTATTCAATATGTGTATTCTGGACATAAATGTAAACTCTTATTGATAGGAGATAAGGCACAATTGCCTCCAGTAAAATCGGATCTGTCACCAGCACTAAATCAAGATAAACTCGATTTAAATTATAACAAAAGAGTAACTTCTATTGAGTTGGATGAAGTTGTTAGACAAAACCAAGATTCAGGAATCTTAAATAATGCCACACGCATCCGAGAAGTTTTAGAACACGAGTTTTACGAGTCTTTTAAATTTAATATTAATGGCTTTACTGATATTGTTAGGTTAATTGACGGACACGAAATCATGGATGCCATAAATGATTCTTATAGTGAGCATGGCCATGATGATACAGCTATTATTGTAAGAAGTAATAAGCGTGCTAATCTTTACAATCAACAAATTAGAAATAGGATTTTATTTAACGAAAATGAATTGACAGTTGGTGATTTTTTAATGGTTGTGAAAAATAATTACTTTTGGATCAAACCGACTACCGAAGCTGGGTTTATAGCTAATGGCGATATCATTCAAGTTTTAGAAATCTTCTCAATTATCACGCTTTATGATTTTCGATTTGCTGAAGTCAAAGTGCAAATGGTCGACTATCCAAAAATGCGTCCGTTTGAAACCGTTTTGCTTTTAGATACCATAGAAGCCGAAACACCATCACTTACTTATGAAGACAGTAACAGATTATACCAAGAAGTTCAAAAAGATTATGAAGATGAAACATCAAACTATAAGAAATTTTTAAAGATAAAAGGCAATAAGCACTTTAATGCCTTGCAGGTTAAGTTCTCTTATGCTATTACCTGTCATAAATCTCAAGGAGGACAATGGCACACTATTTTTGTAGAGCAACCCTATTTGCCAAACGGTGTTGATAGGGATTATATGAGATGGTTGTATACAGCTGTAACTAGAGCTAAAGAGAAACTCTACCTCATTGGTTTTAAAGATGAATTTTTTGAAGACGCATAGAAATTTTAATGCTGTCAATATATATAATATCACCAGCTTAGGGAGAACTTATTTTAGTTTATAAAAAGATTAAAAGAAGTAGGACCAAAATCACATAAAAGTTTTATTTTTGATATTCAACCTATTTCGGTCAAATGAAGATAATATCTATGATACCTGCACGCTATAGTGCATCTCGATTTCCAGGGAAGCTTATGCAAAATCTTGCAGGAAAGACAGTTATTTTAAGAACTTATGAGGCTACTGTTGCTACAGATTTATTTGATGATGTTTATGTGGTAACAGATAGCGAAACTATTTATGATGAGATCGTTAATAACGGAGGAAAAGCCATCATGAGCCAAAAAGAACACGAATCAGGTAGTGATCGTATTGCCGAAGCTGTTGAGAATTTAGATGTTGATATTGTCGTAAATGTGCAAGGAGATGAACCTTTTACTGAACGCGAAAGTTTAGAGAAAGTGCTTGGCGTATTTAAAGATGATCATCAAAAAGAAATTGATTTAGCATCACTTATGGTTGAAATTCATGATTGGGATGAAATTAATAACCCCAATACTGTTAAGGTTATCGTCGATCAAAATAATTTTGCGCTATACTTTTCAAGAAGTCCAATTCCTTTTCCGAGAGATAAGGAAGCTGGAGCTCGCTATTTCAAACATAAAGGGATTTATGCATTTCGAAAAGATGCTTTATTGGACTTCTATACATTACCAATGCAATTTATAGAAGCTACTGAAAAGATTGAATGTATTAGATATTTAGAGTACGGAAAGCGTATTAAAATGGTTGAGACCACAGTTGAAGGCGTAGAAATAGATACGCCTGAAGATTTAGAACGCGCAAAAAAACTTTGGAAAAATTGAACACAGAATACCAACATATTAAAGTCATCGGATTTGACGCAGACGATACATTATGGGTAAATGAAACCTATTTTCGTGATGCCGAATTAGAATTTGCAAAACTCATGGCACCTTATGAAACAGCCAACAAAATTGATCAAGAACTGTTTAAAAAGGAAATGGACAACCTATCATTATATGGATATGGTGTTAAAGGCTTTGTATTGTCTATGGTAGAATCTGCGATTGAGTTATCTAACGGCTCAGTGTCTAATGATACTATAGAAAAAATATTAGCTATTGGTAAGGACATGTTAAACAAGCCTGTAGAGCTGTTGGATGGCGTTGAAGAGACGTTAAAAACCTTGTCTCTAGACTATCGATTAATCCTAGTTACAAAAGGTGATTTACTCGATCAAGAACGTAAGCTTGAAAAATCAAATTTGAGTTCTTATTTTCACCATATTGAAGTATTAAGTGATAAAAAAGAAATGAATTATTCAAAATTGCTAAATCATTTGGATATAAACCCTTCTGAGTTCTTGATGGTGGGTAATTCATTGAAATCGGATATTTTACCACTCGTAAATTTGAAAGCAAAAGCTGTACATGTGCCTTTTCATACCACTTGGTTACATGAACAAGTTAACGATCAAGATACAAAGCAGAAAGACTACAAAACAATATCTAGTTTATCAGATTTAAAAACCATTTTAAATTAATGAAAGTTATAGATCTAGATACTTGGAAGCGTCAAGCACATTATGAGCATTTTAGTAAGTTTACAGACCCTTATTTTGGTGTGGTGATTCCTTTTGATGTTAGTGAAGCTTATCGGTTTGCTAAATCAAATCAAATATCCTTCTTCGGAAAATATTTGCATGATTGTATGAAAGCGATAAATGATGTAGACGAGTTAAAACTTAGGGTTGAAAATGGCGATATTGTTCAGTACGATACAATTAATGCATCAGCTACAATAATGAGAACCAATAAAACCTTTGGATGCTCATACATAGAGTTTGATAATAAATTAGAAGAATTTTTAATCAATTTAGATAAAGAGAAAAAAAGAATAGAGCATTCAAATGAGTTATTTCCAGAGCGAAATGATTTGTCCTGTGTACATTGTTCTGCATTGCCTTGGGTGAATTTTTCAGGACATAAAGAACCTGTGTCTGGTGCAATGGAGTCTGTTCCAAAATTAGCCTTTAGTAAAATTGAGAATCAACAGGACGGAAAAATTATGATGAACGTATCTATACATGTAAATCACGCTTTAGTAGATGGTTATCATGTTGGATTATTTTCTGAAAAATTCCAACATTATTTAAATAAGTAAAGATAAATCCAACTATGTTTTTATTTTTGTTACACGAAGACGAATAAATGAATTATAAAAATTATCCAATGGTGTCCAGAGTTGTCTTTGGACGAGGCAGTTTTAATCAGTTAGGTGATATTATAGCACCTGAGCGCTTGAATAGAAAAGCACCATTTATATTTTTGGTCGATGATGTATTCAAAGGTAATTCCGATTTAACGTCTAGAATTCCTTTAGCCTACGATGACCAACTTTTATATATTTCTGCTGAGCACGAACCTAAAACATCTCAAGTTGATGAATTGGTGGAGAGCATCATCCTTACTCATAAGGATAGACCTTCTGGTATTATTGGTATTGGTGGAGGTACGATTTTGGATCTTGCCAAAGCTGTAGCAATCATGCTTACTAACGAAGGTGAGGCAAAAAATTATCAAGGCTGGGACTTGGTTAAGAATCCAGCTATTTATCACGTAGGTATTCCAACTATATCTGGTACAGGAGCAGAAGTGTCACGTACGACTATATTAACTGGACCAGAACGCAAACTTGGTATTAATAGTGATTACACACCTTTTGATCAAGTTATTTTAGATCCAGAATTAACTAAAGATGTTCCAAAAGATCAATGGTTTTATACAGGAATGGATTGTTTTGTGCATTGTATTGAGTCTTTAAATGGAACCTATCTTAATGCTTTTAGTAAAAGTTATGGTGAGAAAGCCTTAGAACTCTGTAAAGAAATATTTATTGAAGATAACTTATCTGATGAAGAATCTGCAGATAAACTTATGATGGCATCGTGGCATGGAGGTATGAGTATTGCCTATTCTCAAGTAGGTGTAGCGCATGCAATGAGTTATGGACTGGGCTATTTGTTGGGTATTAAGCATGGTGTTGGAAATTGTATTGTTTTTGAACATTTAGAAGACTATTATCCTGAAGGTGTGGCTTTGTATAAAGCCATGAGAAAAAAACACAACATAAAAATTCCTCAAGGAATTTGTGCTGATCTTCATGATGACGAATTTGACACTATGATTGACGTGGCCTTGAGTTTAGAACCACTTTGGGAAAACGCCATTGGTAAAAATTGGAAACAAGTTATTACCAGAAATAAACTCAAAGCACTTTATCAAAAAATGTAATATGCGATGGCTAGCTCGACTTATCTATTTTAAAATTTGGGGATGGAAAGTCACTGGCAATACCAATTTTTCAAAAGACACGATTAAAAAAGCAGTGATCATAGCTGTTCCGCATACCAGTTGGTACGACTTCATTATTGGTATTTTGCTTCGGAAAGTAACTAATGTTAAAACTAATTTTGTTGCAAAAAAAGAACTATTTAAATGGCCATTTGGTTGGTATTTTAGAGCAGTTGGAGGTGCAGCATTAGACCGAACATCAGGACAAAACAAGGTTGATGCTATAGCGAAACTTTTTGAAGATAAAGACGAATTTAGATTAGCATTGGCTCCAGAAGGTACGAGGAAAAAAGTAAACGAATGGAAAACAGGGTTTTACTATATAGCTAAAGCAGCTCAAGTGCCAATTATCATGTTTACTTTAGATTTTAAGAATAAGCAAAATCATATTTCAGACCCGTTTTTTCCGACAGATAATGTTGAAGCAGATTTTGCCTTTATGAAGGCTTTTTATAAAGGTGTTGTTGGAAAAAAGCCTGAGTACTCATAGATAAACTTCAAACATGAAATTATCCTTTCCTATCCACAAAATCATTTGCTTTGGATTTTGCTTTGCATTTTTGAATTGTTCTACTAAAGATGAATCACCTCAATTAGCTGCTTATACTAGTAGCGAGTGTAAAGACGTCTATTTTAAAAATATGCGTAGGATACAAAATCGAATTCTTGAACAACGTTTTTCTGATTCTTTGTTAGTGTGTAAAATATTTGTTGTAGATAATTGTGAGCGAACAGAAGAAGGAGCCATTTCTATTTCTGGAGATACATTAGATTTAATTTATCATGGTGTTAGAATCCATAGTACTGAAACCAGAAAGATAAACGATTCTATTACAGAAGTTATTGACGTGTATACAGAGGCGTTGGTAGAATGCGATTGTGCATATGAATTAACGTATAAAATTGAAGGTTTTAAAAAACAACCGAAGATCATCACATTAAATGGTAAAAGAATAACTGAAACAAAGCATAAATATAAAATTGTTAGAGAACAACCAACGTACAAAATTATTGATAATGATACTATAAATTTTATTGATATCTATGGTTTAAAGCAAGGTGTTCATGTGACTTATCGAAAGGGTAGAAAACTTGCCTCAAGGCTTATCTATATTGATGGCGAACCGTTTTCGGGTCTAGCCAATGTGCGTTATGACAGTAATGGCCTCATAAAGGAAGAAATGTATATGGACAATCGAAAATATTCTAAGCGTAAGCATTACAAAAATGGAAAGCTTATCAAAGTTTGTGATACCGAAGGTGTTTTTGATGATGATACTAATTGTGAATATGTAGATTAGCTTCTATCTTTTAGTCTGTACACAAATTTTAATCCACTCCAATCTGCATCTATAGCAGCAACTTTTATATCGACAAGACCTTTATTCAGAATTAAATCTCTAATTGGCTCGCGCTTTAGATTAGTTTCTATTTTACTACTTCCTTTAGGCCAACTTACCCAAAGCAAACCGTTAATTTTTAATGCAGGTTTGTAATGATCAATGACCTTATTTAAATCTTCAAGAGTTGTACAAAACACATGAATGAAGTCTGCAGATTTTTCGCTTGCTTCAGTGAGCTCGTGGATGTCATCTGGCAAGTCTTCAAATAAGTTAAAGTATTGATTTGGAGCATTATATAGTAAAAAAGTGTATCCAGATTTTATACCTAATTTTTTTGCTAATGGTGTTTTTGAATATCCAGAATTCATGCTAATTATTTATATAAATATTATCGTTTTGGCACACATTTTGCAATTCATAAAGTGTAATCAAATACTGAAACATAAAGTAAGCTATTAGTCTCTAAAAAGAAACAGATATTGATTATTACAAAAGCTATTTAAGACCATCTTAAATAGCTTTTTTGTTTTTTATAGGTTTTTCTCAAACTTGCTTAATAAATGATTAGTTTGTTGGTTCAGTTTTTTTCTAAAAAAACCAGTTCCGCCTAATAGTAACCCTTTAAATCCCATAGCTTGTTTGGCCCATCTATGTAAGTTAAATTGATCGGTATGTTTAATAATTTTATCGTCTTTAAATTCAAAAGTTGCCGAAATAATATTGTGAACTTTACGTCCTGTTTTGCTAAAATTATAAAAGGCTTCCCACTTGGCGTTACCTTTTCCGTTATCAGAATTAATATTAGAAAACGTAACTCTAAATTCCTTTCCTTGTTGTGAGGCACAAAGCATACGCCACATATTGCCTGCATGTTCACCTTTTAAAACACCAAATGCTGGGTCTTCAAAAATAATATCGTCATGATAGCATGACACCATGGTTTCAGAATCTAACTCGTTAAAGGCTTTATAAAATTTTTCTATAAGTGCGTCCATGTTTTAAATTTAGTGATTATTATGTATAAAACCCAAACTCATTGAGATGGGTATATATAAAAATTAGAGTAAGGAATTTATAAAAAGAAAAGACCATCTGTACAATTAAGCAAATGGTCTCTTATAGTTTAGGCTATATTAGCTTAATACATGCTCTTAACCTTTTTAAGCTTCTCTTGCCAAACCGAAAGCCCTTGTTTATGTTTTTCAATATTTTTAATCACATCTTTTACCAAAGGATTCGTTTCATCTACATTTGAGAAAAACTGCATATTATTTTCCAGTTGATTAATTTCTCCTTTTATTTCTGAAATTCTCTTTCTAATAAAATTCTGTTCATTATCGAGTAATCGTGTATCGTTTGGCTGTGCAAGATTTTCTAATTTATTTTCAAATTTGATCATTTCCAGCTTTGCCTTGTCCATATCTAGCTTACCAAATAATCCGTCCAATGTTTTATTAAATTTTCCATCTATATAACGTTTGTTAGACGGTACGTGTCCGATAGCTTTCCAAGCCGCAATTTTTTCCTTAATCGTTTGTATATCTTTCTCAGGTTTACCAGATAATTCAAGAGTCTTAAGCTCTTCTAGCATTGCCGATTTTTGTTCATAAGCAACCATTAATTCCTTATTAGCTTCATTACGTTCAGCATTTAGTCTATCAAAATAAGAATTACAAGCGGCTTTAAACTCTTTCCATATTTTGTCACTATCACGTCTCGGTACATGTCCAATTTTTTTCCAGTCGCTCTGTATTTTTTTCATTAGAGGTGTCGTGGCTGAAAAATCTTCATTGTCCTTATTATCTAGTGCAATTTGAATTAAAGCTTTCTTTTTTTCTAGATTCTCGTATTGATCTTTTTTAAGGTTCTTATAGAAGGCATTTTTATTTCTATTAAATGTTCTAACAGCGCCTTTAAATTTTGACCAAGTGGCTTCATTCATTTTTTGAGGCACTCTACCTGCATTAAAAAAGTTTTCTCTTAACGCTTCAATAGCTTTTATTTTCTTCTGCCAAGCTTGATGAGAATTAGTTGTATCTGCAGCAACTTCTTCAATTTTTGAAATAATATCTTCTTTGCGTTCCAGATTTTTTTCTCTTGCTTTATCTAAATCGGCATAATAAACTTGACGTTTGTCATGAATAGTTTTAGTTGCGTTACTAAAACGTTCCCATATCTCATCGCGATGTTCTCTTGCTACAGGACCTAAATCTTCTTTCCATAATTTATGAAGGACTTGCAATTCTCTAAATGAGCGGTTGATATTATCATCTTTTGCTAATTCTTCAGCACGTTCAATAATTTTAGTTTTTTGCTCGAGATTGTGCTTAAAGTCCATATCACGTAAATCCCGATTGAGGTGCAATACGTCATAAAAAATCTCAACATGATGGTGGTAAGAGTTCCAGGCATTATTATATCGATCTCTAGGAATAGGTCCGGCATTACGCCATTGTTCCTGAAGGTCTTTGAAATGCTTATAGGTTGTATTAATATTTTCCTCGGCGTTTACTAGGCCTTTAATTTCCTCAATAATAGCAAGTCGTCTTTCAAGATTTGCCTTTAAATTGTTTTCACGCTCTTTATAGTAAGCAGTTAAACTATTTCTATACGTTTTAAATGCATTATTAAAACGCTTTTTTACAGGAGAGGAGTAGTAGAAATCAATTTCATTTCCACCTTCGTTGATAAACTCTTCTTTTTTCTCATCAAGCAATGCATCAAATTTAGAATTGAATTCTGATTTAATCTCATCAACTTGGGTTTTTATATTTTGAATTTTATGGTTATCTATAAGATGTTCAAACTCTATAGTGAGCTGTTCCATAGACATTGAATGGTAGTCTTTAGATTCTAGCTCATGGCGTTCAGCATTTTCTTCATCTTCAGCATCTTCAGCATTGGCCTCTTCAATTTCCTCTACATGTGCATCAGCTTTAATCGTATCCTCGGCAACAACTTCGGTCGTTTCTTTTGAAGCTTCACTAGTTGATTCTTCACTAGTTTCTGAAGGTGTTTCGATTTCTCCAACTTCTGCTTTAGTAGCATCTTCAGTAGATTCTTTAGGTGCTTCTTTTGGGTCTTCGAAAATAGGCAGCTCTGAAGGTTGCTGTTTTTCAGGTGTTTGAGGTACTTCAGTAGTTTTTAATTCAGTTTTTCCATCTGCTTCTTGCAGGTTATCATTCTCAGACATTTTTCAATGTTTTACGTATTAGAAGGCTAATATACAACCAAGCGACTGATTTACAAAAAGAAGTCTGTTAATGATATTCTTTTTAGAAGGTAGATTTCCATATTTTCCATGCTTTTTCAGCTTGAAAAACTAACATTTGATATCCATTAACTGTACGTGCTCCTTGAAGCTTACCCGTTTTTAAAAACTTGGTTTCATCAGGATTGTAAATTAGATCGTAGAGTAGGTGTTTAGCGGTAATCCCATCATATGGAATATCTGGACATGAGTTTACATTAGGATGTGTTCCAATTGGTGTGCAATTAATAATAATTGTGTAGTTTTTTATCGTATCTAAATCTAAATTGTCATAGGTGAATTTAACACCTTCTTTTTTTGATCGAGATACATAATCATACTTAATATTTAATTTTTTGAAAGTGTATGCTATAGCTTTCGAAGCACCTCCAGTACCAAGTATTAGTGCTTTTTTATGATGTGATTTAAGAAAAGGTTTTATAGATTTTTTAAAACCGTAACAATCTGTATTGTAGCCTTTTAGTTTTCCTTTGGAGTTTATGGTGATGGTATTGACCGCTCCTATTTTTTTTGCTTTTTTATCTAGAGCATCTAAATAAGGAATAACCTCTTCTTTGTAAGGAATGGTTACGTTGAGTCCTTTGATATTAGGATTGTGTTTTAATAATTGTGGTAATTCGGAGATATGCTCTAAGTCAAAATTCTCATACGTAAAAGCCAATTGAAGGGCTTCAAATTTCTGAGAAAAATACTCTTGGGAAAATGAGTATGAGATATGCCGTCCTAACAATCCTAATCTAGACATACGCTTTATTTGTACGTTGGCCGTACCATTCTAGAGCGAGCACGACTAAAATTCCTAAAATAATATAACCAATGGCAAAATAGGTTTCTGTATTAAAATCTGGTAAGAAGCGTTCATAATTTGAAATAATCTTTCCTCCATTAGAATCTAATAAGAAACTACCATCTTCTTGTGTTTTGAATATGGTTTTTTTCCATGGCCATACCACACCTAATGACCCTACTATAAAACCAATAATAGATGCCGTAGTAATGCTTTTATAGTGTTTTAGTACATAACTCAATAGATGAGAAAAAGTGACTAAACCTGTTACAGATCCTAAGGTAAACATACCTAATACTTTGAGTAACCTCACACGCATTGCATTTTCAACAAAACTAAAATCGCCTGTAATTAACTCGGCAAAGGTATCGTAAAGCGCATTCACAGAGTCTACAAGCAATAAGACATAATTTCCTAATATAATAAGAATGAATGAACCAGAAAATCCGGGAAGTGTCATTCCAGATACACTTATAATTCCACAGAAAAAGACAAAAATTAAATTGTCATTTTCTTTTGCGGGATCTAAAAAGCTAATGGCGATTCCAAGAGCAATGCCAATAATAAGCGAAAGAATACTTTTATAATTCCAATCTTTAAAATCCTTATTGATATAGTATATAGAGCCTACGATCATTCCGAAGAATAAACTCCAGACATACAATTCATAATTTTGTAGGAAATAGTCTAGGATCTTAGAAACACTGAAATAGCTAACGATCATTCCAAAGAACAGTAGGCCTAAGAATTTTCCATTGATATAGCGATAAAAGCTATTAAATCGACCATTAAATAACAATTTGAAGGCTGTTTTATTTACACGTTGTAGCGAATAAATAAATTCTTCATAAAAGCCAGCAACAAAGGCTACAACACCACCAGAAACACCAGGAACTTTATTCGCAGCTCCCATGCCTAATCCTTTAATGACTAGGAAAATCTTATCTTTTAGCGTTCTAGTGCTTTCCATTAAACAGTTGACTTTTTATGTCCTAAACTTTCAAGAATTAGAATGGTGGCAAATCCCAATATAACTAAAACTAACGCAAGAACAATTTGGTTGTCTCCTATATAAGAGGTAGGTAAAATGCTTTTATCTAACACAGTAACCTCTAGGCCTTCAGAATTAATACGTGTTTTAAGAACTTCTTTCCAAGGCCATATTTTATTTAGAGAACCAACCATAAATCCAGTGAGGATAGCCAAAGTCAGGTTTTTTTTGTGCTTAAACATCCAGTTGAGCAACTTCGAAAACACTTTCAGTCCAACAATAGCTCCAATGCCTAGTAAAAAGAATTTTAGCAAAGCATCTTTTAGTAGATCGAAATTTCCAGTAGACAATCCTTCTAAAAGATTGTTAACTGTATTTATTGCAGTTTCATAAGCGCCAAGAATAAGTAATATAAACGCACCAGAAACTCCTGGTAAGATCATGGCTATTATTGCTATAAAGCCACAAAACAACAAGTATATTGAACTATCAGGTGATGCAAAAGGTTCGGCTAGTGTAATAAAATACGAAAGTATTGATGTTATAATAATGGCTATAACGACCTGTAGAGACCATGTTTTTATTTGTTTTGCTATGTACAATATACTTGCCAGAACAAGTCCAAAGAAAAATGACCACAATAGTATGGGTTCATTGTGTAACAAATACTTGATGAGTTTTGCCAATGATAAAATACTAATGGCGATTCCAGAAAATAAGGCGAGTAGAAATGTTCCGTTTATAGAATTCCAAGCAGTCTTAAATCCTTGTTGTTTCCAAGTTTTGAAAACACTCAAGTTGATATTGTCTATACTTTCAATAAGTTCTTCATAAATACCAGAAATAAAAGCTATGGTACCACCAGAAACTCCAGGAACAACATCTGCTGCTCCCATTGCAATGCCTTTAAATGTAATAAGAAAGTAATCTTTGAATTGTCTTTGCATGTTGTTTTTAATCGCTAGGGTAAAGGTATGAAATAGCTATGAGTAATTTCAGACAAAAACTAAAATGATTTGGGTTGTTCTAACGGAAATAAGACTTTTTATTTCTTGGCGTTGGCAATCATTTCAACTACCGAAGGCCTGTGCATAACATTAGGAAATAATTCTTCTAAGACGAACTCGTACTCATGATTGAGTAGTAGTGCATTTTTGAGATGATAATGTCCTTTACTGTTTTGATTAAGTGTAAAATTTAATCCAGCTAGCCTAAATTCGAGCTCAGCAGTCTCTGGATAGAACTCAGCAGCTTGAATTAAATTAATAATAGACGCTTCATATTCACCCAGAGCAATAAGGATATCTGCCCTAGACAACCATGTTTGTAGTTCGTAATTACCTAGATCTAATGTCTTTTTATAACCACGTTCGGCTTCTTCAAGAAAATTAAGACGCTGATTTATTTGAGCGTATAACTTCCAATACACCACATTTTCACCATCTATATTTATGGCTTTATTGATGTAAAACAATGCTTTTTGATAATTCTGTTTCTTATTATAAAATTTAGTTATCGCGATCCACCCTTTATCAAGTAGTGGATCTTCATGAACTGTTTTATAAAAATACTGCACTGCAAGATCATCATTTCCAAGCTTTTCATAACAATATCCAATTCGTAGCAAAGCAAATGAAGTTGGCTCGTCTAACGCCAAAGTGATTTTATAATTATCGATAGCTTCATGGTATAATTTTTTCTTTTCTAAGACTTTCCCCTTTTCTAAATACGCACCAACAAAACTATCATCTGAAATAATAGCAAAATCAAAAGCAGCTAATGCCTTGTCATAATCTTTGATTGTGAAATACTGTCGTCCTAGTTGGTGCCAAGCCACTTCACAATATGGGTTTTTATCTAAATAGGAATTTAAAAATACAATGGCATCTTCATTTTCATCTAAAAAATCGTAGCAATAAATAATATTATATAATGCTGAGTAATCCTCTAGATCTAATTCCAAACATTTTTTGAAATATGTTCTTGCATTATGAAACTGGTCCAAAAACAAATACTCCATACCAATTAATGCGTATAGGTCACTAGTACCTTCATCACCTTGAGACAAGTCTAGTGCAATTAATAAGGTTTGAACTGCTTTTTCGTGTTCGTCTTGCTTTGAAAGCACATTGGCTTTTTGAATATAGATTTCTTCATTAGAAGGTTCTAAAATATGAAGTTCATCAAGTAACTTGTCTGCTTCATCAAACTTGTTCTCTAAGACATAAAGTTCTGTTTGAAATAATTTTAGATTTATGGAAGAGGGATGTTGTTCTAGGCCTAATTTTACAGCTTTTTTTGCTAAAGCTATTTTACCTGTTTCAAGGTAATGATGTATAATGTTTTCAAATTCTCCAGAATCAAAGAACAAAACATTATTAGTCTTGAGCATAGATTCAAATCGATTAAGCGAAATATTGTTGTTGTCTTGAGGTAGACCAAACTCCATAAGCAAATAGCATTGTTTGTTAAATAAAAGTACTCTTATCAGTTAAAAATTTTAACATCTAGGTTTAATGTTTTCAACAAAATAGTTAACAGGTAGAGTAGTAGTTAAGATTAGTTGATTTTAGGTTCTAAAAATCAAATACTTAATACAATAATGAAGTAGCATAAATTATGCCGAAATAGAATCTAAAACTTGAGTTATGATCTTACATCCTTTAATAATTTCAGCTTTTGAAATGGTTAAAGGTGGTGTAATTCGGATGGCGCATGGCTCAAAAAGTAGCCAAAATAGGATTAATCCTTCGTCTTGACACTTCAAAATCACTTCATTTGTGACATCTGCAGATGGTGTCATAGCAGCTAGCATTAATCCTTGTCCGCGTATTTCTGTAATTAATTCATGTTGCAAATGTTCACGAATTAATTGCTCTTTTTCCAAAGTTTCTTTTATGAGATTACTCTCTGTAATCTCTTTCACTGTGGCTAGCGCTGCAGCTGCTATCACTGGATGACCGCCAAATGTGGTAATATGACCAAGTTTAGGAGCATCTTGTAATGTATTCATAAATGTTGTCGAAGATGTAAATGCACCAATAGGCATACCTCCTCCTAAGCCTTTTCCAGTAACTAATATATCTGGTACACAGTTGTAATGTTCAAATCCGAAAAGTTTTCCTGTACGTCCAAACCCAGGTTGTATTTCATCTAATATTAATAAAGCACCAACATCATCACAGCGTTTGCGAACTTTTTCTAAATAATTATTCAAAGGAAGAATAAAGCCTGCACCACCTTGAATCGTTTCTAAAATGACAGCAGCCGTTTTATGAGTAATTTTTGATAATTCTTCTTCATTATTAAATTGAATGAAACGTACATCAGGAACCAATGGTCTGAACACACGTTTTCGTTCTTCGAAGCCCATCACGCTCATAGAGCCCATAGTATTTCCATGATAGGCATGATGTGCAGCTACAATTTCACTGTGTCCAGTAACACGTTTTGCTAATTTGAGTGCACCTTCAATAGCTTCTGTACCAGAATTGGTTAAATAGGTTTTTTCTAACTTCTTCGGAAGGTGTGCTGCCAATAATTTTGCGAGTTCAACAGCAGGTTCTTGAATATACTCACCATAAACCATCACGTGTAGATAACTATCTAATTGTGTTTTTATGGCTTCAACTACTTTAGGATGCTTATGACCTAAACTACAAGCAGAAACACCAGCAACAAAATCTAAATATGCCTTTTGGTTAGTATCATAAATATAAGAGCCTTCGGCATGTGATATGGTCATGGCCAAAGGGTGAGGAGTTGTTTGCGCTTGATATTTGAAGAAATCTTCTTTCATCAATTATCTTTCTTTGCTTTAGAATATACAGGTAACTTGCTTTTTAAGGGTTTAGACTGTTTTTTGAGTCTGTCCTTTTTGGGAATCTGCCTATTAGCTTTATTTTCTTTGCTCTTGTCTTTTTTCTTTGCTGTATCTACACGTTTCATAAGAGCATCATCAAAAAACTCTTCATCTTCAACATAAGGTTCTAATCCTTTAATTACTGGTAAAACCAAGGGAGGGTCATCACTAAATAAATCTTCAACGCTTTTGGGTTGTTCATCACCTCTCCAATCAAAACCTCTAAATTTTCGAGCATTCTCTGGAAACTGTGATTCTGGATATATGTCACCATCTACTTGATTTAGCAAGGTGATAATCTTATAAGGTCCGTCAAATTGAAGATTAATACTTCCAGATTTCGATTTATTAATACCAATTAAGGTGTCTTTGTCGTCTCGAGTATAAAAAATAATTTCTGCATTCTTTATAATATCAACATTATAGAGCTCATTATCCTTAAACAATCCTATTAATTTCTGACCTTTTATTTGATTGAAGCCATCACCAAGTGTATCCTTGCTTATCAAAAAGGCATTATCGAAGACTTTAAGAGAATCGAGTTCTTCTTTTTCAACATCTGAAATTAAATGAATAGAATCACCCGTCATTTGATTTCCAAGATTCCAGAGTATAGGTCTTCGTTTTGCAGAAAAGTCATCACCAGTAGAATAGCGTTTTAAATTCATTAATTGTGTCAATCCAGTTTTGTGATCGGCATGAATGGAATCTGCTTTTCCACTCATATCACTTTTATACATTTTAGCGTTGTAATACGCTCTTGTGATGCGATGTTCAGGTTTTCCAGTCACCATTAGGGTGTCGGCATGTATATATATTGAATCTTGTTCTTGAACCGTTATGGCTAGTGCGCGTTTGGTTATAAAAACAGAATCTTTGGCTCTAAAGACTTCAGCATAATGCCCTTTAACAATGCTCTTATTAATGGTATCTGTAACCGTAATATTATTTGTTGCAGACGCAAAACTGTTAGTCCTATCAAAATATAAACTATCACCTTCGACTCTTCGATTGTCATAGTCGATCTTCGAATTCTTTATAAAATAACCAACATCGTTATTGGTATCGTAAAACCCACGTTCAGAATACACTTTACTCGTTTCTCCAACAATTGTTGATGGTCCATACATATAAGCGTGTCCAGTTTCCGAATAAAAATCTAGCTGATTTGTATTTAGTGTATATTCTGGATTGACAAGGACTACATCTTTATAAAAGCGATATTTACTTTCATTCAAATAGTAGCGACCGATCTGACTCGTAATAGTGCCCGAAGAGTCCCTAACAACCTTACCCATACTCTTGTAATAAGCTTGTTGCTTCGTTCTATCAAAATATAAGGTATCTGTTGTAAGTGTCGATTGTGGTTCTGTTAACACAACATCACCAGCAGCAAAGGCAAGTTGTGTGATGCCACTATACTCTACATATTTTGAAGTCATATTAATGGTGTCACCTTGTTTGATAACGACATTGCTAAAAGCTTCAATAAAGTCTTCATTTTGATAATAAATGGCTTTGTCACACCACATATCAACACCTTCGTGTACAATATGAATTTGACCTTGATCACTACGTACAAATGTTGTAACGTTAGGACCAGAAAGTGAATCTCTAACCGTAAAGCCAGAGTATTCTATAAAAATTTTCTTTGATTCTTGAGAATAAGAATATGCTGTTGCTAAACAACCTGCTAGTATAAGTATGTATCTGAATATTAGATTCAAGTCAATGTGATTTGCTCCAAAAATAACTATAATCTCTTCGGAATAGTATGCCTTAACAGATTTTTAATACCTAGCGATTGATGGTCTGTGTACGATCTGGACCAACAGACACTATAGTGATAGGAATCTCTAATTCTTTTTCTAAAAATGCGATGTATTCGTTTAATTCCGATGGGAATTCTGACACGTTTCTCATTTTGGTTAGATCTTCTTTCCAACCTTTAAAATCTGTATAGATTGGTGTCACGTTCTCTTGTTCGATATTAAATGGTAAGTGTGTGATTGTTTCGCCTTTATATTTGTAGGCTGTACATACTTTTAAAGTTTTAAAACCTGATAGTACATCACCTTTCATCATACTCAATTGCGTAACACCATTTACTTGACAAGCATATTTAAGAGCAACCAAATCTAACCATCCACAGCGTCTAGGTCGACCAGTTACGGCACCAAACTCATGACCAATACGTGCCATTTCGGCTCCAGTTTCATCAAATAATTCGGTAGGAAATGGACCAGATCCAACACGAGTAGTATAAGCTTTAAAAATTCCGAATACTTCACCAATCCTATTTGGTGCAACTCCTAGACCAGTACAGGCTCCAGATGCTGTTGTATTTGATGATGTCACAAACGGATAGGTTCCGAAGTCGATATCGAGTAATGATCCTTGAGCACCTTCAGCTAAGATTGGTTTTCCTGCTTTTAATGCTTGGTTTAAATACTCTTCGCTATCTATAAATTGTAATTCTTTTAGGCGTTCAACTGCAGAAAAGAATTCATCTTCCATTTCTTTTAAATCATATTGGATGTCTACATTATAAAATCCAATCATTGCTTCATGTTTATTGGCTAGAGCACGATACTTATCTTTCCAATTGTCTAATTCAAGATCGCCAATTCTAATTCCGTTTCGACCTGTTTTATCCATATAAGTTGGTCCAATACCTTTGAGAGTAGAACCAATTTTAGCTTTTCCTTTAGACGTTTCAGAAGCTGCATCTAATAAACGATGTGTTGGTAAAATAACATGAGCTTTTCTTGAAATTATCAATTTTGACTTATAATCTAAATCAAACTTATCTAAGCCATCTAATTCCTGCACAAAAACAACAGGGTCTATTACAACACCATTTCCTATCACGTTGGTAGAATCATCATGAAAAATCCCAGAGGGAATTGTTCTTAGAACATGTTTGATGCCATCAAATTCCAACGTGTGTCCAGCATTTGGCCCACCTTGAAAACGAGCAATAATATTGTATTTGGAGGTGAGTACATCAACAATTTTTCCTTTGCCTTCGTCGCCCCATTGTAATCCTAGTAGTAAATCTACTGCCATTGTGTAATTAGTTAGTTGGTTTGTTTTTTGTTCCGTAAAAGTAGAGAGAGTGATTAGAGATAGAAATATCAAAAACCTCTTCGATTGTTTTTTTAATTGATTGAATTCGAGGATCACAGAACTCGATGACTTCGCCAGTATCTGTCATAATCACATGATCGTGTTGTTTATCGAAATATGATTTTTCATAGTGGGCTTGGTTTTGACCAAACTGATGCTTTCTTACCAAAGCACATTCCATTAATATTTCAATAGTATTGTAAAGTGTAGCACGACTCACACGATAGTTTTTATTTTTCATTTTAATATATAAAGACTCAATATCAAAATGTTCTTCACTATCATAAATTTCTTGAAGAATAGCGTAGCGCTCAGGTGTTTTTCTGTGGCCTTTTTCTTCTAAGAACTTTGTAAAAACGTTTTTTACAATCTCTTGGTTAGTCTGTTCTGTATTTTCACTCATAATCAAGGCACAAATTTACACATTTTTTAGACTCTAGTCACCTTATCTATTCCATTAATTTTTTTAAGATTATCTATCAGTTTTTTTAGCATGTTAATATTATTCACTACAACATTAATCTTACCGCTAAACACGCCATCATCTGTCTCAAAACTGATGCTTTTCATGTTCACGTGCATGTTAGAAGAAATAACCTCAGTAATGTTATTAACCAAACCTAAATTATCAATGCCAGAAAGTTTTATTTGCGTTGCAAATTCTTGCTGAGTAGAATCGATCCACTTGGCTTGCATTATACGATATGCATAATTGGATTGCATGCTAAGTGCATTCGGACAATTTTTTTTATGAACTTTTATACCATCATTTATGGTTAGAAATCCAAATACTGGATCACCAGGAATAGGATTACAACATGTGGATAGTTTATAATCTAATTTTTCTTCCTCTTTGCCAAATACCAGTTGATCGTATTTTGAGGTAATCTCATCTTTATCAATATCTGGAGCAGCGGTAGGTTTACGAATTCTATTTTTAATATAACTCATAAACATATTGCTGCGTGAAGATGCATAATCTTTAAGCATGCTATTATCTATAGTGCCAATACCAACTCTATAAAATAAATCTAAGCTCGTTTTGAGTTTGAAATGGTTTACCATTTCATTCACCGATTTTTCATCAAGTAGAATTTTAAGCTGTTTAAGCTTTCGTCTTAAAATTTCTTTTCCTTCTTCGGCGACATCTTTTTTCTCTGCTTTGAGCGATGATTTAATTTTACTTCTTGCTCTTGCAGTAGTTGCATAGTCTAGCCAGTTACGGTTTGGTTTTATGTTTTCGGCTGTTAGAATTTCGACTTGATCACCACTATTGAGTTCATGACTCAAAGGGACCAGTTTTCCGTTAACTTTTGCACCTTTAGTTTTCATGCCAACTTCGGTATGAATACTAAATGCAAAATCGATAGGAGTAGCACCTTTTGGTAATGATTTTAATTGACCTTTAGGTGAGAATACGAATATTTCTTTTGAATACAGATTAAGTTTAAACTGTTCAACAAAATCGACGGCATTAGTTTCGTTGCTTTCTAGAGCCTCTTGTAGCTTATCAATCCATGTATCTAGGGCGTCCTCGGCATTACCTTGCTTATACTTATAGTGAGCAGCATAGCCTTTTTCGGCAATTTCATTCATACGTTCACTTCGAATTTGAACTTCAACCCATCTACTTTTTGGACCCATTACAGTTATGTGAAGAGCTTCATAACCTGTAGATTTTGGTGACGAAATCCAATCGCGTAATCGTGTTGGATTAGGTCTAAAATGATCTGTTACTATAGAATAAATTTTCCAGGCTAGGAATTTTTCATTTTTAAAATCGGATTTATAGATAATCCTTACGGCAAACTTATCATAGACTTCTTCAAAATTAACTCCTTGTTTAACGATCTTTTTTCTGATGGAGTAAATAGACTTTGGTCGCCCTTTAATTTCGTAGTTAAGACCTTCTTTATCTAATGAATCCACTATGACTTTAGAAAAATCTTTAATATAACTATCCTGTTCTGCTTTACTATCTTGTATTTTTTCTAAAAGATCATTGTATACTTCAGGCTCGGTGTATTTGAGTCCGAGATCTTCAAGTTCTGTTTTTATGTTATAGAGTCCAATTCTATGAGCAAGAGGAGCATAGATGTATAAGGTTTCCGAAGCAATTTTCTCTTGTTTATCCTTACGCATGGAATCCATGGTTTGCATATTGTGAAGACGATCGGCTATTTTAATAATGATTACACGAACATCATCATTAAGCGTTAGTAACATCTTCCGGAAATTTTCAGCTTGGGTAGATACATCGGCATCTTTACTAAGTGAAGAAATCTTGGTCAACCCATCGACAATGCGTGCCACAGTTTCACCAAAAAGGCGTTCGATATCATCTTTTGTGTAATCTGGGTTATCTTCAACAACATCATGAAGTAGGGCAGCAGCAATACTTGTCGCATCTAATCCAATCTCACTTGCAACAATCTTCGCCACAGCAATAGGGTGAAAGATATAGGCTTCGCCTGATTTTCTTCGTTGTCCGTTATGCGCATCTACTGCAACCTCAAAGGCCTCTCTTATTAGTTTTTTATCCTCTTTGGAGAGGGTTTGATAACTTACTTTTAGGAGCTCTTTGTAGGCTTTGGCAATCTCTGCATTTTCTTTTTCAATCTCTACTTCAGTCATAGAACTAAAGTATGAATAAGAAATGTAATGTGCAACGGGTTTTTGGTTTATTATAAGTAAACTAACTCTTACCAATTAAATAGTCTGGCAGGAAATTTTGAACGGTCTTGAGTTGTGCTTTTACCTTTTACATTTTCTTCAAATTCTTAACACGCTGTAATAATGTAGGATGTGAATAGTGTGCAAATACATACGAAGGATGTGGCGTTAAATTACTCAAACTATTTTTGGAGAGTTTTTTTAGAGAGGTCACTAATGGTTCAGCTTTATAAGTATCTTTTGCATAATCATCGGCCTGATATTCAAATTTACGCGAGAGGTGATTCATTACTAAACTTGTTAATTCTGAAATAGGCGAGTAGAGGAGTCCGAAAGCAATTAAACCAACATGAAAACTATGCGTTTCAACACCAAGTGCATTTGATAGTAAAGGATTAGATATAAAAATAGAGAGGATAAAAAAGGTGAGTCCAGTTAAAGCGATGGACGCTATCAGATTATATATAATATGCTTTCGTTTGTAATGACCAACTTCGTGAGCTAGTACCGCAACAATTTCCTCTTCATTAAGTTCTTTAACTAAGGTGTCATAAAGTGTCACACGTTTTTCACTACCAAACCCTGAAAAATAAGCATTGGCTTTGGTACTACGTTTGGAACCATCAATAATAAATATCTTATCCAAATTAAAGCCTACAGATTTAGCATATTCTGAAATTTTATCTCGTAAACTTCCATCATCCAAAGGTGTTTGCTTATTAAATAAAGGAACAATAAGTTTGGAGTAAAACATATTCATAAAAACGGTGAATACGGTCACAATTCCCCAAGCATATAACCAAAATAAATCTTGTGTTTGTTGATAAAACCAAATAATTAGAGTTAAAATACCACCTCCAATAATAGCCGTCATTAACAACCCTTTGATCTTATCAAGTATAAATGTTTTTTTTGTGGTTTTATTAAAACCGAATTGTTCTTCAATAACAAAAGTTTTATAATAACTAAAAGGTGTAGATATAATATCGCTTCCGAGCATAATGATTCCGAAGAAAATCAGTGCTACAATAATTGGATGCTCGCTAAAACTTCTAGCAATAGTATCAACATATTCAAAGCCATCGAACCATAAAAACCCAAGAGTTAAAGTCAAAGAAAAAAGTGAACTCCATATACCGAATTTATAATTGGTCTTTTTATAAGCCTGAGATTTTTTGTATTCAGCTTCATCATAGACATCACTTAATTCATCTGGCACTGGATCGTTGTAATGTTTTGCATTTAGCGCATCTAAATATTTATCAATAATAAAGTTGATGATAATAATTGAAATAATAGTATAGAAAAGAGTATCTGTTGTCATATGCTAATTAAATTTTCGTTGTCGTTTGGCCTCAAAAATTAAAATTCCTGCAGCCACAGAAACATTCATACTATCAATTACACCTTGCATAGGAATAATAATATTTTGAGTTGAATTATTCAACCAGTCATTACTCAATCCAGTAGCTTCAGTACCAACGACGATAGCAGTCGCTTTCAAAAAATCTTGTGTATGATAATCTACAGAAGCCTGCAAAGCTGCACAATAAATTGAGAAATTCTGCTGCTTCAAGAAAGCTATAATATCATTTGTTGCACCTATAGCAACTTGATTGGTGAATACACAGCCAACACTAGATCTAATAATATTTGGATTATACAAATCACTTTTCGGATTTGCAATAATCACAGCATCAACGTTGGCGGCATCTGCTGTACGAAGTAGAGCACCAATATTCCCTGGTTTCTCAGGTGCTTCAGCAACGAGTACTAAAGGATTTTCTTTGTCAAATTTTAAATGCTCAATGCTATGCGATTTTATTTTGGCAATAGCAATAATACCCTCTGTAGTATCGCGATGTGCTAATTTCTGAAAGACCTCTTTAGAGACTTCGATAAGTTCAGTTTCTGAAGTAACTATAGACTTTATTGTTTCTTTAGAGATCAATTCAGAGTAAAACAAAACTGCTTTAATATGATAGTTAGCACTTAGAGCCAAACTTAATTCACGCTGACCTTCAATAATAAAAAGTTCATTTTTTTTTCGTTCACGAGACTTTTCTTTTAAAACAATAATTTGTTTTACCAATTGGTTTTGTGTACTCGTAATGGCTTTGTGATTCATCAATTCTCTTTAAGAGATTACAAATTTAAGCTTTTATAAGTCATCCGCAATGCCAAATAAGTCATAGTATTTTATTAATAGGTAGGAAAATTCAGAATTAATCTGTTATACTAGTGACATCAATCCATTGGCTATTAACTTCAAGGTAAATAGTTGATAAAACTACTAACCAAACTATTTTTTCTATGAAAGTAAAATTACTGTTTCCGCTTTTTGCCCTCCTTTTTTCAATAACTACTTTTTCACAAACACTCAACCAACCAAATGATATGTTTGTTTGTGATGATAATATTCCTGACGGTATAACCGAATTTGACATAGAGTCTCAAACACCTCTTATACTTGGTGGTTTAAGTCCGAATGATTATACAATTACTTACCATGTAACTGAAGCCGATGCTTTAAATCAACAAAATCCACTGGTATCACCTTATACTAATATTTCAAATCCGCAAACCATTTATGTTAGCGCTTTTCAAAATTCTACTGGTAATTTGGAGATATTTACGTTTGATTTAATTGTTAATAGTTTACCCATAACTAATTTTGCTCAAGATGTAGTGGCATGTGATGAAGGTGGTGGTTTTGCTACATTTGACTTGACCATTTTTGATGCAGAGTTTGCTCAAGGCAATCCAAATTTAGAGGTGTCATATTATGAAACCTTTCAGAATGCCGATTTAGGAATTAATGCAATAACAAACCCAAGCGTTTATATTAATACAGTAGCTTATTTTCAAACATTATATGTAAGAGTTACAGATATCACTAGTGGTTGCTCTTATGCTGATCTAAATTTTGCACTGTATTTAAATGTAGAAGAAGGTATAATAATTAATACCCCAACGCCTCTTGTGTTTTGCGATGACAATGACGATGGTTTTGGTATATTCGAAATAGTAAGTAAAGATGATGAAATACTTGGTGGAAATCAAAATCCAAATTTTATTGTCACGTATCACGAAACTCAACAAGATGCAGACAACAATGTAAATCCATTATCAAGCCCATACAATAATATTGTAGCATTTAATCAAACATTATTTGTTAGAGTGGGTTCGATTTTTGGTAATTGCGCACAGACAACTACCCTTGACTTGGTCGTTGACATAGATTGCCTTTCTGTGTCGTCTGCCACAATACAGTTTTGTTCTGATGATCCAAATTTAGAAGTCGATTTTGATTTAACGCCTCAGAATGCAAATATTGTTAACGGACAAGATATTTCAGGGTTTAATTTCACCTATTATTTAACTGAAGCTGATGCCGAAAATCAAAGTAATCCGATATCTAATCCAACATCATATCAATATCCAGTTGGGACACTTATCGTTTATGTACATGTAGAAGAAATTGCAACTGGTAACACAGCAATCACGACGTTAACAGTGACTGGAAATTTAGCGCCAATTGTAGATTATGCTGGACCGTATACTATTTGTAGCGGAGAGGAAATCGTATTAACTCCATTAGTTTCTGGAGGAAGTGGAACATATAATTACTTGTGGAGTATAGGAGCAACAACTCCTGAAATAATTGTTTTCGAAGGAGGTACATATACAGTTACGGTAAGTGATGCTATAACTGGTTGTGTGTCTAATACGTTTACTATAGAAATCACCGAAGGAGAATCTATAACCCTAGGTGATGCAACAGATCTTAGCAGTTGTAATCCTAACGAAATTTTTGATCTAACAGTCACGATTCCTGAAATTTTATTAGGAGCTGATCAAAATTCATATGTCATTCGATTTTATGAAAATGTAAATGATGCTTTCTTTAATGTAAACCCTTTAGCGGCTCCTGAAGCCTATACTAGCAATGGAGTAACCCAAACTATTTATGTTAGAGTCGAAAATACTAATGATACTTGCTTTGCATTATCAGATTTTAACTTGGTAATAGAAACATGTCCTATTGATGTGGTTTGTGGTGAAGAACCAGTAAATACAACTTACTGTTATGAGCTTAATGATGCAACACCATATGTATATACAAGTACAGATGGCTCGCCTTTACAAGTTTTTTTCAATGCAGGACAAGTTGAAGATACTTGGGATGAATTAGTTGTGTTAGATTCTGACGGTGTAACCAACTTAAATCCAGGATCTACTACATATGGAAATGGTGGAGATCTTACTGGATTATCTTTCATGTCTACAGGAGACACCATTACGATTTTTGTCAATTCTGATGATGTTTTTGCCTGTGTAGATCAAAATTATACACCTATAGATTATACTGTAAGTTGTATTGATCTTAATGCACTTCCTAATTGCACCTCAGTACTAGTATTAGAAAATGGAACTGAAGACGTAAATGAAAATGCAGATTTGACTTGGACAGCTTCGACTGGTTTAGTTAGTGGTTATAAAGTATCTGTAGGAATTACACCAGGAGGATCTGAGGTTATAGATAATGTCGACGTTGGAAATGTATTAACATACGATATTGGAACATTGGATTATGAAGTGACCTATTATGTAACTATTGTACCTTATAATGATAATGGACATGCAGAAGGGTGTAATGAACAAAGTTTTACAACAAGAGCTAATCCTAACCAACTTGTAGAGTGTGATGGAGGAGCTGTCAATACGACGTATTGCTACGGAAATAATGATACAAGCGAATTTGGTTTTGAAAGTAGCGACGGATTACCTCTTACTGTATTTTTTAATACAGGAGGAACAGAAGTGACTTACGATGAAATTTCAATAATAGATTCAGATGGTACAGTTTTAAACCCAACACTCCCTTATGGAAATGACGGTGATTTTGCAGGATTAACATATACATCTTCAGGAAGTAGTATCACAGTTAGATTTGATACAGATGGTTCTGTAAGCTGTCAAGCAGGAAGTGCTTGTTGTACCGAAGTATTTGATTTTGATGTGTTTTGTGCGTCTTCGGTTGGATTTATTCAAGTGAATGCGTTTGTAGATACTAATACTAACTCAGTATTTGATGCTAATGAGTTTAATTTTTCCAACGGATATTTTACCTATGAGGTTAATGGTGATGGAACAATTAATACAGTAAACTCGTCTACAGGAAACTTCCAAATCATTAGTGTTAACGAAACCGATACTTACGAAATCACCTTTAATTTATATGAAGAATCCGCAGGTTGTTATGATGTAACTACTGCAAGTTTTAGTAATATATCTGTAGCAAACGGAAATACTGTTACAGTAGACTTTCCTGTGGTTGAAGAACAAAGTTGTGAAGATTTAGCTGTGTATCTTATTAATAATTGGACGCCTCCAAGACCAGGTTTCACACATAGTAACTATCTATATTTGGAGAATTTAGGATTTACTACTATTGCATCTGGTACTGTAGAATTTACAGTAGATCCACAAATGGTATATAACAGTACTTTCAATGTTAATCCAGCATATACAATTACTGCCACTACTACTGGATTTACAGTAGATTTTGTAAATCTTCAACCAGGAGATGTAGAGAGTATAGGCATTTCAATAACATGCCCAGCAAGTGTTGAGCTAGGTGATATTGTGACCAATACAGCAACATATATTACAGATAGTAATGATTTAGTTGAGGTTAACAATTATTCAACACTATCCGAAATTGTTATTGGATCTTGGGATCCAAATGATAAAATGGAATCTCATGGTCCTGAAATTGTATTTGATGACTTTGTAGCGTCAGATGAATATTTGTATTACACAATTCGTTTTCAAAATTTAGGAACAGCTCCTGCTACATTTGTGAGAATAGAGGATATGTTAGATGATCAATTAGATCCAACTACATTCCAAATGCTACGTTCAAGTCATGACTATGTGGTAACACGAACAGAGACGGATTTGGAGTGGTTTTTTGATGCTATTAATTTACCTGCAGAACAAGATGACGCAGATGGCAGCAGAGGATTTGTATACTTTAAGATCAAACCAAAACCAGGGTATGCCATAGGTGATATTATTCCAAATACAGCTGCGATCTATTTTGATTTTAATGCACCTGTGATCACCAATAGGTTTGATAGTGAGTTCGTTGAATTCGCCTTATCTGTTTCTGAAGTTGAAGTGACATCTTTTGATTTATTTCCTAATCCTGCGAAAGATAAAGTGACCATTAGGTTGAATTCTAATGTCTACGGAAATGTAACAGCTAATGTTATAGATATCCAAGGAAAGCAAATTTTAGAAGGACAAATTTCTGAAGGAAATAGTATGGATTTAGATACATCAAATCTACAAAGCGGAATGTACTTTGTTAAAGTAAATACCGATAGAAAAAGTATCGTTAAGAAATTAATAATAGAATAGTCCAAATCTTTTATTTAGTTGAATTTAGGCCTCAGAATTTTTCTGAGGCTTTTTTGTAAACTATTCTCCTTAACTTCGTCTAAGCACGAAACCATAATAACTATGACAAATGAAACTTAAAGCATTACTTTTAATTGCACTTCTTGTTTTTGCATCTTGTAAAGACAATAAAGAAACTGAAACTGTTGAATCTATCGATTATTCTGAAGAAAATTTAGATGTGACCACCAGTACGTATCCAAAAAATATCACTAAAGTATTTGATGCGCATGGCGGTATAGATGTTTGGAATAAGATGAAGACCTTATCATTTACTATGGATAAACCTAATGGTAAAGAGGTAACAACGACCAATTTAAAAACTCGAGCTGAGCTTATCGATACACCAACATACATGTCTGGTTATGATGGTAGCAAATTATGGGTTTCTGAAAAAGATGGAAATGAATATAAAGGGAATGCAAAGTTTTACAAAGGCTTGATGATGTATTTTTATGCTATGCCTTTTATAGTAGGAGATGATGGCATTATATATGAAGATGCAGAGTCTTTAACATTTGAAGGCAAAACATATCCAGGAATTTTAATTTCCTATGAAGCTGGAGTAGGAGTATCTCCAGATGACCAATATATTGTGTATTACGATGAAGAAACTGGCCAAATGCAATGGCTAGCATATACTGTTACCTTTGGAAAAGATGGAAAGAGTGATAATTTCCGATTTATACGCTATAATGATTGGCAGACGATTAATGGTCTGGTATTACCAAAAAGTATCGACTGGTATAATTATGAAGATCGAGTACCAACTGAAAAACGTAACACTGTTGAGTTTACTAATGTTATGGTAACTGATAAAACAAAAGACGATTCACTTTTTAAAATGCCAAAAGGTGCAACCATTATAGAGTAAAGTAAATAATTCTAAGCATAAAAAAACCTGTCAATAATACTGACAGGTTTTTAATTTTATAATAATACGCTTTATTTCTCGCTCTTTAGCTTGTTAGAATAACGTTTCCATAATTTAGTTTGATGTGTTTCTAAACTTATCATACGGCCATCAATAAAGGCATGCGTTATGATATTTGTTCTCATATCGAGAGCGTCACCTTCACTAATAAATAATGTTGCACTTTTCCCAGCCTCTAGACTTCCATAGTTATCATCAATACCTAGAATCTTTGCAGGATTAAGTGTTATTAATTGCAAAGCTTGCTCTTTAGTTAACCCATGTGCAACCGTAGTACCTGCATAAAATGGTAAGTTACGAGAGTTCATACGTTCCATTTGGCCACTGGTTTCTAAAGCCACAGTAACACCTTTATCAGTTAATAGCTTTGCCAATTTAAATGGCATATCATAATCATCATCGGTTTGACTTGGTCTTGTATGTACACGTTGTAATAACACTGAAATATTATTTTTCTTGAGCATATCTGCAACTTTATGAGATTCATAACCACCAACGATAACGGTAGATTTT
The DNA here is from genome assembly GCF_947500255.1 of uncultured Psychroserpens sp. Lineage (GTDB taxonomy): Bacteria > Bacteroidota > Bacteroidia > Flavobacteriales > Flavobacteriaceae > Psychroserpens. The sequence goes on along the minus strand of NZ_CANMRL010000003.1, from coordinate 96,393 downwards.
ACATTATGCATTTTAGAAAAGTTAACGGCGTCTGTAATTCCTTTTTCATCATCGACATGAATATAGAGCGTCTTTGAACCATCAAACAACCCATTAGTCGCTTCATAAGGCAGATTTTTTACAGATTTATCACTTTGCATATAAGCCTTAGTGCCATTAAAATAATCACTAATGGCAGTCACCTGTGTGTCATAATCTTTATTAGGTTTCATTGCTGGATCTTCACCTAACCACCAACGGCCTCTAGAAAAACTTCTTGGCCAGTTCATATGAATACCATCATCTTCTTTGATTACAGCATCTTCCCAGTTCCATGCGTCAAATTGTACTACAGACGAAGTACCAGAAATCCGTCCACCTCTTGGTGTGATCTGCCCTAATAAAATACCATTAGGTCGCATAGATTCCACTATTTTAGATTCGGCATTATAAGCGATTAAACTTCGAATGTGTGGATTCCAAGTTCCTAATTCAGAATCGTCATCAGTTGCTCTAACTGCACTAATTTCTACTAATCCTAGAGTAGAATTTGGTACAATAAAACCTGGATAAACATGCTTTCCACTAGCATTAATAATTTCCATCTTTGACATGTCAACTTTTACAGTAGTGCCATCTAGAACTTGCAATAGCTTTCCATCTTCGAAGATTATCAAGCTATTTGTAATCACTTTTCCATTACCAATGTGAGCCGTGGCTCCTGTAATAGCTACTGTTTTACTTTGCTTGGGAGCAGGAGTTTGTTGTGCATATCCTAAAGAAAAACTTAGGAGTAATACAACGAGAGTTTTTATATGTGTTGTTTTCATAGTCATCTTTTTAGTGTTGTTCATGGTCTAAGTAATCACAATGCATTTGATCCTTTTCTTTCTTCTTAATTGGTTGTGTTTTCAAACCTTTATTTTTTGCTTGCATCATCATATTGATGAGCTCACTTTTCTCCTTTTTAATTTGTGAACGCATTTGTTCATCACGTTTCAAATCAAAATAGGTAACACCTTCAATAATTGTTTTTTCAGCTTTTGCGTAGACTGACATTGGATGGTCGCTCCATAATACCACATCGGCATCTTTTCCAACTTTTAAACTTCCTACACGATCGTCTATATGCAATAATTTTGCAGGATTTAATGTCACGAATTTCCATGCATCTTCTTCACTTACACCACCATATTTAACAGATTTTGCCGCCTCTTGGTTTAATCGACGAGACATTTCACCATCATCACTGTTAATAGCAACAACAACACCAGCATCGTGCATAATAGCAGCATTGTATGGTATAGCATCATTAACTTCATATTTGTAAGCCCACCAATCACTAAAGGTTGATCCACCCACGCCATGCTTAGCCATTTTATCTGCTACTTTATAGCCTTCAAGAATATGTGTGAAGGTGTTAATATTGAAGTCAAACTTTTCAGCGACTTTCATCAACATATTGATTTCACTTTGAACATAAGAATGGCAAGAGATAAAACGTTCTTTATTTAGAATTTCAGCAAGGACATCCATTTCAATGTCTTTACGATATGGCTTTCCGCTTTTCTTTAATTTATCATAAGCTTTTGCTCGATTGAAGTAATCCATATATAGTTGTTCGACACCCATTCTGGTTTGAGGGAATCGGGCAAAACTTTGCCAATTAGATTGCTTGACATTTTCACCGAGAGCGAATTTTATAAATTTCGGACTGTTATCATAAATCAAATTATTTGCAGATTCTCCCCATTTTAATTTAATAATGGCCGAACGCCCTCCAATAGGATTCGCAGATCCATGAAGAATTTGAATTGAGGTAACACCTCCAGCAAGGTTTCTGTAAATGTCTATATCTTCATCATCAATAACATCTTCAATAGACACTTCAGCTGATGAGTTATGACCTCCTTCATTAATTGAAGCAGCAGCAATATGTGAGTGTTCATCTATAACTCCAGCAGTTAAATGCTTTCCAGTAGCGTCAATCACAGTTGCATTTCCGCCTGAAAGATTTTGACCAATTTTTGCAATCTTCCCATTTTTAATGAGTACATCTGTATTCTGTAAAATGCCATCACTTTCATTTGTCCATACAGTGGCATTCTTGAATAGCAAAGTTTCAGCTTTAGGTCGTTCTGTAAATCCATAGGCCATATTAGGATAGGTCACAGGTAACGTTTCCTTTGGAGGTTTAGCATCCATTTTCTTTTTATCATCAGAAGCGGTTTCGTCTTTTTCGATTTTATTGGCATAGAAAGTCATTTCGTTACCATCTGGAAAAATAGCCTTACCATTTAATGTGTTTGCATATGAAACATTTGCAACCAATCTAATGAACTCTTGTTGTGTAGAATCTTTGGTGGTCATTGAAATATTAACCCAGTCATCTGCATAACTAATTTTTGACCCTCTATTTTTTCCATTACTAGTAATCTCAGATTTTAGTTTACTTACAGATCCTTTTAAAGTCATTTTGTAGGCTTCACCAGCTAAACGGAATTCATAATCACCTCTAATATCCTTAACCGACATATCTTCAAGTACCGTTTTTTGCCCTTGAACCCAATTTTCATAAAGTGTGGTCTTAGCATCAAAAATATCTCCAGACGTAATTAAAAAGTTTGCATAAGCACCTTTGTTTAGAGTACCTATTTGTGATGATTTGCCTAATAGTTGTGCAGGTATTGTTGTAAGAGCTTCTAAAGCTTTTTCTTTTGGAAGCCCGTATTCTATAGCTTTAATAATATTAGACCTAAAAGACTTTGGTGATTTTAGATCATGAGTTGTAAATGCAAAGCGGACACCATTTTCAGCTAAAACTTTTGGGTTTGAAGGCTCTTGATTCCAAGCTCTCATATCACTTAAGGATAATGATCTGCTTAAAAACGCATTTTCTACATCATAGGCAGCTTGAAAGTTTACAGGAAGAATATATGAGGCATTCGTCGCTTTCACATCGTTTACACGTTCATATTCATCACCACCACCTAGCATGATATATTGTACACCAAATTGGTCTCCAATCTTATCAGCTCTCAATGCATTTGCTCTACTACCAGCACCAAAAATTTGAACGAGCCCCTTATTAGCATTCAAAGCTTCTAGTGACAAATCTTTGGTGTCACTATATCCTTTTGCATACCAATCGGCATCCAAATACATTTGACGCAGTAATGCAATACTTCCCATAATAGAACCTGGATACGATTGTCTTGAGGTTACACTCTTACTAAATGAAAAATATTGACCTGAGTGCGGATCTAATACACGAGCTTCATTACCAGCATCTGGGTTTAAAGCCACTAAAGTTCCGCTACCTCTAATAATACCGTCTTCAATGTGTGTATTTACAACACCAAAGCCAGCTTTCATAAGTTCTTTGGCTTTTTTAGAGTCATATCTAAACTTTTCCATAGCCTTATTTTCAGGCATAACATGGTCATTCCAATAGTAACCACTTCGGCTTGGACCATATTGCGGACCTCTAGCATTGCTATTTGGTCGTTCTGGTTTTTTAACACCAAAGGTCGAGTACATATCTATAAAAGATGGATAGATACTTTTGCCTTCTAGATTAACAACTGTCGTGTTTTTAGGAATACTTACTTGCTTTCCAGACGCTACCACTTTGCCATCTTTAATAAGTAAAGTACCATTCTCTATGATTTGAGTTGGCGTGACATAAATTTTAGCATTCGTAAAAGCTTGATAATTGGTGTTGGTCGTTTTTACACCATTGTTCTTGGGGAAATAGTCTTGTGCAAATAATGCAAAACTGCAAAAGCACAATGCAATTGCAAACTTTATTTTATTCATATAAATGGGTTGATTATTTAATTCCTTCTAAAGATAGAAATTAAGAACCTAAGACGTAAGAAAAAATTAGTTTTTTAACGTTTGATCTATAGGATTATTTTTGTGGTAATTCACTAATAATGCAACGACATAGCTATAGCTTTCCATTCCACCAGCTTGATTGTTTGATTTGAGAAAATTATTATACGTGGCTTTAAACAAGGGTTCGGTAGGATTTTTATAGCCATCCCAAAACTCTTGTACTTCACGATAGTTGTAGAGAATACCTTTGTTGACTTGTTTTAGAAGTTCCTTGTATTGCTTCTGATCACGTTTATACGTTTCATGCAAACAATGACGCAGTGCAAATGCAAATCCGGAATAATTAAAGTAGATATCTGGATGCCGCATAGCTGCCATACTACCTATAAAGTTGGCTTCATTTTCGGCTGCATAACCCAATTGATGTGCTACCTCATGACTTCCAGTTGTTGGAAATTTAAAAGTGGGAATCAAACCATCGATTTGTGCTTCGTTAGTGAATGGGTTTAAATAGCCTGAAAACCCCATATAAGTTAATGGTACACTATATATTGATCGCTTGATACTTCTTGGATGATAGGCTAAATATGGAAACTCTTTAGACAATTCGTCATAGCCATCAGGAATCATTTTTAAGACTTCGGTTTTTGAATATGGCATCTCCACTTTAGCCGAATCATGTTCAGCTAAACGCAATTGAAGACTATTTGTTTTAGTAATTAATTGTTTGGTTAGGCTTAGTAATTCTTCAGTAGTATACTCGTGTTCAATGTTCAACGATTTGTGAAGCGGCAAGCGATAGTAATTAAATGCCCATAATAAGTGAAAGGCAAAATAGCCAACCGAAATTGCCGATAGCACGTCTAAAATCCACTGCTTAGTATCTTTTAGTATTCGTTTCCTATTGATATAGAGCCATCTTATGATATATAGAACAAGAAGCGTATATAAAACATCACCTACGGAAAACGGCAACCAACCAAATGCATAACGCATCGCTTTTGAGATCCAAATGTAAATGCCATGGCTATAAACAGATTCTACAAAATTTGGAAAGTTTGCCAATACATTCAGAAAAATAATCTGAGGAATAATTGATAAGGCAATGATGAGTTTTTTGTGTTTCAGCATGACTCAAAAATAGACGTTTTTTATATATTAATCTTCATAAATACCATACCAATCAAAATCTGATAGCCAATCTACTTTATTATAATCAACAGTTGTATTGGTATAGACACGAAACATCTTTGTAATCTTAGTTTTTTTCAAAATGGTTTTGATTGAGTCAATTTGATGTCGTTTGACATTTTGATCAATGATTAAATTGAATTGATAGTCTGAAATATCTGCATAACGTCTTGAAAGTCTTTCCATGTGAACTTCTCGAGCAATCTCACTTAAATCACTTGTTCTATAATCTAGGGTTGTTGAAGTGAGTATGTCATTCCTATACCCAACAAAAATATCTATGTTATTTGCGTTATTATTTTTAATCACATCTTTCTTTATTGGCAGCTCAACTTCAATTTTTGCTTCCTTTAACAGATAATCATATGCACTATATATCCTTAGAAATTGCACATTGAAATCAGTCTCATCTTTGTTTCTTAGGTATAAGGTGTCTCCATTATCACTTAGTTTATAAAACAGATAAAACTCTTTATTGTCGATATCTGAAAAGTGCTGCTTGATAACTTTAAAATGTAATATGTCATTTTCTACAGACCAACTATTTGTATAATGTTGCCCAAATGATCTTACCACCATGGAGTCTTTGTAAAATTCATATTCGTTGCTTCCGTGTATCAAACTCCAATTTCCTATAAGCTTGTCTTTATATTCATTGGAATTACAACTTTGAAATAGAAAACAAAAAATTATAAGGCGAAATAAAAATCTCATAGAGAAGTCTTAATGGTATATTCCAAAAATACTAAAAAGAATGTACCTTTGTTAAACTAAAAAAATAAAGCATGAGCTCAGAAATAAGACAACTAGAACCCAAACAACTTTGGAATAAATTTGCCGACTTGAACGCAGTACCAAGACCTTCAAAAAAGGAGGAGCGCGTGATTCAATTCATGAAAGATTTTGGGAACAATCTTGGTTTAGAAACTATAGAAGATGAAGTAGGAAATGTCATTATAAAAAAACCAGCAACCGCTGGAATGGAAGACCGTAAAACGATTGTGATGCAATCACATTTAGATATGGTACACCAGAAAAATAACGATACAGTTTTTGACTTTGATAATCAAGGTATTGAAATGTATATTGATGGTGATTGGGTAAGAGCTAAAGGAACAACTCTAGGTGCTGATAATGGGTTAGGTGTTGCGACGATAATGGCTATTTTAGAAAGTACTGATATTCCTCATCCAGCTATCGAAGCCTTATTTACTATTGATGAAGAAACTGGAATGACTGGAGCTATGGGATTAAAAGGAGGTATGCTTGACGGTGAGATTCTTTTAAATCTTGACACAGAAGAAGATGATGAAATTGGTGTTGGTTGCGCTGGAGGTGTTGATGTCACAGCAACTAGAACGTATGAGCAGGAAGACACTCCGGAATTTAAAATCGGATTTAAAATTTCGGTTAAAGGATTGCAAGGTGGTCATTCAGGAATGCAAATTCATGAAGGTTTAGGAAATGCCAATAAGATTATGAACCGTTTATTATTTGATGGTTTTGAGAACTTTGGTTTGCGTATTTCTGAAATTGACGGTGGAAGTTTACGAAACGCTATTCCGAGAGAAAGTAATGCAATTGTTGCTATTGATGCCATTCATGAAAAGGCTTTTGTTTCTGAAATGAATGATATAAGCAAGGAGATAAAAACTGAATTAAAAACCATGGAGCCAGACCTCATAATTGAAGTGTCTAAAATAGACATGCCTAGTCATATTATGGATCTTGGTGTTCAAGAAGGGTTGACTAGAGCGATCTATGCTGCTTTAAATGGTGTGTATCGCATGAGTGCTGATATTCCCGATTTGGTAGAAACATCTAACAATATTGCTCGAGTGATTGTTAAAGAAGGTGACATTAAAATAGGATGTTTAACGCGTAGTTCTGTGGAAAGCTCTAAATGGGATTTAGCAAATATGCTGCGTGCCACTTTTGAATTAACAGGATGCGAAGTCGAGTTTTCTGGTGATTATCCAGGTTGGACACCAAATATGGATTCTGATATTCTAAAGGTGATGGTGCCTTTGTACAAAGAGTTGAATAATGGTGAAGAACCACATGTAGCAGCTTGTCATGCAGGTTTAGAATGTGGAATTTTAGGAACCAACTATCCAGATATGGATATGATTAGTTTTGGCCCTAATATTAAAGGTGCGCATTCACCTGATGAACGTGCTCAAATTTCTTCAGCTCAAAAATACTGGACCTATGTATTAGAGATCTTAAAAAATATACCAAAATCATCTTAAGACAAAAGTTGTATATCAATAAAAAAGCCTTTCATTACGAAAGGCTTTTTTGTTTTAGTTGGTAAGTGGTAGTTATTAGTTTACTATTTCTGTCATTTCTAAAATAAATGTCAAATCTGTATTTGGTTTGATACTTCCTCTTCCACGTTCGCCATAGGCTAGGTGAGATGGTATATAGAAAAAGGCACGTTCACCAACTTTCATAGACGCAATAGCTTCTTTAAAACCAGCTATCATTTGAGCATCAGGGCGAATTTGCATTCTAGATGCACCATACATTCCAGCATCTTCACGTCTCTGATCGTACATTCCCGATTTTTCGGCAACAGCTTTTTGGTTAGAATCAAATAAACGACCATCTGTAAAATAACCTTCGTATTTGATCATTGCAAATTCTCCTTCTTTTGGTTTAGCTCCTGTACCTTCAGTAATTACATGTTTCTTTAAACCTGAAGCCAATGTTGTTGCCTTTGCATTGTAATCATCAATTAATGGTTTTGTTTCTTTAGCTACTTCGGCAATTTTTTCTTCGCGTTCTATTCGTTCAGCTTCTGCTTTTTCCTTTGCGATTTCTTTAAGCGCTTCCCATTTTTTAGGAGCATTCTCTAATTCATCTTCAAATACTTTAGGCGCATTGAACGACTTTGCATCAGATCCTTTTCGAATAATCGTCACTTTGGTCATATATACTGGTTCAAGTGGCTTACTGCTTCCTTGTGCAACAGGTACATTAGAAATGGCATCTTGTACTTCAATTCCTTTTACCAATTCGCCAAAGACACTGTGACAACTCACACGTGGTCGGTCACATGGTTTTAAATTTCCGTTGGCATCAAAAGCATCTAAACTTGGGTAAGGTACTTCAGTAACAAAAAACTGACTTCCATTGGTTCCAATTCCACCAGAGTTTGCCATAGAAAGGATACCACCTTTATCATGTTTTAAGGTTTCATCAAATTCAGAAGTGAATTTATATCCTGGGTTTCCACCACCAGTTCCAGTGTGGTCACCGCCTTGAATCATAAACTGATCCATAACTCTATGAAACGTCAAACTATCATAGTATTTCTTTCCTTTGAATTCTTCACTTACCATTGGGTGATTCCCTTCGGCCAAAGCCACAAAGTTCGCAACAGTTAGCGGTACTTTGTCATAAAACAATTTGGCGATCATGGTGTCTTTTGACGTGATGATTTCGGCATAAAGTCCGTCTTCAAGATCTGGATATTCTTCTTTACATGAGGTTAATGTTACAAAAAGGCATAACATTAAAATTTGGAGTGTTTTGCTAATCAATTGCATTGGTATTATATTAAATTTATTGGTTTTGTTTTATAGTGTTTACAGTTACTTTGCACATTAAAGGAATATTAGTTCCAATTCTATTGTTATCGCCATAATAACCATAGGCTTTTTGCGACGGAAACAGGAACGTTGCCGATTCTGTCGGTTTCATTAGTTTCAGTCCTTCTCGAAGTCCTTGAAATATTTCTTCCTGATCCATAGCATAATTTTGCGTGCCTAACTCTTCTTTGGTATATATTACATTTCCGTTGAGATCCTTTACATCATAATCGAAGTTAACGATATCTCCAAAACTAGCTGTAATCGTATCTATTTCAACTTTAGTATGGTAGTAATACCAAAAGCCGTTAGCAGAAGCCACATAATCATATTCAGGGTTTTGTGCCATTATAGCTTCAATACGTTTTTGTTCACGTTCGTTAAGCTTTTTGTTACGTTCGGCAGATTCTTTAATGAATGATCCCGATTTAACATCTTTAGGCTTACGAGCCTCAGGAGTTTTGCAACTCATGGCCAATAAAATTAAAAAGAGTAAAGGATATATGGTTTTCATTATGCTTTGAGGTCTTGTTTATATTGAGGCAAGATACTAATAAATTTATCAATGGTGTCGCTTAAATTTAAATCACTTTTTCCTCCAGCAGCATTAGTATGACCTCCACCGCTAAAATGCTCTCTTGACAATTCGTTTACCGAAAAACCACCTTTACTACGCAGGGAAATCTTGATGATGTTCTCTTGTTGATTCTCAATAAAAATGGCTGCAAAAATCACACCTTTAAGTGATAGACCATAGTTAACGAAACCTTCGGTATCACCCTTTTTAAATTTAAATGTATTAAGTTCTTCTTGAGATAGTGTAATGTAAGCTGTATGATATTCGGGAATTACTTTTAAGTTGCTTAATGCACGTCCTAATAATTGCAAGCGTTCATAACTATTGGTGTCATATAAGTTGTTATGAATTTCAGAATTATTAGCACCTTTTTCAATCAGGTTCCCAATGATCTTATGAGTTGCACTCGTTGTAGATGGAAATCGGAAAGATCCAGTATCTGTCATAATCCCTACATACAAACATGTAGCGATATCTGAATTAATTTTATCAGAATCACCAAGCATATCAATAAAATTATAAACCATTTCACAGGTCGATGACATGCTTACATCAGAATACATATACTCGGCATAATTATCAGGTTGTTGATGATGATCGATCATAATTTTCATGCCTTTGGATGCTGCTACTGCAGTTTCCATATCACCAATTCGACTCAATGAATTAAAGTCTAAAGTAAAGATGATATCTGCATCTTTGATATAGTCGTCACTTTCAGTAGTATCGCTTTCATATTTCAGGATGGTCGACTCGCCAGGCATCCACTTAAGGAAATCTGGATAATCATTTGGCGCAATAATAATGGCTTTATGATTGTGAGATTTGAGATAATGATATAATCCAAGAGTAGACCCAATGGCATCTCCATCTGGATTTTTATGTGGAATGATAACAATGGCTTTAGGTGAACTTAAAAGCGTTTTGATGCTATTAATGTCGTCTTTATTCATAGAGGACGAATATACAATTTTTTAATAATGGTTTTTACTGAATAATCTAATAATTGTGTTATTTTTGCACTCAAATTTAAAATATACAAATGGCAACAAATAGAACATTTACCATGCTTAAACCAGATTCTGTTGAAAAAGGGAATATTGGTGCAATTTTAGAAAAGATTACAGCTTCAGGTTTTAGAATCGTAGCGATGAAATTAACGCATATGACTACTCAAGATGCTAAAGCATTTTATGCTGTGCACAGTGAAAGACCATTTTATGGAGAATTGGTTGAGTATATGACAAGAGGACCAGTTGTGGCAGCGATCTTAGAAAAAGATAATGCTGTTGAAGATTTCAGAACTTTAATTGGTGCGACAAATCCAGCTGAAGCAGCTGAAGGAACAATTAGAAAATTATATGCAGCTTCTATGGGAGAAAATGCGGTTCACGGAAGTGATAGTGATGAGAATGCAGCTATTGAAGGTGCTTTCCATTTCTCAGGTAGAGAGATGTTTTAAGCAACGCATACGTTTATAATATTTATATAGTTAAAGCGCGACTCACTGAGTTGCGCTTTTTTGATTTATTTTTGTGGTTTTTATACGATATCAAATGAAAAGGATTTTATATTGTTTCGTTTTTCTTCCTATGCTTTTATCGGCTCAAATCAATGAAAGTGACACGCTTAAACTAAAAGCTAATTTGTCACTTACAGGGTTTTGGCAGGCAGGAAATGTGGAGACCTTGATTTTTAGGGCAAAGTCAGATTTGAGTGTGAAGCCTTGGAAGAAATGGGTATTTAAAACTAATAATTCTTATGTCTATCAAGAGTTTGGGAAGGAGAAAGCAGATGAAGATTTTTTAAGTCTTAACTTTTTGTATTTCAATCCAGAACGAAAATTCTACCCTTTAGCTTTAGGGTTTATCAGTACCAACTTTAGAAGAGAAATTGATGTGCGTTATCTCTTTGGTGCTGGTGTGACTTATCAAGTGTTGAACAAGAATAAAAATTGGCTTAAATTTTCAATTACTGGTGAATATGAACAAACCAATTTTTCTGAAACCGACTTTAATATTTCGGAATATGATGGCAGTAAATCGATCAACACCTTAAGAGGTACAATATGGGTTAATGGAAAATATCATCTGTTTAAAAATAAGTTGATTCTAACCCATGAAAGTTATGTGCAACCGTCTCTGGAGCAAAGTAATAATTACAGATGGCGTGCCGATCTTGGACTTGAGCTTCCTGTTTGGAAGTTTTTAAATTTTAAAATCAACTACCTACATACTTTTGAAAGCATTGTCATTGAAGGTCAAAAGCGTCAGGACAAATTTTTAACCTTAGGATTTACTTTAAAAAGCTATTAATTAGAGTTCTAGTTTTAGCAATTCAATATAAGGATCACCACTTAATCCTAAAAGCTTTGCAAATGCTGGCTCTGTCTTCATGCCGTTAGATTTCAACCTTATGATTTCTTGCTTAAATTTTAACCCCTTTTCTGTCAAAATTTTATCTTCAATAAGCATATGTTGGTAGGCGTTCTGCTGTTCGGTTGGGATATGTTGACCGAAAATTTCAAATGACAACTGTTCTACTTTAAACTCTGCAATTGTCGATTCTATATTTTGATATGTTGTGGAGTAAACTTTAAAGTGGTCGTAATGCCCAAACGATTTTGTGACATGTAAGGAAAAGGCTTTGTGATTGTTACATTGGCAAATAATATCCAAATCACTGTCTGGTAAATCAATACCAATGGGTATAGTTCCTGTTAGAATAGGATCATAGGCTTTGAGCTGATCTAGAATGTTAAGCTTTCTAATAACAGCATATGCACGTTTTTGTCTGTCATTACCAGATTTAAGATAGTTGATATGTTTAAAATCTTTGGTCAATTCTAAATTACTTGGATTCTCTATTATTTCCACTCCCAATCCAGTTCATCTACATAATCTAAATCAATATCAGTAAATAGTTTTTTAAATTCTGCATGATCTGTAACAGCTCGTTTTGGGATGATTATGGTCAAATCTGATTTCAACCTCAAAAAATAATGGTCTTTTAATTCAATTAATTTATCAAACTCCGATTCTTGTATTCTGCTTTGTGATCCAAAACTGGACGTTTCTATAAAATCGGCTTCATCACCAAAAGTGAGTTCATTCTCTTTTCCTATTCTGTTTGTATAATTTTCTTTGATGTGATTTTCGAAGTGTCTTTTATATCTCCCTTTGGAATACAATGGATAAAAGACATACCAGAGTAGTGCGAATAGAATAAATAGTATTGAAAGCTCTGTCTTCTTCAAAATGAACATCACTAATCCTAGTATCACATAAATTATTGGTATTATAATTCTTGATTTGTTTCTGTTCTGTTTTTGTCGTTTAGATTTAGAAGATGCATAAAGTTGGTATTCTAAAAAATCGTCGAAGTTTAACGTGTAATTTAATGTCATTGGTGTTTAATCCTTGTTGATACAAGGAGGAAAGTTAAAAAAAAAAGATTGCCTATCTAGACAATCTTTAATTTTGAACTATAAGAAATAGTTTGATTTGTTTCTATTTAATGAATTACTTCAACGTTAATAGCATTTAATCCTTTTTTTCCTTGTTCAGTTCTAAACTGAACTTTGTCATCTTCTTTGATGTTATCAATCAAACCTGAATTGTGTACAAAAATATCCTCTCCTGAGTCTTTTGATGTGATAAACCCAAATCCTTTTGAGCTGTTAAAAAATTTTACTGTGCCTTCTTGCATCTTTACTAAATTTAAAATTAAAAATAAGTTTTGTTCAAGATTATATCCTGTGACGCTAATTTGAGTATATCATAAGCTTTGTTATGAGCTATTCATGATTTTGCAAACGCTTAAAAAATAAAGTAGTGATGAAATAAAAAAGGAAAGAAGGGCTAAACTCTTTAATTGATTATAAAATAATACCCTAGAATTGTAAAGGTGTTCTGCTTGAACAGTGCAAATATAGACTATTAAATATTGGAATATGTGCTAATACTTAAAAATCTTCATCGCCAGCTTTTTAATTGGTTAGTTTTCTCATGATCCATTCCAATGGTCCTGATTGTTTATATTTCCGCCACACTATAGCAAATATAATGCACAGCAGACTAAAACCTAATGCATAAGCTACTGAAAACTGAACAGAATACTGACCCATTTTTGAAGGGTCTATCGTGTCAATAAGTCCCATACCGATAATAACATGCGCCACATAAAAGGTTAGCGCTAATTGTCCAGTTTTATTTAAAGCAGTAATTATGATATTATTTTCATAGCGCTTGGCGATGAGTATACACGCTGAAATGATGGAGAAGGCTATTGCAATTCCGTTGAACATATAAATAGGTAATGGTGGCATTGGATTGGTTCCAATAATTTCAGCTAATTCTTTTGCAGTGTCTTGGTTTCCTGCTGATAAGACCACAATAGAGACATAAGAAAGTGCTTGAATAGATAAGAAAATAAGTGTACTCACCCAAAAGGTCTTTTTTATGAACTTATCATTGTGCAAATCCTGTTTTCCAAACCAATAGCCAAATAACATAAAGGCAGTCCACGGAATTACAGGATGAAAACCGTTAAAAAACAGATTCCTCATAAACCCATTAAAGGTCCAAAAATCTTGATAGGTTAGTGTCTTAAAGTCCCAACCAGTTTCGTAATTCCAAAGTGTCATAAGTATTGGGAAAGTCAATATTATGGCGATTGCTGAAGCTATAAGTGTCTTCCCTTTGCTGGTTAATAGCAACATAGTTATTGCCATATAAATCCCATAAAAATGAAGAATGTCTGCTGGCCAAATGGCGATGTAGGAGATACCGATAACAAATAGGAATACAGCTCGTTTTGCAATTCTGTTGCGAGCAATTTTTAATTTGGCTTGATCATTATTTAGAATGGCAGAATTGGTCATTAAAGCGAGTCCGACACCAGCTAGCACCACAAATGTTGCAGCAGCTTTTCCATCAAAAATGCCAACGATAGACCTTAACCAATTAGGACCAGATTGCCCAAAAACAACTTTAAAATTGACAATGATCATTCCGATAATAGCCAATGCTCGTGCAACATCAATTCCAATGATTCTTTTCTTCATGTCTTTCTTTTCTATATTAAATAGACGTGAAATGTTGTATGATGGTTGCCTGAAGTGCTAGTACTTTTGTTATTTGTTTTTTATTAATAGAGGATACACCTCTCCAGAATCGTGCTCATCAATAATAAACATAAAGTTGTTTTTGTAGTTCAGTCCTTCGAACTTTTGTTCAAAGTCCATTTTCATTAATGTTTCGTGAATCGCAATAAAGCCTTCAAACTTGTATAATTCAAACAGTTCTATAAGTCCGTCTAATTCATCGATATCCACATCTTTATACTCTGAAGGTAATTTCTCATCATCTAGTATGGCCAAAGAATCCATAAAACTCATGGTAATTCCTGGTAAGGCATCAAATTTGGTGGCGAAGTCATAGTCGTATCCCATATCAAACTCTTCTGTTTGGACTTTGTAGTCTTTCCAAGTCCCAATGCCATAGGCAGCAGCATCTACACCTTCCATTAAAAAATAGCCATCAAACTCGAAGAGTATGGCAAATAACTCCTCGTCTCTTATAATGCCCTTTTCAGGATTTATCCACCATTCGTTAAGGTTCTTCTCAATCTCAACCTCTAAGTGTTTCTTATAGGTTTCAAAATCATAGGACTTTAACTCCTGATATAAACGATACAGTAGCTTATCCAAATTTGGTATAGCATTAAAATTGGTGTCATATTCGTTTCTAAGACTGAATAATGTTGCTATTATTTTGCTGTTGCTCATGGTTGTTTTTTGATTTAGGTCTAAGTTAGTAAACGAGAATGAACTATAAGGTATTCCGTAGGATTTTGCTAACGCCAGTTCGCTTGGCTCGTTTCCAAATACAAAAAGAACTAGCAATTGGCTATACACATTGTTGCCAGTAGTTTTTTACGTTCTATTTCTATATCCTAATCCATTATGTCTATGAGTGTGGCTAATTCTTTACCATAATCTATAAATGCAATGGTTTCATCTGTCCTTGCCAATTTGATTTTATCAAAAATGACTAGTGCCTCACCATTACTTTCTAAATGATAAATCTGACGACTTTCGAAAAAGCGAATGATTTCATCTGAAAAAAATGACCTAATCTCAGATTCATTATTCCCCATAAGCAAGAATTTTTTAGAAAAATCAGGATACATATCAAAATCAATGTCCTTATAGCCAGTAAATGCCATCACCTTGTCAAATATTTTTTCTAATACAGCTTCTTTTTCCATGGTAAAAACGGGAATTTTTTTATTCAATTTTAAGACCATTAGAGTGGTGTTAAACGTCTCAGCTGTAAAAGCCTGACCTTCATTGAATGTTACATCTGCAATTTCCCAAGATACATCCAAATCTTTAAATGTTCCCTTGAGACAATTGTATTTGCCTTCAATAGGTCTAATTTCAAAAAAGTGGAACTTCTTTAAATAATCTGTATTCCAATCAACTTGACTTGCGTATTGATAATTTTTCTCAGTTGCTAAATTTCGTAATCGCTTTTGCCTTTGAGATAGTTTAGTTCCAGAACCAGCGAAATTAATTTTTAAAGCCCTATTATAGGTAGATGATGAAACATGAGAATCCAATCCTGATATAACGACCTTGCCGCCTGTAGCCCTTTGTATGTTTAGGTAGTCCACTAGGTAGTCCATATAGGTAATACCTACCAATCTTGTTTCTGATAAATCAATATTGACATCTGCTCCAGAAGGAATTTGTGCCACTAGTTTATCGACTTTTATAATGCCTAAAAAATTCGCAATACCTCTAATCTTTAAATCGAAACTGCCATCTGGTCGTTCTATTAATTTTGTACGAGACTTATAAACCATTTTAAAAAATCGAGAGATGGATACCCTTGCCAATAACATGTGAATGACCAGCGCCAATAATAGCCCGCCGAGTAAACCAATTAATAAATTGGTGTATAGCGTTAAAACCATGGTGCCAACAAAAAATATTAATTGCTCGATTCCTTGATTATAAATTTGTTTAAAAACGGCAGGAGAAGCTAATTTAAACCCAGTATACACAAGTAAAATTGCAAAAGCACATAGCGGGACTTGTCTCATTATTGGACTCAAAACCACAATAAAAACTAACAGTAAAAGTCCTTGATACATGTTGGACCACTTTGTCTTTGCACCATTATGAATATTAACCGTACTTCTAATAATCACAGCTATAATTGGCAGACCTCCAATCATACCAGCTACGATTGTACTCAATCCAATACCTGTCAAATCTTTATTTAAATCCGTCTTTCGTTTATAAGGATCAATTTTGTCAACTGCTTTCGCAATGGCTAATGATTCAATACTTGTTATGATTAAAATAGATACTACGGTTGTCCAGAATTCAATGGTATTAATTTTACTAAAATTTGGATGCATTATTGAATCCATAATATTATCTGGAATATCCAACAGCAGATTAGGACCTACCTCGTATGCCTTTCCAAAGAATGAAAGCGTATGTTGGTCAAAGAAATTGAAAAAATAAACAAAGGGAATGGAAAGGGCAACGACCCACATTGGCGTTGGCAAAATATGGAAAAATCGATTACTGATTTTGGAATGAAACAATAATAAAAGCAAGCCAACCAAAGCAATAATCACCACAAAAGGATTCGCTTGAGGTAGGTATAGAACCGCATCAATAAGGTTTTGTATAATACTCGGACTATCTGAATGCGTGCCTAAGGCGACATGGATTTGTTTAGCAAAGATGATAATTCCGATTGCTGCCAAAATACCATGAATTACAGAAGAATGGAATATATCCGCTAATCGACCCAATTTCAATACTCCCAATAATACTTGAATAGCACCTGAAACGACCACTGCAGCCAATACATAATTAAATGCTTGCCCAGAACCATCATCCATCAATACAATTCCCAAAAGTATGACAGCAATAACTCCTTTTGCAGGTCCGTTGACCGATATATGACCACCTCGATAAAGGGTTGTTACAACACCGCCAACAATTGCTGAGATGATACCGGACATTGCAGGTGCACCTGCTGCCAAAGCAATGCCTAATGAAAGAGGTAGTGCAATGAGTGATACACTCACTGCTGCAATTAAATCACTTTGCCAATTTTGAATTAAACCTTTAAAGCCTTTTTCTGGTGTAATTTCCATGTATTTAACTATCTGTGTTTATAAAATATTTTAACGTCCTCCTAAAATGCTTAATTGTTTTCCTAATAAGGCCGAAACACCAGCAGCTAAGCCGCCTACAACTCCAGTCACGAGGATGAGGAGATATGGATTTCCACCTAAATAGAGTAGCACCGAAATCTTTTTGGCGAGTGTGAAGTCGTTGCCACTACTTACCATAAACGCATAAACGACCCAAAACAAAAGAATCGCAAAAAATGGTACAAAAAACACTGCCGATTTTTTTAAACTAAAAAATAGAGCAGAGACAAATCCTGCCACCATAACCGACCACCAAGGTAAAAATTGTGATAGGATAAGAGCTAATATAATGGTAACAACAAAGTTGATGATATTTGGTTTAGTCATTGGTAGAAGGTGTTAAGGTTTGTGTAGAGATAATATCGCTTGTTGCTGTGTCGTTTTGCATAAAATTGAGTTCGTGATATTTCCCAGCGGCCCAATCATCTATAAAATTGTCGTAATAGGTACTTCCCGGATTTCCAGATTGACCTCCTGGATAAATCCCTAAGGCTTTTGGAGGGGAACTCATTTCGACGATCATACGCCATGATGGTCCATGGTTTTTAGATGTGGCATTCACGATATTAGCATCACCACCTATAGGTAAATCAAAGCGCGAAAAGGCAGGTAACCCTTGTAATAGGTGTCCGACATAGGTGCCTTTAAAATCGCCCCAATTGTAATCGCCATGCTTGGCTTTCCATTCGGTAAGATAACTAGCCGCTTCTTTAAAGGATTTTAGAAACAAATCATTAGCTGTTTCTTTTTCAGGTGTGTCGAGAATATCCATAAATGGGTCTTCTGGATGGTTTTTCAATAAATAGATGGCTTGATAAGTAAAAGGCGAAGTTAAGGCTTCATCCTCACTATCAAACTCATCCCAAATCATTGGATACAACGCATACCACCACGCACGCCATATACTTGGTCCGACCTTATCGATGTCATTATAGAAATCCCAGCCTTTTAATTGATCTAACAGCTTTTTTTCGTCTGGTGTTAATCCAGAATCTTCCATATGCGCATACATGTGTGGTAAGAGTTCGGCCGCTTTTAAATTATAGTTGTTATTGTGCAGTGCTTTAAAGTCGTCTACAGAGAATTGTTTCTTAGAACTGAAGAAACTATTAATCACACGATTTCGATAGGTTTCGTAGCCATCGTTAAATACATAGAACGGATAACTTTCATCTACAGGATGCTGGTTAGCAGAACTCACAAAACCACGTTCTGGATTCTTTACATGAGCATTAAAAGCTTGCGGAATAAAACTTTGCCAATCGTGATCCGGATTAGAACCATCCATTAAGAATTTCCCTTGACCTTCCCATTTATTTGGAAAGAGTCCTTGAATCCACAAAGCGATATCACCTTCGGTAGAGGCGAACACAAAGTTTTGCGCAGGTGCTGTATATGTTTTTAGAGCATCGACATAGTCGTCGTAATTCTTGGCTTTATTGAGTGCTAAAAACGGACGTTGGTTATTGCCACCAATATGACCAACCCATTTCATAGCATAGCCAGCACGTTCGTTATCACTTTTAAAATTATGATCGTAAGTCACAGGTCCATGATGTGTGTAGATTACAGAATCGATAACCGTTTGCGCACCTCGTACTTTTATGCTTTCCACACGAACACTTGTGTTTTTCCATTGTTTGTCATGTTTGTACTGTGTTCTTGTCTCGTCTTTAAATTCGATTTTATACCAATCTAAAACATCACGTGTTGCATTGGTTTCGCCCCAAGCGATATGTTCATTAAATCCTGAAATCACACCTAAAGCACCTGGTAGTGTTGCTCCCATAGTTTTATGGTTTGGTGTACTTAATTGCATGACAAACCAAATAGAAGGGATATTTAGACTTAAATGCGGATCGTTAGCGAGTATTGGATTCCCTGTTGCCGATTTAGCGCCTGAAACTGCCCAGTTGTTACTGCCATTATCAGGATGTGGCTTTTCAATGGTCTCTCTAATGGTATCTAGAGGCAATTCACTTCGTGGTGTTTTTGTTTTTTCGGTATCAATAAAACTCCAATCAGTCTCTTTAGGAATTACAGGATCGTTCACATCAAAGAATTCTGGAAAGAGCAAATCGAAGCGTTCCTGACCAAATTTACGTAAGATGTTGGTGTATTCGAGATCGTCATCACCACCTGCTAACATTTTGGTCATATACATCAAAAGCAAGGCTGTTTTTTTGATGGTCCAAGGTTCTGGTTTATAGTCTAATAATTTATATTCTACCGGAATGCTCTTCGTGTCTAAAGATTCGATATAAGCATTCACACCATCACGATAGGCCTCTAAGAATGCTATAGCTTCAGGATCATCTTTCATTTTTTCTAAAGCTTTTTCTGCGCCATACGCCATACCACGTCTGCGTTCACGACGATCATAATCTATAGCGTTTTCTCCTACAATTTCAGATAAGCGTCCAGCAGCAGCATGCGTTTGAAACTCCATTTGCCACAAACGGTGTTTTGCAGTGATATAACCTTGAGCTTTATAAAGATCGGCGTCGTTTTGTGCGAAGACATGCGGAATTAAATGTTCGTCATAATGAATTGTAACTGGAGCCGATAAACCTTTGATGGTTACATTTCCGTCGATAACCTCATTAGTATCATTTTGCCAGACACCGCTTACAGGATCGAGGAATTTTCCAATGGGAGGGATGCTACCTAGCTTTGTATTTAAACAATAAAAAACAACTAAGGTGAGCACCAAAGTTGTAATGAGTTTGATGTATTTCATGCGGTTGGAACTTTTAAGGCATGAATTTACTGAAATATTTTGAAATTAATTATTTGGATGAGTAATTAAAAGCTTACCTAAGTACCAACTTTTTAATCACTTCCTTACCCACAGATTCATTAAGCATATCAATAATCTTTTGTTTGCCATAACTTAACTCTTCACGGAGTACACTGGAGCTTAATGACACATATAAAGTATCTCTATCTAGTTTGATATCGGTTGTGTAGTTATTTACACCATTTCCCATCATTTTAGACCAAGCTTCTCTCACATCGACCTTGTCCAAACCAGCTTGTAGCTTATTAGTATCTACAAATTCCTTGAGGATATCGCTTATAGGTAAGTGATCATTTTGTCGTTTGGCCATTAGTCTAAATCTAGAGGTTCATAACGTCTATAAAGATACATATCTTTATTGGTATTATTGATAATAAGTAACTCATTTTCGGTAGCATTTAACACTGTTTCTTTCCAGTTGGCATAAGGTGTTTTGTAATAGATATTTAAACTATCATTTTCTAGTTTTATATGAAATGACTCCATGCTTTTTGAAGTTTCGTATTTCCCTAAAAGATTAGGCTTTAGTTTCCGGCGAGTACCTGTTAAACTGTCTGAAACTTCAATATAATCTATAGTATTGTTAAACCTATAATCTCTTTTAGAACCATCGCTAAGTGTTACTTCGTCAATTTCCCAATAGCCTTCAAGATGAATCATAAAGGTTTCAGGATCTTTTGAGCAGCCCATTGTGATACTAACAAAGAGTAGGAGTAGGATCTTTTTCATAATTTGAAAATTTTATACGATTGATGGATTTGCTTCACTACATTTTCGGTACGCTCGGCATGTGTATCACTTATGAATAATTGTCCGAAATCATCATTATCCACCAAACTGATAATTTGTGCCACCCGATTTTCGTCTAACTTATCAAAAATATCATCCAGTAATAACAATGGTGTTACACCACTTTGTTGCTTTATAAAGTCAAATTGCGCTAGTTTTAGAGCAATTAGGAAAGATTTTTGCTGACCTTGGCTTCCAAATTTTTTAATAGGATAGGTATCAATCTGAAAATTGAGATCATCTTTATGAATTCCAACACTCGTATATTGCAAGGCTTTATCTTTATTGATGTTTTTGGCTAATAGTGTCTGTAAGTCGCCATCAAACAGGTCACTCTTATACTTTAAATTCACATTTTCATTTTTGTTACTAATGGCTTCGTAACGTGCTTTAAATATCGGAATGAATGTTTTTAGAAAGGCATCACGAGTTTTAAAAATCTCGCTTCCGTAGGTCGTTAACTGCTCATTATACACGTCTAGTGTTTGTGCATTGAAGGTGTTATTAAGTGCAAAGTATTTGAGTAAAGCATTACGCTGGGACAATACTTTATTGTAGTTAATCAAATTATTGAGGTAGCTTTTGTCACTTTGTGAGATGACACTATCAATAAACTTACGTCGTGTATCACTACCTTCGATAATGAGATCGCGATCTGCTGGTGAAATAATAACCAAAGGAATAAATCCAATATGATCGCTAAACTTCTCATACGCTTTCCCATTGCGTTTGATCATTTTCTTTTGTCCGCGCTTTAAGGACACCACAATTTTTTCAGTTTTATCATTTTTACTGAAAATCCCATCCACAACAAAAAAGTCTTCATCGTGTTTAATATTTTGTGTAGCTACAGGGTTGAAGTAACTTTTTCCGAAGGATAAATGGTAAATAGCGTCAAGAGCATTGGTTTTACCGACACCATTGGCTCCAACAAAACAGTTAATTTTAGTATCAAATTCAAAATCCTGACTTTCAAAATTCTTGTAATTAACTAAGCTTAACGTGTTTAAAATCATAAAACTAATAGGAATATTCTTAATAAGGTTGGCTTTATTGTAAGCGGAAGTAAAAATAACAAATAATTTACCTTTTAAATCCCAATAAAAATTTTATTTTTGCGGGCACAAATACTGAATTATGGCAACATATAAGAAAAGAGGATACAAACCGAAACCGATAAAGGAAAAAGGTGAAAAAATAGAAGTTTTAGAACAAGAGTCTACAACAGCAGAAGTATTTAACACCTTAGATGAAGGTGCTAATAAAGCTGAAGACTTTGTGGCGAGAAATCAAAAAGGTATTTTCATTATTGTAGGTTTAGCTGCATTAATCGTACTTGGGTATTTAGGTTACAATAAGTTTATTGCTGGACCTAAGGCTAAAGAAGCTATGAATGAAATGTATACAGCTCAAAAGAATTTTGAAGATGCATTTGGAGTAGGCGTGAATAAAGACTCGTTATTACAGGTTGCACTTGATGGTTCTGAAGGAAAATTAGGTTTAACTGATATTGTAGAGCAATACGGCAGCACACCAGCAGGAAATGTAGCGAACTATAGTGCTGGTATGGCATACTTAAACTTAAAAGATTATACAAATGCTGTAAAGTATTTGGGTGATTTTAGTTCAGATGATGATGTTTTTGGTCCGTTAGCTAAAGGAGGAATTGGTGATGCATTTGTACAATTAGAACAATTACCAGAAGCTTTAGATTACTATGAGCAAGCGATTAAGGCATCTACAAATGGTTATACAACACCATTATTTTTGTTAAAAGCTGCCAATGTGGCACAGACACTAGGACAGTCTGATAAAGCATTACAATACTATAAGAGAATCAAATCTGATTATTCAGAATCTGATCAGGCTAAGAATATAGAAACATTTATTGGTAGAGCAGAAGCAAGCAAATAATTATGGCAACTGCAAATCATAATTTATCAAACTACGATAAAAACACAATCCCAAACGCGAAAGATTTTCGGTTTGGGATTGTTGTTTCAGAATGGAATGATACGATCACAAATGGCTTGTATCAAGGCGCTTATGATGCCTTAATAGACTGTGGTGCATTAGCTGATAACATTATTAAATGGGATGTTCCTGGAAGTTTTGAACTGATCTACGGAAGTAAAAAAATGATCACCCAAAACGTTGATGCTGTTATAGCTATTGGCTGCGTGATACAAGGTGAAACTAAACATTTTGATTTTGTTTGTGAAGGTGTTACTCATGGTATCAAAGAATTGAATTTAACGTCAGACACTCCTGTTATCTTTTGCGTACTTACCGATAATACGATGCAGCAATCGATTGATCGCTCTGGAGGGAAGCATGGTAATAAAGGAACTGAAGCTGCTATTGCAGCAATTAAAATGGCCGAACTTTCTAAGCGCTAATAGGTCTTAGTCTTTAATGTCATGTGTTGAATAGGGCACTACCAAATGAGGTGCATCTTGTAGGCCTTATGGTTCTCGGTCAAATAGCTTCACTTTCAAAAATTTAGTTTTTGAGATTTTGAATACATTTAAGGAGTTGGCATTCTTTTTGTTAATAATTTTAGCGAATCCTTAAGTGTTTTTTCCTTGTAATTTCTGTACTTTTGAGAGATATCAGGTTTAATTTAGTAAGTCAACTTGTTTAATCAAAGAAAAAATAGGCGTTTTAATTATAAGTCACGTATTAAGGATTCTAATACCGAGAGTTATCGGGAAGAGTCTAAAGAAGACTTGAAAGCGAAGTGGGAAGAAATGCGAGGTAATACCAGGCGTAAAGGCAGTATATTCACCTCTCTACCAGCTTTAATACTAATTTTAGTAGCGCTTTTTGTTTTAATTTATATCCTCAATAGATATATTAAATAATTGTACTATGGGTCCAATAAAATTTACTTTAATCAAAAGATTACCTAGAAATAAAAGGTTCAACTATACACCAAGATATTACAATGGTAAAGAAGATACAGATACATCTCAATACCCAACAAAGATTGATGCCTATGCCGATAATTATAATAAAAATGATATATCTGGCCAATGGCATGAAAATAGAATAAAGAACAGAACCAGAAATAATTCTGAATTTAATAGAACCATTCTAATTTTGATTGGAGTCTTCGTTTTAGTATTCTTATACATCATAGATTTCGATTTATCCATTTTCTCCCTTAAACGCTAATGGCAGACATTATTCAATTGTTACCAGATCATGTTGCGAATCAAATAGCAGCAGGAGAAGTTGTGCAACGTCCAGCTTCGGTAGTTAAAGAATTATTAGAAAACGCCATAGATGCTGGTGCAAATTCTATAAAACTTATTGTTAAAGACGCAGGTAAGGCCCTTATTCAAGTTATCGATAATGGAAAAGGAATGAGTGCCACAGATGCACGATTAAGCTTTGAACGCCATGCCACGTCAAAAATACGTTCTGCAGAGGACCTATTCAGTTTGAATACTAAAGGGTTTCGAGGTGAGGCTTTAGCTAGTATTGCTGCAATTGCTCATGTTGAATTAAAAACGAAGTTAGACGATGATGAGTTAGGAACACTCATAGAAATTGAGGGAAGTACTATTAAGAGTCAAGATGTTACTGTAACACCTAAAGGAACTTCACTATCTGTAAAGAATTTGTTTTTTAATATTCCAGCAAGACGAAATTTCCTAAAATCAAATAATGTAGAGTTACGACATATCATAGATGAGTTTCATCGTGTCGCTTTAGCACATCCAAATATTACTTTTGCTATGTATCACAATGGTAGTGAGAGTTTTAATTTACCAGAAAGCAATTATAGACAGCGCATCGTTAATATTTTTGGAGGAAAGACCAACGAAAAATTGGTTCCCGTTGAGGAAGAAACAGAAGTGCTAAAAATTTCAGGTTTTGTTGGAAAACCAGAGTTTGCTAAGCGCACAAAGAGTGAGCAGTTCTTTTTTGTCAATAATAGGTTTATTAAAAGTGCATATTTAAATCATGCTATAAATTCGGCATATGAAGGCTTGGTAAAAGATGGTAGTTATCCGAGTTATTTTTTGAATTTGACGGTTGATCCAAAAACCATAGACATTAATATTCATCCTACTAAAACGGAGATCAAATTTGATGATGAGCATACTTTATATGCGATTTTGAGATCTTCGGTAAAGCATAGTTTGGGTCAGTTTAATATTGCGCCTGTATTAGATTTTGATCGTGATAACAACTTAGATACGCCTTACGATTACAAAGATAAAAATGCATCTACACCAACGATTGAAGTTGATCGTACGTTTAATCCGTTTCAGGATGAAAAACCAGTATCTAAGTCTAGTGGCGTGTCGACGTCTTATAGAAAAGAGCCTGCAGCTCAATGGGAAAGTTTATATGTTGGATTAGAATCTAAAAGTACCAAGGTCGAGCATGATTTTAGTGAAATCGAATTTGAAAGTGAGTCTGAAAACGCATCGTTGTTTTCCGAAGATAAATTAGTTGAAAC
This sequence comes from uncultured Psychroserpens sp., assembly GCF_947500255.1. Classification (GTDB taxonomy): domain Bacteria; phylum Bacteroidota; class Bacteroidia; order Flavobacteriales; family Flavobacteriaceae; genus Psychroserpens. Next base: position 70,903 of record NZ_CANMRL010000003.1, on the reverse strand, counting down.
GACGCAAACCACGTATCAGCTTCACAACAAGTATATCATCAGTACGATAAAGTCTGGAATGCTAATTTTAGATCAACATCGTTCTCATCAGCGTGTACTTTATGAAGGGTTTTTGAAGCACCTGACCGTTAAAGAAGCTGTGAGTCAGCAATTACTATTTCCATTGACTTTGGAATTTACTTCTACGGAAATGGAATCATTATCACAGCTAAAAGAAGACCTAGAGCATACTGGTTTTGTGTTTTCATCGTTTAAGGACAAGGCTATAGAAATTACAGGTGTACCAATTAATGTTCCTGAAAGTGAAGTATCTATTATTTTGGAACAATTGATAAGTGATGTAGAGCAAGAAGTTCCAGATAGTAATTTTAGTGCTACAGATTTATTGGCAAAATCGATGTCGAAGAGTTTGGCTATTAAAACAGGTCAGTCTTTAACACGATTTGAGCAGGAGCATTTGGTGAATAGTTTGTTTGCTTGTAAAGAACCATCGGTTTCACCAACTAATAGAATCACATTCATCACGATGAGCGTTGATGATTTTGATAAAAAATTTATGTAAATAATATATGATAAGAGGTATTACAGATACGGTTAAACATTTGCTCATTATAAACGTTATCATGTTTATTGGAACATTAACTTTGGGTAATGGTGAATTGTTTTACCATTGGTTTTCAATGTATTTCCCAGAAAATGAGTTGTTTAAACCATGGCAAATTTTCACACACATGTTCATGCATGGTGGACCAGTACATATATTCTTTAATATGTTCGCATTATGGATGTTTGGAACGGCTGTAGAAACACAATTAGGGTCTAAGAAATTTTTATTTTTATATATCTCTGCTGGTTTGGGAGCTGTATTATTTCAAGTAGGGTATTATTATTTCAACTATTTGCCTGCCTATTCTGAATTAATCGCATCTGGTATAACTGATTCTCAGTTAATAGAAATGTTTACAACTAACAAACAGGTTGTGAATTTGTCTGCAGCGCAATTGAGTTTAGCTCAAGATGCTTTTAGTTCTTATAACGCATCTATGGTAGGTGCCTCAGGATGTATTATGGGGGTTTTGGCTGCTTTTGGGATGATGAATCCTGAAGCGAAATTGATGTTGATCTTTTTTCCTATTCCAATAAAAGCTAAATATTTTATTCCAGGAATCATTATTCTTGATATTATATCTGCTATAACAGGCCGATCATTCTTTAGTCCAAGTAATACAGCCTATATGGCTCACGTTGGAGGTGCTATTACGGGCTTCTTAATTATGTGGTATTGGAAGAAAACACAGTTTAACAAAAACCGTTGGGATCGATGACTTCGTTAAATTACGACTTTAAGGACAAGCTTAAACGCTTAAATGTTTTTGAGAAGATTATAGCAGTAAACATTGGAATTTTTTTCTTGGGTTGGGTACTAATGCTTATAAGAAGAGTACCAAGAGGAAATACGTTGACATGGCTTGAGTTACCAAAAGATTTCTTTGAGTTCTTAACTAGACCTTGGTCTATTATTACTTACGGATTCACACATTATGATTTTTTTCATCTCCTTTTTAACATGTTGGTGCTCTATTTTGTATCGAGAACCATGGTTAATATATTTCCAAGAAAGCAATCTTTAAATATTTACTTCCTTGGGATTATAACAGGCGGGTTGGCATATTTAGCTATTTATAATATTTTGCCTGAACGTTTAGTATTAGCTAATGCTGGGGCACTTGTTGGCGCATCGGCTGGTGTACGTGCTTTATTGATATTTATTTGTGCTTATATGCCATATCGTGAAGCCCGTTTTTTTGCAGTAAAAATTAAGTTATGGTATATTGGAGTTGCCCTTGTTGCATTTGATATCATTGGTCTATTTGGAAATAATCAAGGTGGTAATGTTGCACATTTAGGTGGTGTTTTATTAGGTTATCTATATGCTACCCAATTGTTAAAAGGAAAAGATATTGGTGAAGGTTTTGGACGATTCATGGATAAGATAGCTAATGTGTTCAAACCAAAATCACCACTTAAGACAGTTCATAAAAATAAGAAGAAACCTTTTGCTGGTCATAATAAAGACGAATTTAATGAGTTTAATAATCAGAAAAAAGTAGACCTCATTCTAGATAAAATCAGTAAAAGTGGTTACGAAAGTTTAACTAAAGAAGAAAAGACATTTTTATTTAAAGCAGGTAAGGATTAAACCATATGCGTAAACTTAAACGTTATGAGAAGCTGATATTTATCGTCAATTCGTTGATGGCATTTGCTTTGTTATTGTCTTACATTTTACCTTATATCGAACCAGAGAAGTTTGCTTTTTTATCTGTTCTCAGTCTAGCTGTACCGTTTTTAATCATTATTAATATTCTATTTACAATTTATTGGTTGCTCAAAGTTAAGAAGCAACTATTAGTGTCTTTGGTTGTGCTTTTAATTGGTTACAGTTATGTGTTCTCTCTCTACAAATTTTCATCGTCGAAGAATGTTGATGATCATCAAAACCTTTCGGTAATGAACTATAATGTTCGATTATTCAATATTTTTGATTGGATTGATAGTCCGAATATAAAGGAGAATATTTTGAGTTTTATTTCTGAAAAGCAACCAGATATTTTGTGTTTGCAGGAATATAGGCGAGATGATGATATGCATTTTGATGGCTATCATAAATATGAAAAGATTACAGGTAATAAAGTAAAGAGTGGTCAAGCCATTTTAACTAAGTATCCTATTGTTAATTCGGGTTCGATAGAGTTTCCCAATACATCTAATAATGCCATATTCGTCGACGTTATTGTTAAAAACGATACCATACGAGTTTATAATTTACATTTAGAATCGTTGCGAATAAATTCCGACGTTGAAAGCTTAGCTAAAGAAGATTCTGGCAATTTATTTAATCGTGTGAGTTCTACGTTTAAGATGCAGCAATCACAGGCTGAATTATTTTTAAAGCATCAATCCAAATGCAAATATCAAATGATTATCTGTGGTGATTTTAACAATACAGCATATTCTTATGTCTATAAAGAAATTAAAGGTGATTTAAAAGATGCCTTCGAGCAAGCTGGAAATGGATTCGGAAGAACCTTTGATTTTAAATTCTTTCCTGTGCGTATTGATTTTGTTTTGGTAGATGACGGATTTGAAATTAATGCCTTTAAAACCTTTGATGTCAAATATTCCGATCATTATCCAATTATGGCTAAGGTTAAGCTCAAATAACTACATCATCCAACAATCTGCTTGGTCTGCAATGATGTGTATGACTAAACCCAATCCAATAGGTCTAGTCTTTTTCCAAATTACTAAAAGTACATAAACACCAATGGCGTAGTAGGAGTGAAGCGGATGAAAGTTAATACTGCATCTATTTGGGTCAAACATGGGGTTGGCTAACATATGATCTAGATCAATTATAAAAGTACCTAACATAATGAGATAAGCAATAATCCACTGTTTTCTAAAAAAGACTAAAGCAATTATTAGTGGCAATAGGAAATGAATCCCATAATGAACAATAGGTTGTAACATTACAGATTTAAGGTTTGCGATTCGAGGTAAAGCTCTGTGTTAGGACCTTCGTTAAATAGTAAATCTAGAATACTAAGATTTGGAATAAACCCATGTTTGGAATCAAATACCTGAGCATAAGGTGTGAGGTTTTGCTGAATCTCTTTTCGGCTATTAACTAAACCTCTAGCATCAATAATTCCCTTTGGTTCTGGATCGAATTGCTGAGTTGTATTATAGGAAAAAGGTAGCTGTAAACAATCAAAAACGGCTTCAATACATGTAAAGTTAAACGCCATTATCGTTTTGTATTCCGTTTGAAACAAAGGCAATAAATCATCAATATAGAATTCAAAGAAAGGAGAGGTACGGTAGGCAGACTCAAGTGATTTAAGATGTTGCGTTTGCCAATTTTCGGAATTGAAAATAGCGACATCTTTTGATAGCTGTCTATTCTTTTGAGAATACACAACAGGAACATTAAGATCTAGTTTACCATTAGCACCAAAAATTGATGCTCGATTTCTATACGTTTGTTTTTGGTAATTGTCGCAGACCTCAAAAATGATACGATCTGCTTGTAGCATAGCAACAAAATGAGCCATACTCGGAAAATATGTTGGATGTAATACTACGTCCATATACTACAAATAAAACCTTATTTTGCTTTTTTCTTCTTACGCCATTTACTGTATCCAATCCAAGCAGCTATGAGCACTAAAAACGGAATTAAGTATGATACAGGTTTACCTGAGCCTCCAACTGTTGTAAACCAGCGTTCCCAACGCGGATTTTTAATACCATCCCAACTCATCCATATAAATACAGGTTTACCAACAACGTGGTCAAAAGGAACATATCCCCAACCTCGAGAATCGATGGAATTGTTTCTATTATCTCCCATCATCCAGTAGTAGTCTTGATCGAAAGTATAAGATGTCGTTGGTTCTCCTTCAATTAGAATTTGATTACCACGTGTCGTTACTTTTTTACCTTCATACTCTGAGATCAAACGTTTATAAAGTGGTAAAACTTCCATGTTTAGTTCAATAGTTTCTCCCTTTTTTGGAATATAAACAGGTCCGAAATTATCATAATTCCAATTGTATTGTGGATTATGAGGAAAAACAGTTGGGTTTCTTAACTGATGAGAGAATTGATTGAGTGATACTGTATTTGATAAGCTTTTAATTTTGTCAGCATTTTCTGCAGTAAGGTTTATATTAAATTTATTCTCAACAGGCTTCATCCTTAATTTTATCATGTCATCGTATTGTATGTAACCGACAACCTCAGTCATAAGAGAATCTCTTGATGATTCTTTTAAGTACGATCTATCTTCCTCAGCTAAATAATCTTTTACTCTCTGATCATCCCACAATTGATTTTCTATTTTATAAAATCTCCAAAAATTCTCTATTTCATAAGTGTCAACAAAATTTTGGGTGATATTAGATTTTGATACCCAAGTATAGTAGTGCTGTAATTTTGCACGATCGGGTAATTCATTTTTTTGACCATTAATATAGACATAACCTCCTTTTACTTCTAATGAATCACCAGGAACACCAACACAACGTTTAACTAAATTCGTTCGTTTGTCAATAGGCTTATAATAATTCCGATCAGGAGTAAAGTCGTTCATGTTGACTAATGTATCAGCAGGTTGATTGAAAACGACAATGTCATTACGTTCTATACTTTCAAAACCAGGAATTCTCATGTAAGGCAGTTGCAATTTGTTCTTTAATGAGGATTTGTTCTCTTCTAGTTTATCATTGTATAGGTATGACTTAACTTTTGCAAGAGGAATCGTATCATGTACCATAGGAGTGGCAACAGTAGTCATTGGAATACGTGCACCATAATGCACTTTGCTAACAAACAAGAAATCACCTACCAATAAGGATTTTTCAAGAGATGAACTTGGTATGGTAAACGGTTGCACAAAATAAGTGTGTACAATGGTGGCAGCCACAATGGCAAATAAAATAGAGCTTACCCAATCACCTGAACTAGACTTTGGGTTTATGTCTCTGTCCTGTACATAGCTAACATCTGTTGCATAATTAAGGTAATAGTTATAAAACCCTAAAGTGATAACGGCTAAAAAGGTATCGAGATACTGATTTTTCCCAAAACTTCGGGCTGTTTCTACCCAAACGATAATAAACATAATCAAGTTCACTATGGGTACAAATAGTAAAATCGTCCACCACCAAGGACGCTTTATAATCTTCATTAAAATTACTGCATTATATACAGGTACAAAAGCTTCCCAAGCTTTCCTTCCTGCTTTTACGTATAATTTCCATGTTCCAAGTCCGTGTATAACTTGAATTACTAGAATAAATATTAACCACTCAGTGATAGTCATAGTTTTTTGTTTGTGTTGTAAGTTGAATTGTATTAGACAATGTTACATCAAATACTAATGTTAACTTATATTTAATACATCTTTCATTGTAAATATTCCTTTTTTATCATGAACATATTCTGCAGCAATAACAGCACCTAAAGCAAAGCCCTGTCTACTATGAGCCGTGTGTTTTATTTGTATACTATCTACTTCAGAATCATAATTAATCTCATGTGTGCCAGGCACATTTTCAATACGTTTTGCTAAAATACCAATCTCATTTTGTTTTGGTGCATCCAAGCTCCAATTTTTATAATTAGTTCGCTCAATAATGTCATCTGCCAACGTAATTGCAGTACCACTTGGAGCGTCTAGTTTTTGTGTATGATGAATTTCTTCTATACTTGTTTTATAGTCTGGTAAACTTCGCATGAGTTTAGCTAGAGTCTTATTGATCTCGAAAAAAATATTAACACCAAGACTAAAATTTGAGGCGTATAAAAAGGTGCCTTTTTTAGATGAGCAAAGCGATATCATATCATCATATTGGTCTAACCATCCAGTTGTTCCAGAAATCACAGGTACATTGGCATTAAAACATTTGGTGATGTTAGCAACAGCAGTAGATGGCAGGCTAAAATCGATAGCAACATCAATATCATCTAATATGAAATCTTTAGTAGAACTGGAAACTTTTAAAGTTATATCATGTCCACGTTCTAAGGCAATTTTTTCAATTGCTTTTCCCATTTTTCCGTAACCTAATAATGCGATATTCATACGTCAGAATTTGAAATTCAATGTAAAACCTAAATCCGTATTATTTTCCATTTGGTTGTATTTAAAATGTGGTCGTAACGATAGGTCTTCATCCACATTAAATTGCAGTAAATGTGCATCAACATTAGCGTCGATAATATTTAGAGCATACATTCCTATAGTTATTAATAGGGCTAATTCTTTGTTTCGTCGTAACTGCTGTTGAGCTCTTATAAGTCCGTCATTTGATACATTTGGAAAAGGGTCACCTTCAGAACCTTGACCAAACCCAGCCAAACGTCTTTTATAGGCATCACGATATAAGTTATAGTCTTTATCGTTTTTGATATATAAATATAATGGCGTACCAATCAAAGCGTAAGCTATTGGGATTTTCCAATACTTTTTGTTGTAGGCTTGTCCCAAACCAGGAAGAATAGCAGAATAAAACGCAGCTTTTGAAGGAGCTAAAACATTAAGAGGCTCTCTTTTCGTTTTAATAGAATCTTTGACAACTACTAAATCAGAATTAATGTCTTCAGTTTTTTTATTTTCTTGAGCGAAAATCACACCACTGAAAAAAAGAGAAAAAAATAAGCTGTAGACTAATTTATTTAGCACGTTGCACTAGTTTTTTAATACGATTGAAATCTTCTTCAGAATGGAACGGAATTGTTATTTGACCTTTACCATTCTTAGATAGTTTAACGCCAATTTTGTGGCCAAAGTATTCTGAAAATTCTTTTATGCCTTTTTTAACAAATTTAGGTAGTTCTTGGCTTTCAGAAGGTTTTTTGGCTGTTGGGTTGTGGTAATTTTTAACTAGGGCTTCAGTAGCTCTAACAGATAATTTATCAGTAATGATCTTTTCATAGATATCTAACTGAACATTTTGATCCTCAATATTGATTATCGCACGACCATGACCCATAGAAATAAACCCGTCGCGCATACCAGTTTGAATGATTGGATCTAATTTTAACAATCGTAAATAGTTAGCTATCGTAGAACGCTTTTTTCCTACACGCTCACTCATTTGTTCTTGCGTTAAAGCAATCTCATCAATTAATCGCTGATAGGAAAGTGCAATTTCAATAGGATCTAAATCTTGGCGTTGAATATTTTCCACCAGAGCCATTTCTAACGACTCTTGGTCATTGGCAATACGTATGTAGGCAGGAATAGTTTTTAAACCAATTAATTTTGAAGCTCTAAAACGACGTTCTCCAGATACCAATTGAAATTTATTGAATTCCAATTTTCTAACTGTAATTGGTTGTATAACACCCAACTCTTTTATAGATGATGCTAATTCACGTAAGGTTTCTTCATTGAAATTGGTACGTGGTTGAAACGGATTAATTTCAATGGCCTCTATATCTAGTTCTACAATATTGCCAATAATAGTATCTGCATTTTTATCATTTGCAGATTTTATATCATTAGAAGGATCTTTCAACAATGCAGATAAACCTCTACCTAATGCTTGTTTTTTTGTTGCCTTCGCCATTATGAGTTCTTGTTTATTATTTCTTTTGCTAAACTTAAATAATTTGTAGCACCTTTACTACTCACATCATATTTAATGATACTTTCTCCATAGCTTGGTGCTTCGCCTAGTCTTACATTTCTTTGAATAATGGTTTCAAAAACCATATCACTAAAATGCTTTTGTACTTCTTCTACTACCTGATTTGATAAACGTAGTCGTTGATCAAACATTGTAAGTAGCATTCCTTCAATATCTAACTCGGTATTATGAATTTTTTGAACACTTTTCACAGTATTCAATAATTTTCCTAAACCTTCGAGTGCAAAATATTCACACTGAATAGGAATAATAACAGAATCTGACGCAGTAAGCGCATTTAAAGTTAATAATCCCAGAGAAGGAGCACAGTCGATTAAAATGTAATCATAAGATGATTTTAAATGCGATACAGCCTTTCTGAGCATATATTCGCGTTCATCTTTATCTACTAGCTCAATTTCAATAGCAACTAAGTCGATATGAGCAGGTATAATATCTACATTAGGTGAATCGGTTTCTATAATGCATTCTTCGGCCGATGCCGTATGCTCTAATAACTGGTAGGTTCCAATCTCAACTTGTTCGACATCAATACCAAGTCCTGAAGTTGCATTAGCCTGCGGATCTGCGTCGATAAGCAAGACTTTTTTTTCTAGAACTCCTAATGATGCTGCTAAATTTACAGAAGTCGTTGTTTTTCCAACACCTCCTTTTTGATTGGCAATTGCAATGATTTTACCCATTAAATGATTTGGTTTTATTTACTGAAGTTTTTATACTTTCTTCAACTGTAAAAATACGATTATTTACGAGTTTTGGAAATGGAAGTTGTTAACAGTACTGCAATATATGCAGAGGTGTCTATTTGTTTAGAAATGAAGCTGATTGGTTATAAAAAAAGCAGCCTATTCAGGCTGCTTTTGATTTATAGAGTAAGGCGATATTATTCTTCTGGTAATAAAATCGCTTTCAAATAACCATCTTGTAAGTATTTCTTAGCAACATTATGAATATCTTCTGTTGTTAAGGCATTTACATTAGCATCATAATTCACAACATTATCTAAATCTGATTTGTTGTAATCTGCATTTTTAATAGCAGATAACCAGAAACGATTTTGCTCTAGTTGTTCTTTTCTCGTTAACAACAAAGCCTTTTTCACCTTATCGAGATCTGTTGCTTCAGGACCATTATCAATAATTTTCTGAAGTTCAGCTATAGAAGCTGCCGCGAGTTTTTCGGCATTTTCAGGAGCACAAGGAAAGGAGATACTAAAGTTGAAATTTCCATAAGGAATTTTACGTATTGCTCCTCTGGCACCAGCGCCATAAACACCACCTTCTTCTTCTCTTAATTTTTCAATAAGCTTAATACTCAAGATTTCGCCTAAAGCATTCATTGCTCTTGCTTCATTAACATCATATTTGGTTTCACCTCTAAAGACAAGATTAACTTGACTCTTTGGCTCTGTACCTTTTCTGTATGTGAATTCTTGAGCTCCAGATTTTGGTCTAAAAGAAGACACGTTATACGTTTCTCTCTCTGAAGTTCCAGGTAAAGATGCGATATAGGTTTCGGCTAATTCTGCAATTTTACTTTCATCAATATTTCCAACGAAATAAAAATTGAAATCACCAGCATTTGCAAAACGTTCCTTATATTTTTCATAAGCAAGATCATAATTGGCTTTGTCTAGTCTTTCAGGAGTTGGAAAACCTGTATATCTCGGATTTCCTTCATTCAAGAACTCACCTAAAGCGATTGAAAATGAAACATTAGGATTAGATAAAATGTTACCTAAAAATGCTTTTTGTTTACTAATGAATGATGCAAATGCTTCAGGATCTTTATCTAGTTTTGTAAAATATAAATGTACCATCTGGAACATGGTTTCCAAATCTTTTGGTGTTGTAGAACCTCTCATACCTTCGTCTAAACCTCCAATGTAAGGTCTAACGTTTGCAATTTTACCAGACATCACTTTTGTCATGTCATTTTTTGAAAGTCCGTCAATACCAGCTTCAGTTAATCCTCCATTTGCACTCGCTGTTTGCTTTAAAACATCATTCGAATATAAGGATGTGCCACCATAGCTAAAGGCCTCAAATAAGATTTCATCATTTTTAAAATCCGTTTTCTTGTACGTTACTTTTGCACCATTACTCAAGGTCATGGTTGTTGTTTCGTTTAATTTCCCTTTGTTATTAACAGTAACATTACTAATGCTTCCTTTAGCAGGTTTGTTAGCCATTAATTCTGAACGCACTTCTTCGTCTTCATATCCTTTCAGCTCTGCATTTTTAACGCTATCTAATAAATCAATAACTTCTTTTTCGGTTACTTTTGTTAATCCGTCTTTTTTCGGACCAGTAAGTACTACTAAGCGATTATCGTCATGTAAGAAATCTTTAATCAATCCGTTTACTTCTTCAAGCTTTATTGTAGGTAATTGTGACTTTACATAGTTGTATGTCCATTCTGCACCAGGCATTGGGCTTTCCTGTAAGAAATTTTGAATATAACGACCTACAATTCGTCCAGATTCTTGTTTATCTCTATCTTTATAAGAACGCTCTGTTCTAGCAAAGTAATCCTTTTTAGCACGCTCTAATTCTGATGCATTAAATCCAAAACGCTTCACACGTTCATTTTCTTCTAAAAGTGTTTTTAAAGCTTCTAATTGACCAGTTTCGTTAGTCTGCGCGATAGATTGATAGGCTTCTTTATTTCCTATGATACCACCATGAAATGAAAATCCGAAAATAAATGGTGGATTTGGCTTGTTACTGTATTCTCTAAGTCGGTTATTAATCATTTGAGTGAATAAACCTTCAACCATATTATCTCTGTAATCCTTTACAGTTCTGGTTTTTTTAACTTCGCCTTTGTCTTTGTAATAGATTTGCACCTGGCTTCCAGTTGCTTCTTCGTCCCATTCGATAGCGACAAATGTGCCTTCATGGTTTTCAGAACCAAACTCTTGTCTAGGCTTTGGGTTTTTAGGGTTTTCTAGACCACTAAAATTATCTTTAATCTTTTTTTCAAGAGTCTCTACATCCAAATCTCCAACAGCAATAACTGCCATTAGATTTGGGCGATACCAATCTTTTTGAAAGTTTCTTAAGCTTTCATATTTAAAGTTTTCTAGATTCTCCTTTGTACCAATAGGTAAACGATCTGCATATTGAGATTTATATGCAATTTTGTCTAAGTATTTCGATTGCATTCTCGTTGAGGCACCTAATCGTGTACGATATTCTTCAATCACAACACCTCGCTCTTCGTCTATGTCTTCAGCGGTAAGCAAAGCACCACCAGCCCAGTCTTGTAATATTTGAAATCCTTTATCTAATTTTTCTGGATCATCACTAGGAATAGGTAAGATGTAAACCGTTTGATCAAAACCAGTATAAGCATTTAGATCTGCTCCAAATTCTACACCAATACTTTGTAGATAATCAACGAGTTCATTTTTTTTAAAATTCGTGGTTCCGTTGAAGTTCATATGCTCCATAAAGTGAGCTAGACCTTTCTGATCTTCCGTTTCTAATATAGACCCAGCTTTTATAGCTAGACGTAATTCTACTTTGTCTTCAGGTTTTCCATTGTTTTGAATGTAATAGGTGAGGCCATTACTAAGCACGCCTGTTTTTACATCTGGATTCATTGGAATAGGATCCGAAGGGGAGATTTCTTTTTGTTCCATTGTGGTTTCCTGTGCAAAAGAAACCATAGACATAAAGAATACCATAAACATGCTAAGCATGATTTTTCTTGATGGTTTTAGATTCATGTGTTTGAGTTTAATTGATTTAAAAATTTGAATGTATAAATATAACTAAGTTTTTAGTTGAATTAATTAATTTTGTACTAAAATTCTTAATTATTTTCCGAAGATAATAAAGAACGTTTTGATTTTGTGAAGTTTAACAGGTTTTAACGCAGGCCAAACACAGGAGGATGCGAAATTAATAATCTCATAAGGTTTTTAAATACCGCTTTACAGATTTTCTAAAGTAACGTCTTAATCTGCGCTCCATATTTTCATTGGAAATAGGCTGGCGATATTCAAAACCATTAAAATGGACTTTAGTTTTTCCATTTTTAGTTTTTATCATAGACAATTGGACATTATGTAAAGTATCATTCTCAATGATAAATTCCTTTATTCTATAATAAATGAGGCTATCTTGTCTATACCTGTAAGGAATAATAGGAGAGTTAATTGTATCCTGCTTGATGTCGAATTTATGGAGTTTTTCTAAAATTTGTTGTTGTGATAACCTCAAAGTAACATCGCAATTATGGCATACAAAGTTACTATTGTTAGCCGTTAAATAATAGTTTCTTGGAGGCGTCTCAGAGATCAAAATAAAAAGTGTTGGGAGTAGGATGATTGCTGAATGTAATTTGGTATTAATGACAAAAGCCGATTCTTTTTGAATCTTAATGATCAGATAATAGGCGAGAGGCAACATGAATAAGGCGATATAATCTGTATAATCTACTACTCTTGAGGTTTTTATGAATGCGTATTGGTTATAAAAATCAATAGCACTCGTAGATAATGACGATTTCCAAAACATAAAGAGAACTGCAGATAGGAACAAGTTGAATTTAACATGCTTCGGATTGAAAAACGTAATTAGAACAGGAAGAATGATCATACCAACAATATCTGATAGTTTACCAGTGAACCAATTAGAAAATTCCCATTTTAAGACATGGTCGTTTAAAACCAGAATAATTAAACAAGAAATGAAAATGTAATTTAGAAGTAGTTGACGTCGTTCAAATTTCATAAAGACACAACGCAATTTGTTTCATAATATTTGAGAGAAATGGATTGCTTTAGTTATTATTCTATAAAACTCGATCAACCATTGAAAGTGTATTTAGAATACAATGTGCAATAATTAATGCCCATAAATTTCGTCCAGAAACATAATAAGCAATACCCATTATTAATCCAATGATACCAACAGTAATGGAACGTTCGGAGAGATCATAACTATGTCTAAACCCAAATATTACAGCTTGTAGAAGTACTGCTAAAATGGTAGCTATAGTCGTTTTAGAAAATAGTTTTTCAAACCAATTCATTAAAAAACCTCGATCCAATAACTCTTCAAGTGTAGATTCAATTAATACTGCTATAATAATTGTGAAAAACAATGGCCAATTATCCTTTAGATTGCCAAACTTTGATGTAGTTTCTTCAACCGAAGCAGTTTCAGGTGAAGCAAAAAATGGAATTTGATCTTTTATGATATTAAATAGTAATAGAGACACAACGGTTGACACTAAAATCAAGATGGTCGTCAACAACATTTTTTTGATATTCTTAGGTTTACGTAAGCCTAAATCATACCATGATATTCCTCTTGCGTGCATTCGCCATGACGCTATTGCTAATGTTGTAAATGACCAGGATAGACCATTTACCAAAAAATTAACATTGGGAAATGCTAACTCTCGTATCAAAAACATCACAGAAATATAGATAATCAAATCTAAAAGTATGCCTGTAAAGGGAACAGCTTTATGAGGTTTGATCATCGTATGATTAGAAGAGGAGCTGGTGTCTGAACCCATGTTTTTTTGATTGATTGCGTCAGTTAGACTAGCATAGCACAAAAAAGTTACACTATTGATTCTAATTTAGATACTACTAATTGTTTTAAACTCATATTTAAATCGTCAAATACAATAGCCTTCTCAGGTTGGTTTATTTTATAAATGATGTAATTTGATTTTACCTGTTTGCTGTTGTTTTTAAATTCGATGTCGTAGATTTTACCAGAAACTTCATATTCAAAAAGATGCAGATTAAAAGAAGATGTTTTATTAGGTTTTATGACATCACTGTATATGAGTTGGCCTTTAACAATCATGCCATTAGAGAGAATGCTGATAATTTTCTTTTTCTTTAAATCCCATTGAACTAAACTCAAAATAAATAGCACTTGAAATATGATGGTTGCACCTTTCCAAAATAGGCCTTGCGTAACTAAAAATCGTGGTTGTGAGCTAAACAGATCTATATTTATTATGGCAAAAACAACAATAACAATATAAAGGATGTAGTTGTTTCTGTTAAGTGCCTTAGACATTTTTGCAGTATCTTGTATTTGAATTTTACCTGTTCTCATTTAGCTTTAATGAGTTTAGTACTTGAGAATAAGTCATGCATTCCTAATTCATAACCAAACATATAGGAAAGTGCATCAAAAGGCAATACTCTTGATATCGAACGAATTAAAATCCTAATAACATTTGGTTTGGTACCATCATTATAGATGACTCTAGTTTTGGTCATCATTTTACCTAAGGTTTGATGAGTTGTCAATTCAAACATGAAATAATAGGTAAACATAATACTATAGAATGCCAAATAATTAACGCCGTAGCTATTCTCGAATATAGTAAACACAAAAAACAAAAGATAAACAACAAGCATATCGATTATGTAATTAGCAAGTCGCGTGGTTTTATCTATGTTTTTCATTTATATCATATTTCGATAATTTAATCAATTAGAATATCTAATATCTTAATGGCAGCATCACTAATTTTGGTGCCTGGACCAAATACAGCAACAGCACCAGCATCAAATAAATATTGATAATCTTGCTTAGGAATCACGCCTCCAACAATAACCATGATGTCTTCACGTCCATAATTTTTAAGTTCTTGTATTACTTGAGGTACTAATGTCTTATGACCTGCTGCTAAGGAAGATACGCCTAAAATATGAACATCGTTTTCTACAGCTTGTTTTGCCGCTTCTTTTGGTGTTTGAAACAGCGGACCAATATCTACATCAAAACCAACATCTGCATATCCAGTGGCTACAACTTTAGCTCCACGATCATGACCATCTTGCCCCATTTTGGCAATCATTATTCTTGGTCTTCGGCCGTCTTGTTCTGCAAAAGCATCGGCTAATTCTCTAGCTTTTTTAAAGCTTTCGTCGTCTTTAATTTCTTTACTATACACGCCTGAAAATGATTTTATTTGTGCTTTATATCGTCCAAATTCTGCTTCTAGTGCATCACTAATTTCACCTAATGTAGCACGTTCTCTCGCTGCATCTACTGCTAAAGCTAATAAATTCTCTTTGCCTGAGCGAGCTGCATCGGTTAATTTTGATAGCGCTTGGTGTACTGCTTCGGTATTTCTTGTGGATTTGATTTGCTCTAAACGTTTAATTTGTCCGTTTCTAACTGTTTGATTATCCACTTCTAAAGTTGAAATTGGATCTTCTTCTTCCAATCTAAATTTATTGACTCCAACAATAATGTCTTGTCCAGAATCGATACGAGCTTGCTTACGTGCAGCAGCTTCTTCAATTCTTAATTTAGGAATACCAGCTTCAATAGCCTTTGTCATTCCACCAAGTTCTTCAACTTCCTCAATTAAAGACCAGGCTTTCTGAGCAATATCATGAGTGAGTTTTTCGATATAATAACTTCCAGCCCAAGGATCGACAGTTTTAGTAATTCCAGTTTCCTCTTGTAAAAAGATTTGTGTGTTTCTTGCAATACGTGCCGAAAAATCGGTTGGTAGTGCTATGGCTTCATCTAAAGCATTGGTATGTAAACTCTGTGTACCGCCAAAAGCAGCAGCAGCAGCCTCTATTGTAGTTCGAGCCACATTATTAAACGGATCTTGTTCTGTTAAACTCCATCCAGAGGTTTGGCAATGTGTTCGTAAAGCTAAAGATTTTTGGTTTTTAGGATTGAATTGACTCACTAGTTTTGCCCAGAGCATTCGAGCAGCACGCATCTTTGCAATCTCCATAAAGTGATTCATTCCTATAGCCCAAAAGAAGGATAATCGAGGCGCAAAAGTGTCTATATCCATTCCAGCTTCAAGTCCTTTCTTGATGTATTCTAATCCGTCAGCCAATGTATAAGCCAACTCAATATCACAAGTAGCTCCAGCCTCTTGCATATGATATCCAGAAATACTAATGCTATTAAATTTGGGCATGTTTTGACTTGTGAATTCAAAAATATCTGAAATAATCTTCATTGAAGGTGTAGGCGGATAGATATAAGTATTACGCACCATAAACTCTTTGAGAATATCATTTTGAATTGTTCCAGCCAATTGCTCTGGAGAAACGCCTTGCTCTTCAGCAGCCACTATATAAAAAGCCATTATGGGTAGTACAGCGCCATTCATGGTCATAGATACCGACATTTTATCAAGTGGAATTTGATCGAATAGAATCTTCATATCCTCAACCGAATCTATAGCTACACCAGCTTTACCAACATCACCAACAACGCGTTCATGATCAGAATCATATCCTCTATGTGTAGCGAGATCGAAAGCTACAGAGAGCCCTTTTTGACCAGCGGCTAGGTTTCTTCTATAGAACGCATTACTATCCTCAGCTGTCGAAAAACCAGCATATTGACGAATGGTCCAAGGTCTGCGCACATACATAGTCGAGTAAGGTCCACGTAGGTTAGGTGCTAAACCAGCAACGAAGTTTAAATGCTCAAGATTTTCAATATCGTCTTTAGAATAAGAGGATTTAACCTCGATATCCTCTGCAGTTTGAAAAGTGTTTTTAGGAACAGGTTTATGAATCGTTTTACGATCTATTGTAATATGTTGAAGGTTTTTACGCATTATTTCACAACTATTTTTTCAATATAAGCATTATAGTTTTTGTTCGCAGTTGAATATATATTCATTGCAAATGTTTTATAATTTGATGAAATGATATAGATGGTATTATAGCTACTACGTCCTTGTCCATCATTCATTCTAAAACTAGATTTAAATACTTTTGTCTTTACATTTCCTGAATAACCAGCATTTAGTCGCTCACAATTCAAGCCTACAGCCTCAGCATAATCACTACATGATTGAGATAGCATTGACGCTAGCATAGCTGATTCTTCTCTTGAGAAAGGCAAAAAATCTGAAACTTTCACACTAATTAATGTTGACGATGCGATATCTCTAAAATAATAGATACTTCCTTTTGAATATTTTAAAAAATCAAATCGTCTTTTTTCTATTCTCTTTTCTTCAGAATCTGGAAAGCTTTCAATTAATTCACCGTAAGCGTCTTCTGAAAATTCCTGAAAATAAGATGGCAAATAGATGTCAATATTATCATGTTCTAATTCAAAATATTCACCAGGAACATCATCTCTTTTGTTGGCTTCATCTTTACATGCTAAAACAGTAAAAATACATATAGCAAAAGCTAGTTTAATTTTCATCAACTAGTGATTATGCCCATCATGAGAAGAGTGTTCACGTGTATTTGCCTCTACTTTTTCAGGTGCTTTACTAAAATCAATATCATATATTTTTCCGTAGAAAAACTCTAAAGCGATGTAAGTTGCCAAATATTTATCATCTTTCATTCCAAACGTTTTACGCTTCAACTCTTCACCTAACATGCGTAAACTCATACTATTGGTTTGAAGCAAAGCACTAAATGTTTTTTGTAAAGGTTCATCTTTTATATTATCTCCAACACATGCAAAAAATGGATGTTCATAATTGACTCTGCTGCCAAAAGCATCTACTGCTGGTCGCCATAAACTTTCTTGTTGTTTTAAGGCTTCTAACACTTTTTTAGAGTGTTCAGATGTCATTTTATGATAATCAACTTTATTATTAGATGCTTGACTCACAAACATACTATAGGCACGAGAGTAGACAGGGCTACCAGGTGTGTAAAAGTTGACCAAATCATTTTCAAAAGAATGAAAAGCTTCTCTTAGTAAATCGGTATCCACATTGTCACAATCTAATATATTTTCAACGCTTGGATATTTGTATTCAAAGTCTACTTTTTTTGTTGTCTCTTCTTTACAGTTGAACAGGCAAAAGCATAGTGCCAATAGTGTTAATCTTAACTTCATGTTTTTGATTTTTATTCGGTTTTAAGTCGTTCTTGTTCTATGGTTTCTGCAAGACGTTTTTCTATAATTGGTTCGATCAACGTTTTCACAGGGTTGGTTTTTACAAATGGATATAACTCTAAGTCATTTTTCATTGTATCATGCGGATTCGGATGTTTATTAGTTCCTAATAACACATGATCTCCAGCATCAAATTGGTTTTGTTCTTTAGAGGCACTTTCTTTAATTTTCTTTTGAATAATACCTTCTTTGAGCTGGTTTAAGAATCCGCCATTTGCTTCAATATCTTTGAATAACGCTAAAGCCTTATCACTTAATTGAGTTGTTAAACTTTCAATATAATAAGCACCATCAGCAGGATTATCGACCTTATCAAAATAGCTCTCATGTTTTAAAACCAATAATTGATTACGTGAGATGCGATCACCAAATTCATTGTTTTTATGATAAATTGCATCATAAGGTAAATTGGTAATAACATTAGCGCCACCTAAAACAGCACTCATGCATTCAGTTGTCGTGCGTAGCATATTAGTATTGTAATCATAAATAGTCTTATTTCGCTTTGTAGGTGTTACTTTAATCAAACATTCTTGATTTATAGTATACTCTTGTGCTAAGGTACTATATAATGAACGCAATGCTCTCAATTTTGCAATTTCAAAAAAATAATTGGTACCAACAGATACATTAAAAATCACTTTTAGCGATTGCTTTTGAGTTGTATTTAATTTGCTGTCAAAATGATTAAAATACTCATTAATATGGGCGATTGCATAAGCTAATTGCTGAGTCATATTAGCGCCAGCGTTTTGGTAGAGGTCAACATTAATACTAATTGTATTTGTTTGTTTTACTACCATTTCAAAATGGTTGTGATCTTCTTTTAAGCTATGATACCAATTCCCTGTTCTCGCGAGATGACCAATAATGTCAACTTGAACATCACTATTTTTTACTGAAGGCATTTTCGCTATAAATTCTGAAGATAAAAACTGAGGCGTAATCGTTATTGGAGTAGAAGAGGAATCTATATCTTTTAATAGGTTTAAAATAGACGTATCTTCGGTAGGAATTACAAATTCAATAGTTTCTGCGCCTCTTGAAATAGCATCAACCGCTTTAGTATTTGATTTTCCAGTATGTGCTACAAAAATAGACTGGCCAATCTTAAATTCGCTAGCTTTAGCATCTGACATAAAAGGCAAATTATCGAATTCATCTGCGTGATAAAAGGGTTTGACATCTATGCCTTCATTGGTATTCCAAATTAGAGATTCGTTATAATCTGCTCCTTTTAAATCGGCTTGAATTTTTTGTTTCCACTGTTTTGAAGAAACTTTAGAAAAATTGCTAAATAATGTTTTACTCATCGTACTTCTCGAGTTTTAGGCTGTCTTCATATTCAATTATGTAGATATCTTCATTTTCTTTCTTCATATAGTATTTTTCACGAGCTAGTTTTTCTACGCCTTCCTCTGTACTTAACTCTTTAATGGCTTTATTGTCTTTTTCTATTCCACTTTTATAATATTCCTTTTCATCATTTAAATCATTCATATCTTTATTTAGTTCTCTATGAATGATTAATGAATTAGAATCAATAAACAACATCCATATCGCAAAAACGACAAAGACGATGGCATATATATTTTTAAGATATTTTAGCATTAATTTAATTTTTCGTTGATAATAGTTTTCACTATATCAACTGCAACTGTGTTGTATTTGTTGTTTGGAATTATAATATCTGCATATTCTTTCATGGGTTCTATAAACTGTTGATGCATAGGCTTAAGTGTTGTTTGGTATCTACTAAGCACTTCATCGATATCTCGTCCTCGTTCTGAAATATCACGCTTTAAACGTCGTATTAGGCGTTCATCACTATCGGCATGCACAAAAATCTTAATATCAAACATATCGCGTAATTCGGGATTTGTAAGAATTAAAATGCCTTCTACAATCATTACTTTACGTGGATTTGTTTTAATAACATCTCCTGTTCTGTTATGCTTTACAAAAGAATATACAGGCTGGTCTATAGCTTGTCCCTCTCTCAATTGTTTTAAATGTACTTCCAATAATTCAAAATCTATAGAACGTGGGTGATCAAAATTAATTTTCACACGTTCCTCATAACTCAAATGGGATGTGTCTTTATAATAGGAGTCCTGAGAAATAACACCGACTTCTCCTTCAGGTAATTCGTTAAGTATTTGATTTACAACAGTTGTTTTTCCACATCCTGTTCCTCCAGCAATTCCTATAATGAGCATAAATAATGACTGATTTTTTTGTTGGACAAATTTAACAATTATGATAGAAAATCATTGCTCAATTTCTGAAACTTCTTTTTCAGTTATCAACTCGTCATTTGTATTTCCCCAACTGTTCGTAATATAATTCATAACATCGGCAACTTCATTGTCTTCAAGTCCTAAAGGTGTCATAACACCATTGTATTTTACACCATTCACAGTAATCTCTCCTGATTGTCCATACTTAATAGATTTGATGCTTTCTATACGATTATTCATTAAATAATCTGATTTAGCAAGAGGAGGAAAGGTGTTGATTACGCCCTTGCCATTTGGCAAATGACAACTAACACAAAAATTGGTGTATACATCCTTTCCGCGTTTCATACTTGCTACAAGTTCAGGGTTTTGTTTTTCCTTAACTTCTTTTGCACTTTTCTTCTTTGTGACTTCTTCTTTTTTTTCAGAAGAATTACACGCAACAAAAGCAAGTAGAAGCATTAATGTGATTGCCGAGATTCTTTTCATTTATTCTTTTTTAAGTTTTACAATTCCTAAGTTTTCTATTCCTACATATATATAACCATCTGGTCCTTGATTAATTGAACGAACTCTACCTAAACCATCTAAAAGGCGTTCTTGTCTAATAACTTTATCATCTTCGATATAGCAATTATCTAAATACTGAAACTTTAGTGAACCAACCAATAAATTCCCTTTCCAGCCTTTATATTTATCACTTGAGATAAACTCCATACCACTTGGAGCAATAGATGGTGTCCAATAATGTAAAGGCTGTTCCATGCCTTTTCGTTCTGTTTCCTTAGTAATTCTTGTACCTGAATAATTAACTCCATAGGTAATTACTGGCCAACCATAGTTTTTGCCTGCACTTATAATATTTATTTCATCACCACCTTTGGGGCCATGCTCATGTGTCCAAATCTCTCTTGTTTCTGGATGAATGGCCATACCTTGCGGATTTCGATGTCCGTAAGAATAAATGGCAGTTTTTGCATTTTCGTCATTAATAAAGGGATTATCATCTGGTATAGAGCCGTCATCATGTAAGCGATATACTTTACCGCCATCACGAGTAATATCCTGTGGATTTACATCTCGATTACCACGTTCACCTATGGTAAAATATAAATAACCACTATCATCAAAAACAATTCTGGATCCAAAATGCTGACCTCTAGTCGTATTTGGAGTTGCTTTGTAGAGCACCTCTTTATTTATTAAAGCATTGTCTTTAAGCTGCGCACGCATAAGTGCAGTGTTACCACCTCTATCAGTGCCTTCGGAAGAAGCATATGTGATATAAATCCAACCGTTACTTTCATATTTAGGATGTAATTTAATGTCTAATAATCCTCCTTGACCTCGATTATAAACTTGAGGTACATTTTTGATAGTTATTTTCTTTCCATTTTTGAAATGAATAATTTCACCAGCTTTTTCATTAATCAACATTGAGCCATCTGGTAAAAAAGTGAATCCCCAAGGGTTATTTAGTTCAGAAACAACAAGTTCATAAGAATGTTCAGTATTGACGGGGTTTTTGTCTTGAGCACATGCATATAGACTTAGAAAACTAATAAAGAATAGAGATTGTCTTACAAATTTCATTAAATTAAATTTTATGCTTAAATTTAATAATAAAAGTTATCAATTTTTAAAGAAAAGATATATATTTGCACCTCGAATTTTTGGAGAAATTATTAATTTAAAGCTTCAAAAAGCTGATAACCGTTTTCGGGGTGTAGCGTAGCCCGGTTATCGCGCCGCGTTTGGGACGCGGAGGTCGCAGGTTCGAATCCTGCCACCCCGACTTTTATTAGGGCTCTTAGCTCAGCTGGATAGAGCACCTCCCTTCTAAGGAGGCGGTCGAAGGTTCGAATCCTTCAGGGCTCACTTAAAGCCGCACTAGTGATAGTGCGGCTTTTATGTTTTTAATGATTTTTATTTCCTTAATATTTTTCACAAAAAAAATACATTTTACATACATTTTTTACATACACAGAAAAATATAAGACATTGATAATAAGCATTTTGAGTTATAAAAAACTAGAAGCGGTCGATGGTGTAAAATGTATGTAAAATGTATTAGAGTATTTAGATTAGTTTTAATTGAATAACAAGTAAGATTTAATTTTTGGACCCTGATTGTAAAAAAGTATTCGCAATGATAAGATTAACTTTTATTGTTGCAATAGAAGTTATGAGTGAGTCTGTTTTTTTTATTATGTTTGCTAAAGAATTTGAGTTTTGATATTCATGTTGAAAAAATCCTTATATTAATGACTACATTTTATTTATCGATTGAGCAAGTCCCAACTTTTTTTGCGTTAATCAAATAAAAAATTATGAGAGATTTTGATATCCGTAAACTATTAAGAGATACTACCCTTAAAAAATTTATTGTAGATTCTGATTCTAAAATTGTTGATGAACTTAATATTCCAATTACAAAGTCGAGAATTGATATAGCGGTTTTAAATGGACATTTACATGGCTATGAAATAAAAAGCTCAAGAGATAACCTCATTAGACTACCTCATCAAATAGAAGGTTATTCAAAAGTTTTTGATTATTTAACTGTAGTTACGGAAAATAAACATCATGAAAAAATCCTTAAAATGTTACCTGAATGGGTTGGATTACAAGTATGTGTTGAAACGTCTGTCGGATTTAGAATTGAAACAATTCGTAAGCCATATATTAACAAAAACAAAGAAGGTTTTTTTCTTGCCAAATTGCTATGGAGAGAAGAAATTGAGAACATCTTAAAATCTCAAGAAATATCTTTTAGAAAAAAAGATACTGTATGGAAGTTAAGTGAATTATTAGGCTGTAAAATACCAACTAGAAAACTTTCTAAAATTGTCCGTGAAACTCTAAAGAAAAGAGTTGATTGGAAACTTAAAGAATACTATGCATGAGTGTTATGTGATGATTTTGGCTAAACTGTACCCATTGCATTGAATTTCCAGGGCTTCCGTTTTGTAAATCTTGTTGACTGATTTCAAAATATCGTAAATCTCCCCAACTAAATGCGTTACCGCTAAAATATGCTGAGTCAATTAGTTTCCTCGAGTGACTTATAAATTGTTTATGCCCAAGATGGTGATCAACAGTTCTTAAACCTCTATAGATAACATACTCTTGTGAAGTGCTATATTTTAAGCTAATTGAGCCCATATAATTTACATCTTCAAATATTGCCGTCTTAGTTCCATAGTCTCCATATTTAATCATATCTAAATTGCCTCTAGCTATATTATTAAATAAGCTCCACTCATATCTAACAATTGTGTGAGCTTCTTCTGAGCTTTCAAAACCTCCTAAACCAGCTGGAAATGAAGATGAAGCTAGAATAACAGATTCAAATTGATTCAAGTCATAATTTAAATTTTGCAAAACGACACCTGCAGAAGATCCAATTGTATTATAATTTCCTGAATCAATTTGACCAAGATCTGTTAGAATTATCAAATTATTTAATTCAATTCTAAATTCACCTATAAGATTTGCGATGTCATTGTCCATGTGGACAAAACCTCCACTTGAATTAGAAAAACGAAAGCATAAATTGCAATTATAATTACCAACCAACTCTCTAATCAAGTTCTTGTATGATTGAGTAGAGTTAGTTTGTACTGACGGTATTATGTTTACACCTGAGTTTAATAATCTAATTAGAGTATCTCTTAAAAAATCTATATGATTATCCCACTCAACAAAAAGAGAAAAGTCTAGTATGATCTGATTATTAAAAAAATTCCAATGAGTGCGTAAGAACCTTTCAAATTTGTCTGAGTACGACATTGTCTCAACGCCAGTGGCTTTGTCTGTCTTAAATTTTATTAGAGTACTATTAATCACTTCTATTATTGGACATATTTCATCTTTGACATGCTGCTCTAGATGTTGTAAAGCTCCGATTTCTCCATTTTTTGATACTAATATTGGATAGTAGTTTTTCATAATTTTTGTAAATTTGTAATATAGTGAGTTGGACGTATGTCCCGCCGCTGGGAAGCCTTAAGTTTTTTAAATTTAAGGTTTCACCGTGTTTAGGGGAAAAATTTCAATCCATATCCTCTTTTTTCTCCATACCGACTGCGGTATATTTTATTTTCAAATAAATCATATGTTGGCTGACTCCTTTCAGGTGACAATACTTTTCTTGCTATTGGATAAGCGCATAAATCTGCAAGTTGCAAGCCGTTTATATTTTGATTTTTTGCTCTAAAAAACAAATTTGGATGACATACTTTAAAATCGTCAGTTGATTTATAATCTGTTCCATAACGGACAATTTTTGTGTACAATTTTTTCAAATCTCTATCTTTTCTATTACCTCTTTTTTCCAAACAAAAATGTAGCGTCTGTTTTTTATTATTCTCTCCAATGCTAGAAATAGATCTTTCACATAAAAACTTTAATGCATCTTCATATGCGAAATTATGAAGAGGGTATTTCTTTTTATATTCTTCTTTATTGACTATGCATGAAATAACTTTATATGTATGTTGTGTGAAAATCTTCTCAATACCATTATAGAATTCATTTAATACTTTTTTATCTTGAAAGACTTTAAACGCTCCCTTATTTTTACGCATGGTATATGAATGAAGTATCACATCTTCATTGCCAAAAAGCTTTCTTTTTAAATCTTTTAATTCTGTGTCAAATCTGTTATAATGATCTTCCCGAAACACTACACCGCAAAGAGCAAAAATGTTATATCTAGGATCTAAATTATTAATGTTGGCTTCGCCAGTTTCATCAATAAATACAAAGTATCTCATAAAAAGAACACATTCGAATTAAAAAACGTCAATTGAATTAATTATACTATAGGGAAGAATTATGTTAAATCTACAAAAAAAATGTAGAAAATTATTACAAATTTTGAAAATCATGACAAATATTAGCTTTTCTATTTTTTAATATAATTGAGAATAAAACTATTTGTAAGATATAACTTACAAAAAAATGTATTTATTTTGTATTTATCAATTTAAACTAAAGGTAATACATTGATTATTAATAAGTTAAAATTTATTCTAAATCCCTTCTAAGGAGGCGGTCGAAGGTTCGAATCCTTCAGGGCTCACAGAATCCCTTTCATTAGTTTGGAAGGGATTTCTTGTTTTATAGACCTAAACAATGTCTTTTTTATTCATAATTACAACTTAATTTAAGGTGTCGTTCGTCGATATTTCATCTTTAAAAACACACTTAATCGAATATTTTTATCATTTAAACGATAAAATAGTTTGGTTTTGTGGATTTTAAAATTACCTTTGTCTTATATTTCATTAAACCCCAAATCGATGAAAAACCTACTTAAAAATGCAATTGCATGTGCAATTGTTATGACTACATGCTTTAATTGTTCTGTAGAATCAATTGAAAGCGACCAGTTTGATAACTTAATTCTGGAGAATCAAAATACTCAAGATCCTTGTTCAAATCAAGATCCTCAAGCTAGGATAACTAACAACGGTACAGTCTCTATTACTTTACAAATTGCTAATATAGATGGAACTTTGTTGCATACAGTTTCTAATCTTGCTCCAGGTGATGCTTCTGGGTTTTTGACTTTTTCTGCAGACGATATTATTTTTAATGTATCAAAGAACACAACTGGAATTAGTGATGAAAAAGTTGTGTATACTATGGATCAGTGCATGAGTTTTGATATGGAAGTTGATGTGGATAATTATCTTACAAGTAGTACACCACAAAATCTTTAATCTGCTTTTGAGCAAACAATTACAATTTTTTCGTTCAGATAATTCGTAGTAAAAAAGAGATAGGTGTTTCCTCCATCTTTTATGCGATATTTTTTACGGAGTTGTTGCACTGTTTCTGAAAAATTTCTAGTGGTAATATTTGCTTGGGAGATTTTTAACGACTTTAGTCTTTTTTTGTTGTAATCGATTACGTTTTCAACTTTAAAAGAACGTCCGGGAAATTGAATCAAATCATTACTGGTATACAAATGGGAATGCTGGTGTAGCTTTGAAACTTTTAGATGTTCTGCTAAACTGTTAAAACCTCCAGATTTTAAAATTGACGAATTAGGCTCAAAAAGATACCTTAATGGTAGTTCATAAGTAATATTGGCTTGTGATTCGTTATTTAGTTTAAACGAAAAGGTATCTTTATATCCTTCTATTATATTAGCGGTTTTGATAGTTATTTGACTATTAAAACCGTTTTCTAGTATCCATATTAACTCTTTTACTTCATTCTTTACAGCTACAACATGAATATCTTTGACATGCTTAAGCTCATTTATTCCTACTGAAATATCTAATAAAGGAGATGTTTTAATCGCAATAGTACTGCTATAATCAAATAAAGTCTCTAAATGTTCTGGGATATTTGGTAAGCAATCCTTCAGAAAAAACACTTTGCCTTTACTGTCATGCCTACGTGAAGGGTCAACATATATCCAATCATAATGGAATGAGTTAGCTTTCAAATACTCCATGCCATCTAAGGGAACAGTAGTTACATTTGTAACACCTAATTGCATATAATTATGCTCAACAATGCTTGATAATGATGTATCGATCTCACAGTGTGTAACTTCATTAAACCGCTTCGAAAAGTAAAAACAATCTACACCAAATCCGCCAGTAATGTCTATAATCGACTGTCCAGAAAACAACAGTGACTTATACAGTGCAGTAATTTCTGAAGATGTTTGTTCGATATTGAGTTTGTTGGGGAAATAAATACCTTTCTTAGAAAACCAAGTGGGGAGTTTTTTTTTGCACTTTGTCTTGGCTTGAATTTGTTCAATAATCTCACGAGTAGTGACCTGTTCGAAATTAGTACCCTTTAAAAGAATCTTAGTTGCTTCTGTTGTTAGATTTTTGGTGATAAAATCTTGAATTTCAGTATTTAAAACTTTAATATTCAATTGCTAATTATAAACCTTGAGTTAATTTTTTCACCATTTTATTATCTGATAAAAACTCTTTTAAAATAACTTTAATGGCTGTGTATGATGGTACAGCCACAATCATTCCTACAACACCAAAAAGTAAACCAGCAATAATGATAATCAAGAATATTTCTAGAGGATGTGATTTTACACTTTTTGAAAAAATATAAGGTTGACTAAAGAAGTTATCAACTAATTGGGCAACCGCAATAATAATCATAGTGTAAATAATTTTTGGTAAAATGATATCATTAAAACTGTCACCTAAGTTATTAGTCATTACTAAAAACAACATTAGAATGGCTCCAATTAAAGGACCTAGATATGGAATTAAGTTAATGAGAGCACATAAAAACGCAATTACTACAGCATTCTTAACACCTATGATTAATAGCCCAATAGTATAAATCACAAACAATATTAAAATTTGAAAAAAGAGTCCAACAAAATAACGCGACAATAAATCTGAGATCTTTGTAAATGAACGTTTAGTCTTTGATTCCTTTTGATTTGGCACAAATGTTAAAATGCCTTTTTGAAATAAGTTACTATCCTTTAAAAAGAAAAATGCAATAAATAAAACAGACATCAAGCCTATGCTAAAACTTCCTAAACCAGAGACAATACTGTTTAAAAAATTTGGAATGACGCTATAATCTAAATTGGATAAAACTTTGGATTCTTTTATAGCTTGTTCAGCGTCTATGTGATTGAGTTCTAAATATGCAATTCCAGATCTATAGAGCTCTTCTATGTTTTCTTGCAAAGCAGTAATATCAAGTAGTGATAAGTTTTGTCCTTGCTCGACAAGAAGCGGAATTAAAAGTCCGATAACGCCCACAAAAATCCCGACAAGAAAAAGCATAGTCACAACAACAGCTATTGTATTTCTAAACTTTAATCGTCGTCTTAAAAAAATAACGATAGGTCTTCCGATAAGTGAAATAACAGCTGCAATGAGAATATATACGATTACTGATTGAATTTTGTACAGGAAGTAAAGTACAAGCGCAACAGCTACTACAATGCCAACTGCTCTTAGGATACCATTTGCAATAGTTCTAGAATTCATTTGATTGATTTTACTTTATAAATATATAAAGACTTTATTTAAGTTGCCTTGTAATTTCATACAAAGTGATGCTAGTGGCTTGTACAACATTCATACTACTATTTTGACCATACATATCTATGTGAATTGTCGCATCACAAGTATTCAAAATTGCTTCCGAAACGCCAAAGTTTTCATCTCCTATAACCAATGCGATAGGTGTGTCTTTCGGAAATATATAATCTACCAAAGCTTTACTATTTGTAGTAATCTCAAGGGCAACGATAAAATAGCCGCTATTTTTTAATGATAAAACTACATCTGAAGCATTTGCTTTTACCTCATATTTAACCGATTTCTCAGTCGCTCTAGACGTTTTCATCATTTTTCGACCTAATGGTATGTGCTCACCACAAAAAATAATCTGCTCAATACCAAATGCATCAGCAGTCCTAAATAAGCTACCAATGTTTGGTGCATTTGTAACATGCTCACAAACTAAAGTAATTGGAAAGTTGCGTTTGTTAAAATGTGTAGAGTAGTGGTCGAGCTGCATATATTCGAGTCTAATTGGAGTTAAACTCTTTTAACTCAATAAATTCTAAGCGAGTATTTTCTAAGCAGCACATTACACAGTTCCAATCGCGACCATTCGAAACTCCAACTGTATAAGTATGGCTGTTAATTTGGCTCAAAGGCATTCTTAAAAAAACCACAATCATTAACGCAGTTAAACCTTTAAAAACAATGTTCTTTGTGTACATAAGCATTAGTTCTCAAAGGCATATTTGACAATATTAGCTCCCATTTTAAGTGCTTTTTCTCTAACATCTTCGGGATCGTTGTGCACTTCAGGATCTTCCCATCCATCACCAAGATCACTTTCGAAAGTAAACAATAATACTAATCTACTTTCATGAAAAAGTCCTAAAGCTTGTGGTCGTTTGCCATCATGCTCATGAATTTTTGGTAAGCCTTCAGGAAATTTATAGGCAATATTAAATATTTCGTGATCTTTTGGTAATTCTATCAACTCCTGATTAGGGAACACTTTTTTAAGCTCTTTTTTTATGTATGGTTCCATTCCGTAATTGTCATCGATATGAAGAAAGCCTCCAGAAACTAAGTATTTGTTTAAATTTTCAGCATCCTCGTCTGTCAAGAATATGTTTCCATGACCTGTCATATGTAAGAGCGGGAACTGAAAAATATCAACACTACCAACTTCAACAACTTGTGGCTTTTCATTCATCTGTGTTTTGATATTGTCATTACAGAATTCGATTAAATTTGGTAATGCTGTAGGGTTGCTATACCAATCTCCTCCACCTTTATACTTAACTATGGCTAAATCCTGAGCACTAGCTGTAAAAGCTGTTAAACTTATCATAAGTATTAATAGCACTGTAAGATTTCTTAAATGTTGCGAACTAAACTTCATATCTCAAAAATAAAAAATAAGCGCTATGAAACATATCCTTTTAACGTTATTTATGATACCATTACTTTTTTCTACGGAAAAAGTAGAAACCTATCCGCCTGTTACTGTATTAGAATTATTTACATCTCAAGGTTGTTCTAGTTGCCCGCCAGCCGATAAGCTTTTAACAGCAATTCAAGATAGAGATGATAAAAATAGCGTGATAGCCTTGTCATATCATGTTGATTATTGGAATTATATAGGCTGGAAAGATCCGTTTAGTAAAGAATCTTTTAGTGATAAGCAACGTTCGTATAGCCGAAAATTTAATAGCAGCACTATTTATACACCTCAAGTCGTGGTGAACGGAAAGGAGCATTTTGTTGGTTCTAATGAAGTTGTGATGAAAAACAAATTAAAGGCTTATGCGTCAATTGCGTCAAAAAACAAAATAGATGTTACATCTATAGTTAACTCACAAGACAATATAAGTTTTGAGTATAGCATTGTTGGAAGTATTAAAAATAAAGTGTTGCGTGTGGCTTTGGTTATTGAAGAACGCATTACTAAAATCGCTCGTGGTGAAAACAGAAATAGAACACTAAAAAATTCAAATATCGTCGTATTAGAGGATAAACTGAATTTAAAAAGTGCTACGGGAACTCATCAATTGACCATTCCGAATCTTGTAAATAAAACAGATAAAATAAAACTTGTTTTTATTATACAAAATACTGATTTAGATATTCTTGGTGCGAGTCAGGTAAACTTATAGTTCATTATAAAAAGCAACCGAATGACAGGCTACTATAGCTGCTGTTTCTGTACGTAACCTTGTAGAGCCAAGTGCAACAGGAGTAAATTTGTTTTGTAAAGCAAACTCAATTTCATTTGTGCTAAAATCACCTTCAGGACCAATTAAAATAGTAACATGCTCATTGGTTTTTAGTACATGTTTCAAAGCCGTTCTATCTGTATCCTCGCAGTGCGCAATAAACCGTTGTCCTTTAAAATTTTTAGCAATAAACTCTTTAAACGAAATAGCATCATGAAGAATTGGTGCATAGCAACTTAAAGATTGCTTCATTGCAGATTGTATTATTTTTTCAAAACGTTCTGGTTTTATAACACGTCGTTCGCTATTATCACAAAAAACAGGAGTGATACTGTCTATACCAATTTCAGTAGCTTTTTCTAAAAACCACTCGTAACGATCGTTCATTTTGGTAGGCGCAACAGCTAGATGCAGGGTGTACTCTCTTTTTGGTTGCAACTCACAAGATTGAATTAATGCAATACAATTTTTAATATCGGAAAGACTGATTTCAGCAGTAAACAAATACCCTTTACCGTTGGTGATATGTAATGTGTCACCTACCGATTTACGCAATACTTTTACAATATGTCTACTTTCTTCCTTAGAAAAACGTATTTCAGAATCGCCTTGTGATAAATCTTGATTGTAAAAGAGTTGCATTATTTTCTTGGTTCGGTAACTTTTAAGACTTTAACTTCATCGATAAGCTGTTGTTCTTGCGTCATAACAACAACATAATAGGCCTTAATCTCTGGAATATCAATGGTGAATATATCGTCTGCTACATAATTCCCATTAACGATTGGTTTTTCAAATTCTGGATGTAGATCCCCTTCCTTAAACCAGCCCATGTCGCCGCCACGTTTAGCAGTTTCGTCCATAGAGTATTGTGACGCTAAGTCAGTAAACATATAACCTTCATGATATTTAGCAATCACTTTTTTTCGTATCGCGTTAATCTCTTCAATAGATTTTTTGTTTCCGTCTAAAAACACCACGCTTACTTTATAATAAGGTATTTTATACTTCTCAATAACTTTATAATATGTTTTTTGAGGAGCATCTGAGAACGATTTTTTAGCTCCAACGCGCATTCCAAATATAGCTTCGGCCATACGTGTGTGGTGCTTTACTTTATTAAAAACAATCACTTTCCCTTTAGCTTTCTTATTCTTCTCAAAAAATATAGTGACATCATCTAGTGTTTGAACAGAATCTAAAGATTTTTCGAAATTATCTTGAGCAAAGGCAATTGAAGCCGATAGAAAAATTAAAGTAGATAGTAAGAATTTAAACATAGTTATAGGATGTATTATTTAATGCTTCAAATTTAAAAGGATGAAGACATTGTTAAACACTTTGGTATTGAAGTTTTTAAGAAATGATTGTTTATAACTTTTAAAACAGTTTATCTCACTGCAATCATGCTAATTTCAACATTAACGAACTTAGGCAAATTAGCCACTTCTACGGTTTCACGTGCAGGTGCAGTATTGACATCAAAATATTTGGCATAGACTTCATTAATTTGAGAAAAATTATGCATATCACTTATAAATATTGAAGTTTTTATGACATTGTCAAAAGTCATTTCTGCTGCATCTAATACCGCTTTTAAATTTTGCATCACTTGTTCTGTTTCTGCAGAGATAGAATCTAAAACCAATTCACCAGTAGTCACATCAATAGCGATTTGACCTGAAGTATATAAGGTGTTTCCTGTTAAAACAGCTTGATTATAAGGCCCAATTGGTGCTGGAGCATTTGGTGTATTTATTATAGTTTTCATAATATGTTGGTTTTATGTTATAATTGTTGATCTCGTTGTCTACGCTTATCATACTTAAGATCTTTAAGTAGATTCGATCGTATACCTATAAAGAAATTCCATGAGTTGTATTGTCCAAACGGAACCCAAGTAAAGTTCATTCGCCAACTTAATAGATCACGCTCAAAGCGTAATTGTGTTTGTGTAAACCCTTTGTTTACAAAATCATAACCTGAGGATGCGCCAACTGCCCAACGTGGAGATAGTTCGATATCACCTGAGAACATCAGGGAATTGTTCGAGATTCTATTTTGCCTAGCCGAATTGGTATAATTCACAGCGTAAGCCAAGCGGAGACTCCAGGGGATTTTATAATTGTAAAATTCTGAAGGTTCCTTCTTTTTATCTGAGCGATCTACGTCAGTTAATCGTTGATCGGCAAAATCTTGAGGTTTACCAAATAAATCATCTGCTCGTCCACCACTACGCAAAGATTCTTGAATAGCACGATCATCTTCGTCACCATCTTCACCTTCAAATTCTTTACTAGAAAGCGAGTAGCTAATGTTAAGGTTGGCTGATGTTAAACGAAATAAACTCCCACCATTGTCAATATTGAATTTATCAATTTTTCGATTGTTATTATCCAAAGCATATGGATCTAATACCATTCCAAAGTTAATATTCATCTTATCTTTTAAGATGGTGGTTCCACCAGAAACTCTTAATGGACTCCATTGCAACGAATCGCCAGCAAAATTATAAGACGTAGAAAAATTAAGGTTATTTAGTAGCTTAATCTTTTTAGGTTCTGTTGCTGTACTATCGCGATCTCTTACTTTGGCTTCAAAGTTATTACCTACCGAAATTCCCATAGAACTAGAAAAGGTCCTGTTAGGCACACCAAATAAAGCGCCTTCAAACCTTGTGAATTGCTCTCTTTGCACTTCTCCAGCAGTAGTTCCATCTGCATCTACAATCTCAAAAGTGTCATAATACTGATCAAAAGCCGGATTGATATTATAACTTATCGAAGGGCGAATGACATGTCTAACCTGTTGAATTTTTGATGTACTGCCTTCTTTCCCAAACATTCCATATATAGTAGTTCCGATACTCGCGCTAAAATTATAGGTTAGAAAACGATCAAATTGGTTGAGATCTTCAGTTACAATCTCGTCATTCTCTTGGTCATAGAATCGATTGATCGTATTAAGTGTCCAGTTCTCTTCAAAATTAGCATTTGCACTCATGCTAAAATACTTAAACACTTTAAAGTTGGTCGATACAGGTATAGAATGTACAGCGCCTACACGTGCATCATCGAACATTTCAGATTTAAAGAATAATGAATCTGTTGTTTGTATTCTGTTTTCACCTCGTACATTATATTGCAAGTTTATATTTTGGATAATTCCCTTTTTTGTACCTGCTTTTGGTGCAAAAGGAAATACACGACTAACACTAGCCTGAATGGTTGGCAAAGTCATATTAATTTGCTCTGTGTTAGTGTTTTGAGAATGTGTTGCAGTAACGTTCATATTCACTTGAGGTTCTCCTGAAAACGTTTTTGAGTATGAAATCGATGATGCTAAGGTGTTATTTTGAGTATTTGATAAATTAAGCTGATTAATAGATTGTCTGTAATACTGACTACTACCTAAGTTTACCGATGCCGAAAAGCGCGAGTTGGGATTTGCTTTTGCATCTTGATTGTGAGACCATCTGATGTTATAAATGGTAGATTTTGCAAAGTCTGGAAAACCGCGTTCACTGTTGATTAGGTTTTCAAATCTAAAACTTAGAGTCCCTCTAAATTTATAGCGCAAGGCATAATTACTTTCTAAACGCAAACCATAACTACCATTGGTATAATAATCTCCCAAAACAGCTAAATCTAGATAGTCACTTATGGCAAAATAGTAACCACCATTTTGCAAAAAATAACCTCTGTCATTACCAAGATCTTGACCAGGAGTTGGCATGATAACACCAGACGTTTGCTTTTTGGTCATTGGGAAATAGGCAAAAGGCAATCCAATAGGAGTAGGGACATCATAGATAAATAAATTGGTCACACCTGTCACTACTTTTACACCAGGAACAACTTTTGCTATTCGCATTAGAAAATAATATTCTGGATCGTCTAAATTTTCTGAAGTAGTAAACTTTCCATTTTTTATAAAAAGTATAGAATCATTTTCCCGTTTTGTTTCTTCGGCTATTATTGTGCCTTCGCCATATTCGGTTTTAGAATTAAATATTTTGGCCTTTCTTGTGACAGTATTCGATATGATAGAATCGGCCTCAACAACACTCTGACCTTGAGTGAATACAGGGGCTTGTGTGTATACACCAGCTGAATCTTTTAGTCGTCCAGCATAAACCAAATTTTTTGTATGATCAATGACAATGATACCAGCTTTGATATTCATGTCTGTGTAGTTCACTTCTGCTTCGTTATAAAGCGTTGTTCTGTTTTCTCTTTGATTAAGCCTTACGTAGTCTTTGGCTTTATAATTTACAATACCAGCAAGGACTTCTTTTTTCTTTGGAACTGAATCATTTTTCACACTATCCTGTTCCTTAATATTAAGTGGTTTTGACAATAAAGTGTCTACAGAAACCGTAACTGTATCTTTTTCAGTTTTTGGTTTTATAGGGTCCTTCGTATTTGGCAACTCTTGTGCAAAGCAAAACATGTTAATAAACATGGTAAAACTTAGGGTAAAAAGTATGTGTAAGCTTTTTGTACGCAATGCTTTTAAATGTATTTTTGCTAAAGTATGGCTCGGTTTTTGAATTGCCAAAATTACATATATTTTTTATGATTAATTTATAATTCAATTAATTTATCAAAAGTATTCAAAGCTTATCAAACCTAGGTGTTTGAAGACTTAAAATAAACCGAGTTGATTAAACGTTAAACACGTATGAAAACGATAACACATTATATATTCGTATTGGTAGCCTTTTTATTTACCAGTATTTTAACATCTGCTCACGCACTTCAAAAAGATCCAGATAAATTTGTGGTCGTTTTAGATGCAGGTCATGGAGGTCATGATTCTGGAAACTTGGGTAGTGGTTATAAGGAAAAAGATATAGCTTTAAAGATTATTCTTCAAATAGGTAAAGCCTTGGAGAAAAATGATGACATTAAAGTTATCTACACAAGAAAGAAGGATGTTTTCGTAACCTTGAGAGGTCGCGCAAAAATTGCTAATGACGCAGATGCCGATTTATTTGTATCAGTACATTGTAATGCTCATAATTCTTCTGCCAATGGAACTGAAACATTTGTTTTAGGGCTTCACGCGAATCAGCGTAATTTTGAAATTGCAAAAAAGGAGAACGAAGTAATTTTCTTAGAAGCTGATTATGAACAGCATTATGAAGGATTTGATCCTAATTCGCCAGAATCGTTTATCACTTTAAGTCTTTTACAAGAAGACTATTTAGACCAAAGTATTAGATTGGCTAGATATATAGAAGACAATTTCAAATCACAACAAAAACGAAAGAGTAGAGGTGTGAAACAAGCTGGGTTTTGGGTATTACACAATACATATATGCCAAGTGTTTTAGTAGAAACAGGTTTTTTAACTTATAAAAAAGAAGGATCTTATTTAAACTCTAAAACTGGACAATCAAAAATGTCTAAGTCTATTACAGATGCCATTTTAGATTACAAAAAGCAACTAGATCTTAATGTTGGTGAAAATATATATCAAGACACTAGCACAACAACAGAAGTAGAACCACAAATTGTCGATAATGTGGTGTTTAAGGTTCAAATTGCAGCAAGCTCAAAAGAATTAGCGCCAAAGTCTTATAATTTTAAAGGATTGCCAGAAATTTCTAGAGAGAAAGTGGGTAATATTTACAAGTATTTTTATGGATATACTTCAGACTATAGTAAGATAAAGCAATTTCAGTCTGAGGCCAAAGCAAAAGGTTATGCAGACTGTTTTGTAGTCGCTTATAAAGATGGAAACAAAATAGATGTTTCCGAAGCATTAAAATCTGCATCTAATTAGAAACATTCTTTATATATTTATCACTAATTTTGTTTTAACCCAAAATTGTAAATTTTGAAAATTTCAAGAGAAGTAAAAACAGCTGTACTCGTACTTTCGGGTATTATATTATTGATATTTTTATTCAATTATCTTAAAGGTGAAAACCTTTTCGAGTCTCCCAATACCTATTATACAGAGTTTGATTATAATGCATTAAGTACGTCGTCTCCAGTGACTGTTAGAGGTAATTCTGTAGGCAAAATTAAAAAGATCTCTTATGATTTTGATACAGGTAAAACCAGAGTTGCATTTACAGTAGATGACAAATTAACATTCTCTAAGCAAAGTAAAATTAGATTGTATCAAACTGGAATTATGGGTGGTAATGCACTTGCAGTTATTATCAGTCAAGAAGGAGAAATAGCTAAACCTGGAGATTTCCTTCAATCTGAAATTAAAGAAGGCTTGGTTCAAAATCTAACAGATAATTTTGAAGGCGTAAGTGGAAGCCTTGGTTCTACATTGAAATCGGCAGATACACTTCTAGTAAGTCTAAATAATCTTGTTGAAGACGAATCTGAAGATGGTATCAAAA
This sequence comes from uncultured Psychroserpens sp., assembly GCF_947500255.1. Taxonomy (GTDB): domain Bacteria; phylum Bacteroidota; class Bacteroidia; order Flavobacteriales; family Flavobacteriaceae; genus Psychroserpens. The sequence goes on along the minus strand of NZ_CANMRL010000003.1, from coordinate 33,938 downwards.
ACGCCATAAAGGAGCTTAATGCAACGATGAAATCATTCAAATCGGTCGCTTATTCTATTAGTGCTTTAGTCGATAAAAATGATGATAAGATTGCTGCTGTATTGACAAATTTTGATTCTATAACAAAAAGCTTGTCTGTTATTACTTCAGATTTAAAAAATGTCAAGTTCTCAGAAACTGTTGCCAAATTGGATGAGACTTTATCTTCTGTTAATACGCTAATGACAAGTATTCAAAATGGTGATGGTACTATAGGTAAGCTATTAAAAGATGAAGGCTTGTATGATAATCTTGAGGCTGCATCAAAAGAAATGGAAGAGCTCTTAAGAGATATTAAATTGCATCCTGCACGCTACAGACGTATTCTGTCGAAAAAAGAAATACCATACACACCGCCTAGCGAAGACCAAAAAAACTAACCATAATATGGACTACTTACCACAAATATTATTTGCTATAGCACTTATTGCTGGCATAGGATATTTTGCAAGAAATGTTAAAAAACTAATGAGAAACATCAAACTTGGTCGCGATGTTGATGTTAGTGATAATAAGTCACAACGATGGAAGAACATGACCATGATTGCACTTGGGCAAAGTAAAATGGTAAAACGCCCAATTGCAGGATTACTTCATGTCATCGTTTATGTTGGCTTTGTTGTGATCAATATTGAAGTTCTAGAAATTATTATTGACGGATTAACAGGTAAGCATCGTATATTTTCTTCTGCTGGAGCTATATATGGATTCCTCATCGGGACTTTTGAGATTCTAGCTGTGTTGGTTTTTGTATCTGTTATTGTGTTCTGGTTGCGTCGAAATGTCATTAAACTTAAACGATTTTTAAGCTCTGAAATGAAAGGTTGGCCTAAGAACGATGGTAATATGATTCTTTATTTTGAAATGGTACTAATGACCTTGTTTTTGGTTATGAATGCCACCGATTTAAAATTTCAGGCTATGGATTCTGGAAATATTATCAGTCAGCACATAACACCTTGGTTTAGCAATTTTTCAGAACACAGTATTCATCTTATTGAAAGAACTGCGTGGTGGCTACATATACTTGGAATTCTTATATTCTTAAATTACTTATACTTTTCTAAACATTTACATATTCTTTTAGCATTCCCAAATACCTACTACGGAAAATTAACACCAAAAGGGCAATTTGAGAATAATGAAGCTGTAACTAAAGAAGTAAAAATGATGATGGATCCAAATGTTGATCCATTTGCGGCACCTCCTGAAGGAGCAGAGACTGCTGTTCCTGCCAAATTTGGAGCAAGCGATGTTAAGGATCTGAGTTGGGTTAATTTGCTTAATGCTTATACGTGCACAGAATGCGGACGTTGTACTAGTGAGTGCCCTGCCAACCAAACAGGAAAGAAATTATCACCTCGTAAAATTATGATGGACACTCGTGATCGTCTTGAGGAAGTAGGAAAAAACATAGATGCAAACAAAGGTGAATTTAAAGATGACGGTAAGCAATTACTCGGCGATTATATTACCAACGAAGAGCTTTGGGCTTGTACTAGCTGTAATGCTTGTGTTGAAGCTTGTCCAGTAAGTATCGACCCCTTGAATATCATTATGCAAATGCGCCAATACCTTGTAATGGAGCAAAGTGCTGCACCAATGGAGCTCAACAATATGATGACCAATATAGAGAATAACGGAGCGCCATGGCCATACAATCAAATGGATCGTTTAAACTGGAAAGATGAATAAACATGAGTGTTTTTGTGTGGAAATATAAATACATTCTTACAGCTATACTTTGTTTTTATAGTACACTATTAAGTGCGCAATCTTATACTAAAGACTCGTTACAAATTAAATCGTATACACTTATAGAATATCGGAATAATGAAGTTAAAGAGATTAAGCTTTTAAAAGTGTTGTGTGATTATTGTACAGATTATCAAAAGCAAATTATTGGAGAGGAAGCAAAACGCAGAACATTTCTAGAACGTTTAGATCCGAAAAATAGATTAAAAGAAGGTCAAAAAAAATTGGCCATTTATATAAGAATAGCAAAAAAAGATTTTGCTGAAATTAAAGAACATTAAGTAGAACTGTTTTCAGATTAAGTAAAAGTTATAGGTTTATATAAGTATTAGTCATCAGTTCTCAAAAATATAAAGTTTATGAGCGAATTACTCAAAGTGCCAACAATGGCAGAATTTATGGCAGCGGGAAAGCAACCTGAAGTATTGTTTTGGGTTGGATGTGCTGGAAGCTTTGACGATAGAGCAAAAAAAATAACAAAGGCATTTGTAAAACTACTCAATAAGGCAAATGTTGAGTTTGCAGTATTAGGAACAGAAGAAAGTTGCACAGGAGATCCTGCCAAGCGTTCAGGTAATGAATTTTTGTTTCAAATGCAGGCTGTGACCAATATTGAGGTCATGAATGCTTATGAAATAAAGAAAATTGTAACTACATGTCCGCATTGTTTTAATACGATTAAAAATGAATACCCAGAATTAGGAGGTAATTATGAAGTAATGCATCATACACAGTTTTTAAAATCGCTGCTCGCCGAAGGTCGTCTAACCATAGAAGGCGGACAATATAAAGGCAAACGCATTACATTTCACGATCCATGTTATTTAGGTCGTGCTAATCAAGTTTATGAAGCTCCTCGTGATCTAATACGTAAATTAGATGCCGAGCTTGTAGAAATGAAAAGCTGTAAATCAAGAGGTTTATGTTGTGGAGCGGGAGGTGCGCAGATGTTTAAAGAGCCTGAAAAAGGAAATAAAGACGTGAATATCGAAAGAACGGAACAAGCTCTAGAAACAAAGCCTCAGATTATAGCTGCTGGTTGTCCATTTTGTAACACAATGATGACTGATGGCGTAAAGAATAAAGAAAAAGAAAATGATATTGCAGTTATGGATATCGCTGAACTTATTGCTAATGCCCAAGACCTATAACCTATGGCTGAAATAAATAAAAAACGTGTTGTTGTTGCTGCATTAATTGGCGGATTAGTATTTTGTGGAATTGTAACCGTATTCGATTATCTCTTAGGTAGAGGTTTTGAATGGGGAAGAATGGCTTTTTACTTTCCTTTTGCTGTTGTTATGTATGGCTTCTTAACCTATAGAGCGTTGAAGAAGCAGCAAAAAAAATAACTATTTTATGAGCTTTACGAACTCTCAAATATTCAATGATGCCTTACCGAAGCTCGAAGATGTTAAGTTAAAGCCAATTTCCAAACGGTATTTAAAGATTATAATTTTGAATAAACTAGCAATGTGTGCTGCTTTTTTAGGAGTGTTGATTGTTGGGAAACTATTTATTGAAAGAGAAGCTTTTCAAGATAATTTCTGGTTTATATTTTCAATAGTTATGGTGTTTTGCTTAATCAATTTTGTTATTGCAATTCTAGCGTTTAAAAAGCGTAAATACGCTATTAGAGACCACGATGTTATATATGCAAGCGGGTTAATTGTTAACTCAATTACAACAGTGCCAATTTCAAGAATTCAGCATATTGAAGAATCCCGAAGTTGGTTGGCTAGGCAATTTAATCTTGCAGCACTTAATCTCTATACTGCTGGAGAATCTGGGAGTGATTTAAGTATAAAAGGACTTCCGCATGAAGAAGCAAAGCAGATAAACGACTATATAAGTGTTAGAATCAATGGAAATCAGTGATTTTTCTCAACCAGCTCGTCAGTCGGCTAAAGGTATCATCATTATTTTTGGGTTTAATACCTTTAAGTTTTTTAAAAAATTCTTTGTTTTATTCTTAGCTCTGGGACTCTCATTAATGAAGAAGAAGACCTTTGCAAGTTTAAGTCCTACAATTATAATTTTAATAGTAGCAGGGATTTTAATTGTTCTATTGCTCTTTGCTATTTTAAAGTACTTGAATTTCAGATTTCATATTAGTAAAGATGATTTTCATTTGTCTACAGGAATTTTCAATAAGGATAATACGATTATTCCAAAATCAAAAATTCAAAATGTTTATGTGAAACAAAACTTTCTACAGCAACTTATAAATGTAGTATCATTAAATATAGAAACTGCTGGTGATAATAAATCTGAAATTGAAATTAGTGCCTTAGACAAATCAACAGCATTACTTCTTAAGAAAGAGCTCTTCAATAAAAATGAAGCAAATGCAGATAGTGACTCGACTTTGGTTAATGAGCAAAAAACGGTGTTTTTTAAAGTATCTCCTAAACGATTATTGCTTGAAGGTGTATCTCAAAATCATTTAAAAAGCTTTGCTATTATAGCGTCCTTTGTGTTTGGATTGTATTATGAATTCAAAGATTACATTAAAGATCTAAAGATTAGGGAGCGTATTGAAGGGGTAATACAATTAGATGAAGCCACATTATTTGGTATTTTTTTGACCAATCTGTTTATAGTCGTTCTTGCAATTTTATTTTCATTAGTGTTTTCAGTAATAAAAACATTTATTACTAATTTTAATTTACAAGTGGTTGAAAATCAAAAAACCATTGAAATTAATAAGGGTCTGTTTAATAAGATATCATTAAGCTTAACGCCAAGTAGGATTCAAAATATAGTTATCAAAACCAATCGTCTTAAGCAATATTTTGGATTACATACGATGTCGGTTAAACAAGCCATGGTGAATGCAAAGCAAAAAAAGAATTTTGTGATTATAGCTTTGGAAAAAAACCAAGTAAATCATTTAATAGATAAGCTATTAGAGAATTATACTAGTCACTTAGAAGCGTATAAGCCAGCTTACTATTATAAGCGGATTTTGGGACTTGATATGCTGATAACAGCTGTCATTGCTAATGGTATTGCGCATTTAATCTTTGGAAGTAATGTATGGTGGATAAATCTTATTCTTGTTCCTTTAGCCATATTATATGTGTATTATGGTTTTAAAAAGGCGTATTATAAGATTGATGATGAATTTGTCACTATTGGAGGAGGAGTTATAGATACAACCACCAATATTCTAGAAATCCATAAAATTCAAGCTGTAAAGCTAAAACAAACCATATTTCAAAAACGAAGACAAATTACATCTGTTATTATCTCAACAGCATCAAAGTCTGTTAAGATACCTTATATTAAAGAAAGTGAAGCTAAATCCATATATGATTTCTTATTGTATAAAGTAGAATCACAAGACAAAGATTGGATGTAATATTGTATTTTTGTCCTCAGAAAAAAAATAAAAGATGCTAGTTGATTTTAATACACTTCCTGATGAATCTCGCGTTTGGATTTACCAAGCCAATAGATCATTCACTGATGATGAGCTTTCAGAAATAAAAGAAAAACTCGATATATTTATTGATAACTGGACTGCTCATGGTAGTGATTTGAAATCTGGATATACAATTGAATACAAGCGTTTTATAGTTATAGCTTTAAATCAAAACTTGAATAGTGCTACCGGATGTAGTATTGATGCTTCTGTACATTTTATTCAACAATTGGAAAAAGACTATAATGTAGATTTAATGGACAAAATGAATGTGTCTTATAAGCAAGGAGAATATGTAGCTTATAAGTCGCTTTTAGACTTCAAAAAGATGGTAAAAGACAAAGCTGTTTCGAAAAAAACCATTGTTTTTAATAATCTCGTTACTAATATTGCTGAGTTTAAAGAAAATTGGGAAGTACCTGCTAGTGAGAGTTGGCACAACAGATTTTTAAATTAACCAGTTGTAGTTGACGTATGGCGAAAGACATTTTTTTACTAAACATTTCAGGACAAGATAAACCAGGATTAACCTCTAGCTTAACTAGTGTTTTATCAAATTATGGGGCAAAAGTACTTGATATAGGTCAGGCAAACATACATGATACATTATCATTAGGTTTTTTATTTGAAATTGAATCTGGAAATAATTCGGCTTCTGTATTAAAAGATTTGCTTTTTAAAGCTTATGAGCTGGGTGTGACAGCTAAATTCACTCCGATTTCATCTGAAGATTATGAAAACTGGGTAAAACTACAAGGGAAAGACCGCTATATCATTACAATTTTAGGTGAGCGCTTAACAGCAGAACAAATATCAAAGGTCACTCAAGTTATATCTGATAGAAACCTTAATATTGATGCCATAAAACGACTTACAGGACGAACGTCTCTTGTAAGAGAAGAAGAATATCCACGAGCTTCTATAGAATTGTCCATTCGAGGAAAAATTGATTGTAAATTGGAATTTACCGAAAAGTTCATGGAGATATCCACAGACATGGATGTTGATATAGCATTTCAAGAAGATAATATCTTTAGAAGAAATAGGCGTTTGGTGTGTTTTGATATGGATTCTACACTTATTCAAACTGAAGTTATTGACAAATTAGCAGAACTTGCTGGTGTAGGTGACGAAGTAAAAGCCATCACAGAATCTGCCATGCAAGGTGAAATAGATTTTAATGAAAGTTTCAAAAAACGAATGAAACTTCTAAAAGGATTAAGTGAAGAGGTGCTGCATGATGTTGCAGTTAATCTACCAATTACCAAAGGAGCCAAACGATTGATAGATACCTTAAGAAGTTATGGATTTAAAACTGCTATCCTCTCAGGAGGCTTTACCTATTTTGGTAACTATTTAAAAGAAGAACTCGGTATGGACTATGTATATGCCAATCAGCTTGAAATTAAAGATGGTAAGTTAACAGGTGGTTATATTGGAGATATTGTTGATGGTAATAAAAAGGCAGATTACCTTAAAGAAATTGCAAAAAAAGAAGGCATAGATATTGGTCAGACTATTGCTGTTGGCGATGGAGCTAACGATTTACCAATGTTAAATTTGGCAGGATTAGGAATAGCATTTCATGCCAAACCGAAAGTAAAGGATAATGCACAAAACTCTATATCTAGTATTGGTTTAGATGGTGTGCTATATCTTTTAGGATACCATGATAGACATATAGATTTAATAGATTAAGTATCATAAATCAATTCTACTCACTTCTCAAGTGAGTGATGATGTTTCCATTTGTTCACAACCTTCTTTATAAATCTATCTTAAAGTCTTTTATACTTAATACTAAAATACTATTTTGGCATAGTTTTTAGTTCTAATTAAGAACAAATCAAAAGACCTTTAGTTTATGCGTTATATATTGTCCCTCATTTGTATTTTTTCAATCGTGTTGCCTACGTTCTCTCAAAATGCAGGCCATCCGTTAGCACATGAAAACTTAGAAGCCCAACAGAAATGGGTGGATAGTATTTACAACAGTATGAGTTTGAAAGAAAAAGTTGGACAATTGTTTATGGTTCGTGCGTTTTCTAATAACAATAAAAGTAATGAAGCTGAAATCGCTAAATTGATCAATAATAATCATATTGGAGGATTGATATTTTCTACTGGTGGTCCAATACGTCAAGCTAAACTAAACAACTTATACCAAGCAATCTCTAAAACACCTTTATTAATTGGTATGGATGCAGAATGGGGATTAAGTATGCGTTTGGATTCTACTTACGCGTTTCCATGGAACATGACACTCGGTGCTATAGAAGATAACAAGCTTGTTGAACGTACAGGCTACCATATTGGAGAGCATTGTAAGCGTATTGGCGTGCATTTTAATTTTGCTCCTGTTGTTGATATCAATACGAATCCTAAGAACCCTATTATAGGTAATCGTTCGTTTGGAGAAGACAGAGATAATGTTACAGCAAAGGCTTCGGCATTTATGAAGGGTATGCAAGATGCAGGTGTATTAGCTAATGCAAAACATTTCCCTGGTCATGGCGATACAGATAGTGATTCTCACAAAACACTTCCAACAATCAATTTCAATGAAAAGCGTATAGATTCTATTGAATTATATCCTTATAAACAACTTATAAAAGAAGGCTTATCTAGTGTTATGGTTGCACATTTAAATGTACCTAGTTTAGAACCACGTGACGGATTTCCATCGTCATTGTCTACTCATATTGTGTCAGATATACTAAAAGATTCCTTGGGATTTAAAGGACTTATTTTTACTGATGCTCTTGAAATGAAAGGAGTTTCTAACTACAGTACGCCTGGTGACATAGATCTCGCTGCTTTTCAAGCTGGAAATGATGTTTTACTTATTTCTGAAGATGTACCAAAAGCCATTGCAAAAATCATTAAGGCTTATAATGATAAAGACGTCACTGAAGAACGCTTAGCACATTCTGTAAAAAAGATTTTAATGGCTAAATATAAAGTTGGTTTAGATCATTATCAACCTATTGGCACTACAACTTTAGTAAAAGATCTCAACAGATTGCAAGATGATGTACTATATGAAGAATTATTCGAAGGAGCCATCACAGTATTAAAAAACAAATCTGATCTATTACCGCTTCGTAATCTTGAAACTAAAAAAATTGCTTATGTAGAACTAGGAGATGATACAGGTTCTACATTTTATGACGAGCTTAAAAAGTATACTAAGGTTCATAAGGTTAAAGCCGAAAAGCTAGATGAACTTATGACAAAACTTCAAAATTATAATACGGTTATTGTTGGTTTTCATAAGAAAAATCAAAATCCGTGGCAAGGTTATAAATTCAAAGACAAAGAGTTAGTTTGGTTATATGAGATCGCTAGAACCAATACAGTAGTTTTAGATGTTTTCGCACGACCGTATTCTCTTATTGATCTATCTAGTATAGAAAATATTGAAGGGATTGTTATGAGCTATCAGAACAGTGCTATCGCTCAGCAAAAATCTGCACAACTAATTTTTGGTGCGATTCCGTCCAAAGGAACAATTCCAGTATCTCTTGGAGATCATTTTAAGGTTGGTGATGGTATTACTTACAGTTCTATTTCATCATTAAGTTATGGTTTGCCAGAGCGCGTTGGAATGAGTACAGATAGACTCAAGCGCTTAGACTCTGTTGCTAATTATGCAGTTAATAATAAGATGACGCCAGGAATTCAGTTGTTGGTAGCCAGAAAGGGAAAAGTTATTTACAATAAGAACTTTGGTAAACATACATACAAAGGAAAGGAAAAAGTCAAATTTGAAGATTTATATGATGTAGCTTCTTTGACAAAAATTTTAGCAACCTTACCACTTTTAATGGAGCTTGAAGAAAAGAAGGCTTTGTCTTTAAACACAAAGCTATCTCGTATACTTCCAGAATATAGTTCTTCTAATAAAAAGAATGTAACCATTAAGCAAATGCTATCGCACTATGCGCAACTACGTCCTTGGGTACCTTTTTATGTATCTACTTTAGATTCGGTTACAAAAAAACCACTAACTAAATATTACAGAAGAACATCATCACCAAGATTCAATATTAAGGTGGCAGAGAACATGTATTTAAGACATGATTACCCAGATTCTATCCAAAAAATTATTGTGGAGACTGAGTTATTATCTTCATTGCGTTACCGTTACAGTGATTTACCATATTATATTCTTAAAAAATATATTGAAGGCTATTATGATAAACCATTAGATGAATTGGCACAACAACATTTCTATCAATCACTAGGAGCAAATTATACAACTTATAATCCATCTACCAAGTTTAGTGACAAGAATATCATTCCTACAGAAGTTGATGACTACTTTCGTTTTCAAGAAGTACATGGATATGTTCATGATATGGGAGCAGCTATGCAAAATGGTGTAGGTGGTCATGCAGGTGTTTTTAGTAATGCCAATGACGTTGCCAAAATCATGCAAATGTACCTTCAGAAAGGGTATTATGGTGGTAAGCGCTATTTAAAATCTGAAACTGTTAATAAATTTAATACCTGTCATTTTTGTCATAAAAATGTAAGGAGAGGTGTAGGTTTCGACAAACCACAGCTAGGAGACGAAGGGCCAACATGTGGTTGTGTGTCGATGACAAGTTTTGGACACTCTGGATTTACAGGAACCTATGCTTGGGCAGATCCTGAAGAAGAAATTATTTACATATTCTTAGCCAATAGAACTTATCCAAAAGCTGGAAAGAATTTATTGTTAAGAGAAAATATAAGAACAGAAATACAGCGTTTGATCTATGAGGCTATTATTGATGATGACTCTGAAAATGATATCGCTGAGCACAAAAAATAGAGATACAAATATATGCGAATAGGAATAGTTTGTTACCCAACATTTGGAGGCAGTGGAGTTGTAGCAACAGAATTAGGATTAGAATTATCTAAGCGTGGCCATGAAATCCATTTCATTACTTACAGTCAGCCTGTTCGGTTAGAGTTGTTAAGTAATAATGTGCACTATCATGAAGTAAATGTGCCAGAATACCCATTGTTTTTGTATCAACCATATGAGTTGGCTTTATCTAGCAAACTGGTAGATATGGTTAAACTTCATAAAATAGAAGTATTACATGTACATTATGCTATTCCACATGCTTATGCTGCTTATATGGCTAAAAAAATGCTACAAGAGGAAGGTATTTATGTTCCTATAGTAACAACTTTACACGGGACAGATATTACACTAGTTGGTAGCCATCCGTTTTACAAACCAGCAGTAACTTTCAGTATCAACAAATCTGATGCTGTTACTTCTGTATCTCAAAGTTTAAAAGATGATACGTTGCGCTTGTTTGATATAAAGAAAGACATCAATGTAGTACCAAATTTTATTGATTTGGCAAAACATGAACCTAATTTTACCGATTGCCAGCGAGCCATGATGGCTAAAGATGAAGAGAAGATTATCACGCATATTAGTAATTTTAGAGAAGTCAAACAAATTCCCGATGTCATCAAGGTGTTTTACAACATTCAAAAAGAGATTCCGGCGAAATTGATGATGGTTGGGGAAGGACCAGAACGTGAACCAGCAGAGCGTTTATGTGAGGAATTGGGAATTAGTGATAAAGTTGTATTCTTCGGAAATAGTCATGAAATTGATAAAATACTTTGTTTTAGTGATCTATTCTTATTGCCATCGCTAACAGAGAGCTTTGGATTATCGGCACTTGAAGCTATGGCATCTGGTGTGCCAGTGATATCAAGTAATACTGGTGGAATCCCTGAAGTGAATGAGCATGGTGTTTCTGGATATTTAAGTCCTATAAATGATGTAGATGACATGTCTAAGAATGCTCTTCATATTTTGACTGATGAGCAACGTTTGACAACATTTAAATCTAATGCTAAAGCTGTTTCTAAGAAATTTGGAATTCATGAGATCGTACCACAATATGAGGCAATTTATGAAGACACTTTGAAAAAGTGCTTGATATTGTAATGACACCAATCAAAATACTAGTGTTAAGTATTTTTTAGGGCTAAAACTGAAAAACAGATTGGCAAATTATTACCACCACACCAAAAATCCTTTAGTTAATTCATCTGTTTTGTTTTTCATCCAAAACAAAGGCGATTGTTTATTTTCTAGATAAACGTTTACTGCCATTTTGAAGCTAGAATAATTCAACCAATCAACATTATCATTGGGATTGAGAAACCAATCGATCTTTGCTGGTACATAGAATTGACAATCCGTAAATTCTTCTAATTGAATTACATTGATGTAGAACCCATAAACACAGGCTTCATTGAGGTGTTCAAAATTGACAACTTGCTGATAAGGCATAAAGAGCTGTGCTTTAAATAGAATGTGTTGTTCAAAGTTTAAGTGATCTAAATTTAATTGTGCTAATGTATTTTTACAATTGTTAGAGTAGAGTAGCGGTAATTGTTTATCACCTAGTTTCTTTAGCTTTTCGGATAGACTGTCTTTTCTATTTGGGCCAATCCATTGCTCTATTTCAGATGGACCAGCAGCGGCATCATAAACATAAAATTTATAGACAATCTCTAGATGGATGGGTTGTTTATCTAAGGTCATCAGAACGTCTAATTCGCCAAGCGTTTGTTTTCCTTTCTGAATTTGAATATTTTCAGCTAATAATTCAATGGTGTCACAAAGTTCCAGTGCATTAAACACAAATTGTTCAGCTAATTGCCCAAGCCTAAGTTGCCGTTCCAATTTCCGAAGAAATATAGAATGTTGATCAGTAGGAAATTCTAATTGCATTAAATCTAAAACAGCATTGCCTTTCCAAAGTAAAGGGGTTTTACAGCAAGCTTGATACAGATTTTGAATATGATTTGACTCCATTTGCATTGAGATTCGAAATTACGAATATTAATTCTGAAAGCTTGTAGAATAACAATACCTTTGCGCCATATTAATTTGATTATGGATAAGACATTTTTCGACTTAGGGGTTTCTAAGCCTTTCATTAAAGGATTAAAGGAACTTCATATTAAAGCACCAACGCAAATACAAGAAGAAGCGATTCCTGTGTTACTGAAGAACGATACCGATTTTATTGGTTTAGCTCAAACAGGAACAGGTAAAACGGCAGCATATGGCTTGCCTATCCTTGAAAATATAAATCCGAAAAAGGATCACGTACAAGCTTTGATTTTGGCACCTACACGAGAATTGGTACAACAAATACAAAAGCAGTTATTTAAGTTTACTAAGTATTGTGATGCGAAAATTTTTGCAGAAGGGGTGTATGGTGGTGAGAAAATGGACATTCAAATTAAGCGTTTGCAACGTACAACTCATATTATTGTGGCAACACCTGGGCGTTTACTAGATTTTATAGAACGAGGAGACGTAAATATAAAGCATATTGAAACCTTAGTGTTAGATGAAGCAGATGAAATGTTGAGTATGGGATTTAAACAAGATTTGAATAAAATCTTAAAATACACGACTGGTACTCGACATACATGGTTATTCTCTGCAACGATGCCTGATGAGATCCAAAAAATTATAAGAACGTACATGTCTGATGATGCCGTTCGTGTAGAGATTGATAGAAATAGCATTGTAAATGCAAACATCTCTCATCACTATATTGTGACTTCAATTAAGGAAAAAGCAAATATAATTACCAGATTATTAGATAAATTTGATAATGATAGAGGTATTATTTTTTGTAGAACCAAAGCAGGAACTAATCAACTTACAGGAGTATTAAAAGCTGAAGGATTCTCTGTAGATGCACTACAAGGTGATATGCAACAAAAGGAACGCGATAAAGTGATGCGCGCCTTTAAAAATCAATCGTTACAATATTTGGTATCAACTGATGTTTCGGCAAGAGGTATAGACGTAAATAATTTAGCATTTGTTATTCATCATCAATTACCAGATCAATTAGAGTATTATACACACCGAAGTGGAAGAACAGCTAGGGCTGGTAAAACTGGAGCGTCAATTGCACTTATAATTTCAGGAGAAGAGCAAAATATTCAAGGTATTCAAAAAGATTTGGGCATTAAGTTCAAGCAAATGACTTTATAAAATGTTAAAAAGCAAGTATATACGCTGCTTTATTCGTATCTTAATAGCACTAAATATTGTTGCTATGAAAGCTAAATATATAATTGTATTGATGGTAAGCTGTTTTTTACTATCGTGTAGTTCTACAAAGTCTAGTGCTACTCCAGAGCAAATAGAAACTTTAGATGCTTTGGTTGCTGGGAAATCTTTTGAAATTAAATCAGATTGGGCTTATCCTCAAGCTTCAAGTGGCTTATTGGCTCTTCAAAACTCTGGCTTGTTAGCTCCTGGAGACGCTAATGCTGGACGTTTTAGTTTGATAGGTAATCCTAACCACTTCAGGTTATCAAATGATAATATCGATTCGTATTTGCCTTATTTTGGGGAACGTCAAATGGTAACCGATAGGTCAGGTAATGGTAGTATAGAGTTTAAAAACACTATCAAAGATTATAAGGTTACCAAAAAAGATAATAATTCGTATATCATCAAGTTTTCGGCAAAGAGTCATAACGAAAACTTTAATGTTATCGTTACCTTATTTCCTAGTTTAAAAAGTGAAATTATGTTACAAGGTGCCAAGCGCTTTCCTATACGATATTCAGGAAAAGTAGTGGCCATTTCAGAATAGTTTACTTCAATAACTCGTTGACGTTCATTTTATACATTTTCCCAATAGGAACAATATAGTCTTGTATATGTATTCTATTACCTTCTATACTGGTAATATGTGTTTTAGCTACAGCAAATGATTTATGTACTTGTAAAAAAACATCAGTAGGCAAGGATACTAACATTTCAGAAATTTTTTCCCTTATCGTAATGGTATCATTAGTTGTAACTACTTTGGTATAATTCCCTGAAGCTTCGATAAATAAAATACTAGGAATATCAATTTGAATATAACTTTTGTTTTGTCTTAAAAAGATTTGATTTATAGTTGATGTATTTTCTGGCATTGACGAATGCTTACTATTTATATCTGATCCAACCACCTTATTAATAGCCTTTAAAAAACGTTCAAATCCAAATGGTTTTAATAGATAATCTATAATGTTAAGCTCATAACCTTCTAAAGCAAACTCGCTATAGGCAGTTGTTACAATAACTTTTGGAGGCGATTTTAGTGTCTTTAAAAATTCAAAACCTTTCAATTTCGGCATATTGAGATCTAAAAAAATAAGATCTACAGATTGATTGCTTAAATAATCTAGGGCTTCTATTGCGTCATAGCAATCTGTCATATGTTTCATATTAGGCAACATATCACAATAGCCTTTTATGATATCATGTGCAATATGTTCGTCATCAATAATGATATATGTAATCATAGTTTAGAAATTGTAAGTTGGGCATTAAAAATGTCATTAGTCTTAGAAATAAGTAAGTCATGTTGCTTTGGATATACTAATTCTAAACGCCTTTTTAGATTTTCTAACCCGATACCTTCTTGTTCATTTTCAAGGGTTGAATCAAAATTATTCTTTATGTCAAAATGGACTTGCTTATGTTTTGCAGACATAGTAATGTAAACATAAGCATTCTCTCTTAAATTTTCCACACCATGTTTAAATGCGTTTTCTAAAAGTATAATAAATAACAATGGCATAATTTGATAATCATTATCATCAATATCAACATTAAATTGTATATCTATGGTTTTATGGTAACGCATCTTATGAAGCTCAATATAATTTTTTAAATAGTCTATTTCTTCGGAAAGTAACACAGTGTCTTTTTGGCCTTCATAGATACTATAACGCATCATATCTGATAACTTTAATATCAATTCTTGTGCTTTTTTAGAATCTTTATCTACTAAGCCATATAGATTATTTAGCATATTGAAGAAGAAATGTGGATTCACCTGACTCTTTAAATGCATGAGTTCGGTTTTTGCTTTTTCATTTTTCAGTCTTATAACAGATTTTATCTGTTTTAACAACCAATAGATTATACTAAGAAATAACAGAAGGAAATAGAACAAACCAAAAATTACAAACGGTTCGTCGTCACCAAAAGCATCATTAAAGATTATAATAATAATTCCAGTCACTATCAATACCATCCTATACAGACGTCTAATAAGTGGTTTTTTATGTTTAGGTATTTTAAATTTCATAGTCAATATTAACTAAATAATAATCCTCGAACAAATAAGTTGACAAACAGTTTGAGGTATGTGACAAACTATTATCTAACCGTTATAAAACACCTTCATACTACACCATAGTCCTTATATCACTACTAAGTGGTTTTATATCCCAATTCCTTTTTTGTGTAATACCTCATGAATAGGTTTGCTCCAAATCAATTAAAAAACTAACAGTATGAAACTCATTATTGACAATCTATCAAAAACATATTCGAATGGTGTTAATGCCTTGCAGAATATTTCTTTAGACATACCAAAAGGAATGTTTGGTTTGCTTGGGCCAAATGGAGCAGGTAAATCAACTTTAATGCGAACAATTGCAACATTGCAAGAGGCAGATAAGGGGACTATCTTTTTAGACGATATTGATGTAATGCATCAAAAAAATGAGTTACGACAGGTATTGGGATATTTACCACAGCAGTTTGGTTTGTATCCCAAAATATCTGCTGAAGTTTTGCTTAATCATTTTGCAGTACTAAAAGGAATTTCTAATAAAAATGAACGTAAAGATCTTGTCAAGGCATTACTTCATAAAACAAATCTTTATGAGGTTAGAAAACAAAAATTAAGCGGTTATTCTGGAGGCATGAAACAACGTTTTGGGATTGCACAAGCATTGCTTAACAATCCTAAACTGCTCATAGTAGACGAGCCAACTGCAGGTTTAGATCCAGTTGAAAGAAATCGCTTTTACAATGTGCTTAGCGAATTGGGAGAACAAACCATTGTTATTTTATCTACGCATATCGTTGAAGATGTTAAAGAATTGTGTACAAATATGGCCATTATTAATCAAGGTCAAGTATCTCTAAAAGGCAATCCGATAAAGATAATTGAAGATCTAAAAGGTAAAGTCTATCAAAAGACAATTACAAAATCGGAGTTAGAAATTTATAAGCAAAACTATAAAGTAATAAGTGAGAAGTTATTCCTTGGAAAACCAATCATTCATATTCTAAGTAATACAAACCCTGGAAATGGTTTTTCTCTTATAGATGCTGATTTAGAAGATGTATACTTCTCTCAAATTTTTCAAAATAACACTAACCAAAAAACAGTATAATCATGTGGTATAACGTATTTAAATTTGAAATTCAGTATCGAATAAAACGAGCAGATACCTATATTTTCTTCTTCTTCTTATTTCTTTTTTCGACTGTAGGTGCAGAATTTATTTTTCAAGGTATAGAATTGGGGATTCTGAAAAAAAACTCTCCAATAGTGATTGCTAAAGCTATGGGAGCTATTACTGGAATATTTATGATCTTGGCCTCGATGATCATGGGTGTTTCTGTATTAAGAGACTTTGAATATCAGATAGATTCGTTAATATTTTCTACACCTGTTACGAAAAAAGACTATTTATTAGGTCGATTCTTAGGATCATTTACTGTTTTACTTTTTGTGTTTTCAGGCATTTTATTTGGAATGGCTTTAGGTGAATTTATGCCTTGGCACAAGCCTGAAGATCTACTAGCATTCAACTTTATTACTTATCTGAAGCCATTCGTATTAGTCACTTTACCTATTTTGTTTTTTGGAGCTTCTTTATTTTTTATTAGTGGAGCACTGAGCAGAAAGTTGGTAGTAGTTTACACACAAGGAATTATATTTTTTGTAATATTTATGCTCACTAAATCCATTACAAATGATACAATACAAGCAATTTTAGATCCGTTTTCATTAACAACATTATCATTAGTTACAGATTCATGGACAGCTTTAGAAAAAAGTACACAGCCTATTCCTTTTATTAGTGTTCTACTTTACAATAAATTATTTTGGGCTTTACTAGGAGTTGTTATTTTATTATTTGGTTACAAAAAGTTCAACTATAATGTTGTGAAAAATAGACGATATAAAAACAAATCTGCTAATGCTTCAAGTTTTTCCGTTGATTATGATAATGCATCTGTCTCAATACCTGATACTAAAACACAGCATAATACTTCTTCGAAATGGTTGCAACTAAGGCACTTTTCTTGGTTTTATTTTATAAATATTTTTAAGCAGCCATCATTTTGGGCCATATTGATTTGTGGAATGATAATCATTTTAATTAATTCTGTTAGCCTTGGTACTGTTTATGGCGTAGATAGTTATCCAACAACGTACTTTATTGTTGAAGAACTTCAAGAAACATCAATCTACTTTTTTATAATCATTTTAATGTTTTATTCTGGAGAACTCATATGGAAAGAAAGAGATGTGAAACTAAATTTAATCTATGATGCAACATCAATGTCAAGCTTTATAAATTTACTTAGTAAATTTATTGGACTTAATCTAGTCTATATTGTTTTAATAATTGCTTTAATTATATCTGGTGTTTTATTTCAAACGTTAAATGGTTATTACAATTATGAATTTCATGTTTACTTTAATGGCTTTTTTTTAGAAGTCTTGCCATTTTTAACTTTATACACTGGGCTTTCATTCTTTTTACAGATAGTAGTTAATCATAAATTTATTGGAATAATACTTACCATTTTGTTATTTATATGTATTGCTACTCTAGGTGTATTTGGATTTGATCATGATTTATTTCTATTTGGAGGAAGTGCTCTTGGAAGTTATTCTGATATGAATGGCTATGGACATTTTTTAAAGCCGTATATGTTTATTAAAACTTATTGGTTTTTATTTGTATTACTTCTGTTAATTACTGCGTCATTGATTTCTGTGCGAGGAAAGGAAATGAAATTTACTAAGCGATTGAAAGGCGCTAGATATAGAACTAGTAAGCCATTTTTAAAATTGAGTGGAAGTATTGCAACTATCTTCATTATACTGGGTGGCTTTATCTTTTACAACACGAATATTTTAAACACGTATTGGACCAATTCGGAAGCTGTAGATTTCAGGGTTTCTTATGAAAAAACATTAAAGGCTTATGAATATTTACTACAACCAAAAATAACAGACGTCAACTTAAAGGTAGAGCTATACCCTATACAGAGGCATTATACTGCTGAAGGTTATTACATGTTAAAAAACGAAACTACAAAGCCAATCACCGAAATTCATATTCAAAAGCAAATAGAAAATAACACAACTTTAGAGTATGTAACTTTTGAAAGTAAGTTTATAGTTGACAATACATATGAAGTTTATGATTATCACATTTATAAATTGGATAACGCCTTACAGCCAGGTGAATCTTTGAAAATGAATTTTAAGCAAAGCTTTGAAACCAAGGGTTTTGAATTAGGTAGCTCAAACGAAAATATTATTGCTAACGGAACGTTCTTTGATAATGCACATTTCCCAACTATAGGCTATAACAGAAAATATGAACTGACCGACAATGAAGAACGCAATGCATATAATTTGCCAGTTCGACCAAATAAGTCAGATCGAGATAATTTAGATGAACTAGTAAATGCGAGATCTGGTGGCGATTCTAACGGGATTCATTTTGAAATGATTCTTGGTACTGATAAAGACCAAAAAGCAGTTGCACCTGGAAATTTATTGAAGCAATGGACCAAAAACAATCGAAACTATTTTCATTATAAAATGGATATTTCAATGATTAATTTTTATGCTATCGTTTCTGCTCAATATGAATTGAAAAAAGACACATGGATACTCAAATCAGATTCGATCACAAAGCCTATAGACCTAGAAATATATTATCATAAAACACATGTGCATAATTTAGACCGCATGATGTCTTCAATGAGAGCATCATTAGATTATTATAGTACAAATTTCAGTCCGTATCAATATAATCAGTTGCGCATCATGGAATTTCCACGCTATGCACAATTTGCGCAGTCATTTCCTGGAACTGTGCCATTTTCTGAGTCTATAGGATTCGTACTTGATATTGATGACGAAAAAGATGTAGACATGGCTTTTTATATAACAGCACATGAAATTGCACATCAATGGTTTGGTATGCAAGTAGAAGCAGCTAATGTAAAAGGGAGGCATTTTATTTTAGAGAGCTTATCACAATATGCCGCTTTAATGGTTCTCAAAAATCATTATTCCGAAGATAAAGTAGCTCAATTTTTAGAGTTTCAGAAAGAAACGTACAAAAAGGGTCAACAGCAAGAAAAAATTGAAGAGCCTTCTCTTGTTGATGTGGAAAATCAAGACTATGTTTACTACGCGAAAGGCGCTATCAATATGTACAAATTTCAAAATGAAATTGGAGAGGATAAAGTAAATCTTGCTTTAAAGTATTTCATTGAAGATTGGAATACAATTGATGGAAAATTGAAAACACAAAGCGATAGATACGCTACAAGTAAAGATCTTATTGATTACTTTAAACGTGTAACACCTGAAGATAAAAAGCACATTATTACAGAATTGTTCGAAAACTAAGTGCATTTATTATCTTTAGCTCCTGAGTCTAAACCTCATAAATCATAACACAATGAAATTATCAAAATCCTATCTTATGAAATCTATATGTTCAATACTACTACTTATGTGTACCATGCAATTTGCTATAGCTCAAACTTTCACAGGTAATGAAGACGACATTGCACAAATACTTAAAAACACTGAGACATTTTCCGAATATATAAAAGCATCTAATTATAAAATGATAGGTGCATCGTATACAGCTGATGCGAAGATATTTCCAAATAATAAAGAGATCTTAGAAGGAACAGAAGCCATTGTTAACTACTGGAAGCTACCAAAAGGTGTTAGTATTAAATATCATAAAGTGATTTCGCATGAGATTAAAGTTTTAGGCAATGAGGCCTATGATTATGGCATTTATGAAGGCACTACTTTACTAAGTAGTGGAGAAGAGGTATCATGGAAAGGTAAATATGTTATTGTTTGGAAAAAAGAAAATAATACATGGAAAATGTATTTAGATATTTGGAATAGTATAAAATAATCTAATCAATATCTAATTCATCTTTCAACTTGTCCAAAGCTTTAGTTGCATCATCTAGTGCTTGTTTATTGTCTTCGTATACCATTGTGATAACGGTTTTACAATTTGGACATGTAAATTCTTTTTCTTTTAAAACATCATGCAGTTCAAATTCAATACTAGATTGACAATTTGGGCAAGGAATACTTGGCATTTTTTAGATATTTAATGAGATTATTTTATAAATATAATCAATCCTCACAAACATTATCCCTAAGTTCGATATCTTTAAATTTTTCCCATATATTTCCTTCAAAGTCTTGAGGTGATAATCTGAAACTGATATTTGATGTATTATTTTCTTCACAATTATGAACCTTAGCCAATAGATTTAAAGTTATCATTTTTTGAGTATTGAATGCATCGTAAACATTTAATTTTCCAACAAAATCGGCATTATCATAACCATTTCCCTTAGTATTTATAATGAGAGTAGTGGTTTTAGGGACTTCAAAATCTTTTTTCTTATTTACGGCTTTCATTAGTCCATCATAATAAAATCCCATTTGTTCTTCTAGATCCTTAGCTGTAAACTTTTGAATGCCTTTAATATGCCATACGAAAGTATAACACCAAAAATCTGGATGGTCTTTATCTCTCCATTTCTTTGCAAATCTGAGATCTTCATAACCTTCGTATTTTATTTCTGGGGCAAAACCTAGCGGGAATTTTATGATTTCTTTTAACCAAGTCGTATCAGATACAAATACACCTTTTTCTTGCTCTTCTTGAGCATTAATAGAAAAAGAATAGAGTAGAAGCCCGATAATCAGTACTGCTTTTTTCATTCATCTAGTTTTTTTAAATTAAGTGTGACTTCAAAACCAATAGCATCAGAAATGGCACCATCTCTCAATTTGCTATTATAGTTAATTCCCCAACGCATTCTATCAATTTTAAACCTAGTGGTCATTTGTTCTTTTTCGAAATCAACTTCAGCTTGAAATTCTATCGGCAATGTAATACCTTTTATGGTTAAATCTGCAAAAATCTTCATATGAGTAGGATCGTGATACGTCACATTGGTAATTTTTAGTATGGCTTCGGAAAATTTCGCAACATCAAAAAAGTCTGGATCTTTTAAATGATTAACAAGACTTTCATTAGCATCTGCAGTTTTAATATCGTCACATGTAATGCTGTTCATATCTATAGTAAATTCGCCACCTGTAATAGCATCTCCAGTTTTTATAAAGTGACCATTTTTAAAATCAATAGTTCCGTTGTGTCCTCCAAAATAAAAAGTATACTCACCAGACCATTTTAGTTCACTTTTTGATGTGTCTATAGTTAATTTCTGTTGAGCGTAGCTAAATGATAATGAGCAAATAGCTGTAATAAGTAATAACATACGAGTTTTCATAAGTTTTGTTTTTGATTAATACTGGATGTAAAACTATCGGCAGCTTTGGCAAAAAGTGTCAAAAAAGTGTAAAAGAAGTGTCAAGAGTTGCAAAAAGTCATGAAATTGTATGTTATTTACAGGAAATTATGAGCAAGAAAAGAATTTACACCTATACTGTTTTAATTGTCCTAGTGATTATTGGATGGATATTATCTAATTCAGATAAGAAAAATGAAGCGTTTACTGAGCGTGTGAAAATTTCATTACGTGAGGTTGGAAATCAATTATTATTATCCAATCAAGATTCTACATCATTGATTTTACCCGTAAAAAAATTGAGCGATTATAAGTATCAAGTATCATTTAATGAGCAACTTTCATTTGAACCAAATAATTTGGTGACCATTATTGATAGTACACTTAATATATCTCAACTTCCAAAGCATTATAGAGTAGAAGTATTACAGTGTTTAGATCAAGAAGTTGCTTATAGTTATCAGATGAGCAAGGAAGAGGAAAGTACGATTATACCGTGTAATGGACGTTATTTAACTAATGGATGTTATACCATTGAAGTTACATTTTTCAAACGCGTGACCTCATTTTTTAATAGAAAGAACTTATTTTATCTTTTATTATCAATTGTGATCTTATTCATAATTGATAGTTTCTATTCAAAACGAAAACGTGAAATAGTATCAGAAAATGATCATAAAAAATATACGTCGATAGGTCGTTTCCGGTTTTATCCAGAGCAAAACAAATTGGTCAAAGAAGCAGAAGAAATTAGTTTATCTAAAAAAGAATGTGAGCTTTTAGAAATATTTGTTGCTCATCCAAATGAAATCATCAAGCGTGATGAACTTACTAAAAAAGTATGGGAAGACAATGGTGTTTTTGTTGGAAGAAGTTTAGACACGTATATTTCCAAGTTAAGAAAAAAGCTAAAAGATGATGATGCTATAAAGCTCACCAATGTTCATGGTGTGGGGTATAAGCTAGAAGTTAGTTAACCCATCGTCAATTATAAAAAAAACATTATATTTGAAGTAAGCACTGAAAATCAGTGTTGTATCTCTCCCTATTTAAGAATTTAAAAGGTCGGTAATGGCCAACAAAAACAGTACTCGTGTGTATCTATTACATGAGTTATAATTAGTTTATGTAAATATCTTAAATCAATATATTATGGCTTCACAAAACTATTTTTCTCTTTACAGAAATAGAGAGAACACTTCAATTTTTAAATCTGATGTACAAGGAGAGAATGACCCGTCAACTGGACCAAAAGCAATTTTTCAATGGTTGGCACTTTTCGCTGGTGTCCTCATTCAACCTTTCTATGCGTTTTATAAAGAAGCAAGAAACTTTGGTACTCCTAGTGAAGTATATCAAGACTATTATTTTGTTGTATTTGCTTTAATTGTATCTATTGTTGCTTTTCCAACGGTATACAGAAAGGCCTTTGATGCAAATAGGCCAAAGTGGATGCAATTAATACCAGTATTTACGGCTGGTCTTGGTTGGCAAACAATTGTCGATACAGCAGTTGAAGTTGCAACTCCTACACAAGAACAGGTTGATAGTGTAACGATACTAATTAGTTATTTCAATAACATGCTAGTTTAGTAGAGGTATTTAGTTTCTATTATTACCATTATTCTTATACTTTCTATAGCTTGTACCTTTTGTACAAGCACAATTACTAATGCCTTGTAAGAAATCTAATCCTATAGTAATACTATGCGTACCTGAGTTAAATCCAGAAAGGTCATTAATGGTCAATTGGTATGAGTAGGCAAAATATAATCTATTCTTCATGATTCCTGCCATAGGACCAAAGTTTAATGGTTTCAAAAATTGATCATTTAAGAAACGATATGAAGCACCAACCCAGTAGTAATCACCAGATCTATTGAACTTTCTATATTTAAAATTGAAATCGGTTGCAGAACGTCCATCACTATTAAACAATTGAAAAAATACTGATGGTTCAAACTCAACACTATTATTTCGTTTGTTACCAAATACATATCCAGTATAGGCTTGAAAGTTTAAAAGATTATTAGGTTCAAAACCCGTAAAATCATCAATTTTCTTCTCTAATATATTATTTGCATTAACACTAAGATAAAAACGGTCCCAACGGTAAAGTAAGCCCACATCAAAATTATGATTGGTTACTGATCTATCATCAGTAATACTAGGATCTACAATAGGAATTTCTTCTGTAGGCTGAAAGTTTTCAATATCAATTCGAAAGCTATTGATATTGTATGACATACCAAATGAAAAATATTGCTTAGATGTATAGTCTAGAATGATATGATGTGCAAACGAGAACTTAGCTCCCTTTTGACGTGTATTACCATTTCTGTCATTATACATAGATACACCAATGCCAGATTGATTAGCAATTCTGAAATCGGCATACAGAGCTTGATTGTCTGGTGCATTTTTAATACCTACCCATTGCGTAAGTCCGTTAGCTCGTATTTTTAAATTATCTCCAATTCCTGCATAAGTAGGAGAGATAATAAAATCATTATCTGCTAAGTATTGAGTCCATACAGGCAAGTTTAGCTCTTGTCCAAAACTAAATGAACAGAACATTAAGAGAATATATAGTTTGATATTTTTCATTTCAATAATTGTTTTAAATCTATTACCTGTAAAGTGTAAAATGTCCAACATACTCTTTAGCTACTGCTGGATTATTTGGTCTAACTACATACCAATAATCACCTGTTGGTAATTCTGTTCCATTATATCTTCCGTCCCAGTATTCACCTACACGATAGGTTGCAACTTTACGACCGTATCTATCAAAAATGTCAAAGGTTAGGTTTGGAAAATCTTCAGTACATCCTGGAGACCAAGTATCGGTTACGCCATCACCATTCGGACTGAAATAATTAGGAATACAAGGCCCTAAAATTTCTAATTCAATTACAGCTACAGCTTCACATCCAGCGCTATCTGTAACAACAACAGTATAGACACCAGATTCTGTTACATAGTATACGTTAGTATCACCATAATCTTCATCATTAAAAGTAAACTGATACACACCAGTTCCTCCGGCAGCATTTGCAATGATCTCTCCAGCCTCATCACCTTCAACTAAAACCAATGATATTGGTGCATAGTCTTCTATGTCAAATAATTCTGTTGTTTGAATACAACCATTAGTATGTCTAACATCGATATAATGATCTGTACCTGGTAGTACATCTGTAAATACATTACTAATTTGGTAAGGTCCTCCATCTAAAGAGTAATCTAATTGTGAAAGATCAGTAATACTTTCATCTACGGTTACTGTAACTGTGTTAGTAAGTGCATTGTTCTCACATAAGTATTCAATTTCTATAACAGGGTTAATTGTCACCGATTCTGGGAAGGTAATATTCCACTCAGATTCACAACCTTGAGCATCACGCACGTATACCGTATGGTCACCACCACCTAATCCGGTAAAATCAAAAATAGTTTGACCAGCCGCTCCAGTGGTATATGGACCATCATAAGTATCTAAACTCACACTGTATGGTAAGCTTCCTCCAGAAATATCAATACTAAATTCACCATTGCCTTCTCCTTCACAAGTTTCTTCAAATAATGAATCTGGAACAATACTAAGAATCACTTGTTGAGGATCATTGATAGTAAAATCAAAAGTGACATAGCAACCTAAAACGTCCTGCACAATAACATCGTAAGTACCAGGGGCTAAATTTTCAAAAATATTGGTCTCAAAAAATTGATCTAATTGTGGTGAAATAGCATATTTAATGATTCCTGTTCCTCCAGTAGCATTTATTTCTAATACACCATCATCATTTCCACTACAAGTCACATCATTTACAACGAAATCGACTTCTAGTGGAGCAGTTGGCTCTGTAATAGTTATTGGAGCTGTAGCTGTATTGCAATCACCACTTACAACGGTAACAACATAAGTTCCGGCGATAAGTTCTGTAAATATCCCAGGACTATTTTGTGTTGCTGGAATTGTATTACCAAGTGTATCTTCTAAAGTGTACACATAATCTCCTAATCCACCTTGAGCTGTTGCTACGATAGATCCATTGTTATCACCTGCACAATTTATTGTTGGATTTGTTGATTGTAAGTTTATCTCTAAATCTGGAAGCGGATCAATAGTAATTTCATTAGATACATTTGCAATACAACCATTAGCATCTCTTACATAATATTGATAAGTACCAGGTGGCACAGAGAATGTAGTAGACGAATTAAATGTTCCCAATATAGTTGTGAAAGAACTGTCGTTACTATAGGTGTAAATACCAGTTCCTCCTGAAGCACTTAATGTCAATGTCGATTCAGTTAAACATGTTTGAGTTGTTGCAGTGACTAAACTAGCTTGAATAGGTGTAGGTTCAGTAATAACGATATCAATCGAAGTTAAAGAACATTCATAGCTATCAGTTATAGTAACAGAGTATGTTCCTGCTCCTAAGTTGCTAAATACATTTGTCGTTTGTGGACCAGATGTACTAGGTGTAGGTAGAATAGTATTTAAGGTGTAAATATATTCTGTTCCTTGACCTCCAGTAACATTAGTAATCGTTATTGATGCATCTTGATCTCCAAAACATGACAATACTGATGTATTAGGTGTAAATGTAGCGTTTATAGGTGTTGGTTCTGTAAGCGTAACATCAACAGATACAATACAGCCTTCAGCATCTCTAGCGTTTACTGTATAATTTCCTGCAGATAAATCTGTAAAGGTACCATTTGAAGAATACGCCACAGTAGCATCTCCTGTTAATTCATATTCATAATCACCCCAACCTCCAGTTGCAATAGCAGTTATAGTTCCTTGACTGTTATCACAAGTTACATTAGATGTTTCATTGGCAGTTAATGCCAAGATCTCAGAAGGTGAAGCAATAACTACAGTTGAATTAGCAGAACAGAAAGGGCTTTCTGTTTCAGTAATAACTACTGAAAACGTTCCAGCTGACATTCCTGATACAGTTAATGGATTGGTAGATGTATTAGCATTTACCACTCCAGTAACTGAAGCACCTAAACTGTCAAATACTTCATAAGTATAAGTTCCTGTATAACCATTTATGTCTATATCAAATGACCCAGAATTATCCCCAAAACATGTGACTCCTGTTGGTGTTGTCGTAAATAATGGAGGTGTAGCTTCTGGTATTGATATTGTTGTTTCTTCTGTACATGAAGTTACAGTATCTGTAATAGTAATTGTATAAACTCCTGATGGCACACCAGAAAACACATCTCCACTTAAACTAATGGATGCAGGGTTTGGACTTATACTGTATGTATACGTTCCTGAACCTCCTGTTGTTACCAAGGTAATTTCGCCATCATCATCGTTACATGTGGATAATCCTGTAATGCTTGGAGTCAATGTCAATGGTGCTTGAATATCAACTGATACTAAGTTACCACATCCGTTGACATCCTGTATTTCAATTGTATGCGTTCCGGAGAATAAATTAGATATCGTAAATGGAACTGTTTGTGTCTGAAAAGCGCCACCATCTATACTAAAACTATATGGTGCAATACCTGGAGTATCTAAAGTAACGTCTATTTCAAAATTTCCTTCTGTTACAGTACATAAGTTAGTAACTGTAGCAGAAATGACAGGCGTCGTATCCATTGGTAAAACCACAACAGGACTTGAAACAACACATCCATAAGCATCTAAAGCATGTACATAATAGTTTCCGGCATCTACGTTAAATGTACTTGCTGAAGCCCAACCAGCATCTGTTGCTAAAGGCGCAGCAGCGGTAGTAGTTATTTGGTATTGATATGGAGCAGTACCATCTTGTGCAATCGCACTAATCACTCCAGAGTTTGTATTACAATTTGCATTTTGATCTATAGAAACATCTAAGTTCAATAAGATAGCAGATTCAGTTATATTGAAAGGCGCAGTCACTACACCACAACCAGAATTTGCTCCAGATGTTTCAGTAATAGAAACAAAGTAATTACCAAAAGGTAATAGTCCTAAATCGGTTACAGTAAGTGAACCACCAGCTGGAACACTGCCAGAACCTGTTATACCAGTTGATGCTAAGGTTAATGCATCAAAAATTTCATAGTTGACGTTTACTGCAGTTCCATAGACACTATTAATTGTAAATGACACATTTCCATCATCGCTTCCAGTACATGTAATATTATTTGAACTAACTGCACTCAATGTCAACGTTGAATTTGTTGGAATTGGTGTTGTCGCTGGTTCATAATAACTACAATTAGTTGAGGCGTCATAAACTATAAACGTATAAGTAACACCAGAAGTTAAACCAGTAAATGTTGCAGATTCACTACCAGGCGTATCTTCTGGAATCCATGATCCTGGCGGATTAGGATATACTGAAATAGGACCTTGATATATACTGAAAAAGAATGGACCAGAACTAGTTAAGGTAGATCCAACACTTACTACTGCTTCTCCACCAGTAAGACAATCTACAGTAGCAGTTACTGAGATATCTAGATCGGTTGGAGGGGAGGCAACCAGTACATCTTGTTCTAATACAGAACAACCATTGGCATCTACAACATTAATTTCATATAATCCAAAATCTACGACATCAAAACTAACAGAGGTAGAGCCTGTTGCATTAAGCTCAGAGTTGGCATAACCATTTGTTCCAGTAACAAAATAATTATAAGGTGCTGTTCCACCAGTAACAGAGTTAATAATTATAGAACCTTGTGATACACCACCTGGTCCACAACTAATATCTACTGTAGTATAATCTACAACTATAGGATCTGGTTCACTAATGACAATAACTTCGTTAGCTGTACAAGAATTTGCATCTGTAACAGTAACAGTATATGAACCAGCTGGTAATCCTGATGTTTGAGATCCATAATTTGTTCCAGTTGTATCATTGTTCACATTTATAGTAAATGGAGGTGTCCCTACCGTAGTATCGATTGTAATATCTATAGCTCCATTAGAATCTCCATTACAAAGAATTTGTTCAGATTGTACTACAACACTTAAGTTAGGAAGCGATAAAGGTTCTATTGTTATTACACTAGATTCTGCAATACAACCATTGGCATCTGTAATTTCAAATTGATATGTTCCGTCTATTGCTGTTGTATATGTAAATGATGTTCCAGTAGTGCCTAATGATGCATATGCCGTACCATTAATAGATACCGCATAGGTAAATGGAGCTGTTCCTGTAATGTTTCCTGTTATAATAGCATCTGGTGTAACTGTACAATTTAAATCTTGAGTTAATACTACATTTACTGTAGGAGTTGGAATTGGATTTATAGTATAAGATTCAGTATACACACAATCATTTTCATCTCGTACTTGAAATGTATAGGTTCCAGGTTCTAATCCAGCAAAACTGTTAGATGTTTGGTATGGTGTAGCACTAGCCGCTGGAGCAATAATTTGATATTCTAAAACTCCAGTACCACCAGTAGTTCCTGTTATGGTAACTGTAGTTGTATTTGACGGACATGTAATAGGAGAGTTGTCAAACATTAAATCTGTTGGAGGATTTAATGAGTCTATAGTTATTTCATTTGTAATAGCAGTACAATTATTAGTGTCTTGTATAGTAATTGTATATGTTCCATCTGTTAAACCAGTAAACGTATTACTAGCTTGAAATGTAACACCATCAATACTATATGTATATGGTCCATCTCCACCTGTAACACCTGTAACTATAATTGTTCCATTAGATGTACATGTGTAAGGCGCATCTAATTCGGCAGTGCCAGATATCGCGTCATTGGCTATTATAGTAACTGTTTGCGGTACTGAGGCACATACAGATGCACCAATAGAATATTGTACTACAACATCATAATCGCCTGCAGCAAGACCGGGAAATACTGGTGAATTGAAAAAGGATGCTCCACCATCTATACTATATTCTAATGCATAACCATTACTTGCAGTTACATTTATATTGATACTACCTGTTTCTCCAGAACAAGATATATCTGTTGTTACTATATTGAATTCAGGTTCTGGTAGCGGATCTACTATTATTGATGTACTAGCACTACAATTATTAGAATCAACTACAGTTATGTCATATGTTCCTGCCGTAGTAACAACAATTTCTGGTACTGTTTGAAAATCTGTAGAACCATTTACAAAGTAGAAATATGGAGGTGTCCCGCCTTCAGGATATACAGTAATTTCTCCATCTGTACATGTTAAAGGAATTGTAATTGCTGCTGTAACCGTTAACAATGGCGGCTCAACAATAGTGACATCTTCAGAATAAATACAGCCATTTTCAGTTTCAACTGTAGCTGTATATGTTCCAGGATTCAAATTAGCAAATGTATATGTGTTTTCCATAATTGGCCCAACGCTATTGACTAATGTGCCACCTTCAAATAATGAGAATGAATATTGTGGATCTACATCATTAGCGGCCAATTGTATACTTCCTAAATCGCCATTACACAATGGCTGAAGAATTGTTGTAGACACTGTAAAATCACGATCTCTAATTTGAACATCTGGAACAGTAAATACACATGGGTTTGTTGGTACGCCAATTTGTCTTATGTATACAGTATATAATCCCGGAGTATTTACTGTAAATACATTACTCGTTTGATAATTAATATCATCAAGACTATACTCATAACCAGATGGTACATCAATTACTGTTATTGTTCCTGGAGTTGTACAAATAATATCTGTAGCTATAACATCGGCATTTAATAAATTCTGATAAACATTAAAGTAAAATTGCACAAAACAACCACCTGAGAAATTTATAGTTAGCCTAAATTGACCTGATGTATTAGCTAAGAAATCTGGTCCATCACCCACTTGATTCCACGTACATGTATCATCTTCATTAGCACAATCTGGATCGGTTACAGCAGGACAACTAGATTCATCTAATTGTTCCCAAATAATTGATGTTGCACTAGTGATATTTGTTTCAATAAACCTAGAATCATTGGCACCACATAAAAATATATTTGGTAGTAACTTTCCATCATTTGGACAGGTCACTACTTCATCTGCATAAGGTATTACCGGATTTTCAATATTACCTCCAAAAAGTTCTACATGATATTCCTGCTCAATAGATTGACAAGGTGCGATGGCTGTATTAAATGAATAGTAAGTACCAACATTGGTAACAGTAATTGTTTGTGTTGTTCCTATGACTGGTGTTCCTGTTGGACTTGTTGACCAAGAATACGAATCGTATCCATTGGCAGCAGTTAGTTCTACACTAGAACCACATAAAATAATATCTTCTATAAACGTACAATCTAGATCAGCTAAAAAGTTAGTAGCTTGTGGAGATAATAAACAGCCTGTATTGCTATTTAAACTTGGATCATCTGTAATTTGGAACGTAGGATTAAAAAAACCGTTATATGTAGCGAATGCTTGATTATTAATGATATTTGAGCATGCATCTGCTAATTCACCACAAGAATCAACCACTTGTACTTCAATGCGAATTTCATATACAGGATCATTTTCTTCAACTAAATAATCTTCAATATCAAATATAATCTCTCGTGTTACTGGATTATAACTGGCAACAGTAACACCAGGAGGTAATACTAAATCGTCAGGGTAGTTAAAAATAATATTGATTGGAAGTATATCTCTAATTTGAAAGTTAGTAGCATTATCATTTCCTGTATTTTGAAAACCAATGACATAGTTTAATGAGGAACCAAGACCTACGGTTTGACCTCCAATGTCATTACCTGCATCGTCTTCTACGATTTTAGTTAGTACAATATTAGGCTCAATAATCTCAACAGCGAAGGCAAAAAAGTATGGAAAATAAGTGTCACCACTGGTTTCTAATCTAATCACCCCTGAAGTGGCATCGTTGGCTATAACAGTATTTCCTGGGTTTGGAATCGCAATAGTTCCTGTATCAAAACCTAAGGTATTGGTGCTATTAGGAACTCTATTATCTACAGGTGTAGCATCAAGTCGTGTTACCGAACTATTAAAGAAATTAGTTTCAGGTCTATCGACAGTCGATAAACTAACACCATTTAGTCGTAATCGATCTCCCAAAATAGGACTATCACCTTCTAACGTAGCAAAAGCAAAATTTGCTCTAACTGGAGCAGGAGCAGGGACCGTTCTAAATCCGTCAACTGGAATATCTAAAGTTGGGTTGTTGCCAGGCACACTAATTGCACTAAAGCCATCAAAACTAGTAATTGACTTACCAGGAAGTGTAGGATCTTCATAGACTATGAACAATGACCAACCAGCAGATTGTCCAGTACCATTATATGGATCAAAGTTTGCTGTTTCTCCTAAACCAGAAGAAACGTTAGCAACTGTATACGTTCCTAAATCAACTCCTGAACCATAACTTGTTACAATCGCTGTTACATCTGCAAAACATGCATAAGAAAAACTATCACCTCCATCAACAGTCGTTCCATTGGCATCATAAATAATAGTACCTTGTATATCGTTATACCCTCCAACAGGTCCTTTGAGCTTTACTTCAGTAATCGGTTCATCTCCTGGATTAACAGCTCCCCAATATAAACCAGCATAAATAATTCTATAACAATTTGGATTTGGAATTTCTAGATCCGCACTTGACGAACTAAAAGTAGATGCATCACCATCAATATCAATATATTGCATATTAACATTGTGATTGTATACAGAATTATCATTGAATGCATTATTGTCTGGCCCTAATATATTATTTCCAATAAGTACAATATCTCCTTTTAAATCCTCATTAAATCGTGGTGTAAAAGGTTCGTAATTTTGGGCATATGATATAAGACCAAAAAATAGTAATGAAACAATGATGGTGATTTTAGAAAATGTAGGTCTTTTCATGATATTTAAAATTTATAATTCCTTTTTCATTGACAGGGCAATCTCTGAACTCGGAATTGGGCCATAACTTACTTATTATTTATTCTCAATTTTTGCAATAGACATTTTACCGTTATACGGTCTGTTTCCTTTTGATTTTAATCCTTCATTTGCAGCCTCTATGTAATCAAACTTATCGTAATAAATGTAATATTTACTTGTGTTGACATCATAGAAAAAGTCTATATCTGTTCGTCCAGAGGCAACAACTTTTCTCAAGAAGTCATCTCTTTTCTTAACGTCACTATGTACAGCTAATATTAAATAGTATCCATTCTCAACATTGGTTACATTCTCGAGAATTTGAATATTATCACTTTGCTGTTCTCCAAAATCAAAATCTTCAGTTTTAAGCGGCGTGCTGCTTAATCCAGTAGATTGTTTAATGTTTTGTAACGTCGCTCTATCTTGAGCATAGCGCTCGTCTTCATTATCGAAAGCAGCACGTTTGATTCGTCGTCGTCTTTCAAACTCGGTTGCTACTTTAATATCTTCTAATCGCGTTTCTAATGTAACTTTCGCTTCTAAAGCATTTAATTGTTCTGTTTCTAGACGTTTTAATGCTTTTTGGTAATACAAATACACTTCATCATTAGTTATAGTAGCCGCTTCGTATTTGTCTTCATATAATTCTTTTAGCTTTTCAATGTCTTCGCCTCGCTTTTTAATAACAGCGTCTAAATCAGATTTGATTGCATTTAAGGCGTTATTTTCGGCAGTAATACTTTTAAATGGTTTTGGCGTCACTGCAATACCTTGTTCGCTTAAATCATTTTCTTCTTTTAAATCTTTTAAATCTTTATCCTTAATAGCGACAATATCATCGAATTTTTTCAATAATTCATTTTGAGTTGTTTTAGAATTCTCTGTCTCTAGCGCTAATGCATACATAGACTTCCCGAGCTCATCTTGAGGGTTAGTAATTAACTCCTCTTTTGCTTTGGCATCAGCTTCTTCTTTAGCTTTCTGTTCAGCTAATAACCTTGCTTTAGCATCAGCTTCTTCTTGAGCTTTCTGTTCAGCTAATAATCTTGCTTTAGCATCAGCTTCTTCTTTAGCTTTCTGTTCAGCTAATAGTCTTGCTTTAGCATCAGCTTCTTCTTGAGCTTTCTGTTCAGCTAATAACCTTGCTTTGGCATCAGCTTCTTCTTGAGCTTTCTGTTCAGCTAATAACCTTGCTTTGGCATCAGCTTCTTCTTGAGCTTTCTGTTCAGCTAATAATCTTGCTTTAGCATCAGCTTCTTCTTGAGCTTTCTGTTCAGCTAATAATCTTGCTTTAGCATCAGCTTCTTCTTGAGCTTTCTGTTCAGCTAATAATCTTGCTTTAGCATCAGCTTCTTCTTTAGCTTTCTGTTCAGCTA